>CAWJTR010000025.1:0-5158 GCA_963845735.1 uncultured Alphaproteobacteria bacterium | reverse complement strand
ACGATATCCTTGCCGCAGCCAACCTGCACACGCTCATGCTCGGCCAGATGGGTGTCAACGGCCTCCATTCTGTCGTGCACGGACGCTCGGTCTCTTCCCGCTCTCGACCAGGCGAAACAAGCGCTGCGAGGTCATCGCCAGCTCGAAGATCTCGGCTCCCAACGGCGCCAGCGCATCGGCGAGCGCGTTGGCAATAGCCGCCGGGGCGCCGATGGTCCCGCCTTCGCCCATGCCACGGAAGCCGCCGACCGTCGACGGAGACTCGGTTTCGAGATGCCGGGTGGTGATCGCCGGCACCTCGCTTGCGACCGGGATACCATAATCGGCGAGGCTCGCGGTCAGCAGTTGACCGGCCTCGTCGTAGACGATTTCCTCGCAGAGGGCCGCCCCGATGCCCTGGGCGACGGCGCCGTGAACCTGGCCTTCGACAATCATCGGGTTGATCAGGCGGCCGCAATCCTCGGCGACGACGTAGCGGCTGAGCGTGACCTTGTAGGTCTCCGGGTCGATCTCCAATGCGGCGATGTGCGTCGCGCATGTCGTCGTGCCGAAATACGGGTCGTAGAGCTTGGTGACCTCCATCTCCTCGCGCGCCTCTCTCGGCAAGCGCCCGATTTCGGAATAAACCGCCCTTGCGATCTCGCGGAAGGTCAACGAGCGGTCGGTACCCGAGACGAACGCCCGTCCGTCGAAGGCCTCGATGTCATCGATCGCCGCTTCGAGCAGGTGCGAGGCCGCACGGATCACCTTCTCCTTGAGCAGGCGCGCTGCCAACGTCGCCGCTCCTCCGGCCAGCACCGCGCTGCGGCTCGCATAGCTTCCGGTGCCATGCGCGACGACGGCGCTGTCGCCTTGCAGGATTTGAATGTCCTCGATCCGGGCGCCGAGCTCGTCGGCAATCACCTGCGCGAGCGTGGTCTCGAGCCCTTGGCCGTGTGCGGCAACCCCGAAACTGCCGGTCACCGCCCCGGTCGAATTCGAGGCGGATCGTGGCGGTTTCTGTTCCGGTGTTGATCGGCATCCCCGGTGCCGCCGAAATGCGAGACCCGATGCCGGTCAGTTCCGCGTAGGTGGCGACGCCGATGCCAACGAGCCGGCCTTCGGCCCTTGCCTTCGCCTGTTCCTCGCGCAGCAGCTGATACCCGGCTGCCTGGCACGCGCTCGCCAGGGTGTCGACAAAGCCGGAACGGTCCCAGACGATGCCGGAGGCCACCCGGTAAGGGAGCTCGTCGGCTCGGATCAAGTTCCGCAGACGAAGTTGAACGGGATCGACCGCGAGACGCTGCGCCGCTATGTCGATCAGCCGCTCCATGACGAACGTCGAGATTGGCCGGCCGACGCCGCGATAGGGGCCGGTAGGGGTCTTGCAGGTTGCGACCGCCCGTACCTGCCCGCGGTAGGTTGGCACCCGGTAGGGACCCGGCAGGAAACTCGCGACCTGGACGGGCTCGAGCGCGGCAGTCCACGGATAGATCGAATAGGCGCCGACATCGCCGATCACCTCGGCGGCAAGCGCTAGAATGTGGCCGTCCCCATCCAGCCCGAGTTCGGCTTCAACGATTTCGTCGAAGCCATGGGTCGTCGAGACGAGATCCTCCCTTCGACTGCCGGTCCAGCGCACCGCTCGGCCGAGGTGACGGGCGAGCACCGAGACAACAATCTCCTCCTGGCAAAGGGATGCTTTGCCGCCGAAGCCGCCGCCGACGTCGGGCGCCGCCACGCGGACGCTATGTCCCGGCATTTTGAGGAGATCGGCCAGAACGTCGCGAATGATGCCGGGAATCTGCGTCGATATCGTCAGGGTTAGCGAACGGCGCCCGCGATCGTATTCCGCGAGACAGGCACGTGGCTCAAGGGCGACAGGCGCTTTACGGCGGAACCGGAAACGGCCGCCGACGCGCACCGCGGCCCGCGCCATCGCCTCGGCAAGATCGCCGCGCGCAAACTCCCGGGTCGCGAGGATGTTCGTCCCCGCCTCTTCGTGCAGCAGCGGCGCGTCCTTGAAGACAGCCCTCTCGGGGTCGATCACGGTTTCGAGCGGTTCGTAGGCGATCTCGATCCGATCCAGCGCGTCCTCGGCGAGGTATCGGGTCGTGGCCAAAACAGCGACGACGGGTTCACCGACATAGCAGACTTTTTCGTGCGCCAGCGGATACAGCGCGGTCGAGTGATAACCAGGCAGCCGCGAAGTCGCATACACCGGCTCGATCAAACCGTTGAGCTCTCTTGCGGAATAGACGCCGATTACGCCCGGCATCGCAGCCGCCTTCGAAGTGCTGATGCTTGAGATCAAGGCGTGTGCGTGATCGCTGCGCCGGAATGCGACGTGCAATGCGCCCGGGACGATCCGGTCGTCGGTGAAGGCGCCCTGGCCGGTCAGCAACCGCCGATCCTCGACCCGCTTGACCCGCGCGCCGATGTTCTTTGGCCGCAAGTCGAGGCCGATATCGGCATCCTCGAACCCCGGCCTTCGATTGCGGTCGCCGGCCATCGCTATCTGAGTGCTGTCTTACAGGATTGCCGCGCGCGGATGCGTGCTTTCCGGGACCCGCGTCAGCACTCCATCAACTCGATGCTCACACCATCGGGTGCCGCGACATAGCATAGCAACCTTCCGCCAACCCCTTTCTTCAACTCGACCGGGAAGGCGACACCCTTTGCCCGCAGTTCGTCGCAAAACGCTGTGAGGTCACCCTGGTACATGAAACCAAAATGGTCGATCCCACGCGCGTCATGGCTGGAAAAGTCGGTGAATTGCCGGATCGGCCTGGCGGCGACTGGGGCCTCGCCCGGACGTTGGCCGCGAATAAGGATCGTCATGCCGCCGAGATCGACGAATATCTGTGGGGCACCGCGGGCTGTCGTATTGGCCGTGATTGTGGCCCCGAACATCTCGACATACCAATTCGCCGAGGCTTCCGGATTTTGGCTGATGATGTGAACATGGTCGAATTTGAAGGCGGGATTACTCATCGTTCTTCTCTCGTCTACGAAATCGCCCGAGCCGACCGGCTCTCCGGCCATGTGCATCAACTTCGGCGAGTGTAATGCGCCATGATCCCTCCTGCCGATAAAATCGTCATTTGCTTCGCCCATGTTGCTTATCAGCTGCACGAGCGGTTCTCGGCGCTCGAGACCGGCATCAACAGCTTCGCGGTCCGCGACCCCGAGACCTTGGAGAAGCGGGTGAGCGAAACCGACGTGCTGGTGATCTCCGGGCTATGGCAAAATCATCTCCTCGATCGGACGAAACGGCTCCGCTTCATTCAGTCGATTGGCGCCGGCACCGACCAATTCCCGCGCGAAGAGCTGGCAATGCGCGGGATCCGGCTCGCCAGTGCGCGCGGCGTCAATGCTCGCGCGGTCGCCGAGCACGCGATGGCGCTGATGCTCGCCTTGAGCCGCCGTCTACCCGAGGCCCGCGACAACCAACAAAGGCGCGTGTGGCGGGGCATGATCGGCGATCTTTCCCAACGCGAGGACGAGCTCGGCGGCAAGAGGCTCCTCGTCGTCGGCCTGGGGGACATCGGCGGACGACTGGCCCAGCTGGCCAAGGCCTTCGATATGCGCGTCGTCGGGCTGCGGCGCCATCCAGCCTTCGGCCGCGGTGCTGCCGATGCGGTGCACGCCATGGACGAGCTCAACTCGATGTTGCCCGATGCCGATTTTGTGGTCCTTGCCTGCCCGCTGACCGCAGAGACGGAAAACCTGGTCGACGCCCAAGCGCTCAGCCGGATGAAGCCCACCGCCTACCTGGTGAACGTCGCTCGCGGGCGGGTCGTCGAGGAGGCCGCGCTGATCGAGGCGCTGGCGACGCACCGCATCGCGGGCGCCGGCATCGATGTGACGGCAGAAGAACCGCTGGCGCCGAGTTCGCCGCTATGGGCAATGGAGCAAGTCCTGATCACGCCCCATACCGCCGGCGAGACCCGGCGTTACGAGGACAACGTCATCGAGATCCTGTGCGACAATCTCGGGCGTCTGTGGCGCGGCGAACCGCAATTGCGCAACCAGATTGTCTAATATTCCTGAACCGACAGAGCCATTATCCTTCCTAGCCGCGGGTAAAGTTTTGCATTCACCAGCGCTGAGGATCACATTCTAAACCTTCAAACCGGCTGTGGCAGGCTTGGTTTTTCCATTCAGCAATTGCGCCGTTCCTGGACCCATCGCGCCCAAGGTGATAGGCGTGTTTGCTCACCTCGGAACGATGCGGTCTGCTTGCCGGCCCTGCCGCTCGAAGATCGGCAGTCAGCTGTGCGGTGAATGACGCCATTTTGACGATCGCGGTGCCAGATTCGGCAATCGGTATGCTGAAGGGCCGAGCATCGGATGCCTGTCTCGATTGTTGAACAGGATGGCCGCCTGGCCGTTACCACGCCATACCACCCCGACTTTCCAGCCAGAGCCCGCATGATTGGGGGAACATGGGATGGCGATCGGCGCGTATGGGTTTTCGACGCCGATGATTCCGACCGCGTAAGAACATTGTGCCAAGAGGTTTTCGGCACAGACGGAACCGAGCCGTTCCCAAATCCCGCCGGGTACGGCAGCAACAGCCGTCATTTTGCTGAAGCGATGCCCGCCCGGCCCCACTATTTCGGTCACCGCCAGAGGCTACGAGAGCGGATGATGGCCTCTGGTCCTGAAAGCTTGCCCGATTACGAGCTGCTCGAAATGTTGCTGTTCGCCGCCCAGCAACGGGGCGACGTTAAGCCGGTGGCAAACGCGCTTTTCACGAAATTCGGCAGCTTTGCCGCGGTGATGGCAGCGGAACCCGACGCGCTGACCGAAGCCGGACTCAACCTCGCGGGCATCACGGCAATAGAAGCGTCACGCGAGGTGGCCTTGCGGTTGATGCGCGGCGAGTTGCAAGAGCGGCCAGTTGTCAATTCCTGGGACAAGCTGATCGATTATTGCAGCGGCCAGGTCGCCCACAACAAGGTCGAGGAGTTCCACATATTGTTCCTCGACCGCAAGAACGTGCTCCTCAAGCATGAGCGCCAGCAGCGCGGTACGGTCGACCATACGACGGTCTATCCCCGCGAAGTGGTCAAGAGGGCGCTTGACCTCCGCGCATCGGCGCTGATCTTGGTCCATAACCACCCGTCCGGCGATCCGACGCCCTCAAAAGCCGACATAGCCGTAACCCAGGACA
>CAWJTR010000024.1:0-166194 GCA_963845735.1 uncultured Alphaproteobacteria bacterium | reverse complement strand
TTTTGCCATAAAGGTGTCGTAGCTTCCCGGCGAGCGATATTTCGGCGGAGGGCATATCTGTGATGCGGCGTTTATTGTTTTCCCGGTTCGCGGGATTTAATTCCCGGTTACGTCAAAAAATTTCCCGGTTCAGCGAAATAAATTCCCGGTTCCTCGGCACGGGAATTGCCGCGCAACCTATTGAAGTAACTTGCAGAAATCTATGGTCAAACCCCCGAATTCGACCAAATTTCCCGGTTACACGGGAATTCGTCCCCACCCCACCGGCGAGCGCTTATTGCGCTCGCGGTGTCGCCAGTGAATAGCGCGGGTCGGCGGCGAGGCATTCGGCCTCGGGCAGGCCGAGCTCCTTTCTGACCAGATTGGTGCCCTGCACCATCGCCACCATCTTGTAGGCCGCGTGGCGGCGGCTCATGCCTTCGCGGCCCATGCCGCAATCGGAGGATATGATCAGCCGTTCGGGCGGAACATACTTCAACGCTTCGCGGATCAATGCCGCGACCTGATCCGGCCGCTCGACCTGCAAGGTGTGATGGTCGATGACGCCGATCACGACCTTCTTGTCCTTTATCGTCTCGCCGATCGCCGGCAGATCGCCGGTGCCCGAGGAGCAGGTCTCGAAGGTGATCGCGTCGGCCTCGACCCGATCGAGGGCGGCGAGGGTCGGCTGGTAGCTCTGAATTTCCTGAAAGATCCGCTGCTGCGCCGGATTGCCCCAGCAGGTGTGGCACCAGATCTCGGTCTTGCTGCTGCAGCCCTTTGACTGTGTTGTTGAACACCTCGACCAGTTCGGCCTCGCCGAGCTTGCCGAAGGTCTTGCCGCGCACCGGCACCATGTGGATCTGCGGCTCCTCCAATTGGATCACCGGGCAGCCGGCATCGGCCAGTTGATGGAGTTCCTGGTTGAGCGCGTCGCTCAGCGCCCAGACCCGTTCGACCGGGTCTTTGTAGTAGTCGTCGGCGACCGAGGCGGCGAGCAGTTCCGGCAGGATCGTGCCGAACTTGACCGGCTTCTTGGTCAGCCGTTGCGCCGTCTTCCACATCGCCGCGTATTGGAGGTTGCCGGGGCCGACCGGGCCGACGATCCGCGGCAATACCCGCGCTTCGAGAAAGTCGTGCAGGATATGGCCGCGCGGCTGCCCACCGGCGCCCATCTGATAGACGCTGGGCGTCGCCTCCTTGGAGAACCCGGCCATATGGGTCAGCGGATAGCTCTGCCAGCTCATGCCGCTGATCTGCTCGTCGAAATGCGCGTCGCCGTCGGTCACAATGTCGAGCCCGGCGGTCTCCTGGGCACGCAGATAAACCGAGACCGCATCCTCGTATTGCTCGCGGTAGCGCAGAATTCATCATTGCTTCGAGGAAGTTCTGCGTGCCGAGCCCCGCCGTGTACCAGCTCGGCCGCGGCAGGGATCCGATGATCGAGGTCGGCAGGGTCACGTCGGCTGAAGCTTTGTACATCACGGCTTCCTTTCATGATCCGGTGGTAGGGCGCGGAGCTTGCCGACCGCGGCGACGAGGCTCATCTTTATCGAAACACTACGAGGAAGCACCCATGACGATCCATCTCGACCACACCGTTGTGCCCGCCCACGACAAGGAAGCATCCGCCCGGTTTTTCGCCCGGATCTTTGGTCTTGAATATAACGGCCCAGTCTCGCACTTCGCGCCGGTCAGGATCAACGAGCAGCTGACCATCGACTTCGACAATTGGGAAAAGTTCGAACGGCATCATTACGCGTTCAAGGTCGGCGAGGCCGAGTTCGACGGGATCTACGACCGGGTTCTCAAAGAGGGCATCACCTACGGCAGCGGACCGCGCTCGCATGAGGACATGACGATCAATCATCGCCACGGCGGCCGCGGCTTTTACTTCTGCGACCCGAACGGCCATCTCCTCGAAGTGCTGACCGCCTGAAGGCGCAGCTTGGATTACGCTCAGCCGAAAGGAGGAACTATGTCGCAAACTATCGATCAGCGGCCACCGGTAGCGGTGGGGCATGTCCGGCTTCCGGCAACCGATGTCGCCGCCGCCGAGCGGTGGCTCGAATCAGTCGGCTTACGCCCTATTTTTGCCGACGCCGACCTCGCGGTCCTCGAGCTCCGTGGCGGCACGCATGTCGTCGTCAGAAAGGCGGAACAGCCACCGGCGAGCGGTTCCGCGGCGCCCTTCGATCTGATGGTGGACGATATCGAAGCCGCTCGGAGCGATTATGCGGCGAAAGGCCTCGGACCCTCCGACATAAGTAAGGGGCGGATCCACGACTCCTTCCACCTCTCGGGGCCCGACGGGTACGACTTTACCGTCGTCTCGTCGCATGCGAGGGGGCGGATCGTCTAGGCAACCAGCTCATCGTCCCGAAGCGGGGATGTGGCCGCCAGGAGGGTGCCGCCGGTTTATTCGGCGGCGACGCTCCGCGGCATTTGCTCCGCCCGTTCGAGACCGGTCAGGATCTCGCGCACCCGGCGCAAGGCCCGGTCGGGCCGCAGAAACACCTCGACATAGCCGTCGTCGGGATAGGCAAACATCTGCTGCTGCTTTTCGAGCGCCCAGCGATCCTCGGCGATGACCGCGGGGAAGGTTTCCATAAAGCGCTCGACCGCCGACCGGTTCGGGTCGGATTTGCATCTCTGCCCGGCCGGCATGTTGATGATCAGGCGCCAGACATGGTTAGCGCGATCGATCGGCGTGTGGGTGTGGATGATCACATAGCCGCGCTCGACACTCGGATCGCCATGACGGTTGGCGGGCCAAACCCGCATCTCGACCCGCGTGACCGCCGGGCTCAGCATGAAATGGGTGTGGTCGCGGTCGACGACATCATAGCCGAGATAATCTTCGAGAAAGGGCGGCTGCTTGTAGCCGCGCGCTTCGCGGACCGTGCCGACATAAGGGTTGCCGTCGCGCACGCCCTCTTCGAGCCGGACCGGGATGCGGCTGTTCGCGACATCGCCGATGTTTCCATCGTGCAGCGGATAGAAATGCGTGATGTCGAGCAAATTCTCGATCAACAGCAGCGAATTCGCCGGCACCGCCATCGGCCCGGTATCGGCCGTCGCCCAGCCGGGGTCGGCGATCTCCGGCAAATGCGGCGGAAGCGCGCTCGCAGCCTTGCCCGGGTCGCCGGGCCATACCCATACTAGCCCGTCCTGTTCGATTACCGGGAACGCACGCAGCCGGGCCTGCGGCGGGATGCGGCCGTCCGGGTGCGAGGGTATGCGCACGCAGCGCCCGGACGCATCGTAGCACAAGCCGTGATAGGCGCATTCGAGTAGGCCATCCTCGATGAACCGCCCCTGCGACAACGGCATGCGCTTGTGGCAGCAGCGCTCGTCAAAGGCGACCACGGCGCCGTCGCCGGCGCGCCACAGCACCATTGGCTTTTCGGCGATGACCTGTCCCTGCAGCTGTTGCGCCGCAAATTCGTGTGATAACCCGGCCACGTACCAGGCGTTCTTAATGAGTACATCGGCGGCCATGCCAGGCTCCTTTTCGTAAACCGTGGATTGAGCGAAGATTTTCCGATTGCCCCGCGTCTCAAACGGTTTCTGCCGGGGTCTATGCGCTCGCCCAGGGAGAGCAAAACGTGATCGAAGCCCGCATCGTCAAGGTGATCATGATCGGAAGTCTAGCCTTGTTCGCCTTGCTGGTAACCTTCGACAATCTGACCGACTACGATACGAACTACACCTTCGTGCGTCACGTGCTCAGCATGGACACGACCTTCCCGGGCAATGCCCTGCTCTACCGCCGCATCATCTCCCCGGCTTTGTGGCAAGCGGGTTATGCGCTGATCATCGCCGGCGAAGGACTGACCGGCGCCGTCTTGGCTTTCGCGGCCGTTGTCCTTGGCAGGCGCCTGCGATCGGATGCCGCGGCCTTCAACCGGGCCAAGCGGTTTGTGTATCTCGGCGCCGGGCTCGGTTTTCTGGTGTGGTTCTTCGGCTTCATGGTCGTCGGCGGCGAATGGTTTCAGATGTGGCAATCGGCGATGTGGAATGGCCAAGAGGCGGCGTTTCGCTTTTACATGACCATTCTTGTTGTGCTCATCTTCGTCAATCAGCCGGACGCTGACCTCGCAGTCGGTCTTGGTGGATCGCCCGGCGGCAGCAGGCCGCAGAGGTAGTCATGTGGTCGAGAAGGGCATTCGGTTCGACGCTTGCCATGGCTGCTTGCGGCAGTGGCTTGCCCGCGGGCGCGGCTCCGGTGAATTCGCTCAACCCGTCCGCGACCCCGCTCGCTGTCCATGAACAGGCGATGCGGCTGGCGATCGCGGAAGCGCGCGTCAATCCGGCCTTTCCCTTCGGCGCGGTGATCGTGCGGGCGGCAGATCGCCAAGTGCTGGCGAAAGGCGTCAATAACAGCGCAGCCAACCCGACTTTTCATGGCGAGATTGTCGCCATGAACGACTATGTCGCCCAGTACGGCAATCGGGGTTGGGGTGAGGTCGTTCTCTATACGACCGGCGAGTCCTGCCCGATGTGCATGAGCGCGATAGTCTGGGCCGGAATGGGCGGCGTTGTCTACGGCACGCCGATCACGAAGCTGGCGCAGTACGGCATCAATCAAATCCTGATCCCGTCCACCACCGTGAGCGGTGCTTCAGCCTTTTATCACGGCTTCATTCTAGGCCACGTTCTAGAGGCCGAAACCGACGCACTGTTCCGGAACCGTAAGCGCCTTTGATCGCGCCGGGTCCCGCTCAGCGTCGGGGCTACGGCACGACCTGCCGAGCCAACGCGGTGACGATCGGCAGCGCCACCCGTTGGGCCCGCGGACCCAGGGCGAGCGGCTTCAGCACCATACGCACGCTCATTCTTATCGGGAAATGGGGGCGCAGCAGCTTCCGGCACTGCCCTTGCAGTTGGCGATAGACGGAGGCGTCGAACGCCGCGTGCGGATGCCGCGCGCGATGGACGTGCTTGAGCACGATCAGTCTGTCCTCGCCCCCGGTCATGCGCAGCCGCCGCCACAATGCCGGGGCTACGTCGCCCCGGCCTGGGCGTTCGATATCTCGGTATTTGCGAAAATAGCGGTAGAAATGCTTGTAGTGGCGGACCTCATCTTCGGCTATCCGGCCGGTCAACAGGGCCAACACCGGGTCGGGGCTGGCGCGCGACAGGCTAGTGTAAAAGCTGGCGGTGCCCATCTCGACGACGCACCTTGACGCCATTTCCAGGCCGCGTGCGCGCTCGAGAGCCTCGTCGCAAAACGGTCGGAATTCCTCGACAAAGCGCTCGCGCACCACTTCCCACGGAAAGTCGGGCCAGGCAGCCTCGACATAGCGGCGCAATGCCCGACCGTGCTGCAACTCCTCCGGAAGCCAGTACCGCGCCAACCACGACGTGACCTCGTCGTCGCCGGCAAAGTAATCGATCAAATTGGCGGTATAGAGGTCGGTGGCGCTCTCCATCAGCGAGGCCGAGGCGATCAGGTAAAAAAGCGCCTCGTGGCCAGCGACCAGGTCACGGCGGATCGCCTGCCAGGGAATATCGTCGAGCGACCAGTGGCGCCGGCCGGGAGTTCGTTCGGCAGGGCCGGATCGGGCCGCTCTGGCCCGGCCATCGTATGCGGGGAGGGTCGGAGGCTCCATCTCGGTCAGTTGCCCATCGCCCCTAAAAGGTAAACATCGTACTCTCGGGCCCAAGGCCGAGCAAAACCTGGCCTACGGTCTCGAAGTGGGCCTGACGGCCCTGGTATTGCTGGATCACGGTGTGGATGTCGCGAAATCGCCGCTCGAACGGGTTTTCTTCAAAGATCGCGGTGGCCCCGGCGGCGTGGTAGAGGGTGTCGACCGCTTCACGTGCCTGATGGATCGCCCAGGTCGAGGCGAGCCTGATCGTCGCGTTGTGGTCGAGGCTGAGTTGGCCGGTGCGGCCAGCCTCGCGCCAGATATCTTCGAGCGCACCGAATAGGAAGGCGCGCGCCGCGCTGATCCGCGCCTCCGACTGTGCGACCTGCGCCTGGATCACATTGTTGTCGCGCAAGGTGCGTTTGGCGCCGCGCGGAATCTTGTCGCGGGCAAGCTCGACAAAAGCGTCGAGCACGGCGCGGGCGATGCCGAGCGCCACCCCGGCGAACCCTGCGGAATAGACGTTGCTGCTGCTGAAGGCATAGAGCAGGCCGGTCTCGCGCGGTTTGGCCTCAGCGCTGCGCTCGACGGCGTGGTCTTCCGGCACGAACAAGCCGGTGACCGTATAGCTGTCGCTGCCGGTGCCGCGCAGGCCGATCACACGCCAAATGTCGGTCATCGCCGCCTGCGGTTTTGGGAACAGCAGGGTGCGGAAAGCCGGGCTGCCGTCGGGCCGCAAGCGTGGCGCGCCGTCCTCGGCGAAGACCGCGACATGGGCGCCGAGCCAGGTCGCGTGATGACTGCCGCTGGCAAAGCTCCATGTCCCGGTCAGGCTATAGCCGCCCGGCGCCATCCGCGCCTCGGCCGGGCCGGGCGGGCCCCAGGCGACGATCCCGAGCTCTCCGCCGAAAATCTCCCGCGCTACCTCGGGCGCGAGATAAGCCGCCGTCATGGTGCAGCCGCAGGCCTGGCCAAGGCACCAGGCGACGCTGGCGTCGTGCTTGGCGACCTCTTCGACGACCGGGATATAAGCGGCGGGCGGCAGCTCGGCGCCGCCCAACGAACGCGGCAGCAGCAGGCGGAACAGGCCGCGCTCGGCCAACGCCGCGACGATCGGCTCGGGCAGATCGCGGCGACGCTCGATCTCATCGGCAGCCGCCTCGATCATCGGCCCGAGCTGCCGCGCGCGCTCGATATAATCCGCACCGAGCATTTCACCGCTTTCCGAGCCCGCCGCCCTTGACCTCATCGCTCACTCTCGTGGCTGCGCCACATTCCGGCGCCGGTTAATATTAGCGCACTCTGGTACGTGCCGGCACCTCCCCTTGTCCAGCGCGGCAAAGAGCCGGTCGGTAAGCGCGGGGTGCCCGAATCGGCCGCATCCGCATCGATGCGACAGGAAGACATTGCGCCACCCCGGCTCGGGTGTGAGAGTCTGGGCCGTTAACGACCCGGCGATATGGGAGCAAACGTGGATGGCAACACAGAGCACGGCAAATGCGGCGCAGCAGGAATATTGGAACACGGTAGCCGGCCCGCGCTGGGTCGGACTCGAAGGCTTTGTCGAGCGTCGGGTGGGTGCGGTCAACGATCTGCTGCTGAGGCACTCGGCGGTCGACGCCGGCGAGCAGGTGCTTGAAATCGGCTGCGGCACTGGCGCGTTCACGGTGCCGTTGTCCGAGGCGGTCGGCGACCGCGGGCAAGTCGTCGGCGCCGACATCTCCGATGCGATGTTGGCCGGCGCGCGCAAGCGGATCGCCGAAAGCGGGCGGCGCAACGTCTCGCTAATGCAGGCCGACGCGCAGACCCACGAGTTCGAGCCCGGTCGTTTCGACCTGATCGCCTCGCGCTTTGGCGTCATGTTCTTCAGCGATCCGGCGGCGGCGTTCACCAATCTGCGTTCCGCTGCGCGGCCCGCTGGCCGGCTCTGTTTCGCCTGCTGGGGACCGCTCGCGGAAAATCGGCATTGGCTGATCCCTTACGAAGTGGTCTTGCGTCATCTGGGGCCGCCCGAGCCCAAGCCCGCCCGCGCGCCTGGGCCGATGGCGTTCGCCGACCCCGATTATGTACGCTCGTTCCTCGGCGCGGCTGGATTCGAGGGCATCGAGATCCACCGCGAGGCCCCGGGCATCTTCGCCTCGTCGCCGCAAGAGGAGGCCGAGCACGCCTGCATAATGGGCCCCTCCGGTCGGCTGATCGATGAAAAGAAACCCGATGCGGCAACGGTAGAAAATATCCGGCAAGAGATCGAAGAAGCCTTTGCCGCCCACGGTAAAGATAACGGGAAGGTGCTGCCGTCTACGGTGTTCCTGGTGACCGCGCGCAACCCCCGATAGCGTTGTGGCGGGTTCAGGCGCGCAGGAATTCGGCGTAGGCGGCAGGTAGGAGGCGCGCCAGGCGCTTGGCCCAAGCAGCCTGGCCTGCGGGTTCGATGATCAGGTCCTGGCGGATCTCGATTTCGAGATAGGGCAGGCCGCGGCGCTCGCCATGTACCGGCACAGTATAGTCGGTCAAGTCGGTGACCCGGTAAGGCTCGTTCTCGCCGACCGTCAGATCGCCTTCAGCCTGCAACAGGCCGAGGAGCGGGTGGGCGAGGCGGGCGTCGCGATTGAACAGCACGCCGACATGCCACGGCCGCGACACGCCTCTGAAGACCGGGGTGAAGCTGTGCAGAGCCACCAGCGCCGAGGCGCGGCCCTCGCCCTGGCGACGGTCGAGCGCCGCCGCGATCCGGTCGTGATAGGGGCGAAAGATCGCTTCAACCCGCGCCGTGCGGCCGGCTGGGGTCAAGCTGCGGTTGCCGGGGATCTCGGTGTCCTCGCTGAGATCGGGAATCGAGCTCGGCACCGCCGGGTCCCGATTGCAGTCGATCACCAGCCGGGAATAGGTCTGCACGATCAACGCCGCGTCCAACAGCGGGGACAGAAGCCGGCCGACCCCAGCGATCCCGATGTCCCAGGCGATGTGGCGCACCGTATCGGGCTCGGCGAGGCCGAGCCGGCCGAGCCGCCGCGGAATCGCCCGGCCGCCATGATCGCAGGTCAAAAAGAAAACCGATTGCCCAGCCTCGTTGTCGAAGGTTACCGGTCCCGGTTCGTCGGGGTCGAGGAGGGCTGCGCCGGTCATTGCTCAGTAGATCTCGGCGTAGTGGGCGCACAGCTCGCTAGGCGGCAATGCCGCGACCTTTTCCGCCTCGACCCGTTTGAATCGCAGATAGGCGTCGCGATGGACGGAGCCGAACCATTGCGCGGCGAGTTCGCTGCTCGCGAGCATGTCGAGCGCCTGGTCGAGCGAAGAGGGCAGAGAGGGTGGCGCGGTTCCCGTCTCCGGCAATGGCAGGGCTCGGCGGATGCCGTCGACCCCGGCGAAGATCACTGCGCCCAGCGCCAGATAGGGGCTGGCCGCGGCGTCGCAAACGCGAAACTCGATGTTGAACTGGCGCGCGGTCTCGTCGGCGTTCGCGGCGGCGAAGACCGGGCAAATCCGTAGGCTGGCGCCGCGATCCTGCCGCACCAGATCGATCACGGTTGGCGCCCAGGCATTGGGCGTCAGCCGCAGATACGAGACCGGCGAGGGTGCGGTCACCGCGCAAATCGCCGGCATGTGATGCAGGACGCCGGCAAAGAAATGCTGCGCCGGTTTGCTCAAATCCATTTTCTCGCCGGCTGTGCGGGTCGCCGGCCGATCCTCCCCATCCCATAGGCTCATATGAATGTGCACGCCGTTGCCGACGAGATCGGGGTCGGGCTTGGGCGAAAAGATCACCCGATGCCCCAGCCGGTGCGCCGCCGCGCGCGCCATCTCGCGGGTAATCACCGCATGGTCGGCGGCGGTCAGGGCCGGCTGCGGGGCAACCGTCACCTCAAACTGGCGCGGCCCGTATTCGGGGAGAAAACTGTCCGGAACCGGTCCGGCAGCGCGCAAGGCGGCGATGAATGCCTCGCCGAAACTGCCTTGGCGGCGAAAGGCGCCGAGGGCATAGGCGTCGCCCGGGCGGTCGTCCGTGCCGGTATAGACGAATTCCTGCTCGAAGGCGGCGACGAGGCGCAGGCCGGCTGTCTCCTCGAGCTCGCCCGCGGCGCGGCGCAGGAAGTCGCGCGGGCAGCATTCCCACGCGGTCCCGTCGGTGGTGCGGATGTCGCCGAGAAAGAAATGCTCGACCGCCGAGCCGTCGGCGAAATCCACCCGCACCTCGGCCGCCGGATCGGGAACGATCATCAGGTCGCCGGCGGTGCCAAAGGGCGTGTCCCAGATCGGGCCGGCCGGCGACATCATCAGATTGCTGCCGGTCCAGCCGATGCCCTTTTTGAACCGCCCTGGTAATTCGCGCGCCGGGAACCCCTTGCCGCGCGCATGCCCCGAGATGTCGCAGGTCGCGACGAAGACGAGTTCTTCGCGGATCATATGACCGCCCTTACCCCGCTGCGGCCAGCGCCAGCTCGGCGATGTCGATGCCGTAATCGGTCGGGAAATAGAAGACGCCAACCTGCATGTTGATTCCTCTCCGCAGCGGGGGGATATCGGCTAGGATGGCAGAATTGAGAATGCTCGACCATGGGGAGAGCCATGCCGGTCGCCACGGTCCGTGATGTTGACATCAATTACGAGGTGCTGGGTGACCGCGGGCCATGGGTTGCGATGCAGCCTGGTGGGCGGCGCGGGCTTCTCGGGGTCAAGCCGCTGGCGGAGAAGATCGCAGAGGCCGGCAACCGGGTGCTGATCTACGACCGGCGCAATTGCGGGGCCTCCGGCGTGTCGTTTGACGGCGGCAATTCGGAGAACGAGATCTGGGCCGAGGATCTGCGCGAACTGCTGTTTCAGCTCGACGCCCTGCCCGCGTTTATCGGCGGCAGCTCCTCGGGATGCCGGTTGGCCTTGCTATTGGCCTTGCGCCATCCGGCGGCGGTGCGGGGGCTGCTGCTGTGGCGGGTCACCGGGGGCGCCTACGCTGCTCAGCGCCTGGTGCAGAACTACTACACCCAATTTATCGATATGGCCCGGATGGGTGGTATGGGGGCAATCTGCGGCAGCGAGCATTTCGGCGAGGTCATCAAGGCCAACCCGGCCAATCGGGCCCGGCTCGCGGGAATGGCGGTCGAGGATTTCATCGCGGTCATGGAACGCTGGCGCCGCAGCTTCAACGAGGGCGCCGAACATCCGGTCATCGGGCTGAGCCCGGCCGAATTGCGCTCCATGATGGTGCCGGCCTGCATCGTTCCCGGCAACGACCGAGTGCATCCACGCGGGCCAGCTCAAATCGCGCACCGGCTGATGCCGAATAGCGAATACCACGAGGTATTGACCGAGGACCGGCCCGACCAAGATGTCGCGCTCGATGATTGGCAAAAGAAAGAGGGCCTGTTGGCGGCGATCTTTATCGACTTTTTGCGCCGGACGCAGCGCCATTACTGACCCGGGGGGTGCTTTTCGGGAAGTCGTCGCCGCAGCCGGCGGCGCGCGCGGATGATCGGCGCGCCGGACGAGCATTTTGACTTACTGACGCTCGGCGAGACGTTGATGCGCCTGTCGCCGCCGGGCGCGCAGCGGCTCGACCAGGCGCGCAATTTCGAGATTGGCGTCGGCGGCAGCGAGCTCAATGTCGGCTGCTTGCTGGCTCGGCTCGGGCGACGGGTTGCCTGGGTGTCGCGGCTGCCCGAAGGGCCGCTCGGCCGGATCGTCGACGGCGAGGCGCGCCGCCACGGAGTCGACACGCGCTGGGTGCGCTGGATTGCCGATGCGCGCCTGGGCCTGATGTTCTACGAGCCCGGCCCCGAGCCACGCACCAGCCGCGTCATTTACGATCGCAAGCATTCGGCGGCCTCCGAGCTTGGTTTCGAAGACGCGCCGTGGGAGGCGCTGATCCGGTCGAGCGCGTGGCTGCACCTCTCCGGCATCACCCCGGCGCTGGGTCCGAGTTGCCGGGCATTGGTAATGCAACTCGCCGCCTTCGCCGCGGCGGCCGGGAAGCAGGTATCGTACGATCTGAATTATCGCGCCACCCTGACGACCCCGCACGAGGCCCGCACCGTGCTCGATGCCGTGGCGCCGCATCTGCGTCTGCTGGTGCTCGCCGAGCGCGACGCGCAGAACGTGCTGGGATTTGCCGAAGCCGGAGAGCTCCTCGCCGAGGCCATCGCCCAGCGCTACGGCATTTCGCTCGTGGCGCTGACACGGCCGCCCGAGGCCGAGCCCGGCACCTTGCTTCTCGCTGAGGGCGCGTTCCGCTATGCGCCGCGCTATGCGGTCGATGTCGTCGATCGCATTGGAGCTGGCGATTCGTTTGTCGGCGGGCTGCTCCACGGGCTGCTCGACGGCGATCGCGATCTCGCAATCCGGCTCGGCGGTTTTGCCGCAGCGATCGGGCTCGCCACCCCGGGCGACATCAATTTTTTCGGTCCCGAGGATTTGGCCCGCTTTCACGCCGGCACCATCGGCGGGCTCGTGCGCTAGCGCGGAATCGACGGCGCCCGCAGGCGGTCGCTCCAGTCGGCAATTGCCTGGCCGATTTCGGTGCCGGAATCCTCCTGGATGAAATGGCTGCCGGCGACCGTAACTTCGCTCTGGTTGCGCCATCCGCGGCAGAATTCGCGCTGCGCCCCGACCAGGATCGCGCCGGGCTCGGCATTGACGAAGAGCTTGGGGATTTCGTTATGCGCCATCCACTCGGCATAGCCGCCGACCAGTGCCGCGACCGCAGCGGGTTCCCCGTCGATCGGGATTTGCCGCGGCCAGGCGAGCGTCGGCCAGCGGTCGAGGTTCGATCCGGCGAAGGGGCGGCGATATTCGTCCATCTCGGCGGGATCCAGCCGGCGCAGGATCGAGGCCGGCAATACCCGTTCGACGAACATGTTGTCGTCGAGGATCATTTTTTCGCCGGCCGGCGAACGGAAGCCTTGGAATACCCGGCGCGAAGCCTCGGGCCACTCGGACCAAGTCAACGGGCGGACGATCGCTTCCATATAGACGATGCCCGCGACTCGATCGCGGTGGTGGTTCGCCCAGTCGAAACCGAGTGCCGAGCCCCAATCATGGCCGACGATGGTGATCGGCTGGTCGGTGCCTATGATCGCGTCGATAAAGCCCCACAGATAGTCGCGATGCACGGTCAAAGCCGTAGGTGTCCGGGCCTGGATCGTCGAGCTTATCGGAGTCGCCCATGCCGATCAGGTCGGGCGCCAGGCAGCGGCCGCGTCCGGCGACCTGCGGCATGACATTGCGCCACAGATAGGACGAGGTCGGGTTGCCGTGCAGGAACAGGTACACCGGTTCGCCGACGCCAAGCTCGACATAGGCCATACGCTTGCCGCCGACGGTGGCGAACTTCTTGGGCCAGGGCTCGATGCGGTGCGGCGCGCTCATAACGCCTCCATCAAAAGGGCGGGGTGGGTGCTATTGTGGCACAGGGGTGCGCCCGAACCATCATCAGAGGAGACCAAACATGCCGAAGCCGAGCTATCAATCCGCGCTGATCGTCGGCGCCGGGCGGGGCCTCAGCGCTTCCTTGGCGCGGCTCTTTGCCGGCGAGGGCATGCGCGTGGCGCTGGCCGCGCGCGACGCCGCGAAGCTGGCGCCGCTCTGCACCGAAACCGGAGCCAAGGCCTTTGCCTGCGACGCGGTCGACCCAGCCCAGGTGGCCCAGATGTTCACCGCGGTCGAAAGCGCGATCGGCGCGCCCGAGGTCGTGGTCTACAACGCCAGCGCCCGCGCCCGCGGCCCGGTCGCCGAGCTGGTGCCGGCCGAGGTCGAGCGTGCGATCATGGTCAGCGCGTTCGGCGGGTTCTTGGTCGCGCGCGAAGCCGTCGCCCGGATGATGCCCAAGGGCCACGGCGCGGTGCTGTTCACCGGCGCCTCGGCGAGCGTCAAGGGTTATCCGCTGTCGGCGGCGTTCGCGATGGGCAAGTTCGCGCTGCGCGGCCTCGCCCAGAGCATGGCGCGCGAGCTGTCGCCGCAGGGCGTTCATGTCGCCCACTTCGTCATCGACGGCGCGATCCGCAATCCCGGCCGGGTCGAGCCGGCGGACAAGCCCGACAGCATGCTCGACCCCGACGCGATCGCCGCGACCTATCTCAGCGTGCTCCATCAGCCGCGCTCGGCCTGGACCTGGGAAGTCGAGCTGCGGCCCTGGGTCGAGCGCTTTTGAGAAGGCGTCAGCAGGCGGCAGTCGCTCCGCTTTGGCCCTGAGCCGCGGCCCGCCCGGCAGCAAACACTGTCTCGACGGAGAGGCGGGCGAGATCTGGCTCGATCAGCAAGCGCACCGCGGCGCCTCGCGGTGCGCACAAGGCCGGGTCTGAACCGCTGGAGAACAGCACCACGACGGGATGGCCGCCGGCGGCGGCAACGTGGGTGGCGCCGGTGTCGTTGCCGATCGTCAGCGCGGCTGCCCGCGCAAGCGCCGCCAGCCCGGCCACATCGGTCTGGCCGATCAGGTCGACACATTCGGGGCAGATGGCGCAGATGGCGCCGCCGAGCGCGTCCTCGCCGGCAACGCCGACGACGACCGGCAGACAGCCGGCGCGCGACAGGCGGCGCGCCAGCTCGCCATAGCGCTCCGCGGGCCAGCGTTTTGCAGGATGGCGCGGCGAAGAGCCCGGGATCAGCAGGGCGAACCGCCGGCCGGCGACCCTCGGCGGCAATGATCCCGCCGCGGGCAACCAGGGTGTCAGCGGGACCGGGTGAATTCCCGCCATCAATAACTGTTCGGCCTGCCGGTCCATCGTATGCTGCCGGTCGCGCCCGCGATTGGCATGGGGATGTGAGCAGCGCCACGCGATCCCCGACCATTCGGGCGGCTGGCCCGGCCGCAACAGCCGGTAATAGAAATTGGACCGGTCGGAGGTCTGGAAATCGTAGACCCGGTCGAAGCGGCCGCGGCGCAGCATCCCGCGCAGCGCCAGCCAGCCCGGAACATCGAATCCATGCGGTCGGCGATCGATCAGGACGTCGTCGAACAGTCCGGTCCGCGCCGCCAGCGCGCCGTAACGCGCAGTTGTCAGCAAGGCGATATGGTCGCCGGCGTGATGCTGGCGAATTGCCGGCACTGGGGCGAGCGCCTGGACGAAGTCGCCGAGGGCGCCGAGCTTGATGACCAGAATGCGGTGCCGGCGCGACGCGGTCTCCGGCGCCGTTCGCTGCGGCCGCAATCGGGCCAGAGCGTCGAGATCGACATGCCGGGCCAGCTCCTCGAACGCGCGGAAAACCGCCGCATGCCGGCCCGGATCAGTCGCGCCGATGGCGGCCTGTAGCGAGTTCGATCACCTGCTGCGCTGCCACCATTCTAGGGGTGCCGATGGACTCGGTGAGACACCGTCGGGCGAGTGCCTGCGCCGCCGGGGCGACGACGATCCGGCCACCGGAGCGTCGCAACGCGATGCGCTGACCCGCGAGATGAGCGAGACAGATCTCGCTGCCGAAATTGTGCAGCATCCGATGGATGTCGCGGATGATCCGATAGCGGCGATCCTTTGCGTAACGCCCTTCGTTCCACGCCAGGAACACGTTGAGCGGGGTCGCCTCTGGAAAGGCGCCGGCGCTTAGTGAGAGCGGCGCGATCGTCACGGTAGGCATCTTAGCGATCCACCTGATACTGCCGCCATGGCTCTGTGGGCGCTCTTTCGCGCTGTGGCGCGATTGGGCATGGTAGAATTCCTGGGGCGCGATCGAGAGCAGGATGTTCGAAACCGAGGCTCGCTGGCTATGCGCCGCGCTCGACAGGTATGCCCCCGAGCGGCTGTCGCCTTTGCTCAACTTGGGCAGCAGCACGGCGGCGTTCCGCGAACAGACCCAGCCCTGGACCGAGCAAAGCCTGTTCCGACCGCTGCGCGACCGCGGCGTCGAAATCGTCCATGTCGACACGCGTGACGAGGCGGGGATCGACCTCCGCGCCGATCTGACCGATCCTGCCGACCTGCCCCAGCTGCGCGCGCTCAGGCCGCGGGCGCTCTTATGCTGCAATCTGTTGGAGCACGTGACCGAGCCGGATCGTCTTGCTCGTCACTGTCTCGACATCTTGCCGAAATCAGGGCTCGTTTTTGTCACGGCGCCGTTCAGCTACCCTTATCATCGCGATCCGATCGACACGATGTACCGGCCGAGCCCGGCCGAACTTGAGGCGTTGTTCGCTGGCGCCCGTCTGCTCGACAGTGCGATCATCGGCGCCGGCATGTCATATCGCGACGATGTCCGCCGACGCCCGTGGATCCTGTTGCGTCACGTCGCGCGTTTCCCGGCGCCGTTCGTGTCGCTCGAAAAATGGAAACGCTCGATGGCGAAGCTCTATTGGCTGATAGCCGAATATCGCATCACCTGCGCCGTGTTCGAGAAGATATAGCTGCGGCCTGGCGATAAACCCCGCGGGCTGCATCGAGGCATACTGGCGACGAGATTGCCCTGAGTTGAGGATTTGCGGCGACCGCTGTCGAAGACAACCTCGCAGAGTGACCATCCTGCGGATTTAATCAGGACCGATCCTCTCACGCCGCACCCTGCGGGCGATGGCGTTTGACGGCTTCGGGGTTGGTCGAGTTGGCGCCCATATAGATGCCGCGCTCCCATTGGCGCTTCAGCGGGTCGACGACCTTTAGCGACATCCGGCCGACATGCTGGACCTCGATCTCGACTGTTTCGCCGTCCTGCAGGGCGCCGAGCCCCTCGTGATTGGTGCCGCAGGCGATCAAATCGCCGGTGTTCAAGGTCATCACCGTCGAGGCGAACTCGATCAATTCGGGCACCCGATGCTCCATGTCGTCGGTGTTGTAGTTGTGGCGCAATTGGCCGTCGTTCCAAAAGCGCACGACGACGTCATTCGGCTCGGGAATCTCGTCGGCGGTGGTGATGCACGGCCCGATCGGGGCGAAGGTGTCGAACGACTTGCCGAGCCAGCTGCCGGCCTTCCAGGTCCGCCTCCCCTCCCCGCGCGCCGACACGTCGATCAGCCCGGTATAGCCGAACACCGCGCTGCGCCAATTCGCCTGGCTGATTTTTTTCGCCGGGCCCTTGATGACCAGCGCCAATTCGGCCTCGTGCATAAAGATCCACGGCTCGGTGAACTCGGGCAATACAATCGTGTCACCCGGCCCGACTACGGCTTCCGGGATTTTTGAGGAACATGTTCAGCGGCCGCGCCTCGCGCTGCGCATGCTCCCAGTAATTGGCGATGCAGCACAGGATCTTGCCGGGCCGCGGCAAGGGCGGGCGCAGCCGGACCGAGGCAAGCGGCAAGGCCGCGCCCTCCGCCGCAAGCCGATCGAGCGTCGGCCGCAGTCCGTCGAACCCGTCGATCAGGTTCTGCATCGTCATTTGCGGGGTATAACCGCGCTCGACCACCCCGGCGAGGCCCACCACCCCGCGATCCGTCAGCAGTCCCGGCGCCGGCTCGCTCTGCCCCGAAGCCTCAAACATCACCAGCTTCATAATCGCCTCCCCAAAGCAGGCTGGAAGATTATCGGGTTCGGCGCATGGCAACCATCGCATTTCTCCCGGTTGACACGTCGCGAAGCGCGGGCGGACCGTGCACGATTGCCTACCGGAGGATTGAGCGATGGAAATTCGCCGCATGGGGCCGCAAATCGGCGTCGAGATCACCGGGGTCGACGTCAAGACGCTCGACGACAGGGGTTTTGCGCCGATCTATCAGGCTTGGCTCGACTACAATGTCATGGTGGTGCGCGACCAGGATCTGACGATCCCGGATTTTGTGCGCTACAGCCGCCGCTTTGGCCCGGTCGTGCCGCATCCGTCGAAATCGACGCGGAATCCCGACCATCCCGAGATCACGATGCTCGGCGTCAACAAATTCGACGCCGACGGCAAGCTGCGGGACGAAATCTACCGCCGCGGCGCCGAGGGCTGGCACACCGACGGCGCCTATAACCAGGCCCCGTTCAAGGCGACCCAGCTTTATGCGCTGGCGGTGCCGAGCCGCGGCGGCAACACCTTGTTCGCCAATGGCTATGCCGCCTATGACGCATTGCCGCAGCGGCTTAAGGACCGGCTCGACGGGGTGATCGGTGCCTTCTCCTATGGCGGCCGGCGCGGCAAAGCGAAACTGCTCAATCCGGAGGACCAGGACTGGACTCCGGTGTTTCACCCGATCGTCCGCACCCACCCGGAGACCGGGCGAAAATCGCTCTATTTCGACCCCGGCAAGATCGTCAGCCTGGTCGGAATCGAGGATCGCGAGGGCGACGAACTGATCGCCGAGTTGAAGGACCGGATGATCACCGCCGATGCCGAATACCATCATGTCTGGCGCAAGGGCGACATCGTGATCTGGGACAATCGCTGCTCGTACCATAAAGCGGCCGGCGACTACCCTCCCGAGGAGGACCGCATCCATTGGCGGGTGTCGATCAACGATTTCGGCGTCGAAGCCCTCGAAGCCGCGGAGTAATTGCCATGAGTATCGAAGTCGCCCCGTTCGAAGCCGGGCTCGGCGCGGAAATCCGTGGCGTCGATATACGCGAGCCGCTAAGTCCCCAGGAACGCGACGCGGTTCGCGACGCGTGGCTCGAACATCTGGTATTGCGGTTTCGCGACCAGCCGCTGACTGACGAGCAGCACATGGCGTTCACCCGCCAGTTCGGCGAGCTCGAATTCAATCCCGCAGCGCTGATCGCAAAGCAATATGGCGTCGAAACCCAGACCGCGGGCCGCCGCAGCGAAATCCCGCCGGAAATCTCGGTTATCTCGAACATCATCGAGGACGGCAAAGCGATCGGCGGCCTCGGCGACGGCGAGGCGTTCTGGCACACCGACAGCTCGTTTGTCGACGTACCGCCGGCGGCGAGCCTGCTGCGGTCGCTGGAAGTGCCGCCGCCGAGCGCCGGTGGCTCGACCTATTTCCTCAACATGTATTCTGCCTATGAGACATTGCCCGAGGAAACGAAACGTCGGATCGACGGCCTGCCGATGATCCACGCCGCGACTCATTCGAGCGGCGGCAAGGCGCATAAGGGGTTCGAGACCATCGCCGACGTGTCGAAGGTGCCGGGCGCGCGACAGCCTATGGTGCGGACCCATCCCGAGACCGGGCGCAAGGCGTTATTCCTCGGCCGCCGCATCAACGCGTATGTCGTCGGATGCTCGGTCGACGAGAGCGAAGAATTGCTCGATCTTTTATGGGATCATACGACGCAGGAGAAATTCACCTGGCGTCAGGATTGGCGGGTCGGCGACCTGATCTGGTGGGACAATCGCTGCGCGATGCACCGCCGCGACGCCTTCGATCCGTCGGCCCGCCGGCTGATGCATCGCACCCAGCTTAAGGGCACCCGTCCCGTTTGAGGTTCGGGCCTGCCATGGTATTCAGCGGGAACGCGAGCGAACCACCGATTTGATGACGCCCGGCGAACGTCCCGAGATTTCGGCGATCTTGCGGTCCTGGGCCTCGATATAGGGCTTCGCGATCGCATCCCCGTCGATGCCGCCGAGTTCCGAATTTGGGATCTTGCGGTTCGAGCTGCGGCTCCCATCCTCATAGACAACGTCAAAGAAGACGAAGCCGCTGGCGTTGACCGTCTTCTCGCGTCTGGGCATCCCCACCTCGACGATTAACCGGCCCGGCCGCGATCGCGCTCGAGCCGGTCGAGGAAACCTTGGAAATACGCCCACAGTTCGGCAGCGACGTCCCTCTCGGCAAGGGGCTTGCCCGGCCCCGCTTTGACCAATTCCTGCTGCTGGCGCGACGCCTCGCAGGCGAGTAGGGCGGCGGCGATCTTATTCCCCTCTGACATGGCAGTTTCCTTGGGCTATAGCCGGTGGGCGGCCATCATGCTCGCGCATGTGAACCATCGTTGGCTAGACCGCAAGGGTCCTGTCGACCACGCGATACGTCTTCAGCCCCAGGGCGCGCGCCAGATCCTTGGCTCGTTTCTTCGCCTCTTCCTTGCTGTCGACCAGGAAAATCTCGGGCTGCCCGACAGGGCCCGTGCCCTCTTCTTCGCGTTTGGAGATCGTCGCGCGAAAGCCGGCGCCGGCCTGTTGGATCGTCAAGCGAATGATCATGGTTAGGCCCTGTCACCGGGTCCAGGCTGGTCATTTGGCTCAGGACGATTTTCGGACCGCAATATCCGCTCTCGCGCGAGCGCGAGCCACGGCTCGCGCACCACCCGACCGCGTCTAACCCAAGGCGGGCCGTTCGGATCGCTCGCCTCGTAGAGCGCTTGCGCCAATTCCTCGACGGAATGCCGGGCTTCTGGTGCAGCCATTTTGTGAACCTCTCGCGATGTTGAATTTTGTTCGACGCAAGCGAAGCACGGCCATGTGGACTAGCCCCTTCAATCTCGCCGAACCCGGCTCGTCTCCCACAATCAAACCGCCTCGTCCGCCAACCGGGCGAGATCGTCGAGTACCGTCGCGATCAGTTCTTGGCGGCGGGGATCCTGCGCGTCTGGCGTGGCGGCAAAAAGTTGGATCAGATATCGTGCCTTTGCAGAAGCCTCGGCCCAAGTCGCCGACGGCGCCGCGACGGCGTAGCGCTCGAATTCGTCTTGGCGGCCGCGCAAGGCGGCCTGATCGGCTTGCACTTCGTGCAGGCGTCGGCGAATTTCGGTCGATTTTTGGGCGGCCATGCCGCGATGCTCGTCGAGGTCGACTGGGCGGTCCGTCATGGCCGATTATTCCTTTTGGTTTGGGTCCTTCTCGCTCGGAAGCAGCCGCGCGGCCTCCAACTGTAGTATTCAGACTGGTTCCGATATCACCTGCTCTATCGAGGACAACGGCGCGGACAAAACTGCATAAATACTCTCACCGCGGTGGCATACGCTTGCGTTATGTAGGATCGGCAAACACCAAATTCAATGATCGTGTCAGCAAATTATTTCCGATATGAATTTTGCCATATCGGCAAGTTGAAAGCACGATTTATTGACCGTAGCGGGTTTACAGGCATCCAAGACGTACATGCATGACTGCGAGCTCGGATGAAGCCGCGCTCCGACCCCAGCTCCGGCGAACCGGAGATAGCCTTGGAGTCCTGTGCTGTAGGGTGGTCAAATCCGGCGACACGCCCCATGTAATGAATCTATCTAAAGGTCTGATAACGTTGTATCAATAATAAATGAGCAACGACTTGGAACCGTCTAAAGACTCCGCCTCCATTGCAAATAATAATTTAAGGCCCATGTAAAAGGCCGACGACAAATCATTGTCGCCGTAAACGCCTTCAACTGCTCCAGAGCCTGCGGATCGGTGCCGTGGTCGGCCGAAGCGGGTTTCTGAGGTCGATGCTGCTGCGCGGTGAGCCCGCCGCCTTTCTTAGAAGACGGACAAGCGCCCATTCGCACCGGCTTTGCAGCAACGGGATTTCACCGGGCGGCTAGGAGGGTGCGATGGAGACCAGCACGATGCGGCACCTCCGGCTTGCTGCCGAAAGCGGCGAGGCTGCCGCGCAATTCAATCTGGGCGTCCTCTATGACAGCCGCTTGGACGACAATGGCTATGCCATCGAAGGCAACCGGGCGGAGGCGATCAAGTGGCTGCTGGCGGCTGCCGAGCAGGGTCTGGCGCGCGCACAAAGCCGGCTCGCCGAACTCTATGCCGACGGCCCCAACGCATCGGGAAACTACGTCAACGCTTGTGCCTGGTTTCTGCTGGCGACGACAAGCTCGCGCGGCATTCACCGCCATCAGGCGCGATCCGGCTACGAACGTATGGCCTCTTATTTGACGCCAGCGCAGCTCTCAAAAGCGAAGCGCTTGGCCGGGCTCTGGAGGGCAGTGAAGCGCCGCAAAACTGCCCCAGTTGGAACCACCGAAGATTTCTTAGCGAAAGGGCAACAGCCATGACATCCTGGTTTGTTCCACCCCTTGTCGTACCGATTTTTGTTGTCCTGATGGTCGTGGCATTCGCGACCTATCAAGCCCTCCAATGAAATATAAAAGGTACAATGCCACTGCTGCGGCGGTTACGACCGCCCACTTCAATGAGAAATACGCAAAACCTTTCGCTAGAGGAAAGACGAGCATGAGCATCTTCATAAACAGTAAAATGAGCGGATTTAGGAAATGGGCGGAAGCCCACTCGCAAAATAACGACGGTCGCACCGGGGCAACGGACGACTGCAACACCGCGGTTGCGGATCCCGATGCGCGCGGAAAGGCGGCGGATCAGCAGCCGCATCGTCCGTGGCTAGTCCCCGGAATTGGCAAGCTCTAGCGAAATGCACACCGAAGCGGCTGCCTAAATCGAACAGCCGGGCAGTTTCCGTGGATCGGAGGGGAAGAGTTAATGCAAGTTTTCGTGCGTGATAACGATCTCAATTCGGCCTTGCGGGTCTTAAAGAAAAAGATGCAGCGCGAAGGCACTTTCCGCGAGATGAAGCGGAGGCGGGCCTACGAGAAGCCATCGGAACGGCGCGTCCGCGAGAAGGCCGAGGCAGTCCGCCGATATCGTAAAGCGATGCGCAAGCGATTGGAGCGGGAAGGATATTGATCTTAGAGGAGCGGTCGCCCAGTTTGGCCGGCGCCGCCTCGCAAATTTAACTTGGTGGGCGCTCAGCCTAAAAATTAGCGAGACATTCTCGCATGGCTGGGATACGCTCTGCGCAAGCCTCTCGAAAAGAGCGTCTGGGAGCGCGGAGGGGATCATGGCGCCGGCGAGTGTCGCGCGGCGGGCCGAATATCAACTTGCTACACAGCTCCGGCCTCGGCGCCCGGAGCTGCGCGGGGGTGGCACGACCAAAGCCCACACGCTGTCTCGACCTTTCCGGCCACCCCGCGCGGCGATGCGGTCCCCAGCCGTGCATCGGCGGGAGCCGCCCGCGGCCATCCGAGCGCCGACCAATCCATCTCAACCGCAAAGACGAGGCGCGGCACCAATAGCGCCTTCGTAATGGGAGCAGGCGATGGGAACGACGAGATTGACAAGACGTACCGTGCTGCGGAACGCGGCGCTGGCGACAACGACCCTGGCGACGCCCTTTGTCCCCGCCGTGGCGGCGGAAGTCGCCCCGAGCGGCAGTATGGATTTGGCTTGGCACACCAATATCGCGCCGCGCTGGCTCGATCCGCAGCAACACGACGGCGGCGCCACCCCGGACAATTTCCTCAATGTGCTGCAAGATGCTCTGATCAAGAATTTCCGCGCGCAAAAATACGACCATCTGGCGCTTGCCGATAACTTCGATTTTGCCGAAGACGCCAAAAGCGCAACTTTTCGGCTGCGGGCCGGCGTCAAGTTTCATGACGGGTCCCCGGTTACCCCCGCAGACGTGAAATGGAGCTACGAGCACTACCGCGGCGCCTGGGCCAAGGTGTTGCACGACAGGACCGACAGCATCGACACCCCAGACGACCGCACCATCCGCTTCAAATTCAAAGAGGCGTTCCTCGATTTTCCGCGGTTGCTGGGCACGGCCAATGTCTGCGGCGCCGGCTGGGTCGTGCCAGCGAAATATTACCAGCAAGTCGGGCAGGACGGGTTCGTCAAGAAGCCGATCGGCGCCGGGCCCTACAAGCTGGTCGCGCAGCAGCCCGGAACCAAGCTCGAATTCGAGGCCTTCGACGATTACTATCGGCCGGTGCACGTCAAGAAATTCACGATCATCAGCGTGACCGACCCGGCCACGCGGGTGGCGATGCTCGAACGCGGCGAAGCCGACATCATCTACGAGATCCCGGGAGAGCTGGTCGCCCGAGTGCAGAGCAATCCCAAGGTGATGCTAGCGCCGGTGGTCTCGGGCAATTTCTGGCTCGAATTCCCCGGTTTCCAGGACCCAAAGAACCCGTTTCATGACAAGCGCGTGCGCGAGGCGGTAAGCTTGGCCATCGACCGCGACGCGATGAACCAGGCGGAATGCGCCGGGCTCGGTAGGGTCGACGGCAATTGGATCAACGACGACGTCGAATACGGGATGGGCTGGCCGAAATGGCCGCATGACGCCGCCAAAGCCAAACAACTGATGGCGGCGGCCGGCTACCCCAACGGCTTCAATATCGATTGGCTGACCCCGGCGCCGCCGTACTATTCGCGCGGCGAACGGGTGCTGTCGCAGCTCCAGGCGATCGGCATCCGCGGGCGGCTTCAGACCTTGGAGCGGGCGGTCTACACCAAGCGCCGGGAAGGCGGGCTCAAAGAGTGGCCCGGGGTCAACATCATCTTTGCCGGCGCCCGCATCGGCGCATCCTGGGCCAACTGGTACGAAGCGGATTTCAAATGCGGCGGTCTGCTATCAGCCGATGCGATCTGCGTCAGGGACCTCGACGCCAGATACGATCAATATTTGGCCTCGGACAAACCCGACGAGCGCAAGTCAGCTGGCCGAAGCTATCCAGCGGAACATCCTGGAAAACTATTACTTCGTCCCGGTGTTCCGCCACGCCTTCATGAACGCGATCGGCCCACGCATCGCCGCGACGAAATGGCAGGACGTATTTCCGAGCTTCCTGACCACCGGCTACGCCTATCCGTGGGAGGACATCGAACTTAAAGCTTAACGCAAGCTTTCACGATCGGGGCAACACAGCTCGACAGGTCATAAGGGTTCCTCTATCCTAGCCGCAAACTCGGAGGCAACGATGAAACAGGGCGGCTGGAGGTTCCGGCAGCGATTCGGCCCACCAAATTGCCCAGCGGACCATCGGTACGGACACGCAAGCGCGAGTCGGCAAAGGAGCCTTGCCGGAGGCTTGTGCTTCCCGCAATGATGACGCATCGCATCGATTTCTTGGGACGCATCGCGGTCGAAAATTCAGCGCGTGGTTGGTTTTGTTTCGATAAAGGAGAAAAAAATGAGGGACTTCATGCTGACGCGGCGCACGGTATTGAGGACGGCGGTGCTAGCGACGACGGCACTCACGACCCCGTTTGTCCGCGGTGCGCGCGCGGCGCCGACAGTCGCTCCCAAAGGCAAGATGGTGCTGGCTTGGCACACCAACATCGCCGCACGCTGGCTCGATCCGCAGCAGCATGACGGGACCGCAACCCCCGATAATTTCCTCAATGCCCTGCATGACGGGTTGATCAAAAACTTCGGCCAGCAGAAATATGATCATCTGGCGCTGGCCGAGAGTTTCGATTTTGCAGAGGACGCCAAGAGCTGCACATTCAAGCTTCGCCAGGGGATCAAGTTCCACGACGGGACGCCGGTCACTCCGCACGATGTCCAATGGAGCTTTGAGCAATACCGCGGCGCCTGGGCCAAAGTGCTGCACGACACGACCCAAGGCGTCGAGATTGTCGACGACCGCACTACCCGCTTTCACTTCAATAGCCCGTTTCTCGACTTTCCCGATCTTGATGGGCACCTCGAACGTCTGTGGTGCCGCGTGGGTAGTTCCGCAGAAATATTACGAAAAGGTTGGACAGAACGGTTTTCTGCAGAAACCGATCGGGGCCGGGCCCTACAAGCTTGTCTCGCAGCAACCCGGCATTCAGCTCGATTTCGAGGCCTTTGAAGATTACTATCGACCGGTGCACGTCAAGCAGTTGACGATGCTGCGCAGTGCCGGAAGCCGCCACCCGTGTCGCGATGCTGGAACGCGGCGAAGCCGACATCATGTATTTCGTGCCCGGCGAACTGATCGCCCGGGTCAAGAGCAATCCCAAGCTGATGCTCGCGCCGGTGGTTTCGGCCAATTGGTGGCTCGAATTTCCGGGCTTTCAGAATCCGAAAAGCCCGTTCCACGACATCCGGGTGCGGCAGGCGATCAGCCTCGCCATCGACCGCGACGCGATGAACCAGGCCGAGTGCGACGGGATGGGCGTCACCGACGGTAACTGGATCAATGACGACGTCGAATACGGCATGGCATGGCCGAAATGGCCGCACGATATCGCCAAGGCCAAACAGCTCATGGCAGAAGCCGGTTACCCTAACGGCTTTCACGTCGACTGGGTAACGCCGCCACCGAATTATTATTCGCGCGGCGAACGCATCGTCTCGCAGTTAGAGGCCATCGGTATCCGCGCCAGGAACCAGGTCATGGAGCGCGGGGTCTTCCTGAAAAAAATGGAAACCGGGCTGAGCGAGTGGCCCGGGGTGCAGATCATTTTAAACGCGACGCGCATCGGCGGCACCTGGTCCAACTGGTATGAGTTGATGTTTAAATGCGGCGGCTTCCAAGGAAGAGACTACTTTTGCGTCAAGGAGCTCGACGACAAGTTCGCGACCTACCTCACCTCGCATGATCAAACTGAGCGAAAGAACCTCGCTTACGAGATCCAGCGCGCCATGCTGGAAAATTATTATTTCGTCCCGGTATTCCGCCACGCCTTTGTCAATGCGATCGGGCCGCGGATCGCGGCAAAGAAATGGCAGGACGTGTTTCCGACGATCACCAGCGGCTACGCCTATCCGTGGGAAGACATCCAATTGAAGGAAAACCTGGCCGGTTGACAGCGGTTTACGGCAGGAGAGGAAGGGCAATGGGCCAGTTCATCATCCGGCGGAGCGTTTACGCAATCGTCACCCTGTTCATCCTCAGCCTGACCATTTTCACCGTGGTCCGGCTGACCGGCGACCCGGTGACCCTGCTGGCCGAGCCGGGTGCGCGCGCCGAGGATCTCGCTCGGGTGCGCACCGAGTGGGGGCTCGACCGCCCGTGGCCGGTGCAGTACCTCGCCTTTGCCAAGAACGTCGTCACCGGCCGGCTCGGCACCTCGTTCAATTACGAGATGCCGGTCAGCACGCTCTATTTCCAGCGCCTGCCCAATTCGCTCGAACTGGCGCTGGCGGCGACGATGATCTCGTTTTTCATCGGCATCCCGGCCGGCATCATCTCGGCGGTAAAGGTCAACACCCCATGGGACAGCTTCGGCAAGATCATCGCCTTGTTGGGCTTGGCGATCCCCGGGTTTTGGCTGGGGCTGGTGATGATCCTGGTGTTCTCGGTGTGGCTCGAATGGCTGCCGACGAGCGGGCAGGGCGGCTGGCGCAACCTGATCATGCCGGCGGTGGCGTTGGGCTGGTATTTTGCCGCCTCGCTGTTGCGGCTGACCCGATCGAGCATGCTCGAAGTATTGCGCAGCGAATATGTCAAGCTGGCGCGGCTGAAGGGGCTGCCCGGCTATGCGGTGATCGCGATCCATGCGTTCAAGAACGCACTGATCCCGGTGCTGACCCTGGCCGGGGTCAATCTCGTGGTCATGCTCAACGCGGCGGTGATCATCGAGGTGATCTTTGCCTGGCCCGGCATTGGCCGGCTTCTCTACGAAGGGATCTTCCAGCGTGATTTCCCGCTGGTGCAAGGCATCGTCATGGAGGCCGGGATCATGATCGTGGCGATCAATTTGATCGTCGACATTCTTTACGCCTATATCGACCCCCGCATTCGCCTGACCAAATAGGTGCGCTAATGGCCTTGATCGACGAGACGAGTGCTGTTGCGGTCGCAATATCCCCGCCGTGGCTCGCCACTGTCGGCGGGCGCTGGTACAGGCTGGCGCGGGAATTGCCCGTGCTGCCATTGGCGATCCTGGTCCCTTTCATCCTGATCGCGCTATTCGCCAATTTCATAGCCCCCTATGACCCGACCGAGCCGATCCCGGGCGCCAAGATCTTCGAGCCGCCGTTCTGGATGCCGGGCGGCAGCGTCCACGCATTGCTTGGAACCGATTTTCAGTCCCGCGACGTGTTGAGCCGGCTGATCTACGGCGCCCGGGTGTCGCTGATCGTCGGCGTAACCGGGACCATCGTCGCCGGCAGCATCGGCACCACCATGGGCATCCTCGCCGGCTATCTCGGCGGTTGGGTCGACCAAGTGATCATGCGCATCACCGACGCCTGGCTTGCCCTGCCGGGTTTGGTTTTCGCGATCTTTCTGGCGACGATGGTCGGCCCCAGCATGTGGAACATCGTCATCATCCTCGGGGCAGTGTTTTGGACGCGCTACGCCCGGGTCATCCGCGGCGAAGTCCTGAGCCTGCGAGAGCGCGAGTTCGTCAAACTGGCCGAGATCGCCGGCGCCAGCCGCACCAGGGTGATCTGCCGCCACATTCTGCCCAATGTGATGAACACGACGATGGTGCTGGCCAGCCTGACGATCGGCGTTGTCATCATCGCCGAGGCGTCGCTGAGCTTTCTCGGGGTCGGCGTGCCGCCACCGCAGCCGGCCTGGGGCTCGATGCTTTCCGACGGCCGCTCGATGCTGATGGTCGGTGATTGGTGGCTGACGGTTTTCCCCGGCCTCGGCATCCTGCTCGCCGTGCTGGCGACGCAGCTGCTCGGCGACTGGCTGCGCGTCCGGCTCGACCCGCAACTGCGCAATCTGTAGCACGAAGGCACGCCGATGCCGCCCCTGTTGCGGGTCAGCGACCTGCAAACACATTACACTTCGTTCGGCGGCGCGCGCGTCGTCAAAGCCGTCGACGGGATCAGCTTTACCCTCGGCGAAGGCGAGACAATCGGTCTCGTCGGCGAGTTGGGGTGCGGCAAGACCACGACCTGCCTGTCGATCGTCGGACTGCTCCCTCCGGCGGCGCGGATCGTCGGCGGCAGCATCGAGTTCAATGGCGAGGAATTGACCACAAAGCGGCCACGGCGAGATGCGCCGCATCCGCGGCCGGCAGATCGCGATGATCCTGCAGGACCCGATGGCCTCGCTGAACCCCTTGTTCAGCATCTTCTGGCAGGTTGCCGAACCGGCCTATCACCATCAAGGCATCAGGGGCCGCCCATTGCGACAGCGCGTAGAGGAATTGCTGCGCGCGGTGCGGATTGCCTCGCCCGCGGCGCGGATGCGCGAATTCCCGCATCAGATGAGCGGCGGCATGCGCCAGCGCGTGGTCGGCGCGATCGCAATGGCGGGCGAGCCCAAGCTGATCATCGCCGACGAACCGACCACCAATCTCGATGTCACGATCCAGGCGCAGTACCTCGACGTACTGAAGGACATCCAGCAGCGTACCGGCGTAGCGCTGATCTTCGTCACCCACAATCTCGGCATCGTCGCCAAGATGTGCGACCGAATGGCCGTCATGTATGCCGGGAAGATCGTCGAGCAGGGAGCGGTGCGCGACCTGTTTCGTGCGGCCAGGCACCCCTATACCCAGGCATTGCTCGGCTCGATGCCGAAGCTCGGCAGCAAAGAGCCGCTCTACGCGATTCCCGGTCAGCCGCCCAAGCTTGCCGAGTTGCCTGGGGGCTGCGCGTTTCATCCCCGCTGCGCCCATGCGCTGCCGCAATGCGCCGCGCATGAGCCGGCGGAGCGATCGGTTGCAGCGGAGTGGACCGCGCGCTGCTGGCTGATCGATCAGCCGGCAAAGGAGACCTATGCCCGCGCCATTGCTTGAGCTGCAACGGGTTGAGAAATACTTCCCGGTTCGCGGTGGCGCCTTGTTCGGGGGCAGGACCGGGTGGGTCAAGGCCGTCGACGGGATCGATTTTGCCATCGACCCGGGCGAGACCCTGGGGCTGATCGGCGAATTGGGCTGCGGCAAGACGACAACCTCGAAGCTGATCCTGCTGCAAGAGACGCCGAGCGGCGGCACGATCCGCTTCGACGGTGAGGACATCTCGGACTTGCGCGCCGACGGGCTGATGCGCTACCGGCGCGAGGTCCAGGTAGTGTTTCAGGATCCCTACAGCTCACTCAGTCCGCGCATGCGGGTCGGCGATATCATCGCCGAGCCGTTGCAGATTCACGCTAAACTCTCTCGACCGGAATTGGCCGAGCGGGTGGCCGAGGTCTTGGAGCTGGTCGGGCTCGAACCCGAGGCGTCTCGGCTGTTTCCGCACGAGTTCAGCGGCGGGCAACGCCAGCGCGTCGCCATCGCCCGGGCGCTCGCGACCAACACGCGGCTGATCGTGCTCGACGAGCCGGTTTCGGCGCTCGACGTGTCGATCCGGGCGCAGATCATGAACCAGCTCGAGCGCCTACAGCATACGCTCGGGGTCAGCTATCTATTCATCGGCCACGATCTGGCGACGGTGGCCCATATCAGCCATCGCATCGCGGTCATGTATTTGGGTCAGATCGTGGAGCTGGCCGACAGCATGGAGCTGTGCGCCAAGCCGCTGCATCCCTATACCCAGGCGTTGTTCACTGCGGCATTGCCGGCGGACCCCGACGAGCGCCACGAGCGCCTGATCATTACCGGCGAGGTGCCGAGCGCGCTCGATCCTCCGACCGGTTGCCGCTTTCATCCACGCTGCCCGCACGCGATGGCACAATGCGCGGTCGACGCTCCGCTGCGCAAAGAGGTCGCTCCCGGGCACGACGTCGCCTGCCATCTGTATTGAGGCGCTGGCCGAGACGGCGCCGAGGCGCGCATGGTTGCGAGATTCGAATTCCGCTAAGCTAAGCGGGATCGATCGGATGCGGTAGCTGCAGAGGGGTCCGATGAACGAGAGAGAACTTCGAAGCCTGATCGCGGCGGTCAGGGCTGGACAGATGCCCCGGCGGGCCTTTGTGCGACGGATGATTGTGTTTGGCCTGTCGGCGCCGTTCGCCAACCTGCTCCTGGCCGATGCCGGGCTGGCCCAGACGGCGCCGGAGGCCGCCTATACGCCGACCAAGGCCGGCGGCGGCGGCTCGCTGAAGGCGCTGTGGTGGGAAGCGCCGACCCTGCTCAACCCGCATTTCGCGGTCGGCACAAAGGATCAGGATGCCTCGCGCATCTTCTACGAGCCGCTGGCGGCCTGGGACGCCGACGGTGTCCTGGTGCCAATCCTGGCCGCCAAGGTGCCGAGCTTCGAGGACGGCGACATCGCCGCCGACGGTAAGTCGGTCGTCTGGAAGTTGAAGCCCGACGTCAAATGGCACGACGGGCAGCCCTTCACCGCCGACGATGTCGTCTTTAACTGGCAATACGCCGCCGACCCGGCGACAGCGGCGACGACGATCGGCATCTACAAGGACGTCAAGGCGGAGAAGATCGACCCGCTGAGCGTGCGCCTGACCTTTGCGAAGCCGACGCCGTTCTGGGCGGCCGCATTCGCCGGCGTCTACGGCCAGATCATCCCGAAGCATCTGTTCGAGAAGTATAAGGGCGGCGAATTGCGGGCCGCGCCCAACAATCTGAAGCCGGTCGGCACCGGACCGTATACCTTCGTCTCGTTCACCCCGGGCGATCTCGTCAGGGGCGCCCGCAATCCGAACTACCACGAGGCCAACCGGCCCTATTTCGACACGATCGAGATGAAGGGTGGCGGCGACGCCGTGTCGGCGGCCCGCGCCGTGATTCAGACCGGCGAATACGACTATGCCTGGAACCTGCAGGTCGAGGACGAGATCCTGAAGAGGTTGGAGGAGAGTGCCGGCTCCAAGGGCCGCGTCGCGATCGTTCCGACCGGCAGCATCGAGCAAATCCAATTCAACAGCACCGATCCGTGGACCGAGGTCGACGGCGAGTTCTCTAGCATCAAGACCAAACATCCGCTGCTCAGCGACCCCGCCGTACGCGAAGCGCTCAGCTACTTGTTCGATAAGGATTCGGTGCAGAAATACATCTATGGGCGCACCGGCATCGCCACCGGCAACTTCATCAACGCCCCGCCGCGTTTCGTGTCGCACAACACCAAATGGGAGTTCAACATTGCCAAGGCCAATGAGATCCTGGACAAGGCTGGCTGGAAGCTCGGCTCTGACGGGGTCCGCGCCAAGGACGGCAAGAAACTGCACTTGAGGTTTCAAACCTCGGTCAACGCCCCGCGCCAGAAAAACCAGGCGATCGTCAAGCAGGCCTGCGAAAAGGCCGGCATCTCGATGGAACTGAAGGCGATCGAGGCATCGGTGTTCTTCTCGTCCGACGTGGCAAACCTCGACACTTACAAGCATTTCCATTCCGACTTGCAGATGTTCACGACGACGATGTCGTCACCGGACCCGAGCGATTTCATGCGCCAGTTCCTGTCGACGGAAGTCGCGCAGAAGTCCAACAAATGGCAGGGCCGCAACGTGACACGCTGGCAAAACCCCAAATACGACGAGATCTTTCACGCCTCCGAGAGCGAGCTCGATGCGGCCAAGCGCGCTGCGATGTTCATCGCGATGAACGACATGGTGGTCGACGACCACGCCGTAGTTCCGGAGATAAGCCGCCCGCGGGTTTCGGGCATCGCCAAGAACCTGAAGCTGGCACTGAGTGGCTGGGACAGCGACTTCGCTTTTATCAAGGATTGGTATCGGACGACGTGACCGTCGAGCGCTGCCTTTCACTCCAATCCTCGCTTGCGGGAGATGGGACGGCCCGCTGGCCCACTCTGAGACCGCTCCCTGAACCATGTCCCGCTATCTGATCCGGCGCCTGCTGATCGCGATCCCGAGCATCCTCGGCATCAGCGCCGTATTGTTCACGGTGCTGGCGCTGGCGCCCGGCGACCCGTTCTCGGACCTGGCCCAGAATCCTGACATCCCGCCTTCCGTCGCCGCTGCGCTGCGCGTGAAATTTGGCCTCGACGACCCGGTGTACCTGCGCTACCTGCATTGGCTGTGGGCGATGCTGAACGGCGACTGGGGTTTCTCGTTTGTCAGCCGCGTCAATGTCGGCCCGCTGATCATGCAGCGCCTGCCGACCACCTTGCTGGTGATCGGCTCGTCGCAGGTCGTGGCGCTTCTCGTTGCCTTTCCGGTCGGCATTCTGTCGGCGACCCGGCCCTATTCGATCTTCGACCAGACCGCCAATACGTTGGCCTTCATCGGGTTCTCGTTGCCGACATTTTTTACCGGCCTGCTGTTCATCCTGCTGTTCAGCATCAATCTGCACTGGCTGCCCTTCGTCTATCGCAGCGACCTCGCCGCTACCGGCTGGGGCTGGTATTGGGAGGAGTTCAAGCAGGCCGTGATGCCGGTCATGGTGCTGGGCCTGTTCCAGGGGGCCGCATGGACCCGCTATGTTCGCGCCGCCTGTCTCGACGTGATCCGTCTCGACCATGTAACGACCGCGCGCTCAAAGGGGCTGGCTGAGCACGTCGTCATTTTGAAGCATGTCGTCCGCAACGCGCTCACGCCGGTGGTGACCTTGGTCGCCTTGTCGATGCCGAGCGTGTTCGGCGGCGCCATCATCACCGAGCAGATCTTTCGCGTCCCCGGCATCGGCTCGCTGCTGATCAGCTCGATCCTCGCCAACGACACGCCGGTGATCATGGCGGTGACCTTTGTCTTCGCCTGTCTGGTGATCCTGTTCAACCTGATCGCCGACATCCTCTATGGCTGGCTCGACCCGCGGGTCTCCTATCGATGACCCTCGCATCGCCGACCGAGAGCGTCTTTGCCGCCGAGCCCGGCAGCGCCCGCTATGTGTCGGCCGGTGGGCAGGCCTGGCGGCGCTTTCGCCGGCACCGGCTAGCGGTCGCGGGCGCCGCGGTTCTGCTGGTGATGATCATCGCGGTCGCCTTCGGGTCGCTATTGTGGCAGGTGCCGATCAACGACATCGACTTCGGCGCCCGCCTCGCCGGCCCGTCCTGGGTGCATCCGCTCGGCACCGACGATCTCGGCCAGGACCTGCTCGCCCGCATGCTCTACGGCGGCCGCATATCGCTGGGGGTCGGGCTGGCCGCGATGCTGGCGGCGATCGTCGTCGGCATCCTGATCGGCGCCGCTGCCGGCGTCGCCAGCGGCAGCGTCGATGCGGCGCTGATGTGGCTGACGGATTTGTTCCTGTCGTTGCCGAATTTGCCTTTGCTCCTGCTGATCATCTACCTGTTTCGCGACTTGCTGGTGAAGTTGGTCGGGGTGCAAATCGGCACCTTTTTGCTGATCGTCGCGGTGATCAGCGGGTTTCGCTGGATGCCGGTGGCGCGGCTGGTGCGAGCCCAGTTCCTGTCGTTGCGCGAGAAGGAGTTCGTCGAGGCGGCGCGGGCGCTTGGCGCCACCCGGCTGCGCCAAGTCACGCGCCACATCCTGCCCAATTCATTGGGGCCGGTCATCGTCGCCGGCACCATCGAGGTCGCCACCGCGATCATCCTCGAATCGACATTGTCGTTCCTCGGCCTCGGCTTTCCGCCCGACATCCCAAGCTGGGGCCGGTTATTGTTCGATGCCAAGGATTATCTCGACATCGCCCCGCATTGGGCCTTGTTCTCGGGCGGCGCAATCTTTCTCGCGGTACTCGCGATCAGCTTTGTCGGGGACGGGCTGCGCGATGCGCTCGACCCGCGCAAGGTGCTGTGAGATGGCCAACGGCGAGCGCCTGCTCGAGATCCGCGGCCTGAAGACCGATTTCGCTACCGATGACGGTATCGTCCACGCGGTCGACGGCGTCGATCTGGCGATCGACGCCGGCGAGACATTGGGTGTCGTCGGCGAATCCGGCTGCGGCAAGACCGTCACCGCGATGACCACGCTGAAGCTGATCGCGATGCCGCCGGGGCGCATCGCCGCCGGCGAGATCCTGTGGCGCGGGCGCGACCTGGTGCCGCTCGGCCGCGACGAGATGCGCCGCATCCGCAGCAAGGAGATCGCCATCGTCTTTCAGGAGCCGATGACCGCGCTCAACCCTGTCTACACGGTCGGCGCGCAGATTGCCGAGGTCGTCCGGCTGCACGAGGGCCTCGGGCGCCGCGCGGCCATGGAGAAGGCAGTCGAGATGCTGCAACTGGTGCGCATCCCCAATCCCGAGCGCCGGGTGCACGATTATCCGCACCAGTTCTCCGGCGGCATGCGCCAGCGCGTGATGATCGCGATGGCGCTGTCGTGCGACCCGCAGCTGTTGATCGCCGACGAGCCGACGACGGCGCTCGACGTGACCATCCAGGCGCAGATCCTCGATCTACTCGACGAGATGAAGTCGCGCCTCGGCATGGCGATGATGCTGATCACCCATGCGATGGGGGTCGTCGCCGAGACGGCGCAGCGGGTCGTCGTGATGTATGCCGGCAAGGTCGTCGAGGAGGCGCCGGTCGGCGAGTTGTTCGCTCGGCCGCGCCACCCTTATACGCAGGGCCTCATTCGTTCGATCCCGCGGATCGACCGGGCCGGGCGCAAGACCCGGCTCGAGGCGATACCCGGCACCGTCCCGAACCTCTCCGATCCGCCCCCGGGCTGCCGCTTTGCGCCGCGCTGCCGCTTCGCGATGAGGACCTGCATCGCGGCGCCCCCCGAACTGCGCGAGGTCGCGCCGGGCCACAAGGTCGCGTGCATCCTGTGAGCACGCCCGCGCTCGATAAATCGGACAACAGACCGGACGACGGATCCCGGCAGGAGCCGCTGCTGCGCGTCGACAATTTGGTCAAGCATTATCCCTTGAAACGCGCCTTCCTGTCCCGCGACACCGAACTCGTGCATGCCGTCGACGGGGTCAGCTTCGACATCGGTGCGGGCGAGACCCTGGGGCTGGTCGGCGAATCGGGCTGCGGCAAGTCGACCACCGGGCGCTGCATCCTGCGGCTGATCGAGCCGACTTCGGGCGCGGTGTGGTTCGAGGGCAAGGACATGACGGCGCTGTCCGGCGCCGCGCTGCGCGCGCTGTGCCGCGACATGCAGATCATCTTCCAGGACCCCTACGCCTCGCTCGACCCGCGCATGACGGTGGGAGCGATCATCGGCGAGGCATTGACCATCCACAAGCTCGCCAAGAACCGGCGGGAATACGAGGCGCGGATCGTCCAGCTGCTCGAAACAGTCGGGTTGCGGCCGGACCACATGCGCCGCTATCCGCACGAGTTCTCGGGCGGCCAGCGCCAGCGGATCGGCATCGCTCGGGCGCTGGCGGTGTCGCCAAAGCTGATCGTCTGCGACGAGCCGGTCTCGGCGCTCGACGTGTCGATTCAGGCTCAGATCGTCAACCTGCTCGAGGATTTGCAGCAGCTGTTTGGCCTGACCTATCTGTTCATCGCCCATGACCTGTCCGTCGTCGAGCATATCTCGACGCGGGTCGCGGTGATGTATCTCGGCCGCATTGTCGAGATTGCATCCTCGGAGGATCTCTACAGCGCGCCGCTGCACCCCTATACCGAAGCGCTGCTGTCGGCGGTGCCGATCCCGGACCCGGCGATGAAGCGCCGGCGGGTCAGGCTCGAAGGCGACGTGCCGAGCCCGATCCGGCCGCCCTCGGGCTGCCACTTTCACCCGCGCTGTCCGCACGCTATGGCGCAATGCGCGGTCGAGGCGCCGGTGCGCAAGGAGGTCGGCCCCGGTCACGACGTCGCCTGCCATCTCTATTAGTCCAACACCGCTCTTGGCAGGGGCGACAAGAGCTTCCTGCTCTATCCGAGTGGAGGAAATCGCTTTGCCCATCGACTACGAAAAGCGCGACGGGGTCGCCTACATCACTCTGAACAATCCGGATAAGGCGAACATCCTCGACAAGCCGACTTCGGACGCGATTTCGGCGGCCTGGACCGATCTGTGGGAGGATCGCGACATCCGCTGCGCAATCCTGACCGGCGCCGGCGACCGCCATTTCTGCGGCGGGCACAATCTGGCGCCGCGCAAGAACATCACCGAGGAAGAACGCGAATATCTGCGCACGCAGCGGCTCTTCTGGCCGCTCGCCGGCACCGTGCATGGCCAGAAAACGGGCGTCGACGGGCGCATGGGAGATCATTACCCGCGGGTGTGGAAGCCGGTCATCGCCGCGGTCAACGGCTGGGCGGCCGGCGCCGGGCTCTACATCTTGCTGTCGTCGACCGACATCCGCATCGCCAGCGCCGAGCACGCGCGGTTCAAGTTCGCGCTATTGACCCAGGGATGGCTGGGGCATGGGCCGGGGGCGACCTTGCTCGCCCGGCAGCTGCGCTACATCGACGCGATGAAGATCCTGCTGACCGACGAACCGTTCGACGCCCAGGAGGCATTGCGGATCGGTCTCGTCAACGAGATCGTCCCGCATGCGCAACTGATGGAGCGGGCGGAAAAGATCGCCCGCCATATCGTCACCCTGCCCCCGGTCGCGGTGCGCATGATGAAGGAGTTCGTGGTCCGCTTCGGCGATTTGCCGACCGACCAGGCCTGGCACATCCAGAGCCTGATAAACTCGCTGTTAATCCAGACCACCACCGATGGCGAGGAGGGCCGCCGGGCCTTCAACGAAAAGCGCCCGCCCGACTTCACCGGCGCCCTGCGCCGCCGCGGCGACGCCTGGGACGAACCCTCCGAAGAAGACAAGAAGCGCCTCGACGAGGCTTATCGCAGCGGTGAATTTTAGTGTTCTTGGTCTGACGTTCGCTTCCCGCCGATCGTCATTCCGGGCTGCCGCAAGCGCTGCTCCCGGAATGTACCCGGCTGCACCGCACTCACCGCGGCACTTCGGCATGTCAGCCGGCCGACATGACAATGCGCAATTCTTCGAGCGCTGGCAGCTCTGCCGCTCAGGTGCGCTCGGGTTCGGCGATCGCGGCCGACCACGGCGACATCACGTCGGAAATGCCGTGGTTCAACCCGTCGGCGCCATGCATCACCAGGTTCGGGCAGGCGAAGCGCGCCGGGTAGACACCGTGCTCGACCAAGGTCGCGCCGGGTTTCGCCATCAACGGCGCGACGATCGCCGGCGGAAGGCGGCGGTCGACGCCGAAGCGCTCGCCGCCGTTGACGTCGATGCGCGGGTGATGCGCCGCCGCCTCGGGGTCCATGCCGAAATCGACGACAAAGCTCGCCATCTGCAGAACCGCAGCGAGAATCCGCCTGCCGCCCGAGGCGCCGATCCCGAACCACGGCCGTCCGCCGCGCGCAGCGACGACCGGGCACATATTGGTCAGCGCGCGCTTGCCCGGCATCATCGAATTGGGCCGCCCGGGCCGCGGGTCGAACCACATGATCCCGTTGTTCATCAAGATGCCGCGTGCCCGGCAGCACATAGCGGCTGCCAAAGCTCGACAGCAGGGTGGTCGTCAGCGCGACGATCGTGCCCTCGCGGTCGATTGCGGTGATGTGCGTGGTCGAGGTCGGCGCCACGGTTTCTACATCGCCGGCATGATCGAGCCGGTCGGCATAGGCGTCCCGCAGCGTCTCGATGACGGCAGCGAAATAGGCGGCGTCGGGCGATGCGCCGAAACGCTGGCGGGAGAGCCGCTCGACAGCAAAGGCCAGGGTCGGGCCGGCGGTCATTCCGGGCGCCGACTGCAACGTCGCGCCGCGATAGGGGATCGCTAGTGCCGGCATGACCCGCGCCCGGCAGCCCGCAAGGTCCTCGCCCGACAGCACGCCGCCGGCGGCGCGCACATCGGCGGCGATCGAACGGGCGATGTCGCCCTCGTAGAAATCGTCGGGGCCGGCCGTTGCGATCCTCTCCAGGGTATCGGCGAGGCGGCCCAGCGGCAGGTTCGTCCAGTCGCGCTCGGGCGGGCAGACCGGCGGCAGGCCGTCCGGCAACCAGATCCGCCGGCTTTCGTCATAGAGGCGCAGTTCCGCCGCCGCACCCGCAACCTTGACCGTGGTAAACCAGTCGACCGGCACGCCCTCGCGGGCCAGCGCCACGGCCGGCGCGACCAGCTCGCGCCACGGCATGCGCCCGAAGCGCTCGACCGCCGCCGCATAGCCGCGCACCGAACTCGGGATCGCGAAGGCGAGCGGACCGTGGATGTTCCGGTCCTCCTCGACCTGCGGCCAGGTAAACAGCTCGGTCTTGGTGGCCCCGGTGAGCTTGTAGGCCGCCGGATCGAGGCCGCGCGGCGCCACCGGGCCGAAGTCGATAGCCTCGGCATGATCGGCGTCGGCGCGATGCACGACCATAAAACCGATCCCGCCGAGCCCGCTGTTCCACGGCTCGACCGCGGCTAACGCCAGCGCCGCGGCGACAGCGGCATCGACCGCGGTGCCGCCTGCCGCCAGCACCTCGGCGCCGACCGTGGCGGCAGTGCGGCTCTGCGAGGCGACGATGCCGCCGCGCGACGAGGCGCCCGGTTTGCGGACCTCCCAGTTTTGCGTCAGGTGCATCCCGGTGCGCCGGCTATTCGGTGACGATCGCGTCGACGCGGGTCGGATAGAAAGCGTAGTAGCCGGCGATCCCGGCGACCTCGTCATAAGGCGTCGGATAGCCCCAGACCGCGTTCTCGGACCGCCGGATCTCGCCGCCCGCCGGCGCCTCGATCGTCCAGTAAGACGCTTCGCCCTTGAACGGGCAGGTCGTGTGGTGCTGGGTCGGGTGCATCAGATCGAGCCGCACGTCCTTTTCCGGAAAATAGTGCACGGGGCCGTGGCCGGTCTCCTCGACCCGCAAGGTCGCGGTGCTGTCGGCGACGGTCGTGCCGGCGAAGACGACTTTGACATGCCGCCGATCCGGCTTGAGGTCGACGCGGTGCTCGGGGCGGCTGACAAATCCAGGGGCTGGGTTTGGCATGGTGATTTCCTCGCAGGCTTATCGCTTTGCCGGCGCGGCATACGCCTCAAACGAGGCGATGCAGCTGGCGCGTAGTTGGGGAATGGTGATCGGACCGCATTCGATCGCCTCGCGTTTTTTGCGGAACGCCGGATTGCTACGCAACATCGCCGAATACGCCTCGCTCTGACGAACATTTGCCTTGGCTTCGGGATTGTTGGTCGGCATCGCTTGAGCCATCGCGGTCCCGGCGAACGCAATCGTCAACAGAGCGGCAAATACCGCTATTTGATACCGCTGCATTTTCTTTCCTCCTGTTCCCAGATTAGTCGGCCATCGTCAGCCCGCCGCTGACGCTCAGCACTTGGCCGGTAATGTAATCCGATCTTGCGCTCAAGAAAAATAGCACCGCATGGGCGATTTCGATCGGCTGGGCGATCCGGCGGAACGGGATAGCGCGGGTCAGCGCTTCCTTCATGCGTTCCGGCTGACGCTGGAACAAAGGGGTGTCGGTCGGACCCGGACACACGCAATTGACGTTGATGCGGTAGCGCGCCATCTCGCGGGCGAGCGACTTGGTGAAGGCGATCAACCCGCCTTTGGCGGCGGCGTAGACGGTCTCGCCCGTACTGCCGACCCGGCCCGCATCGCTCGAGATGTTGACGATCTTGCCCGCTCTCGCTTCGACCATCGGCGGCAAGATTCCGCGGGTCAGCCTGATCGCCCCCATCAGATTGACGGCGATGACGCGGTCCCACATCTCCGGCGGATTCTCGAGAAAAGGCTGGATCTGGTCCCAACCGGCGGCGTTGACCAGGCCGTCGACGCGCCCCGCCCGTTGATGCACCGCCGCAACGAAATCGTCCACCGAGGCTTTGACGGTCAAATCCAGCGGCAGGTATTCGACGGCGAAGCCGTTGGCGGCGCCCTCGGCCGCTGCCGAGCGGCCGCCTTCGGCATCGACATCGCCGATCAGGACCTTGGCGCCTTCGCGCGCCAACAGCAGCGCCGTCGCCCTGCCGATCCCTGAGGCCCCGCCGGTGACGATGATGGCTCGGTCTTGCAAATCCATCGCCGTCTCGCTCCGCCGGCGCTCTTACTCCCAGGGCGGTGGATGTTCCGCGCTGGCGGCGGCCGGTGTCAAGCCACGCCGACTGAAACGGCCTGGCGCCCGGCGACGGCGTTCCTCTCACGCAGCCGATCGAGGATGACGTGAGGCAGGTGATGGGCCGGCATGTCGATCCGCCGCGCCAAAGAGGCGCCGCCGTCTACGAGGATGTAGTCGCTGGCCCACTCGTCAAAGCCGAAATGGCCGAACGCTTGCGGCAGGCTCGGTTGATGGTCGCCATAAAAGCCGAGCACGCCGTCGCGACCGCGCGATCCCAGGCCTTCCGCCAAGATCCGGAGCATCTCGTCGGACCGGGCCAACCCATCGAGATAGCGCAGGAATTGCCCGCCTTGCGGCAGGCCCGCCGGATTGAAGCGCTGCCGCAGACCGGGATCGATCGGCGGTCCAGCCTCGAACCAAGGGCCGTGATTGCCCATCGTGATCACGAAAATAAAGCTGCGGGGCCCTAGCCCGTCAAGCACGCGCAATACCTGATGGGCGAGATCGGGGTCGGAGCGGTAGGGCGCCCGGCGCGACCCGCCCAGGCTTTCACGGCCGAGAAAAGTCTCGAAGCCGAGCGCCGTCAGGGTCAGATCGCGGCGGAAAAAGCCACGGTCGAACGGATGCAGGCACACGGTGCGATAACCTTCGTTGCGCAGGCGCCAGGCCAGCGAGGTGACCGGGGCGCGGGCGAAGGCGTGATAGGGGTTGAAGCGGTCATAGCCGAGATCGCGTTCGGGAATGCCGGTCAATACCGCGAATTCGGCGCGCATCGTGTTGGCGCCCCAGCCCGCGACTTCGAGCCGGCCGAAAGTCGCGCCGTGTCGCCGGCAGTCGTCAAAGCCCGGCAGCAGGTCTTCGGGCACGCATGGCGACACCCGGCGCGCATCAAAGAATGATTCGCACTGCACGATGACCAGAGGTACTGCGGCCGCGGCGCTTACCAACGCCGGCGCCGGCGGCGGCGCATGCCGGGCGCGGCGAGCGCTGCGTTCGGCACGCGCGATGATGCCGTAAACCAGCAGGATCGCGAACGGACCCAGCCTCGCCGCATCCGCAAACGGCTCGTCGCTGGGGTCGAGGCGCCGCAGCGCGCCGGCCGCCAGCCCAAGCGCCGGCTCGCGGGATATGACCCATCCGGCGGCGCAGACGACCGCAACCAAAGGTACGATCAACAGCGTATCCGGCGGCCACAACGGCGGTTCTACCAAGACGAGAGCGATCGCGAAAACGATCGTCGCCAGCGCCCCGCCAATAACCAGGCCGGCCCCCGCGAACGGCAGGTAGAGCTGCGGATGAGTAAAAACGTGCGGCAGCTCGGACATGTCGGAGAAGACAACCGGCTCACGCAGCGCTTCGCGCTTTGTCCGGTCGGCGAGCGCGAAGCCGCCGCCAAGCGACACCAGGGCGAGACCGGTAAAAATCGGTCGCCCCGTCGCGGTCAGCAACAGGCCGGCGGCGAGCAGCACTGGGGAGAGATCGAGCAGAACCGCCGGCAACCCCGCCATTCGGGCCTTGGCGACATGGCGCGGGATCAGCCACGCCGCCAGCATCAGCACTATGCCGACCGCAGCCTGGAGCAACTCACTCATCCAATGCCCAGCCCGGCTGGATGTGAAAGCGAAAGCGCCGCAGGATCGCGTCGCCGATGATCGCCGGCGCGATGTCGCAGAATTGCAGGCCGAGCACCAGCGGCCACGGAAACGCGACCCGGCGCCGGCCGCGGTCGATGCCGCGCTTGACGATGCGGGCCGCGGCCTCGCCGCTGGCGAGGAACGGGGTCGGCCCGTTGAAGCGGTCGGTCATCGGCGAATTGAAAAAGCCGGGACATACGATCGTCACCCCGACCCCACGCGGCGCCAAGCGCGGGCGCAGCGCTTCGGCATAGGCACGCAACCCGGCCTTGCTCGCGCAATAGCCGGGGCTGTAGGGAAGCCCCCGATAGGCGGCGATCGACGCCACAACCGCCACCCGCCCGCGGCCGCGCGCGCACAAGGCAGGCAGCAGCGGCTCGACCGTGTTGATCGCGCCTAACAGGTTTACCCGAATTTGGCGCGATGCGGTCTCTGCCCCTTCCGAAGGGCTGTCGGGGTCTGGCCCGGCCGAGACCCCGGCATTGGCGACGAGCAGGTCGACCGGTTGTTCGCGATCGAACCGGCCCAGCCATTCGGCCATCGCCGGCGCGTCTGCCACGTCGATCGTCGCCACCCTTACACTTGCCCCTTTCGCCTCGCAGGCGTCAGCGGTCGTCCCCAACCGCTGCCGGTCGCGGCCGAGAAGCCCGATGACCGCCTCCGGCCGGGCATAGGCCTGAGCCAACGCGGCGCCGAGCCCGCTCGAAGCACCGGTGATGACGACGACGCGATACGGTCGAGACATGTAAAGCAGACTAAGAAGGCGACGTCCGAAAAACGTCAAAGCCCGGAACTATGCTTTACGCCCTTAAAGGCTCCCGTATCCCTGCCGGGCCAAAATGCCCGCGCTACGAGAAATCTATTGCTGAACAATCGCTTGCGGGGCCTGGAGCCGTGCCAGCTGCGACAATTAGTCGATGGTGAGTCCTAAAATCCACACAGCTGCGCCGAGGCGCGACGCCACCCTCGCCCGGAAGCCGGGTCGGAGCCGTTCGGGGACTGGCGCGCCGGCGACGCCGTCCCACGCCTGCATGCGCTCGGCGATGGACAAGACCGGCCCCGCGCAATAGAAGCGGACGGGCGCAGCCGCGTGCCCCGCTCTTCATTCCGATCGGCGCCACAGCGAAAGGGGCGAGCAATGATCGTCGAACAGATCTGGACCGCCAATGCGGGCCGCAATTTCAACTACCTGATCGCCTGTCGGGAGACCGGCGAGGCATTGGCGGTCGATCCGCTCGACCACGAAAAATGCCTGGCCGCTGCCAAGGCGCGGGGTTGGACCATCACCCAGATCCTCAACACCCACGAGCATCGCGACCACACCGGCGGCAACCCGCAAATGGTGGCGGCGACCGGCGCCAAGGTGCTGGCCCATGTCAACGCCAAGGACAAGATCCCCGAGATGGACCATGGCTTGCGGGCGGGCGACGTGATCAAGGTCGGCAAGACCGTCGAGCTCGAATGCCTCGATACGCCGGGCCATACGATGTCGCATATCTGCATCACCGCGCATGGCGACACACCGGCGCTGTTCTGCGGCGACACCCTCTTCAACGCGGGCGCCGGCAATTGCCATAATGGCGGCCACCCGAACGAGCTCTACAACACCTTCGTCGGGCAGCTGGCCAAATTGCCGGAGGAGACGCTGATCTACCCCGGCCACGACTACATCGCGCGCAACCTCGCCTTCACCCTCGACCGAGAGCCCGACAACGCCAAGGCCAAGGGCATGCTGCCGCAGGTCGAAAAGCAGGATACGACAAGGGCGCTCGTCACCACCCTGGCGCTGGAGCGGGAAATCAACACCTTCTTCCGCCTGACCAGCCCGTCGGTGATCCGGCGGCTGCGCGAAGCCTTCCCCGACCTGCCCGACAATCCCGATCAGCGGACCGTGTTTCTGAAGCTGCGCGAGCTGCGCAACAAGTGGTGACGCCGGCCGTGGACTGACGCTCAGCCGAGGATCGGGCGCCAGCCGGCGTAGCTCGGATGGTCGGGGCCGATCGGCAGAGTTACGGCGGCGCCGGTGGCGGCCGAATGATAGAGGGCGGTGGCGAGTTCGGTCGCAAGGCGAGCGTCGGCGAGGGTGATCGGCAGCGGCGATCCGGTCGCCAACGCCGCGTGATAGGCGCCGAGCAGTCCCTCGAACTGGGTCGCGACCGGGCGGTAGCCGGCGAGAATCTCGGCGATCGGTGTTTCGGCCTCGGTCGACGCGGGGATGATCGCCCACGGGTCGTCGCCGGGAGCATAGGGTGTCCCGCCGCTCTCGAAGGTCACGTGCTCAAAGCACAGGCGCAGCCGGGTGACCTCGCGCTGAGAGCCGAGCGTGGCGGCGAGCGAGACCAACGCCCCGCTCTCCATGACGAGGCTGGCGACGGCGCAGTCCTCGGTGTCGATCGAGTTCACCCGCGTCGCGATGCGGGCGAATACCGATGCGGGCGGACCCAGGAGACAGGTCATCAGGTCGTGCGCGTGCGTCGCATGGCTCAGCAGGACGCCGCCCAGCTCGGTCGGCCACCGCCCGCGCCACGGCGTCGCGTAATATTCCGGCATCCGCTTCCAGGCGGTCTCGACAGTGGCGAGATAGGGTTTGCCGGCGATCCCCGCATCGATGATCCGCTTGGCCTTTTGCATTCCATTGCCGAAGCGGTACTGAAAGACCGGCAGAACCCGCCCGGGCCTCTGTTGCTCGGCGGCTATCACCCGATCGATTTCGGCGAGCGAACCCGCCATCGGCTTCTCGCAGACGACCTCCTTGCCGGCCGATAACGCCGCCAGTACTTGCGCGACATGAAGATGCGGCGGGGTGCAGATATCGACGATGTCGACGTTGTCGATCCGTAGCAATTCGTCAAAGGCGGCGGTGCGGTGGGCGATGCCGAACTCGTCGCCGACAGCGGCCAGGCGGCCCGCATCGACATCGCATAGAGCGACCACGCGAAACTTGTCGGGGTGCCGGGCATAGCCTTGAGCGATGTGAGTGCGGCCGATGCCGCACCCGGCGATCGCCGACGCCCAGTGGGGATCGTGTCATCGCGCCACGACGCTCCGCTCGCAATGCCGGATGGACGGCCCCCTGACGGCATCGGATGTGTCAAGCTGTGGATCGTAAGCAACGGCCCATAGTCACATACTCCGGTATTCGGCGTCGGCTTCGGGCATGCCGAGATTGCACAGAATTTATTGACCCGCCGCGGACGGTGTTGTCGCCAGGCCCAATCGCCCGGCAACGCCGTGCAATCGCCTGTCGCGGGTCCATAAGCTGGCGCCCGCAGTCAGGCGGACTGCCGCGAGCAAGTGAACATCAACATGCCCTATCCCGAAGCCGAAGAGCCGCTGCTCCTCGATGAAATGCAGCACTTTCAGAGATGTCGCTACCTCGGTCCGCGGCAGGTCCCGCAATGCGGACAAAATCAGACCGCGCTGGCTGATGCGGCCGAGCGCAAGCTCGCCAATGACGAAGCGATGGCTCAGAACATGGCCGGCATCAAGCAGATCCGACAACGACAGGCTACGCTCCCGCAAGTGGTCGACCCAGGCCGAAGTGTCGACAAGGATCACGCGGATCCGGCCGCCGACGCGGTGGCGCCGCCAGATCGGGCTCGGTGCCGCCGAGACGCGCCAGCCGCCATGCGCTCTCGCGCTCGATCAGCGCTTTTAGCGCTTCACGGACCACTGCGGATTTCTCCGGCAAGCCGGTGAAAGCCTGAGCCTTCGCGAGCAATTCGTCATCCAGTGCCAACGTCGTGCGCATCCTACCCTCGCGCAATTGAAGGATCTCAGTTATTCATCAGACGATGCTGGTTCCAATGCCAGATATGCGAGCTTCGAAATAGCTCCGTTGCCGGCGGGGCCGGCCGGTGCTATGCGAGCGAGGGGCCAGAGCCAATAACCGATTGCGAGGAAAGCGCAAATGCGCTTTGGCTTTTTCGACCAACTGCCGTGCGCGAGCGGCTTTTACCGAGGCGCAGCGCTATCGTGACATCCTCGCCCAGATCGAGCTCGGCGACGAGGTCGGCTTTGACACGGTGTGGCTCGGCGAACTCCATTTCAGCCGCGCCTTTTCGATCCTCGCGAATCCGCTGATGGTCCTGGCGGCGGCGGCGCAGCGTACCCGCCGCATCCGCCTGGGAACCGCGGTGACCCTGCTGCCCTTGCACAACCCGGTCAAAATCGCCGAGGACGCGGCGACCGTCGACATCCTAAGCAACGGCCGGCTTGAACTCGGCTGCGGCCGCGGCACCGCGCCGTTGCACTACGCCGGCTACGACATCCCGCAGGAAGAGAGCCGCGAGCGCTTCGACGAGGCGCTCGACTTCATCATCGGGGCCTGGACCAACGAGCGCTTTTCCTATGCGGGCAAACACTATCGGGCGAAGGATCTGACCGTGATCCCGCAACCGGTGCAAAAGCCGCACCCGCCGGTGCGGATCGCCGCCAACAGCCCCGACACCTTCCCGTTCGCGGCGCGCCGCGGGTTCCCGATCTTCGCCACCCCGCTGATCAATCCGCCGGACAAGCTCAAGGAGGGTCTGGCGGTCTATCGCGGCACACTCCCGGCCGGCGACACCGCTCTCGCGTTTCCGGTGCATGTGACGACCAGTCGGGCGCAGGCGCGCCAGGACAGCGAGGCCGGGCTGATGCGCTTTCTGCGCGAGGCGGCGGAACGGCTGGCGCCGCTCGGCCAGACCGACATCAAGAGCTTCGAGGCCTTCCGCCAGGTCCTGGCGCGCATCGAACGCGTGACCTTCGACGACATGGACCGCGAGATGGGCGTCTTCGGCGATCCCGATTATTGCGTCGACCGGGTGCAGGCCTTACGCCGCGACTATGGCATGGACGAATTCATCTGCTACTTCAACCAGGGCGGGATCATGGACCACGCCATGGTCCGCCAATCGATGACCCGGTTCGCCAAGGAAGTAATGCCGCACTGCCGCTAACGCGATGCCCTAGGATTAGCCCGGCCGGGCTCGACCCGGCCATCCACGCCTTCCCTTTGATCAGCCATGCGCGTCTCAAGACGTGGATGCGTCGGACAAGTCCGGGCAAAGGTTGGACAGAGGCGCGACCAACGACGTCAGCTAAAAAACCGCGGTGAAATCGCAGGTCGACCAGAGCGTTGCCGTCGGCGCCGAGCGCCAGGGTATGGCGGGCCAGGCGCCAGTTTGGCGGGGGCGCGAGCCTTCGTCAGGGAACATCTTGACCCATTCGCCGTTGAGCGCGGCGCGCCCGGTCGCCGGCTCCTTCATCCAGAAATTGATCTTGATGATGTCGTCGACCTTGCCGCCGGCGGCTCGACGGCACTCCTGATATGGATAAACAAGAGTTCTTCGACATCTGTCCTCGACCTTCAGGCGGCGCACGGTCCGGATGGCACGATGGCAGGTTACGGGTTCCGGGGTCGACGCCGCTGATCACGCTCGACATCATGATGTTGCCGATCCGGCTGGCGTTAGGGATCGGGTTTCCATGGGCGAACCCGGGGAAGTTGACGCTTTGCCGTTTTGCCATCAGCTCGCTCCTCGCTAGCTCGTCGCTCACTCGTCATAGGCCGGCTGCTCGATCAAGGGTCCGTCGCCGCCCAGGGTCGTGCGGCGCACGTCGCGCACCTCGTTCGCGTCGAAGCGGCGGGCGCGGTGCATGGTCGAGCGGTTGTCCCACACGACGAGGTCGTTCGGCCGCCAGGCGTGCGAATAGACAAATTCGCGCTGGGTCGCGTGCTCGGTCAGGTCGCGCAGGAACATCCGCGCCTCGGGGTCGTCCAGCCGACGATCGCGCCGGCATGCGCGGCCAGAAACAACGATCTGCGGCCGCTTGACGGATGGGTGCGGACCAAGGGCTGGCGCACCGGGCGAAAGGCTTCGATTTCCTCCGGCGTCAGCTCGGTAAAGCCGATCGCCTCGCGCGAATAGATCAGCGAATGCTCGCAGACGAGGTCTTCGACTTCGGCCTTGGTGCGGTCGTCGAGCGCGTCATAGGCAGCGCGCATGTCGGCGAATTCGGTGTTGGCGCCCCAGGACGGCAAAACCCGCCCGGACAGCAGCGAATACTTGGCCGGGATCGGGCGGAACGAGCTGTCCGAATGCCACAGCCGGTCGGCGAGTTTGAAAAACCACACCCGGTCCTCCGGCGACATGATCTCGCCGTTCTTGTCGAGGTTCGAGAAATCGAAGATGCCCGGACCCAACCGATGGTCCTCGCTCTTGCGGACATGGCCCGCCATCGTGTGATGCTCGAGCTCGCCGAAATGGCGGGTGAACGCGATCTGCTCGTCGTCGGTCAGGTTCTGATCGCGGAAGACGAGTACCGCATATTCGTCCATGCCGGCCTCGATCGCGGCGACCGCGTCGCGATCGAGCGGACGGCGGCAATCGACGCCCGCCACTTCTCCCGCAAAGACCGGATGCAATGGACGGATCGTTACCGGCATCGGTGTCCCTCCCCTACTCGGCGCCGTCGCCGCCCGGGGCCAGCACGCCGCGGCGGATCTGGTCGCGCTCGATCAACTCGAAGAGGGCGCGGAAATTGCCCTCGCCAAAGCCCTCGTTGCCCTTGCGCTGGATGATCTCGAAGAAGATCGGGCCGATCACTGTCTCGGTAAAAATCTGCAGCAGCAGCCCCTGCCCCTCGCCGGGGGCGCCGTCGATCAGGATGCGGTCGCGCCGCAACCGGTCGAGGTCTTCGCCATGGCCCGGCACGCGGGTATCAACCGCCTCGTAATAGGTGTCCGGGACCGACATGAACGAAACCTGGCGCGCCCGCAGCGCCTCGATCGTCGCGAAGATGTCGTTCGTAGCGAGCGCTATGTGCTGGATGCCCTCGCCATGATAGGCCGCCAGATATTCGGCGATCTGCGATTTGTCGTCGGCGCTTTCGTTGATCGGGATGCGGATCTTGCCGTCGGGGCTGGTCATCGCCTTTGAGCGCAGTCCGGTCAATTTGCCTTCGATATCGAAATAGCGGATCTCGCGAAAGTTGAACAGCCGCTCGTAGAACTCCGCCCACAATTCCATGCGCCCGCGGTGGACGTTGTGGGTCAAATGATCGATCCCGGTCAGCCCGACCCCCGCCGGCGCCCCCTCCCCAACCCTCCCCCGCGAGCGGGGGAGGGTAGGGTGGGGGCGGCACGAAATCGACGTCGTAGATGGTGCGCTCGCCGTAGCGGTCGACCAGATAGATCAGACTGCCGCCGATCCCCTCGATCGCCGGGATGTTGAGCTCCATCGGCCCGACCTTGCCGTGCACCGGCTTGGCGCCCAATGAGATCGCGCGCTGATAGGCCTTGGCCGCGTCGGCGACGCGAAACGCGATCGCGCACACCGAAGGCCCGTGCAATCGGGCAAAGGCCTGCGCGAAACTTTCGGGTTCCGCATTCAGGATGAAGTTGACGTCGCCCTGCTTGTAGAGGGTCACGTTTTTCGAGCGGTGGCGCGCCGCGGCGACAAACCCCATGCGCTCGAACAATGCCGCCAGCGCCTGCGGGTCGGGGCCGGTGTATTCGACAAACTCGAACCCGTCCGTCCCCATCGGGTTGTCCCACAAATCGCGCCGCTGCGGCCCCGCCGACATCGTAACCTCCGCGCCCTCGTTTGGGGTTGGATATGGGGCCGCAACCCGCCTATTGCGAGCGCCCGGCGACGACGAGGTGCCTCCGATGGAGAGGGCTTCGTCGCTCGCAATTGCCGCCGGGGCCGCGCGCCGCCGCCCGGGAGCGGTCAGTGGCTCGCCAGCATGTCCCAGGGGGTCTTGCCCTCGGGCAGCGGCGGGATGCGGAGCAGATCGGCCATCGGCTCGCCGGCCGCGTAGCGCCGGCACAGCTCCTCCGGATCGTAGGTCACCCCGACCGGGTTCTCGGCGAAGGCGCGGCTGTGGAAATACCCGTCGAGCTCCGCCGGCGTCGCGAAATTGTCGATCTGCAGTTCGACCCGGTTGTTGTCGGGATCCCGGTAGTACATCGACGTGGTGACGCCGTGGTTGATCGGCCAATGCGGCAGGATCCCGGCCGCCTTCAGCCGGCGATAGGTCGACAACAGCTCGCCGAGGTTGTTGTAGGCATAGGCGACGTGGTCGGTCCCGACCGCATCGGGATCGCGCACCGGCAGGCCGGGAATATTGATCAGCGCCAGGCGGTGGTGCTCGTCGTCATACGACAGAAAGCACAACAGTTCGTCGCGGTACACGACCCGCGCGGCGAGCACGGTCTGATACCACTTGGCCATGGTTTCGAACTGCCCGGTCCGCAACACGAAATGAGCGAATTTGGCCGGGCTGATCGGCTGCGTGACGGGGCTGAGCTGGCGGATCGGGGCTACGTCGTTCATCACTGCCTTCCCTGTTCTGCGGCGTTGGCCGGTGCGGCCTGAAGTCCGCCCTGAACATGGCGAGATACCTCAACCCACGTGATTTGAATAGATGCTGTCCCCCGCGATTTCTGAAGGCGATGGCCGATTAAGAATTTGGGCGGGCGCGCCGGCCATGGCGGCAGCGCGCGAGCCGCCAAACACCGCATTACCTTGCAAATGCGAAATCAAATGGACTTAAACAACCATAACGATAATTCGCTTAAAATATCCTGAAAAAGACATCATCGAGTGACCCAGTTCACATCGGGCAGGCTCGGCGGCGCCTAACTTGGCGGTGCTGACGAAATTTTTGACGATCCGCCGAGCAATCGCGAGAGACCAGGATGCTTAATGTTTCAAATACCATGGTGATGGCGTTGCTGCTGTTCCTGTTTCAGAGCGCGGCCGGCGCTCCCGCCCAGAGCGGCGAGCGGCATCTCGTCCTCACCAACAATACCCGCGACCCAATCGCCGAAATCTATCTTTCGGACGACCGCGACGGCAATTGGCAAGAGGATTTGCTGGGCTCGGAGTTTCTGCTCCCAGGCAACTCCGTCTCCGTCGATATCGACGATCGAAACGGCAATTGCCGGGTTGACGTAAAGACGGTTTTCGACAACGGGTCGCACCTGGTCAATCGCGGCATCAACGCTTGCCGCGACGGCCGAGCAATTTCAATCCGATAACCAGGCGAGTACACCGGCCGCGATGGGGGCGAACCGCTCAGCAGAGTATTGAAGATGCTGAATGCGGGCATCGCGTTCCCATAAATCGCGGTGCCTTCGGCGACGGTCCGACACATGAGCGGGTCCCGTTGAACCATCGGCATCAGAGAGAGCCAGGCTTCATTTACGCCTTTAAGCGCGCACAGCTTTAAGATCGTAGAGGCCGGGATATAGCAATCGCGGCATCACAACCGCATCCCGCTCAAGGTGATCGCTCCCAGGGCTGCGAACACAATTGCGGCCGAGATCCGGATAGCTCTGACCGGGAGCCTGCCCGCCAGTTTGTTGCCGATCAGCACGGCCGGTATGTTGGCTAGCATCATGCCAAGCGTCGTGCCCAAAACCACGAAATAGAAGACCTCAAAACGGGCGGCGAGCGCCACCGTCGCAATCTGTGTCTTGTCGCCAATCTCGGCGAAGAAGAACGCGACGAGCGTCGTGGTGAACACCCCGGAGCGGCCGGCCGCAGTGTCATTGCCCTCGTATTTGTCGGGGAACAGCGCCCACACCGCGACGCTCAGAAACGAAAGCCCGAGTATCCAGCGCATCCACGGGCCCGCCAACAAGCTGCCGAAAAGCGCCCCGGCAAAACCGGCCACCGTGTGATTGGCAAGGGTGGCAAACAAGATGCCGAAGATAATTGGCACAGGCCGCTGAAAGCGGGCGGCGAGCATGAACGACAGGATTTGCGTCTTGTCGCCGATCTCGGCGAGGCCGACAACGAGGGTCGAGACCAGGAACGCTTCCACGAAGATGCCATCGGGGTCGGGCACGAGATGAACTTTGGCACGGCTCCCGCTGCCCGACCCGGGTTCAGGGAACCGATGCCAAAGGTCTCGCCAAACCGGTCGGTCGCATGCGCCATGGCCGAAGCCAAGTGTGTTGACGCAAACCCCGCATCAAGCGCGGGCGGCTACTCCCCAATGACGCAGCGACTGTATCAGCCCTGAATTTCTGGATCAACGTCGCCGGAGTTTTCGGAATGAGCCCTATGCGGCTTAGGTGCGGGGAGGTTTCGGCTAGCCCTTCCCGCTCGCCGGCGGCGGGGTGGTGACGCGGCGGGCGGCGATCGGCGCGGCGCGGATATTGTCGAGATCGATTTCCGGCATCGGCAGGTCGAGCACGCCCAGCACCGCGTTCGCCAGCGCATTGTAGTCGCGGAAGCTGCGGCGCAGCCAGCCGCGCCAATTCGGCATGCCGCCGCTGGCATGCGCTTCGAAAGCGGCTTCGCGGCCGTCGAGCGCCGAGGAGACGTGGTCCCAGGCCATCTGCAACAGGGCCGCGCGCTGCAATGCGGTGTACCCGCCGCCGCCAAACGATTCCTCGAGGCCCGCGGCGATTTCGGGTGCGGCGAGGTCGCGGTCGCTCGGCGCCACGACGAGCGAGGAGCCCGGCACGATCCGCAGGATCTCGGACATGCGCGAGCGCGCCCGCATCAGCTGGATGCCGCTCGCCGCCAGATGGGCGTGGCCGGGGAAGCAATAGCCCGCGGGGGTGAATTCGGGGTCGCGTTCGGCCGCGGTCAGGCCGCTGCGCACGGTCTGTACCGTGGCAACCAGGTCGATCAGGTAGTCGATCGTCGGCTCGTGTTCCTTGAGACCCATCGCATGGGTCAGCGCCAGCGCCAGGCCCAGGGTGAATTCCGCCTTGGCCAGCCAGCCGTAAAGGTGATGCCAGCGCAGCCAGCGCGCGATCGCCTCGGGCGACGGGTCGACAAAAAACACGCGGTCCCATGGGATCAGCACGTCGTCGAGCCACATTTGGCCGTCGAGCTCGTCGAAGCGGCTGGAGAGTGGGGACACGAACGGGTTGGCGTCGCGGGTCGCAGCCTTGCGGCACAGCACCGTGACCCCGGGGGCGTTGACCGGCACGATGAAGCTCGCGGGACGGCCGGCGACCTCCATGCGCGAGAGCGCGCCGACATAGACAGCCTCGGCATAGGCTGGGCTCGTATGCATGCCGAGCTGGCCCGAAATCACGATCCCGGCATCGGTCTCGCGCACCAACTTCAGCGCCACCCGCTCGGCCGGGTCCGGGCGCATGCGCTGACCGATGATCGGGGCGCCGCCGCAATAGGTCAAAAAGTGCCCGGTGCGGGCGATGTCGTCGCGATAGGCCACAGCCGAGGCGATCTGTTCGGGCGGGGCATCGCCGGCTTGCGCCGCGGTCAAAACCCCGAGCGCGATCAGATTGCCATAGGCCGGGGTGTGGGTGATGTTGCCGGCGCTGAGGAACGTTGTCCTGGCAAAGGACCGGCCCATGCCGACCAGATCCTCGACCTTTTTCGGCGCGACATAGGCCCACGGCACGCATTCCCCATCCGCCGTGTAGGGCGATAGCAGGATCTCCTGCCAGGCCGGGTCGAGATGGCGGTCGTACCAGAGCCACGTATTCCTCGACCATTGCGCGGGTCGCCGGGTGGGCGGTCACATCAGTGGCCCAGCCCTCGCCCATGACCCACACTTTGCGCCCGTCGCGCAATGCCTCGCGGTAGTCGGCGCCCGTTCTCATCGGCAAGCGGCCTGCGGCAGGATGTGCTTGCAGCCGTGTGCATTTTCGATGCGGCTGCGCAAGCCTCCGACAGCCGTGTGCTTTCCCGCATACCAGCGCGCGCGGCGGGTGGCGGCGTACCTCCACCGGTCGGTCGTTACCGGTGCGGCGGATCAGCCCAGCCCAGCGGTCGAGGATCGGCAGGATCGCGTCGCTTGGCTCGGACAGCAGCATGATGACGACCCGGGCAACGCCCATGTCGCGGTAGCGGGCGAGTTCGTCGGCGTCCTCGGGCGGGTTGAACAGGGTGATCGGCAGGGATTGCGGGTCGCGCCCGGCGTCGCGCGCCATTTTGCGGAATTGTTCGAGCACATCGAGCGGGCTCGAGCCCGGCCGGCCGCCGATCGGGCACCAGCCGTCGCCATAGCGGACCGCCCGTCTTGCCGCCTGAGGCCAAGCGCCGCCGACCAGGATCGGCGGATGAGGCTTTTGCACCGGTTTTGGCCAGGCCATGATCTCGTCAAAATTGACCATGTCGCCGTGATATTCGGCCTTGGACTTGGTCCAGATCTCCTTCATCGCCTCGATCCGCTCGCGCATCAGCTTGAAGCGGGTCTTGGGATCGGTGCCGTGATTTTCCATCTCGTCGGCATTCCAGCCGCCGCCGACGCCGAACAGAAAGCGCCCGCCCGAGACCTGGTCGATCGAGGCGACGAGTTTCGCTGTCTGGATCGGGTCGCGCTGCTGCACCAGGCACACGCCGGTCCCGAGCTTGAGCCTGGTTGTGGCGATCGCGGCGGCAGTCAGCGACACGAACGGGTCCATCGCGTCGTAATACCGCTTTGGCAATTCTCCGCCGCCCGGAAACGGCGTTTTGCGCGAGGTCGGGATGTGCGAGTGCTCGGGCGCCCAGATCAATTCAAACCCCCGCTGCTCCAACGCCTTGGCGAGGTCGATCGCCGAGATCGCGTAATCGGTAAAGAACATCAGTGCGCCAAAATCCATTTCCGATCCTTCCGCCTGCCGGGGTCGGCATCATTCGGCCGAGAGCTTAGTCGCGATCAGCCCTTGCCGCCAGTCCCGCCGAAGTATGAAGCGCCGCTGCCGGCGATTGCGCCGGCAGCGGACGAAGCGCTCCGGCTCTCGTCCCCGTCCTTGGCCCCCGATCGCTCCTGGGCCGCCGCGCCCGCACGGATGGCCAGCGCCGCCGTGACGCCCCCTTTTTAGGCTGGCGGTCGCCGAGCGCGCCTCGCGCAGGCCGCGGTACCGAGCCGCTATGCGTCAGTCCCGGCTAGGGAGTGATGTCCGAGGGGAAGCAGTGCGGCTGCTGGAAACCGGTCGGCGGCGTCCCCGCCGGCGCGTAGATGATGTTGTCGGTGTTGCCCGGAGCGACACCCGCCGGAACGCTGCCGAACCCGGAAGCGGCGCGCATGCGGTAGGCAATCGCATGATCGGCGCACGAACTGTCGCCGCTGACCCCGAGCCCGCCGATAACCTGGCCCCCGGAATAGAGCGCCACGCCGCCGCCGAAGGTGATGATGCCACCCGGAACCTCGCCGATTGCCGGAACGCTCGCATCATTGAAGACCGGGTTGAACGGGTTCGAATTGTTCAGCCCGAAGAGCGATCCGCCGGGCTGGCTCGGCGCGTAGAGGTTCGCCGTCGACAGGGCGAGCGCGCTGTTGCTGAAATCGTTTGCGGTTTCGGCCTTGGCGATCGCGATCGCGCGACTCCCGGGCCAGGCATCTCCGTTGGTTGCGTCGGTGTTGATGATCGAGCACAACCGGCCATCGCGATCGACCACCGCCGACCACATCCGGTTCGGCTTGAAGATACCGCCATTTTGGTCGGGCAGCTGAGTGACGGGCAGCAGCTGCTTTTGGATTTTTTTGACGACCGACTGGCTCAAACCGCAACCCGAGCCTTGCCCGCCGGCCAGCGCCGGCGCCGCGATCGCCGCCAGCAACCCGACGGCGACGCCCAATTTCAGCGCTCCAAACATGCGTCTCTCCCTAATTGACTACGGCTGATTCCCAAAGGATGGGGCGTCGCAACTTTCGTCGAATGCGAGCCCGATATCCGTCAACAGGCTAACCGTGCCGTTACTCGCGATCAACCAAAATAGTTCTTTAACGTAGCCGCATTTTACACCCACAATAGTTAACACCAAAAAATAGTGCCGGAACTCGAAGTGGCCCGATGCCGCGCGGCTGATCGAGAGCCTTGTGCTGGGTGGGCGAAAAATGCCACACGGCTGCAAAAGGCCGAACGCGGGAGGGCGTCGCATGGCGCAAGCATCTTTGTCGTCGATCGAGTCGAACTCTCGAAAACCAGCCGCTCGGCGGCCTGCAGATCCGCGTCGCGGCGATCTGCACCTTGATCCAGATGTGCGACGGCTACGATGTCGGCTCGATCGGCTGGGCGGTCCCGTCCTTGACCCATGTCTGGCATGTGGCGCCGTCGGCTTTCGCGCTGGCCTTTTTGTGGTCGAACCTCGGCGTCATGGCGGGTGCCCTCTGTTCCGGGCCGATCGGCGACCGATTCGGACGCAAGCCCTTGTTGCTGATCAGCATCGCGATCTTCGGCCTGGCATCCTTGGCGAGCGCCTTCGCCCCTTCGCTTGGTGTCCTGGCGGGCCTGCGCTTTTTCACCGGGCTCGGGATCGCCGGCGGGTTTGCGGGCACGACCGCGCTGACCGCCGATTATTCGCCGCAGCGGCTGCGCGCGACGATGATCATGGTGACTTTTACGGGAGCGCCGCTCGGCGGCTTTCTCGGCGGTCAGGTCGTGGCCTTGCTGCTGCACCAGGGTTTTGCCTGGCCGATTATCTTCGTCATCGGCGGCGTGTTTCCGCTGGTGCTACTGCTGGTCATGGCATTGTGGCTGCCGGAATCACCGCGTTTTCTCGCGGCAAGCATGAATCTCGCACCGCGCCATCGGGCGCTGCTGGCGCGGCTCGGCATCGCACCAGGGCAGGTCGAGCCGCACGCGATCGATCTCGCCCACGGCAATCCGGTCGGGATGTTGTTCGGCGAGGGCTACGCGCTGCAGACCATCCTGCTGTGGATTATTTTCTTTTGCAGCCTCCTGACCTTGTACCTGTACATCTTTTGGATGCCGGAGATCCTGCATCTCACCGGTATGACGCCATCGGCGGCGGTGTTCGCCACCAGCCTGCACGCCTTAGGCGGGATCGTCGCCGTGCTCTATCTCGGCTACCTGATCGACCGCTTCCGGCCTGAGCGCGCGCTGGCCCTGCATTATATCGCGGCCGCGGCGTTCACCGCGATGATCGCGCTGGTCGCGATGCCCTATCTGGCCCTGCTGGCGGTCGTCTTCTTTTCCGGCGTTACCGTTATCGGCAGTCAGACTGGAGCCAATGCGACATGCGGGGCGCTCTATCCGGCGCGCATGCGGACCAGCGGCATCGGCTGGGCCCTCGGCATCGGGCGTCTGGGCGGCATCGCCGCAGCGCCCCTGGGCGGCTTCCTATTGGCGCGCGGTATGCCGCCTCGGTCCGTCTTTTTGAGCGGTGTCGCCCTCGCGATCATCGCCGCGCTGGCGACGGCGCTGCTTGCCTTTGGCGGCAGGCGAGCCGCAGAGCTGCCGAACCGGCCCGCCCCGCCTTCCGCAAGCCGGGCCTGACCGAGTCCGCAGGCTCGACCACGGCGGTCGCGGTGCGGGTCGCGACTGCTCCCAAGATGGGCGTTATCATACGCTTGTGCGACGCTCTCGAACGTGCGAGTGAAACCGCCGGAGGCTAAGGAAGACGAAATGGTAGAAGCGATTTTATCCCCCACGGAGACTGCACTCGAGAACCAGCGGATCGGCAGCCTGCAGATCCGCGTCGCGGCGCTCTGCACCTTGATCCAGATGTGCGACGGCTACGACGTCAATTCGATCGGCTGGGCGGTGCCGTCCCTGATCCATAGCTGGCATCTGCCGCCGCCGTCATTCACGGTCGCGTTCCTGTGGTCGAGCATCGGCATCATGATCGGCGCCCTTTCGGCGGGGCCAATCGGCGACCGCTTCGGGCGCCGGCCATTGCTGCTGGCCAGTCTGGCGATCTTGGGCTTCGCCTCGCTGTTGAGCGCCTTTGTCGGCTCGCTCGGCATCCTCAGCATCCTGCGCTTCTTCACCGGGCTCGGCATCGGCGGCGCGTTTCCGGGAGCGGCGACCTTGACCGCCGACTATGCGCCGCGGCGGCTGCGGGCGACGATGATCATGGCGAGCTTCACCGGGGCGCCGATCGGCGGATTTCTCGGCGGCCAGGTCGTGGCCTTGCTGTTGCACCAGGGTTTTGCCTGGCCGGTCATTTTCCTGATCGGCGGCGGCTTCCCATTGGCGCTGGTATTTGTCATGGCGCTGTGGCTGCCGGAATCGCCGCGGTTCCTGGCGGCGAGAGCCAACCTCGCGCCGCGCGAGCGGGAATTGTTGCAGCGCCTCGAAATCGCCCCGGGACAGGTCCAGCCGCATACGATCGACCTGGCGCGCGGTAATCCGATCAAGATGCTGTTCGGCGAGGGCTATGCGCTGCAGACCATCTTACTGTGGATCATCTTTTTCTGCAGCCTGTTGAATTTGTTCCTGTTCGCCTATTGGCTGCCGACCGTCCTCAATCTGATCGGCATGCCGCCCAGCCAAGCGGTGTTCGCCTCGAGCCTTCGGGATTTCGGCGCGATCTTTGCCGTCCTCTATCTCGGGCTGTTGATCGACCGGGTCGGCCCCGAACGCTCGCTTGCCTTCCATTACGCGGCGGGAGCGGTATTCATCGCGCTGATCGCCCTCGTCGCGATGCCGTATGCGCTGCTGCTGGGGGTGATCTTCTTCTCCGGCATGACAATCATCGGCAGCCAGACCGGCGCCAACGCGACCTGCGGCAAACTCTATCCGGCGCGGATGCGTACGAGCGGCCTCGGCTGGGCGCTCGGCATCGGCCGGCTCGGCGGCATCGCCGCACCGGCCTTGGGCGGATATCTCCTGGCGCTGAAATTGGCGCCGACGCACATCTTTTTGAGCGCCTGCTTGTTCGCGATTATTGCCGCGGTGGCGACCGGTCTCCTCGCCCTGAGCGGTCCGCGCACTGAGCCATTAGCGGCTGCGACGAGACGTGCTTAGTACACTGCGCCGCGGGCGGTGATCGGCCAGATCGCTTCGACGCGGTTGTTGCGGATCCCGACATACCAGTCGTAGAGGTTGACCGTCGGGTCGCAATGGCCGGGGACGAGGCGGATCTTGTCGCCGATATGGAGGCGGTTGGTCGCGGCGGTGACCGCGAGCCGGCCGTGCTCATCGGAGGCGCGCTCGTAGGTCGCGGCGGGCTCGTCCCAGACCAGCGGCGGGCCTGAATCGAAAGCCAACGCCTTGAGCCCGGCGTCGACGATCGCGCGCTCCTCGGCCGGGCGGCTCATCACCGTCGCCCAGACGAAGAGGCTCGGCTCGAAGGCCTTGGTCGGCGCGCCGTCATGGTCGAGATTGCGGCCGTAATCGGCGTCCATGAAGATGTACGAGCCGCATTGCAATTCGGTATAAACGCCGCTTCCGGTCTCGAACTCGAAGCTGCCGGTGCCGGCGCCGGTTACGACCGGGCACGGGATTCCGTTCTTCGTCAAGCAGGTCGCGGGTGCTGCCGGCCTTATCGGCCGCCTGGGCGATCGCTTGGCGCCGCTCGTCCCAGCCACGCAGATGCTGCGCCGAGCCGTGATAGGCCTGGAGGCCGGCGAAGGCTAGATGAGGCTGGTCGGCGATCATAATTGGCGAGGTCGAGCGCCGGCCCGCCGGGTTCGACCCCGCAGCGGTTGCCTCCCATATTGACCTCGACATAGACCGGCATCGTCACCCCGGCCTCGGCCGCCGCCGCTTCGAGCGCGTCCACCTGGCCACCATCGTCGGCGCACACCCCGATCCGGGCGATCGGAGCGAGCGCCATCAGCCGCCGCAACTTCTGGCGGCCGACGATCTCGTTGGTCACCAGCACGTCCTGGACGCCGCCGTAAACCATCGCCTCGGCCTCGCCGACCTTTTGGACGCACACGCCGACCGCGCCCAGCGCCATCTGCCGCAGCGCGATGACCGGGCATTTGTGGGTCTTGGCGTGCGGGCGCAGCCGCACCGCGCTGCCCGCGATCCGCTGCGGCAGCCGCGCGAGATTGCGCTCGAACGCGTCGAGATCGATGATCAGAGCGGGGGTGTCGACCTCGTCGAGCGGCATGCCGATCTCGGCGGGCGGGCGGGTCGTCATCGGCGTCTCCTGCGGCGTCTCGGGCTGCGGCGAGGCTGGCGCAGTGGGCCGGCAAATGCAACATCGCGACTGAAGAGGGCCGGGATCGCCCTCGCTGACAGAGCTCAGCGAAGGGAGCAGCGCTATTCCGCCGCTTCGGCAAGCGGTCTGGGACCGCTGCCGGTAGCCTGCGCGGTCGGGACAGGCCGCTCCTTCAGCTGATCGCCGATCACGTCCCAGATCTGCCGCAGACGTTGCACATGCAGATCGTCGCGGATGATCGAGATCAGCGCGTCGATTTCTACCGCCTGGTCCAGCACGAATTCGCTGCTCCCCGGCCGCAAGGGCCGGTGCGGTTTCACGTCTGCCCCAGTCGCGGGCGGCAGAGCCGGGTCGGCAGAGGCCGGATCGTCAAGCAATGCGTTAAACAGCCGCCGGCTTAGCGACGGGCTGTCGAGCGCCTTTTCCAGGTCGAAGATCGTACGGATGTTGAGTTTGCGCAGACGAAGCGTCCGCGCCGATCCGACTGCCAAGATCAATTGCGCCTGCGCCACCCAATCGATAACCTCGTACAGTCCGTATGGGGTTTCGACAAAGATCTGTATTGGATTGATCGTCGCCAGATTCTGAACGTCCTCGATTTCAAACTCGGATAACCGCAATTTCATAAAGGCGTCGATTCCCATAATCATATCAAGGGGAAGTTCTTCTTGCAGCTGTCGGCTTTCGGGGCTGACCTTTTTTAGCCGCAGCCATCGGGAACTTGGCGACAAGAGTGTCAATGCACAGAGTAGGATAGAAACCCACCAAAAATGCCAGTCCGATCAGCAGGTGCTGATCTGGCAGTTCGCCAAAAAGCTGCTTTGCGCGCTCTGCCAGATTGCCGCCATCGTGAATTCCGCGAGTAAAATGTGGCCGACCGATTGAAAGAACGAAATCGGCGCCAGGTCGAAATTGGAAATCCGCCGAATCAAATACTGAATTGTCCAGATATAAGCGCCCAGAAACGAATAGGTCAGAACGCCAGGGAGCATGCCTTCCAGCGGTGAGCGGCGAACTGAAGGGGGAAGGCAGAGGAGGCTGGGGCGGAATCGTATATGGGAGGCGTGAACGCCATGTGAAAACACAGCATGACCAAGACCACGTAAATCGATACCGGCAGAAGGTAATAATAAAAGCTGTAAGGGTTGTCCTTCATTCTTCGATCGGGATCGGATTTAGGATCGTATTTATATTTTACAAGCTCGAATGACGGAATAATGAGCGGTTCGCCGTTGGGCAGGCGGGCAAAGCTGAACAATTTTTCCAGATCGCGAACGATCTCGCGCCGGGAGGCGCGGATATTGTTCCGTCCGACAAATATCCCAATCGGAACGACGCAGCTGAGCAGAAATAATGACATACGTAACGCAGCAAATCATCAATATTGGGCAACAATTCAGTGTGAGACAGCCAATCATCAATGACGTGCATCTCGCTCTCCCGTGGTATTCGAGATCTGACCCTCTCATGCGATGGGCGGCGCTGCCGCAGCTTACGACTTTCCCGCCTGAAGACCAATATCCCCGCTTAACCGCCACAAGCGGATGTGACCGGCTTCACACGCAACCCACTTTTTGCGAAATCGCTCGCCGGAGCGCGCCTTCTTTGCGCGATTATTTTACTCCCGGTTTGGTTAATCATGCTACCCGAACTCGCGTTCTGCGGGAAGGTCGAGCGGCGATGGCGGCGGACTGACAGCCGAGACGCGCGAATCGAGCCTGCTCAAATTTTATGCATTGCTGACCTGCGAGCTGCCTTGTTGTTATACAAAGCGAGGGCTCCGTTAGAGAGTGCGGCGCGCGATGGTTTTGGCGGATGGGGACGATTTGACCGAGCAATCAGCGACCGGGGAGCACGTCTGGGACGAGCTCACGAGCGAGGCGCGGGGCGCTCGGCGGCTGGTGCTGATGGCGGTCATGATGGCCACCTTCATGGCGGCGATGGAGAGCACCATCGTCGCCACCGCGATGCCGACCATCGTCGCCGCGCTTGGCGGGTTTCGCCTGTTCAGCTGGGCGTTTGCCGCCTATCTCTTAACCCAGGCGGTGACCATTCCGATTTATGGGCGCCTTGCCGATCTCTACGGCAGAAAGCGCGTGTTTTTTGCCGGCGCCGGCTTGTTCATGGTGGCCTCGACCTTGTGCGGCCTGGCCTGGGCGATGGTGCCGCTGATCCTGTTCCGGGCCTTGCAAGGGGCCGGCGCCGGGGCCATCCAGCCGATCGCGACGACCATCATCGGCGACATCTATCGGCCGATCGAACGCGCCCGGATCCAGGGCTACATCTCGGGCGTGTTCGGCGTGGCGGCGATCATCGGCCCGATGCTCGGCGCGTTTCTGGTCCAGCACGTGAGCTGGTCGCTGGTGTTCTGGATCAACCTGCCGATCGGGGCGGTGACCTTTGCCATGTTCGGTCTGTTCCTGCACGAACGGCAAACCCCGCGCCGCCACCGCATCGACTATCTCGGCTCGGCCTTGATGATGCTGGGCGTCGGCGCGCTGATGCTGGCGCTGGTGGAGGCCGGGAATTCGGCCGGGATGCCGACGGTCGCGGCGCTCGCTGGCGGCCGGCCTCGGCGCGCTGACGGTGCTGGCGGTGCACGAACGGGGGGTAGCAGAGCCGATCCTGCCGCTGCGGCTGTGGCGCGACCGGGTCATCGCCATCGGCAGCTTCAGCGGGTTTACCGCCGGCGTGGTGATGATGTCGATCAACGGCTTTCTGCCGCTTTACGTGCAGGGGGCGATGGGCCGCAGCCCGACCGCGGCCGGGATGGCGCTCGGCGCCGCGTCGGTCAGCTGGACCTTTGCCAGCCTCGCCGCCGGGCGGTTGATGATCCGCACCTCGTACCGGCAGGCCGCGGTGATCGGCGGCGTCTGTCTGATCGCCGGCGCCTTGGTGCTCGCCACCCTCGGTCCCGCGAGCAGCCTGCTGTGGGCCGTTACCGGATCGTTGCTGATCGGCACCGGCATGGGGTTCTGCAATACATCCTTTCTGGTCTCGACCCAGGCGAGTGTCGGCTATGGCGGGCGTGGCGCGGCCACCTCGTCGATCATGTTCATGCGCATCGTCGGCAACTCGGTCGGCGCGGCCGTATTCGGCGCGATCCTGAATTTCGGGGTCGGCCGCCGCATCCCGCACGCCGGCGACGCGGTCAACCGGCTGTTGCAGCCGGCAGCGCGGGAGAGCCTCGGGGCTGCCGAAATCGCCCGGTTGAGCGACGCGATCGGCGCCGGCCTGCACAACGTCTATATCGTCGCCGGGCTGGTCGCCGTGGTCAGCCTCGCATTGGCATTGGCATTGCCGGCGCGGCTCAGCCCAACCCGCCCACGTGCCAGCAGAGCGGGCTAGACTAGTCTAATGACCAGACCTTCAACCTGCGCGCCCAACAGGAGATCGGGATCGAAGCGCTTTTTGGATATAACACTCGCCGCCATCGCCGCCTTAAGCGCTGCCGTGCTTTTCCTCGCAAATGAGGACCCATTTGCAAGGAAATTCGTCTGCACGTACATCGGATTTTGCCAGCACTTTCCACACGTATTTCATAAAACAATTTACGATCTCTCGGTTGGCTCTTTAATTACCTTGTTTTTTTATGCTCTCGTTGTCCGCCTGCCGGATTACGAGCGACGACAGCGCCTGAAGCGCAGTCTTGAAAGGCACTACTATGCTTTCCGGGAAGACTGCATCGAGATCACGCTACTGGTTACAGATGAGAGCTATTCGGCGGACATGCCCAAGGCACTAATGGATCAGAATGAGTTCAAGGAGTATTTTTCAGAGTGGGTAACTGCGGACCGCAACAGGTGGCACGATTTCCAAAACAATCTTAACGAATACTACCTGAGAGTATTACTCAGCCGGATGGCAATTTTTCGCGAGGAGCTTATCTTTGTGTTTAATAATACCGATATTCCAAACGATGAGCCATTCGAGTTCCTAAAGCAGCTATCCGCAATGATTTACTCTATGAACCACGTGACCCTCGGGTACGACGAAACAAAGCCCTTGGCCCAGTTTCTTTGGGATGTCTTCGCTGGATGGAATTTGGTTACGGGCGATCGTAAGGAAGACATTATACAGAATATGATCGCCGCAATTTAACGCGCAGTAAGCACCGAGGCAAACCATCACGAAGTCTTTCCATACACTGCTCTCACAGGTGGATAGAGTGGAAAATCTGCGCAAGCAGGAGAGGATAGCCTAGAACGAACCCGATAAATAGTATCTGACGTATTGTTTTAAGCTCTCGATGAAGTGAGTCAATCTTCTCTCCTAGATTGTCGATGGACAACTCGACTTGCGTGAGATCCAAATTCGCCTCGATGGCGATCAACCTATTATCGATATCGTCTAGCGTGATCGGAGCGGGCATCAGGTACCTCGCAGAGCACGGAAAGGCCAAATTACCGCGACTTTGCAGAAGGCCCGTTCTCCGATTTTCCATTCTGATTTTCCAGAAGGGCATTATGCGCCACAACGGCTGGCCGCTCTTCTCGGGCCGCCCTCTCTAGGCCGCGATCGCGGCGGCGTCGCTCGCTGAACGCGCTGCGGCGAGGATCATGTCGGCGCCTTTTTCGGCGATCATGATCGTCGCCGCGTTGGTGTTGCCGGACACCACGGTCGGCATGATCGAGGCGTCGATCACCCGCAACCCCTCGGTGCCGTGAACCCGCAATTCGGCGTCGACGACAGCGTGCTCGGGCCCGCCCATCATGCAGGTCGAGGTCGGATGAAAAGTCGTGCCGGCATTCTTGCGGATGTGGTCGAGCCAGTCCTCGTCGCTCTCGGTCGCCGGCCCCGGCATTACCTCGCCGGTGACGTGCGCCGCCATCGCCGGGCTCTGAAACACCTTGCGGGCGATCCGCAATCCGGCGATCAGGACGTCCTTGTCGGCTTGGGTCGACAGATAATTGGGCTGGATCGCCGGCGGCATCGCCGGAAAAGGCGAGCGAATACGCAAACAGCCGCGGCTTTCCGGCCGGCACGGGATGCAGGTCGCCTGGCAGCCGGGGAAATCGTGCATCTCCCCGCCCGGCCGGACAAAGCTGCCGGCAAGAAACTGATACTGCACGTCGGGCGAGTCGAGCCCGGGACGGGTGCGCACGAAGAGGCCGATCGGCGCCGCTCCGGTCATCAGAGCGCCACGCCGGATCAAGGCATATTCGAGCCCGGCGCGGGCTTGGCGCAGCCAGCTGTGCGAAATCTCGTTCAGCGTGTTGGCGTTGCGCACCCGATAGACGATGCGGGTGTTGACGTGATCCTGCAGATTTTCCCCGACCCCCGGCAAATCGTGCACGACCGGGATGTCGTGTGCGCGCAGCAATTCGCCCGGTCCGACCCCGGAGAGCTGCAACAGTTGCGGCGAATTGATCGAGCCGCCGGCCAGCAAGACCTCGCGGCGGGCGAGGACGCGGCGCACGACCCCGTCCTGCGCAAATTCGAGACCGATCGCGCGCCGGCCCTCGAACAGCACCCGCTGCGCCAATGCACGGATCACGACGCGCAGATTGGGCCGCTTTAGCGCCGGATGCAGATAGGCGACCGCGGCGCTGCACCGGCGCATGTTGCGCACCGTCACCTGCAATGGTCCGACGCCATCCTGCTCGGCGCCGTTGAAATCGGCGTTGCGCTTATAGCCCGCCTGCTCGGCGGCGGCGATAAAGGCATCGTGCAATTCGTGCTGCGTGCGCAGATCGGAGACATCGAGCGGGCCGCCGGCGCCGTGATGCGCGTCGGCGCCGCGCTCCTGATTTTCGGACCGGCGGAAATAAGGCAGCACGTCGTCATACGACCAGCCGGTATTGCCGAGCTGGCGCCACAGATCGAAATCCTGCTTTTGCCCGCGAATATAGATCAACCCGTTGATCGAGCTAGAGCCGCCGAGCACCTTGCCGCGCGGCCAGATCATGCGTCGCCCGCCCAGTTCGGCGAGCGGCTCGGTCTCGAATTGCCAGGTGATCTTGGGGTGGTAGATGTTGCGGTAGAAGCCGGCCGGGATGTGGATCCACGGGTTGCGGTCCTTGCCGCCGGCCTCGAGCAGCAGCACACGCGTCCGCCCATCCGCGCTGAGCCGGTTGGCCAGCACGCACCCGGCCGAGCCGGCGCCGACGATGATGAAATCGAATTCCGCTTCCTGCTGCATCGAGTGGCCTTCTACTATCCGGCTACTGTCCGGCATGGCGCAAATTGCCGACGGGATCGTATTGCCGAATCTGCAGCGATCCGAGCGCATATGCAATGTCCTGGGCTTGTAAGCCCGCCAGATCCGTCCGGCAGATGCTCGCATGCATCATGTAGATGTAGCCGCCCTGCCACGGCGGCCCCGCCCTTTTTACCGCGACGCATTGATGCTGCCCGTCCGAGAATGCAACCGACTTGTCTTCGCCATCGCCGGCCAAATTGCGCCAATTGGTGCCGCGCCGCGTTACTTGATTCATGTCGTGAAAGTCTTCCAGATCGTATCCTGGATAACCGCTGACGTAGCAATACGTCCCGTGAAACCCTATGGCCGTAAGCTTGTACGGATCGGATATCAACGTATCTGCTTCGATCGACAGATTGCCGGCGGTGTAGATCGCAACGTCGAGAGACAAGTCGCAATTATCGCCACCCTTCGGGTTGGTGATCATTTGTGTCAAGGCCGGGATCAGCCGATATCCCTGCAGGCACTTGCCTCCGGTGGCACCAGCTATCCGGGTCGCGTTACACGGGACCTCGGGGAATTTATCCTCTTCGACGCGATTTCGACCGTTGTAAGGGTTTCGCGCAAAGGCGTTCCCCGGCTCGCGCAGATAGGGCGGCGACGCCACCGGAGCCGGCGCCGTGACGGTAACGTTTGGAAGCGTCAGTGTCGTATTCTGGGCGTGTGCGCTGATGATAAACGACAGGATCGTCGCCGCTGCGATCACACCCGCAAGTTTCGAAATCGCCTCCATGATCGGTTTCTCCGATCGCAGTTCCGCATCGCCAGTTCTCGAGGCCTCGACTTCGGTAGTGTATCCTGCTCTCGCCTTACATCAGCCGGTTCAGCCGGCGCCCAGTTCCGCGCGCAAATCGGTCACCACCTGCTCGCGGGTGCGGGTCTGCCAGCGGCGCCGGCGGCCGATCGGCTCGTTCTCGATCTCCGGGACAACTTTGCAGGCGACAAAAACTGGACCTGGCCGCGCCATTATTCCGGGGAGCTCGCGCTCGAAATCGCCGATCTCGGTAAAGGCGAAGGCACGCGGATAGCCGCAGCCGCGCGCGATCATGTCGTAGGCGATGTTGTCGGCGTTCGGCACCGGCTGGCCCCCGGTCGTCGCATAGACGCCGTTATCAATCAGGAAATGATAGAGGTTCGGCGGGGCTTGCTCGGCGACGGTGGCCAGAATGCCGAGGCTCATCAGGATGTCGCCCTCGGAATCGAACAACATGACCTTCTTGTCAGGCCGTGCCAGCGCCAGGCCAAGACCGAGACCGGCATGGCCGCCCATCGACGGGTCGCCGAGCTCCACGTCGAGGCTGTGGTTGTCGCTCAAATTGATCCAATACCGGCCGCTGCGGCCCGGCACGAGGATCGCGTCGCCACGGTAGGGGGCGAAGACCTTCATCATTTCGGCGGTGTGCATCATCGCAAGTCGCCCCTTACCGGTTGAAGCCGTGGTATTCGTCGCCGACCAGGATCACGACCGGGCGCTGCGTGCGTTCCGCCTCTGCGAAGGCGACGGCAATGCGCGGCAAGTCGGCGTCGTTCTCGATCAGGTAGTAGTTGATGCCGAATGCCATTAGGAAGCGCTCGGTATAGACAGCCACCGTGTCCGGCGTGACGCCGTGCCGGGTCCAGCCGCGATAGCCGACCATCAACACGATCGGCACGTTGAGGCTCATCAACCAGCCGCGGATCGAATCCCCCAACTCCAGCATCCCGGTGTTCTGAATGAGGATCAGCGGTTTTGCCCCGCCCAGCCACAGCCCGGCGGCGATCGAAGAGGCGTGACCTTCGCGGTTGACGCCGATAAGGCGAATTGCCGGATCGGCCTTCATCAGCAGGTAGAGCCAGTTGGTCTCGCTGTCCGGCAGGTACACGACGTGGGTAACGCCGTTCTTTTTCATCGCATCGAGAACCGTTTCCGGGTTCAGCGCCGCCACCGTCGCCGCATCACTCATCAATCGCCTCCACAGCAAGGAACCGGATCAGCATAGATCGATTTAATGGGCGCCGGGATAGACAAACATGATTGCCCTGTATGCGCCGGAAGTCGGTCCGAGCGCCGTGGCGGGGCGTAGATCGTGAAGGTGCCGGCTAGCGGGTTTCGGCCGCAACTTGTGCGACTATGCAGGGCGACGCGGATATCTATCGCCTAGCCGCCGCCATAGAAGATGCTTTGAGCGATTTCGGCGCGCGCGATCCACGGGAAGATCAGCCGAGCATAAAACGTGTCCCTTCCGGCCCCCATTCCTATTCCGTAAATGGTTGCCCAGCTGCGCAACAACTCGATCTCGACGAATGCCTCCTGTCCTGCAACCAGGGCAACATTAGTCGATTGATTGAAATCCCGACCGTAACTCTCAACTGTAATATGATAGATCCCAGGCTGAACATCTCGATAAAAAGCCCCGCCCAATTGAGCATAGCCGGCGTAAACGCCGTTCACCGATACGCGAGTCATGTTCAACGTTTCGGACGGAAGATAGATCCGATAGAACCAAAGGCGCGCCTCACCCGCTGGGATCGGCGCTATCGCAGCCGACCCGACCAACGGCATTGGCGCACATCCGCTGAGCGCGGCCAAGCCGATGAGTACCGCGAGCAGCAGCAGCCAGCGGCAGTTTTGGATCGGTGGGAGCCTCAGGGACATCGTTGCGTGCGCGTCAGGAACTGGATCGATCAGGTGAACCCGATCAATCGGCTCAGGCTCGGCCCGACCCGAAAGCAGCGCATTCTGCATTTTATGCCGATGGACCGTGCGACCGAAGAGCGTGCCCGCCGGATTTGCCGTCGCGGGCGGAGCGCTGTGCGGCCGGGCCCTCGCTGCGGGTCAGGTTGAAGGCGGTGTTGACCAGCGCGACATGCGAAAACGCCTGCGGGAAATTCCCGAGCTGGCGTTTTGCCCGCGGGTCGTATTCCTCCGCCAACAGCCCGACGTCGTTACAAAGCGTCAACAGGCGCTCGAACAGCTCGCGCGCCTCGTCGATACGGCCTTGCAGGATGTAATTGTCAGCAAGCCAAAAGCTGCAGGCGAGAAACGCCCCTTCGCCGGGCGGCAGCCCGTCGACGCCTTGGCCGGTGTCGTAGCGCAGCACGAACCCGTCGACCAGCAGGCGCTGTTCGATCGCCTTGACCGTGCCGATCATGCGCGGGTCGGTCGGCGGCAGAAAGCCGACCAGCGGCAACAGCAACAGGCTCGCGTCGAGCGCCTTTGACCCATAAGCCTGGACAAAGCTGCCGAGCTCGCGATCGAACGCCTTCGCGCAGACATCGGCGTGGATCCGATCGCGTACCTCGCGCCACGGCTGGGCCTGGCCCGCGTCGCCGAGCCGCTCGGAAATCTTGATCGCCCGGTCGAAGGCGACCCAGGCCATCACCTTAGAGTGGGTGAAATGCTGCGGCGGCCCGCGCACCTCCCAGATCCCTTCGTCCGGCTGATCCCAGATGCGTTCGAGGTGCTCCAAAACGGCTTGGCCGATCGCGGGCGCGCGTTCGGACGGGGGCAGATCTTGCAGATAAGTGTGGTAGAAAGCGTCGAAGATCTCGCCATAGATGTCGAGCTGGGTTTGGTGGGCGGCGTCGTTGCCGATGCGGACCGGCTGCGAGCCTTGATAACCCGGCAGCCACGGCACCTCCCACTCGGTCAGCCTTCGCTCGCCGCCAAGCCCGTACATAATCTGGATCTGGTCCGGGCTGCCGGCGATTGCACGAAACAACCAGTCGCGCCATGCCCGCGCCTCGTCGGAATAGCCGGCGTTCATCAATGCCAACAGGGTGAAGGTGGCGTCGCGCAACCAGCAATATCGGTAATCCCAGTTGCGCGGGCCGCCGATCTGCTCGGGCAACGAGGTCGTCACCGCCGCGACGATGCCGCCGGTGGGCGCGAAAGTCAGTCCTTTCAGCACGACGAGCGAGCGCTTGACGATATCGGTCCACGGGCCAGCCGGAGTGCATCGCTCGGACCACTGCGCCCAGAACGACAAGGCGTTGTGCAAGGCCCGCTCGGCGTCGACCGGCCGCGGCGCCGGCTGGTGCGACGGGCCATAGGTCAACACGAACGGGACGGTGTCGCCGGCGCCGATCTCGAACTCGCCGACGGTCTTGAGGTCCTCGCCGCGCAACGGCACCGGCGTGCGCAGCACGACCCGCTCCGGCCCGCCGATCGCCGAAATGCCGCCCTCGGGGAGCTGCTCTACCCAAGGAACCACTGAGCCGTATTCGAAACGCAGGATGAATTCGACGCACATGGCGACGCGCCCGCGCAGGCCGCGCACCAGACGCACCAGATCCAGCGACCCATGCCGTGGCCGGAAAAAGTCGATCAGCTCGACCGCTCCCTGCGCCGTCTCGAACGTCGTCGCCAGCACCAGCGAGCCGTCGAGGTAGCGGCGCTCGACCGTGGCGTCCGGATCGGTCGGCGCGATCAGCCAGCGGCCATGCTCGGGCTCGCCGAGCAGCGCGGCAAAGCAGGCGGGGGAGTCGAAACGCGGCAGGCACAGCCAGTCGATAGAACCGTTGCGCCCGACCAACGCCGCCGTCGCGCAATCGCCGATCAGCGCGTAATCCTCGATCCGCAAATTCGCCATTCACACATCCCCTAAAGCGGCACCTTCGCGCCGACAATGCTGAAGCTGAAACAACGCTGCAACGCCGACGACCGTCTCGCTAGGCCTGTGAATAGAAATGGCCGCCCTTAGGCAAGCCGCCAGCGCAGCTTCGACGAAAACCTCCGTTCTTTGACCCGCAACTCCTTTCTCCCGAACAAGGAGGTCGGAACAGCTCACCCCATTACCGGCGCCGATTCGCGATACTAAGGTCCGCACCCGGCCTCGACCACCGGTGCTGCGGCGCGGTTTCAGTTCCCGTCGCCGTTGGATTGATCCTTCGGGACAATGGTCAGATATGATTGGCGTCAATTCAGCGTCTTAGTACGAGGCAAATTTGACCAGACCGACGCGTCACATATGGGGAGGTTGTCGGAGGAGGCGCCGCACCCTACCTGCTTCGGAAAAATGACGGCCGGCGGCAAGAGATGAGCCAGGAGATCAAAGGAATGACCATCCCGACCGGGCGAGCCCGGACCAGTAAGGCCGTCGCACTGTTCCTCGCGCTGATCGGCGGCATTTTCGTTAGCAGCGCCGACGCCCTTCCTGCCAACCCGCAGGACAGCGTGCGCAACTTCTACGATGTCTTGCTCTCGACGATGAAAAACGGCCGGACCCTCGGGCAGAGCGGGCGCTATGCGGCACTGGCTCCGGTCGTTACCGGGGTATTCGATGTGCCGTTCATGGCGCGGCTCGCGGTCGGCCCGTCCTGGGCGACGTTGACCCCGACCGAGCAGCAGCAGCTGATCGTCGCGTTCGGGCGATATGTCTCGGCGACCTATGCTTATCGGTTCGACAGCTACTCCGGCCAGCGGCTCGAGGTCACCGGCGACCAGCCCTATGGCGGCGACGTCATCGTCAAGACCGAGATCGTCGAATCCGGCAGCGATCCGGTGACCATCGACTACTTGATGCGCCAAAACGGCGGTCTGTGGCAGATCTCCGATGTCTACCTCGACGGCACGATCAGCCAACTGGCGACGCAGCGCTCGGAATTCCAATCGATCCTGCAACGCAAGGGCTTTGACGGCTTGATCGCGGCGTTGAACCAAAAAGCCGATCTGCTGACCAGCAACACGGTGGAATAGCGGCAGCCGGCAGGAGGGCGATCATGCCGGCCGCAAATGTCCCCACCGGACTGTCGATGACCCTGACACTGGGCGGCGGGCCGACCGTCGGCCGTCTCGGCTTTGGGGCGATGCGGGTTACCGGACCGGGGGTGTGGGGACCGCCGCGCGACGAGGCTCAGGCGGTCGCTTTGCTGCGCCGGGTCGTCGACCAGGGCGTGAACTTTATCGACACCGCGGATTCCTATGGACCCGGTGTCAGCGAGAGCCTGATCGCCAAGGCGCTCTACCCGTATCCGGCGGGGCTGGTGATCGCGACCAAGGGCGGGCTCTTGCGACCCGGTCCCGACCGGTGGACGACCGATTGCCGCCCGGAGCATTTGCGACAGGCCTGCGCCGACAGCCTGCGCCGGCTGCGGCTCGATCGCATCGAGCTCTATCAGCTGCATGCGGTCGATCGCCGGGTGCCGATCGAGGAATCCGTCGGGGCCCTCGTCGATCTACAAGCCGAGGGCAAGATCGGCCACATCGGGCTGTCGAACGTGTCGGCGGCCGAATTGGCCCGCGCGCAACGGCTGACGGCGATCGTCTCGGTGCAGAATCACTACAATCTGCGCGACCGGTCGGATGACCGGCTTGTCGATCAATGCGCCGCGGCGGGCATCGCCTTCATCCCGTGGTATCCGCTGGCCGCCGGCCGGCTCGCCGCTCCCGGCTCGGCATTGGCCCGGATTGCCGCACAGCATCACGCGACCCCGGCTCAGGTCGCGCTGTCGTGGCTGCTGCATCGCTCGCCCGTGATATTGCCGATCCCCGGCACCTCGTCGATCGCCCATTTCGACGAGAATCTCGCCGCCGCCGCGCTGCGCCTGACCCCCGAGGAATTCCGCGCGCTCGCCGCCGGTTAATTCGCAATGGTCGAGTTTGCCTCGGGGTCGAATGCGACGCCGCCAAATTTGAGCGGGCGGTCGCGAAATCGTCCTGCCCTTAAAATTGTCCCGCCCTTTAAAGGTAATTTAACCGCATGCCGCCAACCTTGGCAGCTCAATTGGAGTTGCGTCGGTAAGGCAGGTGGCAATGGCTTCTTATCTAACCAGGCGGCTCGGCGAGGTTGCCGCGGTGCTCGCCGCGTTTTGCGCCATCTCGGCGCCGGTCGCGTCAGTCGCAGGCCCGGCGGAATACGAGGTCACCTACACCGCGTCGAATGGCGACGCCGCGGACGTGATCCTTACCTTGGGCAATCCGGCCGGCGGCGGCTACTTCAACGTTGCTGCAGCGAGCGGCACCTGGGACGGCGATCCGATCACCGCCCTTGTCCCGGTGAACGGATATGCCGGAAACGACAACCTCTTTTCGCCCGAGGGGACCTACTTCACGTTCCCCGGCGTCTCGTTTGCAGCCGGAGGCATCGATCTCAATCTCGCCAACGACCTTCCGGACATTCCGTATACCGAGGATCGGAGCGACAGCGATCCTGGCGGCTACCCGCAATTCGCATTGACCAGCCTCGATCCGAGCCCGATCTCCGAGCCGGCCTCGTTCGCCCTTCTGGGGACGGCCCTGGTTTGTCTCGGCCTGTTGCGGCGGCTCAACACCGCGCGACCGGCGTCGTCGAGAGCCGCCTCCGACGAGGCTGTATCGGCCGCTCAGCCGCCGCCGATCTTGGGAATCAGGTAGATTTCGCTGTCCGGCTCGAGCGGCGCCAAATAGGCGTCCTGAAAGATCTCGCCGTTGATCGCCACCGCCATCCCCTCCTCGACCTGACGGCCGAGGCCGGGGAAACGGCGATCGAGTTCGAGCACCAGCCGCCGGAAGTTGTTTGCCTCCACGTCGAACTCGGAGAGCCCGCCGGTAAACCGGCGGGCGGCCGAGCCTGAAATCACGACGTGCGGCATCGTCAATGCCTTTGTCGCGCTGGCCTACTCCGCGGCTTTGAGCGCCGGCTGCTGCGCGTCGAGCGCGGCGCGCAGCCGCGGCGGCGACATCGGCAGATCGCGCAGGCGCACCCCGGTCGCGGCGGCGATCGCGTTGGCGACCGCGGCCATCGGCGGCACGATCGGCACCTCGCCGACGCCGCGCGCGCCGAACGGATGCCGCGGGTTGGGCACCTCGACGATCACCGCCTCGATCATCGGCATGTCGGAGCGCCACCGGACAGCGGTAGTCGAGGAAGCCCGGATTTTCGAGCCGCCCGTCCTTGTCGTAGATGTACTCCTCGTTCAACGCCCAGCCGACGCCCTGGGTCACGCCGCCCTGGATCTGCCCCTCGACATAGGAGGGATGGATCGCCCGCCCGACATCCTGAACTGCGGTATAGCGCAGGATCTTGACGTGGCCGGTCTCCGGATCGACCTCGACATCGCAAATATGCGTCGCAAAGCCGGGGCCCGCCCCTTGCGCGTTGACCGACACCTCGGCGGTAATCGGCCCGCCGGTGCGGCCCGATTTGGCGGCGATATCGGCCAGAGACAGCGGCTCGAAGCTGCCGGCGTTTTCGTCCGGCCGGGAACGCCTTGCCGTCCCGCCATTCGACCGCGTCGGGGCTGATGTCCCAGATCATCGCGGCGCGTTTCTTCAACTCCTCGACGACCTTCTCGGCGGCTTGCGTCGTGGCCATGCCGGTCGCGAAAGTGACGCGGCTGCCGCCGGTCAGGAACGAAAAACCGATCGAGCTGGTGTCGGCGACGATCGGACGGACGCGCTCGACCGGGATGCCGAGGATCTCGGCCGCCATCATCGCCATCGAGGCGCGCGATCCGCCGATATCCGGGGTGCCGACGGCGACGACCGCGGTGCCATCCTCGTTGATATGGCAGGCTGCGCTCGACTCGCCGCCGATGTTGAACCAGAAGCCGGAGGCAACGCCGCGGCCTTGGTTGGGGCCGAGCTTCTCCTTCAGATGCGGGTGGTTCTTGGCCGCGTCGACGGTCTCGGCATAGCCGATATTGACGTAGGTCGGTCCGTGCGCCGCCTTGGTGCCGTCCTTGGCGGCATTCTTCTCGCGCAGCAATAGCGGGTCGATGCCGAGCTGGCCGGCCAGTTCGTCGAGGCAGCTTTCGACGCCATAGGACGAAATCGGCGCTCCCGGCGCGCGATAGGCCGCCACCTTCGGCCGGTTCGAGACGACATCGTAGCCGACGATGTTGACGTTGGGGATGTCGTACATCGCAAAGCCGCACATGCAGCCCGGCCCTACCGGCGATCCCGGGAAGGCGCCGGCCTGGTATTTGAGCACGAGGTCGGCGGCGACGATCCGCCCATCCTTCTTGGCGCCGATCTTGACCTCGATGACGCCGCCCGAAGTCGGCCCGGTGCCGCGGAAGACCTCCTCGCGGCTCATCACCATCTTGACCGGCCGGCCCGACTTTTTGGCCATCGCCAGGGCCAGCGGCTCGAGATAGACGAGGGTCTTGCCGCCAAAGCCGCCGCCGATCTCGGCCGGGATCGCGCGGATCTGCGAGATGTCGATGCCGAGCAATTTGGCGCAGTAAGCGCGGACCATGAACTGGCCCTGGCTCGAGCTCCAGATCGTGCATTGCCCGTCGGCCGCAACCGAGACGACGCAGGCATGCGGCTCGATATAGGCCTGATGTACCGGCTTGGTCGTGTAGCGCCGCTCGATGATGACATCGGCCTCGCGGAAGCCGGCGTCGATGTCGCCCTTGGCGAAGGCCACCCGCTTGGCGATGTTGGAGGGATGGGTGGGCTTGGGGTCGACGCCCTGGGTGAACAGATCGTCATGCAGCAGCGGCGCGTCGGGCTTCATCGCCTCTTCGACGTCGATCACATGCGGCAGCACGTGATAGGCGACCTCGATCAGCTCGCAGGCCTGCTCGGCGATTGCCGGAGAGACCGCGGCAACCGCCGCCACGGCGTGCCCGTCATAGAGCGCCCGCTCGCGCGCCATGCAGTTTTGCGACAGGTCGCGGAAATTCATCGGCCCCTCGCCGACGAACGCCTCCTCTGACGGGATCGGCGGGAAATCCTCCCAGGTGATCACCGCCTTGACCCCGGGCAATGCCTTTGCCTTTTCGGTGTTGATCGACAGGATGCGGGCGTGCGCGTGCGGGCTGCGCTTGACCTTGCCCCACAGCATGCCCGGCATGACCATGTCGGCGCCGAAATTGGCCCGGCCGGTGACTTTGTCGACCCCGTCCGGGCGAACCGGGCGAGTGCCGACGACCTTCTGAAATTCCTTGGCGATGAACGTCATGAAGCCTCACCTCTGATGCGCCCTCACCCCCTCCCGCTGACGCATGCGGGGATCGCCCTCTCCCCGCGAGCGGGGAGAGGGTTGGGGCTGAGGAGCAGTTAACTACTCAGCCGCCGCGCGCATCGGCTCCGACGCGTCGAGCGCCGCCAGCAGCCGCGGTGGCGACATCGGCAGGTCGCGCAGCCGGATCCCGGTCGCGTCGGCGATCGCATTGGCGACCGCGGCCATCGGCGGCACGATCGGCACCTCACCGACGCCGCGCGCGCCGAACGGATGGCGCGGGTTCGGCACCTCGATCAGGACGGTGTCGATCATCGGCATGTCCGAGGCAACCGGACAGCGGTAATCGAGGAAGCCGGGGTTCTCCAGCCTTCCGTCCTTGTCGTAGATGTACTCCTCGCTGAGCGCCCAGCCGACGCCCTGCGCCACGCCGCCCTGCATCTGCCCCTCGACATAGGAGGGGTGGATCGCCCGGCCGACATCCTGGATCGCGGTGTAGCGCAGGATCTTGACGTGGCCGGTCTCCTTGTCGACCTCGACATCACAGATATGGGTCGTGAAGCCGGGCCCCTGGCCTTGCGCGTTGATCTGCACCTCGGCGCTGATCGGCCCGCCGGTGCGCGCCGATTTCGCCGCGAGCTCCGCCAAGGGCAGCGGTTCGAAGCTGCCGGCGTTGGCGCCGGCCGGGAACGCCTTGCCGTCCTTCCACTCGACCGCCTCGGGGCTGATATCCCACGTCACCGCGGCGCGTTTCTTGAGCTCCTCGACGACCTTCTGCGTCGCATTGCGTCACCGCCATGCCGCCGGCAAAGGTGACGCGGCTGCCGCCGGTCGAAGCGCTGAAGCCGATCGCCGTCGTGTCGCCGACGACCGGGCGGACGCTCTCGAACGGAACGCCCAGCACTTCGGCAACCATCATCGCCATCGAGGCGCGCGAGCCGCCGATATCGGGGTGCCCCTCGGTCACCGTGACGGTGCCGTCCTCGTTGACGTGGCAGGCCGCGCTCGATTCGCCGCCGGCATTGTGCCAGTAGCCCGAGGCGATGCCGCGGCCTTGGTTGGGGCCGAGCCGAGTCTTGAGATGCTCGTGCGCCTTGGCGGCTTCGAGCGTCTGCTGATAGCCGATATTGACCCAGGTCGGTCCGTGCGTCGCCTTGGTGCCGTCCTTGGCCCCGTTGATCTCGCGCAGCCGCAGCGGGTCGATCTTGAGCTCGCGCGCCAGCTCGTCCATGCAGCTTTCGACCGCGAACGAGCCGATCGGCGCGCCGGGTGCGCGGTAGGCGGCAACTTTGGGGCGGTTGCACAGAACGTCGTAGCCGATCGTCTCGGCGTTCGGCAGGTCGTAGACCGCTAGCCCGCAGATGCAGCCCTGCTGGACCGGCGAGCCCTGGAATGCGCCCGACTGGTATTTGAGCACGGTCTTCGCGGCGGTGATATGGCCGTCCTTCTTGGCGCCGAGCTTGACTTCGACGACGGCGCCCGAGGTCGGTCCGGTTGCCCGGAACACCTCTTCGCGGCTCATCACGATCTTGACCGGCCGGCCCGATTTCTTCGACAGCATGTAGGCGACCGGCTCGAGATAGACGATCGTCTTGCCGCCGAAGCCGCCGCCGATCTCGGCCGGGATCGCGCGGATATTGGCGATGTCGGCGCCGACGATGCGCGAGGTGTAGCCGCGCACCATGAACTGGCCCTGGCTCGAGCTCCAGATCGTGGTTTGACCGTCCGGCGCGACCGAGACGACGCAGGCATGCGGCTCGATATAGCCCTGGTGCACCGGCTTGGTCGTATAGCGCCGCTCGATGACGATTTCGGCTTCGCGGAACCCGGCCTCGACATCGCCCTTGGCGAAGCGCACCACCTTCGAGACGTTCGACGGCTTGGTCGGCTTGGGGTCGACGCCCGCGGTAAAGATGTCGTCATGCAGCAGCGGCGCGTCCGGCGCCATCGCCGCCTCGACATCCATGACGTGCGGCAATACCTCGTATTCGACCTCGATCAGATCGAGCGCCTGATCGGCGATCGCCGGCGAAACGGCGGCGACCGCGGCCACCGCATGCCCCTCGTAGAGCGCCTTGCCGATCGCCATGCAGTTGCGTGACAGGTCCCACAGATTGGCCGGCGCAGCGCCGAGAACGCGCTTATCCGGCGGGAGGTACGGGAAATCGGCGCGGGTGGTCACCGCCTTGACCCCCGGCAAGCGCCATCGCCTTGTCGGTGTTGATCGACAGGATGCGGGCATGGGCATGCGGGCTGCGCTTGATCTTGCCCCACAGCATCCCCGGCATCACCATGTCGGCGCCGAAATTGGCCCGCCCGGTGACCTTGTCGACGCCGTCGGGACGGATCGGGCGGGTGCCGACGACCTTGAGGGTTTCTTTATCGAGGAAACTCATCGCGCGGCCTCCTGTCGCATGACCGCGGCGGCGTCCAGCACCGCGCGGATGATCTTGTCATAGCCGGTGCAGCGGCAAAGGTTGCCGGCGAGCCAATAGCGCGTCTCTTCCTCGGTCGGGTTCAGATTCTCGTCGAGCAATGCCTTGGCCGCGACGATGAAGCCGGGGGTGCAAAAACCGCACTGCAGCGCGGCATGTTCGAGGAATTTCTGCTGCACCGGGTGCAGGTGATCGCCCTGGGCGATGCCCTCGACGGTCGTGATCTTGCGGCCCTCGGCCTCGGCGCCGAGCATCAGGCACGAACAGGCGATCCGCCCGTCGACGATGACGGTGCAGGCGCCGCAATCGCCCGAGCTGCAGCCTTCCTTGCTGCCGGTCAGATTGAGCTCGTCGCGCAATACGTCGAGCAGGGTCTGCTGCGGCTCGCACAGAAATTCGACAGGCTCGCCGTTGATGACGGTTGATACGTGGTGTTTGGCCATTAGCGTGCTCCAGCGCGTTCAAAGGCGATTGCGGCCGCGCGGCGTGCCAGGACGCCGGCGACCTTGATCCGGTATTCGATCGTGCCGCGTTTGTCGGTGATTGGGTTGCAGGAATGCCCCGCGGCGGCGTCGAGCGCCGCCAATGTCGGCTCGTCGAGCCGGTGCCCGATCAACGCCTTGGCCGACGCGTCGCAGATGATCTGGGTCGGCGCCACCGCCCCGAGCACGACCCGCGCATCGGTGCACACGCCGCTATTGTCGAGGGTGACATTGACCGCGACGCCGACGACCGCGATGTCCATCTCGGTACGCGGGATGAAGCGCAGATAAGCGTCGGATTGGTGCGGCTTCGGTTTGGGTATGTGAAACTCGACGATGAACTCGCCCTTGGCGAGCGAGGTCCGGCCGGGACCGGTGACGATCGCCTCGACCGGGGCTTCGCGCTTGCCGCTGGGGCCGGCGATCACGCAAGTGGCGCGCGCCGCGATCAGCGCCGGAACGCTGTCGGCCGCCGGCGAGGCATTGCACAGATTGCCGGCGAGCGAGGCCCGCCCCTGGATCTGCTCCGAGCCGATCAGATCGAGGCCCTCGACGATCCCCGGCCAGGCCTGGGTCAGCGCCTTGTGTTCATAGACCACGGCCCCCGGCGTCGAGGCGCCGATGACGAATTGGTTGGCCTCCTCGCGAATGCCGATCATTCCCGGAATTCGTTTGGTGTCGACGATCAAATCGGGCTTCATCCGGCCCGACCGCAGCTGCACCAGCAAATCGGTTCCGCCGGCCAACACCTTGGCCGTGCCGGAAGCGCCGGCGAGCATCTTGACCGCCTCGTCGACGCTGGTCGGTGCAGCAAAGCTCAGACTGGGCATGTTCCCTCCTGATTGACGCGGGGCACAGTCCCGCCGAGATACGCTGACGCAATGCGGCGGCATCGGGGGCAAGCGCCAAGCACCGCGTCGTCCTCGATTACACTACCATCCTATGCGGCGTGAAGCGCTATGTTCCGATGTCTCGGCAGGATCCCGCGCTGCGCCGCACCATGATCCCGATAATAGGCGATATCGTCCTCGATGACAGCCAGATCGAGGAAAGCTTTATCCGCGCCTCCGGCCCCGGCGGACAAAACGTCAACAAGGTCGCGACCGCGGTGCAGCTGCGCCTCGATCTCGCGCACGCCGTGACCTTGCCGCCCGAGCCTGCGCGAGCGGGCCGCGCGCCTCGCCGGCCGGCGCCTGACCCAGGACGGCGTCCTGGTCATCACCGCCCGCCGCTTCCGCACCCAGGAACGCAACCGCCAGGACGCGCTCGACCGCCTGATCGCCCTGATCCGCCGCGCCGCCGCGCCCCCGATCCCGCGCCGCCCGACCAAGCCCACCGCCGCCGCCAAACGCCGCCGCCTTGCCGCCAAATCCCGCCGCGCCGCCCTGAAACAACAGCGCCGCCCCGCCCCGAACGACGACGACGCCGGCGGATGAGGGTTTGCCCGGCCGCGGGTCGCCTCCGCCGCCGCGCGATAAGGCTCGGCCATCCGGCGTATGTCGGGATAGTATTGCCGCTCGCAGCTGTTGTTTCCTCCCACCGAGGCTCCTGATGACCCAGGCGTTCGCCGCCGCCGCGCCGCCATTGGATCCGCGCAAATTCCGGGATCCGCTGATCACCGCCCGGGGCGAACCGCGGGCGCAGGTTGCGCTCAAAGCGCTGGAGACGCTGTGGTTCAACACCGGGTCCCTGTGCAATCTGACCTGCCAGAATTGCTATATCGAATCCTCGCCGAAAAATGACCGCCTGGCTTATTTGACCATCGCCGAGGTCACCCGCTATCTCGACGAGATCGCGGAGCTGCAGCTCGGCACCGAGTTGATCGGGTTTACCGGCGGCGAGCCTTTTCTGAACCGCGATCTGCCGGCGATGCTGGAGGAAACACTGTCGCGCGGTTTTCGCGCGATCGTGCTGACCAACGCGATGAAGCCGATGCACAAGATGAAGCCGGCGCTTCTGGCGTTGCGCGAACGCTTTGGCGACCGTTTGACCCTGCGCGTTTCGCTCGACCATTACGGCCGCGCCGTCCATGAGCTGGAGCGGGGCAGGCGCAGTTGGGCGCCGACGATCGACGGGCTCGTCTGGCTCGCCGAGAACGGCTTCTCGATCAACGTCGCCAGCCGATATCTGTCGGGCGAGCCGGAGGCCGCGCTGCGCCGCGGTTTTGCCCAGCTCTTCGCCAAGCTCGGCATCGCGCTCGACGCGGACGACCCGGTCGCGCTGATGATTTTCCCGGAAATGGATGCGACCGTCGATGTCCCGGAGATAACCGAGGCATGCTGGGGCATTCTCGGCAAATCACCGCAGAGCGTGATGTGCGCGACCTCGCGCATGGTGGTTAAACACAAGGGCGCCCTACAACCGAGCGTCATCGCCTGCACCCTTCTGCCCTACGACCCGCTCTGGGATCTTGGCCCGAGCCTGGCCGGGGCGCGCGGCGCGGTGTCGCTCAACCACCCGCATTGCGCCAAATTCTGCGTGCTCGGCGGGGCCGCCTGCAGCCGGAGCTGATGCGCCGGTCTCGTTCTCGCCCGACGGGTCTCGCTGCGCTCAGCCTTTCCTGGGTTGCTGAAGACGAAGGGAGTGTCCGATGCGAACCGTCATTTCCCAGTCGGTCGTCCTGCCCGCCCCGGCCGAACATCTGTTCGAGATGTACATCGATCCCGAAAGACACGCCGCGATCACCGGTGCGCCGGTCACGATCGGCGTCGCGCCGGGATCGCCATTCCAGGCCTTCGATGGCGCTCTGAGCGGTGCGACCCTCCAGGTCATACCGCAACGGCTGGTGGTGCAGTCCTGGCGCTCGATCAAATTTAACGAGGGTGATCCGGATTCGACCCTGATTTTGGCATTCGCGCCGGAAAGAACAAACGGTCGAAACGGAAGAATAGACCTCATTCATCTCGACGTGCCGGCCCACGACTATCAAGGAGTGGTCGAGGGCTGGGAGACGCATTATTGGCGCCCTTGGCGGCGTTATCTCGCCGGCTGACACGAGTACCGCGGGTGCCGACCGCCGCCCGGACCCGCCATCGCCGAGGCCGGCGCGGCGGCCTTCGGCGAGCTGGCGGCGGAGCATTTCTCGTTCCGCATCGGCAATCACCCCTATGAATCCGCGCCCCCGGATCATCCGCTCTTCCTCGCCCTCGCCGACATCGCGGCGCAATACAACATGCCCATCGAGCTGCACATGGAGGCGGTGCCGCGTGATATGCCGTTTCCCGATGCGAACCTCGCGGGCCCGCCCAACCCGGCCAGCATCGTCACGAACATCGCCGCCTTCGAGCGGCTGCTCGACCACAATCCGCGGGCGCGGATCGTCTGGGTGCACGCGGGTTGGGATCTGACGGGCGAGCGGACCGTGCCGCTGATGCGCGCGCTCTTAGAGAGACATCCCAATCTCTACATGAGCGTCAAATCCGACAATGCGGGGACACCCGCCACCGCGCCCTTTCTGCCCGGCGGCGGCCTCAAGCCCGGATGGCTGGCGATGCTGGAGGCGTTTCCCGACCGCTTCGTCGTTGGCAGCGACCAGTTTTACGACGACCCGCAGATCATCCGGACCTACCGGGCCCGGGCATTCGTCGATGCGCTCCCGATGGAAATCGCCCGCAGGATCGCCTACGAGAACGTCAAGTACATCTATCGACTGCCCGCGGCGCTGCGCTGACCCGGATCAGTTCCGACCACGACCGCCAAGCCGCTAAAGCCCACCGCGCCGCCCCAGAAACAGCCGCGCGCGATAATCCGTCATTCCCGCGAAAGCGGGAACCCAGGAGCAACGAGGGTGAGCAAATGAAAATAAAGTCCAGGATCGAAGTCGATAATCCGTCATTCCCGCGAAAGCGGGAACCCAGGGGCAACGAGGCCGAGCGAGTAAAAAAGATCCAGGATCGAATAAGAAAAGTAGTTTCGCCATCCCGGCGAAGGCCGGGACCCATCACTCCGCGGTTTCGAACGTTCAGAACAATGGCAATACCTTGAGCCTGGACGGTTTGTGTGAGACAGATGGGCTCTGTCCTGCACCGGAGCGGCGCGCCGCCGCAGGCGGACGAGGAGACCGCCTGAGCCGGCGATGGCCAAGGCTCTGTCCAGCCGAGACGCTCGCTTACCGGACCAACGATCCCGTATCCGTCATTCCCGCGAAAGCGGGAACCCAGGGGCAACGAGGCCGAGCGAGTAAAAAAGATCCAGGATCGAATAAGCAAAATAGCTTCGTCTTCCCGGCGAAGGCCGGGACCCATCATTCCGCGGTTTCGAACGTTCAGAACAATGGCAATACTTGAGCCTGGACGGGTTTGTGTGAGACAGATGGGCTCTGTCCTGCGCCGGAGCGGCGCGCCGCCGCAGGCGGACGAGGAGACCGCCCGAGCCGGCGATGGCCAAGGCTCTGTCCAGCCGCGACGCTCACTTACCGGACCAACGATCCCGTATCCGTCATTCCCGCGAAAGCGGGAACCCAGGGGCAACGAGGCCGAGCGAGTAAAAAAGATCCAGGATCGAATAAGCAAAGTATCTTCGTCTTCCCGGCGAAGGCCGGGACCCATCATTCCGCGGTTTCGAACGTTCAAAACAATGGCAATACTTCAAATCTGGGCGGTTTGTGTAAGACAGATGGGCTCCGTCCTGCGCCGGAGCGGCGCGCCGCCGCGCGGCGGACGAGGAGACCGCCCGAGCCGGCGATGGCCAAGGCTCTGTCCAGCCGCGACGCTCGCTTACCGGACCAACGATCCCGCACCGCCTACCCAAACCCCCGCCGCGTCTCGCTGCCAGATCGGCACCCGCGGCCCTAAAACAAAAACCTCGCCCCTGCCGCGCCGCCGCCGGCGGGGACGAGGACGCTGGCGGACGAGGGTTCGCCTCGCCCCGCCATCCGCTCGCTCCCTCTCCCCGCCTGCGGGGAGAGTGTAGGGTGAGGGGTCTCGCCTCCTGCGCCAGATTTCGAGCTCATCTGGCCCGCGCCACTCTGCGAGCTGAACGTCGCTCTCTCTCCCCGCGCGCGGGGCGGGGCTGGGGCGAGGGGCTGTCGCGTTAAGCACAAAGCACCTCGCCACTCGGCCCTTGGCACTCGGCGATGCGACCAAACCGAATGCCCGAAGATTTCGACCGCCTGCACGACACAACTCCACGATCGCCGGCGCGACGGGGTGAGCCTCGATGAAGTCGAGCGGATCGTGATCTAAGGCTGTCTCCTCTGCGCTGAAAGTGGACATCGGAAGCCTGGCACTGTCGGTTGACACCAACTGAATAATAATCTCATCATCACTCTATGTGGATATTCTAGCCTTTGTCGACTTTGGCAAACCCAGATATCTCAATAGTCGTTCAACTATGATTTCAGATCTCCGTTCGCGTCTTGCTTTCGCTTTTTCTTCGACAACCCCAGTAATAACCGCCTCAAATATATGCCTCACCTCGCTCACATCATTCGGCCGCTCTGCTAGCGCCTCCTCCAACGCCGTCAAAACTCGGTGATCGCGGTTCAACAACACCCGCGGCCGCACATTGCGAGCTTCACGCCTCGTGATCCCTTCAACCCGATCTGCCGGTGCACGCCTGGTCGGCAGAACGACGGCGAATGCATCACTCTCGGCGAAATACGCACTTCCAACCACCGCTATCTCTGCCGGTATGACATTGTTAATCGGTGAAGGATCATCCTCCTCTATATGTATCGCACTCCAGAGGTCCTCCTCCGAAGCCAATCGCTTCCAGTTGCTGTTACAACTCATCAGTAGCTCAATTTCTCTCTTGTTGCTGACCACAATAGCTTTGTATTCCGGGTTCTTCGACGCGTATAGCTGAAAAAGCTTGTTCGATCTCTGTGCGCCGGACAAGATGACGATGGGTACTTTTGACGATATAATTTCTCGAATTGACGATTTTGTTCGCGCTTCCAAGTTGGTCGAGTTGTAAAGATATAGCTCACCTTTGGAGATTAATAAATGTCGAGCGGCTGAGTTGAGCTTCTCCTCATCGGACCAAGACCGGCGATTCCACCATGCTGCCTGCGTGGCACTATTGCAGAGTGCTCTTAATAGCCGTCGGGTCGCCAAGTCGGCGTCAGCCGTCTCCTCAAAAATTCTGGTCGCATAAGCTGTCCAGGCCGCAATCGCAACATCTCTAATCGATTCAATCAACCGGTTGGCATCGGAATCTGAAAGTGTCAGTTCATTGCGTGACACCCTGACTGGTGCCATACCTGACGTAAAATCCAGTAATGCGTGGATCCCATTTATCTTCGATGACGGGGTTGTCCGCTCCGGTTTGTTTCCCAACCACTCCGAACTTTTTTCAAGCACGGTGATACCACCGTTAACTCGTAGAATTTGACTTGATAGGGCCGTTCCTTCCGACTTATCACCTCCACCAGACCACGTCATGGGAACAGCAACGTAGAGATGAGCATCTAAATTAGAAAGCACCCTATGAGCGACTTGCCAGCGGACCCCTTTGAAATTTTTATTGGTCCTGAGTGGCGTACGCCTTATTATAGCAGATAGTGCTTCTCTCGCATTTGCTGGGACGTTCGGTAGGCCATGTAGATGTACCCCCGCGGGTTGATAAGTAATATAGTTCTCCGCGAGCTTATCGACATTCGGTTCATACCCGCTCTTAAAATAGAGCGTTACGCGGGTTCCCGCAGGCAGTATCGGATCAGCGCTTAGAAAAAACGGCTTCTCAAGATCTGTCAGAACCAGAGAATGACCGCCAGCGCCGTCTTTATAAAAAGCAGTTTGTACCGCCACTCGATCTACAACTTGAAACACAGAGAGAAACCCTACTCCAAACTTGCCCAAACTCGTGCGTGTTGGCTCTCCCGTCCGTTTGTAGTTAAAGCTCTTGAACTCGTCACTGCGCCATATACTGCGACCTGCCCTACAAAAAAATCTCAGAATATGATCTTTTGTCATTCCGACGCCATTGTCTTCGAAAATGATGCACCTCTCTCCCATTTCAGAGAAACACTCAGGTGTCGCTCGTATGGCCCATGGTCTTCTAGCTGCTGCCGCACGTTAGTCGCGTCAAGGCCATTTTGCAAAAGCTCGCGGAACCATATATCCTGGCTGCCGGTGCCATAAAGTTCTCGTCCCATGAGCAGGCGCATAACTCGGCCGAATTGACCGTGAAGCGGTGTTCTGTCCAATCACCTGGGCGTTCGATAAAATAGAGGCTGATGCCGTCAAGAGGATAAAGCTCGTTCTGTGCGGAAAAAATATCCGCAAGATGCTCTAACCGACGCTCTAAGTAGAATTGAGCAATAGATAAACGAGTGAATTCTCGAATTGTGGGAGCACTAACAAAAAATTGGATAGTAGAATTCCGGAACTTGCCATCGGACGGCGGCGCGCTCTCTGCGTGATTTTATGGTTGACCAAGATCGTCGGCAGTGGAGAGCGTGAGAATCCCCGCAAATCTAGCGTCCGATAGAACGAGCAGTGAAGCTGCCATCAATGCCGGTACAGTGCTCGTAGCGCTCACGGCGCCGAGACTATTTTCAATTAACTGGTATGGCGGGTTGTCAAGGTCTGTAGCGATAGCGATTAAGGCGATGCTCGCCTTCTCTAACTCATCCCGAACTTCGTTACTAGGCATTGCAGCCAAAAGTTGCACCAGCGTCGTGTCGACACCTTTTGATACCTGCCCCTCAGCACGAAGATTTTCCATCTGCGCTAGAATCGCCTTTCCCAATAATATTGATGTACCTAAACTGAAGTTGGCGACAGCCCCGTGCTACTCATCCATTCTGTAATCAGTCCCTCGAAGATACGGGTTAAACCGGTTGAAGCTGTAGAGCCGTTTCGGTTCAAGCTAGAAGTCTGCGCGGACGAAGAAGTCTGCGTGGCCTGTCATAGCACGGAAAATCTCTCTAATTGACCCGAATTGCCTCCTTCGTGACCGCGTGCGACGATTACGCCTCGGGCCGCGTTGGATGAAGGGAGAAAGAACCGCCTAACGCCCTGAGAGCCTTCTCCCATCAAATCTTCGTGCGATGTCCACCTCGGTATTGGCGAATCTGACGTATTTTCGTAATGTGACAACGGCTGATCTGTCATTGAGATCAATTTCTGCGATCGAGTAGCTATTTACGTAAGGTTCGACACCAACTCGTCTATCATATGCAGCCCCAGCACCCAAATTTAAATATCCACCAGTTATGCCAACAACCGAGCTAAGTTCGGAGGGTCTGTGAACGTGCCCATGGAGAACGACATCTGCGTGCGACGCGAGCAATGGTTCGACAACGGCCTTATCGAAGTCAGCGAGCCAATATAAGGGGTGATGCATTAATACCAGAACGAGATCCATGCCACGGGCTGGCTCTACCGCCTCCAGGACTTGACGCTCTCCCATGATCAACCATCCTTGCTCGGTCGACCCACGATAGGGAATGCCAGAATAACCAGAGGTCCACGATGTGTTTAGACCTACAATTGCAACGTTCTTCTGCGACGTCACCTGCCGACAATAAGCCAGAGGGATATGCGTAGCACTGGACTTCATCCCGGTAAAGTTCGCTTCGAATTCTCGGAAGGCTTCGAAACTAGCGAGATATCTGGACAAGGTGCGTGGTTGTGCAATAAAGTCATTAATCGAATCTCGATCGCAAAGAGATGCGATTTTATCCGAATTAACATCCGATAATACGTCTCGGTCAACATCGTGGTTCCCGGGGACCATAAAGATGCCATCGCGCGAAAGATCGGTGTTCTCTAGCAGCGGAAGAAAAAACTCTGCTTCAGCTCGTTTATATTCTTCAGCCTTCCCCGACCATGCGATATCCCCAGTCACGGCTATAAATCTGGGACCAAGCCGGTAGCCATTTGATGCTTTATATCTTGCCAAAGGGCGCGTAAAACGATTTGTCTATTAAAGTCATCAGACCGACGAAAATGGAGATCGCTAAAATGATAAAGCACTAACTGAGCCATCTAGCACTCCTAAACATTCTCAAGAGCACCAACGTCTTCAATCGTGCGTCGATTGCTGAACGAGCGCCGCTAGACGAGGTGTCATTGGGCAGACACGTAATCCGGGCCGCCAGCCTTTGAACAGAGATGATCTCGATCGGTTATCGTAACATGATCGGGATACAGAACTAGCCCCCAAACCTCAGGCGCTTCCTTGGCTGGATCTTCGCCATAAGTCTTTGGCATCGCTAGAGTTTCTTCAAAGATAGGTTACTCCTGCAATTATAGCTGAATCACAGGCGCGTTGTCGAGACACTGCTATCTCTCACGCCACCTGTTTTAGGAGCCTTCATTTTTCTCTGCGAGCGTCCGCTTCGGGGGGCAAAGGCAGTCATCTGATGCGAACCGTCGCTTTGATGAGTCCGATAAGCCCGATCACCACGTAGAGGGTGCAGTGGCCTTTACATAGCCCTTCGACAAGGCGGCGGGGCAGGGGTAGGCTTTGGTGAAATCCGGTCGAGCCGGATCGACAATGCTTTGGGAGGAAGCCATGGATGTGACCCGGCGTAATTTGGCGATTGCGGGCGCGGTCGCGCTCGGCGCGGCGAGCCTGTTGGGCGGCTCCGCGGTGCTTGCCGACGCGTCCGACGAGGCGGCGGTCAAGGACTCGGTCGAGGCGTTGCGCAAGGCATTGCTGGCGGCGGACAAGGCGCAGCTGGAGGCGCTGGCGGCCGCTCAGCTGAGCTACGGCCATTCGAGCGGCAAGGTTCAGAACAAGGCCGAGTTCGTCGATGGCGTGATGACCCGGAAGGCGGTGGTCAAGTCGCTGGACTTTCCCGAACTCACCGTCGCGGTGGCCGGCGACGCCGCGATCGCGCGCCATCTCTACGTGTCCGACTCGGAAACCGACGGCAAACCCAACCATATCCGGATCGGCGTGCTCGCGGTCTGGCAAAAGCAGGACGGCGGCTGGAAGCTGCTGGCGCGCCAGGCCTACAAGCTGACCTGACCCGCGGCTCGGCCGATCGCGGCGTCAGGGGGCGGGGCCGGAGTGCCGTCACTCCGCCTCGTAGGCGAGGAGGGCACATGACCGATCCCTACGATCTGCAGCGCTTCGTCGCCGCCCAGAACCCGGTCTTCGATCAGGTGCGCGCGGAATTGCGCGCGGGCCGCAAGCGCAGTCATTGGATGTGGTTCGTCTTCCCGCAGATCAAGGGTCTCGGCAGCAGCCCGATGGCGCAGAAATACGCGATTTCCTCACGGGCGGAAGCCGAAGCCTATCTGGACCATCCGATCCTCGGGCCGAGGCTGCGCGAGTGCACCGGTCTGGTGACCGCGGTCGAGGGCCGCTCGATCGGCGACATTCTCGGCTATCCCGACGATCTCAAATTCCGCTCGTCGATGACCCTGTTCGCCCACGCCACGTCCGACAGCAAACCCTTCACCGACGCCGTGGAAAAGTATTTTCCCGAGGGTTTCGACCCGCTGACCCTCGCCCGCCTTCAGGCCTCGTAAAATCGCCCAATTCGCATGGCATCCTGCGAGCCGATCGCGTCCCTGGGCGCGGCTCCAAACAACAGCACGGAGATGCCGATGGTGGATTTCGCCGGGCGGGCGCTAATTCCCGGTTCCGCCGATTTATTTCCCGTTTAGGCCGAAATAAATTCCCGGTTAGGCCGCGACGGGAATTCGCTCGTAAGCCATTGATCGGGCGCGCAGATTTGGTGGCCAGAGCGGCTCGATTCGGCCGAATTCGAAAAATTCCCGGTTAGTTTCCCGGTTCACGGGAATTCGCCATGGCGTGAACCGTGAGGTGGCGGACCGCGAAGCCATGCCGCGCCTCCAGGATCTCGGCGATCCGGCGGCGGTGGCACACCTGCCAATCGGCCTCGTAGCACAGCAGGCAGCTCGGCTCCGTCCCGGCGATTTCGGCGGCTTGCTGCAGGTCGAGCTCGGCTTCGGGACGGCCCAGTTTTTCGTCGACGATCGCCCAGAACCGGTCCCATTCGCGGCGCCGGCCGGCGAGGCGGCCTTCGGGCGGGGTGCCGAGGGCGGCCAGATGAACATAGCGCATGCCGGCCGCCTCGATCGCGGCGGCAAGCTGGCGCTTCGAAAAACCCGGCCGGCGCGAGATCGGCCGGTCGCGCACATCGATCAGGGTGGCCACCCCGGCAGCCTTCAGGGCAGCGATAACGTCCTGCAGCAGAGCCTTTTCGTAGCCGATCGAGCAGAGCGCCTTGGCGCCGATCACGCGAGCCTCACAACTCGCGGGTGCGGCGGGCCATCGCCTCGTCCCACAGATTGCCGCGGTCGTCGTCGAAGATCAGCTTCGGGTCGCCGGTCGTGGTGAACCAGTCGTGATGGTCGATCTCGGCTTCGAGCTGTCCTGGTCCCCAGCCGGCATAGCCAAAGGCGAAGAGGCTCTTCTTCGGCCCCTGGTGGTGGCCGATGTCGCGCAGGATCTCCTTGTCCGCGGTCATCGCCACATCAGGCCGACGGCAAGGGTGTCGGGGCGACGGTACTCGGCGCTGTGCACGACAAAGCCGAGCTCCGGCTGCACCGGGCCGCCGGCAAAGACCAATAGGCTGCCGTCGACCCCGGCGGCCTGATCACCGGTCCCCTCCAGCAGGCTCTTGATCGTACGCTGTTCGATCGGGCGGTTGATGACGATGCCGAACGCGCCGTTCCGGTCGTGCCGCAGCAGCAGGATCACCGCGTGGAAAAAGCGCGGGTCCCCCATCGTCGGCGCGGCGATCAGGATCTGTCCGGCGAGCGAGCCGGCGTCGGTGTCGTCGGTGTGTTCGGGCGGCGCTGTACCGAGCAGCATCACCGCCATCAGCAATCCTGCCGCGGCAATCGGCAGCGAGCGCAGGCGCCGGAGGCGGGCGGAAGTCATGCCGCCAGCTTACATCCGCGCGCGCCGGGTCGGAAAGCGGTGCTAAGATCGGGGTCGTTGGCGAGAGGACAGCTTTGATGGCGGAGCAGAACTGGATCATCACGACGGCGGTCGGCACCGGCGAGCGCGGCTTTGCCGGCGATGGCGGGCCGGCCGCGCGCGCGACGCTGAACGGGCCGTTCGATATCGGCTTCGACCCGGCCGGCAATCTCTATTTCTCGGACACCTTCAACCATCGCATCCGGCGGGTCGACGCGGCGAGCGGGATCGTCACGACGGTCGCCGGTCGCGGCGAAGCCGGCTATTCGGGCGACGGCGGCCCGGCAGTCGAAGCCCGCTTCAACGAACCCTACGGCATCGCGGTCGACCGGAGCGGCAACATCTATGTCGCCGACCGCCACAATCACAGCGTGCGCCGGATCGACGGCGCCTCGGGCATCGTCACCACCGTCGCAGGCAACGGCAGCGCCGGGTTCGCCGGCGATGGCGGACCGGCGGCGCGCGCGGGTTTGGTCGAGCCTAACGGGCTGGCATTTGATCCGGCGCAGCAGCTTCTGTTCATCGCCGATGTCGCCGACAACCGGGTGCGCGTCGTCGATCTCGCCGCGGGCACGATCGCGACCTTTGCCGGCACCGGCGAGGCGGCGCATACCGGCGATGGCGGCCCCGCACAGTGCGGCCGCCGTGTTCGGCGCCCGCGCGGTCAAGGTCGCCGCCGACGGCACGGTCTTTATCCTCGAACGCCAGGGCAGCAGCTTGCGCGCGGTAAACCCCCGGACCGGCGTCATCACGACGGTGGCCGGGACCGGCGCCCGAGGCTATGGCGGCGACGGCGGCCCGGCGCTGGCGGCGGTCTTTGACGCGCCCAAGGAGCTGACCATCGACCCCGATGGCGACATCTTGATCGTCGATACCGAGAACCATGCGATCCGCAGGTTCGACGTCAAGGGCGGCACGGTCGAGACCATCGCCGGCGGCCGCAAAGGGAACGACGGCGATGGCGGCCCGGCGCGCCGAGCCGGGCTAGGACGCCCGCACGGCATCGCCGTCGGCCCCGACGGCGCCCTCTATATCGGCGACACCGAGAACCACCGCATCCGCAAGCTCACCCGCGCCGGGTGAGCCGCGCGATTGCCCCGCGCGCTCGCCTTATCCTAGAAACGCCCGCAGCGCCGCCACCAGATCCTTCGGGTTGTCGCCCTGCACCGTGTGCCCTGCCTTTGGGATCGTGACGTGGCGGCCATCGGGCAGACCCGCCGCCAGGCGCTCGGCGTCCTCCTGGTGGAACACGTCGCTTTCCGCGCCGCGCACGACCAGGGTCGGACAGGCTGATCTTGGCGAGGCCGTCGGCCAGCCCGCGCCGCTCGGCGGCGTGCCGGTCGCCGCCCATTTGCTGAAATCGCCGCCGGTCGTATTTCCAGGTCCAGTTGCCGTCGGGCTGCCGCCGCAGATTGTGCATCAGGCTGCGCCGCAGGATCAGCGGATCGCGCCGCGGATTGAAGGCGAGCGCGCGCTCGATGATCGCATCCAACGAGGCGGGCTCGGCCCCGCCATTGACGAAATCGCGGATGCGGCTCGATCCCGGCCGCCGCACATTGGGGCCGGCGTCGATCAGCACCAGCGCTGAAAGCGTCTCGGGATAATGGGTCGCATAAGCGAGCGCATTGATCGCGCCCATCGACATGCCGACCAGCACAAAATCGTCGAGCCCGATCGCGTCGGCGAACCCTCTGACGTCCTCGCGCTGGGCCGAGAGCGAGTAATCGGCGTCGGGCGCCCAATCGCTGTCGCCATGGCCGCGCTGATCGAGCGCCATGCAATGGAATTCGTCGCGCAACGCCAGGCAGCACAAATCCCAAGTGTGCGCGGTCAGAGCGCCGCCGTGCAAAAACAGGATCGGCCGCTTTCCTTCCGTCCCCCAATCGAGATAACGAAAACGCAGCCCATCGAGCGCGACATGGCGCTCGTCCGGTAACGCCACCTCGTCGAAGTTAAAGCCGGCTCGCACCGAAGTGGATTGCAGATGGTCGAGGTACTCCTCGCTCGACAAGCTCATGATCTTGGGCACTCCATTGAAGGTCGGGCCGGCGCGGCGGGGTCGGATAAGGCTTTACCACGAAGGCTGCGCGGCGGACCATTTTCACCGCGGGGCGTTCGCGCGCATTTGTGCTTGGCCCACCCGCGCTCAGGACATGGCTCTCGGACTGGAGAGCGCCGCGCCGGCGTTGTGTCGACGGCCAGAGGGCGTACACTTCCAACCGAATTCTCGGGGTCGCGACCGCCGGCCCGGTCTGTGCAGAAAGGAAAAAACCCATGGCGTATGATCTGCTGATCAAGAACGGGCTCATTGTCGACGGCTCGGGATCCCCGGCTTTCCGCGGCGATGTCGGCGTCAAAAACGGCAAGATCGTCGAAATCGGCAAACTCTCCAGCGCGGCCGAGAAGACCGTCGACGCCGACGGCCGCGCCGTCGCCCCCGGCTTTATCGACAACCACTGCCACTACGATGCGCAGGTGACCTGGGACCCGCTGTGCACGTTCTCGCCCGAGCACGGCGCCACCTCGGTGATCTTCGGCAATTGCTCGCTGTCTCTGGCGCCGGTGCGCAAGGGCACCGAGGAGCGGTTGGCCGAGTTCCTCTCTTATGTCGAAGCGATCCCGATGTCGGTGCTGCGGACGGTCGATTTCGACTGGGAGACGGTCCCGCAATACATGGACCATCTCGACAAGCGGCTCGGCGTCAATGTCGGCAATCTGATCGGTCACACCGCGGTGCGCCATTATGTGATGGGCGACGACTGCCAGAAGGCGGGCGCCACCGAGGCGCAGATCAAGGCAATGCAGGACATCGTCCGCCAGGGCATGCAGGCCGGCGCGCTGGGCCTCTCGGTGTCGCGCGAAAAAGGCCATTTCGATCCGCAGGGCGTGCCGATCCCGGCGCTGTGGGCCGATGAACAGGAGATCTTCGCGCTCGCCGACGTGCTGCGCGAGCTGGGCACCGGCACGATCCAGGCCGGCGGCGGCCAGTATGTCGAGCTGAAGGACGGCATGATGCGCCGCCTCGCCGAGGCGACCGGCCGCATGGTCGTCTACAACAGCCTGTCGCACACGATGCGCCGCCCGGACGAGTGGAAAATCCACATGGCGCGGGTCGAGGAGACCGCGGCGATGGGCATCCGCGCCTACCCGATGTGCAGCCCGAACCGGGTGACGCAGGACTTCACGATGAAGAACAGCCAGGTGTTCCGCGGCCTGCCGACCTGGCACCCGATCCTGCTGTCTTCGGATGAGGCGAAGCTGAAGGCCTACGCCGATCCGGAGATCCGCGCCAAGCTGCACGAGGAAGCGGTCGTCAACAAACCCGACAGCGCGGTCGGCATCTCGAAGACCTGGTGGAACTACATCTGGGTCAACGAGCCGGTGCTCGAAAAGAACAAGTGGATGCAGTTCAAGTCGATCGGGCAGATCGCCGAGAAGCAGGGCAAGCGGGTGATCGACGCCTTCCTCGACCTTGTCGTCGAGGAAAAGCTCGAAACCCGTTTCCTGCAGGCCGAGAACAATATCGACGACGAGGTTCTGCAGAAGATCCTGACCCATCCCAACGCGGTGATCGGGCTCGGCGACGGCGGCGCGCATGTGCAGTTCCACGGCGGCTACGGCTATCTGACCAAGCTGCTCGGCGAATGGGTGCGCGAGAAGCAGGTGATGACCCTGGAGCAGGCGGTGCGGCGGCTGACCTTCGACTCGGCCTCGACCTTCGGGCTCTATGACCGCGGCCTGTTGCGGCCGGGGATGGCGGCCGACGTCGTGATCTTCGACCCGGCGACGGTGAAATGCGGGCAGGAGACGGTCGTCCACGATTTCCCGTTGGGCGCCTGGCGCATCAAGGAAGCGGCCGAGGGCATCTACGCCACCGCCGTCAACGGTCAGATGCTGTACGAAGAAGGCAAGCACACCGGCGCGCTTCCCGGCAAGGTGCTGCGCAACAGCTATTACGAGCAGAACCGGCGCAGCAACGCCTGATCCGCGGGCACGGCGCTCCCGGCTTCACCCTCTCCCCCGATTTGGGGCGAGGGTGAAGCGCGGCTGCCTGGGGCTTGCCGCTATTGGCCGCGAAGAAATCATCAGAGCGCACCGGACGCAGGCCGTAAAAGTGACGGCAGGCGGTTGACAGAACATGACCATTCAGGTCGCTGATGCGCTTCTTACAGGTGATTTCGTAAGGCTCGAGGCCCGCCCTTCGATGAGCTACGGCAGATCAGCCGGCATTGTTTGACGGATGGTTGGCCCAATTTAATTAACATGCCTTCGCGGCCCCTACGGCTTCGCTGACGAGGTCAATCGATGAGCAGCCGCCGCGCGATTCTCGCAGGCTCTCTCGCTTCCGTCGCTCTCTCGCCCGTCGCCGGGCGGGCGCAACCGGCGACCGGCGGCCCCACGATCGGGTTTCTCGTGCCGGCATCCGGGGCTTACATCGGAACGCCGACCGCGGTCTTTGACTCGTTCCGTCGCGGGCTCGCCGATCTCGGCTACGTCGAAGGACGAAACATCCGTTACGCGTATCGGTCGGCGCCGGACCGAGCCGGTCTCGGCGAGATGGCGGCCGAACTCGTCCGATTGAAGGTTGACGTTTTGGTCGCGGCGGGTGTCGCGGTTTTCAGCGCGAAGCCGGTGTCGGCGAGTATCCCCGTGGTATTCGGATTCAGTGGCGACCCGGTACTGGCAGGGCTCGTCGGCGGTCTTGCCCGTCCCGGAGGCAACATGACGGGAGTGAGCTTTCTCGCCACTGAACTCGTCGGCAAGCGTCTCGCCCTGCTCAAGGAGGCGGCGCCTGCGATTTCGCGGGTGGCGGTCATGGGAGCATCCGGCCATCCCGGCGAGCGGAGCGAATGGCGCGCCTGGGAGGACACCGGCCGGGCCTTGGGCGTGAGCCTGCAACTCTTCGAATTGAAAAATGCCGCCGATCTCGATGCAGCGCTGACCGCGGTCGCGAATGGCAATATGGATGCGATTCACGCGTTTCCGGATGGCGTGACGGCAGCCAGCCGCGTCCGCATCGCAGAGTTTGCCCTTTCGCACCATCTGCCGAGCGTCTTCGGCTGGAAGGCGTATGTGGAAGCCGGCGGTCTGATGTCCTATGGGCCCAATCTGGAAAACTCGTGGCGCCAAATCGCCGGCTTCGTAAGCAAGATCCTGAAAGGATCAAGACCCGCGGACCTCCCGGTCGAGCTACCCACGCGGTTCGAGCTCATCGTCAACCTAAAGACCGCACGCGCGCTCGGCCTCACCATGCCGCCAATACTCCTCGCCGGCGCCGACGAAGTCATCGAATGAGCAATGACGCCACAGAGCAAAACAGATCGAAAAGAGAGATGACGAAAACTGTTCCAGAGGACAGTTATATTGTGACGAATTCCGGCCTTTATATATTTATTTTGTTTCCGTAGCTCTCACCTAAGTTTTTCGGTCTAAAAAATAGCGCTACCTACGGGACTTGAAATATATCAATAATTCATTCCGTGAGCTCTCACAAAAGTCTTTGGTCTAAAAATGGCGCGAGCTACGGGACTTGATCCCGCGAACTTTTTATAAGCTGGCGAGGCTCTCACTGCCGGAGTGGCAAACGTGCATTCTCAAGTGTTGAGAAAATAATTGATGCCGAGAGCTGCGCCGAGAAGCACCAAGGCGTCGGCGCTCAGGCCTGGTAACGATAAGCTGATGATCGCGAAGAAAACACCTAAACTGCCAAGCACCACACACATCGCCCACAAACCGAGGCGAAGAAGGAAAATCGCGGGCATCATCAAACATCCTCGACCGATCGGATCAAGATATCCTAAAAAAGCGTAAATGACTCAGAAATTTAGATAAAATTTTAGTAAAAAGCGAGAGCGCCCTTCGATGACAGCGCCTTCTTTTTTGTCAGTATGCTTAACGTTACTGCACGCCGTGCTCGACCCAGATGTTATGAACGCATTTGGTGAATTTAGGCACTGTCTACCAGAGCGGGGAGCGGGCCGGTTTGCGCATAGGACCGACGTCGTTCTTTTGACCGCTCGTCTAGCTGTTCGATGCCGCAGTCGTCGCCGAAGTCGTCGATCAAGGCGATGACCGGCCCGCCAAGCTTCATCGAGCCGGCCGGGCTGCAGATAGCGCTTCCTGCGGCTTGATGGGCCGGTCTGCCGAGAGCGTGTAGATTATGTCGATGAAGCGGGTTCTCGTCCTCGGCTGTTCCGGCGCCGGAAAGTCGACCCTCGCCCGGCAAATCTCCGGGATCACCGGGCTTCCGATCATACATCTCGATCAGCATTATTGGCGTCCGGCTTGGCGAGAGCCCGATCGGGAGACATGGGAGCGCGAGGTAGCGGCTCTCATCCACCAACCGGAATGGGTGATGGACGGCAATTTCGGCGGCACGCTTCCTGCTCGGCTCGCTGCAGCGGACACCGCCATCTTTCTGGATTTCCCGACCTGGCTCTGTCTCGCCCGCGTGCTGCGCAGGGTAATTGCTTCCTTCGGCCGGACGCGGGCCGATATGGCGCCCGGATGCCCTGAGCGTCTTGATTTCGCCTTTCTGATTTACGTGTGCCGCTATCGCCGGCACGATCGATATCGCCACCTCGCTCCCATCCGGCAATTCGGCGGTACACTCGTCATGCTGCGGCGGCCGGCCGAGGTCGCCGCCTTTGTCGCGGCTCTCGAAAGCTTGAAACGAGCGCATGCCTCTGCGATGCGGTCCCCGGGCGACAATCCAGGGACCGCAACTCACGCCGCGGCGGCTACGAGCGCTGGACCAGTTCGATGCGATAGCCGTCGGGGTCTTCGATAAAGGCGATGACCGAGCCGCCATGCGCCATCGGGCCGGCCGGGCGCGGGATCTTGACGCCCGCGGCACCCAGCCGCTCGCACGCCTTGTAGACATCCGGCACGCCGAGGGCGAGGTGGCCGAAGGCGCTACCCAGCGCATAAGGCTCGGCCTGCTCCCAATTGTGGGTGAGTTCGAGCACCGTATTATCGGCCTCGTCGCCATAGCCGACAAAGGCGAGAGTGAACTTGCCGGTCGGGTAGTCGCGCTTGCGCAGCAGTTTCATCCCGAGCAGATCGGTATAGAACTTCAGCGATTTGTCGAGATCGCGCACCCGGATCATCGTGTGCAGATAGCGATACTTGTCGGTCTCGGCCGCTGGCTTCGTGGTTTCCGCCACATCGGTCACTGACATGGTAAATTCCTCCTCAGGGTTGCTTGAGAGCGGGGCCACCGCAGCGGCGCGCCGCGACAATCGCGAGAACCTGGTCGGCGGCCCGCAGGCTCGGCGACCGGTCGCCCGCCCCGAGGCGCCGCATTGCTTCATCATACCCCGCAAGATGCCTGGCGCGAACCTGTTCGTCCTGCACGAGCCGGGCGACCTCGGCGGCAAGTTGCTCGGGGGTGCATTCGCCGCCCAACAGCTCGCGCACGACAGGCCTTTCAAGCAACAAATTGACCAAATTGACTTGCCGTACCTTTACCACCCGGTCGAGCAACGCCTCGGTCATCGGGTTCAGGCGATAGCACACCACCATCGGCAGCCGCGCCATCGCCAATTCCAGCGCCACCGAGCCCGACGCGGCCAGCGCCGCGCGGCTCGCGGCAAAGGCGTCGTATTTGTCCCGCGGCTGCTGCACCAGGATCGGCGCTCCAGGCCAGCTGCGCGTGGCAGCGGCGACCTGGGCTGCAACCGTGGCGACGGTCGGCACGACGACCCGGAAAGGCCCGATCACTTGCGCCAATCGTTCGAGCGCCGCGCCGAAGATCGGCAACAGCCGCCGTACCTCGCCGCCGCGGCTGCCTGGCAGCACGCAAACCAACACGTCGTCCGCGACCAGTCCGTGCTCGGCGCGAAACCGCTCTCCGTCGCCCCGATCGGCGCCGCTTTCGATAATCGGATGGCCGACATAGGAGCACGACAGCCCGACCCGCTGAAAATAGGGCGGCTCGAACGGCAGCAGCGCCATCAGATGGTCATACCAGCGCGCCATGCGCCGAGCTCGACCGGCGCGCCATGCCCAGACCATCGGCGCCACATAATGGATCAGGGGCAAGCTCTCGCCCTGTCGCCGCAACCGTTGCGCGATACGCCAGCTAAACCCTGAACTGTCGATCGTCACCACTGCGTCGGGCTTGAGCGCGCGCACCGCGGCCACCGTCTCGCGCACCCGGCGCAGGATCAGCGGCGCCCGCGGCAACACCTCGGCCACCCCCATGACTGCGAGATCGTCGAGCGGAACCAGGCTGTCGAGACCCTGTTCGCGCATACGCTCCCCGCCCACCCCGGCAACTCGCAAATTGGGTCCGGTGCGCTGCCGCAGCGCCGCGATCAGACTGCTCGCCCAGCGCGTCGCCCGAGGGCTCGCCGGCGACGATGAAAATGAACGGCGCCTCAGTGGCGGTCACGTCTGCCGGTCACACCCGGCGGATGCCGACGACGAAGAGCCCGGCGCGGTCGGCGGCATCAACAACCTGATCGCGGTCGAGCACAATCGTCGCCTCGGCTTCGACGGCGATGCCGCGCAGTCCGGCCTCGGCGGCGAGGGCCACGGTTCGCGGCCCGATCGTCGGCCGGTCGGCACGCGGCTCCTGGCCCGGCTTTTCGATCTTGACGAGGACGCCGCCCGGCCCCTCGCGGCGCAGCTCGGCGCAGCGGCGCAGCAACGCGTCGGTGCCCTCGATCGCCTCGACCCCGAGCACCAGACCCTGCTGGACGACGACCGCCTGGCCGATGTCGAGGGCGCCCAACGCCCGGGCGATCCGCTGACCGTGCTCGATATCCGCCACCGCCTGCTCGTCGGGACGCAGGCCGCCGAGGGCGCCCTCGGGCGCCAGCCCGGCCGCGAGCAACTCATCCGCACCGATCACTCGAAACCCCTCGCGCTCGAACTCGGCGACGATCACCGACAGTAGCCCGTCATCGCCCAGGGCCTTATAGCCGATCCGTGCGAAGAGCTTGGCCGCCCGCCAATCGGGACGCAGCATACTAAGCGAAGGCCGCCGGACTCCGCCGGCCAGGACCAGCTCGGTTACATTGTTCTCGCGTAACAGCGCGAGGCCGCGGGCGGCGGCGCCGAGCCGGCACCAGGCATGCGCCACCCCCTCTACCGTCGCCGGCTCGGCCGCTCCTTCGAGTGCCAGAACGAACACCTCGCGCCCGGTTGCCTGACACGCATCCACGAGGCGCCGCGGCAGGCCGCCGCCGCCGGCGACGATGCCCAGCCTAGGCGCGTTGGGGGTTCCCGCCTCTAGCCTATCCGCCATTCGCCTCGACTGGCTGACAGATGGCCCGGCTCGAATCCGCGCGGATAAAGCGGATGATGTCGTCGACCGGACCGATCCCGGCGAAGCGCTCCGCGGTCTCGTTGACCCGGTCGCTCAGCGTTCCCGGCGAATGGAACAAAAACTGATAGGCATTGCGCAGCCCTTGGATGTCCTCGCGGCTGAAACCGCGGCGCTGCATGCCGATGATGTTGAGCCCGGTGAGCCGGGCGCGGTTGCCCATCGCCTGGCCATAGGGGATCACGTCGCGTTCGACCCCCGACATGCCGCCGATCATCGCGTGCTTGCCGATGCGGACAAACTGATGGACCGCGCACAAGCCGCCGAGAAAGGCATAATCATCGATGACGACATGACCCGCCAAGGTCGCGTTGTTGGCCATGATCACATGGTCGGCGATCTGGCAGTCGTGGGCGACATGGGCGCCGACCATGAACAGGCAATCGTCGCCGATGCGCGTGACCATGCCGCCGCCGGTCGTTCCCGGGTTCATCGTCACATATTCGCGGATCGTATTGCGGCAGCCGATCGTCAAGGATGATGCCTCGCCGCGATATTTGAGGTCCTGCGGCTCGAGGCCGATCGAGGCGAAGGGAAAGATCCGCGTCCCTTTGCCAATCGTCGTATGCCCGTCGACGACGACATGCGCACGCAATGTGACGCCGGAGTGCAGGGCTACGTGCTCGCCGACGATGCAAAACGGCCCGATGACGACATCGCGCGCCAAACTCGCTTCCGGCGCGACGATGGCCGTCGGGTGGATCTCTGCCATCGCCGGTTCGCTACTCGTCGAGGATCATCGCGGCGAACACAGCCTCGGCCACCAGATTGTCGCCGACCTTGGCCCGGCCCTCGAATTTCCACACATTGCCGCGGTTGCGCTGCTTGACGACGTGGACGTCGAGCCGATCGCCGGGAACCACCGGGCGGCGGAACCGGGCATTGTCGACGCTCATGAAATAGACGAGCTTGCCTTCCGATTCAGGCCCCAGGGTATGAACCACCAGCACTGCCGCGGTCTGCGCCATGGCCTCGATGATCAAAACCCCCGGCATCACCGGCCGCGCGGGGAAATGGCCCTGAAAGTAATTTTCGTTGATCGAAACGTTTTTGATCCCGGTGGCCCGCTCGTTCGCGACCACATCGACGACCTTGTCGATCATCAGAAAAGGATGGCGGTGCGGGATCATCTCCATGATCCTCTGGATATCGATCTGGGAGGCCTCGCTCTCCGTGCAGAGCGGATCGATCATCGCCCGTCCCTCTTTTTCGCCAGCCGCTGTAACGCTACGGTCTGTCTCATGAACTCGGTCATCGGCACCGCCGGAATGCCCGACACCGTCACCCCGGCCGGAACGTCGCGCATGAGCCCGGCCTTGGCGGCGATTCTGGCCCCGCTACCGATACGCAGATGGCCGGCGAAGCCCGCCTTGTCCGCCGACCATGACAAAATCGCCGAGCTTCGTGCTGCCGGAAATACCGACTTGTCCGGCGAGAATACAGCACCGACCGAGCACCACGTTGTGTCCGATCTGAACCAGGTTATCAATCATCGAGCCCGCCCCGATCACGGTATCGTGACCTGAGCCGCGGTCGATCGTGGTGTTGGCGCCGATATCGACATCGTCGCCGATGACGACGCGCCCGAGTTGCGGGACCTTGACCGGCCCGCCTCGGTCCGGGGCAAAGCCGAAGCCCGCCTGGCCGATGCGCACACCCGGATGCAGCACGACGCGCGCGCCGATCAGCGCGTGGCTGACCGTGACATTGGCGCCGATGCGGCAATCCTCACCGATTTCGACGCCGGCGCCGATCACGGTATTGGCGCCGACTTGGCAGCGTCGACCGAGCCGAGCTCCCGCTTCGATGACGGTGTGCGGGCCGATCGCGCAATCCTCGGGCACGATCGCCGCCGGATCGATCAGCGCTGAGGGCGCACGGCTGCCGGTGACCACCGGCGCCGGGTAAAAGGCCTGCGCCGCCAGTCCATAGGCCTTATAGGGCTCGCCGCTCACCAGTAGCGCCATGCCGGGCGGCGCGCGCTCGACCGCCCATTCGTCCACGAAGGCCGCGCCGGCGCGAGAAGTACAGAAAACGCCGAGATACTTTCGATTGTCGAGGAAGCTCGCCTCGTCCGGGCCGGCGGTCTCGAGTGGCCCAACATCGTGGCACAGCCGTTCGCCCTGGTCCCCTCGCAACAGCTTTGCGCCGCTTAACCGGGCGAGTTCGGCGAGCGTGAATGGTCCGCCGCGATCGAAAAAGCGAGGGTCGGCCATTTGCCGGATCAGGGGCGCGACCAGCCCTACCGCCTTTTCGCCCTGGCGGTGGGGGCGGCGGGGGCGGTGGGAGCAGTGGCGGCGGGCGGAGAGGCAGCAGCGGGCGCCGCGCCGGTGGCGGGCGGCGCCGGTGTGACAAAGTTGACGTTTAGCACCGGCAACTCTTCGTCGAGCTTCTGTAGGACCTCGTCGGTCACGTCGAACGATCGGTCGAACGCTACGAAGTCGGTACTCTGGAACACCAGGTTTGCTTTTCGTTCTTTGGCGATATCCTCGGTAATTTTAACGATTATTTCATTGATCTTGGACTGAGCGTCGCTAGCGGATTTGGCAAGGGTTTGCGTCAGTTCTTGGCCATTCTCCTGATAATTTTTAATTTTTTCATCTAAATCGCGTTCCTTCTGGAGGAATGCATTTGCCTTCTGCTCAAATTGACGCCTCTTTTGGTCAAAGGTGTCCGCAGAGAGCGAGGCCCGTTGACGCTCCAGCGTGTCATGCTCCGCCGAAAGGGAAGCGCGCTGCTTCTGCTGCGCCCCCTGCTCGGCCCGCAGCAGGTCCTGTTGGTGGGACAACTCGTTCATATATTGGACACGCTTCTGCTCGATCTGGTTGCGCACCATCTTGGCCGCTTTCGCGTTCTGCAGCAGCGACTGAACGTCGACCACCAGCACGCTCAGATTTTGCGCGGTGGGCAAGGGCACGGGAGCGGCGCGGGCGCCGGTGGGGGTGCGGGCGGGGTCGCCGGTGGCTTCTGGGCGACCGCGATTTCCGCAAATCCACAGCACAACACCGACAGTAGAGCCGTCAATCGAACCGAGGATGTCAACATCAGAATTTTGTCCCAAAACTAACCCGGAAAAACTGGGTTTGATCGAATTTTTCCTTCCTGATCGGGTACGCGACGTCGAGCCGAATCGGACCGACCGGAGATTTCCACGATACGCCGACCCCGCTGCTGACCCGGACCGCTGGAGAATCCTCGACCACCGGCTGAATTCCGCCAGTCGTCGCCAGCTGCGCCGGCGTCAAGTTGAGCTGGGTGGGCTGGAGGTAATAGAGCGTGCCGAAATCGGTGAAAACCCGGCCGCTGATGCCGAGTTCCTTGGGCAGGCCGAGCGGCACACCCAGGGTCACCGAGCCGACGTAGTATTTCTGGCCGCCGAGGGCGTCATCGGTGACCGAGTTGCGCGGCCCGATCCCGGCATTCTGAAAGCCGCGCAAATTGTCGCCGCCGACAAAGAAACGATCCTGCAGCAGTACCTGCTGACCATCCCAGCCAAAGATGTAGCCCGCCTCACCGGTAAAACCCAATACCCATTCCGGCGCAACCGAGTAATAATAGCCAAAATTCACCTTTGAGCGTACAAAGTCCACGCCAAATCCGACACCGGCGAAATCATTGCCCAGCGAGGCGTAATAGCCACTCGTCGGGTCAATCCGATCATCGCGGCGGTCGTAAAGCAGAACCTGGCCAACCTGGGAGGTGACATGCTGTCCCGCCTGCAGAGCGATAAACAGCGAGGCATCGCTCTGAATGTCCTGGATGGTATCGGAGCGAGCGGTATAAGTCAGCGTTTGCCGTAGATTATCGGTGATCTGATAACCGGCGCGCAATGCCCCGCCATAGGAGAATTGCTGGTAGGGCGGGGTTATCCCGGAAAAGAACGAGGCAGTCGGGCTGGTCTTTATTTCGAAAAGGTCAAAGCCGGCGGCGATGTTCTTGTCGAGAAAATACGGCTCGGTAAAGCTGAGATTAATTTGCTGCGAGCGAAACGAGACGACGCCTCCGACTTGCAGATCCTGGCCGCGGCCGAGAAAGTTGCGCTCGCGGATGGTGATGTCGGCGAGCGGGCCGTCGCTGGTCGAGAAGCCGAGCCCCAACGACAGCTCGCCGGTCGACTGCTCCTCGACCTCGACGGTAACCACCGTCTTATCCGGGGCCGAGCCTGGCGCGTTGGTGACCTCGACCTTTTTGAAAAAGCCCAAATTCTTGAGGCGCTGCTGTGAGCGCTGCATCTTCTCGGTATTGAAGGCATCGCCCTCGACAAGCTGAAACTCGCGGCGAATCACCTTGTCGAGCGTGCGCACGTTGCCGACGATGTCGATCCGTTCGACATAGACCCGAGGTCCCTCTTGAACATCGAAGGTGATGTCGATGGTATGGCTCTTGCGGTTGCGGGTAATTTCCGGCTTGACCTCGACAAAGGCGTAGCCGCGAGTGCCCAGGGTGTTGGTCAACACCGTGATCGACTTTTCCACCTCTTCGGCATTGTACCAATCGCCTGAATGGACGGTCAGCAAAGGCTCGACCGCCGAGGCCGGCAGGTCCTTGAGCTTGATGTTGACGCCGACTTTGCCAAAACGATAGCGCTGACCCTCGTCGAGGGTGAAGGTGAGGATGAAGCCGTTGCGCTCCGGGGTCAGTTCAGCCACCGCAGAGAGCACGCGAAAATCGGCATATCCTTCGGTCAAATAGAATTTGCGCAAAAGATCGCGATCGTAAGTCACCCGATCGGGGTCGTAACTGTCGTCGGTCGACAAAAACCGGTACCAGCGGCTCTCCTTGGTCGCGATCACGCTGCGCAGCTTGCTCTCGCTGAAATCTTTGTTGCCGACGAAATTTATGCTGCGAATGCCGGTGAATTCGCCTTCGTTGATCTCGAAGACGAGATCCACCCGATTTTCAGAGAGCTGGATGATTTTGGGTTCCACCGTCGCGCCGAACCGGCCATGCCGGCGGTAAAGATCGAGAATGCGCTTGACGTCGCTCTGCACCCGGGTGCGGGTATACACGACGCGCGGGCGCAACTGGATCTCGGCATTGAGCTCCTTGTCGTCGAGTTTGTGGTTTCCCTCAAAGGCGATGCGGTTGATGATCGGGTTCTCGACCACCTTGACGACGAGCGTGTTGCCGACCCGGCTCAGCCGGACATCGGCAAACAGTCCGGTCGCGAACAACGCTTTCAGCGACGCATTCACCTTCTCGTCGTCCCACGGGTCGCCCGGTTGGAGCTGGAGATACGAGCGGACGGTTTCGGGTTCGATCCGCTGCGTCCCGACGACCCGAATGTCGCTGACAGTGCCTCCACCCATGGTCGGGACCGCCGGTCCCGCTATTCCGCCGGGGAGAGGCACGGCGCCAGGGCGTGCGGACGGCGGACCGCCACTCGGCTGCGCCGACGCGCCGCCCGTCCGATTAGCTGACGGGTTCGGACCGGTTTGGCGATATCGGCGTCGCCCGCCTGTCTCAACCGGCGGGACGCCCCCCTGCGGCGCGGTTGCCGATGCGCCACCGGTCTGGCCGGGTGCCGGAGCTCCCGACGTTCTGGTCTGGGCGGCGCCATGCCGCTCTCAAACTGGGATCCCGGTTGTCCGGTCGCCGGCGCGCCGCCGGTCTGGCCGGGCGCCGGATTCCCGGCGTTCTGGTTTGGCGGCGTCATGCCGCTCTCAAACTGGGATCCCGGTTGTCCGGGCGCAGGCGCGCCGCCGGTCTGGCCGGGCGTCGGGCTCCCGGTGCTCTGGCTTGGCGGCGTCATGCCGCTTTCCATCTGGGATCCCGGCTGTTGCGGCGCCGGCGCGCCCCCGCCGTTCTGGTCGCCCCGGGGCCGGCGCCGGGCTGCGTCGCGCCACTGCTTGGCTGCGCCATGACCCAATGGGGCGCCACAGCCGAGATCACCGCCATGACGCCGACGATCGCCCACAGCGCGCAAATCCGTTTGTTAAAACGCAAAACACCCCACCCCCGGCTCGAACCCCCATCCCCCGGAACTACGCTCGCGTCAGGTCACAAGGCCCTTTACAAACTCGACGATCCGAAGGTGGACGAGGTCGTTCCAGGTGGCGAACACCATCAAGGTGAGCACCAAAGCCAGCCCAATGCGAAAACCATATTCCTGAGCGCGTTGGCCTAGCGGCTTCCCCCGTAGCGCCTCCGCCGCATAGAACAGCAGATGCCCGCCGTCAAGCACCGGGACCGGGAACAGATTAATCAGCCCGAGATTGATCGACAGCACCGCCATGAACCAGACGACGGCGACGATCCCGCCCTGAGCCACGTCACCCGACATCTGGGCGATGCGCAAAGGCCCGCCGAGCTCGTCGGTGCCGCGCGTGCCGATCACGATCTGCCACATCGCCTGCAGCGTGTCGGCCGACAAGGTCCAGGTCTCCGCCCCAGCTTGCAGCAATGCGGTTGCCGGATCGCGCTTGACATAGTCGACGCCGTTCCGGGCGATGCCGAGCAACCCTATTTCATAGTGGTTGCCAAAGCGGTCGGTCAGCTCGGTTTTGGTCGGCGTGATGTGAAAGGTGAGATCGTCGTCCGCCTCGCTTGACCACGATCGTCATGGGCACGCCGGGATTAAGGCGGACGTCCTGCTGAACATTCTCGAAGCTTTGGACTGAAGCCGCCATTGATTTTGACGATGACGTCGCCCGGTTTGATGCCGCCGCGCTCGGCCGCGCTGCCCGGCTGCACTTGCCCGACTTGCGCCGGGGTGAACGGCTGACCGAAGGTCATGAACAGGATCGCCAGTACGACGATCGCGAACACGAAATTGGCGGCCGGCCCGGCCACGACGATCGCGGCCCGCTGGCCGAGCCGCTTGTAATGAAACGAAACCTCGCGCTCGGCCGGGGTCATTCGGCTGAGGCCCGCGGCCGGCAGGCCGGAGCTGGCGTCGTTATCGCCGAACATCTTGACATAGCCGCCGAGTGGGATCGCGCTGAATTTCCAGCGCGTGCCCGCCCGGTCGTGCCAGCCGAATACCTCTGGGCCAAAGCCGATCGAGAATACTTCGACCCGAACGCCGTTGCGGCGGGCAATAAAATAATGACCGAACTCGTGGACAAAGACGAGCACGGTCAGGATGAACAAGAACGGGACGATATAGCCCAGCCCGTGGTGCAGAAACTCGATCATCATAAACCCATCGGTGCGGCGGCGCGCGCCGGGACGTTATGGCCCGACAGACGAGCCGCCACCTCCCGCGCCGCTTTGTCGAAATTATAGACATCTTCGAGCGATTCAAGGTTATCGGCCGGGATCGCCGCGAGCGTGCGCTCGACCGTCTCGACGATCTCCAGGAACCCGATCCGGCCTTCGAGAAAGGCGTGCACCGCAGTCTCGTTGGCCGCGTTCAGCACGGTCGGCGCGCCGCCGCCGCGGATCAATGCTTCGCGTGCGATGCGCAGGGCGGGAAACCGATGTTCGTCGGGGGCCTCGAAGGTCAAGCGGCCAACCGCCGCCAGGTCGAGCCGCTTGGTCGGTGCGTCGATGCGGCCTGGCCAGGCAAGCGCATAAGCGATCGGCGTGCGCATGTCGGGGGAGCCGAGTTGCGCCAGCACCGAGCCGTCGCGGTAGACCACAGCGCCGTGGACGATCGATTGCGCGTGGACGACGATGTCCACCCGCTCCGGCGGCAACTGGAACAAATGATGCGCCTCGATCAGCTCCAGCCCCTTGTTCATCATCGTCGCCGAATCGACAGAAATCTTCGCCCCCATGCTCCAGTTTGGGTGGGCGACGGCCTGTTGCGGCGTGACCCAGCGCATCTCCTCGATCGCGCGTTCGCGAAACGGGCCGCCGCTTGCGGTCAGGATGATCCGGTCGATGGTCTCGGTGCGCTCGCGGTCAAAGCACTGCCAGATTGCATTGTGCTCGCTGTCGACCGGCAGCAAGGTGGCGCCGCAACGTGCGACCTCCTGCATGACGAGAGCGCCGGCGCAGACCAGCACCTCCTTGTTGGCGAGCGCTACGATGGCTCCGCGTCGGATCGCCGCGAGGGTCGGCGCCAGCCCGGCCGCGCCGACGATCCCGGCCATCACCCATTCGGCCGGCCGCAGCGCCGCTTCGACCAGCGACGCCGGACCGCACGCGGTCTCGATGCCGGTTCCAGCGAGCGCATCCTTCAGCGCGGGATAATGGTCGGGTTCCCCAATCGCGGCAAAACACGCGCCCAAGGCACGCGCCTGCTCGGCCAAAAGGGCGGGATTGCGATTTGCGGTCAGGGCCTCGACCACAAAGGCGTCGGGGTTGCGCAGCAGGAGATCGACGGTGCTTTGCCCAACCGAGCCGGTTGAACCGAGTATCGTGACGCGTCGCATGCCGTCACTCCCGTTCGTGTCGCCGGCGGGCCGTGGCGCCGGCGGGCGGCATCCCAAAGGCGAGACCCCGGCGAAGAAGTTCATTGCCACGTCACAACGCTGTGGCCGCCGATCAGGGTCAAGAGCGCCACTGCCGGAATCGCCGCCAGCAAGCCGTCCAGGCGATCGAGCAGTCCGCCATGCCCAGGGATCAGGCCGCTCGAGTCTTTCACGCCGAACCTGCGTTTCGCCAGCGACTCGGCAAGATCGCCGAACTGCGCGACAATCGCAAGCCCGGCACTAACCAGTATTAGCGGCGCAGTCGAGGCGACCCCGAGCGTCAGCGCGGTCACCCCGCCGGCGAGCGCGGCGCAGACCGTTCCGCCGACCAACCCGGTCCAGGTCTTCCGCGGGCTCCAGCGCGGCGCAAGGCGCGGCCCGCCAAGGCTTCGTCCGACCGCGTACGCGCCGATATCTGTCGCCCAGACGACCCCGAGCAGCCACAACAAGGTGGCGCGGCCGCCTGCCTCCTGACGCGCCAGCCACAACAGAGAGATGCAGGGTAGCGCCACCCACAGCACACCCAGGGCCGTCCATTGAGGTTTCATGTCCGGCCCTCGGTGCGCCGCCCAAAAAACAATCCCGGCGCCGACGAGTGCGGCCGCAACGGCAAACCCGGTGGTGCCGAGCGCCGAGATCGCGACGGTCGCAACTACTACCCCGACGAGCACGATTTCGATCGGGATGGCGTCAGACGTGTCGCCACGGCCGCCACGGCACAGCCGCCCCCATTCCCACGCCATCACCGCGGCCGCGAGCGCCGTCAACAACGCCAGCCAGGCCCCGCCGAACCAAATTGCGGCGATTGGCAACGGCGCTAGCGCCAACCCCGATGCTATCCGCAGCCGCAGCTGACCCGGCTCAGCGCGGGCCAACACCGGCCCCGTAGCGCCGTTCGCGCCCGCAATATTCGTCGATCGCCTCATCGAGGTCGTCCTTGGCGAAATCGGGCCAGAGCGTCTTGGTAAAGACAAGCTCGGAATAAGCGCACTGCCACAACAGAAAATTGCTGATCCGCTGCTCGCCGCTGGTGCGGATCAACAAATCCGGATCGGGCAGGTCGACGGTGAACAGATGACGGGCCAGGCATTCCTCGTCGACCGCGTCGAGAGCGAGACTGCCGGCCCGCACCTGGGCCGCGATCGCGCGCACCGCGGCGACGATCTCGGAGCGACCGCCATAAGACAACGCGATCGTCAGGGTGATGGCAGAGTTATCCCGCGTCGTCTCCTCGGCCTGCTCGATCAGGCTGACGATGTCGGGGGCGAGACGGCGGATCTGGCCGATTACCTTTAGGCGGATGCCGTTGCGGCACAATTCGGCGATCTCAGCCCGCAGGTAATGGCGCAATAGCCCCATCAGATCGTGAATCTCGCTCGACGGACGTTGCCAATTTTCCGACGAGAACCCGAATAGGGTCAGGTACGGGATGCCGAGTTCGCACGCGCGGGCGGCGGTGCGCCGCACCGCCTCAGCGCCGCGGCGATGGCCAGCGATACGCGGCAGGCCGCGGGCGCGCGCCCAGCGTCCGTTGCCATCCATGATAATCGCGACGTGCTGTGGCAGCGCGCGCGGTGCGGCACTCGCGGCGCTGATCGGATTGGCCATCAGACTTGCATGATCTCCCTGTCCTTTTGCTCCAAGGTCTCGTCGATGCGCCGGATCGCGTCGTCGGTCAGGTGCTGGATCTCCTGCTGCAACTTGCGCTGCTGATCCTGCGAGATCGCGCCGTCCTTCTCTTGGCGGCGCAATACCTCGATGCCGTCGCGGCGCACATTGCGCACGGACACCCGGGCCTGCTCGGCATATTTCGCCGTGACCCGGGTCAGTTCGCGCCGCCGTTCCTCGTTCAGATCCGGAATCGGCACCCGCATCACCTGACCCTCGGTTTGCGGGTTGAGCCCGAGCCCCAACTCCCGAATCGCCTTGTCGACCGCCTTGACCATGGCGCGGTCCCATACCTGCACCGTGATCATCCGAGGCTCGGGAACGCTGACATTCGCGAGTTGGTTGATCGGCATCGTGCCGCCATAGGCGGTCACCATAATCGGTTCGAGCAGGCTCGCCGAAGCCCGCCCGGTGCGCAACCCGCCGAATTCCTTGCGCAGCACGTCGAGGGCGCCGTCCATCCGGCGGCCGAGATCTTTCAGCAGCGAGTCTTCGGACATGGCCTCATCCCCTGTCGATGACTAAACCTCACCGTCGATAATCGTAAACCTTCCCTCGCCACGAACTACCCGCGCGAACCCGCCGCTTTCGAAGATCGAGAACACCAGGATCGGAATACGGTTTTCGCGCGCCAGCGCGATTGCCGCCCCATCCATTACTCGCAGGTCGCGCGCCAGCACTTCGCGATAATCGAGCCGTTCGAATCGGGTGGCGCCGGGTACGCGATGAGGGTCGGCGTCGTAGACACCGTCGACTTTGGTTGCCTTGAGCAGCGCGTCGCAGCCCATCTCCGAAGCTCGCAGCGCGGCGGCGGTGTCAGTCGTAAAGAACGGGTTCCCGGTGCCGGCGGCAAATATGACGAGGCGTTTCTTTTCGAGGTGGCGCAATGCCCTTCGACGGATGTAGGGCTCGCATACCGCCTGCATCGAGATCGCCGACTGCACCCGCGTCGCCACCCCCCGTTGCTCGAGCGCGTTCTGCATTGCCAGCGAGTTTATCACGGTCGCCAGCATGCCCATGTAGTCGGCCGACGCGCGTTCCATTCCCGCCGCGGCCCCCGACACGCCGCGAAAGATGTTGCCGCCGCCGATGACCATGCATAATTCGACGCCTAGCGCGTGTACCGATTGGGTTTCGTCGGCGATGCGCGCGACAACCTCAGGATCGAGGCCGCCTTCGCCGCCACCCATCAGGGCCTCGCCCGAAATCTTCAGAAGAACGCGGCGATACCTCAGATCGGCTGCCATTAGGCCCACGCTCATCTTTGCCAGCGCCGCTGCCGCCGGCGCAACGAGCATACATTAAATCAACCGCGACGTCGCGCTCCTAGCGCGATTCTCCAAGCGGCGTTCGGAAGATCCACCGGACCTTGGCGTCAGTGCTCGAGTTGCGAGGCCACCTCGGCTGCAAAATCCGTGCGCGGACGCTCGATTCCCTCGCCCAGCGCAAAGCGGGCATAGCCGGTGATCCTGATCGGCGCGCCGGCCGCCTTGGCGGCGTTTTCGACCACCTTCGAAATCCGCGTCTCCTGATCGACGACGAAGATCTGTTCGAGCAGCACGACCTCCTCGTAGAATTTACGAAGCCGCCCGTCGACCATGCGCTCGATGATGTCCTCGGACTTTCCGCTGGCGCGCGCCTGCTCGCGCAGCACGTTGCGCTCGCGCTCGAGCGCTGCGTGCGGCACCGAGCCGATGTCGAGATAGAGCGGGTTCGCCGCCGCGACATGCATCGCGAGCTGCTTTCCGATATCGGCGAGCGCGCTTGCAGCGGCGCTCGATTCGAGCGCTACGATCACGCCGATCTTGCCGATCCCCGGCCCCAGCGAATTGTGCACATAAGAGATGACGCCACCCTGCGCAACCGTCAGCCGGGTGGCTCGGCGCAGCACCAAATTCTCGCCGATCGTCGCGATCAGATGGGTCAGTTCGGTCTCGACCGTGCGGCCCGAACCCGGATATGGCGCGCGGGTCAGCGAATCGAGTTCTCCGTCGCCGTCGAGCGCGAGCTCGCTAACAGCCTTCACGAAGCTCTGAAAGGCCTCGTTGCGCGCGACGAAATCGGTCTCGGAATTGACCTCGACAAGGGCGCCGGCCGGTCCGCGCGTGGCCACGCCGATCAGCCCCTCGGCGGCGACCCGGCCGGCCTTTTTGGCGGCGGCGGACAGCCCCTTTTTGCGCAGCCAGTCGACCGCCGCTTCGATATCGCCGCCGCTGTCGCCGAGCGCCCTCTTGCAGTCCATCATGCCGGCGCCGGTCTTGTCGCGCAGCTCCTTGACCAGCGCCGCGGTCACCTCGACCATCGTCTACCCTCTCGTCTGTCGCCGGCCATTGTCGTAACAGGCCGGCAGCTCGAAATCAGCGCGGCCCTCGGCCGCTTCTCAGCTAAGGCTCAAGCGTCGGCCGCCGCCGGTTCGCCTGCCGCCAGTTCGTCTGTCACCGCCGGCATGATTGTACCTTCACCCTCGGCCGGCGCGTCGGTTTCCCCGGCCGCCTCGTCGGATAAGTCGTCGACGGCAGGCTCAGCGCGGGCGCCGATATCGACGCCCGAGGCGGCGAGTTCGGCCTGCAGCCCGTCGAGGACAGCACTCGACACGAGGTCGCAGTACAGGTGGATCGCCCGCATCGCGTCGTCATTCCCGGGGATCGGATAGGCGATCCCCTCTGGCGACGAGTTCGAATCGAGGATGGCAACAACCGGCAGGTGGAGCGTATTCGCCTCGGCAACCGCGATTGCTTCCTTGTTGGTGTCGATGACGAACAAGATGTCGGGCAGTCCGCCCATCTCCTTGATGCCGCCAAGCGCACGTTCGAGCTTGTCGCGGTGGCGCGTCAGCTCCAGCAGCTCGCGCTTGGTCAACCCGCTCTGGTCGTTGTTGATCCGTTCGTCCAATTCGCGCAACCGTCGGATCGATTGCGACATCGTCTTGAAGTTGGTCAGCATGCCGCCGAGCCAACGATAGTTGACGTAATATTGGCCGCAGCGCTTGGCGGCCTCGGCGACCGGTTCCTGCGCTTGGCGCTTGGTGCCGACGAGCAGCACTCGTCCACCGCCGGCGACGACGTCGCGGATGGCCTGCAGTCCCTGATGCAGCATCGGCACCGTTTGCTCGAGGTCGATGATGTGGATGCCGTTGCGGGCGCCGAAGATGTAGGGCGCCATTTTTGGGTTCCAGCGCCGCGTGTGGTGACCGAAATGAACCCCGGCTTCGAGCAGATGACGCATCGTGTAGGTCGGTAACGCCATAACAAGTCCTTTTCCGGTTGAGCCGCCGCAGGAGTAATCGGCTGCCCGGCAGCGCCGGGGACCGACACCGGAGCGAGTCACCCGCGGAAACTCCGCGCGCTAGCGACCGCAGCCCTGCGTGAGGTATCGAGCAACGATTACTTACGGTGCATGCGCGCTTTTGACAAGGCCGCCGTAGGGCCGGGCGGCGTTCAGCGTTTGCAGCTGCAAGATCAGCAGCGCCTTTGCCTCAAAGTCCGTCGGGCCGGATCGGTGCGCGAGACCCGCCGCCAAGTGACTCCCTAAGGGACGGTTCGACGCAGTGAGGGCAGAGCACTGCTTCGCCGTCGCAAAATTTTAACCGCCATCCTCTAGCACCGAGTGGGAATTCGTCCGGCCGCAGTTCCTCGACCGCTGGAACCGGTTGGATCGGCCGATGCCAGCCTGACCGGGGGTTGCTGATTTGCGAGGAGGCGGTAGCGATGCGAAGAAGTGACCGTGGCGGTGGCGGTGCGTCGCAACGAGGCCGGTCCTCCGGCCGTTCCAGCCGCCCAGGATCGTTGGCGCGAATGAACGCTTCGCCGGGAACGTGAACAGAGACGATGCATCTCCCCCCTTTGGCGCCTTCGCGACAGCGGCGCGTTCGACCCCAGCGGGGGGTGATCGCGCTTAGCGCGGCGCTGATCGCCGCTTATGGCGCGAGCACCCTCTGGTCGCTTCAGCGGGCACACGACCAAGCGCTGCGCGCGGCGGGCACAGCGCTCGAAAGCATGGCGCGGTCGGCCGAAACCGGGACGACCCGGTCGCTGTTCGAGATCGACGCCATGCTTCTCGGCATCGAGCGGATCGTCGTCGCGGTGTTGCCGACAACGCCGCTCGACGGCCCGGTGCTCAAAACCGTGCTCGATCAATTCAACGCCCAGAGTCTGTCGGTCAGCGACATCCTGATCCTGGATGTTAGCGGCAACGAGGTGAACCGGGCGAACGCGATCCCCGACCGCACCCGGAACGATCGGCACAGAGCCTTTTTCACCGCACACCGCCCGGGCGCGCCGGCAACGCTGTTCATTGGCGATCTGAGGCCGGACCCCGTTGACGGGGGATGGAAGATCATGCTGAGCCGGCCGCTGACGCGCAACGGCGTCATGCTCGGCGTCATTGCGGCGGAGGTCCCGGTCGCCACATTCACCAATTTTTATAATGCGATCGCGGCCGATAGCGATACCCGCATTGCACTGCTGCTCGACAACGGTGCGTTGGCCACGGGTGGATCGTCTCGAGGCGCGATCGTCGGCGGTATCCCCGCCTCAGCTGCGGCGCTGCTGGCAGCCGCGGCTCATAATCAAGCGGGTCTCATCGAGACGAGGGCAGGCGCGGGAGGCGACGAGACGCTACGCGCCTTCCGTCGTGTTCCGGCTCGCCCATTGATTGTAACGGCAGCACGCGACCGCGCGGAAATCCTGCGCCGATGGTATCGCGAGCGTAACGTTTCGCTGGCGGAGTTCGCGCTGTTCGCGTGGACCGTTGGGGGTCTTGCCTGGCTCGCGGTCCGTTGGCTGCGGGCGGGCCAGTTCGCAGCGGCCTATCTGCGCCGCAGCGAAGCGCGGCTCAAACGCCAGAGCGCGTTGCTGCAAAGCACCCTCGAAAGCATCGGCGAGGGCCTCGCGGTTTTCGATGCCCGCGAACGGTTGATCGCCCGCAATCGCCGCTTTTGCGAGCTGCTCGATATGCCTGACGATCTGGCGATAGGCGCGCCGCTCAGCGAGATCTTGACCCGTCAGGCGGTCCGTGGGGATTTTGGCGACGCCGAACCGCAGGCCGAAGTCGCCCGCCGCCTCGAGCAATTTTACGGCGATGTGCCCACGGTCAAGGAGCGGGTGACCCCGACCGGCCGGATCCTGCAAATCCGGCGCAGCGCGATGCCCGGCGGCGCGGTGGTCTCGGTCTATTCGGACATCACCGAGGTCAGGGCCGGCGAATCCAAACTGCTGCAGGCGCGCAGCCAGGCCGAACTAGCCAACCATTCGAAGAGCGAGTTCCTGGCCAATATGAGCCACGAATTGCGCACCCCGCTCAATGCCGTCATCGGCTTCACCGAAATCATCTCGCAAGAGTTGTTCGGGCCGGTCGCGAATGAGAAATATCTCGAATACATCAAGGACGTGCATGCCAGCAGCCTGCACCTGCTGTCGATCATCAACGACGTCCTCGACATGTCGAAAATCGAGGCGGGCAAGCTGGAGTTGCAGAAAGAGGACGTCACCCTGCAAAACGTGATTGCCGACGTCATCCGCATCGTGCACGAGCGAGCCAGCAGCCGCGGGATTGCGTTGGTCTCCGAATTGGCTGATGAAGCCATCGTCATCTGGGCCGACGAGCGCGCGATGAAGCAGATTTTTCTGAATCTCCTATCGAACGCGATCAAGTTTTCGAAGGATGGTGGCAAGGTGCACATCCGGGTGACCACCGGGCAGCCCGATTTCGCGGTTATCGAGGTCGAAGATCAGGGCATTGGCATGGATACGGACGAGCAGGAGCGCGCATTGCAGCCGTTCGGGCAGGCAAAGCCGGCGACGACGCGTAATTACGGTGGCACCGGGCTGGGCCTACCGATTACCAAGGGGCTGATCGAAGCGCATGGCGGCGCCTTGACGATCCTCAGCCGCTTGGGCGAGGGCACGACAGTCCGGCTGGTGCTGCCGACCCAAGCGCCAAGTCCGGTCTTTGCGGACAGATCGGCGACGCGGTCGGATACCGCGTCGGTCGGGTAACGGCAGCCCGCTGATCCGGGAGACTTATCGCTCCGGTGAGGCCCGGGTGGCCGCCCGCCTCAGGCGATCGTGGTCGTCGGCTTCTCCCGCAGCATGACCCGGAACAGAAAAATCCCCGGGATTATCGCCACGGTCGCGATCGCCAAGGTTCGGAAGCAGCCGGTGTAAGCGGCGAAAGCAGCCGTCTGGAAGCCGCGCATCGGCGAGGTTCCGACGATACCGCCATGTTGGTTGAGCGCGCTCAAGCCGTCCTCGATCCTGGCCTGGAGCACCGCCGTCATCGTCGCCACTCCGGCGGCACATCCAAGTTGCCGCGCCAAATTGTATACGCCGGCGGCGTCGGTCCGCAACTCGGGGCCCAGGGTCGAGAAGGCGAGGGTGCTGAGGGGGGTGAACAATAGCCCGACGCCGACGCCCTGCGCCGCGCTCGTCGCGGCCAGCCACAATTCTCCCCCGTCGGGCGACACATGCGACATCAGCTCGAGCGCGGCTGCCGTGATGACCAGGCCCATCGCGAGCAAGGCACGATGATCGACGTGATCGATCACCTGGCGCATCGCGAGCATCGTTACCATCGTCGCGACGCCGCGCGGAGCAATTGCCAAGCCGGCCTGCGTCGCGTTCCAGCCGAGCGGGCCCTCGCTCAAGGCTGGTACGAAGACGATTGTTGTGAACAGCATGGCGCCGACCAAGAAGTTGTAGGCGGCAGCGACCGAAAAATTGATGTCCCGGAAAACCTCAAATCGGAACAAAAGAAGCCGTGATCGTCTGCTCTGAACCACGATTGCGGCAAAGGCGACCGCGGCTGTGGCGGCTTCGGCGACGGTTTCCAGGGTGGGCGGCCAGATTCGCCCAATGCTGCGCTGGAGCGCCAGTTGAATCGACCCCACCGCGATGACCAGCAGCGTAATCCCGATCCCGTCGATCCTTCCGCCACCGTTCGGCTCCACGCGCGACGGAACTGACCCCAATCCCAAGACCGCGATCGCACCAATCGGCGCGTTGACGGCGAAGATCCACCGCCATGAGGCGAGATCGGTGATGAGGCCGCCGAGCATCGGGCCCAACATCGGCCCGGCCATGATCGTCGCCCCCCATATCGCCAGAACGCGGCCGTGTTCCTGCTTCGGGTGGAGGTCGAGGACGATCGCCTGTGACAAGGGCTGAATGATGCCGGCCGCGGCGCCCTGGATCAGCCGAAAGAAAATCAGCGCGTCCGCGGATCGGGCGAGCGCACAGAGCGAGGAGGCGATGACGAACAGTGCGATCGCGACGGTAAATACCGGCCGCGCCCCCCAGCGCCGCCGAAACCAGCCGGTCATTATCGCGGTTACCGCGGAAGCGCACAGATAGCTCGTCATCACCCAGGAACCGAGATCAATCCCGCCGCCCAGGCTGCGTTCGAGTTGCGGCAGCGCGACATTGGCAATGGTGGCGTCAAAGGCCTGCATCGCCGTTGCGAGCATCAGGGCAATAGTGGCCTGACGCCGCGCCGACCTCGATAAATCGCTTGCCTCCGCGCCGATCCGGGTTTGCACGTCCCGCCATTCCGTCGCCGGCGCCGCGCCCATCGCCGCGCCGCGTCGCGCAGAGCGGCACGAACGTTTCATCGCGAGATCAGCGAGGTCTGGTCACAAGACGGGAGAGTAATTTGGGCCGCCGGGCGGCGCGGACATTCCATCGGCTCCTCTCGAAAGGATCATCCTCGGTCAGAACCGGATACGCGTTCATTCGCAATTGTCTGCGTCTTTCGATTTATGAGATTATTAAGCTTTATAGCCATGCCATAACTCCGGTATACTTATAAAATGGCCTCTGCTATGATTTTATCTCTTGGTACCCCCCGCAATTTATGGATTATCCGGAGAGCCTAGTTCGCGCGCGTCAGAAAACCGCCCCGGCGGGCGTCATAGTGATGTCAAGTTCGGAGTTCTTTCTCGATAGTGATCCGCCGCTGTCGTCCAGTCTCGCCTCACCTCGGCCGGTCATCGCGCCCGCAGCGCTTGGCCCCGCCAATCGCCATTCCCCCGGCCGGTGGACTGACGCCACCCATAGGCGCGGACATCATGCATGGCGAAGCCATGCAGTTGCGCCAGTCCGAGCGTTCTAAAGCTGGCAAGCTTGACGATCGTTGCGCGCGCGCAGGCGAAGCCTTCGCATTGCGCCAATGTCTCGCCGAGCTTCAGCGAGCCGTCGCCTGCGGCGATTTCGATGCGGTCGTAGAGCTGCGCTTCAAGCCTGACCGCGAGATCGAAACCCGCCAACGTTGCGCTGAACAGGGCTGCGATCGCGAAGACCACGCTGCCGACGATGATCGCGGTGCGCCGATGTTGCGTCACGGAGAGGGAGCGACCGCGGACGATTCTGTTCGGCTTGCTCAAGCTGATTGTCAGATAGCCGGCAACGCCGAGAGCCAGTGGAACGCCGACCAGCGGCGGTGCAAGGCCGGCGGCTGCGACGGCGGCAAGAACGGCCACGCGCGAGCCCGCGGGCTTCGATATTGGCGAATTGACGATTTCGACCATGGCGCGCAGTAGGGCGCGAAACTGTTAAGAAATATTATGCGATCATGCCTAATGATGCTGCCGCCCTTGTCGTGATCGTCGGAGCGGCAGGATTCATCCTTGGTTAACTTCCGCGATCTAGCGTAGCAATCGACGACTGCGTCCGAGGATGGAAGTCAATACTGCGAGGGCTTCGGTGAAACGCCTTACTATGTTGGTCACCCCCGACGGACGCTGGGTCCTCGAGGACAGCGCCGAGTTTCTCGCCGCCCTGGGCGATCCCAGCCCGGATTACGACGGCGCGTCTTTTGCTGTAAAGAATCTCGGCTTTGTCAAATTCCAGGTGCTCGACCAGTCGGTAATCGAGATCGAGCTGCACCCGCACAATGTCGAGCTTCCGGCGCTGCTCGCGGTGCAGCAGCAGCTGTTGACCTCGACGGTCAGGCTGTTCCGCATCAAATATTTCACGACCTCGTGGCAATCCGAGATTCTGTCCGCCCCGGATCAGGCGGTGTCACGGCTATCTGAACTCTGTGCGCCAAAATTTGTCCCCGCGGCCAAGGACCGCTTCCTCGTCGAACCTCAAGATTATTCCAAACTGTATGATGGCGACGAAGGTCCGCTTCACATGCTCGCGCAAAAGTGGAGAATGTCGTTTGGTCTCTTCCATCCCGGCGTGATTTCCTTCGCGATCAAGCAGCAACTCCTCTCGCGCATGATGATCTTCGGGGTGACGCCCGATCGGGATGATCCAGTCTTCCGCTTTATTGGCGATGGGTTTAAGTGGCTCAAGAGCGATTATCAATTCTACGGGATTGGGGAGAGAGTCGAAAATCAGCTCGACAAAGATTACGGCGGGTGGGTTTCGGAGTTCTATAAGAGTGTGGCCAGAACAGGCCAGCCACGCTACGACCATGTCACCGCTGCAATCCGGGTCGCGCCGGGCGAGCCGAAATTATATACGACACGCTATGAGCGGCTGTTGCTGCCGTGGAAGACATCATCGGCTGAGGTTTTCGTCTCGATGTTGTCGAAGAAGTTGGCCGACGCGGACATCGAGGATTTTGGCACAGCCCATGCGGAAAACTCCCTAATGAGGATGTCAGCAAAGTCGTCGTAAGCTTCCGCCGCGGATACGCTGAGCAGCACGTTGTCGATGGCGCCTGTCGGTGCGCCCGGGAAAATAATACTACGGCTCGCATGTTTATATCCGTAGCCGGCGGCTACGCCTTTCTCGACGAGAACGGGTGCGACAATGGAAATGCCCCAATCGACCGGCCAGCGCGCCAGCGCATAGGCTCGGCCGATCCTGGGAAGAAGCTCCGACAGTCGCTTTCTGCGGAAATCGGGCCGCACCCAAGCTGATCCGCCGTAAACCACAACGCCAGTTATCAGTTTTGCATCCGACGCCGTCACCGCGCAAAGCTGACCCCCGTCAGACCCGCCGTACAACATGTCGTTGGCCTCGTGTTCCAGCGTCGTGTCAGGCCAGTAATGCACGCGCCCAGCATGGGTGGCTACGATCTCGCCATGCTCGTTTTCGCCGGAGACCCAGTATGAATTTTCTTCCGTAAGGTCACAATGTTCAGAGTTGAACATCCTCATCAATGGGTACCAGGTTCCGTTAGCGACCTTTTGTTTATTTAAATATAACAGCTCGTCGAAATCGTAGCGCAGCCGCAGCCGGATGCCCAGTTCCCGCGCCGCCTTGTCGCCCTCGAGCACAAAGCGTGCGAGCAATGGCGCGGGCCCGTATTTAATCGTCAGCGCATCCGGCAAGCGCAGGTTGTTCTCTGGAACGATGTTCGGATAGATCAGGCTCATCGCGGTGCTCCCAGTCTGAGAACGCAGTTGCCGTCAGGTTCGCGGCTCGGTGATCGCTAAAAGGTTGCTAGAATATTACCGTCTTTCGGTAGAATGTCAATAATAAATTACCGAATCAATTACCGATGACAACTAACGAGCGATCATCATTACAACATATTTCATGAATCTGGCTCGTTTGTCTATAAGGTGCATGACGTTAATTTGACGAATTATTGATGCCATTGTGGGTAAGGGTTGCTCACCCGAGGCGACGCGGACGGCTTTCTGACGTGTTTTGGACGAAGTTAGGCCGCGCCGAGAGCTTGGCGGCTCTCGTCTCGTCATCGGATCAAGCCTGATCGCAGCGGACATTGTGGCCGTGGCGGTGTCGCGCCAAACGCGGATCGACCGGATGCTCGACGCGTTCCGTTTGAGACGGCCAACGAGGGCAGGGATAAATGCTAAAATTTGGCTGACGGCAGCCGACGGCTGGAACCATGACGGCTACCGCGCCGAGCCCAACGGCGCCGTAAAGGGCGCGCGTCGGACGCTCCCGATCAACCTCCATCACGCCGGCCACGGGTGCGGCGGCCCGCGGTTCGGACGAGCCACGCCAAGCTCGCCTTGCGGTGCAAGCTGCACTACTTCAAACAGCAGATTGGCTGAGACATCCCAACCCGGGGGAGCGAATGAGCAGCAAGGACGAATTGAAGCGCGCCGTGTGCGAAGCGGTAGACCGCCACGCCGACGCCATCATCGATCTCGGCGAAACCATCCTGCGCAACCCGGAGACCGGGTTCAACGAGGTCAAGACCGCCGCTCTCGTCGCCCAGCGGATGAATGCGCTCGGGCTGGCGCCGCGCACCGGCCTGGCGCTGACCGGGGTCAAGGGTCGTCTGTCGGGCCGCGCGCCGGGGCCGCGGCTCGCCCTGATCGGCGAACTCGACAGTCTGCGCACCTCGGAGCATCCGCTCGCCGATCCGGCGACCGGGGCGGCGCACAGCTGCGGCCACAACGCGCAGATCGCCGGGATGCTGGGTGCGGCGATGGCGCTGACCGACGCCAAGATCGCCGACCACCTCGCCGGCGAGATCGTCTTTTTCGCGGTGCCGGCCGAGGAGTTCATCGATGTCGAGGAGCGGCTCGGCCGCGTCGCCAAGGGCGAGATCGAATTCATGCTCGGCAAGCCCGAACTCGTCGCCAAGGGCCATTTCGACGATGTCGACATGGCGATGATGATCCACACCGGCGCGCATGATGGGCTGAAGCCGCGCTCGGCGATCGCCGAATCGTCGAACGGCGCCGTGGTCAAGCAGATCCGCTTTCTCGGCCGGGCGGCGCATGCCGGCGGGGCGCCGCAACGCGGCGTCAACGCGCTCAACGCGGCGATGATCGCAATGAACGCGATCGCTGCTCAGCGCGAGACCTTTTGGGAAAAGGACACGATTCGCATCCACCCGATCATCACCAAGGGCGGCGACGCGGTCAGCGTCGTCCCGGCCGAGGTGACGATGGAGACCTTCGTGCGCGGCGCCTCGCTCGAGGCCATCGTCGACGCCAACCGCAAGGTGGACCGCTGTCTGCGCGCGGGCGCCATGGCGATGGGCGCCGAAGTCGAGATCCACACGATCCCGGGCTATCTGCCGCAGCGCAACGACGTCAGGCTAGGGCGGATCTTCGGAGCCAATGTCGAAGCCATCTTCGGGCCCGGCGAGTTCGCGATCGGCGGCCATCGCACCGGCTCGACCGATATGGGCGATCTTGCGCATCTGATGCCGGTCATCCATCCTTATGTCGTCGCCGCCGAAGGCCGCGCCCACGCCGCCGACTGGCATATCAACGAGCCGCAGCACGGCTATCTGACCCCGGCCAAGCTGTTGGCGATGACCGCGATCGACTTGCTTTATGGCGACGCCGCACCGGCCAAGGAGATCCTCGCCAATTTCGCGCCGGCGATGACCAAGGAAGCCTATCTCGCCTTCCAGCGCGGCCTGTTCAAAAAGGAGCGCTACGCGCCCGCCGAGTCTGACCTACGGAAACCGTTGGCGGAAGACTACAGATTGCAACGATCTCCGCTAGCGTTACAGTTCAAATAAGATACCGCCACTAAACGTCTAGAAGATTTATTAAAAAGCACGCTATAGTTGGAACCTGAAGCGCTCCTGGAGCAGTTATACAGACTGCGGCCCCGCGCGCGAACGATATTCTGGCGTCGAGGTCATGGCGCCAGCCGAGGGCCCGAACAATGCAGGAATATTTGAGACATGTCGACGTATGTGGAAGGCAGGGGGATAGCAAGCGAAGTCGAGCCACTCGGTCTTTTGTCCGAGAGCGCTGCGGAGAACGCGGCGGTCGTTCTCTCGGTCATCGCGCTCTCCGGTGTTTCGCCGGCTACCTTGGCCGCGCTCGTCACTATCGTGATCGGCGCCGGATTAATGGCCCAAGGGGTCAGCAGCGCTGCCGAAACTTCCAAGATGACGACAGCCGTCGCCGGCGCGGGCGTGCCGGCGATCGAATTCGTCTGCGCGACGATGATCCACTTTCTGACCGGCATCCACCGGGATCGTCCTTGTGGTTCTACCGTTCTTCGGGATCAACGCCAGCCACTTGGTCCTTGCCGCCTTGATCGTGTTTGGCGCGGCGCTGCTGCTTGGCGGCGCGATCGGGATGCGGCCCGCAGCCGCACCCTTCGCCACCGCCTCCGCGGGCCAAGCACCAGTCATGTCTGGCCAGGGTTCGACGGCGGTCAGCGGAATGGAGCTGACGGTGGGGGTCGCCACCATCGTGCTCTGCATCCTTTCGCTGATTCTGATGCCCTCTTCGCGGATTCTGGTGCTTGTCGGGTTCATCGCGCCGGCGTTGCGCTGCTGATGGTCAGCGCACGTTCGGCGGCACCGTGATGCGGCTGTTTGCCAACGCCTGATCTTTTGCGAAGGCGTCAGAGCTGGCGACGTGTCTGCTCTCGATCTCTCCGCCGGAGACGGCCGAGAGATCGCAAGCTTGTTTCCCACAACCGAGCATTGCATTGATGGTGCTTCGGACGACGACTTCACGGAGGGGTCGACGATGCAAAGCCATTGGTCGGATGGCGGAGGCCGAGCGGTTGGTCGATGACTATGCCGGTCGGGGCGTCGGGCGCGATCTCGCGCTGCGCGTCTATACCTCGCGCCTGCTCGGCCGAGACCCGAAGCTCGTGTTGCATGGCGGCGGCAACACCTCGGTCAAGACCGTGGTCAGAGACCTTCTTGACGAGGAGGCCGAGGTGCTTTGCGTCAAGGGCAGCGGCTGGGACATGGCGGCGATCGAGCCGGCCGGGCTCCCGGCGGTGCGGCTCGCCCCGCTGCGCAAATTGCGGTCCCGCGAGACCTTGTCGGACGAGGAGATGGTGCGGGTGCAGCGCGCCAATCTGATCGATCCCGGCGCGCCCAACCCGTCGGTCGAGACCCTATTGCACGCCTTTCTGCCGCATAAATACGTCGACCACACGCATTCGACCGCGGTGCTGAGCCTCGCCGACCAGCCCGACGCGGCCGAGCGCTGCGCCGATCTCTACGGACGGCGGATGGGGCTCGTGCCCTACATCATGCCGGGCTTTCTGTTGGCCAAGGCGGCGGCCGAAATCTTCGAGACCGATCCCACGGTCGAGGGGTTGGTGCTGTTGAAGCACGGCATCTTCACCTTTGGCGAGAACGCGCGCGAGGCCTATGAGCGCATGATCGCCGCGGTCTCGCTGGCCGAAGAGCGCCTGGCGCGGCGCCGCAAGAGTGTGTTTGCCGCCGCCAGCCTGCCCGCCGCGATCGCCGGTGCGGCCGAGGTCGCGCCGATCCTGCGCGGCGCCTGCGCCATCCCCTCGCCGACCGACTGCCGGGCGCCTATCAAGCGTTTCATCCTCGACTTCCGCACCGGCCCGGCGGTGCTCGACTACGTCAACGGCGCCGAGCTGAGCCGCTATGGCCAGGCCGGCGTCGCCACCCCCGACCACACGATCCGCACCAAGAACTACCCGCTGATCGTGCCGCCGCCCGAGGCCGGCGGTCTCGACCGGTTCAAGACCGCGGTGCGCGAGGCGGTCGATCGTTTCGCCGCCGAGTACCACGCCTATTTCGCCCGCCATAACGCGCGCCAGGCGGTGTCGAAGCGCGAGCTCGACCCGATGCCGCGGGTCGTCCTGGTGCCGGGGCTCGGCCTCTTCGGGCTCGGCGGCAACGCCAGGGACGCCGCGGATCGCCGCCGACCTCGCCCAGTCGACGATCGAGACCGTGACCGACGCCGAGGCGGTCGGCCGGTTCGAATCGGTCAGCGAGGCCGATCTCTTCGACATCGAATACTGGTCGCTCGAACAGGCCAAACTCGGCCAAGCCGCCGAAAAGCCGCTCGCCGGCCAGATCGCGGTGGTGACCGGCGGCGCCGGCACCATCGGCTTGCGCGACGGCGCGCGCGATGGTCCGAGCCGGGGCCGAGGTGGCGTTGCTCGACATCGACGGCGAAGCGGCCGAGGCGGCGGCCAAAAAGCTCGGCGGCGACGGCGCTTGGCCTCGCCTGCGACGTGACCGCGCCGGCGTCGGTTCGCGCGGCATTCGACCGGGTCGCGGAACAGTTCGGCGGCGTCGACATCGTCGTCTCCAATGCCGGCGCGGCCTGGCAGGGGCGCATCGGCGAGGTCGACGACGCCGTGCTGCGCCGCAGCTTCGAATTGAACTTCTTCGCGCATCAGACGGTCGCGCAGAACGCGGTCCGGATCATGCTGGCGCAAGGGACCGGCGGCTGCCTGCTGTTCAACGTGTCGAAGCAGGCGGTCAACCCCGGCCCGAATTTCGGCCCCTACGGCCTGCCCAAGGCCGCGACCCTGCTCCTCATGCGGCAATACGCGCTCGATTACGGCGCCGACGGCATCCGCGCCAACGCCGTCAACGCCGACCGCATCCGCAGCGGCTTGTTGACGCCGCGAAATGATCGCCGCGCGCGCCAGGCCCGCGGCGTCAGCGAGGCCGACTACATGGCCGGCAACCTGCTCGGCCGCGAGGTCGACCGCCGACGACGTCGCCCAAGCCTTCCTGCACCACGCCCTGGCGCTCAAGACCACCGCCGACGTCGCCACCGTCGACGGCGGCAACATCGCCGCGGCGCTGCGCTGAGCCGCAGGGGAGGATCCGGGTATGGGCGCCACTCCGAAGTACGCCGTCATCGACCCCGCCACCGGCAAAATCGACCGCTCTATCTTCAGCGATCAGGCGGTCTACGACGACGAGATGGAGAAGATCTTCGGGCGCGCCTGGCTGATGATCGGGCACGAGAGCCTGGTGCCCGCGGTCGACGATTTCTTCCACACCTACATGGGCGAGGACCCGGTCATCCTGACCCGCGACGGGCAGGGCCGGCTGCACGCGCTCTTGAACATGTGCCGCCACCGCGGCAACCGCGTGTGCCGCGTCGACGACGGCAACGCCAAGCGCTTCATGTGCACCTATCACGGCTGGACCTACCGCAACGACGGCGCCCTCGAACACGTCCCCGGCGAGTCCGAGGCCTATTACGACGCGCTCGACCGATCGTCCCTTGGTCTGATCGAGGCCCGCGTCGAGACCTATGCGGGCATCGTCTTCGCGACCTGGGCCAAGGACGCCCCGAGCCTCGAAGCCTATCTCGGCGACGCGCGCTGGTATCTCGACACCGTGTTCAATCGCCGCGACGGCGGCATGCAGGCGCTCGGCCCGATGAAATGGCTCGAGCCCGTCAACTGGAAGACCATGGTCGACAACTGTTCGGACAATTACCACGTCCCGACCAGCCATCTCTCCAGCGCCCGGGTCCAGACCCGCTTCCTCGGCCGCCCGCGGCTGTCGCACGAGGACCAGTTCGCGAGCCCCAACAAGCACGCCTTTGTCAACGGGCACGCGATCACCTTCCGCGACGCGGATGACAACGCACCCCGCTACGTGCACGGCATGTCGAGCGACACGTTGCGGCTGTTCCAGGATTACCACGATACGACGATGCCCGAGGTCGAGCGGCGGCTCGGCACCTTGCGCGCGCGCCGGGTGCAGCTCGGCAACCATTCGATCTTCCCGAACGGGATCCTCGGGCTGCGGCTGGCCCTGCCGCGCGGCCCGCTCAAGACCGAGTTCTGGCACTTCGTGCTGGTGGACCGGGATATGCCCGAGGAGTTCAAGCGCGCGGTCCGCATCGGCAGCCAGGCCAACAACGGTGCCGCGGGCATGTTCGAGCAGGACGACGTCGACAACTGGCGGCAGGTGACCGCCGCGAGCACCAGCCGCCTCGGGCGCCGGCACCCTCAGGATCTGTCGATGGGCATCGGGCACGCCGGGCCGCATCCGGATTATCCGGGGCTGGTCTCCGAGCGCTACATCTCGGAGAACAACCAGCGCCTCTTCTATCGGCGCTGGGAGGAGTTCATGAACGCGGACAACTGGGCCGACATCCCGCTCGACCCGACCCGGGCCCATTTCGACGGCGCCGCGACCATGCGGGGCTAGGCAGAAATGCAAACCCGCCTACGCGCTAATTTCCTCCTCCCCCCCATCGGGGGAGAGGGCAGGGGAGGGGGTTATGCCCGAGATCCTGCGTCGGCCCCCTCACCCCTCCCTCTCCCCGGCCGGCGGAGGAGAGGGTGAAAAAGATCCGGTCACGCTGACAGCGCAGCAGGCGCTATGGCTGGATCTCACGCAATTCTACATCCGCGAGGCGTGGCTGCTCGACGAGCGCAAGCTCAAGGAGTGGCTCGATCTCTTTACCGACGATGTCCTCTACTTCATGCCGCGGCGCAAGAACGTTCCCCGTCGGGAAGCGCATCGCGAGCTGACGCCGCTCGGCGATCTGGCGATCCTCGAGGAGGACAAGCGCTATCTCGAGATGCGGGTCGCCCGGCTCGATACCGGCATGGCCTGGGCCGAAGATCCGCCCTCGCGCACCCGTCACCTGATCGGCAACCTAGAGGCCACCCCGCGAGACAACGGCGAGGTCGCGGCCCGGACCGCGTTCCTCGTCTACCGTTCGCACCTGGAGACCGATCACCAGCTCCTCTCCGGTTGCCGCGAGGATGTGCTGCGGAAAGTGAACGGTGCCTGGAAGGTGGCCCGGCGCACGATCGTGCTCGACGCCAACGTCCTGCTCGACAAAAATCTTAGCGTCTTTCTCTGAGGTTCAAAGCAAAGCGGAGGAATGCGATGAAGTCGGCTTATGGACGGCAGAACCCGGCCCCCGATTACGAGCTGACCTGCGTCGAGCCGGGCAGCCCGATGGGCGAACTTTTGCGCCGCTACTGGCAGCCGGTCTGCACCTCGGATGAACTGCGCGACCTGCCGCGAAAGGAAAAGCTCCTGTGCGAGGAGATTGTCGTGTTCCGCGACAAGAAGGGGCGGGTCGGCGCCCTCGACCCGCATTGCGCGCATCGCGGCACGTCTCTCGAATGGGGCCGCGTCGAGGAGGAGGGGCTGCGCTGCTGCTACCACGGCTGGCTCTACGACACCCAGGGCCAGTGCATCGACATGCCGTGCGAAACCGAGGAGTTCCGCCAGGCATGGATGTGTGGCAGCCGGCCTACCCGGCGACGGAATATGGCGGGCTCGTTTTCGTCTATATGGGCCCGCCCGGCACCGAGCCGTTGTTTCCGCGCTTCGACATCATCGACCCGGCCTGGAATAGTCAAGAACGGGGCGAGGACATTGTGCTGCGCGGGATGCGGTTGTGGGGAGACTACGCGGTCGGCATGGTCAAGGACTGCAACTGGCTGCAGCATTACGAGAATATCGTCGACCCCTATCACCTGTTGATGCTGCACCAGTGGATCAGCGGCGACCAGTTCGACGGCGCGCTGATGCAGGGTAAGGCCGCGATCGGCTGGGAGAAGACACCGCTCGGCGTGCGCTACAATCTGATCAAGGACCTGCCCAACGGCAACCGCATGGTGCGCCACGCCGAGTGCATCGTGCCGAACATGTTCATCATCCCGAGCATCCGCGAGCCCGGGACGGCGCCGAAACGCAAGCAACGCGGCACCGAGTTGTCATGGGCCGTGCCGATCGACAACGAGCATGTGCGCGGCATCAGCATCGTCGCCTGGCCGCTCGAGAATGGCGCGCCAAAGCCCGACTGGAAGCCGGGGACCGACACGATCGCCGACATCCGGCCGGGCTCGTTCCTCAAACGCACCTACGAGGAGCGGCAGCGCAAGCCCGACGATCTCGAAGCACAAGAAGGCCAGCGCCCGATCGCGATCCATGCGCTCGAAAACCTGGCGCATTCCGATACTGGCATCGTCATGCTGCGGCGGCTTTTGCGCGAGCAATTGCAGCGTGTCGAGCAAGGCCTCGACCCGATCAACACCATCCGCGACCCCTCCTCCAACAAGCGGATTCCCGACCGGCGCCTGGAACACGATCCTGTCGCCGGCGGAAGCCCGCCGAGCTGCCATACAGCGAAGATCTCTGACGGGGAGAGCGCGGCCGCGCCGCTCCTCTCCGGTTGCTGCGAGCACGTGCTGCGGAAAGTGAACGGTGCGTGGAAGGTCGCGCGGCGCACGATCGTCCTCGACGCCAACGTCCTCCTCGACAAAACCTCAGCGTCTTCCTCTAGAGCAATTTCCACGTGAGTAGATTCGAAATTGTAGTTGTACCAGATGTAGCGTTTGAGGGAGAATTGGGCATAGATCCTGTGGGGGAGGGGTCGATGCCCAAGGCATTGTCGGAAGATTTGGGATCCGGGTGATCCGGGCGTTTGCGGCGGGCGCGTCGGCGCGGTCAGCGGGGCGGCAACTTGGGATTGGGGCGATTGGTCGAGGGTCGCGATGTCGACTTCCGGTCGTAGCGCCCGTGGATCAACAACGTGGATCAACAGACACTGGCGCCTCGACGCCGGACAGGTCCGGCGGGCGCACGCGGGTTTATGCCGGGATGCGCACTTTCATCTCGGTGATGCCGTGGATCAGGTTTGAGTAGGCTCGCTTCGGTTTCTCCACGACCTCGATCGGCGGGAAGCGCTTCAGGATTTCCTCCCACAGGATCGTCAGCTGCATCTCCGCCAGCCGGTTGCCGACGCAGCGGTGAATGCCGAACCCGAACGACAAATGCTGACGCGGACGCGGCCGGTCGATGATGAAACGGTCCGGCTCCTCGATCTCTTCGGGATCGCGGTTGCCGGCGATGTACCACATCGCCACCTTGTCGCCCTTGCGGATGCGCTTGCCCGTTCAACTCGGCGTCGCTGAGCGCGGTGCGGCGCATGTGCACGACCGGCGATTGGTAGCGGATGATCTCCGGCACCATCTTCGGGATCAGGCCGGGATCGGCGCGCAGCTTCGCGTACTCTTCGGGGAACTGGTTCAGGAACCACAATCCGCCGCTGATCGAGTTGCGCGTCGTGTCGTTGCCGCCGACGATCAACAGCAGCAGGTTGCCCATGAACTCCTGCGGCCGCGACGGCAGGTCGCGCGTCGCCTCGCCGTGCGCCAGCATCGAGATCAGGTCGAATTTCGGCGGCTGCTTCTGGCGGATCTTCCAGACCTCGGCGAAGTAGGCGAGCATTTCCTGCAGCACGGCGTCGCGCTTTTCCTCCAAATCGATCTCGGTCCCGGCGCGCGTGTTGACCGTGCTGACGTTGGACCAGCGGGTCAAGGTCCGCCGCTCCTCGAACGGGAAGTCGAACAGGGTCGACAGCATCTGCGTCGTCAGCTCGATCGAGACGCGATCGACCCAGTCGAACACCTCGCCGCGCGGCAGGCCTTCCAGGATGCGGATCGCCCGCTCGCGGATCGTGCCGGACATCTTCGCCAAGTTCGGTGGTGCGACGATCGGCGCCACGATCTTGCGCTGCTCGTCGTGCCGCGGCGGGTCCATCGCGATGAAGCTTTCCTTGCGGTACTGCAGGGAGACGTCTTTCAGCGTGATGCCCCCGAACGCGGCGTCCGAAGAGTAGGTCTGGTGCGACGTGTCGACGGTCATGATGTCCCGGTAGCGGGTCACCGACCAGTATGGACCGTAGAGCGGGCTGTCACAGAAGTGCACCGGATCGTCGCGCCGCAGCCGCGCGAAGAAGCCGTGCCAAGTGTCCTCGGAATAGAGGTACGGGTTGCTGACGTCGATCTCGTCGAGCGGCACCGACCAGGGATCGCGATGCGCCTCGGCCTTGAAGTCGATCCCGCTCCGCATCGGGGCGACGACATCGTTCATCGGTTTCTCCTGCCGCTGTTCCCGTGCCGGAATGCCCACCATCATCGAACGCGACGTTCGACCAATAAAAATAGCGCTTAAATTCCCGACTTGCCAGCGGCGGCGAGGCGCCCGGCCCAAACCCGCAAGCCTTCCTGTCAATACCCCTGCAGGAATGCGAGGACCTGCGCGGTCCACTCGGCCGGCTTCTCGAAGGGTGGCCAGTGCCCACAATTGTTGAGCAGCACGAGGCGCGAGTCGGCGATGTGGTTGAGGATCGCGATCGACACCTCGAAGGCTACCATCCGGTCGTAGCGCCCGTGGATCAGCAGGACCGGCGCCTGGATGCCGGCGAGGTCGGGGGTGTAGTCGTGCGGCAGGCTGACCGATTGCCGGCGCGCCTCGATGAACTCGGGCGACCAGGTGTGCGCGCGGTGGACATAGTCCACCAGCTCGTCGGTCACCAGGCTCTCGTCGTCGATGTGCACGCGCAGATAGCGAGCGGATGTTCTCATGGCTCGGGTCGGCGATCGCCTGCTGGGTGGCCCGACTGCCCTCGGAGGGCGATTGGCCATCAGATAGCGGTCGCCGCCGGTGCCGATATGCGAGCCGCCCATCACGAATTTCTCGACCCGCTCGGGATAGGTGATGGCCGCCACCATCGCCGACTGGCCGCCCTGCGAATTCCCAACCCAGCGTGCCCGCGCGATGCCGAGAGCGTCGAGAAGCGCCACCGCAGTGCGCGCCTGCACCGCGTGCAACCCCTCGCGATAGACGATCGGACCGGTCTTCGAAAAGTTCGGCAGGTCCATCAGGATGCAGCGGAAATGCTGCGACAGCGCGCCGACCGCGTTGTGAAACGTGATCCAGGCGGTGGTGCCGGGACCGTAGGAGTGGAGGAACAGCACCGGCTCGCCCTCGCCGACATCGTGGTAGTGCACATTCATGCCGCCGGCCATGATGGTCTTGGCTGTGCCCGCCTCGGTCAGGCCATTCGACGCGATGAACGGCATCTCTTCCTCCCTGTGGCCGTCTACCGTGGGACGCTATCGGCCTGGATAACTCACCGCGAGGCCGGCGCGGACGTCCTGCTGGATGCCGTATTGCGGAAAGGGATAGCGCAGGCCGTTCTTGGCCAGCGCCTCCATTCCGGCGATCGCCTTGGCGAGGTAGTCGGGCGGCAGGGCCATCAGCATTTCGTCGTCGAGCACCCCGCCATAGCGGCGCTCGGCAAAGCACGGGATCGACAGGCTCGGCTCGCGGGTTTTCAGCGCGCGGCCCCAGGAATCGGCGCAGGCCGACTTCGCCGACCACGCTCCAGTCGAAGCGCTTGTAGCCGGCCCATTGCAGCCCGTTGATGAAATAGATCATCGCCCCCGGAGTCGCATAAAACAGCGCGATGTCGGGCGGGTCGAGCCGGCCCGACGCGAGCGGCGCCACCGCCACCGCTTCGAAGCGGCCGTCGGGCACGCATTCCATTGCCGCCTGATGAGCGCTGGCGTCGTCGGGCGAGCTGTACCACACGCCCACCATGTGTTGCCCCGAATACCACGCCTCATCCTTGGCGAGGCCGAGCCCGACCACCGCCCGGCACTGCGCTCCGACCAGATCTTCACTGGTCAGGCCCACGGTCCAGCCGAGGCGCGCGGCCTGGGCCACGATCTGGTCGAGCGTGTGCACGGCTTTCGGCCGGCGGATCTTCGGGATCGCCTCCATCTCCTCGCGGTGCTCGAACAGTTTCATGCCGAACGGGATCGAACGCAGCTTCAACAGGCGCTCCAAATCGGCGACGAGCTTGGTCCAGTCTGTTGTCATATCTGTATTCCCGCGCGGGTGTCTGGCGTCGTTGCCGGCTGCCGTCGTCATCATTTAGCACACTTTACCTGGCGCAGGGGCCTTTGGGCGGCCCGCGCTCAGCGCTCCTGCTCATTTTTTGTGCGATGCATTCTAGATGGTCATTATTCATTGCTTTAAAGCAAGAATTTTTCTGTTGCGATGCAGCATAACTCGGAGATAATTACCGCAGACAGGGATAAGAGGTCCGGATATGACCGACACGTTGTTCACGCACCAGAAAGCGAATGCTCCCGAGGCCCGGTACGCCGAGGACGGCCTGCGGGCCTTTTTCGCTTACCGCGACATGGGGATCATCGACGCAACCCATGGCAGATTGCGCGTCCAGCTGGTCCGCGCCGCGCGCAAGGCCTCGGAGGCCAAGGGCGGCACCGGCTTTCATATGCACACTGCCGATGTGCATGTCGTCTACATGGTCCGCGGCTGGGCCAAGTTCGACTATGACGGTGTCGACACCCTGGTCGAGGCTGGCGATTGCGTGCACCAGCGGCCCGGCATCGTCCACAATCTCTATGACTGGTCGGACGATATGGAGTTCATGGAGATCATCGCCCCGGCCGATTTCGTGACAACCGAGATCACCCAACCGGCCGTGGTCGCCGCACGCTAGCGGGCCGGGCACTCCCGTTCCAGCGGATACCCCTCAGTCGCTGGCGTAGACGACGCTTCTAAGCATCGGATAGATATAGCTGCTCCAGCGATGGCCGTTGAAGACGCCGTAGTGGCCGACGCCGGTCTGCACATGATGGCGCTTCATGTAGGGCCGTAGGCCGGTACAGAGCTCCTGGGCGGCGAGCGTTTGGCCGACCGCGCAGATGTCGTCGCGTTCGCCTTCGACCGTGAACAGCGCCGTGCGGCGGATGGCCCGCGGATCGATGCGCCGTCCCCGCCATTCGAGTTTGCCTAACGGCAGAGCGTGCTCCTGGAACACCCTTTGTACGGTCTGCAGATAGAATTCGGCCGGCAGATCCATCACCGCCAGGTATTCGTCATAAAATTTGCGGATCGCCGCCGCCTTTTCCGCTTCGCCATTGGCGATATGGCAGAACAGGTCCATCTGCGCCTTGACGTGCCGGTCAAGGTTCATGCTCATGAACGCGGCAAGCTGGGTGAAGCCGGGATAGACGCGCCGCCAAGCGCCGCTATAGCGCCATGGTACGGTATCGATCAGGTGGCGTTCGAACCAGCCGATGGGCCGGCTCGTTGCCAGCCGATTGACTTCCGTCGGGTTGATCCGGGTGTCGATCGGGCCAGCCATCAGGGTCATGCTGCGCGGCTGCGCCGGATGACTGTCTTCGGCCATGATAGCGACCGCCGCCAGTGCGGCGACGCAGGGCTGGCAGACCGCGACGATATGCGCGCCGGGGCCCAGCACTTCGAGGAAAGTGATGACGTGTTCGATGAAGTCGTCGAAATCAAAGCTGCCGTGTTGCAGCCCGATGTCGCGAGCATTGTGCCAATCAGTGATATAGACGTCGTGCTCGGAGAGCATCGTGCGCACCGTGCCGCGCAGCAGTGTGGCAAAATGTCCTGACATCGGCGCCACCAGCAGCACCCGCGGCTGCGGCGCCGGAATGTCTTTTTCAAAGCGCAGCAGGGTGCAGAACGGCGTCCGATGAAGCGCAACCTCGCGCACTGCGACTGGCTGGCCGGCGACCTCGACCTGGTCGATGCCAAAGGCCGGGCGGCGGTGGCTCAACCCGGTGCGCGCGATCAGTTCATAGAGGGCGTGGAAAGCCCGATGCACCACATTGCGGGAAATTCCGGGCAGCGGGTGCGTCAGCCCCGCGGCAGCAATATTAGCCAAGGAGCGCAGTGGCGCGACCGAGTCGGTGTAGGTTTGAAAATTCTGGTACATCATCCTGCGCCATCCGCTCTTCGGCCAAACCGCAGAGACTAGAGGATTTAATCGCTATGTGCGAGAAGGTTTGGCGCGGTGCCCACGGGTGTGGGAGGATAGGTGGACGCCAGGTATCCATGCCATGAAAGGAGCACGGCGGTGGCCGAGGCCATATTGACGATCAGCAGCAAGAACTACTCCTCCTGGTCGCTGCGCGGCTGGCTGTTGTGCAAGATGGCGGGATTGGAATTCGTCGAGCAGGCAGTGCCGGTCGACGACCCGTCTAACCGCGCCGAGCTGTTGCTACTGTCGCCATCGATCCTAGTGCCGTGCCTGACCCATGACGGAATCAGGGTGTGGGACACGCTGGCGATTGCCGAGTATCTCAATGAACTTAAGCCCAAAGCCGGGTTGTTACCGGCAAAGCGCGCGGCGCGCGCCCGCTGCCGCTCGATCTGCGGCGAGATGCATTCGGGTTTCAGCAATTTGCGCTCGGCCTTGCCGATGAACCTCAAGGCGCGCCACCCCGGCTTCAAGGTATGGGCGGGAGCGCAGGCCGATATCGACCGTATTGCGACGATCTGGCGCGAATGCTTTGCCGAGAATGGCGGGCCGTATTTGTTCGGGACGTTGACGATGGCCGACGCCATGTATGCGCCCGTCGTGACCCGCTTTCAGACTTACGACGTAAAACTCGATCACGACTGCAGCACCTATTGCGAGCGCATCATGGCGTTGCCCGACATGATCGTCTGGCGCGAGGCCGCGCTGGTCGAGCCCGACGAACTCGAAGAACTCGACATGGAGTTCTAAGCGCGACGTGTCGGTGACAAATGCCCTGTGCTGATGCGTGCCGTGCAGCCGGGATCACCCTACCCATGGGTCGGCGCGGGCGACCGTCTCTGCCTAGTCCGCGCGCGCTCCATGCTCAGCCACCCCTGTCCCGCTGTGCTAAAAGGATGTGCCCAGCTCTGAAGCCGGGCGCAAATGATGACTGGCGCCAGGGCGTCTGTCGAGGAGCAAGTTTCGATGTCCAGTACCACGCCGCTTTCCGGCCTCGTTGTGATCGAGATCGGTCAGAGTGTCGCTGCGCCTTATGCGGGCATGATCCTCGGCGAGCTCGGCGCCGAGGTGATCAAAGTCGAGAACCCGCGCACCGGCGACGCCGCCCGCGGCTGGGGGCCGCCCTTCGCGGAAGGCGCCGCAACCTGCTTTCACGCGGTCAACCGAGCGAAGCACGGCATCACGATCGACCTCGCCGATCCGGCCGAAGTCGAACAGTTGAAGGCGCTGATCCTCGGCCGCGCCGATGTGGTGCTTCACAATCTCAAATTCGGCGCGCTCGACCGTTACGGTCTGTCGGCTGAAGCGCTGACCGCCCGGAAGCCGAGCCTCGTCTATTGCAATCTCGGGGCGTTCGGCGCGGTCGGGCCGCTGCGTGAGCGGCCCGGCTACGACCCGCTGATGCAGGCCTATGGGGGGCTGATGAGCCTGATGGGCGAGGATGGGCGACCGCCGGTGCGAGTCGGCGTGTCGATCGTCGATCTCGCCACCGGGATGTGGTCGGTGATCGGCATTCTCGCGGCCCTGCAGGAACGTAGGCGCACCGGTCGCGGCGGGGTGGTGGACACCTCTCTCTACGAGACGGCGCTCGCCTGGATGACGATCCCGATCGCGGCCCATCTAGTCAATGGCGAGATCCCCACGCGGCAGGGATCAGGGGTCGACATGATCGTGCCTTACCAAGCTTTTGCCGCAGCCGACGGCTACATTATGGTGGCGGCCGGCAACGACAATCTGTTTCGATATCTATGCACGGCGATCGCCCGCCCCGGTCTCGCCGAGGACGCGCGCTTTCGCACCAACAAGGACCGGGTGGTCAATCGCCAAAGCCTGATCCCGATTCTCGAAAATATTTTTGCGGCAGAGCCGATCGCGACTTGGGCGGCGCGACTCGATGCAGCGGGAATCCCGAACGGTCCGATGCAGACGGTCGACCAAGTGGTCGCAGATGCGCAGACCGCAGCCCTCGGCCTGATCCAGCGTTTGTCGGTGAATTCCCCACACCGACCGTTGTCCTTGGTGGGCCTGCCGCTATCCTTCGACGGCATCCGCCCGCCCTTCGCCAAATCGGCCCCGGCGCTCGGGGAAGACAACATCGAAATCCTCGGCGGCAGATGACAGTCTGCCGGCAAGGCGTCCTCCTTGTCGTTTTTGGCGTGACGCTAAGCGCATGCTCCCAGTTCGCCGCACCGGGATCCTCGCCAAGCGCCAAAGGCAAAGTCCCCCTAGTCGAGGTACGCGAGCACTTGTCGGGGCGATTTATCGCGCTGATTGGGCGGAAGGCACAGCATGCGCCGCCTTATCTCGGCACTCCCGGGACCAATTTTTATTGCCTACGCAGCTTTGTCGACCGCAAGACCGGCGAGACTGCCGATCAGCTCTATGTTTCCGACAGCTATGACGGGACCGAACGCAATTGGGACGCTGCGCGTGACGCGACCGGGCAGGCGCTGGTCTTTATCCCGGTCCGCCGCGATAAAATTGTTTGCGACGGCGGTTGCTCCTATGCCGAGGAATTCGCCGCAAATATCCCCGAAAGTACGTTGCGGGCAAGCCCAATGGGCTTGTCGGTGATCTTCACCGACCATGCCGGCGACGAGAAGACGATTAACCTGTCTGCTGACCAGATCACGGCGCAGCTCGCCGCCGTCGATGCGCAGCAAAACGCGGCGCAGTCTCCCGCTGCGTCAGCCGAACCGCCGCCAGCGGCGGCTCACCAGCCGTAATAGGAGGCCTCGGCCCGCTCGATCCCGTTCTGCAAATCCGCCGAGCACGACAGCGGAGCCGGTCTCGTCAGGTCGACCGCTCCGGCGCAGCTCGGATCGTGCCGCGGGATGACCGCGCCCGCGAGCGCCACTTGGTGCGGCGAGGCCCCATGCAGCGAGGCCACGGCCTGAACCGCGGCAAACAGCGCCACGAAGACGATCGCGACCACCCAGGCCGAGGCGATCACCCGCCAACCGCCCAAATAGCGCTCGGCAAACCCCCGCTCGCCCTCTTCCTCGATATATTCCGGCATAGCAAACACCCATACGCTCTTGCTGCAACGCAATATGTAGGCAAATGCCTCTGACCTAGATAGGCCACCCCCGGCATGGCTGCCTTGCGCATCTCATATACGTGAATAATGATTATGCACCATCTTCATAATCGTCCGATTTCCGCCGCGCTGCGGTCGGCATTGCCGCTCAACCGCGCCGGGCGGTGCGCAGCACGTCTTCGCAGAGGATCAAGGCAAAGCCGGCGAACAATGCGATCGCGGCGAAACGCGGCGCGCTCTGCCACCACGGTCGGGTCGCTGCGGCGGTGACGATCCAGATGGCGAGCGCGGACGTAAACCGCGCGTCCTCGGCAAACAAGCCGAGAACCTCGCGCCCGATCAATTTGATTCGGTCCATCGACCCGCTCCTCAAGCTGCTGGGGCGAGCGCGGCATGGCGACGGACGCGGCGAACTGCGCCAACACTGAGGAGGGCAGTGGCCAGGAAGCCGGCGATCAGCCCGAGCAGCGACAAATCACCGCCAGGCCACTGGACGCCGTAGCCTTCGCCGATCCAGAACGTGCCAAAGCTCGACAGCATGACGCCGACCGCAAATTTCAGCATGTTTTCCGGCACCCGCGCCAGTGGGCGGTGCAGCGCCACACCGACTGCCGCCACCAGGATGGCTGCCGCCAGCGCGCCGACCGCCGCCGGGACCAGGGCGCCCCCGACGGTGCCTACCGCGATGACAATGAACACAACTTCGATCCCCTCCAAGGTCACCGCCTTAAAGCTCGTCGCGATGCCAAGCGGGTCCCATCTGCGAGCTTCGCCGGGCGCACCTCGCAAGGTCTCGGTTTGGCTCGCGTAATTGGCGCTCTCGTCGCGTAGCGCGATGACCCCGCCCGCGCGCAACACCGACTTGCGCAGCCAGCGCATGCCGAAGAGCAGCAACAGGATGCCGATCGCGGTCTGCAGCGAGGCGAGCGGGAGCAGCTTGAGCCCCGCACCAAAGACGGCGACGAGCACCGTCAACAGCGCCGCCGCCAACCCCGCACCAAAGAGCGCCGGCCGCCATCCGCGAATTGCGCCGACCGCTAGCACGATGGTCAGCGCCTCGACGCATTCGACCGATGAAGCCAAGAACGAGGCCAACAGAAGCGGGACAAAATGCGCAACATCGATCATCGTTGTCGATACCGGGCGGCGATCACATCGAACAGAGATGGGGCGCTGCCCTGCCTCGACAAATGGGACTAACATGCCGGTGTGCCGCTTAGCGCTGGCCGTTGCCAGATCGCGGCGGAATTGGAGGAGTAGTCGGGCGATGGCCAACGAAGCTCACGCTACCCTGATTCGCGATCAGTTCACCCGCCAGGCGACGCCGTTCAGCACCGCGACGCCGATTACCGACGCCGGCGCGTTGAAGATGATCATCGAGGCCGCGGCGCCGGGGCCTGACGACACATTGCTCGACGTCGCTTGCGGCAGCGGCATCGTCGCCTGCGCCTTTGCTCCCCATGTGCGCCATGCTACCGGCATCGATATGACGCCGGCGATGCTCGATCGTGCCCGCGGCCTCGCGGCCGAACAACGGATCGCCAACGTCGCGTGGCGGGAGGGCGATGTCGCCTCTTTGCCCTGGCCCGAAGCGTCATTTACGATTGTCCTCACTCGTTTTGCCGTGCACCACTTCCCCGATCCCTCCGCGGTATTGCGCGAGATGGCGCGGGTTTGCGCGCCAGGTGGCCGGATCGTCGTAGTCGACACCTGCGCTTCGGCCGATCCCGCCAAAGCCGCAGCGTTCAACCGGTTGGAAAAACTCCGCGATCCTTCACATGTTCGCGCTCTGCCGTTGGCCGAGTTGAAGGGTCTGTTCACCAGCGCCGGCCTCGCCGAGCCTCAAGCAGGCTTTTACGAGTTGCGTGACGAGGTGAAGAACTTGTTGGCCCGCTCGTTCCCGAACCCGGGTGACGAGGCCAAGGTCACCGAGATGTTTGTTGCCTCGGTCGCCGACGACCGCCTCGGCATCCCGGTGTGCGGCGACGGAGACCGGCTCGAATACGCCTATCCGGTGGCTATCCTCGCCGCGCGGCGGAACTAGAAGGAAATAGCACTCTCGCGGCAAACACGCTCGCACCCTGTTGGAAAAGGGACAACCCGGCGCGCGCTTACGGCAAAGGATCCGATCGGGCGCATCTACGACTTGCACACCTACCTGCCAAATGCGCGAGACTATGCATCGCTAAAAAAGCTGGCTACTATCTCTCCGATCAACAACGGAGAGGACGAATGGCACAAACCTTTGAGACTTTCATAGATCAGGAGCGTGAGCGTCTTTCCAAAGAACGCGACACGATCACTGCCCACCAGCAAGCGCTCGCAGAGCAGCTTGCCATGATCGACCGGGAGCTCTCGGCGATAAACGCTTACGAAGCAGCCAAACAGGGCAAGGGACCGTCTCCAACACGGCAGCGGCGTGCCCCGCAAGGCCGCCGAGGGAGCAAGCGAAACGCGTTGCTTGGAATTATCAAGAGCAATCCCGGCGGCCTCACTCGGGGGGAGATCCTTGAAAAAATGGGGCTCAAGGGTGACAAGTCCGGCGCGATGTCGGTATCGAACGCTCTTACCGCTTTGTCCAAGGCCAACCAAGTCGTAAGGCGCGACGGGAAGTACATTGCCCACGAAGGTATAACGGCATAGGCCTCAGGAGGCGTTTCTGCCGCCCGGACATCGACGTCCCTTTTTGTCGAGCACTGCACCTCGCTTGGGAGCGCTCAGGGACAACGCTGCGCCTTTTTGAATCACAAGGGGGATGCGCCACCAGCGTTGCTCTATTTCGTCTTCTGTCGCTCGGCGCATTCCTGCGACAGCACGGGTGGTGAGCCCCGGAATTGAGGCCGGGCATCCGGTTGACCACAGGCCGCTCCATCATACCGAACGGACCGAATGGTGATGAAGAGGCCGCGACGGAATATCCACGGATGGCGCAGATTGTGCGGGCGATGCTGCGAGAGCAGAAGACGCTGGCGGATCTGGCGCGCGTTACGACGGCATCCGAATCACGCCCTCCGTCAGAGTTTGCGCCGCGGGTGGCCTCGCGGTTGTCCCGACTTTCGCCGCGCTGTACCCTAGCTCCCCAAATAGGGATTGCACCAAGGGGTCGGCCGTTTCCAGGGAGCCGAGCAGAGCGAAGAACCGTTGAGTGTCCCCGTAGCTCAGTCGGATAGAGCAACAGTTTCCTAAACTGTGGGTCGCGTGTTCGAGTCACGCCGGGGACGCCAATTTTCACGATATGTTAGAGGAGAACAGACGGCGGCGCCGAGTTGCAAAACAGGTTTTGGGCAACGTTCTGGGTAACAGGTGACCACCCGCGGAATGGCGTCTCCGCTGAGCGTCGGCGGTAGCACCGGCCGCTCGTCCAACAAGCCGGGCAATGCGCGCTGCGGGCCTGAGTGGCGGTCGGGACATGCCAACATCTGCTCGCTGTTCGCCGCTTTGGGGAAAACAACCCTATCGCCGAGCAGGTTTCCTGATCCGCTCGTTTGGGTCAGGAGGAGGCGCACCGGCTCTCCCAACTCAACGAGAGGGAGCATTCAATGATTCGCTAGGTGGGTCCCTATTCGACGCTGATCACCCCCAAGCCGGGGCACTCTTCCACGCCGTTCTCCACGCATGACGAGCTCGCAGCGGTTGGCCCTTCGGGCGCGGCAGCCAGCGCCGAATCGAACCAAGCGAGCCGCTCCGCGCACAGCAGCCCGCCATGTTCACCTGGAAAGTGGGTGTCGAGCGCCACGATCCGCAGCGGGTATTCCTCGATCGCATAGTGTAGGAACCCGGCGCGCGGCAGGTATCCTTCGCGGCCGAACGCCTCGCGCATGCCCTCGCGCGAATCGTGGTTGCCGGGGATGACAAAGACAGTTGCCGGGGATGACAAAGACCGGCGTTACGAGCGCGGCCAAGAGCGCCCGCGAATGCTCCTATTCGCCGGCGGAGCCGTGCTCGACGAGATCGCCGGTGACGACGACCACATCGGGTCGCAGCGCCAGAGCGTTGAGTTCAACGACCGCGCGCACCAAGCAGGCAGCGGTGTCGATGCTGCTCCAGCCGGGTCCGCGCCTGGCGGGACGGCCTTCTCTGGCGCGTGGAACAGCTTGCCCGGCGCCAGCACATGCGGATCGAGATCCAAGCGATGAGCATCACGAGCCCTTCCCGGTCAAGACGAAGTTACGGTGCCTGCAGCGCTCCGCCATCGACAACGATGGTCTCACCGGTGCTGAAGCCGGTCTTCATCAGATAGAGGTAGGCTTCGGCGATATTCTCGGGTTTGCCGACCCGGCCGACCGGGAGGCGGGCGCCGATGCGTTCAAATGTCGCCAATCTCTCGGTTTCCGACAACCGGTGCCAAAGCTCGGTGTCGACCGCGCCGGCGCACACCCCGTTGACCCTGACCGGCCGGAGTTCGGCGGCGAAGCTCTTCACCATGCCCTCAATCCCCCCAAGCACGCCGGCATAGATGCCCCTCCTCGGCGACGCGCGCTGCCCGGCAAGGCCGGAGACCAGGGTGATTGAGCCCGACCTGCTGATATGCGGATACGCCGCGCGAACTGTATTGAACCGACCCCAGAACCGCACTTCGAAGGCCGAGCGCGCCTCTTCGTCGGTGAGCGCCATGATCTGCGTGCTCAGCAGCGCATCGTCGACCGTCACCGCCAAATGCTCGAACGGGCCGAGGCCGGACATTCGGTGCATTGGGAACAGCCGGCGGTCTTCAATCGCCTGGTGCTCGACTTCATCGGACGGCATTGAAGCTGGTTCCCGATGCTTTGTCGCCCGCTGCTCCGGCTCCTTGATTGGGGGCTACGCAACTCGGTGCGAGAACATCGGTAGACCGGGCTCGGGCATCTCGGCACGCAAAACCGAGGCGCTCGCCGCCTCGGTGATGTGTAGTCAACGATTTTGCGCCCCACCGTAGGTGATGTTCAATATCATCGGACCTTTGCAGGAACTCGATGCGCGCCACCGGCAGGCCGCGCCTGTCGAACAGCCAAACGATGCCGATGCCGGGATGGGCGACCGCGACATTGCCCGTGTCGTCGATCGCCATCCCGTCCGGCCCCAGGCTTGGCAGCCTCGCGAATAGGCCGGCCTTCGTGACATTTCCGTTGTCGCCCATAGGCAGTATCCAGATCTCGCAGGAGCGGGGCGCAGCGACGATGACGACCTTTTCCGACCTATTGAGCGCGATTCCGTTGGGGCTCGGCACGGCGTCGACCAATACGCCGAGCTGGCCGCCGCGGCCAGGCCTTGGTCGGTGAAGTACAGATCGCCGTTTCGCGCGAAAATGAGATCGTTGACCCCCGTGAAGCGCTCTTTATCCGGGCCTTCGAGGAACGTCGTGACCGTCCCCGTGCCGGAATGCGGAAGATGCGGCCGTTGGGAATGTGAGTGACGTAAAGATTACCGTCGCGGTCGAACGAGGGGCCCTCCAGTACCGTCCCACTTTCCGATCGCGTGCGCGTCGCGCCCATCCTAGTTTTGCGGTACGCGTCCGGCATGGTCGCGAAGACCTCTGACCGGATGACGGGCGGCGGCGAAAAACCGAACATACGGTTTCCTCCTCCTCAGATCACGCCGTCGGCGCGGAGGGCGACGAGCTCTTCCGCGCGGTATCCCAGCGCTTCGTACATTTCCGCATTATACTGCCCGAGATCGGGGGGAGGGCCGGACGGATCGAGGCTCTCGCTGCTCAGCTGAAAACCGATGCCGCCGACCCGAATATCCCCGGTTCCGCTGTCGCACGATTTGACGAAGCCGCGCTTGGTAATTTGGCTGTGGGCCAGCACCTCGGGAACCCCCAGGATGGGTCCGCAGGGCACGCCGTGCTGCGTCAGGATCGTGTCCCGCTCCTCGGATGTCCTCTTCCCGAGAATGCCTTCGAGGATCGCCTTCAGCTCGTCCTTGTGCAGGAAGCGTTCATGCCGGTCGATCCAAACGGGATGCTGTTTCATCTCAAAGGCCAGCCTCACAATCGGGAGGCGCTGCGACGCTTCCTGCACGGATAGGACCCTGCACCGGTTCCTGTCAGCTTTCGCGCCTTCAGGCTGAGCGGGCAAATCGAGGGCGGTAACCCTCTCTTCTGGGCAAGGTTTGTGAAGCGCGGTTGAGGCGGGACCTCACAGCTTGGTGCTGACCCCGGTCTCGTCGACAAAGAATATAGAAGTGCTCAGCCTCAGCTGATCAGGCGTATTCAAATGGAATAGGCTCTGGCTGAAGGACAGTTGCCGTTCCAGGGTGTTCTGTGGCGCGCGAGCGGGCAAGGCCGAGACCGTTCCGAGATCAAACTATTCGGGCTGACTCCACCATGATATCCTGATCGAAGTCGGGAGACCAGAATTGAGATCCTGACTCAGGATATCCAGCAAGGTAACGGCTTTCGAGTGCACGTAAAAATCAATCGGGGGCGCCGGACGACAATCATCTTCATGCTTTCTGCAAACGTTCCGGTGGAAACGCGCGGAGCAAGGATGCTGGGGGTTTCGTCGTCGGCGATGACGCGGAGTACGCCTTTGCGTGCACGATGATCTCTCTGTGGAAAGGAGCACGCGCATGATCGTACGGATATATACGGGCCACGACGGCCAGACCCATTTTGAAGATCTCCCTCTGCCGGCCGAGGAGAGCCACAACGTTGCGCTTCAGGCGGGTGCCAACCTCGTGTTCCGCAGTTTCCCTGCGGACTACTGGAGCGATTGGCACACCGCGCCCCGGCGACAATACATTTTTATTCTCGTGGGGCAGATGGAAATCGGGATCGGCGACGGCACCACGCGCCGTTTTGGACCGGGTGATGTGGTTCTTGCTGACGACCTCACAGGCCAGGGCCATACGACGCGCTCGTTGGGAGTTCCGCGGATAAGTGCCACTGTGCCGGTGGGCGCCTAATGCGGGTCCCGGCCCCCTTTCACTCCCCAAGGAAATCATTCACCTATAGCTCTCATTACTCCTCCTCCGGGTGAGCGAAGGCTGGAATGGTGCCAAGTAACGGGTTTGGGTTGAGAGAACTGAATGCCTAGAAATGGCCAAAACTCGAACAAGCGGCTTTAGAATTTTAGTTTGGAACGTTCCTCCTGGTCTCGTCCGAGTGCTGACGCGGCTCGAACTATCCCGGATAGAACAGGGCTCAACCGCCTTCTGCCAATTCTTCCCAGACAAGCAATTCCAACCGCACGAGGTCGAGGCCGTCGCTCGCCAGCTCAAGGAACTTGGATTGAAGGTAACCCGCAGTAGGTCTGCGGAAAACCCGCCACAGCACCTTATCCACCAGCCTAAAAAATCAAAAAATCGACAGCTCATTGCGCGGCGGCATGCTTCCCACCGGCGCCAATGGACCGAGGCGCAGCAGTTGGTTACTCTCGAGGACGAGGGGCGTCGAAACCGCTTGCGACAGAAAGAATTCGAAGAACAGGAGCGGATACGGGCGCTCAAGGAACAACGCGACCTCGATACTGATGAAACGCCGAAAGCAATTTCGCTCAACTGGCGCATTTTTCCACCAGGTTCAGTCGACGAGATAGTGAAATTTTTTGGTGGTGGGACTCAAACCAATCGAGGTCGAAGCGAGCAAATTCTGAGAGAAAGAGTAGAAGCCTTTAAGTCGCTGAATGCAGAAGCATATATTCGCGGAATCGACGGATTTGACGAGTATATTGGCGCAAAATTTTCGGATAACCTAGTCGTGTTTGAAAACTGGCGTTACGGCAACGCACTGTATATCCTTTACGACAATTGGAAAGAGATTTCAAGGTTCTCACGCGTTGATCTGCTGAGGGAAAACAAAATTCGTTTTGATCGTATCATTCATCGACCTGGATGGCAGCGGCGGCTAGAGGAAATTATCAATCGGTCTCGGCGGGCTTAGAATGGGCACCCTGCTACTTTTGAGCAAAATGTTCTATTTTTGTACAGGAGCCGGTTTTTGGACCAAAGCCCCCATTTACCCTTGAGGACACCCACGGCACTTCGAGGCATCTTGGCATAGGCCAGGAAAGTGCGGCTCGCCGCCCGACACCCTGAGGCATCCGCGACGCCAGGATGGTTTCGGTTACACATGAGGAGACTGCGTATACCAGAGCGTCAACGTATGACGACCCGACTGAAGACCCTGTTTCAACGGCCCGAATTATTTGTCTTAGCGGGCGGGATCAATCCCATTGGTGCGAAGATGGCGGAAGCGCTGGGCTATGACGCCTTCTACATGTCCGGGGGCAATACCTCGGCGCACCAACTGGGCTGGCCCGACTCCGGGACCAGTATGCGCGACATGGTGGACAACGCCCGGAAAATTGTCCTGACCGTGCAGATCCCGGTCTTCGCGGATGCCGACACAGGCTACGGTGATGCCATCAGTACGCATTACACCGTGCGGGAATACATTCAGGCGGGCATCGCTGGCGCCCACATTGAAGACCAGACGTTTCCGCCGAAATCCGGCCCCCGCCGCCGCTGTATCTCGATTCAGGAGATGGTCGGAAAGCTGCGGGCGGCGATGGATGCCAAACAGGCTCTCGACCCGGACTTCGTGATCATGGCCCGGTGCGATCTCGGCGGCGTGCCGGGCGCCAGCTTTGCGGAGATTATTGAACGTTGCCAGGCCTACAAAGCCGAAGCGCAGGTCGATGTCATCTGCCCCAATGGCTTGCGCACCTGGGAAGAAATTCAAGAGGCGATCCGCCTCATTCCCGGGCCCGTCGTCCCCCTCATTCCCGCCGACCTGTCGCCGTATCCCTCCTTACAGGCGCAGCAGGATGCCGGGGCCGCCGCGGCCTGGTTTCCCGCGCTGACCACCATGGCAGGCTTGCAGGCTAACTGGGATTTCTTGAGTGATTTTCAGCAGCGCGGCACATTGGCCGTGGATGCGCTCCGTGCCCAGGCGGCTCAGAGTCCTTGGGGCGTCGCCAGCAATGGCCGCATTCTGGACGAGCCCCGTCTGCGCGCCATGGAGGAGATGTATCTTCCAGACTAAGGCTGGGAGACGCTGTCCCGGGCGCGCCGTCAACTTGGCATTCACAGATTGGCATACAGCGCGACGGGCTGAGCGATGCCGGCGATAGGGGTCGTCATGCCGCCATGGCCACGTCAGTGACGTCGGCCCATGTGGCGGAGGCCTGGGTGCGGCCAGACCAGAGGTTGGCGGCGGTGTCGTGGTCTGGGTGGCGGGGGAAAGGTGCGAACTGGCGAAGGCCGGCGTAAATCGGATCTCGAGGCGTCATCATCCCGCCCGTCTATCCGACCAACCCGCCTCCTACCAAGCCGGCTCTCAGCCAACTTGACGGTGCCGTTGCAGGGTACTGTCTCGGGCGTCCGAGCCAAGGTGATGGCCAAGGAGAAAGCCAGCGTTCGAACCTCGATGCTCTCGCGCTCCGTCCAGATGTTCTCCGTCCGCGCTCCACTCCGCGCTCACTCACTCTGTGCAAACCCTTCACGATGGCGGACAATTGGTCGAACAAGCAGGAGGACGGCCATGCCAGTCATCGACGTTCAGGTTCATCCCTTCGATCGAAATCATCCCGGCCGGCCGTGGGCCAGTCCCTCGCACGGACTCGACTCCGCTACAGGCGAAGAGATGGTCGCTGCGATGAACAGTGTCGGCGTCGACGGTGCGATCATGGTCTCGTCGTTCAGCGCCTATGAATACGATCCGAGCTACGCGCTCGAAGTTTACGACACCTATCCGGACAAGTTTCGGGTTGTGACGCCGGTCGACGCGACCAATCCAGCGATTGACGATGTGGTGGCGAAATGGGCGGCGACGCGAGGCGCCCGCGGCATTCGCATACGAATGCGCGACGGCCTGCCGATGGACGCGGACCATCCCGGTTTGAACCGCGCTTTCGCTGCCGCCGCCAAACATGGTTTGCCTGTCAATTTGCTTTGCTGGGGCATCCTCGACAAAGGGCTGCCGCACATCCAGCGACACCGCGATACGGTCATCGTTATCGACCATCTCGGCCTGCTGCAGCCTGCTCGCCCGCCGGTCCCCGCCGACGTTTGGGCCGATCTTCCCAAGCTGCTCGCCTTGGCTCAATACGAGAACGTAAGGGTGAAGATCAGCGGCGCCTGCACGATGTCGCACCAACCGTTCCCATACGACGATATCTGGGAGCCGGTACTGCGGGTCATCGATGCGTTCGGGCTCGATCGTTGCATGTGGGGCACCGACTGGACGCGGACGATCGGCATGCTGACCTACGAGCAGGGTGTGGCGCCGTTCCGCGACACCAAACGCCTGTCCGAGAACGACAAGGCAGCGCTGATGGGAGGAACGTTGCAGAAAGTCTACAAGTGGTAGCGCGACCGTACCGATTCGGTCCATCACAATCTGACGAAATAGCTCAGGAACCAGCCACGACGCTGCTCATCGTTGATCTTGACAGACTTATCGGCAACGCCAGACACGTTCGGTGAACAGCTTCCTGATTTGGAGATTGGCCGCAAGCAACAATCGTGCCCATCCTAGAAATCGAACCGTGAGCATCAGAACACTAATATGAAGGAAGCCTGGAACGAGCCATGAAAGAAAACAGCATACGGCGGGCGGTGCGCGAAGGACGGGCGGCGCTGGGCACCGGGCTCAAGGAGTTCGCATCACGCGGCGTTCCCTGGATCATCGAGGCGGCCGGCTTCGACTACTGCGCGATCGACCACGAACATGGGGCGTTCGACATGGAAACGATCGCCAATCTGGCGAGCTGGTTCCAGGCCACGAACGTCTCCGCCATCGTTCGGATCCATAAGTCATTCGCGCATCTGATTCCCGGCATCCTGGATCAGGGCATCATGGGCATTCAGGTGTCCGAGGTGGACACCGCCGAAGAAGCGCGCGCGATCGTCCGCCTGGCGAAGTATCCGCCGATCGGGAACCGGGGCATCTCCGGCCAGGGGCCGCATACGGGATACCAGAGCTACGGCGCCCGCCACGCCACCGAATACGCGCCGTGGGCCAACGAGAACATCATCATATGCCCTTCGATCGAGTCGCTCGAAGGCCTGGAGAATGTCGAGGAGATCGCGGCGGTCGAAGGGATCGACATGATCGCGTATGGACATTCCGACCTGAGCGCGCAGCTCGGCGTTCACCTCGACCTCGAGCACCCGACCTTCAAAGCGGCGGTGCGGCGGATCGCTGCGGCATGCAATGCACATGGCAAGCTCGCTCGCGGATCGGCGGAGACCGAGGCGCAGATCGAGGAATATTGGCAGCTCGGGTGCAAGGTGCTGAACCTGCCGGGGAACGATGTGAGCACGTATCTCGACGGGATGAAAGCGCGCGCGGCCCGCGCGCATGCGCGGTTGAAGTCGATCGGGGTGCCGACCCCATGAGGGGCGGCACGAAGGAAATTCTCGAACACGCTGACCGGAGGACACCCAATGACTAAATATTTGCACACCATGATCCGCGTCAGTTCGCTGGAGGACACCATCGCCTTCTTTGAGGTGCTCGGCCTGCGCGAGATCCGCCGCCGTCCGGACGAGAAAGGCCGGTACACCAACGTGTTCCTAGCCGCCCCCGGCGACGAGGCGGCTGCCGTGGAACTCACCTACAATTGGGATCCCGAGCCCTACACCGGCGGCCGCAATTTCGGACATCTCGCATACGCCGTGGACAACATCTACGACACCTGCAGCGCTTTTATCGCCCGCGGCGTGACGATCAACCGCCCGCCGCGTGACGGCCGCATGGCCTTTATCCGCACGCCGGACGGCATTTCCATCGAGCTACTGCAGGGCGGCGAAGCGCTGGCGCCTGCAGAACCCTGGACCAGCATGGCCAACACCGGTTCATGGTAGAGCGTGGCGCCCCGGCGTGGATTGGATCGTGGCGCTGCTGGGGTGAACGAGGCACTCACCTAACGAGATCTCTTTGACTCGTGTAGGCGGGGAGGCAAGCGCCTAATTAGTCTAGCGACGTGCTCGCGCGTAGGGAGGCGCCATGGTTTGCATCACCACCGGATGCCGGCGGCGAAGCAAGTTCTACTGAAGGGGCTCTCTGTGGCGAATTGCGTCACCTCTTCCAGGCGCACCTGCTGTAGTTCAAACCCGATGGGCAGTGCCTGACAGAACCGTCTCAATGATCGATATCGAACTGTTCTGCCTGAAAGGCTTCGCGACGACACAACTTGCTCGGATAGGTTGCGGTTATCAGGTACTATCACGCTGGGGTGGAGGCAATGACCACATCCCCGGGTTGGAGCAACTTGAAGAGCAGCAGGGCATTTGGATGGAGTGGGTCACCTGTCAGAAAATGAAAATCGAGTACGGCGAGGGCCACACAGGGCTCCGCTTGTGTATCCGCAAAGACCCTCCCCATGCCGCCTTCGATGACCGTTGCGACACTACCGTGCAGGCACGGGTAACGATCGAACAGCCTCCGTTAGGACGCTCGGTTGATCACTGCCCAGCTCAATCAACATAGTCATTGCTGTTGATGTATTCTCTTGGTAAGCTCCAACCTCGTCATACTACAGTTGATCCCGAAAATTGCGCACGCACCCTTGTTTGTCTGTAGCTTGGGATCAGCAGCGAGTCGCGCGTTGCATTCGCCGCTTTCGTCAGCTTCTTTCCGGTCGTGATATCGGCAGCGGTCGGTTTTTCGAACATGGAGGCCTCAGGTGAGGTGACCAAATTGGTCATCTGGTCTACGGCTACCCCTCGATCTTTGAGAATAGGTAAGCGCCGATCGCGAGTAGGATGGCGGCGAGGAGGCCGAGGACTGCGAAGTCGGTCGCGGCGCCGAACGCGAAACCGCCGCTGAGCGCGCCGCGCAGGCCGTCGACGCCGTAGCTGAGCGGGTTGAGCCGCACGGCGAGCCGCACCGGGCCCGGCAGGTCGGGCACCGGGAACAGGGCGCTCGAAAAGAAGAAGAGCGGCAGCACGATGAAGTTCATGATCAGCTGAAAGCCTTGCATGTCCTGCAACACCGAGCCGACGGCGGTGCCGATCGCCGTGCACATGATGGCAATCAGCGTCATGAACAGGAGCGCCAGCGGCAGCATCAGAGGGTGCGCCGGCCGGAAGCCGGCGGCGAGGCAGACGAGAAAGACAATGCTGCCCTGGATCAGCGCAACCGTCGCACTGCCGAGTGTGCGCCCGAGCACGATCTCGAGCCGCGACACTGGCGCAACCAAGGTTTCCTTCAGAAAGCCGAACTGGCGGTCCCAGATGATCTCGATGCCGCTGAAGACGGCGGTGAACAGAATGCCCATCGTGACGATGCCCGGCGCCAGGAACTGCACGTAATCGCCGCGGCCGGCGCGGGCGAAGGTGGGCCCGAGCCCGAAACCGAGCGCCACGAGGAACAGGATCGGCTGGCCGAGCGAGCCGATCATGCGCGCGCGCGAGCGGAAATAGCGCTTCAATTGCCGCAGCCACAGGATGAAGACGGGGTTCATCGGCGGCCGCGCCAAACCTGACGCATCATGCGCATGCGGTCGACGGGCGCCGCCTCGTCTTCGCGGATGCTGTGTCCGGTCAGCGCGATGAACGCGTCCTCCAGGGTGCGGCCGCCGGTCTTTTGCCGCAGCGCCGCGGTGGTGCCCTCTGCGACAATCCGGCCGTGGTCGATGACCGCGATCCGGTCGGCGACCCGCTCCGCCTCCTCCATGTAGTGCGTCGTGAAAAACACCGTCACCTGCTCGTCGCGGCACAGCTTGCGGATGAATTCCCAGACCTGGTTGCGGGTTTGGGGGTCGAGCCCGGCTGGTCGGCTCGTCGAGGAACAGAATGCGCGGCCGGTGCTGCAGCGCACGGGCGATCTCGAGCCGGCGCTTCATGCCGCCCGAGAAGCGCTTGACGTAATCATCGCGCCGTTCCCACAGGCCGACGAAGCGCAGCAGCGCCTCGCCACGCTCGCGGCGCTGCGCCCGCGGCACGCGGTAAAGGACGCCGTGGAGCTCCATATTCTCGGCCGCGGTCAGCTCGTCGTCGAGGCTCGGATCCTGGAACACGATGCCGAAGGCGCGACGCACCAACAGGGGCTCCGTGACCGGGTCGTGGCCGGCGATCAAGAGCCGCCCCTCGCTCGGTGTCAGCACGGTGGTCAGCATTTTGATCGTCGTCGTCTTGCCCGCGCCGTTGGGCCCGAGAAAGGCGAAGATGACGCCCTCCGGCACCGCGAACGAGATGTGGTCGACCGCAGTAAAGCCGTCGAAGCGCTTGACCAGATCGCGGGCCTCAATGATCGCGGCCGTCATTTTACCGACAATTCTCCTCGGCTGGGCCTGTCCATGTCATCCGCTTCGGTGTGGTCTTTATGGTCACCCCGAGCCGACCTAAGCGCAGGTACTAATCTGTTTTACACTAGGAGCCCGCCTTAAAATGGCAGAGCATAACGAATCAACTCCCGTAATCATCGAGCCAGTCGCTGGCGGGCATCGCCATCCCGAACTTTTTGTCCCCAATAGAAGACACCTGCTTCGTATTGCATCAAACTGGCGTTAGCGGTATCATCACTTTTGCAGCATCAACGCGAATGATCGGGCAAGATGGACCGGCCGCAGCCAGCAGGGTCGATGGCCAGCAGCATCGAGGCAAAGAGCGTCGAAGCCGGGTCGAGCAGCGTGAGCCGGCCGCGTGGCATCGCCAGCAATTTCGGCCGAGGCAATCCGGGTAAGCCGGTGGGCGCGGTTGTGGCCGCGACCAACGTTTTGCGGGCCTTGCATGGTTCGGAGCGGCCGTTGAACGCGAGCGAGGTCGCCCGCGCCGCGGGGCTCCATCGCGGAACCGCTTACAACATCCTGCGGACGCTGCAAGCTGAAGGCTTTGTCAGCTACGACGATGCAACCCGCAGCTATTCGGTGAGCCTGAATATTCTCGAGTTCGCCTATGGCGTTTTGCGGCGCAGCGGGCTGATGGACTTGGCGCGTCCGCTGATGCACGCGGTTTCGGATGCGCACGGCGTGTCGGTCTATCTGTCCAAGGTGCTGGGGCCCTCTTCGCTGCTGCTGTTGGACTGGGTTGGGGCCGCGTTCCGCACCGATCTTTACGTCACCGTGGGGCGCCAGTACCCCGGCCCGGCGGGCGCCTCGGGTGTGCTAATGGCCGCGTTCGGCAACAGCGGCGAAGCGGAACTCGAAGAGCTGTTCTCGCCCGTCGCCTGGTACCAGAAACCGTCGTTTGCCGATTTCATGGCGCGGGTCAAAGAAGCAAGAAAAGCCGGCTTCGCGGTCGATCGCGGCGCCATGTTTCAGGGCATCACGCTAGTGTCCGTACCGGTTCTGTCACCGTCGTGGGAGCTGCTGCTGATCCTGACGGCCGCGGGACATTCGCATGACGTCGATACTGAGGCGCTGGCGCCACTTGGCCACGCGATGCAATCGGCTGCGGCGCGGTTGTTCGAAAGCCTACGATTGTTGCGTCTCGGGTAAGGTAGCGGTTCGGATCGGATCTCTCGTCCATAACTTCGTTCGGGGAAAGAGGATGGATACATTGCAAGCGGTTCCCCGCGGAACTCCAATGAAAACAGCCCTGGATTTCGACGCTGTCGTCATCGGCGCCGGCGTTTCCGGCCTCTATCAGCTCCACAAGCTGCGTGAACTCGGGCTCAAGGTGCGCGCGTTCGAGAGCGGCACCGGCGTCGGCGGCACCTGGTATTGGAACCGCTATCCCGGCGCGCGCTTCGATTCCGAAAGCTGGACCTACGGCTACTCCTTTTCGCAGGAACTGCTAGAGGAATGGAACTGGGAGGAGCACTTCGCAGGCCAACCGGAGACCGAGCGTTATCTTAACTATGTCGCCGACAAGTTCGACCTTCGTCGCGACATCCAGTTCAAGAGCCGGGTGTCCGCTGCATGCTACCAGGAGGATACCCGCAGCTGGGAGGTCATCTTGGAGGACGGCCGGCGCTACACCACTCGCCTGTTGATCACCGCGATCGGCGTCCTCTCGGCGGCGACCATGCCGACCATCCCCGGTGTCGAGACGTTCCGTGGCCAGTCCTGCCATACTCATTACTGGCCGAAGGAACCGGTTTGCTTCGAGGGAAAGCGCGTCGCTGTGATCGGTACCGGCGCGACGGGTATACAGACCATCACCGAGGTGGCCAAGACCGCCGGCCACCTGACCGTTTTCCAGCGCACCGCCCAGTGGAGCGCGCCATTGCACAACGCCAAGATCGGCGAGGAGGAGATGAACCGGATCCGGGCCGAATATCCCGAGATCTTCGCCCGCTGCCAGGAAACCTTTGGCTGCTTCATTCATGCGACCGACCCGCGCGCCACCTATGAGGTGACGCGTGAAGAGCGCGAGGGTTTCTGGGAGAAGCTGTACGGCGAGCCCGGTTTCGGCATCTGGATGGGCAATTTCCGCGATATCCTGGTCGACCGCGAGGCCAACAGGCTGATGTCCGACTTTCTCGCCCGTAAGATCCGCCAGCGGGTCAGGGATCCGGCCGTCGCCGAAAAGCTGATCCCGAAAAATCACGGCTTCGGCACGCGCCGGGTGCCGCTCGAGAGCGGCTACTTCGAGGTTTATAACCAGCCCAACGTCAAATTGGTGGACATCAACGAGACGCCGATCGAGCGCGTCACCCCGACCGGCATCACGACCAGCGACGCCGAGCACGAGTTCGACATCATCATCTACGCGACCGGTTTCGACGCGATCACCGGCAGTTTCGACCGCATCGACATCCGCGGGGTCGACGGGGTGTCGCTAAAAGAGAAGTGGAAGGACGGGCCGCAGACCTTTCTCGGCATCCTCGTGGACGGCTTCCCCAACCTGCTGATGGTGATGGGCCCGCATGCCGGGCTCGGCAACTTTCCGCGCGCGGCCGAATACAGCGCCGACTGGGTGACAGAGCTGATCCGCTTCGCGCGCGACCGAGGCGTAACCCGGATCGAGGCCACCCCGGCGGGGGCCGACGCCTGGACCGACCACGTCATTGCGTCGAGCGAGGGCTTGCTGTTCACCGAGGTCGACTCGTGGATGACCGGCATCAACCGCAATGTCGAGGGGAAGCAGGTTCGCCGGATCATGCGTTACAGCGGCGGCCACCCTGCCTTTCGCAAGCGCTGCGAAGCGGCGGCGGCGGACGGGTACCGTGAGTTGGTGCTGGCTTGAGGAGGCACAGCGCAGGCCATGCTGCGAACTGGCAAGACACAGCGGAACCAAGGAGCGTTCGGCGAACAGCTCAAGACCGTGAAGGGCTATGACGCCTACCAGCAGAAGGCGGAGATCGCGCGGAAGGGCGGTCTCGAGGGCGCTGTGAACGGCTTCATGCAGCCGGCGAGCTGGGGCGCGCCGGACAAAATCCCGCGCGGGCTCGAAGAGCGTCGAAAGATAATAGGCGACCTCGAGCTTAACATCGCTTTTCGCTTCGGCGGCACGTCCTACGAGGCCGCCGAGCGCGGCCTGAAGCTCTTTGCCAAGGAAGTGCTTCCCGCGCTCAAGTCGCAATCCGCGATCAAGGTTCGGGAGGCGGCCGAGTGAGCGCTTCTCATGGGAGAGCCGAAATGCCGGTACGCGCGTCAGAACTTGTGAAATTCGATGCGATTATCGTCGGCACTGGAGTCGGCGGTCTCTACGCGATCTATCGACTGCGCAAACTCGGCCTCAAAGTGCGCGCCTTCGAGGCCGGCAGTGGGGTCGGCGGCACCTGGTACTGGAACCGTTATCCGGGGTGTCGCTGCGACGTCGAAAGCATGGAGTATTCGTATTCCTTTTCCGACGAGCTGCAGCAGGAGTGGCATTGGCCTGAGCGCTACGGCACCCAACCTGAGATCCTGCGGTACATCAACCATGTCGCCGACCGCTTTGACCTCAGGCGTGACATCGAGTTCAACACTCGGGTCAAAGAGGCGTCCTTCGATAGTCAGACGAGCACGTGGACGGTGAAGACCGAGAAAGGTCATACCGCGACCGCGCGCTTTTGCATCATGGCGACGGGCAATCTTTCGACGCCGCGGACGCCCAACTACCCTGGTTTGGAGAGGTTCAAGGGGAAGTGGTATCATACTGGTCTATGGCCTCATGAAGGAGTTGATTTCACCGGATTGCGAGTAGGAATTATTGGAACGGGCTCGTCGGGCGTCCAGTCGATCCCCATTATCGCAAAGCAGGCGAAGCGTCTATACGTCTTTCAGCGAACAGCCAATTTCAGCCTGCCCGCGCGAAATGGGCCGATGGATAGGGCGAAGGAGCGCGCGCACAAAGCCCAGTACCCCGAGCGCCGCCGCGCCGCCTTTGATACCCCCTTCGGAATCGCCGGCTACCCGCCGCCCGTGAAATCCGCGCTCGACGCAACCGAGGCGGAACGGCGGCGGGCCTACGAGGTGAAATGGGTCGAGGGTGGAAGCATCAGCTTCCTATACTCGTTTACCGATCTGTTGCTTAACAAAGAAAGCAACCAAACGGCATCGGAGTTCGTGCGCCAGCAGATCCGCCGCACAGTCAAAGATCCCAGAACCGCAGAGCTGCTGTGTCCCAACGATCATCCGATCGGCACCAAACGGTTGATCCTCGATACCGACTACTACGACACCTACAATCGCGACAACGTGACCTTGGTGGATATCAGGAGCAAGCCGATCACAGAGATTACGCCGAGCGGACTGCGCACAACCGATGCCGATTACGCGCTCGATGCGATCGTCTTTGCAACCGGCTTCGATGCCATGACCGGGGCGTTGAAAGAGATCGATATTCACACGGATGCCGGAATGTCGATCAAAGCGAAGTGGGATCACGGCCCACGCACCTACCTCGGGATCATGATCGCCGGATTTCCGAACCTATTTATGATTACCGGCCCGCAGAGCCCCGGCGTCAAAAGTCAGATGATATTGGCCTGCGAGCAGCACGTTGATTGGATAGCCGATTGCGTGCAGTACCTACGCAATCGCGGATTATCGCGTATAGAAGCCGAGGAAGATGCCGAGGACGCTTGGGTGCAGCATAACAACGAAGTCGCGGATCGTACGCTGTATCCTCTGGCGAACTCATGGTATGTCGGCGCTAATATCCCGGGGAAGCCTCGCGTATTCATGCCGTATGTCGGTGGCGTAAGCGCATATAAGAAGAAATGTGATGAGGTAGCGGCCAAGGGATACGAAGGCTTTCGTTTTGACCTTTGCGTCGATGAGCAACGGTTTGCGGCGAAGTGATTGTACGGATAACCGTCTGCTCGGGGTCGTCTGACCAGGGCGCCCGCCATCACGCTACTCCATCCTCATTGGTCGCCTGCCGAGTCACCGCGGCTTCAGACAGAAGCTGAAAACGGCCGGAATCGGCCCTGAACTGCCGACGACACGACGACCGCGACAGGTACGCGCGTCGGGGCTGGCCGCCACGGTGACCTCGCTGTACCTGCCGATACGCATGCCGCTACAGTGGTAAAAGACACGGCCCCTGCCAAGGCCAGAAAGCCATGCGATGACGAAAGAGATCCGCCTCAACGCCTTCGACATGAACTGCATTGGCCATATTCAACATGGAATGTGGACGCATCCGCGCGATCGCTCGACCGCGTACAACACGATCGAATACTGGCAGGATTTGGCGCGGCTCGCGGAGCGCGGCAAGTTTGATGGAATCTTTCTGGCCGACATCGTCGGCGTCTACGATGTCTACCGTGGCGGCCCGGCACCGTCGATCACCGAGGCCGTGCAGATCCCGGTCAACGACCCGATGATGGTCGTGCCGGTCATGGCGGCGGTGACCGAACACATTGGTTTTGGCGTCACCGCCAACCTAACCTACGAACCGCCTTACCTGTTCGCCCGGCGTATGTCGACGCTGGATCACCTGACCCGCGGCCGGATCGGCTGGAATATCGTGACCGGGTACCTCGACAGCGCCGCCCGTGGCATGGGGCTGGACGCTCAGCCCGACCATGATGGTCGCTACGATGCGGCCGACGAATATATGTCGGTGGTCTACAAACTGTGGGAGGCTAGCTGGGAGGACGGCGCTGTGTTGCGCGACAAGTCCAATCGGATTTTTGCTGATCCGACCAAGATCCATCGCGTTCGGCATCACGGCCGCCATTACCAGGTGGATGCAATTCACTTAGCCGAGCCGTCGCCGCAGCGGACGCCGGTGCTGTATCAGGCCGGCTCTTCGACCCGTGGGCGAGAGTTCGCCGCGACGCATGCCGAGTGCGTCTTCGTGTTTGGTGCAGACAAGCGCGTCACCCGCGATCTCGTCGCCGACATCCGCGCCCGCGCTGCGGCGCATGGGCGCGACCCAGGCGAAATCCTGATCTTCTACAACCGCGCTGCCGTCGTCGGCCGCACCCGGCGCGAGGCCGAAGATAAGTACCGGGAATACCACGAACACGCCAGTATCGAGGGGGCGTTGGCGCATTTCTCCAGCTCGACCGGCATCGACTTCTCGCGCTACGAGCCTGACGAGCCAATCCGCTATGTCAAGAATGATGCGATCAACTCGGCGGTCGAGACCCTGACGACGAGAAGTGCCGAGCCCTGGACGTTGCGGCGCATCATCGGCCGGATGGGGCTCGGCAGCCGCAATCCCGCCGTCGTCGGCTCCGCCGAGGAGGTCGCCGACGATCTGATCGCCTGGGTCGAGGAAACCGATATCGACGGCTTCAATCTGAGTCGCATTGTGACCCCCGAGAGCCTCGAGGACTTCGTCGACTTGGTGGTGCCGATCCTGCAGGAGCGCGGCGCCTACAAGCACGATTACCTACCCGGCTCCTTGCGCGAGAAGCTGTTCAGCCACTCGCCGCTGCTGCCGCCTAGCCACCCGGCCGCCGCGCATCGCCAGCGCGCCGGCAACAGCAAGCAATCCAGGTAAACTTCGGTAACCTCGCCGGCGAAATCAGCGAATGATCGCTTCAGCCGGCGACTGCCCATTTCTGTTTCCCTCCCGAGACAGCCCTCCGATAGCGGTGGATCTGCTCAACATGACCCCAGACCCGACCTTGGATCGCGGGCGGCCAGTCTTTACCGGCCAGCGATTAACTGGCGCGGCTTTCCATTGCATCTGGATCGGCCCTTTCGGCACATGCCCGAAATGATAGGCGGCGGTCGGCTGCCAGTAAGCGGCCATGTCGAGCTTGAGGGCGCCTCGCCAAGCTGTCCGGCACGGCGCATCGAGGGCCGGCCCGCGTCGCCGGCTCTCTCAAACTGCCGAAAGCAACAAGATAGACTGGCTCTGGGACTGGGATTCGAACCTAGGCCAGGGGAGTCAAAGTCTAGAATTGACCCCGTCAGTGAGGGACGCGAGACGACGCCACGGGACAATTTCCTAGAAGGACAGCAACAATAGACCCAGGAACCTAGACAAACCCGAGAGAGCCGGCGACGCGTGCCGGCAAACGCCACATTTTCCTGTGGTTCGCGGGTGAGAGCATCGCCCGCTCAGCGACGTAATCCTGGTGGCGTCGAGGATGATAAATGTTCAGCTCCTTGCCCAGGGTCAGCGAGCCGGTCTGTCCATCCAACCGCGCCGTCGCTCGGCGTTCGGAAACTGTTATCTAACCCCTTCCCTCACCTTTTTGGTCATTATCCGGCGAGACCATTAGCTGCAACGGCATACAGAGGCGCGGCTCCGACGCTCCCGATAGAGAAGACTGTTGTCACGCGGCCCTCACAGTTCCGGGCATCAAGAACAGCATCGTGATTGCCAAGGCACGTCTCGGTTTCTTCGCACGTGGCGTTGCCGGCGGCAGTCAACAGATGCACCGGCAAATTGGGTGAAATTCCGAGCCGCGGGCGGCGAATGCCGCTCGTACGATGTAGTCAATGTGTTTATAACTGTACGATGATGTCAATAAGACTGTATTTCACCTGATTAATATGCTATTATCGATTGCCCCTCTCTTTGTCCTTTCCGGCTTCCTCGTCGGCCTTCTGGTCGGACTGACGGGCGTCGGGGGCGGCTCGTTGATGACGCCGCTCCTTATGCTGATTTTCGGGGTCCAGGCTACGACCGCAGTCGGGACTGACCTCCTCTATGCCGCGGTGACCAAGAGCGTCGGGACCGTCGCGCACCATCGGCGGGAAACGATCGATTGGCAGGTGACGCGGCGCCTCGCCACCGGCAGCATTCCGGCAGCGATCCTGACCTTGATCGTCCTTTACAAGCTCGGAGTCCGAGGCAGCGCCTCACCGCCGCTGATCACGATCGTACTCGCCTGCGCGCTGATCCTCACCGCGATCTGCGTCGTATCGCACCGCCAGTTGCGAATGTTGACCGCGACACGCGGCTCAGAGCCCGATCCGCGTCGCGTGGCCGTTCTGACAATCATGGCAGGTCTCGTCCTCGGCGTGCTCGTTACCCTGTCATCAGTAGGCGCCGGCGCAATCGGCATGACCGCGCTGGTCCTGCTCTATCCTCGGACTCCGATCGCCAAGCTTGTTGGATCCGATATAGCTCACGCCGTGCCGCTGACCCTGATCGCCGGGATCGGCCATTGGCTGCTCGGGTCGGTGAATTGGTTGCTGCTCTCGTCGCTGCTGATCGGTTCGTTGCCCGGCGTCTACATCGGCAGCCATTTCGCCGCGCGCGTCCCCGACAGGATCCTGCGCCCACTGCTGGCCGGGACGCTGTTGCTGGTGGGCATAAGGATGTTGCGTTCGTGAGAACCGGCCGTATCTGTTGCAATGAGAGGGACCCCTCATTTTCGAATGGCGATCGCCGGAGGAGCAAAGGCGGAGGGGTCAGCCGTCAACCATGCCGGTTTTTGGCCGCCCCGATCGGACGTCGCAATCCGTTGCCGCGGCTCGACGCCGCTACCCTACCCGGGTGAGCCGGCATAGAATAGCCACGTTCCCAAAAAAGCGGGAGGGAGGTTGCCATGCCGAAATTCCTAGCGAGAGTGACCTTGAACGCAGAAGGGGTTCGGCTTCTGCGCCAGGACAAGGGCTCGGGCCGCCGGGCCGCGGTGACGCGAGCGGTCGAGGCGGCCGGCGGCAAGGTCGAGGCCTTCTATTTCGCCCATGGCCAGGACGACACCATCATCATCGCCGACTATCCCGACGCGGCGTCGGCGACCGCCGTGTCGCTCGTCGGCAATTCCACGGGCGTCGTGCGTGTCAGCATGACGCCGCTCATCACGGTCGAGGAAATGGACCGCGCGGTCGAGAAAGCGGCGACGCTGCCCTCGCCCGGCCCGGCACGTTGACATAAGGCCGCATTCTCGGAGGGTTCCCGGCTTCGGCTCGGCGGCGGCGTTTTTTGGCTCGATCTGTGCCGCATAAGTTTTAAGTTGCTCGACTGGGGCTTCCGTTCGCGAAACCAGCAGGCCTCTGGCGTCCAACCGCCCGCTTGGTTTCAAACGACACTTTCCGAGATTGCGGCGGATAGGGGTCGAGGGCGGCCTATCCCCATGGGCGGGGAATCGGCAGTTCGGACCTGTTCACGCAGATGCGGCTCGCCGAGTCGGGCGGCGGAAAACGTAAGACGCTGAAGCTTAAGCCGGAAGTCATCGACCCGGCGAACTACGCTGGCGCGCGCCAGGAATGGCAAAGAAACCCTACATCATCGCGCTTGAAGAGCATTACTGGACTCCGAGGTCAAGCAGCTCGGCGGCAGTCCCGGCGCCGGTCGTGATATCGTCGAACGGCTTGACGGATACGCGGGAGGAAGGGACCGGCTCCATGAGGCGGGTCGGCGGCACCCGGATCGTTTTTCCGCCTTCGCCGTATTGCCGACCGAGGGTCCGCCAAACGATCATGAAAAAACTATTTATATCAGTATGTTATTATTTGACCTCAGCCAAATTCCCCCGTTCTCTCCCCCGCTGCTATCGCGCTACGCCGATATAGCAAGATACCGCGAGATGTGGGTATGCAATAGACGCGCGCCGAATCGAGGGGGCGCGAAGGCGCGGGTTCAACTCGACAGCAGCCTCTGTTACAATGCCACCCCGGCGGCCGTCAAACGAAGCACTTCGCGCACCACCTAGCGCATGGTTGTCTCCCTAGTGTGGCAAGAGCCGAAGGAGCGGACCCTTAGCGGGCCAGCAGAGACGCCACCTAGCCCGATCGCTGGACGAGAAACCACAGTGCCGGAATGTGGGTCACAATTTGCTCGTGTTGGTTGTGATTGCGAGGAAGTGGCAAAGGCGATCCTTTCCCGCCGCGGCGGGAAAGGTGGCTGGGATCGGGTAGGCGTTGGCGGTTGACGGGAAGGCGCGTGGAAGGGGCGCTGCCCCGGCTTTCAAGTCATCAGGCGCGGCAAGCGATCAAAGAGCACGGCAAAGATCGCCTGGTCGGGGGTGCTGGAGGGCAGGTGGATTTTGAGCTGGGTTTTCAGCTCGACGACGCGGGCGGCGATTTTGATCAGACGCAATCGCAAGGTGTCGAATTGCACGACCCGCCAAGGCGGCCGTCGCGGCATGACGCGGCGCATCGACCACAACAGCCAGCAGGCGCCGGCGTGCAGGAACAAGCGAAACTGGTTGGCCTCGGCCGCATGGCAGGAAGTGCGGTCGGCAGCGAGGTGGTTTTTCCACGCCTTGATGTGGTTCTCGGCTTGGCCACGGGCGCAGTGGAGCCGCTGGTAGAGGTGCTTGGCGCGCCCACCTTCGAGGTTGGCGACGATAAAGCGGGTGTCAGTGCCTTCGGGCCCGGCTTCGACGCGGGCGATGATGCGCTCGACCCGGCTCGAGCTCGCGGCAGCATCGTAGAACTGGATGAAGCGGCGCCGCTTGCCGCGGGGCGGCGCCAGCTCGAAGCGTTCGCTCATGCTCGTCTCCAGTGCCATGACATGACGGCGGATCGCCACATTGGGGGCCAGGCCGAAGATCCAGTCGACCCGGTTCGCTCGACACCAGTCGAACACTTCCGGAGCCGCATAATGACTGTCGGCACGCAGCAAGATCTCGACCTGGGGCCAATGGGCCCGGATGGCGCCAACCAGGCGGCGCACAAGGCGTATCTCCAGCCCGCTCGGTCGCTTGCCCGGCCGCAGCACGGCCGTGACAAAGCGGCCCTCTGCGTCGAACACAACAACCGGCTGAAAGCCGTAATCGTCATGGTGGGCCTTGAATAGGCGGAGCTGCCGAGCGCCATGCGCCCGGTCGAACGTGTCGTCGATATCAAGCACGATGCGCTTCGGCGCCGCCCGGAACGAGCCGCAGTACTGTTCGACCAGCGCCCGGCCGAGGCGCAGCAACGCCCGCATGTCGGGCAGGTTTTCCAGCCGGGAGATCGTCGATTGCGAGCACAAATCTTCGCCCGAGGGCAGACGATCGAGGGCCAGCTTGAACATCGGGTCGCTGCGTAGCGTGTCGGCGTCGTTGCCGTCCGCGTAACCGGCGGCAATCATCAGCATGCGAAAGCCGATGATCTCCGCCAAGCGGTGCACAACCTTCTCCGCCATCCGCGGGTCCTTCAGGCAGGCCGCCAAGCGCTCGGCGACACCCAGCCGGCGTTCGATCTCGCGCAAGGCCAACAAACCGCCTTCCGAAGACAGTCGACCGCCATCAAAACGGGCGACAACGGCCTTGCCTTGGACCGGTGACAGAGCAGGAAGAAACGGCGTAGCCTCAACCATGGCGGGTGCAGCTCCGGTTTGATCCGGAGGTTCAGGCTCATCACCAAAACCCTACACCGAATCAACATCTTGCGCTACATCTGCCAGCCCACACGCATAATCCGGGCTAGGCCACTTGCTAGGTGGCGCAAGTGCGAATGTTACCTCACATGATACTAGGTAGTAGATCGCTGTCCGCCTCTGATCGAGACGGAACGCCATGCCACTATCATCGACCGCGTTGCCTGCGGCCCCGCCCCGCGCGCTCTATTCGCCGCGTGAGGCAGAGGCGATCCTCGGCGTCAGTCACGCGACCCTGTACCGCCTGATTGCCGCTGGGCAGCTCGACGCCCGCAAGATCGGCGGCAAGACAGTCATCACGATGGAGTTGATCGAGCGGTTCGTCGCCAAACTGCCGCCGGCGGCCGTCCGATGACCGCGGCCGAGATCGCCGCCGCGCTCGGCGGCGGGCACCGCTCGGGCGCCTGGTGGCGCTGCCGTTGTCCGGTGCACGGCTCGCGCGGCCCGACGCTGGCGCTACGCGACCACGAGCGGGGCTCGCCGTCCACTGTCACGCTGAATGCAGCCGAGACGAAATCATCTTCGTGCTGCGCCGCCGCGGGCTGGTCGAGGACCGAAGCGAGCGGCGGTCTGAACCTCAATCGAGCCCGCCGCCGCTGGACGACGACGCCCGCCGGATCGCGATGGCGCGGGGGTTGTGGGAAGCCGGGCAGGACGCTCGCGGAAGCCCGGTGGAGCGCTGATCTGCGGTCGCGGGGCATCGAGATACCCCCGCCGCCTTGCCTGCGCTGGGCATCCGCCTGTCGGCATCCCAGCGGGCGCGCCTTGCCGGCGATGCTGGCGCGCATCGTGCGCGCCGTCATCATCCTGGCCGACCATGACCGCAAGGCGCCGCCGCAGCGCGGCCCGCGCTGCGGCGGCCCGGTGGCTGCGAGAGGCCTGGCGGGTGCGGCTCGCGCTGCCGCCCGAGACTGGAACCGACTTCGCCGACGTGTTGCACGGCCGAGCCTATGCCGCCATTGGCAATTCCGGCGATGCCGCCGCGTGACCCCGAGGCTGTCCGGCGGATCGTGGACATGGCCGAGGATGTCTTGCCGCGCCTTCGGCCGCTATCCGCGGCGGAATTGTTAATGCTCGAGTTGCCGCCTCGCGCGCTGATCCTTGATCCGATCTTGCCGCAGAAGGGATTGATGCTGCTCCATGCCTATCGCGGGGTCGGCAAGACGCACCTGGCGCTGGGGATCGGCTATTGCGCCGCGACCGGCGGTGGGATGCTGGGCTGGTCGGCGTCGCGGCCGCACCCCGTGCTGTATATCGACGGCGAGATGCCCGCGGATGCGATGCAGGCGAGGCTTGCGGCGATAATCGAGGGGGCGGACAAACAACCGTCCGATCCGGGCTACTTCACGCTTTTGAGCGCCGATTTGACCAAAGGCGGCCTACCTGATCTCGGCGGCGATGAAGGTCAATCCGAAATCGACGCGGCGATCGCGCGGGCTGGCGCCGAGCTGGTCGTTGTCGACAATTGTTCCACCCTGATCCGAAGCGGCAAGGAAAACTAGGGCGACAGCTGGTTGACTGTACAGAGTTGGGCGCTGGCGCATCGCCGCGCGGGCCGCAGCATCATTTTCGTACACCACGACGGGAAGGGCGGCCCGCAACGCGGCACCTCGCGCCGCGAAGACGTGCTGGACACCGTCATAGGGTTGCGGCGGCCGGAGGATTATCGCTCGGATCAGGGGGCACGGTTTGAGATCGTGTTTGAAAAGGCACGCGGGTTTTTCGGCGACTGTGCACAGTCGTTTGAGGCGAGGTACGAGATACGAGACGGCACCGCTTTGTGGACCCGGACGGAGATCACGGACGCCGAGTTGAAACGAGTTGCTGACGCGATCCGGGGCGGAATGACGGTTTGCGAGGCGGCTGACAGCTGGGCATGTCGAAGTCCAAAGTGGGCCGACTCCGCGATCAAGCGCGCCATAAAGGCTTGCTCATGGCTGAGGCGCCCTTCGGTAATCCGGCTGTCCCACTGTCCCATCGCCTAGGGGCTGGGACAATGGGACAGAGCCCGCCCGATCGGACAATGCCGGGACACCGGCCGGGAAGACGACCTTAAGGCCTTGGCGCGCCGTGTTCTTGCGCGGGACACGAGGCGGGACAACAACGGGACACGCTGTCCCACGGAGCGTCCCCCCGCGAGCATGACAGCGGGCATCCCGAAGGCTGATCCCGCCGTCGCGACGACTTGGGCGAGGCTGAGGAAGAGCGCCCGCGATCGTCGAGCATGACGGCAAGATACCGCACGCCTGGGCCGAGGGCTTCGCCCAGCTCGATCCCGATCGCCCGCCCGGCGACGTGCCGACGAGGCGGTGGCGCCGCTTCATCGACGATATCGGCCGGTTCCTCGATGACGACTGGGCCGAGAAGGCCGTGGCGCTCGGCTGGGTCCGCACGACCTGTTCGGTTGCGACCGCGACCGGCCTTTCGCCCGGATCGATCAGGCCGGGCTCTTGTGGCTGGAACGGCACAGCTCGTCATGCTCGCCGAGAACGCGGCCACTATCGAGACGCGCACCGGCGCGCCCAGACGTGGCGCCGCAAGCCCGACGAGCCGGGCCGCGCGCTGGCATGGGGAATTGGCGGTGACCACCAATGATTTCTGACATGTCGAAACTCATAGTTGCGATTAGGCTCGCCGCTTGTCATCTCGACAAGATGGCTGCTGGCCCCGCTGGTGTTCCATTGTGGAAACGACCGGGTTCTCAAGCCATGAGATCGCCTGTATAAATGCAAGGACACCCAATGCAGCAGCAGAAATCGTTTGGATGTCGCGCTGATGCCTGAGGGTTCCACAATGGCTTCGTATGTTGTCGCCCTGCCAACGGAGGGCTTCTATTCAGCAGGGGATCTGGAGGGATGGAACCATCGAGCCGCTTTTGCGGCCACCGCATTTGGGACGGTTGCAGAGTGCAGACTGGTGTCTGGTGGGAAATCTGCGGTGAGGAGTTTTGGTTTACAGTTTGGTGCTATGGGAAACGGCTCGAATGACGACAGCAAGGCTCTCAACGCAGCCCTGAGCTGCCCCTCAGTCGGGGCATTGCACTTCCCCCATGGCCGCTATCGGGCCTTGGGCTTGTCCTCTCACGAGAATGTGCCATAAGCGGTGAAGCTGCTGAGCTCTTTTGGGACGTACCTGGAGACCCGAAGTACCTCCTGCATATAGCCGCCCGCAGTGCCGATGTTCGCCGGCCTAACCTTCTCTGGTCTGCGCGACTCGCTTATTGCGAGTTCAGTCTTGCCGAACAGGCTGTTTAGCATTGACCCGCCGGAGCCAGAGGACGCAGGTGACGTGCGACTGCAAGATCTTACTTTCATTGGCGGCTTAACGGTTGCGTTATCGGGGAGGTCTCCAACGTTTTCCATAGACCGTATACGCTTCGACCATTGCCGAAATCACGCGTTGGCTCTTGCGCGTTGATCGGCGGCACTTGATTGTCAAATTATCCTATGTATAGCTACTGGTATCGGCGAGTACGGGGGTGCAGGAATTGTTTTGGAGATGGTCGTCGGGTTACCGAACGGTTCGTGATAAACGATTTCGTATAAGCGACTGTGCTTGCGCAGACCGAATGAGAGACTATGGCAGGAAGGTCTTCATCTGATCTGCGGCTTCGCGCTTGAATTTGTTGTCTCCAACGGCATAATATCCAATTGTGGCAACGGTGGCCTAGAGCTGAAAACCGGAAGAATGACTTCCGAGGAAGACGATCAATATCAAGACATGGTGATCAGCAATGTCATTATTTCCGTGCGCGGTAACCATCATGCCATCGTGTTAAATTGGACTACCTAAAGGTCAATTCTGATAAACGCGGCCGCCGCACCCAGATATCATGGGTACCACGATCCGTCATGAACAGGCAGATGGCTTGAGCTCCCACGGGATCACTTCGCTTGGTCAGACTTGCATATTACCAATAACTATATCGAAGGAACCCGTATAGGAATTCA
>CAWJTR010000023.1:0-16432 GCA_963845735.1 uncultured Alphaproteobacteria bacterium | reverse complement strand
ACGCAAGGTGCCGCCGGCGCGCAGCATATCGAGATAGCGCTCGGCAAACCCCTGATGCGCATCCTGGTAGACCGCGTAAAGCGAGTTCACTAGGCAGTCCCCGAACGCATAGGCGTAGACATAGAACGGGGTATGGATGAAATGCGGGATGTAGGACCAGTAATGGCGATAGACGCCGTCGAGGCGGATCGCCGGCCCGAGGCTCTCGTGCTGCACCGCCAGCCAGATTTCTGCGAGCCGGTCGGGCGTCAGCTCGGCCTCGCGGCGTTCGTCGTGCACCCGGATCTCGAACGTGGCAAAGGCGATCTGGCGGACGACCGTGTTCAGCATGTCCTCGACCTTGCCGGCGAGCATGATCTTGCGCCGGCGCGGATCGGTCTCGCCCGTCAGCAAGGCGCGGAAGGTCAGCATCTCGCCAAAGACCGAGGCCGTTTCGGCCAAGGTCAACGGCGTGTCGGCCATCAAATAACCCTGCCGCCCTGCCAAGACCTGATGGACGCCATGACCCAGTTCGTGTGCCAGGGTCATCACGTCGCGCACCCGGCCCTGGTAGTTCAACAATAGATAGGGGTGGACGCCAGGCACCGTCGGATGGCGAAGGCCCCCGAGGCTTTGCCCGGCCGCACCGGCGCGTCGATCCAGGGCGCGGCGAAAAACCGCCGGCCGACTGCGGCCATTTCCGGCGAAAAGGCGCCATAGGCCGACAACACGGTCTCCTCGGCCTCATGCCACGGGATCAGCCGGTCGTCGTCCTCGGGTAAGGGTGCGTTGCGGTCCCAGAAAGGCAGCGCCTCGACACCGAACCAGCGCGCCTTCAGCCGGTAGTATCGATGCGATAGACGCGGATAGCTGTCGCGCACTGCCGCGATCAGCGCGTCGACGACTTCGTCCTCGACGAAATTGGATAAATTCCGCGACGAAATCGGCCGCGCAAACCCGCGCCAACGGTCCTCGATCTCCTTGTCCTTGGCGAGCGTATTGGTGATCAGGGCAAAGGTGCGGGCATTTTTTCCCAACACCTCACCGACACTGGCGGCGGCCTCGCGGCGCACCTCCGGATCGCGGTCCGACAGCAGGTCGAGCGCCTCGGCCTCGGTCAGTTCTTGGCCGCCGATCGGGAACCTCAGATCGGCGATCGTCTCGTCGAACAGCCGGGTCCAGGCGGCGGGGCCGGCGACGTATTTCTCATGCAGCAGCTTTTCGACCTCGTCAGACAGCTGGTGCTGACGAAAGGCGCGGATGTCGCGCAGCCAGGGGCAATAACGAGACAGCGCCGGGTCGGCTTCCTTCGCTTCGAGTACTGCGTCGTCGAGACGGTTCAATTCGAGCGTAAAGAACAGCAAACTCGTCGAGATGGTGTTGGTCCGTTCTTGGATCGTTTGATAGAAGCGGCCGATATCCGGGTCGGCAAGATTGCCGGCATGGACAAGCGAGGCATAGCTGAGGATCCGGCCGCTCAGCTCCTGCATACCTTCATAAGCTTCGACCGCCGCCCCCAGTGCCGCACCCGAGAGATCTGCGAGCTTCCCCTCGTAACGCTGGTGAAATGCTGCGGCATCATCGGCCAGCCGCGCCAGATCCCCGGTCAGTGCCGGGCTGTCAGGACCGGGGTATAAATCAGAAAGATTCCACTCCGGCAGCGTACCGAGCGCCGCCTTCTTCTGCCCTGCCGCCGTCTCTGCAACTGCCTGCAAACGCATTACTCAATCCCCGATCCGAACCTATGCGAGATATGGGGTTTAGGCAGGAAGCACCAAGCGGCATCCCGGACGCCGCCGCTGCGATCATGGCGATCCGCTCGAGCCGAGCTCAGGTCGGGATCACCACCAGCCGGCGCCAGGCGGTATTCCACGATCGGCGCGAAACCCGTAAAAGGGCGGTAGGGAGGTCGCGGAAGGATGGATTACGACAATTGGGCCAGCCTTCCGGCGATGTTCTTCGAGCAAGCCGACCGGCACGGCGACAAGCCTTTTCTGTGGATGAAACGGGACCGGGGCTATCAGCCGGTGACATGGGCCACGGCTGCGCGCGACGTCCGCCGGCTGGCGCAAGGTCTGAGAGCGCTTGGCATCGGCCCGGGGGAGCGGGTCGCCCTGGTGGCGGAAAACCGGCCGGAATGGGTCATTGCCGATCTCGCGGTGATGAGCGCTGGGGCGATCACGGTCCCAGCCTATGTGACGAACACGGTCGAGGACCATCGCCATGTCTTTGCGACCAGCGGCGCCCGCGCGGTGATCGTCTCCAAGTCCTCCTTGTCCGGACGAGTGCTGGCGGCGGCCAACCAGGTCGACGCCGTGCACACGGTGATCGCGATCGAGCCCGCCGCCGGCCAGGCGAGCACGGTCGACGTTCTGTCGTGGGACGAGGTTCTGAGCGCGCGGGGGTGACCAGCCGGACAACATTACCGGGCAAATCGCCGAATTGGCGCCGGACGACGTCGCTTGCCTGATTTTCACCTCGGGCACCGGCGGCGTCCCCAAGGGGGTGATGATCACCCACCGCAACATTCTCGCTAATTGCCATGGCGCCTATCGTTTGCTCGAATTGATCGGTCTCGGCGACGAGGTGTTTTTGAGCTTCCTGCCGCTGTCGCATGCCTACGAGCACACGGCGGGGATGATGTTCCCGATCTCGATCGGGGCGCAGATCTACTTCGCCGAAGGTGCGGAGACCTTGGCCGCCAATCTCCTCGAAGCGCGGCCCACGATCATGACCGCAGTACCCCGGCTCTACGAGACGTTGCACCGCCGCATCCTGCTCGGAGTTGAGCGCAAAGGGCGCGTGGCCCGAAAAATGTTCGACAAAACGGTCACAATCGGGCGCAAGCGCGCTTCCTTCGCAACTCCGAACCTCGGCGAGCGCTTGATCGACCCGGCGCTCGACCGTCTCGTGCGCGCGGGGGTACGCCGACGGTTTGGCGGGCGACTCAAGGCGATGGTATCGGGCGGCGCGCCGTTGAACCCCGAAATCGGCAGCTTCTTCCTGGCGCTCGGGGTCACTCTGTTGCAGGGCTACGGCCAGACCGAGGCCGGGCCGGTGATCAGCTGCAATTCGCCGGCACGGATCAAGATCGACACGGTGGGGCCGCCGCTCGACGGGGTGCGGGTCCGGGTCGCCGATGACGGCGAGATCCTGGTCGCCGGTGACAATGTCATGAAGGGTTACTGGAACGATCCGCAAGCCACCGCACACACCCTGGTCGATGGCTGGCTGCACACCGGCGATGTCGGCCAAGTCGACGAGGACGGCTATATCCGCATCACCGACCGCAAGCGCGACTTCATCAAGAATTCTGGCGGCGAGATGGTTTCGCCGGCCCGCGTCGAAGGCTATCTGACCTTGGAACCTGAAATCGCTCAAGCGATGGTGTTTGGCGATCGCCAGCCTTATCTCGTCGCAATCGTCGTGCCCGATCACGAATTCGCCACTGGGTTCGCCGGCAAGGACGGGGGCCCGCCGGATATCGCGGCGCTCGCCGCCGACCTCTCATTCATCAAGACGATCGGCGCCGCGGTGGCGCGGGTCAATCGTGGGCTGACGCCGGTCGAGCGGGTGCGGCGCTTCGTGATAGCCGCGGAGCCATTTACGATCGCCAACGGCCAGATGACGCCGACGTTGAAGGTCAAGCGTCACGCGGTCCGCGAGGTTTATGGCGAGGCGCTCGGCGCGCTCTACGACGGCAAAGGCATCGCTGCGTGAGACCGGCTGACGACGCGGCTAGAGTGGAGGGAGGATAACCATGCGGCTCGAAGGCAAGATCGGCATCGTCACCGCGGCGGCTTCAGGGATGGGACGAGCCGGTGCAGTACGCTTTGCCCGCGAAGGGGCGGCGGTCGGCGTCGTTGACATCGATCAGGCCGGGGTCGATGCCGTCGTCGGCGAAATCACCACCGCCGGCGGTCGCGCGCAGGGCCTGGTCGGGGATCTCCGCCAGGACGATTTCGCCCGCGCGATCGTGCGCCGCACCGCCAGCAGTTTCGGCGGGCTCGATTTCGTGTGGAACCATGTCGGCCATCCCGGTCCGGCCTCGATCGAAGGCATCGACATGGCCGATTTCGACACCGCGATCGGGCTCAACCTGCGCACCGTGCTGCTGACGACCGAGGCGGCAATCCCCGAACTGCGCGCCCGCGGCGGCGGCGCGCTGCTCTACACCGCCTCGACCTCGGGGCTGGTCGGCTCGGCCTTCAGCCCGGTCTATTCGATGGCCAAGTTCGGCGTCGTCGGCTTTGTCCGCTCGCTGGCCAAGCGCCTCGCAGCCGACAAGATCCGGGTCAACGCGATCTGCCCCGGCCCGATCGACACGCCGATGCTGCGGGTCTTTGTCGCCCGGCCCGACCAGCAGCGCCCCTCTGGCCAAGCGGGCGGCCAGGACAAGGAGGCGTTGGTTCAGGCGCGCGCCCGCCAGATCCCGATGGGCCGCACCGGCAAGCCCGAGGAGATCGCCAACGCCGCCCTGTTCCTGATTTCGGACGAGGCATCCTTCGTCTCCGGCGCAGCGCTCCCGGTGGACGGCGCCGCGACGGCGTGAGAAGCGGGCGGGTAGTTGCGGGGGCGGCCGAAGGGAACAACCGGAAAGGTGGTTCGGCCTCGAAGAGAAGCCGGATTTCACACCATCACCGCCGCTACCCTAAAGCCCGCGGGTGGCTTCGCCCTTAAGTTCGACGGTGTTGCCGTCGGGGTCGGAAATGTAGAGCGACGGGCCGTAGCCCTCGGCGCCATAACGCTCGCGGACCTCGCCGGGATCGACGCCGTGCCGCTGTAGATGCGCCTTGAGCGCCGTCGCGTCGAAGCCGACGACCCGCATCGCGAAGTGATCCATATTGCGCCCGGCTTTGTCGGGCGCCGCCTGCGGCGAGACCGCCGCCGGGACCAGATCGATCAGCGAAGCGCCGGCGCGTAGCTGGACCAGCTTCGGCTGTTCGAGCCGGCGCTCAATGTGCATGCCCAACACATTCTCGTAGAAAGCGATTGCGCGATCGAGGTCGCCCACTCTAAGCACCACGTGGTCTAGCCCGCCGATGCGAATCGCGTCCCGGCTCGCCGACGCTTCTGCGTTTTCGACTGCGACTGAATCAGGCATTGCCGCCTCCCTTCCTGCCCATGCTGTTAGGGGGAGCATGCCGCATTTCTCGACATCGAGGCAAGCGGACCGCTCGTGGCTGTAGCTGAACTCGTGATCTGTCCGGTTTTTGCATCGCGTGGTCTGTCCGGTTTTAGAACCGCTCGAAACGGGGGCGGCGGATGGTCCGGGCGGAGGTGTTGCAAGGGGTACGGCAGATGCGGTTTGAGGGGTTGCTGGAGCGGCATGAGCGAGGTGATTTGAGCCAGGAGGAGGCGGCCGAGATGCTGGGGATCTCGGAGCGGACCTTTCGCCGCTGGCGCGATCGGCGGCGCGATGAGGGTCCGGCGGGGCTGGTCGACCGGCGGATCGGCAAGCCGTCGAGCCGGCGCGCCGCGGTGGAGGAGATCCAGCGCATGCTGGGTCTGTACGAGGAGCGCTACGGCGGGTTTACGGTGAAGCATTTTCACGAGCAGCTGGCGAAGCGGCACCACTACAAGCTCGGCTACACGGTGACCCGGCTGTCGCTGCACGGTGCCGGGCTGGTCAAGCCAGCGCCCAGGCGCTCGGCGCACCGCCAGAAGCGGCCGCGGCGGCCGATGGTCGGCATGATGCTGCACCAGGATGCCTCGCGCTTTGCCTGGCGGCCCGGCGACGAGCGGCAATACGACCTGGTGGTCACGCTCGACGATGCGACGAGCGCGATCTACTCGGCCTTGCTGGTCGCGGAGGAAGGGACGGCGTCGAGCTTTCGCGGGCTGGCCGAGGTGATTGCGCGGCACGGCCGGTTCTGCGAACTCGACACCGACCGGGGCAGCCATTATTTCCACACCCCCAAGGCTGGCGAGCCGGTCTCGAAGCGGGTGCAGACGCAGGTGGGCCGGGCGCGGGCGCCGCTCGGCATCCGCCATATCGCGGCCTATTCGCCCGAAGCGCGCGGCCGCTCCGAGCGGGCCTTCCGCACCTTGCAGGACCGCCTGCCCAAGGAGCTGGCGCTGGCCGGGATCGCCGATCTGGAGGCAGCCAACCGGTTTATCGCCGAGCATTACCTGCCGGAGCACAACGCCGCCTTCGCGATCGCGCCGGCCGAGACCGGCCGCGCCTTGGTCCCCGACCGCGCCAACCACGCCGGCGAGATCCTGTGCCTCCAGGAGGAGCGGCGGGTCGGCAACGACAACACCGTCAAGTGGCGCGGTCTCGCCTCGCAGATCCCGCCCAGCCCGCGGCGGCCCCACTTCGTGCGCGCCACGCTACGCATCCACGAATACCCGGGCGGCCGCCTGGCGGTCTTCCACGGCCCGCACCGTCTGGCCGACTACGATGCCGAAGGAAAGCTGCGCAATGACCAGAAACTGGCTGCCTGAGCCGCTTCGACAGCCATTTCCTGTGGGGTTGTCGACAACGCTGCGCGTTGCCCACAACCCCACAGGCCCAACCACCACAGAAGCGGTCAATTGATGCGCTACAAATACCGGTCAACTTGACGCGTCAGCGACATTCTGGGCGTCGAAGACTAAGTATTTGAAACGACGTGCGGTTCCAGCAAGACAAGGGTTGACCTTGCGGGGTCGACCGCTTATTTCTCGTCCGTTCCGCAATGTGCCTGTCGCCGGACGGGCGGCTTGCGGCTTGTCCGCCGGATTTTCACAAATGCGCGACCCGTGGCTGCAACCGCCCGACTGCAATGCCGCGCTCGTCCTCGCGGACGGCACAGTGTTTTGGGGCGGCGGGTTAGGAGCCCGCGGAGTGGCGGTCGGCGAGGTCTGCTTTAACACCGCGATGACCGGCTACCAGGAGATCCTGACCGATCCATCTTATGCGGCTCAGATCATTAACTTCACCTTTCCGCATATCGGTAACGTGGGAACGAACCGCGATGATATCGAAACAACCACACCGGCGGCGCGCGGTCTCGTCGTCCACAGCAAGGTCACTGGGCCGGCGAACTGGCGCTCCACCACCCCCCTCAATGCCTGGCTCGAATCGCACGGACTCATCGGGATGTCGGGCGTCGATACGCGACGGCTGACCCGGCTTATCCGCGATCGAGGGCCGCCCAATGGGGTGATCGCCTACGATCCTCAACGGCCGCTCGACATTGCGTCGCTGCATCGGCATGCGGCGGCGTGGCCGGGTCTCGAAGGGATGGATCTGGCCTGTGAAGTCACTTGCCGTCAGACCTACCAATGGGATGAGACGGGCTGGGAGCCGCTACACGGCTACGGCCGGCAGCTCAATCCGCGGCATCACGTCGTCGCTGTCGATTACGGAGCCAAGCGCAACATCTTGCGAATGCTTGCGCAGCACGGTTGCCAGGTTACCGTAGTCCCCGCTACCGCCTCGGCGGCGGACATCCTGCACCTTCGGCCCGATGGGATTTTTCTGTCGAATGGGCCGGGCGATCCCGCCGCGACCGGCGTCTATGCGGTGCCGGTGTTGCGCAGCCTGATCGATTCGGGCAAGCCGATGTTCGGGATTTGCCTCGGCCACCAGCTGATGGCGCTGGCGCTAGGCGGGCGCACCCGTAAGATGGCGCGCGGCCATCGCGGAGCCAATCATCCGGTCAAGGATCTGTTGACCGGCACGGTCGAGATCACCAGCCAGAATCATGGCTTTGTCGTTGAGCCCGATAGTCTGCCGCGCGGGATCGAACCGACCCATCTTTCGCTCTTCGACAACAGCAATGAAGGATTGCGGATTGTCGGCAAGCCGGTGTTTTCGGTGCAGCACCATCCCGAGGCGAGCCCAGGCCCGCAGGATAGCCATTATTTGTTCGAGCGGTTCGTCGCGTTGATGGCGACGAATGCCTAAGCGGAGCGACATCGACAGCATCCTGATCATCGGCGCCGGTCCGATCGTCATCGGGCAAGCCTGCGAGTTTGATTATTCCGGTACCCAGGCCTGCAAGGCGCTGAAGGGCGAGGGCTACCGGATCGTGCTGGTCAACTCGAACCCGGCGACGATCATGACCGACCCCGATCTCGCCGACGCCACCTATATCGAGCCGATCACGCCGGAGATGGTCGAGCAGATCATCGCCCGCGAGCAGCCGAACGCCCTGTTGCCGACGATGGGTGGACAGACGGCGCTCAATACGGCGATGGCGTTATCACGTTCCGGCGTGCTCAGGCGCTACGGGGTCGAACTGATTGGCGCCACCGAGGAGGCGATCGCCAAGGCCGAGGACCGTCTGCTGTTTCGCCAGGCGATGGACAAGATCGGCCTCGCCTCACCGCAGAGCCGGCTCGCGCGCTCGCTGGACGAGGCGCTCCAAGCGCTCGATGAGGTCGGACTGCCGGCGATCATCAGACCCTCGTTCACTCTCGGCGGCACCGGCGGCGGGATCGCCTACAACGCGCGGGAGTTCGAGGAGATCGTGCACGGCGGGCTGCGGGCGTCACCGACGCACGAGGTGCTGATCGAGGAATCGGTCTTGGGGTGGAAAGAGTACGAGATGGAGGTGGTCCGCGATCGCGCCGACAATTGCATAATCGTCTGCTCGATCGAAAACATCGACCCGATGGGTGTCCATACCGGCAACTCGGTCTGCGTCGCCCCGGCACTGACCCTGACCGACAAGGAATACCAGCTGATGCGCAACGCCGCGATCGCGGTGCTGCGCGAGATCGGTGTCGACACGGGCGGGTCGAATGTTCAGTTCGCGGTCAACCCGGACGATGGTCGGCTCGTCGTCATCGAAATGAACCCACGGGTCTCGCGCTCCTCGGCGCTGGCCTCGAAGGCGACCGGTTTTCCGATCGCCAAGGTGGCTGCCAAGCTTGCTGTCGGCTACACCCTCGACGAGTTGGACAATGAAATCACTCGGATTACGCCGGCCTCGTTCGAGCCGACGATCGACTATGTCGTCACCAAGATGCCGCGGTTCACCTTCGAAAAGTTTCCGGGAACCGAACCGCTGCTGACGACCTCGATGAAATCGGTCGGCGAGGCGATGGCCATCGGCCGCAGTTTTGCCGAATCGGTGCAGAAGGCGCTGCGTTCGATGGAAACTGGGCTCGGCGGCTTCGACGAGGTCGCGATCGAAGGGGTCGAGAGCGCGGGAAAAGAAGCGGTCAAGGCGGCCCTTGCCAGACCCTCGCCCGACCGCCTGCTGCTGATCGCGCAGGCCTATCGGCACGGGCTGTCCACTGCCGAAATCCACGCCGTCTGCCATTTCGAGCCGTGGTTTCTCGAACGCATCGGCGAGATCGTCGCGGTCGAGGAGCGGGTGCGACGAGATGGACTGCCGTGCGACCGCACTGGCTTGCTGCGGCTGAAGCAGATGGGCTTTTCTGATGCGCGCTTGGCCAAGCTCGCCGGGATCGAGGAGGACGCGGTCTCGACCCGACGCCGGGCGCTCGATCTGCGGCCGGTCTACAAGCGCGTCGACACTTGTGCCGCCGAGTTTCCGTCGCTGACCCCGTACATGTATTCCTGCTACGAGGGCGACGGGCTCGACGATCCCGAATGCGAGGCCGATCCGAGCGAGCGCAGAAAAGTTGTGATTCTCGGCGGCGGACCCAATCGGATCGGCCAAGGCATCGAGTTCGACTATTGCTGTGTCCATGCCGCTTATAGCCTGTCCGAGGCCGGCATCGAGACGATTATGGTCAACTGCAACCCGGAGACCGTCTCAACCGATTACGACACCTCCGATCGGCTCTATTTCGAACCGCTGACCGCCGAGGATGTGGTCGAGATCGTGCGGGCTGAGGAGCGGCGCGGGACCTTGCTCGGCGTCATCGTGCAGTTCGGCGGCCAGACCCCGCTGAAGCTCGCCGCTGCGCTCGAGCGCGAGCAAATCCCGATCCTCGGCACCTCGCCCGACGCGATTGATCTGGCCGAGGACCGGCGGCGGTTTCAAGGGATGCTGACCCGGCTCGGCCTGCGCCAGCCGGAGAACGGCACTGCCCATTCGGCCACTGAGGCCGAGGCGATCGCGCTGCGGATCGGTTATCCGGTCGTGATCCGCCCATCCTATGTCCTGGGCGGCCGGGCCATGGAAATTGTACATGACGCGGCCGGCCTCGATCGCTATATGCGCCACGCCGTCACGGCGTCGGGTACGAGCCCGGTGCTGATAGACCGATATCTGCAAGACGCGATCGAGGTCGATGTCGACGCTATTGCTGACGCGGACGAGGTCGAAGTCGCCGGCATCATGGAACATATCGAGGAGGCCGGTATCCACTCGGGCGACAGCGCCTGCTCATTGCCGCCCTACAGCCTGACGCCGGCGACGATCGCTGAAATCGAGCGACAAACCGTGGCTCTCGCCCAGGCGCTCGGGGTCATCGGGCTGATGAACGTACAGTTCGCGGTCAAGGGCGACGATATCTACGTGCTCGAGGTCAACCCCCGCGCCTCGCGCACGGTTCCGTTTGTTGCCAAGGCCACCGGCGTTCCGATCGCCAAGATCGCGGCGCGGGTGATGGCCGGCGAGCAACTCGCAGATTGCGGCGGCCACCAGCGCCCGAGGGGCGCGCATGTTGCGGTCAAGGAGGCGGTCTTTCCGTTTGCTCGCTTTCCGGGGGTCGATCTAATCCTCGGGCCGGAGATGAAGTCGACCGGGGAGGTGATGGGACTCGACGCCGATTTCGGGCGCGCCTTCGCCAAATCACAGCTCGCCAGCGGCACCAACCTGCCGCTCAAAGGCTGCGTCTTTGTCTCGGTGCGTGATCATGACAAGCGGGCGCTGGTCGAGCCATGCCGCCGGCTCGTCGAGATGGGCTTTACTCTGATCGCGACGCGCGGCACGGCTCACGCCTTGCGCGCCGACGGGCTGCCCGTTATGTCGGTCAACAAGGTGCGCGACGGGCGCCCGCATATTGTCGACCACATGCTGAGCGGCGAGGTCCAGCTGGTGTTCAATACGACAGAGGGCAGCCAGGCGATCGCCGACAGCTTCGGCCTAAGGCGCACGGCGCTGACCCACGCGATTCCCTACTACACAACCGTCGCCGGAGCCCGGGCGGCAGTTCAGGCGATTGCCGCGTTGCGTGCCGGAAGCCTTGAAGTTGCGCCTTTGCAGTCTTACTTTTGATGGCCTCGCGGCGGCACTTTCCGCCACTTTCGACAACAGATGCGAACCTGTCCGCGATGAACAAGATCCCGATGACGGCCGACGGATACAATCGGCTTCGCGCGGAGCTGAAGCAGCTTAAATCCGTCGAGCGGCCGGCCATCATCCGCGCTATCTCCGAAGCTCGCGAGCACGGAGATATTGCGGAGAACGCCGAATATCATGCAGCTCGCGACCGGCAGAGCTTCATCGAGGGCCGGGTTATGGAGCTCGAAGACAAGGTCGCCCGCGCCGAGGTGATCGACGTCTCCAAGCTTTCGGGCTCGGTGATCAAATTCGGCGCGCGAGTCACGCTCGCCGACGAGGAAAGCGACGAGGAACAGACCTTTCTGATTGTCGGCGAGGACGAGGCTGACATCAGCCGGGGCCGCCTGTCGGTGACCTCGCCTTTGGCGCGCGCGCTTATCGGCAAGGGCAAAGGCGACAGCGTCGAGGTTACAACCCCGCGCGGCGCTAAATCCTACGAGGTCGTGACCGTCGATTTCGGCTGACCGGTGCGCGCCGCGTTTCGCAAGACGTGCACAATAAGTCAATCGGAGCAGAGGCGGCGGCAAGGCACAGCACAAATCCTCCAGCCGATTCGAGCTTCAGGAATTGCTGCAGCCGCCCCAGGACGAATTGGGGTCGGTTGGCCATCGATCGAGTGGCCGGTCGGTCAGCACTCGGCGATTTCGGCGGCAAAGGGGAGTTGGTCGGCGATAGGGATGCCCGGCTCGTCCTTTGATACGCGCAGGGTCAACGCCGATTTTACATGGCTGACATTGGGTGCCGAGGTCAGCTTGGCGCTCAGAAACCGTTGATAGCTATCCCAATCGACGGCGACGATCTTCAGGAGGAAGTCCGCTTCTCCGGTCAGCATGTGTGCTTCGCGCACCTCTGGCCAGGTGGCGATCAGCTGCTCGAAGGCCTTGAGATCGGCTTCCGCCTGGCTCGCCAATCCGACTTGGGCAAAAACGGTCACGCCATAGCCCAGCGCCTCGGGCGCCAGATCGGCATGGTAGCCGCGGATGATCCCGGCTTCTTCGAGCGCGCGAACCCGGCGCAGGCAGGGCGGCGCCGAGATGCCGGCGCGGCGGGACAGCTCGACATTGGTCATGCGCCCCTCCGCCTGCAGGTTGCGCAAGATCCGGCGGTCGATCCGGTCCAGTTTTATCCGCCGCATCCGATCCTCTTTCGGCGATTTGGGGATCATAGAAAAGGCCGGTCGTCTGCGCAATTTTGTTGCGGTGGCCGACCACGCCTTGCCCAGGCCCCGCCATTTCCTTAAACCCCGCGCATGGGATTCGATCCGTTCGGCTGGGTATTGCACGATGGCAAGGCGGGGATGTCGAGCCAGGCTGTCGGCCTAGCCGAAGCTGCCGGTTTTGCTTTTGTCGAGAAGAGACTCGAGATCCGGTTTCCATGGACCTGTCTGCCGCCGCTGCTATGGCCCGCGCCTCTCGATGCGCCGGGAGGCAACGGAGCTCGCTTGGAGCCGCCCTGGCCCGACTTCGTGATCGCTTGCGGGCGCAATACGGCGATGCCGGCATTGGCGATCCGGCGCGCGAGCGGCGGGCATACCGTGACAGCGCAGATCCAGGACCCCGGGATCGGCCGTCGCGAATTCGACCTCTCGATCGTGCCCGAGCACGATCGGCGGCGCGGGCCAAGGGTAGTGGTGACGCGGGGCGCGGTCCATCGGGTGACGCCAGCCAGACTGGCGGCAGCGCGGGACCGCTCTCCAAGGCTCGCGGCGATGCCAAGGCCGATCCTTACAGTATTGATCGGCGGCAGTAACAAGGCCTACCGCCTGACCCTTCACCGCGTCGAGGAAATCGCCGATGCAGTGGTCGCGATTCTACGGATGCGCGGCGGCTCGGCCCTGGTGACGCCGTCGCGGCGGACTGGGTCCCAGGGGGTGGCGCTGTTGCAAGAGCGCCTGGCAGGCCAGCCCGCCGAAATCTGGGACGGCGCTGCTGAGAACCCATACTTCGCCTATCTCGCCTTTGCCGACGCCTTTTTGGTGACGGCCGACTCGGTGTCGATGATCAGCGAGGCCGCGGCAACCGGCAAACCCATCCATATCCTCGACCTCGACGGCGGCAACGCCAAATTCGTCCGCTTTCACCAGATCATGCGTAACGCCGGCATTACCCGCGCTTTTGCCGGCAGAATTGAAGAATGGTCTTATCCGGTGCCGAACGATACGGCGCGCGCCGGCGCGGCATTGCGCGCGCTAGTATTGAGCCGGTTCGATCAGCGGGAGCGCGCATGAGAGGGGTGGCGATCTATGCCGCGTTCTTCGCCGCCGCGCTGGCGTTGTTTTTGCTGCTGCCGCAGCTCGATCTGTGGGTCAGCGGCCTGTTCTATGCTCGCGGGCGCGGGTTCGTGCTGGAGAGTTGGCCGTCGGTCATCCTGGTCTATCGCGCGGTTCCCTGGGTCGCCTGGGGCATCGTATTGGTTACCGCCGGAGCTGGGATCTGGCTCTTTCTCTTCGGCCGACCGCTGTGGCGGTTCGACCGGAAAGCGCTGCTGTTCGTCGCCTTCTCGACTGTGCTGGGTCCCGGATTTCTCGCCAACACCGTGCTGAAGGATCATTGGGGGCGCGCCCGCCCGGTGCAGATCGAGGCGTTCGGCGGGCCCCGCCATTTCACCCCGGCCCTATTGCCGGCAGCCGAATGCGCGCGCAACTGCTCCTTTGTCTCGGGTCATGCCGCCCTCGGCTTTTCCCTCGTCGCCTTTGCCTTCCTGTTGCAGCCGGGACCACCGCGCCGCCGAGGTATTGGCGCGGCATTGGCAGTCGGCGGCGTGGTCGGGCTCGTCCGCATCGCGCAGGGCGCCCACTTTCTGTCGGATGTCGTCTTTGCCGGCCTGCTGGTCTTCGGCACGACGACGCTGCTCTACTGGTGGATCGTTGAGCGAGATGGGTTTGCTGCGCCCTCGCTGCTGCAGCTTTATCGCGAGATCGGGCGCGGCAGCGCGCTGACATGGCGGTTCGCATGCCAAAGCTGGAGATCGCCGGCCGTGCGTCTCGGCGCAACGGCGGTTGCCACCACAATCCTCGTTGTGGTTTCGATCGGGAGCGTTGATCGGCCGCTCGCCCTTTTCCTGCATACGCGCGACGCTGATCTTCATGCTCTGTTCGACCTGATCGGGCGGCTTGGCGAGGCCTGGGGCTGGCTGCTTTTCTTTGCCCTGGCCTTTGCCGGGCTGCACTGGGCCGGTGAATTGCCGCGATTGCGCCCGGTTGTCGAGCCGATGCGAGTGCTGTCGGCGATTCCAGCCTTTCTGTTTGCGTCGATCGCGGCGTCGGGCTTGGTCGCCGACCTGATGAAAATCGGCTTTGGTCGGCTGCGCCCGAAGTTGCTGTTCAGGTCGGATCTCTACGGCTTTACCTGGCTCGGCTGGCGGCCCGATCACTGGTCGTTTCCCTCGGGCCACAGCGCCACGATCGTCGCCCTATTCAGCGCTCTATGGTGGCTGTGGCCGCAGCATTTGCTGTTCTACATCCTGGCGGCGGCAATCGTCGCCGGAAGCAGGGTCGTGGTCGGCGCACATTATCCAAGCGACGTGATGGCCGGGGCGTTGGTTGCAGTGGTGACGACACGGTATATAGCGCTGGTGTTTGCGCGCTGGGGCATTGACCTAGCCGCTTCCCGGCACGGCCGGGTCGGTGCCGCCCCGATGCCGCCCTGGCCCTGCCGACGCTGTATTGAGATGATGGCCGCCAGGCGGCGGCGGGCTCGCGCCCGCAGCTAAGGCGGGGAATTGGCGGCCCGCGCGGCCCCGCGGCGGTGCGCGGCGGAGCAGGACGTCGCGAGCTTGTGCCGGTTCAACAATGTGTTGCTGTCGGAACCAATCATATGAACCTGCGAACATCAGCAATTTCGATGATTGCGACACTCGGCCATGGCGCTGGGCAACCTCAGAAGGTTTGGGTCGGCAGGAGAGGGGTGCTGACGCCCTGGTTGCGGTTTTCGTGATTGAAGACGGCGAAGCGGATGCGGTCCATCGAAGTGCGGTCGGAGAAGACCCCCATCGGCCGGGTTCGGCGGCGGACTTCGCGGAAGCGTCGCTCGATGGCGTTGGTGGTCTTGACCCGTTTGCGCTGGGCGCGGGATTTGTAGCACCAGCAGCTCGTCGAGATCATTGCGCAGGCAGGCGACCGCCTTGGGATAGTCCGGTTCCCAGCGGTCGGCAAAGCGGCGCGCGGCCGAGCGTGGCTGGGGCAAGGTTTTGGCATTCATCACAGCCTGCAGATCGGCCTTGACGGTGGGCTGGTCGGCACGGCGCACCTTGCCCAGGACATTGCGCATCTTGTGCGCCCAGCAGCGTTGCACGGGGATCGCGGGAAAGGCGGTCGGCAGTGCCGCCAGCAGCCCGCTGCCGCCATGACGCAGATCATCTCGAGAGCCTCGCCGGCCAGCCCGCGGCGGATCAGGTCACCGAGGAAGTGCTCCCATTCGGCGGCGCTCTCGCTCCGCGCCAGGCGGAAATCGATGATCTCCTTCTTGCCGTCCCGACGCAGGCCAAGAGCGACCAGGACGGGCCGTCGGATCGCGCCGTGGGCCTTCAGCCCACGGGCTTGACCCGTGGGGCCGGTCTTGCGCGCCAGCACGACGCCATCGAGCATTAGCACCCGGCAGCGCTCCTTGAGCGCGCGGGTATGGAAGGCGGCAACCACCGCGTCGAGCCGCTTGGCCACCGTGCTCACTGTTGCCGGGCTGATCGGCCGTCCCAAGATAGGCAGCAGCGCCTCGCCCACCTTGCGCACCGAGAGGCCAAGGACAAAGCACGCCAGGATCATGCAGTCGAGCTGCTCGGCCCGCCGGGCATAGGCGCGCACCACCGCGATCGACGCAAAGCGTCGGGTACGCGGCACCGCCAACTCGATCTCGCCCAGCTCGGTCAGCAGATGCCGCCGGTAGGAACCATTGCGCCGGTCGGCTTGGTCAAGCGCGGCCATCCGATCGAGGTGCTCGTCGATGGCATGGCCCATCTGACCGGCAAGGATCGCGGCGATCGCCGCGCGTCCCAGACCGCGATAGCCCTCGCCCCACTCCAGCCCTTGCGCTCGCATGCCCTTCACCAACTCGAAGGCCCTCGTAAACTGCGGATCGTCACAGCCTGTGGCATTGGGGGTGCTCCTTTAGCGGATCTCAGCAACCCGCCGAGTACCCCCTCTCACAGCCCTGACACAAATCTCCGTACATCACCAACATCGACCGGGGCATTGCCGGGTTGAACAGAACTGAGCTAGCCTCGCCGACAACTGCTGACGGCGGCCGCTCTGCGCCCATATCCCTCAC
>CAWJTR010000022.1:0-14445 GCA_963845735.1 uncultured Alphaproteobacteria bacterium | reverse complement strand
GAGACCGGCAACAATCTGCGCGTCGACCCGGCCACCCTGACTGCCGCGGAGCGGGAGCAGATGCGCAAGATCATGTACAACCAACGCGCGATCCCGGCGCCGGCGTAGTCGCCGCGCAGAAGCGCGTTAGGCCCGCGAGAGTTTCCGCTCGGCCAGCCTGGCAAACAGGCTGGCGCCGAGCGGCAACGCCGCATCGTTGAAATCGTAGCCGGGGTTGTGGACTTCGCACCCGCCGTCGCCGTCGCCGTTGCCGATCGCGATGTAGGCGCCGGGCCGCTGTTCGAGCATGTAGGAGAAATCCTCCGAGGCCATCACCAATGCCGCCGTCGCGGTTGACGTTGTCGGCGCCGACCAGCTCGGCGGCGACATCGGCGATAAAGCGAGCCTCGGTTGTGTCGTTAACCAGCGGCGGAAAGATCACGCGGAAATCGAGCTCGGCGGTGGCCCCGAACCCCCTCGCCACACCCGAGGCGATGCGGCGCATGTTCCGTTCGATCAGCGCCATCGTCTCTTTACTGAAACAGCGCGCGGTGCCGCCGATCCGGGCGCTTTCGGGAATCACGTTGTAGGCCTCACCGGCATGGATCTGGGTGACGCTGACGACGGCGGTGTCGAGCGGGCGGACATTGCGCGACACGATCGTCTGCAAGGCGATCGCGATGTGGCTCGCGGTCACGACCGGGTCGATGCCGGATTCAGGCCGGGCGCCATGCGCCCCGCGGCCGGTGACGGCGATATCGAAATAGGCGCCGCCCGCCATCGCCGGTCCGGTGCGGATCTGGAACTTGCCGACCGCGAGCCCCGGGCGGTTGTGCATGCCGAAGATCGCGTCGCACGGGAAGCGGTCGAACAGGCCGTCTTCGACCATCGCCTTGCCGCCGCCGAGCCCTTCCTCCGCCGGCTGAAAGATCAGATGCACGGCGCCGTCGAAGTTGCGTGTCTCGGCGAGGTAGCGGGCGGCGCCGAGCAGCATCGTCGTGTGGCCGTCATGCCCGCAGGCGTGCATGCGCCCGGCGTTCTGCGAGCGATAGGAAAGGTTGGTCGCCTCCTCGATCGGCAGGCAATCCATATCGGCCCGCAGGCCGATCGAGCGCTGCGAATTGCCGGCCCGCAACCTGCCGACGACACCGGTCTTGCCGATACCGCGGAACACCTCGAAGCCGAACTCGGCGAGCTTTTGCGCGACGAGGTCAGAGGTTCGCTGTTCTTCGAACCCGAGTTCGGGATGGGCATGAATATCGTGCCGCCATTCCGTCAGATCGTCGTGAAACTCGCTGATGCGCTGGATGATCTGCATTCGCCGGCTCCCTGCAGCATTTCGTGTGGACTGTGGCCTAGGCTACGCTTTCTGGCAATCCGCTGCGCGAGGCGCCGAACTGGTTCCCGCGGCTTTATCCGGCGCGCTATAATGACGACAGGAATTTTTCCGGGAGGAGTGTGAGCGATGGCAGCGACAGAGGGCATGGAACTCGATTGTCTCGCGGGCGTGCGGGTCGTGGACTTCACTCAGTTCGAGGCGGGACCATCCTGCACCGAGGCGCTGGCCTGGCTCGGCGCCGAGGTCGTCAAGATCGAGAACCCGAAGACCGGCGATCCCGGCCGCCGGCTGCGGCCCGGCCATCCCGATGACGACCCCTGGTATTTCCACCAGTTCAACGCCAACAAAAAATCGATCACGCTCAACCTCAAATCGCCGCGCGGGCTCGAAATCGTCAAGGAGATGCTGAAAAAGTCCGACATTACGGTCGAGAACATGGCGCCCGGCACGATCGAGCGGCTCGGTCTCGGCTACGACGCTGTCAAACAGCTCAACCCCGGCATCATCTATTGCCAGGTCAAAGGCTTTGGCACCGGCAGCCCGTACGAGAAGAACCTGGCCTTTGACATGATCGCGCAGGCCGCGGGCGGCCCGATCAGCGTCACCGGCGATGCCGACCGTCCGCCGGTCAAACCCGGCCCCTCGTTTGGCGACACCGGCACCGGCATGCTGATGGCGATCAGCATCCTCGCCGCGTTGCGCCAGCGCGACCGCACCGGCAAAGGCCGGCGGCTGCAAGTGGCGATGCAGGACGCGATGGTCCATTACATGCGGGTGCCGTTTTCGCGCACCCAGCGGAGCGGCAAGGCCCAGATTCGCGGCGGCAGCAGCCGGTCGAGCACCGCGCTCGCGCCCTCGGCCCTGTACCCGTGCAAGCCCGGCGGGCCGAATGATTACGTCTATGTCTTCACCAGCCGCGCCAATGCGGACCACTGGACGCGGCTCTTGAAGGCGATCGGCCGCGAGGATCTGATCGGCGACCCGCGCTATGACACCGGGCCGGCGCGCGGCGAGCGCGCGGCCGAGGTCGACGAGATCATTGCCACCTGGACCCGCCAGCACACCAAGGAAGAGGCGATGAAGCTCATCGGCGAGGCCGGGGTGCCGGCCGGTGCGGTGTTCGACACGCTCGAGCTGTTGAACGACCCCTCGCTTGCCGAGCGCGGCATCATGCAGAATGTCGAGCATCCGACGACCGGCAAGCTACAAGATGCCGGCCTGGCCGGTGCGCTTTGACGGCGCCCCGCCCAAGGTCAAGCCGTCGCCGCTGTTGGGCCAGCACAATGCCGAAGTGCTCAGCGGGTGGCTCGGCATCGGCGCCGCCGAAATCGAGGCGTTGCGCACCGAAGGCATCGTCGAGAACCTCCCCCCTTTTTCATCGCCGCGACGCTGGGACCCAGCCTCGTTCTCAGGAGCCCGGTTCACTCGCGGGATGCCGATGGTCGACGGAGTCCCCACTCGAAGGAGACCCGCGATGAAGCTCTATTACGCCCCCGGCGCCTGCTCGATCGGCATCCATGTCTTGCTCGAGGAAATCGGCAAGCCCTACCAGGCCGAAACCGTCAATTTCCGCGACGGCGCGCAATACAAGCCGCCCTTTACCGGCATCAACGCGAAATCGAAAGTCCCGACCCTCGAACGCGACGACGGCTCGATCCTGACCGAATTCCCGGTCATCGCCCTGTGGTTGGCCCGCCAGAACCCGCAGGCCAATCTGATCCCGAAGGACGAGGAAACCGACACCCGCGCGATGGAGGTGATGGAATACGTCGTCGGCACGATCCATTCCAAGGTTTTACGCGCCTGTTCCGCACCGAGCGCTTTGCGCCTTCGGCCTCGGACCACGACGCGGTCAAGGCGCAGGGCCGCGAGGCCATCGACAAGGGCTTTGCCGTCGTCGACAAGGCGCTCGAAGGTAAGAGCTATCTGGGCGGCAATGATCTTATCGATTGCCGATGCGGCGCTGTTCTATGTCGAGTTCTGGGGGGCGAAGCGGGTCGGCATGCAGTTGCCGAAAAATTGCGCCGCGCATTTCGAGCGCATGATGGCGCGCCCGGCGGTGCAGCGAGCCCTGCAGCAGGAAGGCATGAACTGAAGTTCGCTTCACGAGAGCGGATTGCGATCCGCCGTACAAGACGTTGGCCCTTCGCTCCGAGGAGAGTGGACATGGATGGCACGACCGTACCGCCGAATTGTCTCGCCGGCATCAAAGTCCTGGACCTGACCCAGTTCGAGGCCGGAACCACCTGCACCGAGGCGCTCGCCTGGATGGGCGCCGATGTCGTCAAGGTGGAGAACCCCGATGGCGGCGAGGCCGGCCGCCGCGGCGTGGCCGACCCCTATTACTTCATGATCTACAACGCCAATAAGCGGTCGATCACCGTCAACCTCAAATCCGAACGCGGCCTGGCATTGGTCAAGGACATGGCCAAGAACGCCGATGTCTTTACCGAGAATTTCGGCCCCGGCGTGATCGAGCAGCTGGGCCTCGGCTACGACGTGGTCAGCGCCTTGAACCCGCGCATCATCTACGCCCAGGTCAAGGGCTTCGGCGCCGGCAGCCCCTATGAGAACGGGCTGTGCTTCGATCCGATCGCGCAGGCCGTCGGCGGGGCGATGAGCATCACCGGCGAACCCGGCGGCAAGCCGCTGAAGCCGGGACCGACGATCGGCGACACCGGCACCGGCATGCTGCTGGCGTTCAGCATCGTCGCGCGCTCTATCAGCGCAACATCGACCGGCAAGGGCCGCCAATTGCAGGCGGCGATGCAGGATTCGGTCATGCATTACAGCCGCGGCATGTTCATCAGGCAGGCGCAGACCGGCAAAGCGGCGCCGCGCCGGCCGGCCGGCGGCAATGCGCCGTCGGGCATCTTTCCGTGCAAGCCCGGCGGCCCCAACGACTATGTCTACATGCTGACCAGCCGCGCCAACCCGCAGCATTGGCCGCGTCTGTTGAAGTTGATCGGGCGCGAGGAATTGATCGGCGATCCGCGCTACGACAAGGCTTCGGCGCGGGTCGAGCGCGAGGCCGAGGTCGACGAGATCATCTCCGAATGGACCCGCCAGCACACCAAAGAAGAGGCGATGGCGCTGATCAGCGGCGCCGGGGTGCCGGCGGGTGCGGTGTTCGAACTCGATGGAATTGACCAACGAGCCGACCTTCTAGGAGCGCGGCATATTGCAGACCATGCATCACGGCGACTGGCAGATGACGATGACGACCTGGCCGGTGCGCTTTGACGGCGCGCCCGCGCCGCTCAAACCGGCGCCGCTTCTCGGCGAGCACACCGCCGAGGCGCTCGGCGATTGGCTGGGGTTGAGCGCTGCCGAAGTCGAGGCGATGCGGGGCGACGGCGTCGTCTAACGCGGCTCAGCCGACGGGTTCGCCGAGCGCCAAGTCGGTCCGCGACACGCTGCCGGGGAAGGCTTCCCCGATGACGACGGGCGAGGACGCGTCGACGCTGCTGCCGAAACACCGGTCGAAAGCGTCGGCCTCCTCCGCTACCTTGAAGTCGACGCGGACAAGCACGCCGGCACCGCAGTCATGGCAGGTGAAGCTCGACGGTTCGAAACGGCGCTCGTCGAGCCACATTCGCATCGCTGCCATCGTCCCCGAAAGTTCCTGCGGCCGCAGCCGCATCTCCACTGTGCGCATATCCCCTGCTCTGGCAATCATCCATGGGTAGGATAACAGCCGATGGCGGGTCGTGCCCCCTACCGGACCGACGCTCACGTTTTTGCCACACACATCCACAACCGGCGATCTCGGAAATCGGCAGCGGTGGCATGGTCAAAAGGGAGGCCTTGTCACCGTCCTCAACGGCCGTCGCGGCAGGGCGCTCGGCGGTAATGGTACCGGTAGAGTTCCTTGAACCCGAGCCCCTCGTAGAGCGCGCGCGCCGGAGCGTTCGCCGCTTCGACCTCGAGGCACGCGCCCCGGGCGCCTTGGTCCGAGGCCCAGGCTGCCAGACTGCCTATCACTCGGCGGGCATAGCCGCGACGCTGCCGGCCCGGATCCGTCACCACCAATTCGTAGCAGATCAGCCCGTCATGGATCGCGCCATAGGCGAGTGCGGCAATACCCGGTTCATCCGCGCAGATCGCGAAGGCGGCAGGGATAGCAAGGCTCCCGACGATCCGGCGATAAAAGCCGGCCTGCTTTTTTGTGTGGCGCTGCAACTGCGCCATGGCGGCAAACCATTGCGGCGTCGGACGCGACAGCAGCTGCACGTCGGGGTCTCGCATCGCCGCAAGGGCGCCGATATCGGCATGAAGAACCAGGGACAAGCCTTCGCCGCTGTAACCTTGGGCCGCGAGCCGAGCGTCAATTCCGGGATCGATGATCGAGGGCAGACGGAAGATCGTCGATAGGTGGTGATAGCGGTAAAGCGCCTCGCAGCTGGCGATCAAGCCGTCGGCATCCGGGCCGCGAACCCCGAGCGGGTTTGCCGAATTGGCGCGCCGCGTCAGCCCGCCGCTGAACCGCAGCACCCAACCGCCAAGCAGCACCTGCCGCAGCGCCGGCCAGGCATTGAGGCAGGTTAGCTCGACCCACCAGGCCAAATCTGAAGCCGTCATGTTCGATCCGCCTTTCCGATGCTGCTGAGGGGCGCGCGCGAATTCGGAGGCACGGCTTTGCAGGTTCTCCTCGAATTTCCGACGGTCGGAGTGAACAAGCACTGGTTTCGCTCGTTCGCCGCATTGTCACCAAAGTGCAACCGACTAAATGCAAGGCTGGAGCTGGCAATCAATCTCGGAGACCCCGATGCCCGATCCCTTGTCATCCGATTTCGTCGAGAAGATGCACGCCTATTGGCGCGCGGCGAATTACCTTTCGGTCGGGCAGATCTATCTGCAGGACAATCCGCTGCTCGAAACGCCGCTCAAGCTCGAGCATATCAAGCCCCGCTTGCTCGGGCATTGGGGCACGACGACCGGGGTTGAACTTCCTCTACGTCCACCTCAACCGGCTGATCAAGCAACAACGATCTGAACATGATCTACGTCATTGGTCCGGGTCACGGCGGTCCCGGCATCGTGGCGCATAGCTATCTCGAAGGGTCCTACACCGAGCGCTATCCGGCGATCGAGCGCAGCCGGAACGGACTGCACCGGCTGTTTCGCCAGTTCTCCTGGCCCTATGGCATTCCCAGCCATGTCGCGCCGGAGACGCCCGGGTTCGATCCATGAAGGCGGCGAACTCGGCTATTCTCTGGCCGCATGCCTATGGCGCCGCCTTCGACAACCCGGATCTGATCGTCAGTTGCGTCATCGGCGACGGCGAAGCCGAAACCGGCGCGCTGGCCACCAGCTGGCACTCCAACAAGTTTCTGAACCCGGCGCGCGACGGCGCGGTGCTTCCGATCCTGCATCTCAACGGCTTCAAGATCGCCAATCCGACGGTGCTGGCCCGCATCAGCCGGGAGGAACTGACCGAGCTGTTGCGCGGCTACGGCTACGATCCGCATTTCGTCGAGGGCGACGATCCGGCGCTGGTGCATCAAATTGCTTGCCGGCACGCTCGATGCGATCTTGGCGCAGATCCGCCAGATCCAGAGTGCCGCCCGATCGCGGCGGCGATGCCGAGAGCCTGAGCGCCCGCGCTGGCCGATGATCGTCTTCCGCACGCCCAAGGGCTGGACCGGACCGAAATTCGTCGACGGCCTGCCGGTCGAGGGCACATGGCGGGCGCATCAGGTTCCGATCGCGGACTTCAACAACCCCGAACATCTCAAGCAGCTCGAAGACTGGATGAAGAGCTATCGCGCCGCACGAATTGTTCGACGAGCAGCGGCAAATTCCGCGAAGAACTCGCCGCGCTCGCGCCGACCGGCCATCGCCGAATGGGCTCCAACCCGCACGCCAATGGCGGCGAATTGCTGCAGCCGCTGTCGATGCCGCATTTCCACGACTACGCCGTGGCCGTTCCCGCAGCCCGGCTGCGTCGAGGCCGAAGCAACGCGCGTGCTCGGAACATTCCTGCGCGACGTGATGAAGCTCAATCTCGGCAAGCAGAATTTCCGGCTGTTCGGCCCGGACGAAACCGCCTCCAACCGGCTGGAGGCCGTCTATGAAGTCTCCGGCAAGGAGTGGATGGCCGAGGTCGAGGCGGTCGATATCGACCTCAGCGCCAACGGCCGCGTCATGGAAGTGCTCAGCGAGCACATGTGCGAGGGTTGGCTCGAAGGCTATCTGCTCACCGGCCGCCACGGCCTGTTCTCCTGCTACGAGGCGTTCATCCACATCATCGACTCGATGTTCAACCAGCATGCGAAGTGGCTGAAGGTCAGCACGGAGCATTCCTTGGCGCAAGCCGATCGCCTCGCTGAACTACCTGCTGACGTCGCATGTCTGGCGACAGGACCACAACGGCTTCTCCCATCAGGACCCCGGCTTTATCGACCATGTCGCCAACAAGAAGGCCGATGTCGTGCGCATCTATCTGCCGCCCGATGCAAACTGCCTGCTGTCGGTGGCCGATCACTGCCTGCGCAGCCGCAACTACATCAATCTGATCGTCGCCGGCAAACAGCCGGAGTGGCAGTGGCTCGACATCGATTCAGCCGTCCGCCATTGCACCGCGGGCGCCGGCATTTGGCAATGGGCCAGCAACGATGCCGGCGATCCCGACGTGGTGATGGCCTGCGCCGGCGATGTGCCGACGCTGGAGACGATGGCCGCCGTGTCTCTGTTGCGCAGCTATGTCCCGGACATCCGGATCCGCGTCGTCAATGTGGTCGACCTGATGGTGCTGCAGCCGCAGTCCGAGCATCCCCATGGCCTGGAGGATCAGGATTTCGACGAGCTGTTCACGACCGACAAGCCGGTGATCTTCGCCTTCCATGGCTATCCCGCGATGATTCATAAGCTGACCTACCGGCGGCATAATCATGACAATATTCACGTGCGCGGCTACAAAGAGGAGGGCACCACCACGACGCCCTTCGACATGGTCGTGCTGAACAATCTCGACCGCTATCAGCTGGCGCTGGACGCCATCCGGCGGATTCCACGGCTGGGCGATCAGGTGGAGAAGGCGACGGCGCGTTACTGGACCGCGATGGAGCGTCACAAGCTCTATATCAGCGAGCACGGCGAGGACATGCCGGAGGTCCGCGACTGGCGCTGGCCCTCGTGAGCGCGCCGTTTGCGTCCAAGCGGGCTCGCGCTGCCGGATGCCCGCCCTGGCCGCGCAGGAGACGAGCGGAGCATTGACCGGAACGTTGCCGGGTTGAACGGAACTGAGCTAGTGCTATGAATTTGACGCTTGGTACCCGCCCTCCTTTTTTGTCATGCCCGCGAAAGCGCGCGAAAGCGGGGACCCAGAGCCTGCCTGGCACGAACAGGGGGCAAGCGCCCTTACGCCAGCTCGTCGTAAAGATCGCGCCATTGCGGATTGTGGCGCTCGATCAACTCCAGTTTCCACGCACGGCGCCATTTCTTGATGCGCTTTTCGCGGAGGATCGCATCGGCCATGGTCTCGTGACGCCTCGACAAACACTAACCTGTGCACTGCGTAATCGCGAACCAACCCACCCACAGCGTTGGAACGATGTTGCCAAGCACGGCGCGCAATATCACTTGTGACACCAACATAAAGCGTACCATTACGCTTGCTGGCGAGGATGTAGACGCAAGGACGCGGCTCCCTATCCCCTTCGGCCGCCCCCTTTTCATGCTAGGGGCAGGCCCAGGTCCCCGCGCTTTCGCGGGGACGGCGGAGATCGGTCGCCCCGTCCGATTGAGGATGCCGCAGCGAGATCGAGCAGGACATACGCCAATTTACGCAGCCAGGTGCTAGCCTCGCCGCCAACTGCCGACGGCGGCGTTTTGCGTCCATCTCCCTCGCCATGATCAGAAATTTTGCAGACCACTCGGCGAACGAGCGTACCTTCCTCGCCTGGGTGCGCACCGCCATCGCGGTAATGGCCTTCGGCTTCATTGTCGAGAAGTTCGACCTGTTTCTCGAGGTTGCCGCGCCGTCCCTGGTCGGCCGCCCACTGTCGCTGCCCGGGCACAGATTCGGCAACATAGCCGGATTGGCGCTGATTGCTCTCGGCATCGCGATGGTCGCCGTCGCGGCTGCGCGCTTTCTGATCACCGCAAAAAACATCGACAGCGAACAGCACCGGCCCGGCATGGGCTCGCGCATCGATATCGCGCTCGCCGCCCTGCTCGTCCTGCTTGGCAGCGCCCTATTCGTTTATCTCTCGCGCGCCTGGTCACAAGCTTGTGAGGCTGGCCGCACGGCAACTTGCGCGAGCCCGCATTGCTCACTTTGCCAGCCGCCGGCGAATTGACAATAACTCCTGCAGGCGTTCCGTATTCGTTTTTGGATAAGTCATTTCGAGCTCCTCAAGCGTATCGAGGACGATCTGGGACACAATCAACCGCGCGTTTTCCTTGTCGTCAGCGGGCACGACATACCACGGAGAATCCCTCGTGCTTGTCGCGCTGAGGCATTCCTCGTATGCCTTCATGTAATCCTTCCAATATTTTCGTTCCTCGACATCGGCAAGGCTGAACTTCCAGTTCTTTTCCGGCTCGTCGATACGCTGCAGAAACCGCTTTCGCTGTTCCTCCTTTGACAGGTGGAGGTAGAACTTGACGATGCGGGTGCCGTTGCTGTGGAGGTGCCTCTCCAAGCCGGTGATTGAGCGATACCGGTCGCGCCAGATCGCACTGTCGCCGCGCGGCGCGTCCGCGATCCCTTCGCTGCTGAGGATCTCGGGATGCACGCGGACGATCAACACCTCCTCGTAGTACGATCGGTTGAAGATGCCGATGCGCCCGCGTTCCGGCAGATCACGGGTCGTGCGCCATAGAAAATCGTGTTGCAATTCATTGGCGCTGGGATGCTTGAAGCTGAATACCTGGCAGCCTTGCGGGTTGACCCCGGACATCACATGCCTGATCGCGCCGTCTTTTCCCGCCGCATCCATCGCCTGAAAGATCAGCAGGACAGCATAGCGGTTGGATGCGTAGAGAAGCTGCTGCAACGAGCTCAATTGCGCGACGTGATCGCTCAGGAGTTCTTGATAGTGCTGCTTCGACTTGTACACGCGCTCCACTTCCGTCGACCATTTCCCGAGATCGACCTCGTCTCCTTCCCGCACGCGGAAGTCCTTTGAGCGGATTTTCATGACCATCGTTGCTGGTCTAGTATCGGCCGCCGAGCTTGGTGTGGTCCCAGCTCGCGATCTTGTGCGGGGTTACTTTGAGAACCACGCGTTTTGGGGCGCTGTCGAGCGAGCCGCGGCGGCCGCTTTCGGGGCTGCCTCGGCGGTGGTTCATGACTTGCCGCACCGTGTCGACATCCTCGATGATCTCACAGGCCCCGCGCACCATTACGCCGCGCAGCTCGGCATAGCTGTCGCCGGTCTCGACCATCAGCCCGACTTTTGGGTTGCGGCGGATGTTCAGCACCTTCTGCGCCTTGGCGTATGAGGTCATGTAGAAGACGCCGTCTTCGACATAGAACCCCATCGCCACGACGTGCGGAAACCCGTCCTGGTCGATCGTGGCGAGGGCGCATTTCGGGTTGTCGCGCAGAAACGCCGCCTGCTCCTCGGGAGTGAGGCGGATCTGGCGGCGGCGCGGGACCGCCGCCTCGCTTGGCTCGGCCATCGTCACACCGTCTGCAGAATTTCCTCCCGCGCCAGCCCCTCCGGCACCGAGACGCGCCAGTCGCTCGCGCGCGGCACCACCGTTTCGGCCGCCCGCAACCGGTAGTAGCTCGGCCGCACGCCCGCGGGAGTGCCTCCCTCCGTGGCGGTGTTGACAGCCTGGCGCAGCAGCCGGCGCAATTGGATGATCGCCTTGTCGGCTGGCCCGAGATGTTCTTTGCTGCGGTCGACGATGCGCCCCATCGTTTCTTGGATTGCCCGGTCCTGCACATTGACGCCGTCGATCCCGGTAAAGCTCTCGGTCCGCTGCACCGCGCGGTCGATCAGGTAGTCGTTGCTGCGATTGGCCTTGGAGCGGAACGTCGTCTGGTCGACATGCATTGGCCCGTTGCCGATGCCGCGTTCGAGGCGGTCTTGGTCGGTCAACGGCTCGCCGGTAACGCTATAGGCCCAGTTGTAGACCATCGTGTTTTCGTCATCGATCGGGACCCAGATATGGCCGGCATCGACCGGATTGCCGCGCTCAGAGCGCGAGGCGCGGATCTGATGGAACGGCAGGATGTAATGGTAAGTGCGAATGTGGGACTCGTCGTCGCCGAGCGCCCGGATGCCGGCGTATTGATAGCCGTAATCGGTGATGTCGACGACGATGCTCGGCGCCTTGGCGCGAACATAGGCGCTCGACGGGTTGATGCCGCCGCGACCGGCATTGTCCTTTAGGAGCCGATGCATGATCGGCGCGTGCGAGGTGTCGAGGCCGCCTTCGAGCGCTTGCAGCCAGTTGCATTCCTGGATGACTTTCGAGACGTGCCGATGGCTCTCGGGGGCCTGCGTCCAGGCAAATTTCGGCACGGGCGGGGTGCGCTCGGGCGGACCCATATAGGTCCAGATGACGCCGCCCAATTCGACGGTCGGGTAGGCGGTCAGGTGGACCTTGTGGCAGAACGGCTCGGGTTCGTTCATCTGCTCGACGCAGCTGCCGTCGACGGCGAATTTCCAGCCGTGATAGACGCAGCGCAGCCCGCCTTCTTCGTTGCGCCCGAACCACAAGGAAGCGCGGCGATGCGGGCAATATTCGTCGACGAGCCCGATACGGCCTTCGCTGTCGCGAAAAGCAACGAGGTCCTCGCCGAGGAGGCGCACCCGCACCGGCGGACCGTCGGGCTCCTCCAATTCGCGGGCAAGCAAGGCCGGGATCCAATAGAGCCGCATCGTGCCGCCCATCGGGGTGCCTTGTCCGACCCGCGTTAAGAGCTCGTTTTCCTCGCGTGGAAGCATCGCCGTTTCTCCTGTTCGTGCTTTGACAAGTCTCGGTACGACGGATGGTCCCGTCAAGCGACTCGGGCGCTCAGCGGTTGGCCCCGGGAACCCAGAGCACGTCGTCCGCGCCGTTGTCGTTGAGCCCGGCGCCCGAGGACGAAGAGATGGTCGGAGAGGCGGTTCAGATATTTGAGCGCCTCGGGGTTGACCGGCTCGGCGTGAGCCAGCTCGCTGACCAGGCGCTCGGCCCGCCGCGTCACCGTGCGCGCCACATGAAGATGCGCTGCGGCGGCGCTGCCGCCCGGCAAAATGAACGAGTTGAGCGGTCGCAGGCTTGCGTTCATCGCGTCGATTTCGTGTTCGAGACGCTCGACCTGAGCGGCTGAAATGCGCAAGGCACCGGTGCTGCGCCTGCCGCCCTCCGGCGTGCACAGATCGGCGCCGAGATCGAACAGATCGTTCTGGATATGGCCGAGCATCGCGTCGGCTTCGGTGTCGACATGGAGTTGGGCGATGCCGATCGCGGCGTTGGCTTCGTCGACAGTGCCGTAGGCGGCTACCCGCAACGCATGCTTGGGCACGCGCGAACCGTCGCCGAGCGAGGTCTCGCCCTTGTCGCCGCCGCGCGTGTAGATCCGGGTCAGCCGCACCATGATCGGTCCCCGGAGGCTAACGACGGCCAAGCAGCATCAGGATCGCGAGCAGCAGCAGCGCCAGCGCCTGCATGACGACCCGCATCTGCATCAGCTTGTTCGAGCGGCGCGGATTGCCGCCCCGCAGCATCGTGGCGACGCCGAACCCGAGCACGGTCAACACCCCAATCAAGGCGAGCACCAGCAGGGCCGTCACAAACGTGGTCATCGCGGGAAGTATGGGCCTGTTGCCCGCATACGGCCAAGGCTCATCGCACCGTCGGCCGGCAGGGTGCGAGCTAATTCCGGCCGGCGATCAGGCCGCGGGCGATGATCTGGGCCTGGATCTCGGCGGCGCCCTCGAAGATGTTGAGGATGCGCGCGTCGCACAGCACCCGGCTGATTGGATATTCGAGCGCATAGCCGTTGCCGCCGTGGATCTGCAAGGCATTGTCGGCATTGGACCAGGCAACGCGCGCGGCCAACAGCTTGGCCATGCCGGCCTCGATGTCGCAGCGCCGGCCGCGGTCCTTTTCACGCTGCAGCGAAGTAAGTCAGCTGGCGCGCCACCATCGTCTCCGCCGCCATCAGCGCGAGCTTGCCGGCAACGCGCGGGAATTGGGCGAGCGGCTTGCCGAACTGCCGGCGTTCGAGGGCATAGGCGAGGCCCAATTCGAGGGCGTTCTGGGCAACGCCGACGGCGCGGGAGGCGGTTTGAATTCGCGCACTCTCGAAAGTCGCCATCAATTGCTTGAACCCTTGCCCCTCGACCTCGCCGAGCAGGCCATCTGCGGGCACGGCGAAGCCGTCGAAGGCGATCTCGTACTCTTTCATGCCGCGATAGCCGAGCACCGGGATCTCGGTGCCGCTGATCCCCGGCGCCGGAAACGGGTCGGCGTCGCTGCCGCGCGGCTTGGCGGCGAGAAACATGCTCAAGCCGCGGTAGCCGCGCCCACCGCTATCGGTGCGGGCGAGCAAGGTCATCAAATCGGAACGGGCGCCGTGGGTGATCCAGGTCTTGGCGCCGTAAATGCGATAGGTGTCGCCGTCGCGCACTGCGCGGGTCGCGACTGCGGCGAGGTCGGAGCCGGCCCCGGATTCGGTAAAGACCGCGGTTGGCAACACCGCACCCGAGGCAATGCCCGGCAGCCAGCGTGATTTCTGCGCGGGTGTGCCATTGAGCCGGATCAATTCGCCGGCGATCTCCGAGCGGGTGCCGAGCGAGCCGACGCCCAGATAGCCGCGCGACAGTTCCTCCGAGACGATGCACATCGCGGCCTTGCCAAGGCCGAGCCCGCCATACTCTTCGGGGATCGTCAGACCAAAAACGCCGATCCCGGCGAGTTCCTCGATCAGCGGCAGCGGGATCAACTGGTCGCGGCGGTGCCACTCCTGGGCGAAGGGTGTGACTGAGCGCTCGGCGAACCGGCGCACCTGGTCGCGGATCATGTCGAGCGTCGCATCGTCGAGGCCGGTCCGCCCGTACCCGCCCTCGCCGCTCTCGGCCAGCAATGTCCCGAGCCGCAAGCGGGCCTCGGGGAGTGCAGCCGCCAGCGCTCCTGCGTCCCCGGCCCGGAGTGGCGCTGCCTCGCTCTCAGTCAAACCC
>CAWJTR010000021.1:0-27927 GCA_963845735.1 uncultured Alphaproteobacteria bacterium | reverse complement strand
CTGGTACAATTCGAAGAAGTCGAGCGAGTTGGCGATCGCCGCAGCACAACGGCTGATGCACGAAGCAGACGAGAAGATCAGGGACCGCATCAAGCTCTTATACGACCCGATGTACGCGATCGTCGGCATCGCCTCGCTGGTGCCGGAGCTGACCACGCCGGCGATCAAGGACGATCCGAGCGCCATGGCCCTACTGCTGCGGGCATTGCGCGTCTATCCGCAAATTTTGTCGCTCTATGTCGGGTTCGACGACGGCGAGTTCTTCATGGTGACCCATATCGCGGGAGAGAAGAGCGCCGAATTGCGCAAGGCACTGCAAGCACCCCCCGAGGCAGTCTTTGCTAACGAGATCGTTGCCGCCGATGCCGCCGGTCAGCGCATTGCGCGGTGGGTCTTTCTGGGGGATGACGGGGCGGTCGTTGGCCGCCGCGATCAGGCGCTACCCTTCGATCCTCGCCAGCGCCCCTGGTACGGAGCTGCTAAGCGCAGCGATGTGGTCGAACACAGCGATCTTTATATCTTTGCTTCAAGCGGCGAGCCGGGATTTACTTTGAGCCGCAGCTTCGAGGGGCCGACCCCGGGCGTGATGGGCGCTGACCTTGCGGCGATCGATCTGGTAAGGTTTTTGCGCGAGCAACGAATTACGCCGAGCAGCACCGCGTTCATCTTCACCAAGACCGGCGAAATCATAGCCATGCCCGACCAGAGCCACATCGCAAAGGCTGTCCGTGCCGACGGCAAGACCATGGCGGCGCCGCCCAAGATCGCTGACTTGCACGATCCGGTAATCGAGGGGCTTGTCGCAGCCTTTCAGAACGGCCAGATGGTCGGGACCCGTGTCTACGATGTTGCCGAGCGGACCTATATCGGGCGGGTGGTCGCGATCCCACCACGGTATGGGCTCGACCAACTGCTAGCGATAACCGTGCCGGTCGACGAAATCGAAAAGCCCATCATCGACATCCGCAACGACACGCTACTTTATTCAGTCGCGTTTCTGATCTTCGCGCTGCCGCTCTTCGTGACATTGGTCGTGTTCTGGATCGATCGGCGGCTCGAACGCCGCGCGCCTTGGCCGCAATTCCGCGATGACGAATAAGACTGCAGCTGGCGCCTCAGCCGATCCGCTGTTCCTCGACGACAACGGTGCCGACTGTCACCAGCTCGTCCTGATAGAGCCAACGGGTGAAAAAGCCGGCTAATGCGGCGCCGATGATCGGGGCCAGCCAGAACAGCCATAGCTGCGCTATATAATGCCCGCCGGCGAACAAAGCGGGGCCGGTGCTGCGGGCTGGGTTGACCGAGGTATTGGTGACCGGGATCATGATCAGATGGATCAGGGTCAGGCACAGTCCGATCGGGATGCCGGCAAACCCGCCCGCAGCGCCCCGCGAGGTCGAGCCGATGATCACGAAAAGAAAGAAGAAGGTAGCGACTACCTCGCCGATAAAGCAGGCGCCCAACCTGTATTTGCCTGGGCTTAGATCGCCATAACCGTTGGAGGCGAAACCGCCCGCAACCCAGCCCGGTTTGCCAGACGCAATCGCGTAAAGGATTGCCGCAGCCACAATCGCGCCGATCACCTGGGCGATGATGTATGGCAGTACGTCTGCAGCCTTGAACCGCCCGCCGGCCCACAGCCCGACCGTCACCGCCGGGTTGAAATGGCCGCCCGAGATGTGTCCGACGGCATAGGCCATCGTCAGTACGGTCAGTCCGAAGGCGAAGGCCACCCCAAGGAACCCGATGCCGAGCGATGGAAATCCGGCAGCGAGCACGGCGGCGCCGCACCCACCAAAAACCAGCCAGAGCGTGCCGAAGAATTCCGCAGTGGCACGACGCGTCATGTCCATGGTTTCCCTCCCGCTTCGATCCGGTGGGTTGGGCGTCGTAAACCCAACTCGACGGTTTACAACATCAGCCTGCACAAAGTTGCGTCATGCGCAACCGATCTTTCCATGACTATACCCAGCGCAACGCCCCGCGCCGTGACAGCGGCCACGACCGCCGGCTCCATGGCGCCGATTCGTTCGGCTTAATCCGGCCAGCGCCGATGCACCCAGAGCCACAGCTCGGGTCGGTCGCGAATCCACGCCTCTAAGGTCTCATTGACCGATGTCATCAGGGCGGCGGCGTCGGCCTGACGATCACCACTTCGAGGCAGGGCCAATGGCGGTGAGACCGTGACCCGGAAGCGTGCACCCGCGAGCCGCTCGACCCGAAGCGGAAACACGTCGCAGTCGAAGCGGAGCGCCAGAAACGCGAGGGCAGAGCTGGTCATCGCGGGGCGCCCGAAGAACGGAACCGGGATTCCGTCATTCATCTTCTGGTCGGCGAGCAAGCCCAGATGCACGCCACGATTTAGCGCCAAAATCGCGCGCCTCGCCGCAACGGCGCCCTTCGGGATGAACTCCTCGCGATCGCCGCGCAACTTCGCGATCAAGCGGTCGACCAACGGATTGTTGGCGGCGCGGTAGATCTGGGCGACCGAGATCCCATGCTGGACGCCGGCGAGCGAGCCGATCTCCCAATTGGCGATATGGCCGGAGAAGACGATCATCCGTCGCCCGGCAGCGACCGCCTGGTCGATATGCTCGAATCCGTGGGTCTCGACCCGTCCGCCCGGCTCGAAGATGCGGAATTTCCGGAGGTGCGGGTACTCAGCTGCGACGCGGCCGAGATTGTCCCACATGCCGATGACGATCTGTTCGATCTCGGCATCGGGAAGGTCGGGAAACGCGCGACGAAGATTGAGCCGGGCCCGTTTGGAGACGCCGAGAAACGGGCCGATGAGCCGCCCCAGCGCGCCGCCGATGGCGGAGGCGCAATCGAGCGGCAACAATCCGAACACACCGAAGAACGCCGCTGCCCCCCAAGCTTCTAGGCGATGGCCGAACCGGGGCGCCTCAATAACGGTATTCGCCTGTGCCGTATCCATTGCCCTGGGCGGATAGCACATCGGGGCAGAGAAGGCCATCGAGGGCGGCAAGATCGGGCCAGCGGACTTCGACTTCGAGTACCTCGATCCCGAACCGCGCCGCGGGCGGCACCCGCACATAGTCCTTTGCCGTCGTCACCAGCTGCGCATTCTCGCGCGCCGCCGACCGGTGCAGTTCGGCGATCTCATCGAAGCGGAACGGGTGGTGGTCGGGAAAGCGGCGCGCGGCGACGAGTTCGACGCCGAGCCCGCGCACGGTTGCGAAGAATTTTTCCGGCCGCCCGATCCCGGCAAAGGCGACGGCGCGGCTCCCCGCGAGCCGGGCGCCGTCCACTGCCGTCAGCACCGCGGGTACGATCGGCCGATTGGCATCGGCGGCGATTGGCCGGTGCGGCAGTGTCTCGCCTTCGGTCGCGAGCAGCACTACGCCATCGGCGCGGGCGAGACCGCGGCGCAGGCTCTCGCGCAATGGGCCGCCGGGCATCACCCGTCGATTGCCAAATCCATAAACGGCGTCGACGACGATCAGCGCCAGGGTTACGGCGACGGTCGGATTCTGGAATCCGTCGTCGAGCAGGATAGTTTTGGCTCCGGCCGCGACCGCGGCGGCAACTCCCGCGCCCCGGGCGCGGGCGACCCAGCACGTCGCGCGTGAAGCCAGCAACAATGCTTCGTCGCCGACTGCAGCGGCGTCGTGCCGCGCCGGATCGACGCGAACCGGGCCAGCGAGCCGGCCACCATAACCGCGCGTCACCACATGAACCGCGATGCCACGCGCCGAGAGGTATGCGGCGAGCGCCAGCGCGACCGGGGTTTTACCGGCGCCGCCGGCCACCAGATTGCCGACGCAGATGACCGGCACCGGCGGACGATACGGCCGTGCCAAGACGCGGCGGAGCCGGCCTGCAGCATCCCAGGCTGCGCCGATCGGCAGCAGCAGATCAGCCGCGAGCCCCGGCTCCTTTTCCCAAAACTCCGGCGCGGTTCGCATCAGGCCCGCAGAGAATGCGGCGTGTCGGCGTGGCTTTCGATTAGTGCGCCTTCCGAAGGCCCGTTTTGCACCGGCGCGAGGCCATCGAGCCATGGGGCGAGACGGGCGAGGATGGCGTCGAGAATGCTCTGGCCGGCGGCGGCCGCCCGCGCAGCGGCCGCGCAACGTGTCGCACGCAGCCCGTGATCGGTGAGGAGCGCGGCCACGGCCCGGGTCAGCTCATCGGCGCCGGTCACAACCTCTGCCGCCCCGGCCGCCGCAAGCGCCGAGGCCATGCCGACGCAATTGCTCATGTCCGGCCCGTGCAACACGGCGCAGTCGAGGCGCGCTGCCTCGAACGGGTTGTGCCCGCCGTTTCGCGTCAGCGATCCCCCGATAAAGGCAATCCCGGCGAGACGGTAAAACAGGCCGAGTTCGCCAATCGTATCGGCAAGGTAGACTGAGGTCTCGTCGCTGATCGGCTCACTATGGCTGCGCCGGGCGACCCGTAGCCCGTGCTCGGCGAGCATCGCGGCGATGGCGTCGCCGCGCACCGGATGGCGGGGGGCGATGATCGTCAACAGGCCGGGCTGTTCAGCAGCGAGACATCGATGGGCGGCGGCGGCGATCTCCTCCTCGCCCGCGTGAGTGCTGGCGGCGAGCCATAGTGGGCGCGAACCGATCTGTCGGCGCAACCGCCACAGCTGCGCCTGGTCGACCGGCAGGGTGGCGCCTGCAGCCTTAAGGTCGCCGACCGCGGCGACATCGCGGGCGCCGAGTTCGGTGCAGCCGCTCGGCTTGGTCCGCATCCTGAGCGAGGCATTGCGAGAAAGCGCCGAGCATTGGGCCGATTAGTCCCGGCCACCGGCGCCAGCGCCGGTATGAGCGCGCCGATAGCCGGCCACTGACCAACATCATCGGAATCTCGCGCGCATGCGTCGTCAGCACCAAGTTTGGCCACAACTCGGATTCGACCCAAAGCGCCAGGTCCGGTCGCCAATGATCAAGAAAACGCCCGATCCAGCCCGGCAGGTCGACCGGCACGAATTGATGGCGCGTCCGCGGCGGCAGCCGCCCTTCGAGCAGCCGGGCCGAAGCGACCGTGCCGGTAGTGACGAGGATTTCGAGCGCGGGCCGCATCTCGGTCAGCCGCTCGATCAGCCGCAGCGTCGCCGTCGCCTCGCCGACGCTCGCGGCATGAACCCACACCAATGGCCCCGGCGGTCGGGCGCCGCACGCAAAACCCTGTCGTTCTCTCAGGCGCCGCCCGTCCTCCTTGCCGCGCCGCCGCCGCCGCTCCAGATAGAGCAACACCAGCGGCGCCAACGGCCGGGTCAGCAGGCGATAGACGAGCGGCAACATCAGCGGGGCTTTTCCGGTTGAACGGCTTGGCGCGGCGAGGGCGCCTTGCCCTGGCCACTTCCCCCTGCGCGGGGAGAGGAAGACCGCCTCGCGTCGGGTGGCTGAATAGCCCTTACCCCGTGCCCGACGCGGCGGTCGGCCTCGTCGACCATTTCGATCATACGCGCCTCGATCAGGGATCGGGCGTGCTCGAGCCCAGCCTCGTCAAGCTCGGTAGCGATTTCGATCGGCTGGCCCCACAAAAAGAGACCGCGCCCGAACGGCAGTCCGATGTGGAAATGGTCCCAACTGGGGAAAATCCATCGCCGGCTCGTGGCATAGGTGATCGGCACGATCGGCACCTGGGCCAGCCTCGCGGCATTGACGATGCCAATGCTGACGGTCATCGCCGGGCCGCGCGGCCCATCCGGAGTGATCGCCACACAATCCCCTTCCTTCAACTTTTTGAGCAGGTTGCGCAGCGCCGCTGAGCCACCACGGCGGGTCGAGCCGGCGATCGCCTGGATACCGAAATACGACACGGCGTCGGCAATAATTTGTCCGTCGCGGTGCGCCGAAATCAGCATGTGCATCGGCGCCATGCGCTGCCACGCCATCGGAATCATCATCATGCGCCCATGCCAGAATGCGCCGATGAAAGCTTGCCCCTCGGCGACCAGCCGGCGTGGCGCCTCACCGCCCTCCACGGTCCAGTGATTGGTGCGATAGACGAAGCGAATGTAGCGGTGCATTGCCCAGCATGCTGCCCGCCGCAGCCGAGCATTGCGCATGAGGCGCCGCCATATGCCGCGCCTGGTAAAGATCAGCGCCACGCCGCTATTGCGCCGGAGCGGCAGCGGCGACGTCTCGCTCATCGGCGAACTGCATCGCATAGAGCCGCGCATAGAGACCGCCGCGCGCGAGCAACTCGATGTGCCGGCCGCTCTCGGCGATGCGCCCGCGATCGACGACGCAGATCAGATCTGCACCCTGGACCGTCGACAGCCGGTGGGCGATGACCAGAGTCGTGCGCCCGCGGATCAACGTGCGCAGCGCAGCTTGCACCTGGCGTTCGAACTCACTGTCGAGGGCCGAGGTCGCCTCGTCGAGCAGCAAGATCGGTGCGTCCTTGAGCATCGCCCGGGCGATCGCCAGGCGCTGGCGCTGCCCGCCGGAGAGGCGCACGCCGTGCTCTCCGACCTGCGTGTCGTAGCCGTTCGGCAGCTCGCTGATGAACTCGTCGGCGCCGGCGGCGCGCGCCGCCGCTTCGATATCTTCCGCTGCGGCGCCGAACCGCCCGTAGGCGATGTTGGCGCGCAGAGTGTCGTCGAACAGCGTGACCTCCTGGGCGACGAGCGCCACCGCACCGCGCAGCGAGGCCAAGGTCACGCTGCGGATATCCTGCCCGTCGATCGCGATGCTGCCTTCCTCGACATCGAAAAAGCGGGGGATCAGGTTGAGGATGGTCGATTTGCCGGCCCCCGATGCGCCGACCAGCGCGACCGTACGCCCGGCCGGGACGGTCAGCGAGACATCGTCGAGAGCAACTGCTCCGGGCGCATAACCAAAGCGCACCCGGTCGAAGCGGATCTCGCCACCGGTAACGCATAGCGGCCGAGCCGCGGGCGTATCGCGAATTGTTGGCTCGACGTCGAACACCTGAAAGATCCGTTGGGCCGCGGCGAGGCCTTCCTGCAGCGAGGCGTTCAGATTGGCGAGGCTCTTCAACGGCTGATAGGCGAGCAGCAGCGCGGTGATGAACGAGAAGAACGCGCCCGGCGTCCGGGTCCCGACGATGACCTGATGACCGCCATAAAGGATGACGATCGCGATTGCCGCGCCGCCTAACGTCTCCATCATCGGCGAGGCGCGTGAGCGCGTCCGTGTTGCCCGGTCGATCAGCGCGAACAGCCGTTCGAACAGGCCGGCGGCGCGCCGCTCCTCGTAATCCTCCATGCCATAGGCCTTGACCAGGCGGGCGCCCTGAAAGGTCTGGCTCAGCAACGTCGTCAGCTGGCCAATCTCGGCCTGCGTGTTGGCCGAAACCCGGCGCATGCGGCGGCCGATGCCGACGATCGGACGGATGGCCACCGGGAAGACGAAGAACGAGACCAAGGCCAAGAGCCAGTCCTGATAGAACATGACCCCGACCAGGAACGCCACGGTCAGTGCATCCTTGCCGATCGCACCGAGGATGTTCGCCGCGGCGTTGCGCAGCAGCACGGCGTCGCTGGTAAACCGCGAGATCAAGGTCCCGCTCGGATGCGCGTGAAAATAGGCGAGATCGGCACGCATCAGTCGCCCGAACAGTGCTATCTGCACATCGGCGATGACCCGCTGGCCGACGCGGTTCATCAGCACCGCCTCGCCGTAATCGGCGAGACCCTTGACGACGGCGATAGCCAGTGCGCCGCCGGCGATCAGCAGCAGAAGCGAGCCGTCACGCCCGACAAAGATGCGGTCGAGAACAGGCTGCATCAGCCACGCGCGCAACGCCGTGCTGCCGGCCGCCAGCCCCATCAGCAAGAACGCGAGTGCGACCCGTGGCAAATGCGGGCGCATGAAATCGCGCGCCAAGCGCCATACCAGCGCGGCAGTGCGCGCGCCCTCCTCAAGGATCGGCGGCTTTCCGAACATGGGTCCCCGCCGGCAGTGTTAAAGACGGGGACCGCCCTTGGCAAGGGCGGCGGCGTCCGACAGAGGCTTGCCCGCCGCGCCGCCGCCTCGCGACCTTACGCCGGGTAGGAGACGAAGCACTTATCCGACGCAAAGATGTGCGTCTCGATGTAGTCGTGCACGACCGGTTTCCGGTCGAGCTTTTCCATCGCCCCCATTAGCGCGCACCAGTTCAGCATTTCGTGCTGCCCGGCCTGCTCCATCGCCTTCAGCGGGCGCTTGCGCCAGGTGTCGTAATCGCGCTGCGACAGCGCGTCGAACAGCAGCCGGTCAGCCTTTAGGTCGGGCCACATATAACCGTTGGTCGGCGACAGGAAGCAATGTGACCAGCTCGACGAGGCAATCACCGCCACCCGCCACGGCGAATCCGCAAAGGTCTCAGCCACCGCCTTGCCGACCTCCATGCAGCGCCACGGATGCGGCGAGGGCGGATCGCCGGCGATCGACGGATCGCGCGGCGGCATAAACAACGCCGCGGTGCCGCCCTTGGCGTGCAGAAGGTTGCTGCCGTAGCAATTGATTGCGAACGGCACGACCGGGTAGGGAAAGCCCTTCCGGTCCCAATCGAGATAGAGGAAGGTATTGGTGAAGGCGTGCGCCAGCGGATGGTGCAGCGGCTTATAGGCATAGGCCATGTCAACGCCGCGCTCGATCAGCCCGGTGGCGAGATGCTTGGCGGCCTCGCGGTGGCCGTGCAGCTTTAACGCCCAGTCGCCGGGCTCGCCCCAACGATTGGTGCGGCCGCCATTGCCGTTTTTCCACGGCTGGACCGCGAAATCGTCGTCATAACCGAGCAGACAAAAGGCCGGGATGATGTCCTCGCGGAAATTCTCGTACTGGTCGTCGCCCCACACCAGCACGACGTCGGGGTTGAACGCGTCGAGCGACTTGCGCACCGCGCGGAAGCCTTCGGCCATCCGGGCGCTGTAGCGCTGGGCCGACGAAAAACCCTCGTCATTGCCGAGTTCGGCCACGAGTTCGGCCGGCCAATTAGCCGGGTTCTTGTAATGCTCGGGCACGTTGGGTGCCGTCAGCAGCCGGTGAAACAGCGACGGCAACTGCTCGTCGGGGACCGTCAACCCCGGATAGTGGGTGCAGCCAAGTCCAAGAATCTCGCCCATTTCCCCGCTCCTCTGCTAAAGCGCGCCGCGCCGGAACCGGCGCAGCCATTTTGAGACCGGCACCCATCCTAACTGATTTCGTGCTCGCCCGGCAGCGATATTAGGGTCGCTCTAAGCGCCGGCGACGGTCAGATCGTCGACGCGCAGGGTCGGCGCGTCCATGCCCGCCTTGAATTCGAGATCGTCGGCGGCGACGAGGCGGGCGAAGATATCCTTGAGATTGCCGGCGACCGTCATCTCGCTGACCGGAAAAGCGATCTCGCCCTTATCGATCCAGAAGCCCGCGGCGCCCCGGCTGTAATCGCCGGTCACGCCGTTGACCCCCATCCCCATCATCTCGGTCACGTAAAAGCCGCTCTCGATGTCTGATATCAGCGCTTGCGGGCTCACCGCGCCGGGCTCGATCCACACATTGGTAGCGGAAGGCCCGGGCGGCGAGGAAGTGCCTCGCGCGGCGTGCCCAGTGGTCTTGAGGCCCAATTGGCGTGCCGAGCGCAAGTCGAGGAGCCAGGTGGTCAGCACCCCCTTGTCGACGATCGCGCGGCGATGGTTGGCGATGCCCTCGCCGTCGAACGGCTTCGAGCGCAAGCCGCGATGGCGGTGCGGGTCGTCGACGATGGTGATCGCTGCGGGAAAGATCCGCTCGCCGAGCCGGTCCTTCAAAAAGCTGGTGCCGCGGGCGATCGACGGGCCAGAGATCGCACCCAGCAAATGCGAAATGAAACTGCGCGCGACCCGCGGATCGAACACCACCGGGCAGCGGCAGGTCGGCATCTTCCTGGCGCCAAGCCGCTTGACCGCGCGCTCGCCGGCGCTCTTGCCGATCTCGGCCGGGTCGCGCAGATCGGCGGCATAGACTGCGCTGGAATAATCATAGTCGCGCTCCATGCCGGTGCCGGTGCCGCCGATGACCGACGCGCTGACCCCGTGGCTCGAACCCCGGTACGTCCCGGCGAACCCGTTCGAAGTGACCAGCGCTATCGCGGAGCAGCCCCAGCCGGCCTCGGCACCCTCGGAATTGGTCACACCTTCGACTGCTAGGGCGGCCTCCTCGGCGGCGCGCGCCCGTTCGATCAATACCTCGGCGCTGGGCTCTTGCGTGTCGAACATGTCGAGCGCGGGCCAACTGCGGGCAATCTCCTCGGGCTCGGCGATGCCGCAATACGGGTCTTCGGGCACGGTCTTGGCCATCGCCACGGCGCGCTCGACGAGTTCGCCAAGCGCCTTCCGCGACCGGTCACTTGACGACACGATCGCCTGCTGCCGCCCGATGAAGACCCGGAGGCCGAGGTCCTGGCCCTCGGAGCGCTCGAGCTTCTCGGTCTTGCCGAGGCGGCGGCCATGCGACAGCGAGGTGCCCTCGAACAGCACCGCATCGGCGGCGTCAGCGCCGGCGCGGCGGGCGCGCCCGATCAGATCGTGCAGCAGGTCAATCGCCGCCGAATCTTGGCTGATATCATTCATCGGATCTCCGCTATTTCCAAATCGGCTTGCCCGATCCGGGCAGCCCGTAACTCGCCCATTTGCTTGTCACCTCGGCGACGACCTCCTCGGTCATGCGGATCGGCCGGCCCCATTCGCGCCGGGTCTCGGGCGGCAATTTGCCGGTTGCATCGAGGCCGATCTTGCCTCCCAGCCCGGATTCGGGCGAGGCGAAGTCGAGATAGTCGATCGGGGTGTTATCGATCAGGGTCACGTCGCGCACCGGATCCATGCGGGTCGAGATCGCCCACATCACATCCTTCCAGTCGCGCGCGTCGATATCCTCGTCGACGACGATGACGAATTTTGTGTACATGAATTGGCGCAGGAACGACCAAATCCCCATCATCACGCGCTTGGCGTGGCCGGGGTAGGCCTTCCTGATCGCCACCACCGCGACGCGGTACGAGCAGCCCTCGGGTGGCAGCCAGAAATCGACGATCTCGGGGAATTGCTGCTGCAACAGGGGGATGAAGACTTCGTTCAGCGCCTCGCCGAGGATCGAGGGTTCGTCGGGTGGGCGGCCGGTATAGGTCGACAGATAGATCGGGCTCTGCCGCATCGTGATCGCCGATAGGCGGAAGACTGGAAAACGCTCGACCGAATTGTAATAGCCGGTGTGATCGCCATAGGGGCCTTCGTCGCCGTATTCGTCGAGCGAGACGTGTCCTTCGAGCACGATCTCGGCCTGCGCCGGCACCTTCAACGGCACGGTCTTGCAGTCGACCAATTCGACCTTTTGGCCGCGCAACAGCCCGGCGAACTGGTATTCGGACAAGGTGTCGGGGACCGGGGTCACCGCGGCCAGGATCGTGCCTGGATCGGCCCCGATGACCGCGGCCGCCGGCAATGGCTCGCGGCGCTCCGCGCTCCAGCGCTGATGATGCTGCGCGCCGCCGCGATGCTTGAGCCAGCGCATCAAGGTGGTGTCGCGGCCGGTGACCTGCATGCGGTAGATGCCGAGATTGAAGCCGTCTTCACGGCGCTGGCCCGGCCCCTTGGTCACGACCAAAGGCCAGGTGATCAGCGGCCCCGGCTCGCCCGGCCAGCAGGTCTGGACCGGCAATGCGGCGAGATCGATCTCGGCCCCGCGCAATACGATCTCCTGGCAGGGCGCCGAACCCACGCTGCGCGGGCGCATCGCCATAACCGTGCGCAACAATGGCAGCATGTCGAGCGCCTCGCGCCAGCCGCCCGGGGGCTCCGGCTGCTTCAGGAAGGCCAAGGTCTGGCCGATCTCGCGCAGGCCGCCCGGCTCGCGGTCCATGCCCCAGGCGACGCGCTCGATGGTGCCGAACAGATTGACCAAGACCGGCATTGGATATTTCTTGCCGTCTTCGCCTGTCACGTTCTCGAACAGCACCGCCGGGCCGCCCTCGGCCAACAGACGCGTCTGGATCTCAGTCATTTCGAGATGGGGCGACACCGGCGCCGCAACCCGCGCCAACCGCCCGCTGGTTTCTAGTCGGTCGATAAAGTTGCGCAGGCTGGAATAGGGCATGCCGCGCTATATGGGTGCAGCGGAGCCGGTTGACGAGCGTGCTTCAGGGCGGCAGGACCCGCCAAACAACGCCGTCGCGGGTCGCGCTGTCTTCTAGTTCTCTGCTTGTCGGCACGGTATAGGAGGCAAGCCGGAGCAGGCCCTCCGTCGGCAGATAGGCGCGCCCGGGATCGCCGAGCAGCACAAGACAACCACCCCCCGCCAGCGCCCGCAGCCACGGAATGACGCGGTCCGCCATATCGCGCTCGTAGCAAACATCGCCGGCAGTAACGACCTGCCAACCGGGGTCGACGGCGACGATCGCATCCGGGGTCATTACCTCCACCACGACATCGTTCAGCACAGCGTTGGCGGCGATGGCGGCCGCTGCGAAATGGTCGATCTCGGAGGCGTAAACAGAGCGGGCGCCGGCTTTGGCCGCGGCGATCGCGACCAGCCCCGAACCGGAGCCGAAATCGAGCACAAACCGCCCGGCGACCGTCTCAGGACGGTCGAGCAGGTAGCGCGCGAGCGCCTGGCCACCGGCCCAGGGGAATGCCCAAAACGGCGGAGGCACGCCGCCGTGCGCCAGGCTCTCTTCGCTCGCCTGCCAGATCGGGGTGACCTCGGTCGCTAGATGGAGCCGGATCTCGGGTACCAGCGGCGGCGCTGCGACTGCGGTGTTACGGCGGACGAAAAGGGCCGGATCCAAGGGAGAGCTCAGATCACATGACCGGCAACGATCCCGGCGACCATCAGCCAGCCGACTACGCGGTTCGAGCGGAATTTGGCAAGGCAATCGGCTGGGCGGTCGATATCGACGCGCGCCGCCTGCCAGAGAAGCTGAACCGTCGCGGCGCCGAGCCCGATCCAGAACCATCCGCCGAGCCCGACCATCCAGCCTGCCGTACCCCACAGCAGCACGGCGCCGGCGTAGAAGACGAAGAGCCACGGGCGAGTTTGCAGTCCGAGCGCCAAGGCCGAGGATTTGACGCCGATCAGCGCGTCGTCCTCCTTATCCTGATGCGCGTAGATCGTGTCGTAGCCGATCGTCCAGAGAACCCCACCGAGATAGAGCGGCACCGCCGGCCGGCCGAGCGTCCCGGCAACCGCGGTCCAGCCGACCAGCGCCCCCCAATTGAAGTTCAGGCCGAGAAACACCTGCGGCCAAAAAGTAACCCGCTTCATGAACGGATAGCTACCGATTAACCCCAACACGGCGATGCCGAGGATGATGCTGGCGCGATTGAGGCTGAACAGTACGGCGGCGCCGGCCGCCAATTGCAGCAGCAGAAACCCCACCGCCTGGCGCACGGTCACGGCACCGCTCGGCAATGGCCGTAGCCGAGTGCGCGCGACCTGGCCGTCATAATGCCGGTCGGCGATGTCGTTCAGCGTGCAACCCGCGCCGCGCATGACCACGGCGCCGAGCGCGAACAACACTAACAGCGCCGGATCCGGCCAGTGCGGCGCGGCGAGCGCGATCCCCCACCACCCTGGAAACAGCAACAGCCACGTTCCGATCGGGCGGTCGAGGCGAGCCAGACGGGCATAAGGCCGGGCGCCCGCCGGCAAATAGCGCTCCACCCAATCGCCTGGGCGAATATCGCTCGGATCGGCACCGATTGCCGGCCGTCCCTCACCCTCCCGCTGCACGGGTCCGACCCTCTCCCTGCAGGCGGGGAGAGGGTCGGGGTGAGGGGCGGCCGGACCTGGGGGAGACGAGTGCATAATCATTTTCTTGACCCAGAACCTAATCTAGCTGTCGAGACTGCGCGATTCGAGGATCTCGATATGAATGAGCGCCCTAAAGCGCGGCTTTACGTTGCAGAACCGTTCGTGCCCGGCGGGTCAATCGAACTTGCGCCGGGACAGGCACATCACCTGCGCACGGTGCTGCGTCTCGGGGCCGGTGCTGTGGTGGCAGCGTTCAATGCGACGGATGGCGAATGGGTCTGCCGTCTCACCGAGACCGGCCGAAACCGCGTGGTGCTCACGGTCGAACGGCGGATGCGGCCGGCCGAGGCCGAGGCCGATCTGTGGCTGGTGTTTGCACCGATCAAGCGGGTCCGTCTCGACTGGCTGATCGAGAAGGCGACCGAACTCGGCGTCGGGGCGTTACTGCCGGTGTGGACGCAGCGAACCCAAACCGAGCGCCTCAATCTCGAACGTCTGCGCGCTCATGCGATCGCGGCTGCCGAGCAGAGCGAACGACTCTCGGTGCCTGAATTGCACGAACCGCAAGCGCTCGATCGCGTGCTGGCCGGCTGGTCAGCGGAACGTTGTCTTGTCGTGTGCGACGAGACCGGCGGCGGTGAACCGATCGGCGCGGCCGTTGCGCGCCTCGGCGCCGGGCCGATGGCGCTGCTGACCGGCCCAGAAGGCGGCTTCGCCGAGACGGAGCTTGACGCTCTAGGGAAACTCTCCTTTGTTACTCGCGTTGGGCTCGGGCCCAGGGTGTTGCGCGCCGATACGGCTGCCCTCGCGGCGTTGGCGGTGCTTCAGGCCATCGCCGGCGATTGGCGGCGCACCCGCGGCCGCTGAGCCGGCCTGCTCTTTGGCGCAGCGAGCATTGCCGGCCCTTCGGTCCCATCTGTGCAGGGAGTTCCGCCGCGAATGACAACCACGCCGAGCACGCCCGGAGAACCGATCACCGACAAGCGACAGCTCGTCGAATACCTCGATTCCGGGTCGAAGCCGCCGGCGGCATGGCGGGTCGGGACCGAGCACGAAAAATTCGTCTTCCGCCGCTCCGATCTGCGCCGAGTGCCCTATGAAGGGCCGGACGGCATCGCCGCATTGCTGCAGGGAATGACCCGCTTCGGCTGGAAACCGGTCGTTGAAAACGGCAACACGATCGCGCTGTCTAACGACGCCCAATGTTCGATCACCCTCGAACCCGGCGGCCAGTTCGAATTGAGTGGTGCGCCGCTCGAAACCGTGCATCAGACCTGCGACGAGGTACATGAGCATTTGCGCCAGGTGCGCGAGGTCTGCGACGAACTCGGGCTCGGCATGCTTGGGCTCGGCTTCGATCCCAAATGGCGCCGCGAAGACATTTCGTGGATGCCCAAGGCGCGCTACCGCATCATGCGCGACTACATGCCGAAAAAGGGGCGGCTGGGCCTCGACATGATGCTGCGCACCTGCACGGTGCAGACTAATCTCGACTATCAGTCCGAAGCCGACATGGTTAAAAAGTTCCGGGTAAGCTTGGCATTGCAGCCGGTGGCGGTGGCGCTGTTCGCCAATTCGCCGTTTGTCGAGGGCAAGCCGTCGGGTCTGCTGAGCCATCGCAGTTATATCTGGACTGACACCGACCCCGACCGTTGCGGCACCCTGCCGTTTGTTTTCGAGCCAGGTTTCGGGTTCGAGCGCTATGTCGATTACATGCTCGACGTGCCGATGTATTTCGTTTACCGCGACGGCCGCTATATCGATGCGAGCGGTCAGTCGTTCCGCGATTTCATTGCCGGGCGGCTGCCGGCGCTTGCCCGGCGAAATCCCGCGATTGGGAGACTGGATCGACCACCTGACGACTGCCTTCCCCGAGGTCCGGCTCAAGACCTTTCTCGAAATGCGCGGCGCCGATGGCGGGCCGTGGCGGCGCCTGTGCGCGCTGCCGGCCTTGTGGGTCGGGATTCTGTACGATTCAACCTCGCTCGACGCCGCCCACGACCTCGTCGCCGACTGGACCGCGGAGGAGCGCGAGGCGATGCGCCGTGACGTGCCGCGGCTGGCATTGGCGACGCCGCTGCGCACCCGCGCCTTACGCGATGTGGCGCTCGAAGTGCTGGACATCGCTCGCGAAGGGTTGCACCGTCGCGCTCGCCGCAGCGCCTTCGGCGAGGACGAAACTCATTATCTCGACCCGCTGTTCGCGATCGCCGGTTCCGGCCGCACTCCGGCCGAAGAATTGCTTGACGACTTCCGCACCCGCTGGCACGGCGCGATCGACCCGGTCTTCACCGATTACGCATATTAGGAACTTATTCCTACTCCCGCTCCAGGCCGGCTCCCCCCGTGAGTTCGGCATAGAAGTGGAATGAATCCTTGGGGCGGCGTTCGAGCGTCTCATAATCGACATGGACCAGGCCGAAGCGCTTGCTGTAGCCGAGGGTCCACTCGAAATTGTCCATTAACGACCAGACGAAATAACCGCGCACCGGAACCCCGGCTTCGATCGCATCCTGCACCGCGCCAAGATAGCCGCGCAGATAACTGATGCGCTGCTCGTCGCGGATGCGCCCGTCCTGCTCCACCAGATCGGGGAAGGCGGCGCCGTTTTCGAGGATATAGATCGGCAGGTCTCCGCTATAGCGCTCTTTGACCTCGATCATCACCGCGCGAAAGGCATCGGGTGCGATCTCCCAGCCCATCTCGGTGACCGGCGTACCGGACGGCGGCGGCAGGGTGCCGACCTCGAACGGATGGTCCGGATCGCGGCGCACCCGCGATCGCGTGTAGTGGTTGAAGGCGAAATAATCGAGCTTTTGCTGAATGATCTCGAGGTCGCCGGGCTGGACCAGCGGCTCGACCATCTCAGCGGTGAGGGGCTCGGGATAATGTCCGAGCATCTGAGGGTCAGGAAACGAGCGGTTCCACAAAGCATCGAGCATTTGGCAGGCGATCTCATCTTCCTCGCGGTCGTCAGCCGGTTCATAGAGATGAAAATTAAAGATGTTGCCCAGCAGCAGGTCGGCGCGCTCCGAGCGCATCGCGGAAACACCCAACCCATGCGCAATATTCATGACGTGGATTGCAGTCAGCGCGTTCGCCCGGCCGCGGATGCCGGGCGCATGCTCGCCGTCGCCATAGCCCTTCACGCAAGCACAGTTGGGCTCGTTGAACGTCGCCCAATGCTTGACCCGGTCTCCCAGCCGCCGCACCGTCAGATGCGCGTATTCTGCAAACCAGGATGCCGTGTCGCGGTTTTGCCAGCCGCCGCGATCTTCAAGCGCCTGGGGCAAGTCCCAATGGTAGAGGCAGACCCATGGCTCGATGCCGGCTGCCATCACGCCATCGATCAGACGATCGTAGAATTCCAACCCCTTGGCGTTTGTTCCGCCGCGACCCTCGGGGAGGATGCGTGGCCAAGACGTAGACAAACGATAGGCGCCGAGGCCGAGTTCGCGCATTAGCGCCACATCGTGCGGCCAGCGATGGTAATGGTCGCAGGCAATATCGCCGCTGTCGCCGCCAAGAATCTTCCCCGGCAGATGGCTGAACGTATCCCAGATCGACGGCCCGCGCCCGTCCTCTCTGACCGCGCCCTCGATCTGGTAGGCCGCCGTCGAGGCGCCCCACAGGAACCCGTCGGGAAAATGCGTCGCCATTGCTGAGCCTCATCGCTCTTCATGCTCCACGGAAATGATATCCGGGCGGCTGTGGTAACCACATGGGCCGCAGATCCGCCAGCGCATCAACCGTGCGCCCGCACCGCCGTCGGCGGCGAGCTCTCGATCATTTGCGGGCCGTCGCCGAGGCGCATTCGTCGCCAGCCGGCAGGATCGCGCATTGCCGCAGCGGGATCGCGCCCCGACAGAGACATCCAGCGGTCCCGGTCCCACGAGGTGACGGCAATCTCGACGCGCAGGGGCGTCCCCGCGCTCGCCGAGGCTACGCCCAGCGCCGACCAGGGGATCAGCGCCTCGGCGGTGATGCGCGGCTGGTCGGCGCCGAAATAGACGGCTTCCGCGCCGGCTACCGGGGTGCAGCCCTGGTCGATCGCCCGAGTTGCGGCTCCGGCGCAGAGCTCAGCGGCCATCTCCGGATAATCGTGGATCTTGGTGCGCGGCGGGATAAAAAACAGCGTGAAGCGTCGCGGCCCGTCGCCGAGATCGATGCCCAATTCGACCCGATAAGCTTCGCTGAGCGGGAACTGACCGTCATAGGCCAACAGATCGATGTCGAAATAGTCCTGGCCGATCGTCGCCAGCTGGAGGCCGCGCTGGCTCCACGACAGATAGGCCTCGCCGAATTCGACGGCCCCCGGCGAAGCTGTCAGCCTCGGGAGCAGGCTCGCCGGCTTCGGCCAATCCGAGAGCGAACGGTTGCGCAGCCGAACCTCGGCTCGCGGAATAGTGAACACCCCCATCGGCGGCGTCCGAATCGTTGCTTCGCTATGAATTTCGTAAGCGCGGCGATTGGCGATCGTGAGCGCCGCGGTCAGCCGCCGATAGGGCTGATCGTTGATGTCGACCAGCCCGAAATCGTAATCCTCGCCGTCGGCGACGTCCGCCTTTCGGATGGTCGTAATACTGGAACCAGTGGGCGCCGACGACTTCCGGGATCGCCGCAAAATTCTCGGTCGCCGCCGCCGCACCTGCGGCTCGCTCGGCCTGGGTTTCGACGGTCATCAGATGGCCGTTGTTGAGGTTGCCGGTGCGATTATTCTTTGCCGCGAAAAACCACTCGGAGACCAGCACCGGCTTGCCTCTCGACAATTTGCGCAGCCCATCGAAAAAGTAGTCGGCGATCCAGCCGTCGCTGCTGTCGACATTGTAATTGGTCGCGATCGCATCGACATAGGGCGCCATCGCCCGCACCGCCGCCGGATCGTAGTAGATCGGCAGCCGGTCGCCAAAATAGAGCGCGTCGGGATCGGCGGCCCTGATCGCGCGCGCCGCCATCGCATAATAATGGCGCGCGACGATGCCGCACCACTCGCGCACGACATGGATCCCGGCGCCGCCGGGCCGCATCCGCGTCATCCCGGTCACACCGAGCAGCTTCGCCCATGAGTTGACGCCCGGCGGCGGCATAAAATCGGCGATAAAGCGAGCCCAGTCGCCGCCATAGTGGTGCTGCAATGTTTCGACCCAGCGCTGCTTCGTTACCGAATTGGCCGGTTTCATTGAATAGAAAACGAACAGCGCCCCGGCCCACCAGCCAACCTCGTTGTCGGAGAAATAGCCGATGCGAAATGGGGTGTGGCGATAGGGGGCGACGAGTTCGCGGGCGAGCGCCATCATCCGCGTCTCGGTCTCGGGCGCGAACGGATCGAACCAGTGAAAGCGCGCGTTGCGGCCTAGTTCGAGATTGACGATGGTTGGCAGGCGCAGCTGCTGCGGCGGCAAGGCCCAGCCCCCTGCACTGTTGAACCCCCAAGCGGAGAGGCGTTGCCGGGTCGCCTCGACCCACGCTTCTTGAGTTGGAGCGAACGCCGTCCAGCTATAATAGACTTTGCCGTTCCGTTCGCGATAAGGGTAGCCGCTGTCGAGCGCGTTGACACCGAGGCTGAAAAAAGCCTGGCCGCAAGGCGTCACCAACCAGGAAACGCCATGCTCGGTTGCCAGCGACCAGCGTGTCGAGCGTGCTGCGTTGAGATCGCTGCAAGCCAGAGCGCGGGCGCACGGCAGCGCCGCGACGAGCACGGCGAGCGCGAGCGCCCACCGACGGTCGCGAAACCGCATGATCCCCCCGAATGCCGCCTTATGCGCTGGTGCCGCCGACCGTCAGACCGTCCATGCGCAAGGTCGGCTGGCCGACGCCTACCGGAACGCTCTGCCCGTCCTTACCGCAGGTGCCGATCCCATGGTCGAGGCCGAGGTCGCTGCCGATCATCGTGACTTTGGTCAGAGCATCGGGGCCGTTGCCGATCAGAGTGGCGCCTTTGACAGCGGGACCGATCTTGCCGTCCTCGATCAGATAGGCCTCGGAGGCGGAGAACACGAATTTGCCCGAGGTGATGTCGACCTGACCGCCGCCGAAATTGACCGCATAGAGACCGCGCGGCACCGAGGCGATGATCTCCTGTGGATCCTGGCTGCCGGCAAGCATGTAGGTGTTCGTCATCCGCGGCATCGGGGCGTGAGCAAAGCTCTGGCGTCTGCCGTTGCCGGTCGGCGTGGCGCCGAGCAGGCGGGCATTCATCCGGTCCTGCATGTACCCTTTGAGGATACCGTCCTCGATCAGCGTGGTGCAGTTGGTCGGTGTCCCCTCGTCGTCGACGGTCAAGGAGCCGCGCCGGTCGGGCAGGGTCCCGTCATCGACCACGGTCACCCCCTTGGTAGCGACCCGCTCGCCGATCATCCCGGAAAAAGCCGAGGTCTTCTTGCGATTGAAATCGCCTTCCAGCCCGTGCCCGATAGCCTCGTGCAGCATCACCCCAGGCCAGCCCGGTCCGAGAACGACGGTCATCTCTCCGGCCGGCGCCGGCACCGCGCCGAGATTTACCAATGCCTGGCGCAGAGCCTCGTCGACCTGTTCCTTCCAGTGTACGGGATCAAGATAACGCTCATAGGCGAGACGGCCGCCGGCGCCTGAAGAGCCGGTCTCCATGCGGTCGCCATCACCGACGACGACCGCGACGCCCAAACGCACCAGCGGGCGGATATCGGCAACGCGGCGGCCATCGGCGCGGATGATCTGAACCGCCTGCCACATGCCGCTCAACGACGCCATGACCTGCTTGACCCGCGGGTCGCGGCTGCGCGCATAAGCGTCGATCTCGGCCAACAGGCGGGTCTTGGCACCAAGCTCGACGAGGCCGAGCGGGTTCACATCGGTATAGAGTGTGCGATTGGTGCCCGGAGGCGGCCCCGCCATTACCCCGGAATAGCCGCTCGCCACCGCCCGAACCGTCGCCGCGGCGCGGCCGATGGCCGCTTCGGAGAGGTCGGAGGCGTGGGCGTATCCCGCGGCTTCGCCGGCCACCGCGCGTAGCCCGAATCCCTGGGTCGTGTCAAAGCTGGCGCTCTTGATCCGGCCATCATCGAGCGCCAAGCTTTCGGATTGGCTATATTCGAGAAACAACTCGCCGTCGTCCATGCCGCCCAGCGCCTGGGCGACGATCGCCTCTACCCGGCCGGGATCCATGCCGGTGCGCTCGAAAAACAGTTCGTCGGTGATGGCAAGATCGGTCATTCGCTGCTCCCTCGGCTCCCGATCTACAATATGGTCGCCGTCAGCCGCGAACGGAAGTCGCGATTGCCGTATCGGTGAGGCCGCCGCGGCAGCGACGCGCTGGTAATCGCAAACGCCTGCGGCGGCTTGACGCAATGGGTTGGGCCGGTTGTGACCGGCGCGGACGATGGTGTACGCTCCGCGAACTTCGCCGCGCGCGGCCGTAGCTTGCTATGCTGCGGCAGGCATCGAGCGGCATGAGGCGGGATGGCGCCGCTCGGACCGTCCTTCGCGGAACAACCGCTGTGGGCCGCCCGATTGGCCGGATGGACGGATCAGAGGCGGCAGAGGCATGGTGCGGTTGACGAGGTTGCTGACGAGAAAGCGGGTGACCGTAGCGCTGGTCGTGCTGGCGCTTGCAGTGATCGCAACCGGAGCGCTCGCCGCCGTCGCTTGGGCGGCGCGGCCGCTGCCCTGGGAAATGGGCATGCAGCCCCCGGCCACCCCGGTCAAGGACCGGCTCAACGCGTTTCACAACGAGTTGCTGGTGATCATCTTTTTGATCTCCGGCTTTGTCATGGCGCTGCTGCTCTACGTGATCATCCGCTTCGACCACCGCCGCAATCCGGTGCCCTCGCGCACCTCGCACAACACCGTGATCGAGATGCTGTGGACCATCATCCCGGTGCTTATCCTGGTGATGATCGCGATCCCGTCCTTCAAGCTGATGTATTATATGGATCGGATCCCGAACCCGGACATGACGATCAAGGTGACCGGACATCAATGGTATTGGTCCTACGAATATCCCGACCAGAAGGGGCTGGCCTTCGATAGCAACATTATTCAGCAAGCCGATCTGAAGCCGGGCCAACTGCGGTTGCTCGACGTCAACAATCCGCTCGTCGTGCCGATCCACACAAACATCCGCGTCCTGGTGACCAGCACCGACGTGATCCACAGCTGGTTCATTCCATCCTTCGGCGTCCAGGAATATGCGATCATCGGTCGGCTCAACGAGAGCTGGTTCAATGTCGACCGCGAGGGCACCTATTACGGTGAGTGCAACCAGATTTGCGGCGTCAACCACGCCTTCATGCCGATCAAGATCGTCGCTATGTCAGAAGGATGCGTTCCAGCGGTGGCTGGTCGGGGCTCAGAAAAAGTTTGCACATAATCAGCCGGCTGAAGATGCGGTGCGCGTCGCCGCCGTCTCGGCGCCAGCCGGCAACTGACAGCGAGAGGGTTCGAGGATGACTTATGAGCGCGAGGCGCACACTGCCGGCGGTTACGGCTATGGTGCGCATGCTCACGACGATCACCGGCCAGGGTTCTTCACCCGCTGGCTGTTCTCGACCAACCATAAGGACATCGGCACCCTCTATCTGATGTTCGCGATTATTGCCGGGGTGGTCGGCGGCACCTTGTCGGTGGTTATGCGCTTCCAGTTGATGCACCCCAACAATCACTTCATCGAGGATCATCAGATCTACAACGTGATCATCACCGCGCACGGGCTGATCATGATCTTCTTCACGGTCATGCCGGCGATGATCGGCGGCTTCGGCAATTGGTTCGTGCCGTTGATGATCGGCTCGCCCGACATGGCCTTTCCGCGCATGAACAACATCAGCTTCTGGCTGTTGGTGCCGTCCTTTGCGTTGCTGATCGGGTCGACTATGGTCGGCGAGGGCGCGGGTGTGGGCTGGACGCTCTATCCGCCGCTTTCGGGTCCGGTCGGCTCTCCCGGGCCGGCGATGGACATGCTGATCTTTTCGATCCATTTGGCCGGCGCCTCGTCGATCATGGGGGCGATCAACTTCATCACCACGATCTTCAACATGCGCGCCCCCGGCATGACCATGCATAAAATGCCGCTCTTCGTATGGTCGATCCTGGTCACCGCGTTTCTGTTGCTGTTATCGCTGCCGGTGCTGGCCGGAGCGATCACGATGCTGCTGACCGATCGCAATTTCGGCACCAGCTTTTTCAATCCGGCGGGCGGCGGTGATCCGCTATTGTTCTTGAACCTGTTCTGGTTCTTCGGCCATCCCGAGGTCTACATCCTGATCCTGCCCGGCTTCGGCATGATCAGCCAAGTGGTCTCGACCTTTTCGAAAAAGCCGATCTTCGGCTATCTCGGCATGGTCTACGCCATGGTCTCGATCGGCGTGGTCGGATTTGTCGTGTGGGCGCATCACATGTTCACGACTGGGATCTCGATCGACACCCGCGCTTATTTCACCGCGGCGACGATGGTCATCGCGGTGCCGACCGGGGTCAAGATTTTCTCATGGATCGCAACGATGTGGGGCGGATCCATCGAGTTCAAGACGCCGATGCTGTGGGCGATGGGCTTCATCTTCCTGTTTACGATCGGCGGCGTTACCGGCGTGGTGCTGGCCAACGCCGGTGTCGATTTCGCCTTGCACAACACCTATTACGTCGTTGCCCATTTTCATTACGTGCTGTCGCTTGGCGCAGTTTTCTCGATCTTTGCCGGTTTCTATTACTGGATCGGCAAGATGTCCGGGCGCCAATATAACGAGACCTTTGGCAAGATCCACTTCTGGACCACCTTTATCGGGGTCAACCTGACCTTTTTCCCGATGCATTTCCTCGGGCTGGCGGGGATGCCGCGGCGGATCGCCGACTACCCGGATGCGTTCGCTGGCTGGAACTTCGTCGCGTCGATCGGGTCGTATATTTCCTATGCCTCGACCCTGTTCTTTGTTTTCATCGTGCTACACACGCTGTTGCTGGGCCGCCGCGCCGGCAATAACCCATGGGGCGAGGGCGCCACGACGCTCGAGTGGAGGCTGCCTTCGCCCCCGGCATTCCACAGCTATGACGAGTTGCCGGTGGTTTCCTAGGGAGAGCGTGTCTTCGTGACCGAATTGTCCGAAACCCGGCCGACCGCCGGCCTGCCCCTTTTGGGGACGTCTGCGGCGGGGGTCGGCGACTATATCGAGATCTTGAAGCCCCGGGTCATGTCGCTGGTGGTGTTTACCGGCTTAGTCGGGCACGCCACCGCACCGGGGCATCTCCACCCGGTGCTCGCCATGGTAGCGGTGCTGTGCATTGCGGTCGGCGCCGGCGCCGCCGGCGCGATCAACATGTGGTATGATCGCGACATCGACGCGATCATGCGCCGCACTGCCGGCCGGCCGTTGCCGGCGGGAAAGATGATGCCTGGCGAGGCGCTAGGTTTTGGCGTCGTTTTGGCGGTCGGATCGGTGCTGATGATGGCGCTGGCGGTCAACCCGGTGGCTGCCGCATTGCTGGCGCTGACAATCGGCTTTTACGTCTTTGTTTATACGATATGGCTCAAGCGGCGCACCCCGCAGAACATCGTCATCGGCGGCGCGGCCGGCGCTTTTCCGCCGCTGATCGGCTGGGCGGCGGTCACCGGCGATATCGGCTGGGGGGCGATCACGCTATTCGCGATCGTCTTTTTCTGGACTCCGCCGCATTTCTGGGCCCTGTCGCTTTATCGCGCCGATGACTATGCCAAGGCCGGCGTGCCGATGCTGCCGGTGGTGGCGGGTCCAGCCGAGACCAAGCGCCAGATGCTGCTGTACACGCTGGTGCTGTGGCCGGTCAGTGTGATGCCGTGGCTCCTGGGCATCGCCGGCGCGTTCTACGGGGTCTCTGCACTGGTGCTGAGTGCGCTCTTTAGCGTTGCGGCGGTCCGCGTATGGCGCGACGAGGGCGACCGCAGCGCTCGACAGATGTTTACTTTTTCGCTGCTTTATCTGCTGCTGATCTTCAGCCTGCTGCTCGTCGATCGCACCGGTGCAGGCTGGCTGCGGATGGGCTGGCCGTGACCGCGATGGACGACGCGGAGAGCGAGCGCGAGCGGACGATCCGCGCGCGAAATCGCGCCCTCGTCGCCGTGCTGCTGGCGCTGGTGGCGCTGTTTTACGTCATCACGCTGGTGCGGATCCGGGGCTAGCGTGGCGAGAGCGGGTAAGGCTTCCGAATACGCGCGAGGTGCGGGCGATCACTTTGTCCTACACGATGTTCCGGGCGGCGAGCGCGGCGCCTCCCGACGCTCAAGCTGCACCGCTCCCTGCGATAGCGGCGCGTTCCGTAAATTGATCCATCGAGGCCCGAACCCATGAGCGAAATGCACGCGGCAGACGCCGCGCACGCAGCCCCAAAGCATCCCTACCATCTGGTCGATCCCAGCCCGTGGCCGATCCTCGGCGCGATCGGCGCCGGCCTCCTGTTCGGCGGCGCCGTCCTCTATATGCACGGCCATGGCTGGACGCTGATGATCATCGGCGTTCTGTGCGTATTGGGGATCATGGCGGTGTGGTGGCGCGATGTGATCCGCGAGGCGACCTTCCAGGGCTACCATACCCCGATCGTGCAGCTCGGCATGCGCTATGGCATGGCGCTGTTCATTGCCTCCGAGGTGATGTTCTTCGTGGGCTTTTTCTGGGCGTTCTTTGCCTCGAGCCTGTTTCCGGTCGGCGGAGTGTGGCCGCCCAAGGGCATCCATCCCTTCGATCCGTTCGAGTTTCCGTTTCTCAACACCCTGATCCTGCTGCTGTCGGGCACGACCGTGACCTGGGCGCACCACTCGCTGCTCGCAAACGACCGCAACGGCATGCTGCGCGGCTTGGCGCTCACCATCTTCCTCGGCCTGTGCTTCACCTCCGTCCAGGCCTACGAGTACAGCCACGCCGCCTTCCATTTTACCGGCGGCATCTTTCCATCCACCTTCTTCATGGCGACCGGCTTTCACGGCTTTCACGTCATCATCGGCACGACCTTTCTAATCGTCTGCCTGGCCCGGGCATGGCTCGGGCATTTCAAGCCGGACCACCATTTCGGCTTCGAGGCGGCGGCTTGGTATTGGCATTTCGTCGACGTCGTGTGGCTGTTCTTGTTCGTCTGCATCTATTGGTGGGGCGGCGGCGGCGCCTATGAAGGGGCTGCCGGCTGATCGCAGCGGCGGCGCAGTCGATGGGGACCAGCGAGAGCGGCGCAGATAGGTTTCCGGCCGTTTCGGTGACGCGCGCAGCACTCGGCTGCCGCTGCCCGCGCTGCGGCAAGGGCCCGCTCTTTGCCGGTCTATTGCAGGTGCGTCCCGCCTGCGCAGTCTGCGGTCTTGATCTGTCGGCGCAGGATGCCGGCGACGGCCCGGCGGTTTTTGTGATCCTCTTTCTCGGCCTGATCGTCGTCGCCCTGGCCGCGCTCGTCGAGATCAGGTTTTCTCCCCCGATCTGGGTTCATCTGGTGCTATGGACGCCGTTGATCTTTGTCGGGGCGGTGGTGATGCTGCGCCTGTTCAAGGCCGGGCTGATTGCGCTGCAGTATCGCCATCATCTGCTCGGGGTGCCGCCGCTCTGCTAAGCGGCGGACCCGCGATGACCGGGTTTCGCCCGCAATTCTGGCCGACCGTATTCGCCGTGCCGATCGTCCTGTTGTGTCTGGGGCTAGGGTCCTGGCAGATCCAGCGATTGTTCTGGAAAGAGGGCCTGATCGCGGCGCGCGCCGCGGCGGTGACGGCGCCGCCGGTTCCGGCATCCGGCATTGCCGCCGCCCTGGCGCGGAACATGGAGTTTCACCACGTCACCGCCGAAGGCGTCTTTCTGAACGACAAGGAGATCTTTCTCGGCGCCACCTCGGAGGGTGGACAGAACGGCTATCAAGTGTTGACCCCCCTCGAGGAACCCGGCGGCCGCATCGTCTTCGTCAATCGCGGATTTATCCCGTCGGAGATCAAGGACCGGACGAAGCGGATGGCGGGCGAGCCGACCGGCGACGTTCGGATCGAGGGATTGCTGCGGCTGCCGCCGGACGGCCGACCCAACTGGTTTCTTCCGGACAACCGCCCTGACCTGAATTATTGGTTCTGGGTCGATCTGCCGGCGATGACGGCGGCTGATAAACTCGACGATGTGGCGCCCTTTTATATCGATGCCGACGCCACCCCCAACCCCGGCGGCTGGCCCAAGGGCGGGGTCACCCGACTGGCCCTGCCGAACGATCACCTGCAATACGCGATCACGTGGTTTTCCCTGGCGGTCGCGATGATCGTCATCTATGTCCTGTTTCATCGCCGCAATGCGGAGCCCCGATGACCGCCTATCAGCAGTTGGAAGCGCGTTTTCGCCGTCTGGGTGCGATCGAGGAAGCGATCGGCGTGCTCAATTGGGACACTCGACCATGATGCCGGCGGGGGGTGCGGAGACCCGGGCCGAGCAGCTGGCAACACTGAGCCTGCTCGCCCACCAGCAGCTGACCGCCGCCGAGATCGGCGACCTTCTGGCCGAGGCCGAGAGCGCGGGCGACGCACTCGATCCATGGCAACGCGGCAATTTGCGCGAAATGCGGCGACGCCGGAGCAACGCGACGGCGGTGCCCGGCGCGCTGGTCGAAGCAGTTTCCCGCGTGTCGTCCGAATGCGAGACAGTGTGGCGCAAAGCCCGCCCGGGGACGATTTTGCCGCAGTCCTGCCGTCACTCGACGAGATGCTGCGCGTGCAGCGCGAGGTTGCCGCGGCTAAGGCGGAAGGGCTCGGGGGAGCCCATATGAAGCCTTGCTCGACCGCTACGAACCCGGCGCTTCGGTCGCCCCGATCGATCGCCTGTTCGGCGAGATTAGCGATTTTCTGCCTGATCTGATCGAGGCGGTGTTAACCCGTCAAGCGGCGCAACCGCCACTCCCGCAACCGCCCGGCCCGTTCCCAATCTCGCGGCGCAGCGCCAGGCGGCGGTGCGCCTGATGGAAGCGGTCGGGTTTGATTTCGCGCATGGCCGGCTCGATGTCAGCGCCCATCCGTTCTGCAGCGGCGCCCCCGATGACGTGCGGATCACGACCCGGTACGACGAGGGCGACTTCACCAAGGCGCTGATGGGGGTCTTGCACGAGACCGGGCACGCACTCTACAAGCGCAACCTGCCTGCGCAATGGCGTTCCAGCCAATCAAGACAGCACACGGCATGGCAATGCAATGGAGTCAGTCCCTGCTGCTCGAAATGCAGGCCTGCCGCAGTCCGGCCTTCACCCGCTTCGCCGCACCGATCCTACGCGAGGTCTTTAACGGCGTCGGGCAGGG
>CAWJTR010000020.1:0-24948 GCA_963845735.1 uncultured Alphaproteobacteria bacterium | reverse complement strand
ACCAATTCGCCGCCCGCAATCATCGGGTCACCGTCCCCGGGCGCAGTCGCCGCCTCGTCATCACGCGGCGCACCGCGATAGGAGGTGCGATACGTCGCTGGCTATCGTCGCCGGTCGGTTTCGGGCATTGTAGCGGAGGCGCCCGGACGGCCGCTGCCGCGATCGCCGGCGCCGAGCGGTAGGTGCGCGTGGCGAACCCGCGGCTCTGTTGGCATCAGCCATCCCCGTCCCTGCCCCGCTGCGGCGTCCTCGCCGCGCCCGGTTTCTGATCCGTGGCTGCTGATACCTGACTTTGGCATTCGGGACAATAGCGGTTATCCCGAATACGATAGCCGCAGCCTGGAGAAATTCGGGTTATTCGATGGTTAACAGTTATAAACATATGCCAGTGTTGGTCGAGCCCGCGAATCGCCCCATTGGGCAACATAGTATGGGACGCCAGCCCATCTCGTGACGTACCGGAAATCACGGCAGGAAAATCGCTGATGGTCAATGGCTGTCCACGACCATAAGTTCGGGTGCTCGCGGTGAAGGGATGCTTTATTCCAGCGCGCCATCACCCAAGCCGGAGATGCCATGAACCCGGTTTTGCCTGAGCGTGATCGCAGATGTTGATGGCCAACCCCCGGCAAAACCCCCCTCCCCGCCTCTCGGCGGCGCTCGCGCCCGATCTCGAACGGGCCGCCGGCATGATCGCCCGCCTCGATTCGGCGCTCGCCTCCCACCCGCTATGCCCGGCCTGGGCCTGGCGGGCCCGCCTCGACGCGATCCGCCATCAGGCAGCGGTCGACGGCCAGGCGATCGACCCGTGGCACCTGGCGGCGCTGATCGAGGGGGTGCGCTTGCGCCTCGATCATATGCCGGCGCTGATCGACCGCGGCATGCTGTTCGCCGCCGCCCAGCATGCCTTCGGGCTCTACCGGTGGTTTGCCGCGCCCGATGCGGCGCAGCGCGAGGCGATCCAGCAGGCCACCGACCATTTGCAGACCGTCGGCGGCGCGCATTCGCCACTGATCGGCGCGGCCCTCGGGGTCCACGCCTGGCTCGACGCCGGCGGCGCGCGGCCGCCGATTCGCGCGGCCCTCGCCTTATATTGGCAGCGCCGCGGGGTGACCGCCCTGCCCTGCCCGCTGCTGACCGGGGTCCAGGCGCTTGGTGCCGAGACGCCGTGGGCCCGCGAGGCATGGATCGGACATTTTCTCGCCGCGTTGGCCGAAGAAGCCGCGGACGGGTTGGCGCTGCTGGCACAGCTCGAGCGCCACTGGTTCGCCGCCCGCACCGCGGTCGCCGGCCGGCGCCGCGATTCGCGCGCCGCCGCCGCGATCGACATCCTGGCCGCCGCCCCGCTGGTGTCCGCCACCACGCTCGGCCAGGCGCTCGGCATGGCGACCAACAACGCCACCCGGCTGCTCGACGGGTTTGTCGTGCTCGGCGTGGCGAGCGAGGTGACGCACCGGTCCAAGCGCCGGCTCTACGGGCTCAAACACCTGGCTCCATTGCGCGAGGCAGCCGCACCACCTCGGCGCCCGGTACCCGGTCGCCGCCGCGGACGGCCGAGCATGGCATCGCTGGTTGATGATGTTGCGGAAGATGCCGGGGGAGCTTTACCCGCTCTAGTCCCCTCCCCTGCGCTCCCACCGTTCGCCCGGCGCGAATTCGATTTTGCCGACATCGACCGCCTGTTCGATCTGACCGATCAGGCAATCCGGCGTGTGCAACGTCTGCTCGAGGGACACCCGCTGCCGCCGGCTTCTGGGACGGTTTGCTAGTCAGACCCGTGAGTTGGGGTCGGCTACGGAATCGGCTTGGCTAGCTTCCTTTCGTCCAGATTTGAACGGGGCTCGCCCCGTAAATAGGTACGAACGGTCGTGGGCATAAGCGGCCATGAGTGCGAACGCCTAAACGTCTGGGTTATGGTTGCAAAATCACCTCCCGAACCGTATCTGGAACGGCGATTGGGAGGGCCGTGAGTCTTGGACCGGTGAAGACGCTCGTGCCTCGAGCGGAACCACGCGACTGGAGGAGATGAACGTCCAAAAGATGTGTTAGGGCCCGAACGGCGGAGTCCCAAACGTTCTGAGGTCACTGCGTACGACGGCGCGAGTGGTCAAACGCCTAATAGTCTGTGCCTACGAAGTGACGATGCCCCGAACGGTTAACCCGCTATCACTCTGACCGCATCATGGTACGAAGTTCCGAGCGCACGAACGCATTGCCCCTCAGGCGTGTGTACGCTCTGAGGCATGAACTCTCACGCTTTTGAGTGTTTGACTCTCCTAACGTTTGCGGTAGAACGCTTCGGACATCAGACATTCTGGGGGAATGAAATGTCTGTCCTTACCGTCGCCGGCCAAAAGGGGGGCTCGGGCAAGACAAATCTCGTACGGAATCTCGCGATTCACTTCGCGCTTGATGGGTATAGTGTTGGCGTCGTGGATGCGGATCTCATCCAACAGCACTCAAGCGAGTTCTTCGCCAACCGGCAAAAGGAGGGTGCACTCGAAATCTGGATTCCACGAGGGGACCTTCCCGGACTCACAGTGGCCGTCTGGGACCGTGGTTCTCCGGAGGTGCCGATCGCATCGATTGTCGTGGCTCCGCAGGTCGATCAAGATGCCATCGGAGAGATAATTCAATCACTTGCCGATAGTATCGATGTTGTGGTCTGTGACCTCCAGGGAACCGCTAGCGTAGCAATGATCCATGCCATTCACTACGCGGACTTGGTACTCATCCCCGTTCAGCCGTCGAACGACGACCTCAAAAGCGCTCATTCGACGGCACGCCATGTCGCTCAGGCGGGGAAGAGCGCTCGACGGGAAATCCCGTATCGTATCGTGATCAGCCGGGCTTCAACTGGGTTTCAACCGGAAGTAGAAAAAGTGGTGGAGGCTGCCCTCGAAAATGCGGGTATTCCAAGACTAAGAACTCCGGTCTTTGAGAGGACGGCGTTCAAGCGCGCCAGCTTCAGCCGGGTGCCACCGATCTTCGAGGAACCACATGGTGGTGCAGCTGAAAACATGAAAGCTGTATATGCAGAGATAAAGAGAACCCTCGCAGAAACGGTAACGAAGACACGGGAGTTCGCGTGAAATGGCAGGCAAGCTGGTGCCGCCGAAACTCGAGCCTATCGACGAACCGGGGCTCCCTGATAAGACCCTAGCAGAAAGACCGGACCTACGCGCGACGGCACGTCGGCCCAAACCAGTCATCGAATCTTTGATCGCTCAAGGATTTGTCACGGAGGCCGTTCTCCCGGAGCGCATTGAGCCGGATGATCTACTTGAAGGTATCACTATTGAGGTACCGCGGCGCCTCAAGCGGGCCCTTCAGAGTGAAGTTGCAGCCCGTCGAGATGACCCTGCCAAACGGTCGGTCGCTTCAATGAAATCTGTTATACTCGAGGCGCTCGCTGCGTACGGTTTTGGAGGCCATATTCGTCCATCTGATATTGAGGTCCAGGCTGGGATATTCATGAAACGTCAGTCTGCGCAAATGAGGCGTCGCTAGCCCGACGTTCGTGCGTGCGAACTCTCAAAAGCCCGAATGCATGGGACGTCCTGCCTGGTGTCCATTCCTACTTCTCGGCCTAAAGGTGCAACGGTTGGGAAGCGGCGGATGCAGAAGGAATGGGAGGACGGACAGTGCTCCGCGGCGGGGCGCCCCGCACCTTGAAGGATCTGCGGAGATTCTCGGAAACTCACCGGTGGTCGTCGGAGCATTGCGATCGGGCCGAAAAATAGGGACGGCGAGGGTGCGCCGATGCTCTCGATGCGCCCATTGCCTGTCCTTCCCTTGGCTCCAATCCCAGGAAAATCACCTATTCACTCTCCCCGAAACTCGGAAACTCACCGGTAGTTGCTGAAAGCTGGCAGATTTGTCGACTGCGATTTGGGTAGGTGGTGAACCAATCACCGGAATTTCACCGGTTTGTACGGTTTGCCGCCCGTCTTGGGCAAGGCCACGTCCATGTTTTTTGTAGGAACCGGTGACTTTCTGGTGAGCTAAATGCCCTAAGAGCGGTGACTTTCCGATCACTGATGCAGCCAACCGGTGATTTAACGAGAGATTCTGACGAAAACCGGTGAGTTTCTGAGGGCAAGCTTCTAGGCACGCAAGAGCTCGCGTGTATCATGACCGAACCTTACTACACATGGTATCGCCGTGCCGACGAAACAGGAACAGCTCTTGCTATGGGAAGGAGGCCATGCCCTGGGTCCCGGAGGCCCCTTGGTCCTTGGAGGGTTCGATACTCCTCTGGATGGCCAGCTGGATGTCTCCTTCCTACTTAATGGGTTTTGCATCGCCGGTCTGCCGCTCCGTAGACCTCGCGACAACACGCTTGTCTGGAAGCGCCAGGATGAGCGGTTCGCCCTAACTGTGCAGTCCCCAGAGATCGCCCTGCCCGGCGGAGCTAGCTTTATCGCTGGCTTGCCATTCGGGCCCAAAGCACGATTGCTGGCCATGTGGCTTGCCACTGAGGCGAAGGACGCGAGCCGACGATCCGATGACCGATGGATCGAGATCGGAAAAATCACAGATTGGCTACGAGCCGTCGGAATCTCCCCGGAATGGGGCCCGCGAGGGTCTGTTGTCGCCACCAAGGACCAGTTTTTAAGGCTCGCATTCGCGCATTTCAGCATGGTCTTCAGGCGCGAGGACGGCTTCCAACCGTTCAAACACGAGACGCTTATCGAGGCAGGGGTGTTCCGCGATAACGATTTGGAGAAGGCATCCGCCGGCAGCATCCACGAACTGAAATGGCCGTCCGGCTTTCTCCTTTCCCAGACCGCCTTCGATCGCTTTCGCAACCAGTCGGTCCCTATACCAACTACTCGCTTACGGCAAGTGGCCCACAACGCTATGGCAATCGATATATTGACACTGCTCTGCTACCGGCTGCCACTCATCGAGGCAAACTCTACTGAAATTATTACTTGGCGCCAGCTAACAGCTCAGTTCGGAAACAGAGGTGAGCCAGTCTATCAGTTCAAGGACACCTTCACCGATTCGATAAAGCTCGCCCTCCGAGCTTACCCGGAGGCTCGAGTGGAGCTTATGGACGCGGGTCTTCAGCTTCGCCATTCCGATCCCGCCGCTCTTCGCCGCGCATTCTTCGTCTTGCCTGGAGCGCGTTCGCTACCGTCAAGCAAACGGGGCGCGAGACTCCCTGAGCTTAAATTGACGGGCATAACCAAAGAGGGTGAGAGCGTATAGAGCAAGAGAAACGCGAAGCTAGCAGTGAGTCACCAAGATTGAAAGCCCGCCTTGCCGGGCGGGCTTTCAACACTCGTGACGGGCCTCACGGCTGTCGTCAGGTATCAAGCAAGTCTGACGTCTAGCCGATAAGGGCTTTCACAGCAAGCGGAAATTGCCGTTTCCGTGAGCGGGGAAGGCTTGTCCGTCGCGAACCAGCCGTCAGGAGGGGGAGTGATGGATATAGGAGAACAGCGCCGAAGGGGCGCCACGGAGGGGGTCTGCCTACGGTCCGACAGGGTTTCGGCGGTTGACGCCGGGTTTGATCAAGGTCGACCGGATAGCGGAGGGATTTGCCGGTCTGCCGGATGGTGTGACGGTCCACGGACAATTGCTGGCCGCGTTCAAAGCGGCGTCGCCCAGGCTCGGGCTCGCAACCCGCCTGGTGCATGCGGTCGATTGGCTGTTCCGGTTTACCCAGCCGCAGGATTGGGAGCGGGGAGGGCGACCGATCGTATGGCCGTCGGCTTTGTTGCAGCAGGAGGCGCTCGGCGTTTCCGAAACCCAGGCAAAGCGGCTCAATCGACACCTGATCGAACTTGGCCTGATCACCATGAAGGACAGCCCGAACGGCAAGCGCTATGGCCGGCGCGACGCTCGGGGGCGGATCGTGGAGGCGTACGGCTTTGATCTGTCGCCGCTTGCTGCGCGCTATCAGGAATTCGTGCAGCTGGCGGAGGAGGGGAGGGCGGAGCGGGAGGCGATGGGGCGCCTGCGCCGGCGGGCGACGATTGCTCGCAAAGGCATCGCGCAGATCCTCGAGACCGCGCGGGACTACGATTTAAGGGGGGAGGAATGGCCGACGTTGGAGCGCGAAGCTCGGGCGATTGTGCAGGAGCTGAAACGCGCCGAGCGGCCGGCCGACTTGGAGGCGGGGGTTGTCAGCCTAGAACGACGGCAGCACGAGGCGCGGAGCCGTCTCGAGATGCTTCTCAAAGATGTTAATAAGGCCCCCTCGCAGCCCGAAAATGCACCCCACCAATATACCTACAAACCAAACCCCTATCCTCAACAGGATACGGTAATCACATCCAAAACTAGTAGCGAGGTGCAGCAGGCCCCGGTTCCCTTATCCGCAGCGCCTGAAGCGCCCAACCGCCCGGAGAAGGGCATGGTGCACGGGATCCACCCCGAGGAATTGGTCAAGCTTGCCCCGCGGTTAAAGTCCTATCTGCGTCGTCCCAACCCGACCTGGTCGGAAATCATCGATGCCGCGGACTGGCTTCGGCACGATCTCGACGTCTCGAAACCCCTATGGGGTGATGCCTGCCTGACAATGGGCCGGGATCTGGCCGCGGTGGCGCTGGCGATCGTTTCGACCAAGGACCCTGAGCACTTCCGAACGACGCCTGGAGGGTATTTCCACGGCATGGTGCAGAAAGCAAAGGCCGGAGAACTTCATCTCGAGCGGACCGTCTGGGCGATGCGCCGCGCCACTCAACCGAATTCACGGCCGCGAACGGGGAGGGGAGGGGGCCGATACCAGGGTGACGGGTTTGAAGCGGACTAAGCCAACGTGCCTTCTGGGCCCAATGTTGGCCTGCCGAGGAGCCGGATTTTGCAATTATCACCAGCTGCACATTAGATTACCCATGCGAAAATCGAAACCCCTGACCGCCGACGCTTTGGCTGAACTGGGCGCCGATCGGCTGGCCGCTCTGCTGCTCGACGCGGCCGAGCATGACGCGGCGGTGGCGCGCAGGCTGCGGATTGCGGTCGCGGCGCGGCGCCGATTCGGCCGCTGCGGCGATCGATGCCGAGATCAGACGGCTGAAGCGCGGCACAGCCTGATCGACTACAAGCGAATGCCCGCATTTGCCCGCGACCTGTCGGCGCTGTGTGCCGCGATCGAGGGACCGCTCGCGGATGCCGATCCGGGAATGGGCCCGAACGCATGTTCGATTTCATCGATCTGGCGCCAGCACTGATCGAGCGCAGCGACGACAGCGACGGGTACATCGGGACATCATCCGTTCGGCGTGCGCGGCGGCCGCCTTGTTGGCGGCTCGGGCTTCCGCGGCGCTACCCCCTGAACGCGCCGGTTTCCGCGCGTACCAAACTTATCTTTGCGACGGAACGGCGTTGCCGATGGGATCATCGCGGCTTTTGCGCAAGCCCTCGATGCAGCGACACGCACGGCACTCTGCTTATGGATCGAAACCGATCTTGCGCGCCTGCCGCCCCGGCCGACCCGGATTCGGCAACCGGGCGCTTAAGCGCGTGGAAGCTGATCCAGGCGCTGGTGTCGCGGATGCGGCCGGTGATGTCGATACCTACTGTGCGGCTCAGCAGCGTCTCGGCCCGCGGATGCGCGATAATGCCGGCATCGCGTGCCGCCTGATCGAAGCCGTCCGCGCCGCGGAAGCCTATGCGATCATTCAACACGCCGAGCCCAATCGGGCGAAGCGCGTCTTTTGCCGGAGGCGCGTTACCGGTTCGCCGTCAGCGCAGATTTCGCCTGCACTCGAGTAGCATCTGCGGATCTCCGTGTTCATGATGTGACGGATGGTGCGGACACCGATGGTGAGTTCGACAGAGGTTTTGGCCGGTCTGGTCGACCGGGTGACATTCCACAATTCGGAGAGCGGCTTTTGTGTGCTGCGGGTCAAAGCCCGCGGCCAGCGCGATCCGATTACCGTCATCGGCCACGCCGCGATGATCTCGGCCGGCGAATTTGTCCAGGCGAGCGGCGGCTGGATCAACGATCGTACCCACGGCGTCCAATTCAGAGCCGCGTTCCTCAAGGCGACCGCACCGACGACGATCGAGGGGATCGAGAAATACCTGGGTTCCGGGATGATCCGGGGCATCGGGCCCGTCTACGCGAAAAAGCTCGTACGCGCCTTTGGTGACGCCGTGTTCGAGGTGATTGCGCAAGAGCCCGGCCGGCTGCGCGAAGTGACCGGCATCGGCCCGAAACGCGCCGAGCGGATCATCGCCGGCTGGGCCGAGCAGAGGATCATCCGCGAGATCATGCTGTTTCTGCACAGCAACGGTGTCGGCACCTCGCGGGCAGTGCGAATCTACAAGACCTATGGCGCGGACGCTGTCCAACTGATCTCGGAAAATCCATACCGGCTGGCACGCGACATCCGCGGCATCGGCTTTCGCACCGCCGACCAGATCGCCGCCAAGCTCGGTATTGAAAAGACCGCGCTGATTCGCGTGCGCGCCGGAGTCTCGTTTGCACTCGCCGAAGCGATGGACGACGGCCATTGCGGCCTGCCACATGAGGATCTCCTCGCTTTGACGCGCGAATTGCTCGAGGTCCCGGCAGAGCTGGTCGAGACTGCCCTTGGTCTGGAGCTTCGGGACGGCACCGTAATCGGCGACGATGTCGAGAGCCGGCCCTGCATTTTTCTCGCCGCGCTGTACCGAGCCGAGCGCGAGATCGCCGCGAAATTGAAGGCGCTCAAAGCCGGAAAGCCGCCGTGGCCGTCGATCGATGCAGGTAAGGCGATCCCTTGGGTCGAGAAGCGGACAAAGCTGGCCCTCGCCGAGAGCCAGACCGAGGCGGTCGATACCGCTCTCGCATCCAAGGTGCTGGTCATCACCGGCGGGCCCGGGGTCGGCAAGACGACATTGGTCAATTCGATCCTGAAGATCTTGCTGGCGAAGACCGTTACGATCGCGCTCTGTGCGCCAACAGGCCGCGCCGCCAAGCGCCTGTCCGAGAGCACGGGGATCGAGGCCAAGACGATCCACCGGTTGCTCGAAACCGATCCTCGGACGGGCCAGTTCCGGCGCGACGAGAACAACCCTCTAGACTGTGATCTGCTCGTCGTCGACGAAACCTCGATGGTCGATGTACCGCTGATGCGGGCTTTGCTACGCGCCTTACCTGACCGGGCAGCACTGTTGCTCGTCGGTGACGTCGACCAGCTGCCCTCAGTCGGTCCCGGGCAGGTGCTGGCGGACATCATCGCCTCCGGTGCCGTACCGGTCATGCGCTTGACCGAGGTCTTCCGCCAAGCCGCCGAGAGTCGGATCATTGTAAACGCCCATCGGATCAATCAAGGGCTGATGCCTGATCTCGCTCGGGCCGAAAGCGGCGACTTCTACTTCGTCAATGCTGCGGATCCGGAGGAGGGGGTGCGGAAGGTGCTCGCCGTCGTGCGCGAGCGCATCCCGAAGCGCTTCGGGCTCGATTCCATCCGCGACGTCCAGGTGCTCTGCCCGATGAACCGCGGCGGCCTCGGAGCGCGTTCGCTCAATATCGAACTGCAGAAGGCGCTAAACCCGCCCGGCGAGAATCGCATCGATCGCTTCGGCTGGACCTTCTGCCCGGGCGATAAGGTCATGCAGGTTGAGAACGATTACGACAAGGACGTCTACAACGGCGATCTCGGCGTTGTGTCGCGCATCGCCACGGAGGAAGGCGAACTCGTCGCCGACTTCGACGGCCGCAAAATCACCTATGGCTTTGGCGAACTAGATGAGCTGGTGCTCGCCTATGCGACCACGATCCACAAAAGCCAGGGCTCGGAGTACCCAGCCGTAGTGATCCCGCTGACGACCCAGCACTACCCGATGCTGCAGCGGAACCTGGTCTACACCGGCGTGACCCGCGGCAAACGCCTCGTGGTCCTCGTCGGGCAGCGAAAAGCACTGGCGATCGCCGTCAAGGGAGCGCGGACGCGACGGCGGTGGTCAAAGCTGCGAGAGTGGCTTTCCGGCGGTGACCGTAGATCGGCGGTAGAGCCCTGAAGGATTTCGATGCTCAGGAGTTGGAAAACGGACACGGTGCTAATCCACCTTGATCGTAATTGCGACCAAAACAAGCTCGATCGAGGTCAGGGCCGGTCAGTTCCTTGCCGCCGCCGGCGGCAACGTCCATGACATGGTCGCGAGGCAATTTCGCGCGCTGCGCCGATTGCGCGCCTGGGCTTCATGCCGCGGTCGGGAGCGGGAAAGCGGGCAGGGCAGGGAGGGGGGTCGGGTCAGATGACGCTGACCCGGGGTCGTCAGGCTTCCCGTCAGTGACCGCCCTTTGACCGCAAAGGATTGGACCATAAAGTGTCTAGCTATTGTCCTAATCGCGCCTGCTCCTGTTACCTCAACTACCAGGCACCCCGGCGAACGACTTGCCGGAGCCGTTGAGCGACCTTGGAGGCGAACGCTGTGCACGAAGGGGCGGCTGTGCAATTAGGTCGTATCAACGCTCGCGCCATCAGCGGGGCGAGCGCCTGCGCCGAGCGTTCGATGCGTCTCGTTCTGCCAGTAGCGGAAGAGCCAAGGGGCGAGCCGAGCCAAGGCTGACAGATGATAAACTGCGTCGCGGCGATGATTTATCGCATAACTCAGGATGACGCGAATTCTCGCGAAAAGGTGTAGGGGATAACGGCCTCGCGCTGGATCAAGCCAGCATTGCCGTAGCTGGTTTCCTCCCCGGCCCCCCTTCGGTCGATGAGCACCACATCGCGGCCGCGCTTTTGAGGTTGGTCAGCTCCACATATCGCGCAGGCGGGCGCCAATGTCGACCGGTGCTCCCTGTTGCGATGGCATAGCATAGTCGTCGCATTGTGGTGTGGCGGTGCGACGAGTGAAAAGCCCGAGGACCTCGTCCGGCAGAAAGCGCGAGCGCGGCGCCATCACGTGGCCGCGGCCGTGGCGGGGCTGATGCGTCAGGTAGAAACGCAGCGGCTGCAGCAGATGAAGATGCTCGCGCGCCCGGGTCATCGCCACATAGAGGAGCCGGCGCTCCTCGTCGATCTGCTCGGGTCTGCCGCTTGCCATATCCGAAGGAATGCAGCCGTCGACGAGGTTGAGAACAAACACCGCGTCCCATTCCTGCCCCTTGGCCGAATGAATGGTCGACAGGATCAGATAGTCCTCGTCGAGCTGCGGGCGGCCGGCTTCGGCGCCGCTGGCATCGGGCGGGTCCAATGTCAGCTCGGTCAAAAAGCGCTCGCGGGTGGCATAACCGGCGGCGATCTGTTCGAGCTGGTCGAGGTCTCCGGCCCGCGCCGCCGCATAATCGTACAGGCGCTCGAGCTGCGGCTGATACCACTCGCGCACCAGCCCAATCTGGCCGCTCCACGGGGTGTCGGCATCGCGCAGCCGCTCGATCACATGGCAAAACTCCGGCCATGGCACGGATGCGGCGGCGGGAGGGGTAAACCGTGCGAGCGCCGTGGTGGCAAAGCCTTCGCGAGAGTGCCGATCGATGACGTCGCGGGCGGTTGCTGGGCCGATCCCGGGTTGCAGCTGAAGCGCGCGGAGCCCGGCGACCGCATCGCGCGGGTTCTCGGCCCAGCGCAGGATTGCGAGCACATCCTTGATATGAGCGGCTTCTAGAAATTTGAGGCCGCCATATTTGACGAACGGGATATTGCGCCGACCTAGCTCGATCTCGAGAAGGTCGCTGTGATGCGCGGCGCGGAACAGCACGGCCTGGCGGTTAAGCGTGATGCCCGCCTCCCGGTGTTCGAGGACATGGTTGGCGACATAGCTGGCTTGCGCCGCCTCGTCCTCAGCGCTGACCAGATACGGGAGTTCCGCCGATTGCTTTGTCGAATACAGCGTCTTGGCGAATCTCTCGCCGGCCCCGGCGATCACCGCGTTCGCGGCGTCGAGGATCGGTTGGGTCGATCGATAATTGCGTTCGAGAGCGATGACCGCGGCCGGCGGTGAAACGCTGTGCGGAAAGTCGAGGATGTTGCGCACCGCCGCGGCGCGAAACGAATAGATCGACTGCGCGTCATCGCCGACGACGGTGAGCCCGGACCCATCTGGACGCAGCGCCAACAGGATTTCGGCCTGAAGCCGGTTGGTGTCCTGGTACTCGTCGACGAGAACGTGATCGAAGCGTCGGGAGATTTCGGTGGCGACGGCGGCCTCGGCCATCGCGTGACGCCAGTACACGAGGAGGTCGTCGTAATCGAGAACGTTGTTCTGCTGCTTCTCTGCGACATAGCCCTGAAAGAGGCGGCGGAGTTCACCCCGCCATTCGGCGCACCATGGAAAAAATTCAACCAGCGTTTGTTCGAGCGGACAGCCGGCATTGACGGTGTACGAGTAGATCGCCAAGCAGGTGTCCTTGCGGGGGAATCGTGACCCGGTCTGCGACAGGCCGAGTTCACTGCGCACCAGGTCAAGCAGATCTGCCGAATTGGCGCGGTCGAGGACGGTAAAGGTTGGCTCAAGCCCGATCGACCCGGCATGGAGCCGCAACAGGCGGCTGCCGATCGCATGAAACGTCCCCGACCAGGGCAGAAGCGACGACGACGTCGAGATGCCACGAGCAGCATCGCCGCGCCCTTCGGCCAGGATCAACTGGCTCCGGCGGGTCATTTCGAGGGCGGCGCGCCGGGTGAAGGTCAGCAGCAGAAGGCGCCGCGGGTCGCTGCCGTTCAGGATCAGATGAGCCACCCGGTGGGCAAGCGTCTTGGTCTTGCCGGTGCCGGCGCCGGCGGCGATCAGCAACGCCGGCGGCGGTGCAGGATGGTCGCCGATGCCATATTCGACAGCACTGCGCTGTTCTGGATTGAGGCCGTGCAGATGCCGCGGGCCATCGATCGCTTGCAGCTTGATGTTCCTTTTCCGTTCACTCTAGGCGATAGCATCGGCGCGACAGCGTCGCAATGCCCGTGGCCGGGTCGGGGAAAGCGCGGCCTACGCCATTGTCCGGAGCGCACGCTGGATCGATTCGCTACGTGGCCGCGCAGCGAATCGCCCTTCCTGCGACGTCTGCCCAGCGCGATCGGCGCGGCTCTGCTGATCGTCAGCCAGGCAGGCCCGGAACTTGCCCTCGGTGATCGGAATCGCGACCAACCCCACAGCCGCAGGGCGCGATGCCATCGAGGCGCGTTGCCAAACGGACGCGAGGGGTTCGCGCGCACGTGACGCCCAGCGGCGGCGGCGGCGTTGTCTGGAGAGCCGGGCGTGATGCCCATCAGCAGATCTGCCCATGGCTGTCCAGGGTGATTCGGCCGCGCTACCAAGCCTTTGTTAAGAGGGAGGTTGGGTCGTGCCGGTCTTAAGGCGGGAGCGAACCTGGTTACCTCGGACCTACGGAGGCAGGCGGAGGTCAGCGTGATGATCGGTTGCGAATTGATTTGTGGTAAGGATCGAGCTACAGTAGATCGCCAAACACTACGGGTTATCAGGGGTTTGTAGACATGGCGGCGGGCACGACAGGCACCGGAACGGCCGCCATCGATTTTCTGGTTCGGGTGCTCATTACCGAGAGGTATCGGTGGAGAGCCTGCTCTCCGAATAAATCGACGGTTGCGACCGGAAATTGACACATCGAGCATAGCCGTTCGGTCCGATTTCGTCCTCGCGGATCAGATTCGCGTCGCGAAGGTCTTCGATTGGCTTGCCTCCCTATTCGTCCCGCATGACAGGCATCGATCCCGGTCTCATCCGATAGGGCGACTGAATTGACGCTGTCCGAACAGACGACCAACCCCGGTTATTGGCCGTCTTATTGGCGCATTGGGGCGCAGCAGCGAGCCGCTGAGCTCACTCAATCCGCACGGATTTGAGGCAGTTTGGGCGGCCCATCAAGCTGAAGCCGGTTGTGCAGCTTTCTCTCCCGGCGCATTGGCTTTCGTCAGTCTTGCGCGAGAACCCGCGGCAGAGTTTTGGGCTGTCGGAACCGCGGATTTCCGCGGCTTTGACGAGCCCTTGGCAGGGTTCTCCAGTCCGCAGAGCGGGGACTTGACGACTTCAGTTCAGACCATGAGCCCCGCAAACTGACGCTTGACTCATAGTTTTATGCGGGGGCAGCCTTTGCAGCTGTAGACCTGCTGGTGCGACCCAGTGAGCGGCGTGGGGTTGGTGTAGCGAGCACCGACCCCACGCCTAACTGACGGATGGAGAGTACTTCCATGCGACAGCTATCTGTGTGTAAAGCACACACCGGCCTGTTGCCAACCTCTGATTGTAAAATTGCCCTGTCCCGACCGAACCGTCGGCAGCGGTGACTCGTCATGACCGCGCTGAGCATCCCAGCCGCACTGACGCTAGCGCTGCACTGTGCCCCGGCCGAGGACCCCGGGATGCTGGTCGCGATCGCGCGCCAGGAAAGCGGCCTCGAGACGATGACCTTGCACGACGACACCTCGGGACAGGTGCTTCGGGGCGCGGGCGTGGTCGAAATGGCGAGGCGGCTGATCGCCGCCGGCCACTCGGTCGACCTCGGCGCCTGGCAGATCAACAGCCGCAATTTGGCGCTGCTGGGTCTGGGCGTCGCCGATGCGTTCCAGCCGTGCAAAGCCGTGGCGGCCGCCGCCCGGCTGATCGAGTTGTTCAGCCGCTACAACACCGGCAGCCCGTCGCGGGGGATTACGAACGGGTATGCGCGTGCGGTTCTGACCGCCATTAGCGCGGTGAAGGCCGCCGGTCCGGCGCCGCAAGCAACGGCGGCCACGAACCAACCGCAGCCGCCGGCCGCCGCCAATCCATTCACCAAGCCCTCGCCAACCGGGCGGGAGCTAGTGTTCGCAAACGAGGGAAAATAGCCGATGTCGTGGCTCACGATCGTCCAGACAGTTTCAACCTTCGTCACCGGCACGTTCGGGACAACCTTGGTGATCATCGCCGTCGCGATTGCCGGCGCGCGGGCGATGCTGCATGGCAGCTGGAGCCACTTCTGGAGCGCGATCGGCGGCGGAGCCGTCCTGGTCTGCGCCTCCTGGGTGGTCCAGACGTTCCTCGGCGCCGGCTAGAAAGATGACCGAGCAGGAGAAGAGGCTACTCCGGACGTTCGCCAAGGCGCGCGCGTGGCTTGACGATGTCGCCGGGCGCGACGTGCGGGTGACCCCTAGCGCGTACGGCCAAGGCGGCCAGGCAGGTTTTCGGCCGGAGTACGATGATCTTTGGGATTTAATCGTCGCGTTCGACACCGCTTTACCGGCGATCCACATCGCTGAAACCAATGCTCGAGTTGATGCCCGGGCAGGCCGGATGCCGGGCCTAGGCGGCAATATAGCCGACCGCGACCCGTGCCGCTGACATGGCCGGCCGCGAAATGCTCTACCTCGCCCTGACGCGCCCGGCGCTGACCTGGGGCGTGCCGTTCGAGGCGCTGGCACTGAACGTTATGGTGACGTTCGCCGCCGGCCTCGAATTGTCGGCGCCGACGATCTGGCGCTCGCCGGTCTTGTTCTGGGCTGCGGCGATCCCGATCCACATGGGGCTGCGGCGGCTCACGTCATGGGATTACCACTGGTTCCGCACAGTGCGGCTCTGGGCGCTGACGGTGTGCACCGGGTGCCGCACCTTGGATAGCCTGCCAACCCAGCCGGCGCGGTCGGGCCGCGAGGTGGCGAGCAGTGGTTAAGCAGCGCCCCGAGGCTCTGCTCGGCGACAAAATCCCGCTCGAAGATCACATCGCCGACGACGTGGTGCTGACCAGGGGCAATGGCGTCCTGGCGATGTTCTCGGCTGATGGAGTTTTCCCCGACACCGCCGACGACACCGACATCGCCGCGTGGTTCGACCGGCTGCACAACGCGCTGAAGAACATCGCGGCCGAGGATGTCGAGCTGACGGTCTACCAGTGCCGTGGCGAGGCCGACCCTTCGGGCTACGAGGCGGGGCTGCACCGCGCGCCGTTCGCGCGCAAGCTGGACACAGCCTATCGGGACAGCCTGTTTCGCGGGCTGCTGTATGCGAACCGTCTGTTCCTTGCGGTCCAGGTGCATGCGCCGCCGGCGGCAGCGCAGAGCGTGGCTCGGTTCCTGGCCGACGCGGGCACCGACCCGCGGGTCGGGATCAACGAACGAAAGAACCGACTCACCGAGATTTGCGATCTGCTTGAAAGCGCAGCTCGGCACGTTCGGGCTGCGCCGCCTTGGCTACGTCCGGCGCGGGCGGGTGATCTTCGATGAGATCGCCGAGGCGATTGTCTTCGCGATGACCGGCGCCTGGCGCCAGATCGGCGCCACAACCGGGCGCATGGGCCATGCCATGTTCTCCGAAGCCCTGCGGTTCCGGCGCAAGCATCTCGAGATCCATGGCGCCGGCGATCCGGCCTATGCCGCGATGTACGCCTTCAAGGAATATCCGGCGACCACCTGGCCCGGGATGTTCCACGGGCTGGCGGTGGCGCCCTACCGCTGCACGTTGATGCAGTCCTACCGTTTCCTGTCCAACGCGGCCGGGATGGGTGCGGTCGGACGTAAGCAGAACAAGATGCTCGCGGCCGGGGACAAGGCGCGCAGCCAGTCCGAGGCATTGACCACGGCGGCCGACGAGCTGATGTCGCGCAAGTGGGTGCTGGGCGACCATAGCCTGGTCCTGATCGCCTTTGCCGACAGCCCGCGCGCGATCGCGGAGGTCGGCAATGCCGCCTGGCGCGACCTCGCGGCGTGCGGGCTAGTGGCGACCCGTATGACGCACGCCCTGCCGGCCGCCTATCTGTCGATGCTGCCATCAGGCGGGTTCTGGCGGCCGCGGCCAGGCTTTGTGAAGTCGTCGAACTTTGTTGCCTTCGCACCGCTCTACAACTGGCCGGCGGGCGAGGAGCGCGGCCACTGGCCGGGACCGCCGATTGCGATCTTCCGTACCCTGGCCGGGACACCCTATCGCTTCCACTGGCAGGTCGGCGATGTCGGCAACACGCTGATCACCGGCGCCACGGGATCGGGCAAAACCACCTTGGCGGCGTTCCTGCTCGCGATGACGGCGGGGCGCGCCCGTGTCGTGGCGCTCGACCATAAGCGCGGCTGGGACCTGCTGATCCATCGCATGGGCGGCGACTATGCCGTGCTCGGGGCAGGGGAGCCGCACTTCGCGCCGTTGAAGGCGCTCGACGCCACGCCGCGCAACATCGAGTTCCTGACCGATCTGATCCGCGGCTGCATCGGCGGGAGGATGACCGAGGAAGAAGGCCGCCGCTTGGCACTCGGATTGTCCACGATCATGGAGTTGCCTCCCGAGGTCCGTGGGCTCGGCGAGCTGCGAGCATTCTTCGACAACGAACCGGAAGGGGCGGGGGCTCGTCTCGAAAAGTGGTGCTGGGGCGGCGATCTCGGCTGGGTCATCGACGCACCGGTCGACACCGTCCGCTTCGGGCAATTGAACGGGCTGGATACGACGGCGCTGCTGGAAAACGAGCGCGCTCGCGGGCCGGCGCTGGCCTATCTCTACCACCGGATATCGCTATTGCTCGACGGCACGCCGCTCTTGATCCCGTGCGATGAGGGCTGGCGGGCCCTGATCGATCCGACCTTCCGCGCCATCATCGAGAAGCAGCTACGCACGATCCGCAGCCGCAACGGCGCCGTTGTGTTCATCACCCAATCGCCGCGCGACATCATCGACAGCGGCATCGTCAACATCCTCGTCGAGCAGTGCCCGTCGCAATTTCATCTCGCGAACCCGCGCGGCACCCGTGAGGACTATGTCGACGGCCTCAAGCTGAGCAGCGGGCAATTCGAGGCGTTGCGCGGGTTGCAGGGTGGCGAGGGGCTGTTCTTGCTGGTCCAGGGCGACAAGAGCGTTGTCGCGCAACTGCCGATGCGAGGCCTTGACCGCTTTATCCGCGTGCTGTCGGCGCGCGAGGAAGACCTGCAGCAGGTTGATCGCATTGGCGCGCGTGACGACACTTCCGGGGAAATGCGGGAGGCGGCGGAATGACCCGCGTCAGACGCGCGCTTCTCGGCATGGCGGCGGGCATCGCGCTCGCTGCCGGCTATTCGCTGCCGGCGCGTGCTGACTTGCCGGTGATCGACACGGCGGCCTTGGGCCAATGGGCTCAGCAGCTTCAGAACGATGTCAAGGCCTATGCGCTCGATCTCCAGCGTTATGCAGGTGAGGTCAAGTCGTGGGCGACCCAGAATTTGCAGTGGCTGCAGCAGGTTCAGCAATACACAACGCAGCTGCAACAATACACCAATGAGCTGACGATGCTCGAGAATTGGGTCCACAACCCAAGTCTCGGCAGTGCGCTGGGGTTGTTAAACATCGCGGGCCTGGGCAGCAGCCTGCCGGTCAACGCTTATGCGGTTTTGAACCTGGTCAACGGCCGCTCTTACGGGCAGGGCGGCCTGCCGGAAATCTCGGGCGTCCTGTCCAGCCTGTCGAGCCTGACCGCCGCCGCCTACTCGGCCAACCATGTCTACACCCCGACCGATGCCAGTTGGGCCAGCCAGCAGCTGGTTACAAATGCCAACAGCATCGCAGGCGAGCAGGGCGCGGCGCAGGCGGCCTACACCGATATGCAGGCCCACGCCGCGGCGCTTCAGGCGCTGCGCGATCATCTGACCGCCTCGAGCTCGCCTAAGGACGTCCAGGACGCCCAGGCGCAGATCGAGCTTGAGCAAGTCTGGACGACCAACGAGGCCGCCCAGCTCACGGCGATCAACGCAGCCTATGCCGCGCAACGCGACGCGACGAAGCAACGCGCGAATGAGCAACTGGCGAAAGACCTGGATGCCTTCACCGGCGACACGACCCCATAAAAACTAGCTCCAAAGGCTATGCATTATGACCGTCATATCTCGCCCACTTCTCGTTGCGACCGTGATCGGCGTCTCCTCGGCCGTCGGGCTCGCTGTGATTGTCTATTTGGTGGTCCCCAACCGGCCGCCGGTAGCGAGCTGGGTCACCCCGCCGGCCCGGATGGTGCCGCGCCCGCCAGATGTCCGCACGGTGACGTGGTTCAAGGCGCACGTTCCAGAGCTACAGGCTAAGCTCGCCGCGTGCAAAGACAACCCCGGCGAAGCACGCACCGATGCTGAATGCGACAACGCTCAGCATGCTCAATGGGATCGGAGCTTCGATGCTTTTCTAGGTAAGTCAAAGTGATTGTCGGTTTGGGCGGCTTGTTGCTCGCGATTTACATGTTTCAGCACGGCCACTGGTTTATCGCGTTGGTCGCCCTCGCTGCGATGGCGATCGGGTTCTGTTGGCCTAGCTGGTGGATGCCGCGTCAATGATCAGCACCTCAACGTTTTTCGCCTCACTCTATACCGCGCTCATCACGCCGCTATTGGCGCAGCTCCAGGCGATGATCGGGACGGTGATCTCGACGATGGCGCCGATCGCTACGGCGATGGCTGTCATTGCGGTCGCCGTCAGCGGTGCTGAGGTCGCGTTCGGACAAAAGACATTCCCGGGATTTCAAAAGGGACGTGGCGATTGCGGCTATCGTCGCCGTGCTCGCAACGAGCACGTATTATACGCAATATATTAGCAATCTGTTTCTTACTGGTGTACCGAATACGCTAGGAAACGCCCTGGGAGCAACAACAAATCCGGCGTCCTCTCTCGACCATGTCTTGAATACCGTAGTCAAGGCGACGTTTGAGGATTATCACCAGCTCCCGTGGGGATTGATGTCGATCCCGCTCGGCCTCGGCCTTATCGTGATATTGGCTGTAACTGTCACGTGCCTGCTTTTTAGCTTTGGCGTTTACATGACGGCGACAATCATCAACGTCGTCGTCGTGCTAATCGGCCCGGTATTTCTGATTTTGGGTATCACACCCATCACCCGGCGCTTTACCGCGGGCTGGTTCAGCGTCTTGGTCGGCGGGTGCATCACGCAAGTTCTGGCGCTCGGCGTGATCCAGCTTATGGCAACCGCCGAATTGACTATGATTCAAGGTTTTATCACGGCGGCGGCCCCGGCCGCCGGCGGTGACAATAGCATCGTGATCCTGTGGGGCCTGACCGAGTTCGGCAATGCTGCTTGGGCTGACGGCGGCGGCCGTAAAGCAAATCCCTGCGATCTCTCGCGCCGTCGGGCATGGCGTCTACCATAGCAGTGCTGGGCTTCATGCCGCGACATTCGGCGCCGGTGCGGCACTCGGGAAGGCGGCGACAGGTGGTGTTTCGCGTGGTGCCGGTGCGGCAGTGGGCGCCGCTGTCTACATGGCCGGCGGTCGGCCGGGCGACGACCACCCCTGGCGCGGCAAGGGGCCGGTCGGCCGCTCGCTCAGCAGAGGAGATCGTTAAACATGATCAGGCTTGCTTGGCTCGCACTGGCGCTTTGCTTTCTGGCGGCCTGCGCCAACACCAGCGACGCGCCGTTGCCGATGGTGCACCAGGACGATCCGACCTGGGGGCTGGTGCCCGACCACCTCGATTTCGGGGCGCTGCCGCAATGAACGCGATCTGCAAGATGTCGCCGTGGACGGCGAAGCCGCTCAGCGACGCGGCGAAGAACGCAAAATTCCGCTCGGTCATGGATCTGGCGGCGGAGCGCGTGCATCCTCGGCCGGTCGGCGATCGTCGCTGGCTGGGTGGTCGGTGGCGTCGGGGTGGCCTGTTTCGCCGCTTCGATCTTCGGCTGGGTGGCGCTGCTGCCGCTAAAGACGAGCGAGGTCAAATTCTTCCTGGTCGACAAATCGACCGGGATCATCGGCGAGCCGGTCGGGCTCCGGGATGCGCCGCGGATCTTTGGCGGCGCGGTAGAGCAGCAATACCTCAGACGCTACATCGAGGCACGCGAGGGCTGGGTCCCTGAGATGGACGAGCGCAACGACCACGTCACCAAGCTGATGTCGACGCCGGACGAGCAGGCGCGCTACGCGGCCGCCCGCTATGCGCCGTTGAGCCCGGTCAAGGCGCTGGGCAAGGACGGTCATGTCAACGTCGACAACTTCCGGTTCCACCCGCTGGCGATCGGCAAGGACGGCGAAACGCGACGCTACCTGGTGCAGTTCGATTGCACGGTCTGGCGCGGCGGCAACCGGGACACGGTACAGTCCTGGAGTGCGACCGTCGATTTCCAGTGGCATCCCGAACTGCCGATGCGGCCGGACGACCGCAGCGACAACCCGGGTGGGTTTCAGGTCCTGGGGTACAGCGCGAGCTCCGACAGCCCGGACCAGAGGAGGCAGTGATGCGTATCGCCTCGGCAATCCTGCTCGCCTCGGTCTCGTTTGCCGCGCTCGGCCAGGCCGCGGCGGCCGACACCACGCAGAGTGCCGCGCAGATCCGCGTCGTGCCGTACTCGCCATTGCTGCGCACCGAGATCATCGGCGTCATCGGCCAGCCGACCACGATCACCTTCCCGCCGGGCGAGAGCGTCTATCGCGTCGTGCAGACCGGGAAACCCAATAAGGATGGGGCGCTGGCGGATGCGGGCTGGCAGGGGGCGGCGCCGTCGGAGATCAAGGACACGCCGCTCGGCAACAACCTGACCTTGTGGCCGGTGATGCCCGGAGAAAGCACGATGACGGTGATCACGATGTCATCCGCGGGCGCGCAGAAGGTCTATCCGTTTCGGCTGTTGGCTCATCCCGATGCCGACGGCGCCGCGGACGCGCCGGGCGTTGTGCTCAACCTGATCTTCAAAAGCGGTGCGGCGGTGGCAGGAGCACCGGCGGCGGCCCAGAAAGCGGGTGTTGTTCGGACGAGGGCCACTCGGCACAGCGTCAGCACGATCGCGCAGGCGGCGGCTGAGGAACAATTGCGGACCGACGCCTTCAATGGCGCCGATGACATATGTCACTACTTGGCCAAGGGCCGGCGGCCGACCCCGATCCAGCCCCGTTGCCCGATGGACAACGGGCAATGGACCTTGATGCGGTTTCCGGGGCTGTCCGAGAAACCCGCGGTCTATGTCGTCGGCGATGACGGCAGCGAACGGCTCGCCCGGCAGCATGGTGCCGGTGATTTTGTCGTGGTCGAAGAGATCGCGCCGCACTTCCGGCTGCGGCTCGGCCCGAACGTGCTCGACATCATCGACACCGCTTACGACCCGGCCGGTAAGCCCGCCGGCACCGGGACGACGACGACGTCGGTTCGGCGGGACATTCTGCAGGCGAAAGCCCGATGAGCGAGTTTCGCGCCAACGACGCATGGGAGGAGGACGAGGAGCCCGAGCCACTGCCGATCTGGCGACGGCGGAGATGGCTGCTGATCGCGCTCGGGGTCGTGGTGCTGCTGGCCTTTCTCTTCACCCGCGGCAAGCCGCAGCACACGCCGGAAGCGCAGAAGGGGGATGAGCCGTTTATCGGCGTGGTTGTGCCGTATCAGGCGGCAAAGGCCGACGCGCCTGCGTCATCGCCGGCAACGACCACGCCGGCGCCCACACCGGTCTCGGCACCGCCGATCATGCCAGCCCTTCGCGGACAGCTGCGGGCGGCTGGGGCGCCGGTTCGGCCGGCAATGCTGTCCTACGTGGTACCGCATACCGACGGCCCGAAGCCGGCGACGGCGATGCCCGCCGATCCGCCGCAGACCGGGCTCGCGTTCCAGGCGTCGAGCCTGCCGGGCGTCAAGGCGTCTCCGGCGATCGACGACACGTATCAGCTGATGCCGGGGCTGCTGCCCTGCGTGCTCGATACCGCGATCGAGAGCGACCTGCCCGGGCCATTGCTGTGCCATCTGCCGGGGCCGGTCTACAGCCCCAAGGGCGTGCTCTTGATGGAGGCGGGGACGCAAGTCATCGGCCGCTACGAGTTGATGGGCAAAAACGGCGGCAGCCGGTTACTCGCGGTTTCGACCTACGCCCACACCCCCAACGGCATCTGGGTCCCGCTCGCCGGCAACCCGATGGCGGACGATCTCGGGCGCACGGGCTTCGATGGGGCGGTCGACAATCACTACCTCGAGCGCTTTGGCGGGGCGGTGATCCTAAGCCTGACCGAGAGCGGTCTCGGCATCGTGCAGGCGGCCGTCTCGAAGGGCGGCAACACCTACATCTCGACCGACAGCGCCAACAATCTCGCCGAGCAGATCCTGCAGGCGCAGATCAACATCGCTCCGACCTTTTCGAAGCACCAGGGCGAGACGATCGCAATCTGGCTGACGACACCGATCGACTTTTCCGACAGCTACAGACTGCGAGCAGCGCGGCAATGAGAAACGGCGAGACCACGCTGCGCCACCTGCTGGCCCCGCTCCAGGACGCGCTGGACGATCCGGCGACAACCGAGGTGGTGGTGCAGCGGCCGGGCGAGGTCGGGATCGAGCAGCACGGGGGGTGGTCCTGGCGTAATGTCGAGGCGTTCGACTTCCAGCGGCTGGATGCGATCGGCCTCTTGGCCGGCTCGCTATTGTCGAAACCATTCGATCCGGTACACCCGATCTGCATGACGACCTTGCCCGACGGCCAGCGGTGTACCCTGTGCCGGCCGCCGGTGACCGCCCCGGGGACGATCTCGGTCACGATCCGCATCCCGTCAAAGATGGTGCACAGGGTGCGCGATCGTGACTTTGGCGATCTGATGCGGCAAGCGGCAAACCGGCCCGACGAGCACAGCGACGCCGATACGGAACTGCTCGCCCTCTACCAGGCGCAGGACTGGCCCGCCTTCTTCGCGCTCGCGGTCAAGGCGAAGAAGACGATCGCGGCGACCGGCAGCACCGGATCAGGCAAGACTTCGCTGTTACGGCGGCTGATGCAGGAGATCCCGGGCGACGAGAGACTGGTGACGATCGAGGACACCGACGAATTCGGCCCGCTGCCATTGCGCAACCGCGTCTCGATGTTCTACGGGTCGGCGAACGTCTCGGCCGAAAATACGGTCGAAGCCTCGTTGCGGATGCGGCCCGATCGCGTCGCGATGCAGGAATTGCGTGGTGCGGAAGCCTTCGCCTACCTCCGACTGCTGGCCGCCGGCCATCCCGGGGGTTTGACCACCTGGCACGCTGAGGAGGGCGACCCGTTCACGCCGCTGGCATTGATGGCGAAGACCAGTGAGGCGGGCCGGAATATCCCCGACGACAAGCTACTGGCGATCCTGCGCAACTTGATCGACATCGTCGCGTTCTGCCGCCGCGACACCCACGGGTTTTCGGTGCCGTCGGTCTACTACCGCGCCGCGGAAGCCGTGTAATAGGACGGCGGCCGGGTGGCCCGGCATCGAATCCAGCCTTCCCCCGAAAGGATCGATCATGCCTCGCGTGATGCTGCGGCCGCTCGCCTTGATCCTGGCGGCCATTTCGGCCGCGGGCTTGTGGCTCGTCTCGGCTTCGGCGCTATGGAGCAAGGGCACCGGGACGCCGTTCACGCCCCTCGCTTGGTGGGATGCGACGCAATGGTGGCTGGCCAACTGGTGGGTGAACCTCTGGCTGGTATTGGCCGCGGCGGTGCCGACGGTCTTTCTGGCGATGCTGCTGCTCGGTCTATTCCAGGTTTGGCGTTTACGCTACCGCGGCCGGCGCAGATTGACAGTACGGCCGGGCGGCGCTGTGCGGGCGATCCAACGGGGCGTGACCGACAACCACGGCCATACTCAATGGCGATCGATGGCTGACGCCCGCCAGCTTTCCCAGGCCCGCACAAGCTCTATGGCGGCATCGTCGTCGGCGAGGCGTATCGCGTCGATCAGGACCGCAAGGTCGCCGGGATGCCGTTCAGCCCCCGCGACGAGCGTACATGGGGCATGGGCGGCAAGGCGCCGCTATTGATCGACCCCTGCACTGAGGGCAGCGGGCACAGCCTCATCTTCGCCGGGCCGGGCGGCTTCAAGACGACATCCGCGGTCTCGACGGTCCTAGCCTGGATCGGTAGCAGCGTAATTCTCGACCCGTCGATCGAGCTCGGGCCGATGCTCGACGGCGCATTGCGGCGCCAACGTAAACAGGTCGTGCACATCGGCATCCCCAGCGAGGACGAAACCCTGCCACCGGCCACCGGCTTTAACGTGCTGGGCTAGATCGACATCACCCACCCCGAGGCCGAACTGCACGTCAGGAGCGTCGTATCGTGGATTTACGATGAAGCGGCGGCTGCCGGTTCCGGCCGCGGCGAAGACCCGTTCTTCGCGCCGATGGGCCGCGCGC
>CAWJTR010000019.1:0-95855 GCA_963845735.1 uncultured Alphaproteobacteria bacterium | reverse complement strand
AACGCTACCTGCAGAACACATTGGAGCAGATTGTCGTATTCGCCGCCGCGTTGTTCAGCCTAGCAGCATATTCGCCGGATGGATCAGCTATGAGGGCGGTTGTGGCAACAACAGCGGTTTGGATACTGGCCCGTTTCGCCTTCTGGGTCGGCTACCATCAGAGCGCAGCAATGCGAGGTTTGGGCACTCCAGCATGGCACTTAGCATGATTGTCCTGCTCTATGTGACGGGGCGAATTGGTTTTGAAGTTGTTCGGCTTCATCGGGGTAGCGGTGCTGATCCTCGCGTTTTTAGCGATTGAGGCATTTTTGTTCCGGGTGACCTCCCCAAATCGGACACGTGAGCCATAATTCGAGAATTTCGGGAGGCGGCCGGCCGACCCGTTGCCGCCACCAGCGGGTGCCGCAGAGAGACACCCCTGATTAATACGTCTCGCGCGGCAGGTTGAGGTGGGGGAAGGCGCTGTGGACGTGCGGCGGCACCACTTGGCGGGCGGGGCGGATATAGGATTTGTCGAGCTCGTGGTAGCCGGTGACGCCCAGTAGCGACAGGCAGATGCGGATCTCGTCTTCGAGGATCTCGAAGAGGCGCACCACGCCCTCGGCGCCGGCGGCGGCGAGCCCATAGACATAGAGCCGGCCACAGGCGACCGCGTCGGCGCCGAGGATCAATGCCTTGACCACGTCGACGCCGCGGCTGATGCCGCCATCGACGATGATGCGGGCGCGGCCGCCGACCGCCTCGACGACTTCCGGCAACACATCGATCGAGCCGACGCCCTGATCGAGCTGGCGCCCGCCATGGTTCGACACGTAGACGCAATCGACACCGTGCTCGAGCGCGATCTTGGCGTCCTCGGCGGTGGCGATGCCCTTGAGGATCAGCGGGATGTCGAAGCTCTTCTTGATCCGCTCGATATCGCGCCAGTTGAACTGCGCCTGATAGATGCGGGCGTCGTCGACCCGGACGCGCCCACGCTGGTGGCGTTTGGCGATGTCGCGCTCGCGCCGGCTGTAGCTGTCGGTGTCGACGGTCAGGCAAAAGGCGTCGTAGCCCTTGTCGATAGTGCGGCGGACATGGTCGTCGACCCAGGCGGCGTCGCCGCGCACATAGAGCTGGAAGATCTTGAAGCCGTCGCCCGAAGCTTCGGCGGTCTTGTCGAGCCCCGGCTCCGAGACCGATGAGAGGATCATGCCGTTGCCGAATTCGCGGGTCGCCGCCGCCACCGCGCCGCCGCCGGCCGGGTCGAACACCTGCAGCGATCCGACCGGCGCGCACAGCACCGGGATGCGCAGCTTTTTGCCGAACAAGGTGCCGCTGCAATCGATCGTCGACACATCGCGCAAGACCCGCGGCCGGAAGCCGATCGCGTCGAGCGCCAGCCGGTTGCGCGCCAAAGTGGTTTCGGTCTCCGAGCCGCCGATCAGGTAGTCCCAATTGTTGCGGTTGAGATTGGTGCGCGCCTGGGTGACGAACTCGTGCAGGTTCTGGAAGCGGTTCTGGAGCAACTCGGGCATGCTTGTTTTCCCTCGCTGGTTGGTCTTGTGTGGTGTTCGACTTGTGGCTGAGGTTTTGGCGTCGGACGGCGCAGAATCTCAGCCTATGCCGAGCCGCCCTGTTTCGGCAATCGGTTAGGGCCTCCGGTTTTTGCGCTTGGGTGTCATCGTCTGCTGTCGCTACGATGGCCCGTCTCTCGCTGCCGACGGCCGATCACCGCCGGCGGCGTTTCGCCAACCACACGCGACAATCCCGCAAGAGGAGACGCTGCATGCCCCGCATCCTGACCCCCTCCACCCACTCCGAGGAAACCCTGCAGATCGCCTATGACCTGCTGTCGCCCGGCTGGGAGCTGGTCGATGGCCCCGCATGGCCGGCCGGAATTCTTGGATCTGTTGAAGGACACCGAATACTACATCGGCGGCGGCCAATTTCCGCATGGCCCCGAATTTCTACCAGCGCGCGCCAAAACTGCGCATCGTCCAGACCCTGAGCGCCGGCTACAACACCTATGACCTCGACGCGGCGCGGGCGGCGGGCGTACCGATCTGCAACAATGGCGGGGCCAACTCGACCGCGGTCGCCGAGCACGCGATGATGCTGATGCTGGCGGTCAGCCGCAAATTGATCTGGCAGCACGAAGGCGTGTCTTCCGGACGCTGGCGCGGCAACGATTTCAACGCGACCAAGCTCTATGAGCTCGAAGACAAGACTCTGGGCATCATCGGCCTCGGCAATATCGGCAAAAAGGTCGCGCGCCGCGCCAAGGCCTTCGACATGCACATCAAGTATTACGACATCAACCGGCTGACCACCGATCAGGAGGACGCGCTCGGCGTGCGGTTCGCGCTGTTCACCGAGCTGCTGAAGACCTCGGATATCGTGACCTTGCACGTGCCGCTCGATCTCTCGACCCACAATCTGATCGGCGAGCGCGAATTGGCGATGATGAAACCGACCGCGATCCTGATCAACACCTGCCGCGGCCCGGTCGTCGACGAAAAGGCGCTGTACAACGCGCTGCGCGACGAAAAGATCCTGGGCGCCGGGCTCGACGTGATGGTCGAGGAGCCGCCCAAGCCCGACCACGAGCTGTTCACGTTGAAGAACATCACCTTCAGCCCGCACGGCGCCGGCCCGACCTGGGACAATCATTGGAAGCGCTGGCGCAACGCCTTCGACAATTTCGAGCGCGTCGCCCGCGGCCAAAAGCCGTTCTGGATCGTCCCCGAACTGCGCGATTAGGCCCGACGACACGGAGAAAGAAGACCCTTTCCTCGTGACCTTCGTGTCGTCGTGGTGAAGTCTTTGTTGAGCGCCATGCCCGCCCGTAATCCGCAAACTCTCGACGAGGGACGCGCCTTCGTCGCGCATGTCCAGTGGCTGTTCATGCCGTGGAACCTCCCCGGCCTCCTCGCCGGCTTCACCGAGGATTGTGTCGTGCGCTTTGGCGACCTGCCGGAATTTCGCGGCAAGGCGACCCTTGAAACAGCTGTTGCGCAGCCGCAGCGAACGGCAAAGGAACTATCGGCTGTGCAAGGAGCTGCGGGCCCTGATGGGCGACACGATCGCCAATTCTTGGGAAGGCGAATGGCAGGACCGCGTGACCGGCAAAGAGATGGCTGGGCGTGGCGTCGAGATCTGGCTGATGCGCGACGGCAGGATCGCGGTCTGGGAAGCCGCCTTCAACTTCAACGAGGTCGGCCGGCCGAGCGCGATGGGCCTCACCTGAACGCATAGATCTGACTTTTCACCCGAACGTGTGTTCGGAGCACACGACGCTGATTGATGCCATAACGCGCCGCGTACTCCGTTCCACAAACGTTCTTGAACCATGCCGAAATCTAGGATCAGATTCTACTCTATAAATTGCACGGCACGGATGCAGAACCATGGGTTCGTATGCTCAAGGGCACGATCTCGGTCTCTCGGACGACGAACTGATCGATTCGCTGGCCGGCGGGTGGATCAAACCATCGCCCCAGCGCACGTTCGGTCCTGGCTCAGCTGTAATCGGACCGCCTATTGCGGGATCGAACATGGTTGATCACGATGCCGCCGTGGCACACGCAGCACCAGAGATAAGCCGCTTCCCCGTCGACGGCGATCGGCGCGAGTCCAGAGGATATCAGCCGCTCAATTCTGTATGGTACGGCGAGGAAGATGCCGAGCTTATCGAGCAACTCCTCGCATTCTACCCTCGTGGGGAGCCGCGCCTCATTCTCGATGCGACTGTCAACGGGGGTCGATTTTGGCGGGGAAGTTCTCGGCCGGTAATTGGTCTGGATATTGACGTCCGACATGGCCCGGACATCTGCGCAGACAATGGCGCGCTTCCATTCGCGTCTGGCGCTTTCGACGTAGTCATTTACGATCCCCCACACATTCCAAACCAGGGGCGCGACCGATCAAAAGATTTTAATACCCGCTTCGGGCTAGGCGCGCGATCTCAAAAGGAAAATGGCTACAGCTTTGCTCACACATATCCAACTTTCATGGGCGAAGCGTGGCGAGTGTTAATATCAGAGGGGCTACTTCTCTGCAAGATCGTAGATTATATCCATAACCACCGGTATCAGTGGGCTCATATTGATCTGATTCATGCTGGCCAAGAAGTTGGCTTTACCGCGTGTGATTGCATAATAAAGGCCCGCAAAGGACCGATTATTGACCCGAAATGGAAGACTGCGCATCATTCGCGCCGACGGCATTCCTATTGGATCATCTTCCGCAAATCGAACCGATGCGAGTGAGTTAAACGTCGGGATCGGGATCGGCGACAATGGCAGAGGCTACGCGCTCTTTATCCCACTCGCGCAATAGATGGCAGTTCTGCATCCGCAAATTCCGAATTCGAGCATTTCCCGTCCGAAGCGTCAAAATGGACACGGAAGACAACTTCGTCGCCTCGACGGACGTCCGCGGCGAGGCTCTGTCGGCCTACCCGATTGCCGACTGGCTGCGGAGCGGCGGTTTCTAGAAGTTGCAACAACGGAACTGGGATTTCGACAAGTTCATAGTGCATAAGGCGCGGTCCCCAAACTGCTCGTAGCATCAGGATCGTCTCGTAACAGCCCAAGTGCGCCAAAGCGCGAGCTTTGAGGCTCTCTGCGGTCCACGGCTCCTTTTCAGTAGTGCATAGCTTTGTGATTGTTATAGAATTGGGTTTAGTACCCTTTCCGGTCTCTGTCTTAAGAGAAATGCGGTGCCCCTCAAATAGAATATCGTATCGTGGTTGTGTTGTGCCACCAACCTTGATCAGAGTCTATCGGCTTGTGGATTGCGGTAAAGGTACGCTCGACCAGAAGCTTCGAAGTATATGCCCTGTGGTGGAACGGTTGGATATATCGAATGGTGAACGTCGACATGGATCTTGAGAAATTCCAGAAACCCAGGATCGAAAATGTTGCTGGTCGTCTCCATGCCCGAAGGCTATCGCGCCTATTGGTCTCTCGCAACTGTACGTAAAGTAGCTGGAGATTTTTGCCTCAGATCGGGCTATTTCGGTTTTCGCGGCAGCGCACCATCCGCAAGGGCGTGTAGACGAGCGCCGTCGTGCCGCCTGTTTGACGACGCGGACGCGAGCGCGCACCAGGCCGCGGCGGTTGGGGCGCCTGTGCGAGCGGCGCGCCTCGCGATCCACGCCGAGTGCGAGATTAATGGAAACCCAGCCCCAGTGTCTCCATCGCACCCTGCTCTTTGCTGGCTTCTCCAAGTTGATCGCCGCGCTTGTGCAGCCGATTGCGCATCTTATATTGTTTGGATATCTCAGAAATTAAGTAAATTTGTGCTCATCTTGAAGTAATAATCAGCGCTATCCTTTATCAGTGTGAAGTAGTTCACATGTGGTTCCTGCAAACTCTGGGTATGACAGTGCCGCGGACACGAAACACCGCGTGATAGGAGGTTTGGATGGCACTGTCTCTGATGCTGGAGCGTACGACATTGAATAATGTCGATGATGTTGCCGGCCGGTGGCAATACGAAGGCGGCACTGTTTTCGAAGAAAAACGGCAGATCGGCTACTATGCGAGTACCAAGCGGGTGATCTTTGGTGCGACGGATGCACAAAACACGGCGATGCTGACGCTCGAAGTGTTCGCAACCCCGCAGATGCCGCCGCAGAACCTTGTGGTGCAGGGTTCCCACGACTTCAACTCGGGTGGGGAGATCGGCAGCGTCAGCGCGGCCTCGGGCGCCTTTGCCGCACTTATCGGCAAAGAATTCCATCGCGTCGGCAATGTTCTGACAATCGCGTAGCAGATGCGCGCGGCGGGTCCCGGCCGGGGCCCGCCGGACGGCTCACGCGGCAAACTGCTCCTTGAAGACGCGTTCTTCGAGATTGGCTTCGTGGTCGAACAGCAAAGTCATCGCGATGTCGCGATTCTCGTGGATCTCGACGCTGGTCACATCGCGCGCCTCGGTGAAATCGGCGACGGCGCTGACCGGGCGCTTGTCGCTTTCGAGCGCATCGATCCTGACCTGGGCCTCGTGGCGCAGCAGAGCGCCGCGCCAGCGCCGGGGACGAAAGGCACTGATCGGGGTCAGCGCCAAAACACCGGCGCCGAGCGGAATGATCGGGCCGTGCGCCGACAGATTGTAGGCGGTGCTGCCGACCGGCGTGGCGACCAGAATGCCGTCGGCCATCAACTCGTCGAGGCGCACGACCCCGTCAACCGTGACCCGCAGCTTTGCCGCCTGACGGCTCTCGCGCAGCAAGGAGACCTCGTTGAAGGCGAGCGCGCGGTGGCGGGCGCCGCCATCGTCGCGGGCGATCATTTCGAGCGGATGCAGGACGACCGGCTGCGCCTGGGCGAGCCGGTCGAACAGTCCATCCGGCCGATAAATGTTCATCAAAAAGCCGACGCTGCCCCGATGCATGCCGAAGATCGGCACGCCTTGCGGCAAAAAGCGATGCAACGTCTCGAGCAAGAAGCCGTCGCCGCCGAGCGGGACGACGATATCGGCATGCTCGGGGGCGACGCAGGGATAGCGCCGGCTGAGCTCCGCGAGCGCCTGCTGAGCTGCTTCGGTCTCGGCGGCGACGACGGCGATCTGGGGAGCGGTCTTCCGCGGCGGGGCGGCGCTCACCCGCCGGTCACACTCATGTGGCGGGCGACCGCCGGCCGGTTATGGCGGCGGTCGATGATAAAATCATGGCCCTTTGGCTTGCGGTCGATCGCCTCGCGGATTGCTGCCACGAGCGCCTCGTCGCCTTCGGATTGGCGCAGCGGGGTTCGCAGATCGGCCGCGTCCTCCTGGCCGAGACACATATAGAGCGTCCCGGTGCAGGTCAGCCGCACACGGTTGCAGCTCTCACAGAAATTGTGGGTCAACGGGGTGATGAAGCCGAGCCGCCGGCCGGTCTCGCGCACCGTGACGTAACGCGCCGGGCCGCCGGTGCGATAGTCGCTGTCGTCGAGCGTCCAACGCCGCTGCAGCCGGGCGCGCACCATCGACAGCGGCAGATACTGGTCGAGCCGGTTCTCGCCGCCGATATCGCCCATCGGCATGACCTCGATAAACACCAGGTCGAACCCCTGGTCGCCGCACCAGGCGACGAGATCGTCGAGTTCGTCCTCGTTGACGCCGCGCAACGCCACGGTGTTGATCTTGACCGCGAGACCCGCAGCCTTGGCGGCGGCGAGGCCGTCGAGCACCACCTCGAGGTGGCCGCGGCGGGTTATCTCGGTGAATTTCGCCGGGTCGAGCGTGTCGAGCGAGACATTGACCCGGCGCACGCCGCAATCGGCAAGCTCGGAGGCATAGCGGGCGAGCTGGCTGCCGTTGGTCGTCAGGGTCAGCTCGTCGAGCGCGCCGGCGCCGAGGTGACGCCCGAGCGAGCGAAACAGAGTCATGATATTTCGGCGCACCAGCGGCTCGCCGCCGGTCAGGCGCAGCTTTCTGACGCCGAGCCGGACAAAGGCGCTGCACACCCGGTCGAGCTCTTCGAGGGTCAACAGCTCGGCCTTCGGCAGGAAACTCATCTCTTCCGCCATGCAATAGACGCAGCGGAAGTCGCAGCGGTCGGTGACCGATACGCGCAGGTAGGTGATGGTCCGTCCAAACGGGTCGATCATGCTGTGCTCGCTCGCGGCGCCGCTCACTTCTCTGTTGCGGGCTTCCGTAAAGATAGGGGCGCGATCGTCAAATGTCGCCCCCGATCTCGGTATCGTGCGCCCGCGCTACCCCCGCGGCGCGTCGGGGAACCAGTCGCCGAGGATCTGCTCCTCGGTGTAGGAGGCCTTTCGGAGGGACGGCAGCTGATGGCGGTCCAATTCGTCGAATTCCTGCAAATCCTGGATCGCGTATTCGATCGCGGGCCTCATCTCTCCCGCGATCATGCGAGGCACCTCACCGCTTAGGCTCGGGCTGTCGTTGAGGATGCGGCGGATCTCCATCCTCGCCTGCCGGATCGACCGCCGCCACCCCCTGCGCGGGTCGACCGCCGGAGAATATTCCAGCGTCGCTAAGTGGTGAATGACACGGAAGATCTGGCTGCCCAACGCATATTTAAGCGACTTGCGCAAGCTCTCGATCTCCTCGGCCAAATTCTCCCAGTCGAGAAGCTGGTTCGAGCCGCCGCGTGCAGCGGCGCGCAGCGCCGCAGCCTGCTGCTCAGACCAAGCTGCAGTGTCGTCCTCGTACAGGGACTTCAGATCCGCCATAGCAGTTCCCGCTCGCGGCACCTACAATCGACAATATATATGTAATTCGAGGCCGCGGAAATGCCGGGCCAGCTGACGGAAAACTCGCCTGACAAATCTCTACCGCCTGCTTGCACCGGGCGGCGGGCAGACCCATCATCGAGCCATGCAGGAATTTACTGTCCGCCCGCAACCCGACGATCCGCGGCTGACCCGGACCGTCGCCGGCATCGACCAGGAAGGCCGGGCAATCGAGACCGCCGTGGTCATGGAGCGGCCCCTAACCCTGTTCCTGAACGGGCGCGAGATCGTCACGATGATGACGATCGGCGACCATCCGGATTATCTCGCGGTCGGCTATCTGCTCAATCAGAATATGCTGCGGGCCGACGACCGGATCACCGGCATCGATTACGACGAGGAACTCGAGACCGTCGTCGTCCGCACCGATCGCGAGACCGATTTCGAGGATAAACTGCGCAAGAAGACGCTGACCTCGGGCTGCGCCCAGGGCACCGTGTTCGGCGATCTGATGGAGAAGTTCGAGGAGATCCGGCTCGACCCCGACGCGGTGTTGCACACGTCGTGGCTCTATGCGCTCTCTCGCAAGATCAACACCGTGCCGAGCCTCTATCTCGCCGCTGGGGCGATCCATGGCTGCGTGTTGTGCGAGGAGGACCGGCCGCTGCTCTATATGGAGGATGTCGGCCGCCACAACGCGATCGACAAGATCGCCGGCTACATGCACCTGCACGGCATCTCCCCCTCGGGCAAGATCTTCTACACCACCGGCCGGCTGACCTCGGAGATGGTGATCAAGACCGTACAGATGGCGATCCCGATCCTGATCTCGCGCTCGGGATTTACCGCCTGGGGCGTCGATCTCGCCCGCCAGGCCGGGCTCACCCTGATCGGCCGCGCCAAAGGCAAGCGCTTCGTGGCGCTGGCCGGCAGCGAGCGCATCGTCTTCGACGGCGATATCCGGGCCGTCGAGGATGAGCATCCGCGGCTCGCCCGCAAGGCGAGCCTGGCCGAGGATGCGGCGTGAAGGTCGTCGGGTTGCTGCTCGCCGGCGGACTGTCGCGGCGCATGGGCGGCGGCGACAAGGCGTTGCGGCTGCTCGGCGGCGTTTCGCTGCTCGACCGGGTCATCGAGCGGATCCGGCCGCAGGTCGCGGCGCTCGTACTCAACGCCAATGGCGATCCGGAGCGCTTTGCCCGGTTCGGGCTGCCCGTGGTGCCCGACAGTGTTCCTGACTTCGCCGGGCCGTTGGCCGGCGTGCTGGCCGGCCTCGACTGGACCGCCGCTAACCGTCCGGATTGCGCCTATGTCGTCAGCGTCGCGACCGACGCGCCGTTTCTGCCGAAAGATCTGGTGGCCCGGTTCATCGCCGGGATCGAGGAAGCCCAGGCCGATCTTGCCTGCGCCGCCTCGGGGGGACAGGCGCATCCGGTGATCGGCCTGTGGCCGGTCCGGTTGCGCGAGGATCTGCGCCATGCGGTAGTCGAGGAAGGCATCCGCAAAGTCGATCAATGGACCGCCCGTCACCGCCTGGCGAAGGTGGCGTTCGCGAGCCAGCCGATCGATCCGTTCTTCAACGCCAATCGGCCCGAGGATCTCGCCGCAGCCGCGGCATTGCTCGAGCTCAGTGAAACGCCTTGACCGCGTTGACCAGGGTCTGAACCACACCCCACACCAGCGGGATCCCGACGAAGCCCCAGGCGAGGACGAGCTTGACGCCGTTGCCGGCGCCGCCGCTTTGCCGAGTACCGTCCATCATTGCCTCCCGAATACCGGTGCGCCTTCGACCTCGGCGTCTGCTTCGACCGCGCGCATGTGAAACCGCTCGTGCACGGATTTGACAAAGACGTTGCAGATAAAGCCGATCGACCAGCAGCCCCGCCATCACGATACATCGTGACATTGTAGGCCTGGGCCTTGGCGACCCCATGGGTGATGTTGTATTCGCGGATATAGTTGACCAGCACGGGGCCGAAGATCCCGGCCATCGACCACGCGGTCAGCAACAGCCCGTGGATCGCGCCGACATAGCGGGTGCCGAACATGTCGCGCAGATAGGCCGGCACGGTGGCGAAACCGCCGCCATACATGCTGAAGATCAGCATGTAGCAGAGTACGAACAGCGCCACGCTGCCGATCGCGCCGGCATAGGGCACCAGGGCGTAGAGCAGAGTACCGAGCGCAAAGAACACGAAATACGTGTTCTTGCGGCCGATATAGTCGGAGATCGACGACCACACGAACCGTCCGCCCATATTGAACAGGCTAAACAGCCCGACGAGACCCGACGCGGCCACTGCAGTGATCCGGCCGCGGAACATTTCCTGGCTCATCGCCGAGGCTTGGCCCAGCACACCGATGCCGGCGGTCACGTTGAGGCAGAGAATCCACCAGATCAGCCAGAATTGCGGCGTCTTCAGCGCGTCGTAGACAAAGACGTGCTGCGTCGTTATCGAGCCGCTTGGGCCGCACCGGAGCAACATAACCCTCGGGCGCCCAGCCCGGCTGCGGAACGCGGACGATGGCGGCGCCGACCATCATGAAGCAAAGATAGATTAGCCCCATGACGATGAAGGTCTCGGCAACGCCGACATGGGTCGGCGTCGAGAACTTGCCCATCAGCCAGACCGAAAGCGGTGCGGCGATGAAGGCGCCGCCGCCGAACCCCATGATCGCCATCCCGGTCGCCATGCCGGGCCGGTCGGGAAACCACTTGATCAGGGTCGAGACCGGCGAGATGTAGGCGATGCCGAGGCCGATGCCGCCGAGCACGCCGTAGCCGAGATAGATGACCAGCAGATTGTGGAGGTAGATGCCGAACGCCGAGATCAGGAATCCGCCGCCAAAACATAGGGCCGACGGCAAACATCGCCTTGCGCGGCCCGCCCTCTTCGACCCAGCGGCCGAGCACTGCCGCGGATGCGCCGAGAAAAAAGATCGCAAGGCTGAAGATCCAGCCGAGCTCGGTCAGTTTCCAATCGCCGGGCGCCGATTGGGTAATGCCGATCAATTTGGTCATCGGCAGGTTGAACACGCTGAACGCGTAAACCTGCCCGATGCACAAATGAACGCAAAGCGCCGCCGGCGGGATCAGCCACCGGCTATAGCCGGGCGGTGCAACTATCCGCTCCTTATCGAGAAGCGAAAAAACTGACATGCTCCCTCCCTTTCGTCCAACCGCGGACGCGTCTTGCGGCATCCGTCGGCTGGTCTGATCGTACGCACTCATGCAGTCCAACCGGATGCACCGATATGGCAATTTTATAGCAAAACGTTAAAAATGGAACTCCATTTCTTATCTGGTCAGTTGGGGGTTGATCTTTAGGCTTAACTCTCTTGCTTCGATGGTGCCCGCTGCCCGGAGCCGACGGATGTTTGGGCGAGGGGCCTGCCCAGCCGGCGTTTTCGGAAAGAAGCGAGGCTACTCGGGCGGGTTGCAGCCGGGCGAGGGTGATGGCAGCATTAACCATGACAGTCACGCTTGACCTGCGCATCCTGGCGTTGCTGACGGCGCGGTTGTGCCATGAGTTGAGCGGCCCCATCGGCGCGGTTGGCAACGGGGTCGAGCTGCTCGGCGAGGACGACCCTGATTTTGTGCGCGACGCCGTGACCTTGGTCCAGGACAACGCGCGCCGAGCCGCCAGTCGGCTGCGATTTTATCGTTTCTGTTATGGTTTCGGCGGAGACGCCGCGCCCGCCGGACCGACGCCCGGCGAATTGGCCGCCGAGCTTTTCGCGGGGACACCGATCACCTGCGATTACACCGAACGCGTCCGCGCGCTGCCGCTCGATTGGCAGAAGCTCGGTTGCAACCTGCTTTTGGTCGGGGCCGAGGCGCTGGTCCGCGGCGGGCTGCTCGTGCTGGACACGGCACTCACCGGCCTGCAGTTGGAGGTGGCCGGCGAATCCGCTTCGCTCGCTCCCGAGCAAGCCGCGGCGCTATGGCTCGAAACCCCGGCCGGGGCAGTCACCTCGCGCACCGTGCAGGCCTATTTCTCGGGCCTTCTCGCACGAGCGCAGGGTTCGCGCTTGGCTGGCGCCACGCCGGGTCCCGGGCGCTTTCGGCTCTATTCGATCGAGGCGGTCGCCTGAGTGTCCGACCTGAAATGTAACGAACGATCTCCGGACGGTGCCGTCGCCCCGTGTGCTTTCAGCCCGCGGGCGTGTTCCGTGGGAGAGCGGGGGCCAGAGGCTGCCCCTGGCTCGAACAGGCGACAACCGCTCTCCCCGCCGCCGCCTTGAGTTCCCGCTTTCCGCGGGAACGACGATCAAATATTCGATGTTTCACGCTGCTTCTTCGCGCTCGCCCGCGCGCCGATTGTTCCTGGCGGCGGGGCGGCGCCTTATTGGGCCGGCCTAAACCACGGCCGCGTCGTGGCGCGTCGTGTGGTTGTCTCCCGGAACCACGGCGCTGGCAGCGCCCGGCGGCTCCGGTGCGTCGCGCAGCACATAGCCCCGTCCCCACACCGTCTCGATATAGTGTTTTCCGCCGGTGGCCTGAGCCAGCTTTTTGCGCAACTTGCAAACGAAGACGTCGATGATCTTGAGCTCCGGCTCGTCCATCCCGCCGTAAAGGTGATTGAGAAACATCTCCTTGGTCAGGGTGGTGCCCTTGCGCAGGCTGAGCAGCTCGAGGATGCCGTATTCCTTGCCGGTCAAATGCAGCGGGCGGTTGTCGACTTCGACAACCCGGGCGTCGAGATTGACGACCAGCTTGCCGGTGCGGATGACCGACTTCGGCATGACCCTTGGAGCGCCGGACGATGGCATGGATGCGCGCCACCAGCTCGCGGCGGTCGAACGGCTTGGTCAGGAAATCGTCGGCGCCGAAGCCCAGGCCCTTGAGCTTGTGATCGAGCTCGGCCAGGCCGGAGAGGATCAGGATCGGCGTGTGCACCCGCGCCGCGCGCAACCGCCGCAGCACCTCGTACCCGTCGATGTCCGGCAGCATCAGATCGAGGAGGATGATGTCGTAATCGTAGAGCTTGCCGATCTCCAGCCCGTCCTCACCGAGATCGGTCGTGTCGCAGATAAAATTTTCCTTTCTCAGCATCATCTTGATGCTGGCGGACGTGGCTGAATTGTCCTCGACGAGAAGCACGCGCATTAGAGCCTCCGGGGATCTGGCCGACAACCTTTGTCGGCGAGGGCGTGGTTAATCTTCACCTTAGGTAGTTAACATAACGTTACCCGAGAGTCTGACACCATAATTATTCACCACAACGATTGTATGGGCAACGGCTGTCGCTGGCGCCCATCACCGGGGATAGTTAGTCAACCCCTCGAAACCCTGCCATGCCGAGGTTTGCGCTGGCACTTTGCGGGATTGTTCCGCAGCGGCTTCGGCGCATATCCCCATCGAGACGGCGACCGCTCCAGCGGCGGACCGATGCCTCGGCAACCGCCGGCGATGTTTCGGCAAGTTCCCAAATTGTTTCTCCACCTGATCAGCCGCATCCGCGCTACGGGTTAGCCGGGAGCGCAGGCATTCAGTGTGAACTGCTTCACACTGGGCCAAGAATATTAACTTGGAATGCCTTCGTTATCGGCATTGTGAGCAGGGCGACATTGACTTGGACAAGAGTTCGGCGGCTTGGGGCCGGGCGACAAGTGCGCCTGATCTCGAGCGATCTCGGACCCATCGCTACATGGGCGCCGGTTGTCCGCTCCGAGCAGCTGCCCTTTGTTTCCGGTCTCGGCGAGGCTAAGCTCAATGGGTCGCGAAGCTGTGGAACAGGTCCTGCCCGATGGGTGTGCCGGAGAAATCCTTTGAACCCGAGGCGACGTGTCCACTCGACGGGGTGCGCGTCGTCGATCTGTCGCGGCTCGTTTCCGGCAATATGGTCAGTCTCCAGCTCGCCGATTTCGGCGCCGAGGTGATCAAGATCGAGGATCCGAAACGTGGCGACCCGCCGGTGGTCGAGCGGGCCCGGCTGTTGGTCGAGCGCGAGGCCGCCATCGCCGCCCGCGAGGCCCGGATGCAAAGTATCGCAGGAGGCTGAAGCTGCGTAATTTCCTCTTCTTGGCGGGGGGCGCGCTGGCTGCGGCCGCCCCTGCGGTATTGGCGCTCGCCTTCGCCGCGGTCGCGGCCTCGGATATGATTTCCGAGCCGATCGCGGTATTGCAGGGGCTCGACAAGATCACCGCACGGGTCTCCGAGATCGAGGCGCCGGTCGGCAAGACGGTGACTTTTGGCGGCTTGGCGATCACGGTGCGCGACTGCGAGAAAAACCCGCCCGAGGACCAGCCGGAAAGTGCTGCGTTTCTGCAGATCGACGAAGTCCGCCCGGGCGAGGAGAACATTCGGCGATTCAGCGGATGGATGTTTGCCCAGAGCCCGGCGCTGTCGTCGCTCGAGAACCCGGTCTACGACGTGATCTTGCTCGACTGCAAGGGAGCCAAGGGGTCGCCGCCCAGAATCTTCGGGGAGTGACACCGGAAAGGACGCGCGGTAGGCGAGCGCCGAAGCCAGCAGCCGGTGATAACGGGCGCGCGAAATCTCTATCGCGCCGAACTGCGCCAGATGCGGGGTCAGGAACTGGGTGTCGAGCAAGCGGTAGCCGCCGAGACGCAGTCGCGCGACCAGATGGACCAGGGCGACTTTGCTCGCGTCGGTCTCGCGACTGAACATGCTTTCGCCAAAGAAAGCCGCGCCGATCGAGACCCCGTATAATCCACCCACCAGAGCGCCACCGCGCCGGCATTCGACGCTGTGCGCCGCCCCGCGGGCGAACAGGGCCTGATAGAGCCGCACGATCTCGTCGTTGATCCAGGTGTTCGGGCGCTTCTCGCTCGCCTCGGCGCAGTTGCGGATGACCGCCGCGAAGGCGCTGTCGCAGCTGATCTCGAACCGGCCTTGCCGCAGCAAGCGGCGCAGGCGGTGCGAGACATGAAAAGCATCGAGCGGAAGGATGCCGCGATGGTGCGGATCGACCCAGAACAGCTCGGGGTCGTCGGCCGAGTCGGCCATCGGAAAGACGCCGGCGGCATAGGCGGCGAGCAGGATCTCGGGCGTCAGCCGGATCACGATGTGGCTCGGTTCATGATGCCCGCCCGAGGAAGCGTTCGAGCCAGTGGATATCGTAGTCGCCATTGATGAAATCGGCGGCGTCGACCAGACGCTGATGCAGCGGGATCGTCGTCTCGATGCCGCCGATCACATATTCCTCGAGCGCCCGGCGCAACCGCATCAGACACTCGTTGCGGGTCTTGCCATGGATGATCAGCTTGGAGATCAAGCTGTCGTAGTAGGGCGGCACCTCGTACCCCTGGTAGAGCGCGCTGTCGACGCGCACGCCGAGCCCGCCCGGAGCGTGATAATCGGTGACTCGGCCGGGCGATGGACGAAAGGTCTTGGGGTTTTCGGCGTTGATGCGGCACTCGATCGCATGACCGGAGAGGCGGATTTCAGCCTGACGGTAGCCGAGCGGGGCGCCGGCGGCGATGCGTAGCTGCTCGCGTACGATATCGATGCCGCTGACCATCTCGCTGATCGGGTGCTCGACCTGCAGCCGCGTATTCATCTCGATAAAGAAGAACTCGCCGTCCTGGTACAGGAATTCGAGGGTGCCGACGCTGCGGTAGCCAATGTTGCGCAACGCGGCGACGGCGAGCGAGCCGAGCCGGTCGCGCTCGTCGGGGTTGAGCGCGGGGGACGGGGTTTCCTCGAGCACCTTCTGATGGGTGCGCTGCAAAGAGCAGTCGCGTTCGCCGAGGTGAACCACCCCGCCCTGGCCATCGCCGAGAATTTGGATCTCGATGTGCCGCGGCCGTTCGAGCCAGCGTTCGAGATAGACGTCGCCGCGTCCAAAAAACAACACCGCCTCGTGCTGCGCCGCCGGCAGCATGCGCAATAGCTCGGCGCGGTCGCGGGCGATCTTCATGCCGCGTCCGCCGCCGCCCGCCGCCGCTTTGATCAGCACCGGATAGCCGATCGCATCGGCTGCGTCCGCGGCCGCGGCCGGATCGCGCACGGCGCCCGTGGAGCCCGGCACCGTCGGGATGCCGAGCCGAGCCGCCGCCGTCTTTGCCGCCACCTTGTCGCCCATCAGCCGGATGTGTTCGGGCGCGGGGCCGATAAAGGTGAACCCGTGCTCTTCGACTGCCGCAGCGAAATCGGCATCCTCGGCGAGAAATCCGAGCCCGGGATGGATCGCGTCGGCGCCGGTGATCTCCGCCGCGGAAAGGATCGCGGCCACGTTCATATAGCTGTCGCGCGCGGCCGGCGGCCCGATGCAGACGCTCTCGTCGGCAAGCCGCACATTCATTGCCCGCGCGTCGGCGGTCGAGTGCACGGCAACCGTCTTGATCCCCATCTCGCGGCAGGCGCGGTGGATCCTCAGCGCGATCTCGCCGCGATTGGCGATCAGCACCTTCTCGAACATCGCCCCAGAATGATTACTCGATCAGCATCAGCACCGCGCCATATTCGACCGGTTGCGCGTCGGCGACGATGATTTCCGCGATTCGACCCGCCCGAGGCGCACGAATCTCGTTCATGACCTTCATCGCTTCGATGATCAGCAAGGGCTGACCGGCGGCAACGGTTTCGCCGAGCCGAACAAATGTCGGGTCTCCGGGCTGCGGCGCCAGATAGGCGGTGCCAACCATCGGCGCGGTCACCGCACCGGGGTGACCGGCCAGGCGGCTCGCGTCTTCGCTCGGCGCGGCAGCTCCGGGCGCCATGATCGAACCCGGGGACGATCACCGGCCCGGCCGGAGCGCGGGCGACGCGAATGCGACGATCGCCGACCGCGTATTCGATTTCGGTCAGGCCGGTTTCGCTCAGCAGGTGAGCGAGCGTGCGGATCAGGTCGGGGTCGGGCGACAGCGGCGGGCTGCGGCCGCCAAACCTCACCGAGCGGCCTCGCCCGGTTCGTCCTCGATCAGATCGGCGATCGCTTCGAGCGCCAATTCGTATCCTTGCGCGCCCAAGCCGCAGATCACGCCGCGCGCCGCCAGGCTCACATAGGAATGGTGGCGGAAGCGCTCGCGGCGAAAGATGTTCGACAGATGCACCTCGATCACCGGCAAACCGCTGGCCGAGAGCGCATCGAGCACGGCGACCGAGGTATGGGTCAGCGCGCCGGCGTTCAGAACGATGCCGTCGGCCGATTCACGCGCCTCCTGGATCCAGTCGACCAGCTGGCCTTCGTGATTGGTCTGGCGAAAATCGATTTGCAGGTCGAGCGCGGCCGCGCGCGCGAGGCAGCGCGCTTCGATATCGGCCAAGGTGTCATGGCCGTATACCGACGGCTCGCGAACCCCGAGCAGGTTCAGATTGGGGCCGTTGAGCACGAAGACGGTAGGCACGCGTCCTCCCCTGGCGAACGGCCGGTTATAGCACGCGCGGAAAGGACAGCAAGAAGGCGGCCTAAGCCCGGAGCCGGGAATTGGCCCGCCAGTAGGGCGGCGCAATCGCCTCCAGACAAGAGGTGGCCGGACGGAGCAGCCGCCCCGCCCGGCCGATAGCCGGTGCTACTGACGCGGCGCCGTATTGGAGCCGGCGCCCGAGCCCAGCTGGCCGCCGTGAACCGGCGACGGTCGACGACCCCGCGCCGGTGTCCGGGTTTTCCAGCTGGTAGGCCTGCGCCTGCTGCAGTTGCTCTTTCGTCATGTCCAAGGTCAGGCGGTTGTTGTCAGCCTTGATGTCGCTGAAGTGGACGGCGACGTCCTTGCCGCCCATTCCGAGAAAGGTGCCGACATCGACGACCACTGCCGCCACCCGGCCGTCGTGGTCGAGGATCACGTCCTGGACTTTGCCGATGTCGCGGTTCTGAACGTCGTAGACACTACTGCCGATCATCTTGCTGGCGCGAACCTGATCGGGCTGAATAATGCCGCTGGAACTGATCATGGCGACCGTAGTGTCGTGCCCTGCGGGTTGCGCGTAGGCAAGCGGCGCTGTAGCCATGAACAGAGCCGCGACCGCGGCGGTCATATTGGGCTTATACACGTTTAATCCTCCAATAGTGAGATGCGCTCATTTCCGAAGAACGCATGTGATGAGCAACGTACGAAGTCTTTCTTGGTTCCCGTTTCAAATTACGTGAAACAAGTATAGAAGGATCAAGACAGGGATCGGAATCCCCAGCATCCACAGCAGAATGCCTCTGCCCATGTTACGAACTCCTGCATATTCTATGGTGAAAGCAGACTACGACAATCGCCACCCATAGGGTATTAGCCCCATGATGCGCCGTACTGCGATAGCTGGAAGACGCAGATCAACAGCAAAGGAGGAAAATGGGAAGTATGAGGCGCAAAGCCTGACTTGATCCTACTTTTTGCCGGTGATCTCGCGAACCGCGTCCTTGACGTGGCCGATCGCGGCTTGAGCGCGCCCTTCATCCTTTTCTCTTTTGCCTTCGGCCGCGGTCTTGGCGTCGCCCAGCGCCCTGCCGACCTTCTCCTTGACGGTTCCGTGACCTTCTTCACTCCTCCGGCAATACGATCCTTGTCCATCGCGAATTTCTCTCCAGTGGATAGTTAGCATTGCCAACAGGTCGATCGGCCGGTCCGTTCCGACAAAAAATTTCTATGATGCCGCCCCAGATGGATCCGGAGCCTTTTCGCCGTCGTGCCGTTTACCCCGCGATGGCATGGGGTCATCAAAGGCAAGCGCGGGGACGATTATGGATGAAAATCGGATTAGCGATCAGTTGAGCGACGCTGCGAACGACGCGAAAGACGGCGCCACGGCGGCAATGGGCTCTCTCAGCGACCTGGCCGGCCGGGCGCGGTCAGCTGCCGTCGAGGCGGCCAATACGATCCAGGGAGCAGCGATCGAGACTGGCAAGCACGTCCGCGACGCCGCGGCGGAGACTTACCGGCAAGGGGCGCGGGCCGGCGAGTATGTGAACCGGAACACCGCCGAACAGCCAATGCTGGCATTGCTGATTGCCGGCGCGATCGGGTACGGTATCGCCTACATGATTCACCGCGCCTGAGGAGCCAACCCGAAGGCGCTCCTAGCGTAAGGGACTCGATGGCGGACCGTCCGCCGCCGACCATCGACGAAGCCCCTGCAAACACCGGCGGACCCAGTCTGTCGGGGACACTGACTGTCCTGGTGTCGGGCGTGGTCGTCGCGGTGCTTTATTTTGCCCGCGAAATCCTCGTCCCGTTCGCCTTGGCGGTACTGCTGAGCTTTTTGCTGGCGCCAGCGGTCCGCTGGCTACGGGGGATCGGGGCTGCCCGGGTCGCTGCGGTCGCCATCACCGCACTCGTCGCCTTTGTCGCGATCTTTGGCTTGGTCGCCATCCTTACCCAGGAAGTGTCCTCGTTGGGGCCAAAGCTCCCGGACTATCGGTACAACATCGAGGCGAAGATACATACCTTACCGCGCGTCGCCGGCGGCGGCGCGATCGAGCGCTTTTCGACGATGCTTCATCAGCTGCGCGCCGAGCTGACCCGCTCGGAAAACCAGCTCTCGCCGTCGGCAGGTCTTCCGCCGAAGGCCGGTGCGGGCGGCGTGGAGGCGGCCAAGCCCCTGCCGGTCGAGATTCAGCAACCCGAACTGACGCCGCTAGAGATCGCCAAGAGCGTGGTCGGGCCATTGCTCGAACCGCTGGCGACGGCCGGGCTGGTCGTCGTTTTGGTCATCTTAATTCTGCTGAAGCGCGAGGATTTGCGCGATCGGCTGCTCCGTCTCGCCGGGGTGGGCGACCTGCACCGGACGACTGAAGCAATGGACGATGCGGCGCAGCGCGTCAGCCGGTATTTGCTGATGCAGCTCGCGGTCAACGCAGCGGCCGGTCTGCTGATTGGTTGCGGCCTGACGGTCATCGGAATCCCGAACCCGGCGCTGTGGGGCATTCTTGTTGTGCTGCTGCGCTTTATCCCGTTCCTCGGCATTGTCATCGCTGCCTGCTTCCCGCTGGCGCTGGCGATCGCCGTCGATCCGGGCTGGTGGTTGGTGGCATGGACCGCTGTTCTCTTCATCGGGGTCGAGCTGATTATCGCCTATCTGGTTGAACCCCATCTCTATGGCGGCAGCACCGGTCTGTCCTCGAGCTGCGGTGATCGTCGCGGCGGTCTTTTGGACCTGGCTATGGGGCCCGGTTGGATTGCTGCTGTCGACGCCGCTGACCGCCTGCGTGGTCGTGCTCGGCCGGCACGTTCCGCAACTGCGCTTCCTCGATGTCCTGCTGGGCAACGAGCCGGCGCTCACCCCCGAGGAAACGTTCTATCAGCGCATGCTCGCCAATGACCCTGAAGAGGCAACCGAGCAGGCCGAAGAATTCGCCAAGGAGGCATCGCTCGCCGAGTTTTTCGACACGGTGGCGATCCCGGTGCTGATGCGGGCGCAAGCCGACAGCGACCGTGGCGCGTTGTCGGCCGAGCGGCGGGCGAGGTTGAAGGAGGGGTTTTCGAGAATGCTCGATAATTTGCTCGAGGATTCTCTTCCGGAGGCCGATCTCCGCGGCGGAACGGAAGGGGATCGGGCTGGAGGGCGGATCGGTCGTCTGCATCGCGGGCCGCAACGAGTTGGACGAGACGGCAGCCCTATTGCTCGCCCATCTGCTGCATCTGCGAGGCTGTGCCGCCCAAGTGTTTTCGGCCGACGCGCTTACCGACGGCAGTGCTTTATTCGCCCTTAAAGACGCCGCTGTCGTCTGTCTGTCGCTGCTCAGCACCAGCGCCCCGGCCCGTGCCCGCCATCTCGTGCGGCGGGTGCGACGGCGGGCGCCGCAGGCGCGGCTCATCCTCGGGTTTTGGGCGCTTCAGCCGGAACAGCTGTCGATCGCCGACGCCGCAGCCGACGCCGTGTCGACCTCGCTTGGCGATGCGGTCACCGACATCGAGGCCAGCGCCTTCGCGCCAAGCGTCGCCACAACCGGCTCTCGATCAGGCAGCGTGCTGAGGCCGACCCCGTTGATGCGCCGGGGCCGAGCGCTGGGCGGTCATAATATCCCGACGACGGCGCCGCTCATGCAGGTGGCGAGCGTGCCGGACAGGATCGAGCGCAGGCCGAGTGCGACAATCTCGGCCCGCCGCTCAGGGACCATCGCCCCCATACCCCCGATCAGAATGCCGAGGCTGCCGAAATTGGCAAAGCCGCACAGAGCGTAGGTCATGATCAGGCGCGAGCGCGCGCTCAGCGCATCGGGCGGCAGATGAGCGAGGTCGACATAGGCGATGAACTCGTTCAGCACGGTTTTGGTGCCCATCAACGCCGCCGCGGTGGCGGTCTCCGGGCCGGGAATGCCGATCAGCCACATGATCGGACGGAAGGCATAGGCGAACAGGCGCTGCAAGGTCACCGGCGCGCCGGCGAGGTCCGGCATCAGCCCGAGCGCGGTGTTGACGAGGCTGACCAGTGCGATGGTCACGACCAGCATCGCGGTGATGTTGAGCAGGAACACGATGCCGTCGCGCGTCCCCTTGGCGATCGCGTCCATCGCGCTGACCGGCGGGTCATCAATGGCAAGCTGCGCCGCGGCTGACGGGTCGGGGCGGAACGGCACCATCAGCGCCGCGACCGCGAGTGCGGCAGGGGTGCTGATCACCGCGGCGATCAGAATATTGCCGAGCGCGTTGGGAATGACGGAGCCGACCAGCGTGGCATAGAGCACCATGACCGTGCCGGCGATCCCGGCCATGCCGCAGCTCATCAGCGCAAACAACTCGCCGCGCGCGAGCCGCATCAAGTACGGACGGATCAGCAGCGGCGCCTCGATATGGCCGACAAAGATGTGCACCGCGGCGCCGAGGCCGAGCGGGCCGCCGACCCCGATTGCGCGCCGCAGCATCCAGGCAAACGCCTGCACGACGCGCTGCAGGACGCCCCAGTAGAACAGCAGGGTGGCGAGCGCGCTGATTACCAGCACCAGCGGGAGCGCGCGGAAGGCGAAGATAAAACTGCCGCCGGGCCGGGTTTCGGCAAACGGCAATTGGCCGCCGCCCAGATAACCGAAAACAAAGCCGGTACCGGCCTCGGTGGCGCTCTGTAACCCCTCGACGGCCCGGTTCAGCAACAAAAACGCCGCCCGGGTCGGCGGGAATCTCAGAAACACCACAGCGAGGGTGAATTGCAGCAGCACGCCCACGACGACGACGCGCCACGGCACGCGCGCGCGGTCCTCACTCAGCCCCCAGGCGAGCAGCAGGATGACGGCGATGCCGAGAAGCCCGCGCATCCCCCAATTAGACAACACATTGGGGTGGTTTGGCGGGTGATTTGCGTATTCTTGTCGGGACCGCGCCGACGCCGAACCCGGTTTGTGCAACGCGAGGTTTCGGATGTGCCCGATCTACCGGGCATGGCGGCGGATCGAGCCTCTGTGGCCACGAAGGAACGGGGGCGGCGAGCGGCGCTCGCGGTGAGGAGCTGCTCAATTATGCGATGATTTCCCGGCCTGGAAGACTAGGATCATTGGACGAGCCGCCATGAGAGGAATGATGGGCAAGAGGATTGCCATCGTCGGCGCGGGTGCCATAGGCGGCAATACCGGCGTCTCGACCGCAAGGCGCGGTTGCTCAAGGGTTCGCGGTGCGGCGGCGTGAAGTCCTCGCCCTGCTCGGGTGGGCCGGACACGCATGGCCCTCGGTCCAAGTTTGCGAGGCCTCCTCCAAAGCCGCGCTCCTGGCGGTGTTAGTGGCGCGGCCGCCAGATTCAATGCGGCGTTATATCGGCGCCTTTGATCAAGGGATGCTGAAGGCTGGCTATGTAATGGGCCGAGACTACGAGATTACGCTGCGGTCTACTGGAAGCGACGCGACCCATGCACCGGCGCTTTTGGCTGAATTGATCGGGCTCAAACCGCGGGCAATCTTGACCAGCGACACACCGCTCACTTTGGCGGCTAAGCGAGCCACCAAAGAAATTCCGATAATCGGCGTGTTCATTGCCGATCCGGTTGGTTTCGGATTGGTGCAGAGCATCGCTCACCCCGGCGGCAATGTGACGGGATTGCTTTCGGGCGTGGACCGGCTCGTGCCGAAGCAGCTCGAACTTTTGCTGCAAACGGTCCCGGGCAGAACGCGAATCGGAATCCTGGCCAACGTGAACAACCCCGCCAACAGGGGTGGGGTGCGGTTTGTTCAAAGCGACGCCGTCGCCCGGTCGCTGAAGTTTGTTCCCGCCGAGATAGGTCAGCTTTCGGAACTCGAAAGCGCGTTTCGAAGCTTTGTCGAGAAACATGTCGAGGCGATCTTGGTGATGCAAGATTCGCTGTTTAACGCAAACGCGCGTCAGATTGCGGCACTGTCGCTCGCGGCGCGGCTTCCGACGATGTTCGGGTTCCGAGAATCCGCCGAGGCCGGCGGGCTGATGAGCTATGGGCTCGATGTGACTTATCAATGGCGGCGTGCCGCAGCGCTGGCGGCGAAAATCGTCAACGGCGCCAGCCCAGGCGATTTGCCGGTTGAAATGCAGCCCAGGTTGGAACTGGTCATCAATCTCAAGACGGCAAAGGCGCTGGGAATTACCGTTCCGCCCTCCATCTTAGCGTTCGCAAAGGACGTGATCGAATGAGGAAATCCATGGCTGTTGGTTGTCCGGAGCCCCTATGGGCCGGCGATTGGAGGAAAAACCGATGAGGATCGGCCTGTTTTACCAGATCCAGGTTCCCAAACCCTGGACCCCGTCCAGTGAATCGCAACGCATCCACGAAGCCTTGGAGCAAATTCCCTATGCCGAGGAGCAGGGCTTTGCCAGCGTGTGGTTCTCGGAACATCACTTCCGCCCGGTGTGGTCGCACAACAGCGCTCCGGACCTGACCCTTGCGGCGGTCAGCCAGCGCACCAGCCGTATCCGCCTCGGGGTCGGCGTGGTCCTGGCCCCGATCCACCATCCGCTGCACGTGGCGGCGCGCATGGCCACACTCGATATCCTGAGCCATGGGCGGGTCGATGTGGGCCTCGGCCGGACCGGCTATCCCTACCAGCTGACCCCGTACGGGTCGGATTTGCGGGACACGCGCGGCATGTGGCAGGAATTTGCCGATGTATTGCCGCGCATCTGGACCCAAGAGGAGATCTCGTATGACGGGGAATACTACCAGATCCCGCGGCGGGAGGTCCTGCCGAAGCCGGTGCAACGCCCGCACCCGCCGCTGTGGTCGGCATGCGGCAGCGACGAGACGGCGCGGCTGACCGGCAGCCTGGGGATGGGCGGGCTGTTCGGCAGCGAAGGCGGCCCGGACCGCGTCGGGCAGCTGATGGCGCTTTATCAGGACGCGCTGCACACCGCCGCCCCGGGCAACGGGGCCAGGCCCGCCGCGCGGACCGCGCTGATGACGGCGGGCTACTGCCATGAGGATCCGCAGGTCGTAGCCGAGCGCGGCACCGAGCTTGTCGGCTGGTACCTGGAGCAGCAACGCGAGCGCGCCCGCCTGGTGTGGCGCGACTATGATCCGTCCACCGTGCCGCCGGATTATCAGGGCTACTACGCGCGCGACCAGCGCCTCGCCAGCGGCCCGCATCCGGGGGAACCCACGCCCCAGCAGGTGCGTGAGCAAGGCACGAAATTCTGCGTCGGCACGCCGGCGGACTGCATCCGGTTTCTCGAAATGTACGAAGCGCTCGGCATCGAGGAAGTGTTTTTGCTGTGCGCCATCGGGCCGGCGCAGCACCAGGAGGTGCTCAACACCATTCGCCTCTTCGGCGAGCAGATAATCCCGCATTTCCAGGCCAGGGAGCCGCGTCCGGCCCTGGCGCGGGCGTCCGCATAATCTACGCGCCGCCGCTCACTCAGACCGTCGGCCTGATGTTCTGGTTCATGCGGAACAGGTTGGTCGGGTCGTATTTGTTCTTCAGCGCGACGAGCCGATCGTAGTTGCCGCTATAGGCAGCCCTGATCCGCGTGGCCTCCTCGGCGTCGAGGTGGTTGACATACACTTCACCGGTCGCGAAGGGCTCGACTGCCGTCCAATACTCTCGGGTCCATTGGATATGACCGGCGGTCTCGGCGGGATCATTCCATTGCGAGATCACGTCGTAATCCCACTGGTCGTGGCGCAGCCCGAAAGCGGTCGCGTTCCGATCGACCCGGGTCGCAGCACCATGCATGTGGAAATACAGCACCATCGACATCGGCGACAGCATCTTCGCCGAGCGCGCGATCATGATGTCCAAGAGCTCGTCGCCAAGCTCGTTCAAGAAGCTCGATTTCCAGTACCGCTGCACCCCGCCATAGGGCACCGCCGCATCGAACAAGGTGTTCAGCTCGACATAGGAGGTCGGGGCGATGGTATCGGCCAGCGGCGTCCCGAATTTTCGCAGCGGGGCGATCAGCCGCTCGCCCGGCCGCCAAATCCCCGATATAGGCGGCGATGATGACGACGACCGGCGCGCCGTCGGGCGAGGTCATCAGCGCCGCGGCGGCGAGCATCTCGTCGGGGCAGCTGCGGGCAAAATCGCGGTAGAAGCGCAGCACCTTTTTGGCCTCGGCCATCGGGTGGATGACCATTCCGGCGAGCACCGGCCCGACCGGGTGAAGCTTGTACTCGAACGAGGTGACGACGCCAAAATTGCCGCCGCCGCCGCGCAGGCCCCAGAACAGGTCCGGGTGCTGATCGGCGCTGGCGGTCAGCAGCTTCCCGTCGGCGGTGACGATGTCGGCCGAAAGCAGGTTGTCGCAGCTGAGCCCGTGCTTGCCCATCAGCCAGCCGAGCCCGCCACCCAAGGTCAGCCCGGCGATGCCGGTCGTCGACACGACGCCGCCGGTGCTGGCCAGGCCAAAGGCCTGGGTTTCGCGGTTGTATTCGCCCCAGGTCAGGCCTGCCTCGGCCCGCGCTGTGCGTTGACCGGGTCGACCCTGACGCTCTTCATCGCCGACAGGTCGATCATCAGCCCGCCCTCGCAGACGGCGTTCCCGGTGATGTTGTGGCCGCCACCTTTGACCGAGACCAGCAGACTATGGTCGCGGGCAAACCGCACCGAAGCCATGACATCGGCGGGTCCGGCGCAGCGCGCGATCAACGCCGGGCGACGGTCGATCATGCCGTTCCAGACTTTGCGCGCGTCGTCATAGCCGCCATCGCCGGGGTGCAGCAGCCGCCCGCGCAGGCTGTCGGCAAACTTCTGCACCGCCGCTTCTTCGAGGATCGCATCCGTGCCGTCGGTGGTGATGACGCGCAGGTCTGTCATGGTCTTGTTCTCCCTGTCGGTTAATTTGTCGCGCCGGCCGACGGCAGCGAAGCCGGGCGTTCGAGACTACATCAACAGGCGGGGTGTTTTAAGCGGGAGTAGGGCACGCCGGCTACGACACTTGCCGCCGGGTCCAATATCTCGATCGGATAACGGCTGAAATCCGCCGCGTTGAAGGTGAGAATGCGACCAACCCCGTGTACCGTCATCGCCGCGACAAGACGAGCGTCATAGACTTGGCTGCCGATCACCTCGTGGGTCATCACGAGGCGTTTCCATACAGCATAGATTGCCGGCTCGTCGGGCAACACCGCGAACACCCGTTCAATTCGGTCGATCTCGACGGTCGCGGTAGCCGGCGGGAGACCGAGGCCGTTCCGCGCTACCGGCCGTGTGGCCACCGCCCAGAATTCGGCAATGTTTTGCGGCGTTACATGAACCGGCTCGGCGCTCTCGACCAGTCTGGCGGCGGCGTCCACGGCGTGGCGATGATAGTCGTGCAGCGGCTCGATCCGTCGCAGCAGCACATTGGTATCGACAAGAACGCTCACAGCCCGCGTGGCGGGTCGTACAGCGCGTCCCGGCTATCGTCGACCACGGCGTCAATCGCGGGCAAGTATGACGTATCGCGCCACAATGCGGCCCGCTCAGCCGGGGTCAGGGCGCGGTTCTTACCTTCATGCTCGCCGAGCCAGGCGCAGGCGAGCTCGACCAGTCTGGGGATCGGCGCCTTCTGTTGTTTCTTGCCTCGGGTATGGCCGAGCTCGTAATCGGCCAGCCGCGAGACGCTGATCTCGAGCCGGCGCGCGAGTTCGGCACGGTCCCAGCCCATCCGGGCGCGAAAGGCGATCATCTCTTGCGGAGTCATGCCGCAAAATATCAGTCGTCCAGCGCCGCATGCAAGCGATTATCGCTTATTGGGACTCGAAACGACTGCAATGATCGCAGATATCCCTATGCATCTACCCCCACCCGCTTCCGCTGGGTGGCGGCGAGGTCAGCGCGCGGCGGGGGCCAGCGGGTCGAAGGGCCGTGGGTCGGCGGTTGCTTCCGCTTCGCTGAAGCCCATCGCCGCCAGAAACGCCGCGCGCACCTCGGCGGGTTGCCCGGTCTGGAAGATGTAGCCCTGCAAGCCGCGGCGGGCGAGCGGGTTGCCCATGATCTCGGCGCGGGTGAAGCCCTCGATGAAGGCCTCGCGCTCGGCGACCGGCAGTGCAATCGCGCGGTTGGCCGCCGGGTCGCGGATCACCGCCTTCGGGTCGCGCCCGTCGTTGACCGCCTCGATATCGTTCAGGAAGCGGCGGCGGATCATCACGATGCCGCGGTCGCTCGGGGCGAGGTACTCCTGCGAGCGGTCGGCGATGCGGCCCTGCCCGACCCAGGTCACGAAATCCTGGTTCATCACATGGCTGGTGATCCAGCGCCCGGTCGTCGGGATCGGCGATCGGCCCCTGCCAGGTCGGGATGCTGTTCTGCACATAAGGCTCGCGTTCCCTGGGCACGCGGCTGAAATGATACATGACGCTGAGCGTGTTCTCGTCATCTATCGGCACGCGGAACTCGACATGATTGCCGGTGAACAACCCGTTCGGCCACAGGCAGACGCGGCCGACCGTCCACAACCGGTCCCTGTCGCTGGTATCGGTGCGGATGCGTTTGTACTGGAAGCCGTAGTCGAACTCGCTGAAATCGACCTTGACGTGCTGCGCCGTGTAGGGGCCGTTCGGCGCCCGCGAGACGCACGCTCCAGTTCGAATGGGTCCATTCGAAATGCACCGGGTCGATCGAGTTTTCCTGGCACTGGAACCAGCTGCACGGAATTTCGGCCTTGACGATCTGGCGGAAGCCGTTCTTCCACGAGAAGAATTCCCAATCGGGCACGAGCGGGCGCGGCTCGGGACCGAGATAAGCCCATAACAGCCCGCCCAGTTCCTCGACCGGATAGGCCTTGATGCGGATTTCGTCGCGCAGGCGCGCGTCGGGATGCGCGATGTCCTCATAGGGCTGCGCCAGGCAGCTGCCGTCGGCGTCGTAGAGCCAGCCGTGATAATTGCAGCGCAGCCCGCATTTCTCGACATAGCCGTAGCTGAGGTCGGCGCGGCGGTGCCGGCAATGGCGGTCGAGCAGGCCGTATTTGCCGCCAAGGTCCTTGTAGAGGACGAGATCCTCGCCCATCAGCCGCACCGGCAATGTGCCGGGCCGCTCCAGCTCGCTGGCGCCGGCGATCGGCCACCAATAGCGGCGCAACAGCTCGCCCATCGGCGTACCGGCGCCGGTTTTGGTCAGCACATCCCAGCGGCTGCCCGGCTCGGGGCTGTTTTCCTTCGGCATGGTCATCTCGCGGACTGCTTGCTCGATCGCCCGCAGACAGGCGGCCGTAGACGCGGCGCGCATTGCCTTCGAAGATTTTCGCCTTGTCCGCCGCCGACAAGTGGCAGCTGGTCGATATAGCGCTTGGTGTCGTCGTAATGGTGACCGGTTTCCGGATCGATGCCGCGCACCGCGCCGATCATTTCCGAGGCGAACAGGATGTTGTCGACCGGGATGACCCTTGCCAGCAATTCCTGGCCGGGCAGGTGATAGACGCAGGTGTCGAAGAAGACGTTCTTCAACATGAGGTCGGACAGCAGCCCGAGCTTGGCGTCCTGCGCCAGTCCACGGTAGCGCCCCCAGTGATACGGAACGGCGCCGCCGCCATGCGGGATGATGAATTTGATGGTCGGGAAATCCTTGAACACGGAGGAATTCATCAGCTGGTTGAAGCCGGCGGTGTCGCCGTTGAGGTAGTGCGCGCCGGTCGTGTGATGGGTCGGGTTGCACGACGCGCTGACGTGGATCATCGCCGGAATGTCGTACTCGACCATCTTCTCGTAGACCGGATACCAGTAATGGTCCGAAAGCGGCGGGTCCTGCCAGTGCCCGCCGGACGGATCGGGGTTCAGATTGACGCCGACAAACCCGTATTCATTGACGCAGCGGTCGATCTCGGCGAGGCAGTTCTGCGGCGAGACGCGCGCACTCTGCGGCAGCATCCCCACACCGATGAAGTTACGCGGGAACAGCGAGCAGACGCGGTGGATCAGCTCGTTGCAGGCGCTGGCCCAGGCTTCGCTGGTCCTTGCATCGCCGAGGTGGTGGCCCATGCCGGCGGCGCGCGGCGAGAAGATCGTCAAATCGGTGCCGCGCTCGCGCTGCACCTTGAGCTGGCCGCCCTCGATCGACTGGCGGATCTCGTCGTCGGCGATCGTCGGGCGCGGCGGCGGCGGCTTGCCGGCCGCGTGCGCCTCGATCTGCTCGGTGCGCCAGCCCTCGTGCTGACGCGGGGCGGTGGTGTAGTGGCCGTGGCAATCAATGATCATGGCAACTGGCCTCCTGCGTTTGTCCGATCATGGTAGCGGGCTCGGGCCCGATCAGAAAGCGCACCATCGCTGCGATCTGATCCGGGCGGCCAAGGTCGCCGCGACGGGTCAGTCCCGCCGACCCCGCAGTCCGCTGGGGCGTTTATCGGGAAGCGGGCCCGACCGAGCGACCCGGACTTCGGGCGTGAGTTTGTGTTCCGGCGCCGATTAGCCGATCACCGCCATCAGTGCGTGTGAATTGGCGACGGCGCCGAAGACGCCGCCTTGCATCTTGATCATTTTGATTGCGGCCTCGTGGTTGGAGCGGTCGGTGGCGCCGCAGCAATCTTCGAGCAAAAGGCATTCGAAGCCGCGGTCGTTGGCCTCGCGCATCGTCGTGTGCACGCAGACATCGGTGGTGATCCCGGTCAGCACCAAATTAGCGACGCCGCGCAGGCGCAACATCAATTCGAAGTCGGTGGCGAAAAAGCTTCCTTTGCCGGGCTTGTCGATAATTGATTCGCCGTCAACGGGCGCGAGTTCGGGGATGATTTCCCAACCCGGCTCGCCGCGCACCAGAATGCGGCCGCACGGGCCGGGATCGCCGATGCCGGCGCCGATCCGGCGCGAGCGCCAGCGCTTGTTGGCCGGCAGATCGGCGAGGTCGGGCCGGTGGCCTTCGCGCGTGTAGAAGATGTGATAGCCGTTGTGGCGCATCGCCGCCAGCACCGCCGCGATCGGCCCGATCGGCGCGCGGGTCAGTGACAGATCGTAGCCCATGCGGTCGACATAGCCGCCGATGCCGCAGAAATCGGTTTGCATGTCGATGATGACGAGAGCGGTGTTGGCCGGCCGCAAATCGCCGTCATAAGGCCACGGATAAGGATCGGCTGCGACATAAATTGGATCCATTGCCGTACCTCTGTTGCCGAAAGCGGTAGCTGCGGGCAAGGTTTACCCACAGGCCACGCATTCAAACAGCATGCCAGACAGGACCGAGCGATGCCCGTCTCTTCTGCCATTTCTACTGCCGCCGGGCTCGAAATCGCCACGCTGCGCCGCGCCTTTGTGGAAGGCAGTGTCACGGCGGGACGACTTCTCGGCCAGGTACGGGACCGGATCGCACGATGGGACGATCCGGCGTTGTGGATCGCCCGCGTCGACGAGTCGGCGGTCAGAGAGCGGGCAGAAGCGCTCGACGCCGACGCCAAGTCCGACGGCATTTCCCGCGGGTAGCGAGAGAGTTGCATATGGGATCAACCCACCTTGGACCTATTGGGACCGCTCCTGACCGAGCAAATCGAGATTAGTCGTCGCAACCAAAGGGGGCAGCGAGCCAATTCAGGGCCACGCCAATAACGTCGCGCCCAATTGCCGCGGAGTGAACTCAACTCACAGCAACATTACTCGGCGGCTTCGGGGATGCCGGCGGTGGGGCGGGGGCGGACCATCAAATCGGCCCAGCTGTCGGCTTCCATGAACTGGGCCCAGCGTCGGTACAAATTGCGCAGATTGTGCTCGCTCGAATTGGCCTGGGTCAGATCAACGACGGTCCCCGGCAGGCGGAACCCCTCCCACTCGTAATTCTCGATTTCGCTGCCGAGGCCCTGCTGGTAATTGTAAGGGAAACGGCGGGCGATCGTGCCGCGGCTGGCGGCGTGGGCGTAGTTCCAGTTCTCCATATCGTCCTGCTCGGTCATGCCGGCCGGGCCCGAATAGCGGATGTAATAGTCGCGCAGGAAATCCTTGACCTCGTCGGGCGCCGCCTTGTCGACCAGAAACCAGCGCCACACCTCGGTTTCGTGCGGCCCGCGCGGGTGCCACACGGCGATCGTGCGCGGCTGGCGGGCGAGAAAGGCCATGCTCGGGAACACCTCGCCGACCAGGGTGATCAGGCGTCCCCACTCGCCGCGCCGGCGGTGGCGCGCCACTTCGCATTCGCGGAAATAATCGGCAACGACCGAGGAGTGCTGGTAGGCGGGCGGTAGCGACACGGTCTGCGGCAACAGGTAGCCGGTCGTCTGATGCCCGCGCTCCGGGACGGCAATGTGCAGCTTGCGCGCCAGCTTCAGTTCCGGCATGTCGCGCCGGCCGCTGCCCGAAGGGCCGACCCCGACGAGGTCGACCGAGCGGTGGCTGATGTTGTGATAGCTGTCGCCGCTGAAATTCTCGGCCGGAAATTTCCAGTTGCACGGCACCCGCCATTTCTGGATGCCGCCCAGGATCTCGGCGCCGCCGTCGCTGCCGTCCCAGCCATCGAAAGTCTGGTCGAGATAATGGGTGAAATCGCCGAGATATTCGGTAAAGGACGGCGCCGCCGGGTCCCAATTGGCCCAGATGCCGCCCTTGTAGTTGCACAATTGCGCGACCTCGACCAAACCCCATTGCGAGCGGTCGAGCTGTCGAATGATAGGCCTCGCGGAAATAGGGGACGCCGACCAGCCTGCCGTCGGTGCCGTAGCTCCAGCCGTGATAGGGGCAGGTGAAGACCGGCGTGTTGCCCTCGTCGTAGCGGCACACCTTCATGCCGCGGTGCCGGCACGAATTCAGGAACACGTGGATCTCGCCGGCCCGGTCGCGGCACAGGATCACCGATTCCTCGCCCATGCCGGAGACGAAGAAATCGCCGGGGTTCGGGATCTGGCTTTCGTGACCGACAAACAGCCAGGCGCGGGCGAAGACCCGCTCCAGTTCCTCGCGATAGATCTCCTCGTTGACGAAAGATCTCGCGGCTGATCTGTCCGGTCGCCATGTCGACGAGACCCGGCCGATACCCTTGCGTGCGCGCCGTCGTCATGTACCGCCCTCCTCGTCTCGGATCGTCCGCTTGGTAGCTTACCGCATTCTGCCCGGTTTGCGAGCGCAGCTCGCGGCCGGCCATCGCCTCAAGGATGCGAGCGGCGATCGGGAAACCGTCCTGTCCCCAGCCCTGGGCCTGGGCGCGGTGGAAGACATCGTGCGCGAGGAGACCGAGATTTCCGGGTGCGGCGACGTCACGCGCCAGCTCGCAGGCGAGATGCAGATCCTTGGCGACGATGTCGAGGGTGCCGCCGGCGGTGAAGGCGCCGGACAGCACCGAGCGCGGGATGTTGTCGAAGGTGCGGCTGGCCCCGGCGCTGAACGGCACGATCCGGGCCAGCACGCCGGGATCGACCCCGGCCTTGGCGCCGATCAGCAGCCCTTCGAGTGCGGCGATGAAGTTGGTGTAGCCGAGGTATTGGGTGACGAGCTTGGCGATGCAGCCGGCGCCCGCAGCGCCGACATAGAAGATGTTGCGGGCGATCGCTTCGAACAGCGGCCGACATTGGGCGAAGACCGTTTCGTCGCCGCCGACCATGACCGTCATCCTCGGCGGGCGCCCGCTGACCGGCGCATCGAGCATGTCGACCCCCTTGGCGCGGCAGGCCTCGGCCACCCGGCGCGCCACCGCGGGAGCGTTGGTGGTCAGATCGATGTAGACGCCGCCGGCGCGCAACCCGGCCAGGATGCCGGTCGCCGGATCGAGCACGGCGGGCTCCATTTGGTCGGGGCCGGGCAACGAAGTGAACACGACTTCGCTGCGCTCGGCTACCGCGCGGGGATGGGCGGCGACGGCCGCGCCCCGCTCGGCAAGCGCGGCTGTTGCTTCGGGCCGGACATCGTAGACGCTCAGCTGATGGCCGGCGTCGACCAGACAGCCCGCGATCGGCGTCCCCATCGTGCCGGTGCCGACAAATCCCAGCTGCATCGAATGATCCCCTTATTCTCTGGCCGTCCAGGCTATTCTGTGCCCACAAGCCCACCAGGGGGAAGAGCATGCAGATTGGCTTCAACCTGCCGATCAGCGGCCCGATGTCGGCGCCGGAGATCGTGACCCGGATCGCGCAAGAGGGCGAGGCGATGGGCTACGACTACCTGACCCTGACCGACCACATTCTGCTGCCGAACCTCAAGGTGCCGGGCTACCCCTATTCCGAGAGCGGCGAATTCTTTACCGAAGGGCCGCAGAACCGGCACGACCAATTGACGGCGGCGGCCTATATCGCCGCCAAGACCTCAGCATATCCGGCTGGTGCTCGCGGTCATGGTGGTTCCCTATCGGCCGGCCGTGCTGGCCGCGAAGATGCTGGCGACGATCGACGTATTGTCGGGTGGCCGGCTTACCGTCGGCATCGGCGCCGGCTGGCTCGAGGCGGAATTCGACGCGGTGGCGGTGACCCCTTTTGCCGCGCGCGGCGCGGTCACCGACGAATACATCCGCGCTTTTCGGACTTTGTGGACCGAGGAAGCGCCGCGCTTCGACGGCAATTGGGTCAAGTTCGACGAAGTCTTGTTCGAACCCAAACCGGTGCAAAAACCATACCCGCCGATCTGGGTCGGCGGCGAAAGCGGGCCGGCCCTGCGCCGCGCCGCGCGACTCGGCGACGCCTGGTACCCGATCGGCAGCAACAACAAGCATCTGCTCGACACCCTGCCGCGCTACCGGGCCGGCGTCGCACGGCTGCGCCGCTTTGCCGCAGCAGGCCGGCCGCGACCCGGCCAAGGTCGCGCTGACCTATCGGATCAAGCGGTATGGCGAGGCGGTGCCGGACAAGGCGTCGGACGGCGAGCGCCGGCTGTTTTCCGGCAGCACCGCCGACATCGTCGCCGATTTGCGGGCATTGCGCGACCTCGGCGTCAGCGCCGTCGACATCGATTTCGAGCGCCCCGAGCCCGAAGCCTCGCTCGCCGAGATGCGCCGCTTCAAGGAAACCGTGCTCGCCCGGCTGTAGCAGCCGGACAGCGCGTCAGCCGACGCCGTGGTCCTTGAACCAGGCAAGCATTCTGGCCCAGCCGTCCTTGGCGGCGTCGCGGCGATAGCTCGGCCGGTAGTCGGCGTTGAAGCCGTGCGGCGCATCCGGGTAGACGACAAAGTCGCAGGTCTTGCCGGCAGCCTTGCATGCCGCTTGGCGCTTATCGATCAATTCGCGCGGAATGCTCTTATCGGCGCCGCCATAAAGGCCGAGCACCGGGCATTTCAGGTCCGGGATGATGTCGAGCGGGTTGTTGGGCGTTAGCTCGGAATGTGGCACGATCGATGCCGTACCAGGCGACCGCTGCCTTCAGCTCTGGCTGGTGCGCCGCGTAGAGCCAAGTGATCCGGCCTCCCCAGCAGAACCCGGTGACCGCGAGCTTGGAGAGATCGGCTTTGCCGGATTCCTTGGCGTAGACCAGGGTGGCATCGAGATCCGACAGCGCCTGATCGTCCGGCACCTTGGCGACAATCGTTTGTGATCATCTCCTTGCATGTCGGTGATTTTGCGCCGCATTGCCCTCGCGGGCGTAGAGTTCGGGCGCGATCGCGTAATAGCCGAGCTTGGCGAGGCGCCGGCAGATGTCCTGGATGTGCTCGTGCACGCCCGAAGATCTCGTGGACGACGAGCACGGTCGGAAAGGGTCCACCCGTGTCCGGCATCGCCCGATAGGCCGGGATCGAGCCGTCGGCGACCGGAACCTTGACCTCGCCGGCCTCCAGCCCGGTCGCGTCGGTGTGGATCGTCTGTGCCGACACCGGCTGCACCGACAGTGCAAAACCAGTCGCGAGCGAAGTCATGACAAACCCGCGCCGCGTCCATTGCGAGCGCGCGACAAACCCCTCCAATTCGCCTTCGATGACGTCCATTTGATCCCTCCCTGCGCCCAATTGGCTGCGGCGAGGATACGGATGCGCTGCGTTCAGAGAAAGACGCGGCGGGCGCGCGTCACGGCGATGTGATCGGCGGACAGTCGCTCAGTAATCGTAGTTGTAGTTGAGCCCGATGCCGGTTCCGCCGTTTTGGCCGGCCTCGGTGTCGACGGTCACGTGATGCCCGAGTTCGATCTCGACGGTTACCTTGCTGGTCGGCGGCGAGACGCCCTTGGGTCACCCCGACCGAGACCCCGGGCATCACATATTTCCCGGCGCTGACCGCGGCAGCGCTCGAAGTGGTCGGGGTGACCACGCTCGGGTTCAAGATCGGGCTCGCCGCGCCGGCCGGACCCTGGCCGAAACGGAGCCAGTCGAGGCCCAGCTTGCCGCGCAGCCGGTCGAGCACGCCGGGACCGCCACCAGCCAGGGTGGCGGCGGCCTGGGCGAGCTGCACGCCCTGGCCGGCGTTGATTTGCCCGACTCCCTGGCCAAACAAGACGCGGGACAGGATCTCGTCCTGCGGCACCGGCGGGGTCGAGCTCAGTGTGATCTTTGGCGCTGATGCCAAGCCGTCGATGTTTATTTGCGCGGTGATGTCAGCCGCACTGACTTGGGCGACAATATCGAGAACCGGATCGAGCTTGGCGCCGCCGTCGAACGTGATTCTGCCGCGGGTCAGCACGAAGCTCTTGCCGAACAGGTCGACACTGCCGCGGTCGGCAACCAAGTTTCCGGTGATCTTGGGCGCGTCGGTCGTCCCGGTGATATTGAGCCGGCCGTGCCACTGGCTGTCGAGGCCGTGGCCGCGCACCAGAACGGGGCCGGGCAGGCTGACGGCGATGTCGAGCGCCGCAGGCAGCGCCGGCGCCTCTTCGACCGGAGCCGGGCGTTTTCCGGTGCGACCGCCGATCTCGGTGACGTGGATGACGACGACGCTCGGCGGCAGACTGTCCGGCAGATTGACCTCGGCACGATCGACAGTCAGCGCGGCCGTCACCTTCGGCGTCGTCAGCGGGCCGTTGACCGATATGGTTCCGCTCGCCGTGACCAACGCTTCGTCGCGCACCGCGACGCGAAAATTGGCGAGCGTCGCTGATAATTGGGCGGTCGGCCCGGCGGCGCCGCTGGAGCATCAGGCCGCCCTGCGCCTTGACGGTCCCGCCGGCGCCGTCACCGCCCGAGAACGAAGTCAATGCAAAGCGATCGCGGTCGCCGACCAGATCGGCCGCGATGTTGGTCAGCACCGCGCCGGTCGCGAAATTTTCATAGCGCGCGTCGGTGAGCCTCAGCTGGCCGCTCGCAGCCGGCGAGGCGACCGTGCCGCCGACCGCGACATCGGCCGCGAAACGCCCGCTCAGCCGATCCTCGCCCAACGGCAACAGATCGGCGAGATGACCCAGGTCGCCGCCGCCTTGAAGCCGCAGCGCAAGCGGACCCTGCGGCGGCACCGACAGACCGAGCGGGGCCGGGGTCAGCAGCAGAGGCAGCGAGCCGGTGAAGGCCACCCGATCGCCTTCGAGCCCGGTCACTCGGCCTTGCACATCGACCGTCCGGCCGTTCCAATCACCCGTTGCCGTCAGCCCGAGGCGAGGCGCCCGCGCGTGCCGCGACACGGCAAGCGACAGCGCCTGCGCATTCACAACGATATGGCCCCGCGGCGCGCGTAAGGTTCCGCTCAAACTCGCGGTCGCCGACAGGGCGCCGTGCACACCCGGGTAGCCCATCAGCCGCGCGCCGGTAGGGAGCGGCAGATCGGCGGCGTTCATCGCCAACGCCAGCGCTTCGCCTCTGATCGCGCCGTTGCCGGTGATCCGGCCGGCGCCGAGCCGCAGATCAAGACCGGAAAAGCCGAGATCAGCGCCGCGGCGCGACAGGTCGAGCGGCTGCCCCAACCGGAATGGCTCGGTGGCGAGCGATCCGGCGAGCCGGGAGAGGCGCAGTTCGGCGCCGCCCGGGACGAGCCCGCCTTCCCCGGCGAAGGTCATCGTTAGCGGGTGGCCGTCAGCATTGCCCTGGAAGGCAAAGCGGCCGGGGCGCGGGCTGGTGAAGCTCGCGGCAGCAGTCGTGAAATCTCCGGCGCCGAAATGCGCCGCGTTCAGCGACAGTCGCCCCGAACCCGACGGCGTGCGCCAAATGTCGGCCAGCCGCGCGGTCAGGGCAAGGTTGCCGATCTCGATGCGCGCTCGGTTGGCGCCAGCCGCGAGCCGGGTTCCGGTCGCGGTGAGATCGAGACCCTGCCCGCCTCCCGCCGCGGCAAGCCTGGCGCTCAGATCGAGGCTGCCGCCGAGCGGAGTTCCGGCAAGCCTTGACCAGCGCGAGAGATCGGCCAATCGCGCGGTCAACGCGCCCTGGACCATACCAGTAGCGAGCATGACGCGCAGGTTGCCCTCGACCGTGCTGTCCGCCGCCTGCACGCGCAGACGCGGAACCGCCAGCTCGGAATTGCCGCTCAGTTCTGCCGCCAGTGCCAGACTGCCGTCGAGGCCGAGCCCGCGAAACGTGCCGTCGATCACCGCCTTGGCGCTGAGACAGATCGGCGACCTCGCTGGTGAGTTGGAAGCGATCGATCGTCGCTCCGCCAGCGGTGATGCCGCTACCCTCGACCTCGCCTTGCAGCTGCAACCGATCAAGTGGCCCCTGTGCCTTCAGCTTCGCTGAAACCGTGCCGGCGATTGCGGCGCCCAGCGCGGTGGAGAGCGGCTTCAGCTGCGGCACATCGAGGTTCAGCGACCCAGCCAGAACATCCGAGACGGGATCGAAACGCGCGTCTCCGGAAAGCTTTGCCGCAACCGCCGCCAGTGCAACATGGTCGAGCGTGACGGCCCCCGCCGCATCGCGACGAACCGTTCCGGCGAATGCGGCTTTGTTCCCGATCAGCGCGTCGATAGCCGCGATCCCGGTCCGCATTCCACTCGCCGACCCGGCAAAATCGACATGTCCGGCAACGGTTTGGCCGGCGGTCGCAAGACGGCCCGATCCGGTCAGATCGATGCCGCCGCCCCGGGCAGAGAGCCGGGTCAGATCGACAGTCGTTAGCTCTCGGTCGGTGTCGGCGGCGAGCGACCAGTCGATGCCCCGCCCGAGCCCGGTCATCAGCGCCGCCCTCTCGGGGAGTGCTAGTCCTTCGATCCGGCCATTTGCCGCGACGGCGATCCGCGTTGCGGCGTTATCGAGAGGACCCGTGGGGGTTGCCGAGACATGCACCTCGACCCGCTCCGCCGCGGAACCGGAAACTCCGATCCCGGTTCCCGACAGATCCGCCTTCGCAACCGGGCGGTGTTGCCTCCAGGTGATCCCGACATCGAGCGTCGCCGAACCATGGAGCGGGGTTCGCACTAGGCCCGACAGCAGGGCGAGGTTCGGGACATCCGCACGCAGATGTGCCGCGATGGCCCCATTGGACCGGTCAAAGGATGAGTTGCCGGCTGAGGGTGCCGGCAGCAACGCCGATCGCCAGCCGGCTGACGCCCGGTCTGCCAAATTCCGTGTGAAACGAAAAAGTTGCCCGGTCGCCGACGGCCGATGCGAGATCGGCCGGCAGCAGCGCCGCCAATGCGGCAGTCCCGGAAATCCCGAGGACGGTCTGAGAGCCGACGCCGAGCGTTATCTCGGCGTCAACATGAGCAACCGCGCCCGCCGACGCGGCCAGCTGGCCATGCCAATCCGCCACTGGTCCTTTGCCGTCGAGCGTCAGGGCGAGCGGCAGGCGGTCCGTCCGCCTGGCCCAATGGTCGAGCAGGACCCCGGTCGGGTCCTCCGCTTTGATTTGCAGATCGAGCACCGGATTGGATCCGGTCAGCGCCATCTGCACTGCGATATTTCCGGGAAAACCGTCGGTGCGGTGCAGATCGAGGTCGGCACGCGCGGTTCCGCTCTCGACCGCGGCGCTCCCCTTTATCGTGGCGACCACCTTCTCGCCCAACACCGCGGGCATCAGCGTGAGGCGGGTGATCGTGAGCCGGTCGAGCACGACAGCGACCGGGAGATGCGGCACGCGAAGAGATTGCGAGAGCGGCTCCGATGACCTCGGCGATGACGAGCGCCGCATATCTACGTCGGCAATATCGAGCGACCGGACATGCACCTTGCCGCTGAGCAGCTCCGCCGGCGCGAGATCGAGGGCGACATTGCGCAAACTCAGCCACATGCCCTTGTCGTCGCCGACCTCGATGCGAGCCGCCGTCATCCGCAACGGCACCGTCCCGCGCAGCCCCTCGATGGTCAGCGAAAAACCCGGACTGCTTGCCGCCCGCGCAACGGCGGCCGCCAGCCAATCCTGGCCTATCCGGGTCTGCAGCAAGCCGAACGCCGCCAGCACCAGAGCGAGCGGTACGGCGATGGCGATCGCGAGCCAGCGGGCAGCAGCACGCATCAGAACGCCTCGCCGAGGCTGACATAGACCTGGACCCACGAATTGGCGTTGCGCTTGTAGAGCGGGGTCGCCAGATCGAGCCGCAGCGGACCAAACGGGGTGTAGTAGCGCAGGCCCAGCCCGACCCCGTAGAACAGACGCTGACCGAGCTGCGGCACGCTGTTCTCGTAATAGCTGCCGGCATCGACGAACGGGACCACACCGATTGTGTCGGTCACCTTGATGCGGGATTCGAAGTTCAGCACCAGGCTCGACCTGCCGCCGATCGGGTCGTTGTTGGGGGCGAGCGGCCCGGCCATCTGATAGCCGTAGGGACGGATCGTCCCGCCGCCGCCGACATAGATCCGCTGGTCGGCCGGGAGCGGAGACAGCGGGGCGCCGTCAAGCGAACCGAGCGCCGCTCTGCCGGCGAGGATTGCTCGCCCATCGGCATCGACCTTCCAATAGGTGCTGGCCGATAGCAGGCTGGTCACGTAGGTCAGGCTCGGGCTCGAAAAAATATGGGCCGGCGTGACCGAAAGCTGGGCGCGCCAGCCGCGGGTCGGGCTCAACAGATTGTCGGTGGTGTCGAGCTTCACATAGGCCGGGACGCCGAACAGCGTGTAACGCTGGGTGCGCTGCGCCGAGGTGTTAGTCGAGACATTGGCGAGCTGCTCGACATTGGCCTCCTCGGCCTCGAGCAACACGCCGCCGGTCAGTAATCGGCCGAAACGGCGTTCCAACCCCGCCGTGGCGAGCGCGCGGCGGCTGTGATAGGCGACCGGCGTGTCGTCGGCGATCTCGGCAGTCGCCAGAAAATCCTGGTCGGCTAAGAGAAAATCCGGACGGCGGAAATTCGCGTTGACGCCATAGACCTGCTGGCCGCCGGTGGCAGACAGCTTTAGATATTCCGCATTGCCGAACAGGTTGCGGTTTTCCCAGAATACCCGGGCGGCCGCGCCCTGGCTGGTGTTGTAGCCGACCCCGGCGCCGATCGTTCGATGCGGACGTTCGGTAACGTCGATCGTCATTTGAGCGCTTCCCGGCTGGTCCGGCTCCGCCGCGGGCGTGATCTGCACCGTGCTGAACAGGCCGGTCTCGATCAGCGCGCGGCGCGTCTCCTCGACCTTGGCCGCGTCGTAAGCCTCGCCACGCTGCCAGCGCAGCCGGCGCTCGACATAGCCGGGATCGAGGGTTTTCAATCCCCTGATCGAAACGCCGCCAAAGCGCATCGCCGGGCCGGGCGCGAGCTTATAGGTCACCTCCATCGTGTGGTTGCGGTGGTCGATCACGACCTGCCGGCTCTCAACTTTGGCAAAGGGGTGGCCGCTGGCGCCGAACGCGCTCACCAGCGCCGCTTGCGCCGCCACCACCGGGGCAGTGCTGCGCCGGATCGCCGGGTTTCAGCGGCAGCGGCCCGGCAGTCGGCGGGAGCGCCAGCGGCTGACCGTCGGGGCCGAGCACCGCGACCGTGGCGACGTGGTAGAGCGGCCCCGGCACGACCTTGACCGTGACCTTTTGCGGCTGCGCGGCAGTATCGAGGTCGTAATTGAACAGGGCATCCCAATAGCCAAGGCTGCGCGCGGCGTCGGCGAGCCGGCCGAGATCACGGTCGGCGCGGCGCCGCAACGCTTCCTCGGAGGCCGGCGGACGATTCTCGAGCGTCTTCAGCTCGGAAACTTTGTCCAACAAATCGGCGAGATCGCTGTCGCCGGCGCCGGTAATCGTCGTCTCGTAGTGGATGTCCGCTTGGCCGGCAGCAGCGGGGAACAGCACAGCGGTAAAGCCAGCGCCGGCAGAAATCGGCGACCCCGCATCCGTCCCCGGGCGAAAGCCCGCAACGGGGCCGCACCGGGCCGGGCTTACCCGCTTTGGCGCGCCGCCGCCGCCTCGACCCGGCGTTTCAGGCGGCGGATCTCCGGCGTCAGCTTGCGGTTAGGCGTATCCCGCAGAAAGGCGTCGAAGCCGCCCTTATGCTCGATCGTGCGGATCGCCGCCGCGGTAATCCGTAGCCGGATCGGCCCGAGCACATCCGACAAGACCGAAATCTGCTGCAGATTGGGCAGAAAGCGCCGCTTGGTCTTGTTGTTGGCATGGCTGACGTTGTGCCCGACCTGGACACCCTTGCCGGTGATTGCGCATCTCCGCGCCATTGCCCCACCTCGACCAACCGCACCGATGACTACCCCGCGACTTGCCATTTTCGAGGTAGCGCGGGCGCGTCTTCTACGCCGCCTCGCCGCGCGGCGTCAAGAACCGGGGCAATCCGGCACCGCGCACACCCCGGCCGGACCGCCTCAAGCGAAGCTGCTCGACAGCCGCAGCGCGGGTGGCAAAATAAAGGCTTCGGGAGGAACGTCGGATCATGTCCAAAGTCTGACACCAATCCCTACGAACTGGGGCTCGACAAGAACCCGGCCAATTTCGTGCCGCTGAGCCCGATCGGCTTTTTGCTGCGCTCCGCATCGGTCTATCCCGACCGTCTCGCCGTCGTTCATGGTGAGCGGCGGTACAGCTGGCGCGAAGCACTTGACCGCTGCCGCCGGCTGGCCGCGGCTTTGGCGGCCGCGGGTGTCGGGCGTGGCGACACCGTGGCGGTGATGGCGCCGAACATCCCCGAGGCGTTCGAAGCCCATTTCGGCGTGCCGATGGCGGGGGCGGTCCTGAACGCACTGAACATCCGCCTCGACCCGGAAACCATCGCCTTCATCCTCGGGCACGGCGAAGCCAAGGTCTTGATCGCCGATACCGAATTCGCCCCGGTCGTCAAAGAGGCGCTGGCAAGGCTGGAGCGCAAGCCATTGGTCGTCGACATCGTCGACCCGGCGGGTCCGGGCGGCGCGCGCCTCGGCAACATCGATTACGAGGCCTTTCTCGCCGGTGGCGACCCAGCCTTTCCCGAACTGACGCCCACAGACGAATGGGATGCGATCGCGCTGAACTACACCTCCGGCACGACCGGCAACCCCAAGGGCGTCGTCTATCACCATCGCGGCGCCTATCTGAACGCGCTCGGCAACATACTGGTCTGGGGTCTGCGGCAGCATCCGGTCTATCTGTGGACCTTGCCGATGTTCCACTGCAACGGCTGGTGCTTTCCGTGGGCCATCACGGCATTGGCCGGGACTCATGTCTGCCTGCGCCGGGTCGAGGCCGCGGCGATCTATGAGACGATCGCGCGCGACGGCGTCACCCATATGTGCGGCGCGCCGGTGGTCATGAACATGCTGCTGAATGCCGGGCCCGAGCTGACCCGCTCCCTCGACCGGCGGATCGAGATGATGACTGCCGGGGCGTCGCCGCCGGCGGCGGTGATCGAGGGGATGGAAGCGATCGGCTTTCACATCACCCACGTCTACGGCCTGACCGAGGTCTACGGGCCGGCCACCGTGTGCGCCTGGCACAGCGAGTGGGACGCGCTGCCGACCGAGGAGCGCTCGCGGCTGAAGGCGCGCCAGGGGGTCAACTATCCGGTGCTCGACGGCCTGATGGTCGCCGATCCGGCGAGCCTGACGCCGGTCCCGGCAGACGGCGCCGCGATGGGCGAGATTTTTATGCGCGGAAATATCGTCATGAAGGGATACCTGAAGAACCCGCACGCGACGGAGGAAGCCTTTGCCGGCGGCTGGTTTCACACCGGCGATCTCGGTGTCGTCCATCCCGACGGCTATATCGAGCTCAAGGACCGCTCGAAGGACATCATCATTTCCGGCGGCGAGAACATCTCGACGGTCGAGGTCGAAAGCGCGCTCTACCGCCACCCGGCCGTGTTCGAGGCGGCGGTCGTCGCCCGCCCGGACGCGATGTGGGGCGAAACCCCCTGCGCCTTCGTGACCCTGAAAGCCGAAGCCGTGGCCACCGCCGACGAGATCATCGCCTTCTGCCGCGAGCATCTCGCCCATTTCAAGGCGCCGCGCACCGTGATCTTCGGCCCGCTGCCCAAAACCTCGACCGGCAAGATCCAGAAATATCTATTGCGCGAGCGCGCCAAGGCCGACGCGTGAGCGGCCGTTCGGGTTAAGCAGTCCGAAATCCACGCGTCTCGCACCACCCGTACAGGAGAAGCCTTCATGTCGCGCAGATTGAATGCCGCCGTCGCCCAGCTTGGGCCAATCCATTTGGCAGATAGCCGCGGCTCGGTGGTCCGGCGGCTGATGGCAATGATGCGCGAGGCGCACGGGCGCGGCGCGCGCTTTGTCGTTTTCCCCGAGCTGGCGCTGACCACCTTCTTTCCGCGCTGGTGGATGACCGACCAGACCGAGATCGACCGCTTTTTCGAGCGTGAGATGCCGAACGCCGAGACCCGGCCATTGTTCGATTTGGCGAAGGAGCTGGGTGTCGGGTTCTGCCTCGGCTATGCCGAGCTAACCCAGGAAAAAGGCGAACCCAGACACTATAACACCGCAATCCTGGTCGAACGCGACGGCCGGATCATCGGCCGCTACCGCAAGATCCATCTGCCCGGCCACTCGGAGCATCTGCCCGACGCGCCGTTCCAACATCTCGAAAAGCGCTACTTCGATGTCGGCAACAAAGGCTTCAGAGTCTGGCGCGCCTATAACGCGGTGGTCGGCATGTGCATCTGCAACGACCGGCGCTGGCCGGAAACCTATCGCGTCATGGGACTGCAAGGGGTCGAGATCGTAGCGCTGGGCTACAACACGCCGACCCTGAACATCCACCACCGCGAGCCCGAGCATCTGCGAATGTTCCACCATCTACTGTCGTTGCAGGCCGGGGCCTATCAGAACGCTGCCTGGGTATTGGCGGCGGCGAAATGCGGCGCCGAGGACGGGTTTGCGATGATCGGCGGGTCGGCGATCGTGGCCCCCACCGGCGAGATCGCGGCGCAAGCCTTGAGCGAAGACGATGAGGTCATCGCGGTCAACCTCGACCTCGAGCTCGGCGAATATCTGCGGCGCACGGTCTTTAATTTCGAAAAGCACCGCCGCACTGAGCATTACGGCCTGATCACCGAGCGCAGCGGAGCGAAAACAGAGGTTTAGGCTCCGGAAAATTCTCAGAAGGGTACCGTGCCCTTAACCACGGTGCGGTGCAGGACGCGGCGCTCGCTGCCCATTTCGTAATTGGCGAGAGCGCGATGGAGCAGGCAGCGGTTGTCCCACATCACCAGATCACCGATGCGCCACCGATGCCGGTAGACGAATTGACGCTGCGTCGCATGCTCAAGGAGTGCCTCGAGCAGCGCCTTTCCCTCGGCCTTGGGCAGCCCTTGGATATGTGAGGAATGATTGCCGAGGTAGAGCGCTTTTGCCCCGGTTTGCGGATGGGTGCGCACCAGGGGATGGTCGACTGGTGGCCGCTCGCGAAGCGCAGCCTGCGCAGCCGAGCTGCCACCCGAATCGCCGAAACTCGCTCCCCAGCGAAAAACCACGCGCAACCCGGCGATCGGGCGTTTTGTTTCCGCTGGCAGCGCGGCGTAGCTCATCGCGGTGTTGGCGAACTCGGTGTCGCCACCCTCGGCGGGCAACTCGACCGCATAGAGTGTCGTCAGCATAGGCGGCACGGCGTGATAGGCCTTGTCTGTGTGCCACCGGTAATTGCTGACTGGAGAGGACGATCTGTCGACGGGTTTTCCGTCACTCCCTAAGTTGGAGATCACATGGGCAACGCCGTATCGCTTGCCTGTCGAGGTTTGGTCGCCGTGAAATTCGACCTCGCCAAAGCACGCCGAAAACGCAAATTGTTGCTCTCGTGTCAGGGTCTGATCGTGAAAGACGACGATGTGGTGGTCGTGAAACGCGGCGAAGATCCGATCCTTGAGCGCGGGCGACAGCGGCCGAGACAGATCGACGCCGCCGATGACGACCCCGCCGGCGGCTGCTAGGCGGGGCCCGGTGACAGGCCCGACCTTAGCGCGGGTTGCACCGATTGTTCCCGGCATCACAACCACTTTTGCATCCCCGATATGGTTCCACCATGAGCCAGCCGTGATTCCGCGGCAAGGCGGGTCAGAAATCGGTGCAGCGGCCGTTGTACTCCCAATCTCCAAAGCGGGTTGGCTCCAGGCCCTTGGGTCCACCGATTTCTTTGGGCGACGGCGCCACAGAGGGTATGGCGATGGAGGAGTCGGGCGCGCGCGGCACGCCTCGTTGATGCGATCCCTCGTCCATGATCAAAATGTGGCAACCGAAGCGAACGATCTCAACCCTTACCCCGCCTCCCCATATCGGTTGCAGGCAGTCGGAACCATATCCTAGTTGAGACGTTTGTCACATCGACCTCGGCGCATGGACCCCGAACCTTATGCCTGCACAGACCACTGAAGCCCCTTCATGTCTGAGAAGAACCTTGATGTCCCAAGTGCCGACTGCGCGTAATGCTGCGCTCGATCTGATCGGCGCGGTACTCCGCCGTAAACGGCCGCTCGACGACGCAATCGACGAGAGCGTGCCGATGCACCAGTTGTCTGGGCGGGACCGTGCCTTCGCCCGCCTGCTCGTCGCTACCGCGTTGCGGCGGCTCGGCCAGATCGACGCGCTGATCGCGCTCTGTCTCAGCACCCCGCTGGCGCCCCGCGCGGCGACGGTCCACGATATATTGCGGCTCGGCATCGCACAGCTTTTGTTTCTGCGGACGCCGCCACACGCAGCCGTAGCGACCAGCGTCGATCTCGCTCACGGCCGCGGTTTTGTCTCCCACAAGGGACTCGTTAACGCTGTGCTGCGACGGCTGAGCGTCGAGGGCGCCGAGCGCGTCGGGGAGCAGGATGCCGCTCGGCTCAATACACCGGATTGGTTGTGGCGGTCGTGGAGCGGCAGCTATGGCGAAGAAACCGCCCGGGCAATCGCCGTAGCTCATCTGAAAGAAGCGCCGCTCGATCTCACTTTGCGTGAGGATGCCGCGGCCTGGTGCGGCAGATTACAGGGAACCCTGCTGCCGACCGGGACGCTGCGCCGCCCCGCGGGCGGCTCGGTTGCCGCGCTTCCGGGGTACTCCGAGGGCGCCTGGTGGGTCCAAGACGCCGCCGCCGCGTTGCCCGCGCGGCTGTTCGGCGACCTGGCCGGGCGCGAGGTGGTCGATTTGTGCGCTGCTCCGGGGGGCAAGAGCGCTCAGCTCGCGACCGCCGGCGCACGAGTGACGGCGGTCGACCGTTCGGCACGCCGTCTCGAGAGGCTCGTCGCCAATTTCACCCGATTGGGCCTGCCGATCGAGGCGGTAGTAGCCGATGCGCTGGTCTGGCGCCCACCGCGCCCGATCGACGCGGTTCTGCTCGACGCCCCGTGCACTACAACCGGCGCCATTCGCCGTCATCCAGACGTGCCACACCTCAAATCGCCGGAGGACGTCACCCGCCTCGCGGTAGTGCAAGAGAGCCTCTTGCGGGCCGCAATCGACATGCTGCAGCCGGGCGGGACCCTCGTCTACTGCACCTGCTCGCTCGAGCCGGAGGAGGGAGCACAGCGCATCGAGGCCTTGCTGGAGGCGCGGCGCGCCAGTCTCGCGTCGGACTATTGACCCCGACGAGATCGGCGCTGAAACCGATTGGATCACCCGCGCCGGCGATCTACGGACCTTACCGTGCCACTTCGCCGAGTATGACGGCGTTGACGGCTTTTTTTGTGCACGGCTCATCAAGCGCGCCGCATTCGCCTAATCCGCCCGCGGCCCGGTGGCTTGCAGCTTCCGGGTTTCCTTGTTACGAAACGGCATGGGTTCGCTTGTCTGGCATGACTTTCGCGATCCCGGCCGCGCCGATCCGGGGCAGTTCGCGGTCGGGGACTAGATCGAATGCAAACCCTTACCGATAGGATGGGTGGCAAGGCGGCGATGGGCCGTCTCGGCGCAGATGCTCCACGACTATGGACGCGGTTGGGTCACGACGCGCTGCAGAAGCTCGCGACCACGCGATTTTATCGCCACACCTTGATAGGAGGGGTTCCCACCGATCTCAAGCTCAAGCCCGGCCTAGCATGGCCGGGCGATCCAAAGCGCGGCATGGCAATCGCCTCAGGAGAGATTGAGCTCGCCGGCGAGCTGGTCCGCAACCCCTCCCCGCGCTGGTTTCCGCCCTCGGCCGGAACGGAATGGCTCGCCGAGTGGCACGGCTTCAGCTGGATTTCGGATTTGTTTTCCGCTGGGACGAGCGCCCGAGAGGCAGGGCGCGAGCTGGTACAGAGCTGGCTCGCCAAAGATATCGCCTGGCACGCCGTCGCTTGGCGCTCCGACGTATTGGCGACACGGCTGTTTGCCTGGATCACGCATTTCGACGACCTCACCGGGCGCGATCAAGACCCAGCCTTTCGCCACACAATGCTGGCGAGCCTCGCTCTCCAGCTGCGCCATCTCGCCCGCACCGCCTCATGGGAGCTTGACGGCGCGGCAAGGCTGCGAGCGCTCAAGGGCCTGATCGCCGGGATCGTGACGCTAGGCGGTTCGGCCGCGCGGCTGGCAAAGGCGTTGAGGGCGCTCGAGCGCGAGATGCCGGCGCAGATCTTCCCCGATGGCGGCCATATGTCGCGCAGTCCGTCGACGCAGCTCCGGGTCCTGCAGGATTTGATCGATATCCGGTGGATGCTGCACGCGACGCAAATCGAAACGCCGGGCGCGATCCAGGACGCGATCGGGCAGATGGCGCCGATGCTGCGGCTGTTTCGCCACGGCGATCGGCGCCTCGCGCTGTTCAACGATTCGGTCGAGGAGGACGGGGTCATGATCGATCTCGTCCTGACTCGGTCTGAGACCAAGGGGCGCGCGGCTATGCATGCGCCCGATAGCGGGTTCGAACGGCTGCAAGCCAACAATACGCCTGGTGGTGGTCGACACCGGCAAACCGCCGCCGCCGGGTTTTGACGAGCACGCGCACGCCGGCGCGCTGTCCTTCGAGATGAGCCACGAGCGTGAGCGGATCATTGTAAATTGCGGCGCTTATCGCGGCACCAAGCCGAACTGGTGGCGGGTCGCCCGCGCGAGCGCCGCGCATTCGGTGCTCGTCGTCGCCGACACTAACTCGGCTGAGGTTCGCGATGACGGCGTCCTGGGCCGCGCACCCGCATCGGTTACCTGCGAGCGAGCCGAGCACGACGGCCAGCAATGGATTTCGGCGACCCATGACGGGTATCGGGACCGCTTTGGCCTGATCTACACCCGCGAGCTGTTTCTGGCCGCAGACGGTGACGACCTGCGCGGCGAAGACAGGCTGACCGGACGTCCCGGCGCGGCGTTCGCGGTACGCTTCCATCTGCATCCCTCAGTGCAAGCCTCGCTGGTTGAGGACGAGACCGCCGCGCTGCTGCGGCTACCGAGCGGATTGATCTGGCGGCTGCGCGCAGCAGGAGCCGAGATGACCCTGGGCGAGAGCGTCTACCTGGGATCGGGCGAAGCGCGAAAGACCCAGCAGATCGTGTTGAGCGGGACCGCAATGCCGGGCGGCACCACCGTCCGCTGGGCCTTGCGCCGCGAGCCCCGAGAGGCCGCCGCCGATTAGCTGGCCGGCTATTAGCCATATCGGCACAGGCGACGGCGCGACGACGGCTGCTGTCGCCGTCGCGACAGCCCTGCTCTCCGGGCTCGCCACGCGGGCGCTGATCCCGATCCTGCGCCGCCACAATGTGCTCGATTGTCCTAACGAGCGCTCCTCTCACAATGCTCCGACCCCCCGAGGCGGCGGGATCGCGCTTGTCGGGACGGTGCTGCTCGCCTGGCTCGTCCTGTGGCAAGCCGGACGGACATCGCCGGCGATCCTCGGTATCTCGCTCGGAACAGGGCTGCTGGCGATCGTCTGCTGGATCGACGATCTGCGCGGCCTGTCGCCCGTGACGCGGCTCGCCGCGCAGACCGTTGCGGTCGCGATCGGCCTCTATGCCCTGCCCGCGTCTGACAACGCGCTCCGGGCCTGGCTCGGGCAAGCGGCCTATTTCGTCGCGGCCGGAGTTCTTTGGATCTGGTGGGTCAACCTCTTCAACTTTATGGATGGGATCGACGGACTCGCAGGTAGCGAGGCGGCGGCGATCGGCGGCGGGCTGCTGCTGTTCGCCGCCATCGGTAGCGGGACTGATCCCGTAACCGCGCTGCTCGCCGCCGCGATCCTCGGCGGGGCGCTCGGTTTTCTCTTATGGAACTGGTCGCCGGCGCAGATCTTTCTCGGCGATATCGGCAGCGTCCCGCTTGGCTATCTGACCGGCTTTCTGCTGATCGACGTCGCCGCCCGCGGGCACTGGAAGATCGCGCTGATCCTGCCACTCTATTTCCTCGCCGATGCAACGATTACCTTGTTGCACCGCCTGCTGCAGGGCGAGCGTATCTGGCAGCCGCATCGCCGGCATTATTATCAACAAGCGATCCGCCGAGGGCTCGGCCACGCCGCTGTGGTCCGGCGGGTGATCGCCGCCGACCTTCTGCTGATCGGCTGCGGCTGGGCGGCGGAGAACGGGTGGGGCGGTTTGGCTCTCGGTGTCGCCGCTGCGATTGTGATGGCGCTGCTGGCGACACTCGCTCACGGCCGCTGAAAGGTACCCGAAGACTTGTTCCCGACCGTAGCCGAACCTATACCCAGCCGATGAACTCTCCTCCGCAGAAACTCCGGCGCGCGCTGATCTCCGTCAGCGACAAGAGCGGCATCGTCGCCTTTGCCGGCGCCCTGGCGGCGCGCGGCGTCGCGCTGGTCTCGACCGGCGGCACCGCACAGACGCTCGAGGCAGCCGGGTTGCGGGTCACCGAGGTGGCAGCGGTCACCGGCATGGCCGAGTTTCTCGACGGACGCGTCAAAACCTTGCACCCGAAAATCCATGGCGGGCTGTTGGCGCGCCGCGACCGGCCCGAACACCTCGCCGCATTGGCCGAGCGCGGGATCGATGCGATCGATCTTCTCGTCTGCAACCTCTACCCGTTTGCCGAGAACGTCGCCGCCGGGGCCGGCCGCGAAGACTGCATCGAAAACATCGATATCGGCGGCGTGGCGCTAATCCGCGCCGCAGCCAAGAACCACGATGCGGTGACGGTGGTGACCGATCCCGCCGATTACGACCGCGTGCTTGCCGAACTCGAAGCCGGGGATGGAGCGGTCGGCCCGGGGCTGCGACGCCGGCTCGCCGGCAAAGCCTATGCGGCGACCGCGGCCTATGATGCGGCGATTGCCGAATGGATGGCGCGCGAGGAAGGAGAGACGTTCCCCGAGACCCTGATCATTGCCGGCCGGCATGAGCCAGCGTCTGCGCTATGGAGAGAACCCGCATCAAGCCGGCGCGTTCTACCGCACCGGCGACGAGCGCCGCCCCGGCGTCGCGACCGCACGACAACTCCAGGGCAAGGAACTGTCGTACAACAACTATGCCGATGCCGACGCCGCCTTGGCGCTGGTTGCCGAGTTCGCGCCGCCTGCGGTGGCCATCGTCAAGCACGCCAATCCCTGCGGCGTCGCGATCGGCGCGAACTTGCGCGAGGCTTGGGACAAAGCGCTCGCCTGCGATCGCCAGAGCGCCTTTGGCGGGGTCGTGGCGATCAACCGGCCGCTCGACAGCGCCACGGCTGAGGCGATCGGTCGAATCTTTGTCGAGATCGTCATCGTCCCCGAGGCGCCCCCGGAAGCCGCGTCGATACTGGCGCGCAGGACGGCATTGCGGCTGCTCGTCACCGGCGCGATGCCCGATCCCGCCGAGCGCGGCCTGAGCTTTCGCTCGGTGGCAGGCGGCATTCTCGTCCAGGAGCGCGACCGCGTCGCCGTCGGCCGCGACGCGCTGCGCACCGTCACCCGCCGCGCCCCGAGCGAAGCTGAAATTGCCGATCTGCTCTTTGCCGACACGGTGGCCAAGCACGTCAAATCGAACGCGATCGTCTTCGCCCGTAGCGGCGCCACGGTCGGTATCGGCGCCGGCCAGATGAGCCGCGTCGACAGCGTGCGCATCGCGGTCCTGAAAGCAGAGGAGGCGGGTAAGGCGGCCGGACTGTCGCTGCCCCCCACCCACGGCGCGGTGCTGGCCTCGGACGCATTCTTCCCGTTCGCGGATGGCCTCGAAGCAGCGATCGCAGCCGGGGTCACCGCGGTGATCCAGCCCGGCGGCTCGACGCGCGACGCCGAGGTCATCGCCGCGGCAGACGCCGCCGGCATCGCGATGGTGTTCAGCGGCATCCGCCACTTCCGGCATTGAGTCGAGCATCCGGGCCGGGCAGGTTAAGTCGGCGTCGGAGCGACACCGCGCGCCGCCCAGGCGGTTGCGGCCATCGCGCGCGGACCATCGGCGGCGCCGCCTAGATAAGCGCGGCGCACCGCCGCAGCAAGGCGGTCCAACCGCTCCGGAGCGAGCCCTTTGACGTAGTCCCCAACGGGCCCTTGGGCGTTTTCGATCGGCGCCCAATAGTCCGCAAAGTCGCGGTATTCCATTCGGATGGTCAGCGAGCGGGCGTCGACCTCGCCGAGCCCCACTTCGCGAAAGGCCGCGGCGAGTTCGCCGGGACCGCTGAGCGGGCTCGAATAGTGACGGGCGCGAGCGCGGTCTGCCGCCGGATCGAGCGCGGCAGCGGTGTCCCAGAAGATCCGCTGATAGATCAGCCCGCCGGGAAAGTCCCAGACGGCAGCAGCGATCACCCCGCCCGGACGGGTAACCCGGCGCATCGCCGCGAGAGCGCGGATCGGATCAGACACGAAATTGAGGGCGAGCAGCGAAAACGAGCGGTCGAAGCTCGCGTCCGGAAGGTTGAGGGCAACGGCATCGCCGGTCGCGAAGCTCAGCCGCGGATCAGCTGAACGCGACGCTGCATAGGCGACATAAGGTGCTGCGATGTCGATGCCGACGATTGCCGCAGGCTCGGAACGGGTAGCGAGCACGAGGGCCAAGCTGCCGGTTCCGCAGCCGACATCGAGCACCCGCTCGCCGGGCGCGATCCCGGCCCAGGCGATCAGCTCGCGCGCCAGCAGCGGGCTCCAGCGCCCCATCAACCGCTCGTAAGCCTGCGCGTTGGTCGCGGAGTAGCGCGACGGCATCGAGCGAAGCCTGGGTATTCCGGACTTCAGGGGTCGGGCGCCGGCCTGACCGTCGCCGCGGCGAGGACCGCGAGGTCGGCGGCAGCCGCCGCGTGCGCTTTATCCTCGATCGCGTGGTATCGCGCCACGACACCAGAACCGAACGCCGTCAGCTCGGCACCGCCGCCGCCTTGGCCGCCATGCTTGGTCGCGATCACTGGCCGATCGAACAGGGCGTTCAGCGCATCGACCAACAGCCAGGCACGGCGATACGACATCCCCATCGAACGCCCGGCCGCCGAAATCGAGCCATGATCACGGATCGCCTCGAGCAGCCGTATCTTGCCATGGCCGACGGCCTGTCCGGGTCCGAAATCGAGACGCAAGGTGAGCCTCGCCATTGGGGCAGTATAGCCGATGCGAAAGGCGAGCGCAGCCTGGTCGCACGGCCGAGCCGGTCATCGGCCCCGCCGCCGAACGAACAGAGCTGACCAGGGTCAGCGCCAAAAGAGCCGCCGCCAGCAATATGATTGACGCGGACTCCGCGACGGCGTCGATAGCTTCGAGGTTAACCAGGTCCGAAACGTAGCGCCCACCGCACGAGTCGCCCGGTACGACGCTTGCTTCCGGAGCGCCAGAGGCAATTCGCGCATGCTGTTATTGCCTTGTGGGTTAGCGCTTGACGCCGAATGTCGACAGCTTCTAGCGTAGCGATATATATATTTATATACAGCGACTTTGACCTCTGTTCGCTTCCAGCAAGCAGGGTGGCGCCGGACGGATGGATCAGCCTTTCGCCCTGACTTGGTTCCTGACTTGGTTACGGAGAAAAGCTCATGCGCGTCATGATGCGGTCCCGTGTCGCCGCCGTCGTCTTGACTGTCCTGACGACGCTCGGGCCGGTCCGGGTGGCATGGGCGGATGATGTCGTGGTGTTCGCCGCCGCCAGCCTCAAAAATGCGCTCGACGACGCTTCACACGCGTTCTCGGGCGCTGGTGGCGCGCCGGTCAAAATCTCCTATGCGGCCAGCTCACAACTGGCCAAGCAGATCGAGAGCGGCGCCCCGGCGGACATCTTCATCTCGGCCGATCTGGCCTGGATGGATTACCTGCAAAAGCGCAATCTGATACAGCCGGCGACGCGGAAGAACCTGCTCGGCAACCAACTCGTGCTGGTTGCGCCGGCGGACAGCAACGTCAAGGTCGACATCAAGCCCGGCTTCGATCTTGTCGGGTTGCTGAACGGCGGGCGCTTGGCGATGGCCGATCCCGCCGCAGTTCCTGCCGGCAAATACGGCAAGGCGGCGCTCCAAAAGCTCGGCGTCTGGGATGCCGTGCAACCGCACGTCGCCGGCGCCGAAAACGTCCGCGCCGCGTTGTTGTTCGTCGACCGTGAGGAGACACCGCTCGGGATCGTCTACGCCACCGACGCCGCGTCGGATCCCAAGGTCAAAATCGTCGGGGTGTTTCCCGAGGATACCCACCCGCCGATCATCTACCCGGCGGCGCTGACCGCGGCGAGCAAGAACCCCGACGCGACGAAGTTCCTCCTGTTTCTCGAATCGCCGGCGGCGCGGCCGGCATTCGAACAGCAGGGCTTCACCGTCCTCGGAGCCGCGAAATAAGTCGTGTTCGACCCGCGGGCCCCAGCTCGCGCCCCCTTGACGGCCCCAATAGATTTAACGCGACCTCGCCAGCCGGTGTCAGGATGACCTGGCCCCGGAGTGGGGCTACGCTATCGCAGAATAGCCGTGCCTTTACCGGAATTCGCTGCCTGGGGCGGAGCCGGGGCGGCCGGGTTTGGGGGGTCAGCCTTCCGCGGTCGCCAGGCTTTTGACGGTGCGCAACAGCGCCTGGGCGCCGCTCAAATAGGCCTCGAACGCGGCCTCGGAAACCAGCCGGCCATCGAGAAACCGGCGCAGCCGATAGGGGTTGGCGCCCGGCGGGTTGATCCCGCTCTCGGCCAGGGTCGCCGACCCGACCCCGGCCGCTGCGAGAACCGCAACCGCGGAGGAATGGGCCAGCCCGCTGGGATAGCAGAAATGTCTAAAGCTCTGCTCCGGCCGGCCGCACGCTCTGGCCAAGGCCGCCCGGTTGTCGGCGATCTCGCGTTCGAGATGGTCGGAGGCCACAGTCGACGAACGGTGGCGATGGGTGTGCAATTGGATGTCCAGGCCGCGCCGATCGGCGGCGCCGATCTCGGCCGCGCTCATCAGATGAAACTGGCGGCTCTCCCACCATTCTTGCGTGGTCACGCCAAACCACGCGGCGCACTCGCGCAGCGCCTGCTCGCGTTGCGCCAGCGAGGGCAACTTCACGATCTCGGCGGTGATCGCGAACCGGTCGTTCGGCGGCCGGCCGGCGCGCCTCATGATGTAATCGAGGGCGACATTGACCACCGGTATTTGGTGGTCGGCGTACCACGTCGTCACGTAGACGGTCGCCGGTAGGCCCAGTCCTTCGAGGACCGGCAGCATATGGCTGTAGGTCGAGCTCCAGCCGTCATCGATGGTGATAACCACCGCGTGGTCCGGTAAACTGCCGTCATCAAGCCGCTGCACCGCCTCGGCGAGCGGCAATACCGGATAGCGCGAATTCCGCAGCCAGCTCATCCGCCGCTCGAATTGTTCCGGCCGCATGAATAAATGATTGCCGTACTGATAGCCCGGCGTCGTCCACAATCCGTGATAGGCCAGGATCCGCAGGCTTTTGCGCGAAACCCGCCGCGACAGGGCGAACAGCAGCCCCTCTTTCATCAAGCTACACCAAGAATTGTAGCCGAAACATATTCTGATATTTGAGGGGGCGAGCACCATTTACAACAGTAATTATGTTTAACGGCCGTGTTAATTTAATGAACCCTTTTAACAGGCTTAATGTTTCAATATATGGTTAACGAAAACTTATATAGTTAACATCGTTATTCTCTCTGAGTGAGTGCTGGCGACGACCAACCCCCGAAACCTTGCCCCTCTTCAATACCTGCGTCGGTCCTCGCAGAAGCGCCGAGTTGAACTTTTGTGGTTTACTAGGTCGGCCTGCGGACCAGTAACCGGTCAGAATTTCGATTCGATGAGTCCAATAAATCGAGTTGCGAATAGATGTCTCAGTGTGCAATAGACCCTGAAACTAGCAACGCAACCCTATTTCGTCTTGGCCGGGCTTTGCCTGACCGATGCCATCGTCGGCGGCCAGCCGCACCCTCGCGCCAACCGCGAAGCCGGCGGTTAAGGTAAGTTGAAGCCAGAGGCGGCTGGCTTTCGCTATCATCCAGCATCGTGCGAACCCTAACAAAGGGTGCTGAGGCGATTACTCCTGTTTTCCGGCTGAGTCTGATGTAAAAGCGCTTTACATGAGCTGGTCGGGAAGAGGGTCGGACGGGCGTCGCGGCTATCACCACGGCAATCTGCGCGAGGCGCTGATCCAGGCCGCGCTCGACCTGATCGCCAAGAAAGGTCCGGGCGGGTTCACCTTTGCCGATGCGGCGCGCTCGGCCGGGGTCAGTTCGGCCGCGCCGTATCGGCATTTTCGCGACCGCGATGCGCTGATCGCCGATGTCGCCCGCCGCGGCTTCGAGCTGTTTGCCGCGCATCTGGACCGCGCCTGGAACGACGGCCGCCCCGACCCCTTTGCCGCCTTCGAGAATATCGGCCGGGCCTATCTCACCTTTGCCCGCGACGAACCGGCCTATTATTCGGCGATGTTCGAGGCCGGGCTTTCGTTCGACGACGACCCGGCCCTACGGCAGACGGCCGACCGCAGCTTCGCCGTGTTGCGCCATGCTTCCGAGACGCTATGTGCACGGCTATCCCCGGACAAGCGGCCACCCGCGCTGATGATGAGCCTGCATGTCTGGGCGCTGTCGCATGGCATCGCTTCGCTCTTTGCCCGCGGCGACGGCGGCCGGCGCAGATTGCCGATGACCCCCGAAGACCTGCTCGAGGCGGCGATGCTGATCTACCTGCGCGGGCTCGGCATCATCGCCGAATCTGCCGAATCGACGCGCTGATGCGGTCGCTCTTGACAGGCGGTCAGAGCGAGGTTATGTGAATGTTAGATACATTTACATGAGGGTCGCCATGCATCACCTAGCGGCGCATCTCGACGACATCGGGAAGCCGGCATGGATCGGGTTGACCATATTGAGCTTCTTTCTGTGGTGGCCGCTCGGGCTGGTGGTACTCGGGTTTCTGATAGGGAGTGGGCGAATGGCGTGTTGGGCGCAAGGCGGCGGAACTCGCTGGCAGCGGCGGATGGAGCGCATGCAACAGCGAATGGCGCGGATGCAGGCGGCGGCGGAACGCTGGGGCTACGGCGGGGGCCGCGCTCGGGATGCGACCGGCAATCGCGCGTTTGACGAATACCGCGCCGAAACCCTGCGCCGGCTCGAAGAGGAGCAGCGCGAATTCATGGAATTTCTCGACCGCCTGCGTCATGCCAAGGACAAGGCCGAATTCGACGAGTTCATGGCCCAACGCCGCCAGCGCTCGGAGGGTCCGATGCCCCAGGCGCAGGGCGCTTGACGTGATGCGGACGGCCGCTACCGAAATCGACCCGGCCTGCTCGCCTGCCGCATCTCTGCGTCGCGTCCGCGCCCGGCAGCGAACAACAACAGCCGATCCCCGCGCCCGCACCGGAAGTTGCTCTTGATAAGAGGCGCCGGCGCTGGGTCGTGCGAACCGATGGCTGTCTATTGCGAATAACAGCCGAGGCGAAGCCGGCGAGTTGACGGCCGAACACCGTTGCCGCCCGGACGGCCCGACGCTGCAGGCGCAGGGCGCTTCGAGGGGTGCGCACGGCATACGCCTGAATTAGTCACGGGCCATTCGCCGGCCACGTCCGTGCGTTGCTTCCGCGCCCGGCAGCCGAAATAACCACACCCGCACTGCAAGCTGATTCGGATCAGGGGTGCTGGCGCGCAGTCGTGCGAACCGATAGCTGCGCCGCGATGCCGGTCGCCCCAAGGCAAGCACCGGCCTGAGTTTGCAAAATGCAACGTGGCCGGCGCGCTTCATATCTCATTAATTTGATGAATAACCGAACGGAAACACGACTTCCGTCAAATGTCCTTTAACGCTCACACCCAATGGTGTCCACAACGGCCAACAATCGGAGGGTGAAGGTCGGACTCTACAGAGGGTACCGAGCATGCTGCGCTATGGTTATTTATGTTTTATCGGGTCAATGCTTGTAGCGTCTCCGGGAGTATTTGCACAGAGCACATCGACTTCGAAGCCGAGCACTTCGACCACGACGTCGAGTACGGGGTCTTCGTCTACCTCGACCGCTACCTCATCGACTTCGAAGCCGAGCACTTCGACCACGACGTCAAGTACGGGGTCTTCGCCTACCTCGACCGCTAGCTCATCGACTTCGAAGCCGAGCACTTCGACCACGACGTCAAGTACGGGGTCTTCGCCTACCTCGACCGCTAGCTCATCGACTTCCTCGCCGAGCACTTCGACCACGACGTCAAGTACGGGGTCTTCGCCTACCTCGACCACTACCTCATCGACTTCGAAGCCGAGCACTTCGACCACGACGTCAAGTACGGGGTCTTCGGCTACCTCGACCACTGCCTCGTCGACTTCGAAGCCGAGCACTTCGACCACGACGTCAAGTACGGGGTCTTCGCCTACCTCGACCGCTACCTCATCGACTTCCTCGCCGAGCACTTCGACCACGACGTCAAGTGGGTCTACTACACAAACCGCGGGCGTGAATTCGATCACCGTCAGCAACGCGAGCGGCGGCGCCATCAGCAACTATCCGTATCAATTTGGCCGACCGTTTGTCGATGGCGCGATCGCCCACCAGCCGCAGGTGCTGGTCAACGGCCAGCCGGTAGCCACCCAGGCCGACGTCAAGAACCGCTATCCCGACGGCTCGGTCGAATTCGCGGTGATCGCCGTGGTGATCCCGGCGATCCCGGCATCGGGCTCGCTGACCCTGACCTTCCAAAACCAGAATGCGGGCAACAACACGCCGCTAACCCAAGCGCAGATGCTCGCACCGGCCTATAATTTCGACGCGTCGATGACGCTGACCCCGGTCGGCGGAGCGGCGCGGGCCGCGTCCGCGCGCACCATGCTGCAGAACGGCGATTACAAGCTGTGGACCTCGGGGCCGGTGGCGCAGACCATCATGCTCGGCGACGATACCGCCGCGCGCAAGTACGACATCGGCTTTGGCGACGGCTACCATCCGTTCCGGCCGCGCTTTTATGCGACCTTCTGGCCGGCGACACACCAGGTCTTCATCCGCTGTGTCGGCGAGAACGGGTTGACCACCGAGCTCGAAGACCTGGCCTACAAGCTGTCGATCACGTCGAACGGGGCGACGGTCTATTCGGCCGACCTCTCGGGCACGCAGGCAACCCACCCCAAGATCCATTGGGCGCTGAGCCGGTGGACCGAGAAGTTCTGGATCGGCGGCACGCCTCAGGCCGCGGTCAACATCGACAACAACCTGGCCTATCTCGAAAGCACCCGGTACCTGCCGAATTTCGACACCTCGATCGCCATCCCGCAGACCTCGATCGCTGCCGAATACGCCAACTATAGCGGCAAGGCTAACGGCCCTGAGGATGGCGCCTGGAACGGCAACGGATGTTGCTTTGTCAACGCCATGGGGCAGGCCGGCGACAATCCCCATATCGGCCCCTACCCGCGCTGGGTGACCCTGTGGCTGTTCACCGGCGATTGGCGCCTGCGGCAGATGGTGCTCGGCATGGACAATAGTCCGGCGGCATTCCCGATGGGGCTGCGCGAGAGCGATCCGACCCGGCGCTATTCGCGCGCCGATGCGGTCGGCAGCGGGACCGGGCTCGGCCGCAACGTGTCGATCGCCGGCCGCCCGCACACCGCGTTCAACACCCCCGACAACATGATCAATTACTATAAGACGTTGGGCGACAATCCAATCCAAGTCGGTCCGATGGCCGCAATTCCGGCGGCGGGCGGCGATCCGTGGACCTGGGATGATGGGCATCAGCCGAGTGCATGGTTCCCGCAATACATCCTGACCGGCGACCCGTGGTATCTCGACATGATGTATGCCTGGGCGGGCATCACCGCGGCGATCGGCAATGGCGATGGCAGCACTGCTGCGGGCTATCGCGGGCCGAGTGGAGCTTACGGCGGCGTCGCCAGTGAGACCCGCGCCACCGCTTGGGTCATGCGCGGTCGCGCCGAGACAGCCTTTGCCGCACCCGACGGAACGCCGGAAAAGGCGTACTTCACCTATATGACAAATGACGCGCTGGCGCGGTGGGAAGGCGGTCTTAAAATCGCCGGCACGCCCTTCGATAATAGCGCCGAGAAAGTGTGGGGTGCGAAGTACGGCAACTCGTATTCGACGAATGCGGGTATCCCGCTCAGCCCGGTCAATGGTCAGCCGCCTATCCTGCATAATTGGGGTAGTGATTGCGACGGCGCTGCCAAGCCGCCTCTGTGTGGTTACACGGCAGCCGAGCAAACGTCGTGGGGGATGAAGGTCGGTGCGGCCGGCTCGTTCGACGACCCATGGATGATGTGGTATGTGCAATACGCCCTCGGCAGGGTGGCCGAGTTGGGCTTCGCCAGTCAGGCGTTGCAGTTGTACACCGGTCACTACATCATCGGGATGATCGGATCGTCTGCGCCAATCCTGGTGGCGCAGTATCAGATCCCGGTCGAGAAAGCGGGCGGCGGTTGGTTTGCATCGTGGTCCGACCTGATCGCCAACGGAATCGACCCGACATGGCTCAGCGGCAGCCAAAGTGGCGGCGGCCTGCCTGCCTATTTCGCTAGCAACCTGTCGGCCAGCGGGCGTCAGGTGTGGGGGACGCCGGGCTTGGCGATGCTGGTCGATCAAAATGCCCCCGGCGCCGCCGCTGCGTGGAGCTGGTGGCACGCCAACGTCTACTCAAAAGTGCCGGTATCGGCGTTCAGCCGTGATCTGAGATGGACGATCGTGCCACGCGCCGACAGCAATACGTTGCCGGCACAATCGACGACGATGCCCTAGGCCCGACGGGCTTCCGGCCCGCGTCTACCGGGCCGCGATGCACGGCTTACCCATCTGCGAATTGCCGATCGGTTCCCCCGAGATCTTGATCTCGGGGGAACCGTGTTGGAGCCGAGCGAAACCAAGGCCGCCAACCGGGACGAGGCATCGCGCCTCGCCCGCCTCGGGAGAACTCGGCCATTCTCGGCGTGATTGCGAACGGGTGGCCGGCACAGTATCGTCAGAGTTCGGCTGCCGGGGCGACGCAGCCCGGCCAACGTGGGGTGTGTCGAACCGGTTCGGTGCTCCGATCTGCTCGGAGCCTCCGACGAGGATCGCGCCCCGGTGGCGATGTTCTACTATGGCTATCTGGCGGGCCAAGGCGGGGATCCATATCATCGATGTCAGCCGGATCGACGACAACATCGCCAAGGTGACGCGCCAATGCGCCGCAGCACCGAACCTGACAGCGCCCCAGGCGTTCCGGGAAGCGCCGCACCTGCCTGCCCATGGTTAGGGTAGTCGGCCGCGGGCAACTCGAGTCGGCACACCCCAACATAGGAGGAACTTCGTGAAGCTTCGCCATGTCGCGATCCTGGCCGCCCTGCTCGTCGGCGGCTTCGCCGGTTTGGGTTCGCCGCCTGTCTCCGCCGCGCGGGCCGCCACGCAGGCGAAACCGACAATCAGCGCAGAGGCAAGCGCGGCGCTGACGCAAATGGGCCGGAGCCTGCAGTCGAAGGCGTTGTCGTTTCAGGCACGGACGATTCGCGTTTATTTCGATCAGAGCGGCGACCTCCTGCACATCTTTCATACCCTGAACGTGATAGTGCGCCGTCCCGACCGGATGCTGGTCGACAGAAGTGGCGACGATGGGCCGGGCAAGCTCGTCTATGACGGCAAGACCGTCGTCATCTACACGGCCAATGGGAACAAATACGTGAGCATCCCGGTGCCCAACACGATCGAGGGCATGATGAAGGAGGCTATGGGCCGTCTCGGCGTAGACTTTCCGCTTGCCGATTTTCTGACCGATGCGCCGGCCAAGGCGTTTCTCAGCGGCGTAGCTTCGGGACGGGTGGTCGACACGGTCACGATCGACGGCGTCCCCTGCCTTCATATGTTCTTCTCCCAGCCGCCCGGGATCTATCTTGAGCTATGGGTAGAAAAGAACGACCAGTCGCTGCCGCGACGGTTGATCGTGACCTACCGTTCACTGCCGGGCCAGCCGGACTTTGTGGCCGAGTTCTCCAATTGGGATCTCGCGGCCCACCCGACAGACGCGGATTTTGTGTTTCAACCGCCGGCCGGAGCGGTTCAAGTGGCCTTGAAGGCGCGCGCCACGGCGTCGGCCAAACCGGCGGGGAGCAAGCCATGATCCGGCCAGCGCCCTTCCTCCTCGGTGCTTTTTTGGCGGTATCAGCGGCGCCGCATGCCTTTGGCTGGGGTTCGGTTCACGGCGCCTATGGCGGCGCCGCCTATCGTGGCCCGATGGGCACGACCGCGGTGCGAGGTCCTGCGGGCAACGCCGCTGTTCGCGGCCCCGCGGGCAACACCGCTTATCGCGGCGGTGGCTATGGCGGAACCGCCTATCACGGCGCCTATTACGGCGGAACCGCCTATCGCGGCGGCTATTACGGCGGTGGCGTCGCGGCCGGCGCGGCCGTCGGCGCGGCTGCGGGCGTCGCGGTTGGCGCCGCGGCGGCGTCCTCGGCCTATGCGGCGCCCTACTATTACCCGCCGCCTTACTACTACCCGCCGCCCTATTAGGATCGGGCGTTTTCGGGCAGTGGAGGCAGCGTTTTCGATCTGCCCGGCGAGCAAACGGGGGATCAGCCCGCTGCGCCGAGATGCGAAGGGCGCCGCGCGACCAGCCGCCACGCGCACCGCGAAAGGCGCATGAAGGCCGTTCCGGTCATCGCGGCGCTGGTGGGGCTCGCGGTAATCGCCGTGCTGATCGCGGTATTTGGCGTCGGCGCCGTGCTCAGCTCGTTGAGCGCCATCGGGTGGAGAGGGTTTGCGGCGGTTTGCCTGATCCACCTCGCGCTGGTCGCGGTCATGGGTATCGCCTGGCGCGGACTGGTGCCGCGCGCGCCGATCTGGCCATTCTTGTGGGGCCGCCTCGTGCGCGACGCCGGCTCGGAAGTGTTGCCTCTCTCACCGGTCGGCGGCTGCGTTCTAGGCGTGCGCGCGTTGTCGCTCGCCGGAATATCGGGTTCGATCGCGGCGGCCAGTACGATCGTCGACCTCACCCTCGAGTTTTTCGCCAAGCTCGCCTATACCGGGCTCGGTCTTGTTCTGCTTGTCGGGCTGCGGCCCGGTTCGCAAATAGCTGTTCCGCTGACCGCCGGCCTCGCCGCAGCGGGTGTGGCGGCGGTCGGCTTTGTCGCGGCGCAGCATCACAGCTTTGCGCTTTTCGATCGTTTCGCCCGCATCCTCGGCCGCGGCTGGGCGGAGCGAATCGCGGCCGGTACGGCAGCGTTACACGCCGCACTCGTGCGAACTTACCAGCGCAAGGCCGGCCTGTGGGCCGGCTTCTCCTTGCACCTCGCTTGCTGGATTGCCGGCGCGCTCGAAGCATGGGTCGCTTTGCGCCTAGCCGGCGCGCCACTCTCCTTCGAGACCGTGCTGGTGATCGAAAGTCTGCTCTACGCGATCCGCACCTTCGCCTTCGCCATCCCAAACGCGGTCGGCGTGCAGGAGGCGGCCTATGTATTGATCGGCGCCAATTTTGGTCTAGCGCCGGAAATGGCGCTTGCGCTGTCGCTGTTGAAGCGGGCGCGTGATTTGACGATCGGATTGCCGGCGCTGGGCGTTTGGCAAATCGTCGAAGGCGCGCGGCTGTGGCGCGGTCGTCGTAGAGCTATCGGCGAGACCGATCAGGCCGCCGACATTCTGAGCAGGAGGAAATCATGACCGAAGCGCTTCCTCTGGTTTATCTCGCGCGGCACGGTGAAACCGCCTGGAGCCTTTCGGGCCAACACACCGGCCGCACCGACCTTCCGCTGACCGGGCGCGGCGAAGACCAAGCCCGAGCCCTGGGCGGGCGGCTGCACGGATTGGTCTTCGCCAAGGTCCTCACCAGCCCGTTGCAGCGTGCGGTGCGGACCTGCGCGCTGGCCGGCTTCGGCGCCACCGCCGACACCGATCCTGATCTGGCGGAGTGGGATTACGGCGCCTATGAGGGGCGCCGCACCGCCGATATCTTGACCGAGCGCCCGGACTGGCAATTGTTTCGCGACGGTGCCCCGGGAGGAGAAATGGCCGAGCAGGTAGCCGCGCGCGCCGATCGTGTCATCGCCCGCATCCGCGCGGTCCATGGCAATGTGCTGGTCGTCTCGAGCGCGCATATATCGCGTGTTCTCGCCGCCCGCTGGCTCGGACTGCCGCCGTCGGGCGGGCGTTGTTTTTTCCTCGGCACGGCGAGCCTCAGCCTGTTGGGCTACGAGCACGACATGACCGAGCCGATAGTCCGGCTGTGGAACGACCAGAGTCACCTCACGACCTGATGCCCTCTTCCGACGCTGTTGGGGCAACAAGGACATAGTTGTCGCGGGTCGCGGGGGTGAATATAGCCGACAAAGCCAGGTCTGAGCGCGGCCAGACGGCTCAAGGCAATCGTCTCGACGAAGAACAACAGAGTCGGGTCCGAGCAGCTTACGCGGCGGGAAGTGCGAGCTAAGGACAGACAGCGATGCGACTAAGCCTCTTTGGCGGCATCCGGCCTTTCAGCCGCAGCGAGGCGATGCGCAATTCCCTGGCGGGCGTGACCCTCGCGTCGATGAACATCCCGCAGGTGCTCGGCTACACCCGCATCGCCGGCACACCCATGGTCACTGGGCTCTATACCGTGCTGCTGCCGCTCGCTGCGTTCACGGTCTTTGGCTCCTCCCGCCATCTGGTGGTGGCCGCGGACTCGGCCACGGCGGCCATCTTCGCCAGTTCGCTTTCTCAAATGGCAGCGCCCGCCAGCGAAAAGTACATGGCACTGGCCGGCATGGTGGCGCTGCTGACCGCCGGGTTCTTGTTTCTGGCGTGGATTTTCAAGCTGGGGTTCCTCGCCGATTTCCTTTCACGCACGGCGCTGGTCGGGTTTCTCACCGGTGTGGGGTTTCAAGTCGGCATCGCGATGCTCGGCGATATGATCGGTGTCACGGTCCACTCGCGGCGCACGCTTGTTCAGGCGTGGGAGATCATGCAGGGCTTGCCGCGGGCCAATCTTCCGACGTTGGGGTTGTCCACGCTAGTGGCGGGCGGCATCCTGCTCGGCAATCGTGTTGCCCCGCGATGGCCTTGTTCGCTGTTCGCGGTAGCAGGGGCCATCGCGGCGAGCGCCGCGTTCGGCTTCGCCGCGCGAGGCATTGCCGTCGTCGGTCCGGTCGCCGGGGGGCTGCCGTCGATCGGGCTACCCGAGGTGACCTGGGGCGAGATGCTGGCGCTGGTACCGGTGGCCGCTTCTTGCTTTGTGATGATAATCGCGCAAAGCGCTGCGACATCGCGTGTATTCGCGTTGCGCTATCACGAGCGCGTCGACGAGGACGCCGACATCCTCGGGCTGTCCGCCGCGAACGCCGCCGCCGCGGCGAGCGGGGCGTTTGTGGTCAATGGCAGCCCGACGCAGACCGCCATGGCGGATCGCGCGGGCGCGCGGAGCCAACTTGCACAATTGGTGTTTGCCGGCGTCGTGGTGCTGGTGCTGCTGTTTCTGACCGGCCCGCTGCAGTACCTGCCGCGCTGCGTCTTGGCTGGCATCGTATTTACGATCGCGGTTGGCATGATCGACGTGACAAGTCTTCGTGCCATCCGCCGTGAAAGCCCCGGTGAGTTCTATCTTGCTGTCATCACTTCAGCGGCAGTTGTCGTGATCGGCGTCGAGCAAGGCATCCTGCTGGCGATCGCTCTGTCGCTCCTCAGGCACGTGCGTCACAGCTATCGCCCGCACTCGATTATGCTCGCGCCCGATGCGACCGGCCGGTGGACCCCGATGCCCGTGACGCCGGGCAGGGAGACGGAACCAGGGTTTGTGGTCTATCGCTTCGGCGCGGATCTGTTTTACGCGAACCATGATCGGTTTGCCGACGAAGTGCGCGCGCTTGTTGAACGTGCGCCGACGCCGATCCGCTGGTTCATTGTGGATGCCGGCGCGATCACGGATATCGACTATTCCGCCGCCCAATCCCTCCGCGATTTGATCGACGATCTGGCGCGCCAACGGGTCGGCATGGTCTTCGGTCGTGTCAGTCCGTACTTGCGCTCTGATATGAACCGGCACCGCATCACCGCGGCGATTGGCGAAACGCGGGTATTCGCGACACTCCACGAAGCCGTCGATGCGGTGCGCAGCGGCGCGCTCGGGGCGCGTCCAGAGCGATGAGGGGCACCGAGTTGAACCCGCTGTCTTGGCGCGTTCTGTGCTTATCTCCTTGGGCACAGTGCCCTCCTGCATGTTACTCGAAGGAGAAGGTGCAGGCAGGGCTAACCAATGGCGACCACGGCCGGATGGTCGCCCGCCCGGCAAAGGTTGGGGGCTAGCATGCCGTCGCTCTATCATTTCGTCATTTGGGTCGTTGTCGGCCTGTTGGGCGGAAGCTTGGCCGGCTTGATGGTCACTCGCGACCGAAGGGGGTTTGGCCTTGTGCGGAATTTGGCCGTGGGCCTCGTCGGTGCCCTCGTCGGCGGCCTATTCTTCCGCGTGCTGGGGCTCTTGCCCGAGCTCGACAAGGTGGCGATCTCGTTGCGAGACGTCGTTGCCGCCGTCATCGGATCGCTGCTCGTCCTCGCGGCGGTTTGGCTTTGGCGGCGTTTCAAGAAATCGGAATGACCACTGCAGCAACCGATGACGTTCAGCACCAGGCCGCTTTATAAAGTTCCCAAGACTTCGGCTGGGCACGTTGCCGGTTTCCGCTCCTGTCTGGGCCGGCGAGTCGGAGAGCGCGCATGAGGACCAAGCCCATCCTGTATGGTGATGACGATCGAGTTGCCGATGCGCCCGCGAGGCCGGTCGGCGCGCCGGCCAACCTCGCAGGTCGGATCGGGCGCCGGCTTCTGCACGAGGCGGTTGAGGCGTTGCCGCCGACCATCTTCTTTTTTGTCGGCTTCAACTTTGTCGTGTTTACGACGAACCTGCTGCTCGCCGACTATGCGGTCGCCGTCAGCAGCTTCATGCTCGCCACAGTGGCGGCGCTGGTTGTCGGCAAGGCAGTGCTGGTCGCCAATGCGATACCGCTTTTGAGGCTCTACGACCGCGCCCCGCTGATCCGGCCGATTCTGTTCAAGACGGCCTTTTATTGGGTGATCGTCTTTGTGGCTCGCTTACTCGAGCGCTTCGTGCACTTCTCCGTATTTGAGCGAAAGCCGCCGGGTGATTTCTTTCCATATTTGATGACGACCTTCTCGTGGCATCGTTTCTCCGCTGTTTCCCTGTGGATTTTCGTTCTGTTCCTGATCTATGTGACGGCGACCGAATTCAGCCATCTTTTCGGCCCAGGCGAGATTCCGCGGCTGTTCTTTACTTCCCGCCCGTCGGAGTTGCAGCTCAACCGCCGGCAACGCATGCGCGAACTCTTGCGCTTGAGCCGGCTAGCGGACGCCCACTCTGCCGATGAATTCCGCGACCCGACAAGTCCCCCGCACCAAGAGTTGCTCGAGATCCTGCGGCGGCTGGCGCGACAGGCTCCGCCTCATTCCTAGTCTAAGTGCACATCGATCACGATCAGAACCTCGCCGTCGCTCCGCGAGCGCGGAGCAGCCTATCGGTCATGGTTCCTCGCGATCTCTGTCTAAGCGATTATCCCGCTGCGATCTGCGGCGCCGTGCGAATTATCTAGCTTCGCGCTCAGCGAACGCGGTGCGCCAATACCCGCCAGAGCTCGCTGTACCGGATCCGAGCAAACGAACACCGCCGAAACAAACAGGACCGACAGCGCCGGCCACATCGCCCAGGCGTACCGAGGAATGGCGGCCTGCACTGCTGCCGTCAGCAGAAACGACGAATGGACCAGTATCCCCACCACAAAACCCAAGCGCGCTAACGGCGGTAGCGGACTATGAAAAATGGCATTCGCGACGAAACGCCAGGACCACCATAAGCTCGCGGCCAATGCTGTCAGCATGAAGCCGCGCAAAGCCCAGATCAAGACATCGCTGTGCTCACGATGCCAGCGCGGATATCGGCCAAGGTCGGGCAGCGGCTCGAGCATGGACAAGAGTGTGCGAAAATGCGCGAGTTCGGTATGGGTCATCGCATCGGGAAGCGCCCAAAGCGCGCCATAATTTAGTGCGACATCGGCCAGATATGCGCTAGGCGCTGCGGCAATGGTGGTAAGCGACACCTGTGCCATTCTTTGATCGAGCGCGGCGAGATCGCCCTTCGGGATCTTCGTCTGCGCCAACAAAGCATTGTAAGCCGTCTTGTATCGCCAGATATCGTAATACGGCACCATCAGGCGAAAGCGGTCGAACAAGCTTGGTGCTTGTGCGATGACCGCCCGATCAGGCGCAACCGCCATCGCGATCGATCGGATGATCCGGTCATCCTTTTCCGGCCGCGCCGCATATGCGACGGCCGCAGCTTTTCCTAGCAAGGTCCTGCCGGCAAAGGTTTCGGTTCGCCACAGTCCGTGCTCTGCATGATAAGCTGTAATTCCGCTGCCGAGGACGACGATATAGGGCATCGCAGCAGCCAGCACCGTCTGCCTCGCCGCCAACCCGTCACGCCAGCACCACCACGCGACTACCGGCAGCGAGACGACGAGCGCGTACCCTGCCGGCCTGATTAAGACCGCCAATCCTGTAATCAACGACGCCAACGCCAGAGTCGGCCAACGTGGCACGCGCAGAAGGCGGCAAAAAATGCCAAGGAGCAGCATAAGACAAGAAAGGAAGATCAACTCGGTCATAATCATGAAGGATAGTCGCGTGACCTGACCGTTGCCGAGCAGCAATGCGAGCAGCATGGCTGTGGCAAATTTGCTGCCCGAAAGGCGCCGAAATGAGCCGCATAGAAAAAGTGCGGCAAGCCCATAGATCGCCAGCTGAAGCAAGGGCAAGCTATGCAAGCCGCCCGGAAGATGTTCTACAACCCGCAAAAAGAGCGGGTAGCCTGCCGTTCGGGTCGACGCGAAGTTCAGATAAGCGGGGCTGTCGGTCTGGATTAGCGAGGCCGGCAACGGCCGCAGCAGCTGAACCAATACAAACACCGCGGTCAGCAGCAAAGCCCCGCCGTCAAACCAATCGGGCGCCGCTCGGGGGCGCGCGGCATCCTGTTCCGCCCGGGCGAACCACACCATTGTCTTTGCCAAGACAGCTACTCGGCGGGGACTGTCGCCAGCGGCTTTTTGCGTGCTTTGCGCGCCTCTTCGAGGTGCTGCAGCACCGCGAAAAAGGACGGGACGAACAGCACCGCGAGGCAGGTCGAGGCGATGATGCCGCTGAGCACGCTCAGTCCGAGCGAGATATCCGCGTTGGCCCCGGCCCCGCTCGCTAATACCAGCGGCAGGACCCCCATGCCAAACGCGAACGAGGTCATCAGAATCGGCCGAAACCGGGAGCGCGATGCCTCGATCGCCGCTTCGAGGATCGGCATTCCGTGGACCAGCCGGCCTTCGCGCGCCATCTCGACAATCAGAATGCCGTTCTTGGCCGACAGCGCGATCATCAGAATGAGGCCGATCTGGGTATAGAGATTGTTGGCGACCCCGAGGCTGGTCAGCGCAATGACCGGCCCCAACAGCGCCAATGGCACCGCCGACAGCACCGCCAGCGGCAAAATCCAGCTTTCATACTGGCCGGCAAGACACAGATAAACCAGCAATACCGACAATCCGAACAAATAATAAAGCTGGTTCCCGGTCAGCTTTTCCTGAAAGGACATCGCCGTCCATTCAAAGGACATCCCCGGCGGCAAGGTCTTGTTTGCGATCCCTTCCATCAGCGACAGCGACTGGCCCGAGCTGAAGCCGCGCGCCGGCGCCCCGACAATCGTCGCCGACGGATACAAATTGTAGAGCGTGATCAATGGGGGCGCCAAGGTGGAACCGAGATGCGCCACCGCCCCGATTGGCACCATCTGGTTGTCTGCGCTGCGGACATAAAGGTTCAGCAAATCGTCCGGCTTCAGCCGGAATTTCGAGTCGGCTTGGGTATAGACCTGCAGCGAAAGCCCGAATTTGTTGAACTGATTGACGTAGGTCGAGCCAAGATAGGAGGTCAGCGCGGAGAACACGTCGCCGACCGAGACGCGCAAGGTCTCGGCACGGTCGCGGTCGACGGTCACCGAAACCTGCGGCGCACCCGGCCGGAACGTCGTCAAGACGTGCTGCAACCCGGGTTCGGCGCTGGCCTTTTTGACAAGCTGATCGGCCGCGTCACTGAGCTTTTGGTAATCGAAACTGCCGCCCAGCAACTGGGTCATCATCTGAAACCCGCCGGCATTGCCGATACCCTGGATCGGCGGCGGCGCCAGCACGAACAGCCGGCCGTCGGGGGCGGCGTTGAGGCCTTTCTGAAGGCGCTCGGCGATCGACAGAATGTCGGTCCCCTGCCGCTTGCTGCGCTCCCCCCACGGTTTGAGTATGACAAAGCAGACGCCGGCATTGGCGAGATCGGCGAAATTGTCGAGCGCCGACAAACCGGTGATCGCGATGACCTGGTCGACGCCGGGCGTGGCCTGCGCCAATTTCGTCGCATTATCGAGCGCCGCGGTCGTCCGCCCGAGCGAAGCAGCATCGGGCAGTTGCGCGGCGATCATCAGATAGCCCTGATCCTCGTTCGGGATGAAGGCGGTCGGCAGCCGGGCGATGCCCCATACCGCAAGTCACCGCCAGCGCCACCCCGATCAGCACGACCAGCCCGGCGTGCCGCACCATATGCCCGATCAGCCCGGTATAGCCGCTCTCCGCTCGGGAATAGACGTGCTCGAAGCCGCGATAGAAAAAGTTGCGCTGCTCGACCGGTTTGGGGGTCCGCAGCCACAGCGCGCATTGGGTCGGCTTAAGCGTGGCCGCGTTGATGGCGCTGATCAGCGCCGTTACCGCGATCACCAACGCGAACTGCGCGAACATCTGCCCGCTGAGGCCGGGGACAAAGGCCGAGGGCAGGAAAACGGCCATCAGGACCAGGGTGATGCCGATGATCGGCCCGAACAATTCATTCATCGCCCGGATCGCGGCGTCGTGTCCGGACATGCCCTGCTCGATGTATTTCGACACGCCCTCGACAATGACGATCGCGTCGTCGACGACGATGCCGATCGCCAGGATCAGCGCGAACAGAGTCGAGAGATTGACCGTGAAGCCCAGTGCCGCCATGCCGGCGAAGGCGCCGATGATCGTGACCGGCACCGTCGTCGCCGGCACCAGAACAGCGCGGAAATTCTGCAGAAACACCAGGATGACGATCAGCACCAGCACCCCGGCCTGCCACAAAGTGGTGTAGACCCCGTTGATCGATTCCTGGATGAAGACCGTCGTGTTGTAAGGAATGCTGTAATGAAGCCCCGGCGGGAAATGGCGCGCCAGCGCGTCCATCTTGGCGGCGACTTCGGCCGCGACCTTCAGCGAATTGGCGTCGGGGGTCTGGTAGACCGCGATCCCGGCGGCGGGCTTGCCGTTGAGCTTGAAGTCCTGGGAATAAGTCTGGGCGCCGAGATCGACGCGCGCGACATCCTTGACCCTGACTAGGCGCCCGCCCTGGGCGGTCTGGTCCTTGACGATGATGTCGGCGAACTCTTTGGGATCGTTGAACCGCGACTTGATGTCGACGGTGTACTGGAATGCTTGATCGGTTGGCGCTGGCGGCATGCCGACCTGGCCCGCCGCCACCTCCTGGCTCTGCTGCCTGATGACCCGGATCACGTCGGACGGAACCAAGCCGTAGGAATAGAGCTTGTTCGGATCCATCCAGATCCGCATCGAATACTCGCCGGCCCCCATGACCGTGACGTTGCCGACCCCCGGAAGGCGAGCCAGCTCGTTGACCAGATTGATCGTCGCGTAATTCCACATGAACAGGGAGTCGCGCGATTTGTCCGGTGAATCGAGGGTCACGAACAAGCAGGATCGACGAGGATTTGGCGCGGATCGCGACACCTTGGGCCTGCACCGCCTGAGGCAGCTGCGCCATCGCGTTCTGCACGCGGTTCTGCACCAGCACCTGGTCCATGTTCGGATCGCTGCCGATGTCGAAACTCACCGTCAGCACATAGGTGCCGTCATAGGCGCTGGTCGACTGCATGTAGATCATGCCCGGTGCGCCGTTCACCTGCAGTTCGATCGGCAGGGCAATGGTGTCGACGACGGTCTGCGGGCTGGCGCCGGGATAGCGGGTCGTGACCTGGACGGTCGGCGGTGTCACATTCGGGTACTGCGCGACCGGCAGGCGAAACACGCAAATGGCGCCGATCAGCACCAGCACGATCGCCAGAACATTGGCGAGAACCGGATGCTCGATAAAGAATTTCGAGATCATTTCTGCGACCCCGGACCCGCCGACCCGGTGACCGCCTCGATGGTGGTCGGCTGCGGCGTCACCTTAGTCCCTGGCGTCGCCCGCCACAAATCGCCGACGACAACCCGGTCCTCCGGCGCCAGGCCCGAGGTCACGACGCGCAGCGCCCCCATCAGCGACCCGAGCTGGACGTAACGCTGCCGCACGACATCGTTGTTGTCGAGGACCAGCAGATAAGTCCCGCCCTGATCGGTCTGCAGGGCGCGATCGGGCACCAAGAGGGCGTTGCGGTCGACCTTGCCCATCGGCAGCCGCATGCGCACGAAGAACCCCGGCAGGATCAGGCGGTCGGGATTCGGCAAAATCGCCGCGCACCAGCAACGTCCCAGTCGCCGGATCGAGTGCCGGCGCCACATATTCGATCGTCCCGCGATGCGGAAAGCCCTGTTCGTCGGACAAGCCGACATCGACCGGCACCTTGTGCAGATCGGCGAGGGTCAGCCGGTGCTGACTGAGATTTTTCCGGATTTGCAGAACCTGCTGCTCGCTCAGATTGGCGACGACATAGATCGGGTCGAGCTGGGTGATCTCGGCCAGCGCCGCCTGCTGACCGCCGCCGCCGACGACATTGCCCGGGTCGATCAGATGCTTGCCGACGATGCCGTCGAACGGCGCCCTGACCTCGGTGTAGCCCAGATTGACCTCGTCGATTTGCGACCTGGGCCTTGGCGCTGAGCAATTGCGCTTCGGCGCTCTGCCCGCTCGAACGCCCAGTGGTCGACCTCGGTCTGGGTCGCCGCATCCTTCTTAACGAGCGCCGTGTACCGGGCGAACTCGGTCTTTGCATAGATCAGCGAAGCCTGCGCGGTCAGTACCTGGGCGTGGGCCTGTTCGAGCTGCTGCTTGTAGGGGGCTTGTTGGATCGTGAACAGCAGATCGCCTTTTTTGACGAACTGCGCCGTCTTCATAGTGAATTTGATCGAGATAGCCCTCGACCCGAGCGACCAGCTTGACATCGTTGACCGACGCGGCGTTGCCGGTGATTTCGACGTAATTGGTCACCGATTGCAATCGGGGCAGCACGACCGGGACGGGCGCAGACGCGCTCGGCGCGGGTAATTGCGCCTGTGCGGTCCACAACTTTGCGGCGCCAAAGGCGGCGACGACGGCGAGCGCCGCCGCGACAGCGGCCAACGCCAAGCGGCGGCGGATCGAAAGCCTGGTCATGTCGCCCTCACCATTCCGGCGGCCGGGATCTTGGCGCTGACATCGGCGGGCGTCGGCAGACCCGGCGCCGGCTGCGGCGGCTGGTTCGGGGCGGGCAGCAGATCGCCCCAATTGGTGCGGTTGCGCATCTCTTCGACCGTCTGCGTCGGTACGAACTCGTTGTTGTCGCGTATCTGCCATCCGCCCCCCAACGCCCGATAGACCGTGGCGAGTCCGGTCGAGACATTCCCTTCGGCGGTGGCGAGGTCGTTCTGCGCCGTGTAAAGGTTCTGCTCCGCCGTCAGCACCGTCGTGAAATCGCGCGTGCCCAGCTGATATTGCAAAATGGCGAGCCCGACCGCCGCGTTGGCGGCGGCGACGCTGCGCCGCAGATCGTCGACCTCCTTGCGCGATTCGAGAAAGGTCGCCAATCCGTTTTCGACCTGTTGTTGCGCGGTCAGCACCGAGTTCTGATAGTCGACCAGCAATTCCTGCAATTTCGCGTCCTGGACCCGCACCGTATTGGTGATCTGCCCATAGTTCAGGATGTTCCACTGAAAGCTCGGGCCAAAACCGAACGTGATGCCCTTGCCCATGAACAGGTCGCTGAGCTTGTTGCCGTTGATGTTGGCGGAGATGGTGCCGAAGGTCCCAAGCAGGCTGAACGCCGGGTAGAGATTTGCCTCGGCGAAGCCGATCTGCGCGCTTTGCGACATCGCCGCCAGCTCGGCCGCGCGGATGTCCGGCCGGCGGCGGACGAGATCGGCGGGTATGCCGACCGCGACGTTGATCGGCGGCACCGGGATCGTCGTCGGCCCGCGCAACAGGTCGTCGAGCGGCTGCGGCGCCATCCCCAGCAAGACGCGCAAGCGCGTTCATGCCCTGCTTCAGCTGGGCGGTCAGTTGCGGCACCGCCGCTTCGGTCTGGCCCAAGACATTTTCCGCCTGATAGACGTCGAGTTTGGTCGCGGCGCCGCCATGAAACCGCGCTTCGGCGATAGCGAGCGCCTTCTTTTGCTTGACGATGTTGTCCTCGGCGATGGCGATCTGCGTCTGCAGGGTGCGGATGCCGATATAGGTCGTGGCCACGTCGCCGAGCAACGTCACCAAGGTATCGTCGTAGGAAGCGATCGAGGCGAGATAGGCGGCGTCGGCCGACTGGATCGCGCGGCGGAACTTGCCCCAGAAATCCAGTTCCCAATCGATCGACGCGCCGAGCGAGGCGCGCCAGAAGCCGGAAACCTGGCTTTGCGGGGTCGCGGTCGGATCGGCGTGGCTCGGCCGGGCGTAAATGATCGAGCTCGTCGCCTGCTGCGACTGCGGATAGAAATCGCCGATCGCCACCCCAAGCTCGGCGCGCGCCTGCAGCACTCGGGTCCCAGCGGCGACCAAGCTGAGGTTCTGGCCATAGGCGATTTTGATCAGCCGGTCGAGAACCGGGTCGTGAAACACCCGCCACCAAGTCTCGTATTCTTGTGTTTTGGTGTCGACCGACGGCTGGTTTGCTTCGAGAAATTTGACGGCGGCGGGCGCGGGTGGCGATTGGTAATCCGGACCGACCATGCAGCCGCTGCACGCGAGCGCCAGCACCACCGCGGCTAGCGCGGCGCAATCGGGCCACCGCTTTGCTGTTGCGGACCTCCGCCGCGCCGAATACTCCCGGCGGGATCCCTGTCATCGCTGTCGTTACCACCCCCACACCCACCGGATCGTCAACCCGGCGCGGCCACGCGCCATCCCCGTGAACACGCAGCTTGGCCTGATTCGCTTGCCGATCCCGACCGCATAGTGCCCCATAAGAGACACGAGGGTAACCGCTAAATGGTAGGGCCGGCCTCCTCGCGGGAAAGCCAGTAGTTTGGACCCGGCCGATCTGCTATCGGCCGCGCTCGGTGTTGTCGCCGCGGGAATTTAAGCGATCGCAATCATTTGCCGGATGGAGGCGCGTCCGTCTGCCGCCGGTCCCCGGGGGGCGAGCAGAGCAGCAGAGCCCTGCCCGCCCCCGATCCGGCTGTTGCGAAAACGTCAGACAGGTTCAACCGGCGAACCGGCCGGGATCTCGGCGTCAGGCGCCGGGTGCGCCCGGTCCCTGGACAGTGATCACGATGCGGCGGTTCTGCGCGCGCCCGGCAGCGGTGTCGTTCGACGCGACCGGATGGGTTTCGCCAAAGCCCTTGGCCGCGATGATGTTCGGATTGACCCCTTGCGAAACCAGGAAGGTCACGACCGCACCCGCGCGTCGCGACGACAAGGTCAGATTGTCGTTGATTCCCGCCCGCTGCAGCGCGGGTCCGACGGGAGTGTTGTCGGTATACCCGTACACGACGACTTTGGCGTTCTGGAGACCGATGAGTTTGGGCACGATATTATTCTTGAGCTCCGCCTGCCCGGCCGGGCTCAGCTCAAACCCGCCTGGCGGGAACAACAAGTCGCCTGCCTCGACAAAGGTGGCTTCCTTTTGCATCGCCGCCAGTTGCGCCTGGAGCTGCTGATTCTGCGTCTGAAGCTGCTGGTTTTGCGCCTGAAGCTCGTCATAGGCGCTTTGCGATACGCAGGCGGACAACAGCAGTGCCGCGAGCGGAACGGCAACCGCCCAACCGGCATGTTTTCGGATCGGAAACGATAGGCGTGTCATGACTGTGGCGCTCCCCTTCGAACAAAAAATTTGAAACTCGCACTCGGCGCCGGCCCGCTTGCCGGTGACCAGGCAGCCCATCTCGCACATGGGTGGAATATGTGTAAGCGAAATCCGCGCAGACGGCAATCAGCCAATTCCGCGGCCGAGCCGCAATCCGCCCGTAAAGCCCGCTACGCAATCGCTCTGCTCGATACCGGGATCCGCTCGAAAAACAGGCAGGGCTCTGGTAATCTGTCGGGTGCTTTAGCCAGGGAGGAAACGGCGATGATCCAGGCGAGCGGGATCGACCACATCGTGCTGCATTGCAGCGACGTTGGGCGCGCCAAGAAGTTTTACACGGAAATCTTAGGCATGACCGTCTACCGCGAGGATGACGGTCAGGTGTTTATGCACGCGGGCGGGCAGGGGGTGGCTCTGTTCAAAAAGCAGGGCGAGGCGCCGCTGACCGCCGGCAACGACCTCAACCATCTCGCCCTGAATGTCGCCGGCGGCACCTACGAAACCCTGAAGGCCGAACTCGAGAGCCACGGCGTCGCGGTCGGCGGCCGCCCCGGCGACGACCACTGCATCTATTTTCGCGATCCCGACGGGCACCGCCTGCAGCTGATGTTCAGTCGCTGAGCCGGGCGGGTCACCAGCCGAGCTGCCCGCGCAGGCCGCTGACCGCTTCGAGCTGGCGCTCGTGGTCGCCGGTAAAGCGCACGATCAGATCGCTGACCCCGGCGTCGGCATAGCCCTTTAGCCACTCGCGCCGCCTGTGCGGGCGGGCCGCCGAAACACGCTTGCCGTTTGCGCAGCACTGCTGCCGGCTGTCCGTAATAATCTTCGAGGAAATCGTCGATGCGCTGTTCGCCCGCGCTCGCGTCATCGTCGAACGCCAAGGTCACATAATTTGCGGCCGCGAACTTCCCGCGGATCGCGCCCGGCCTCGCGCACGACCTGCTGCACTTCGGCCCATTGCTGGCTCCAACGCGCGAGATCGGGCTCGTTGGCGAACCAGCCGTCGAAATGCCGGCCGGCGCGTTCGAGCGCCGGGCGCACCGATCCGGCGAGCCAGATCGGCGGCCCGCCCGGCCGATGCGGCGTCGGGCCGAGGACCCCGTCCTTGACCGGCCACCGGCCGTCCCAATCGACCGGCTTGCCAGTCCACAATGCCCGCGCCAGCCGCAACCCTTCCATCATGCGGCCGACGCGCCCTTCGAACGGCACCCCGGCGGCGGCGAATTCGGCGCGGATATTGGCGACATCGGTGGCGATCCCGGCGCCCAGCACCAGGCGCCCTTCGCTGATCTGGTCGAGGGTCGCGAGCTGATGCGCCAGCACGACGGGGTTGCGCAACGCCGGCAGAAAAACCGCGGTGCCGACCGACACCTTGCGGGTTCGCGCCGCGACCGCGGCAAGCAAGGTCAGCGGATCGTGCCGCGGCCGCGCCAGCAACGAGTCGCCGACCCAGACCGCATCGTAGCCGAGCCCCTCCGCCCGCTCGGCGAGCGCCAACAGCGGCCCGGTCTCGGGCCGGCCCTGCATGACCGCCTCTCGGGTCGGCAACAAATATCCGATGCGCGGCGCCATCGCCGGTCTCCTCTTTCTATTGCGCTCCGCCCGCTCGGCAAGCGCCAGCAGCGGCCCCGTCTCGGGCCGGCCCTGCATGACCGCCTCTCGGGTCGGCAACAAATATCCGATGCGCGGCACCAATGTCGGCCTCCCTTTGCTGTCGCGGCCGCTTCTGCTCAGCACGACCGCAGATCCCGGCAAGGACGATAGCATAACGGCGGCGCTCTACTTCAACCCCGTCACAGGCTGCCGCTCGGCCGTCGCCGCGAATAGTCACTAGGCACAGATGATCTTTGCGCGACTTCGGCACGCTCGGGTCGGCAATGTCGCGCTCCAGACGTTTTACCCCGACCTGATAAGCGGCGTCGGAGATTGCCTGCAATTGCGAGCAGGTGTCCCGACGGCGCATGGTCTCGATCCACTGCGGCAAGTTTTGCTCGAAATGAACATGCTCATAGGCCACTCGGACCATCACGAAGCCGGCCGCTTCCATCACTTCGACCACCGCGTTCGGAGGCCAAAAATCCCGCAGATCGACCAGCCGCGCCTCCGGGAAATATTCGTAGTAGAGCCAGTCGGGCGATTCCTGCGGGCACATATTGCGCAAAACAAATCGACCGCCCGGCCAAAGAACCTGCAAGACCGCGCGCAGCATGCCCGCCTTGTCTTCGAGATGATGAAAGGCGAATTGGCAACACACGAAATCAAAGCTCCGCACCGCAAACGGCAGCGCCGCGCCATCCGCGCGCAGCCAGGCAAGCTCCGGCGCCTTGAGGCGAGCCTGTCGCAGCATGCCGAACGACCGATCGAGGCCGGCGTACCAGGCGTGTGGCAGCGCAACGCGGTTGGCGATCAGCTGATTTCCGGTACCGCAGCCGATGTCCAAAACCGCCAGATCGGCGGATGCGCGCTGTTCGGCAAACGCCGAGCAGCTCCGGATCCGCTGCGCGCGCCCGATACGGCTGCGCGTCGTAAAGATCGGCGATCTCGTCGTAGTTTACCCGCGGGAGGCGCCGCATCGTGACCCCTCTTGCCCGGCGAGCGGGGTTATCTACCGATAGCGCGAATCCGGCCGTCCGGAAATAGCGGTGCTGTTCTCGCTGTTGCTGGCGGCGGCAATGGCAAAATCGCGGATCTTGCGACGCAAACCAGGGGCATGCATCTCGTTTTCCGGACGGCGCCGCGGGAGCGCGCCTCTCACCCCTCCGGCAGGCCGGCCAGGCGAAGGCCGGCGGCAACGACGTCGATGAATTCGGGCGCGGCTGAACGAGCGGAGTTCGCGCGAAAGCGGGCGATCGTCGCTCCAGGGTCGATCGCCAGCAGCTGGCCGAGTTCGGCACGCGCCTCGGCCAGGCGACCGAGATGCGCATTGGCCGCGATTTTGTACCGGCGCGCGGGATTATAGCGCGGCTGGTCGTGCAAGGCGCGATCGGCCCACTCGATCGCCTGTCCGAACCGTCCCGCGAGGAGATGAGCGAACGCAGGGACGACAGCAAAGTAGAAGCCGAGCGGATCGAACGGGCTCAAGCGCAGCGCCCGATCGCTCGCTTCGATCGCCTGCTCGGACTGGTTACGCTACGCGTGGAGTGTCGCTCTCGCCGCCCAGGCGGTGGCCGCATTGGGATTAAGCGTCAGCCCGCGATCAAGCGCCGCCGTCGCCATCGCCGTTTCGCCGGCAAAGTAGAAGAGCGTGAACCCGGCCCGTGCCATCGTCTCGGCATCGTCGCGTTCGGCTTCAAGTGCCTGTCGCGCCAGACGAGCGGCTGCGGATATGTCGGCATCCGATAACGCTCCCCACCCTTGAACTCCCTGAAAGATACGACACCAGCCGAGCAACGCGGCGGCCGGCGCGTAGGATGGATCGATTGCCAGCGCCTGCTCGAGCAGGGCGACCGTCTCGGCGAACCCCTCGTCGGTATAGCGATGGAATTGCGCCAGCGCACGTAGATAGAGGTCGTAGGCGTCGAGGCTTTCGGTTGGCTGCGGCTGATGCGCTCGATCTCCGATTGTCGCAGGCGCGATTCGATCGCGCCGACGACGCTGGCGGCGATCTGGTCCTGAAGGTCGAAGACATCGTCGAGCGCGCCGTCGAATTGGTCGGCCCAGATATGGGCGCCCGTCGCGGTGTCGATCAGCTGGCCGGTAATGCGGACGCGATTACCGGCCTTGCGCACCGAGCCTTCGAGCACGTATCGCACGCCGAGTTCCTGGGCCACCTGCTTCACATCGACGGCGCGACCCTTGTAGGTGAAGGCGGAATTGCGCGCGATCACGAACAGCCACGGCAACCTGGCGATCGCCGTGGTGATCTCCTCGACCATGCCGTCAGCGAAATATTCCTGCTCCGGGTCGCCCGACATGTTCTGGAACGGCAGCACCGCCAGCGACGGCTTGTCGGGCAGCGTCGAGGGCGGAGTCAGCAGCCCCACCCGCGCGGTCGCGCTTCCCTCCCCCGCACGCCGCTGCGGAGGGTTAGGGAGGGGGCTATCGGGCGAGATGCCGCGGTCCCGATAGAACCGCACCGGCCGGGCGATGTTCTTGACCTGCTGCTCGCCCATGTCCTCGAAGGCGAAGGCGAGCTTGTCGCGCACCTGGTCGCGCACCACGCGGCTGACGCAGATGCCGCCCGGCTCCGCCAAGGTTTCGAGCCGGGCGGCGATGTTGACGCCGTCGCCGAAGATGTCGTCGCCGTCGATGATGATGTCGCCGAGATTGATGCCGATGCGGAATTCGATGCGGCGTTTCGACCGGCACATCGGCGTTGCGTTCGGCCATCTCCCGCTGCACGTCGACCGCGCAGCGCACCGCATCGACGACGCTGGCGAACTCGACCAACAGCCCGTCGCCGGTGGTTTTGACGATGCGGCCGCGATGCTCGACGATCCTCGGATCGACCAATTCGCGCCGGATCGCTTTCAACGCCGCGAGCGTGCCTTCCTCATCGGCGCCCATCAGCCGCGAATAGCCGACCACATCGGCCGCCAGGATCGCCGTCAGCCGCCGCTCTGCGCGATACGACATTGCAGCACCTCCCCGCGCCGGGCCGCCCCGGTCTCGTTCGCTTACACCGAACTTACCAGATCAGGCGATGGGAATACGTCGCTTGGCATCCCGCGGCCGTCGCGTGGCCCTACTGGGAAAATCGGGTCTCTGACACCGCGACTAGTCGGCGCCGCCGCGGCGGTGCGAAAAGCCCTGCTCCTGGCTGGTGACGAATTCGAGCAGCGCGGCGCGGCCCTCGTCGTTTTGCCGGCGGGCGCGCAGGATCGCGTCGCCGATCTGGCTCGGATCTTCGACCCGCTCGCTCCACCCGCCCAGATCGCGCCCGATATTGGCGTAACTGCCGCCGAGATCGCGGGCGCGGTAGCGATCGTGCGAGAGTTGCATCGCATGGGTTTCGATCGCCATCGTCGAATTGTTCAACACGATCGTGGTGATCGGGATGCCGCAGCGCACCGCGGTTTCGAAATCGAGCCCGGTCATGCCAAAGGCGGCGTCGCCCATGATATTGACGCAGAACTTGTCGGGGGCCGCGACCTTGGCGCCGATCGCCAGCCCGAGCCCGGTGCCGAGCTGGTGCGACTTGCCCCAGCCGAGATAGCCGCGCGGCCGGGTCGCCCGGTAGAACGGATTGAGCTGCTCGCGCGGACTGCCCGAATCGTGGGTGACGATGGCCTCGGCCGGGTCGACGACGCGCATGAAATCCGAGATCACCCGGTAGGGGTTGATCGGATGCTCGTTCGAATGCAGCTTGGGCTGCCAGCGGGCGAGCCATTCCTCGCGCTTTCCGGCGACTTCATGCGCGACCTCGCCGCCGCGCGCCCGGCCGCCGAGCCGGTCCTTGACCGCTTCGATCAATTGTCCGAGCACCAGCTTGGCGTCGCCGAGAATCCCGAGATCGGCCGCAAAGGCCTTGTGCAGATCGCGCGTGTCGTTGGTCGCGTGGATGTACTTCTTGCCGGGCGGAAATACCGGGGTGGCGATGCCGTGGCGGGTAAAGCTGCATCCGACGCCCAGCACCAGGTCGGATTTGTGCAGGAAATGGCGGCCGTGGCCGGTAAAGGTGCCGCCGCCTGGTCCGAGCGACAGCGCATGATCCTCGGGAAAGGCGCTCTTGCCGTCGAATGTCGACATGACCGGGGCCTGCAGCAACTCGGCAAGCTGGCGCAGCTCGCCGGTCGCTTCGGCATAAAAGACGCCCTGCCCCACCAGGATCATCGGACAGGCGGCGTCGAGCAGCATCTTCGCGGCGTCGTCGATGTCGCGCGCGTCGCCGGCCGACCGGCTGGTGCGGACCGGCCGGTGCTGGCTCGGGTCGACGTCAACCTCGGTGCCGGTGACGTCGGCCGGCACTTCCACCATGACCGGGCCGGACCGCCCGTTTTTGAGCTGGGCGAAGGCGCGCCGCATGATGTTGCCGATCTCGTGCGGCAGCTGCACCTCTTCGACCGATTTGGTAATCGCGGCATAGCTGCGGCTCGATTTGAACATCGGGAAGAGTTGCGCGGTCTCGCGCGGGTGACCGAGCGGCAGAAACAGCACCGGCGTCGAGTCGGAAAAGGCGGTGGCGACGCCGGCGAAGGCATTTTCGGCGCCCGGCCCGTACTGCATCGCAAAGACGCCCGGCGGCCGCCCGTTCGAGACCCGGGCGAAGCCGTCGGCCATATGGACGCCGACCCGTTCCTGGCGGCAGATCACCGGCTTGATGCCGACCGCGGCGGCGGCCTCGATGATCGGCGTCGTCGGAAAGCAAAACAAGGTCGAGATGCCTTCGCGCTTCAGGATCTCGGCAATCACGTTCATTACTTGCATTGGTCATTCCTCCCGGTTGGTAAGGCTAGGCTTGGCGCTGTGCCGAAGCTCCACGCGTCATCGTTCAACGGATCACCCCGCCCGCGCCGGCGCCGCCGACATCGCTTTCAGGCCGGTGACAGATCGCCACGCACGGCCTGACGTCGCCTGGGTTCTCCAAGAGGCAGGCGCTGCAGTCCGGGCCGGGCGGCGGCTGCGCGTTGGTCGTGGTCTGCGGCGTGGGGCCGGCGCAGGCGGCGAGAACCGCGGCCCACGCAATAGAAAGGATTGTCAAACGCTGCATCGCCGATCATGACACGTAGGGCCGGCTGCGATTTGTCAAAGTAAGGCCCACTACCGGGCGATCACCCCGGCTGGAGCACGTGGATGACGCGGCTGGCGATCATCTCGCGGGTCTTGGCGGCGTAGGCGGCCATGTGCGGCGAGGCGGCGTGGGCCCTCAACGCGTCGAGGCTTTCCCATTTCTCGATCACGACAAAGGTGTCGGGGCCAAATTTCGCCTGCATGCCGCCGGCGCCTTCGGCGTCGACCGCCGGGCCGTATTCGACGCAGCCCTTCTCGGCGTGGACCGCCGGCATGTTGGCGTGAAACGCCTCGAGGATCTTGTTCGCGCATCCCGGATTTGGCGGTGATGATGGCGAGTACGTGGATCATTGGGTCTTCCTTTCAGGCGATGCGTTCGAAAACGCTGTGGTGGCGGCTCGTGGTCAGCGGGCGGATCTTTGTCGCCCAATCGCCAAAGCTGCCGGCCTTCTCCCAGGCGGCGCTCTTCAGCACATCGGGCGAGTCGAGCTCGTAGATCGTCAGATAACGCTGCATGTCCGGGACCGTCGAATGCTCGAGCCGATAGCGCGCCGCCGAGCGCACCCCCGGCACTTTCGACAGCATCGGGAAGTGCTCGGTGTCGTAAACCCGGTTGAACTCGGCCTCATGCTCGGCCGGGATGTCGAGCTGGACGACAAAGATATGCGCCATGCTGGCCGCTCCTGTTCGCTCGGGGTTCAGGCGATCCGCCGGAACACGCTGTGCTGGCGGTTGGTGGTGTGCGGGCGGATCTTGGGCTTCCATTCGCCGAGATCGGAGGCTTCGGTCCAGGCCGGGCTGTCGATCACCTCGGCGCTGTCGCACTCGTAGATCGCCAGATAGCGCGGCATCGTCGGCACGGTCGAGTGGTCGAGCCGATATCGGGTGCACGACCGAACGCCGGGGACCTTGAGGATTGTCGGCACGTGGTCCTCGTCGTAAATCCGGTTGAATTCGGCCTCGAGCTCGGCCGGGATGTCCATTTGCACGACATAGATGTAAGCCAAGGCTGCCCCCATTTTCGCGGACGCGGTGACCTGAGAGATTAGGCCAATCCGCGTTTTCCCTCGACAGGTTTCGCATCGGCCCGTTGCCGGCGCTCCCATCAGCCGGCATTCCTGCTCGTTTCGGCCACACGAACCTGACTTGAATGAAACCAAGAATATCGATTGTGGATTCGTCATTCCCGCGAAAGCATAGGGCTGTCCGAGGGAAGTCAATTAAAGTCTCTTGCGCGGACTTGTTCCCGCGCAGCCACGTCTTCGTTTCGGGCGCGCGAAGGCGTGGAAACCCGGGTCAAACCCGCTTTTCGCCGGGTAACGGAGACCTCAGCGGAGATCTTGAAATGATTAACGCGATGGCCCATTTCTGGGCATATCGGGCGGCCTTCGGCTCAGTATAAGATTTCGGCTGTTCTTGTGCTGGGCGCCGCGGCTACCCAAGGCGAAATCATTTTCGAATATAGAGCCGGCGCTGAGCGTTGGCCGAGGAGCAGAAATGTCGAAGATTCCGCAGGGCGAGTGGAGCGCCATTGCGGCGCGCTATGAAAAGGGCGAGTCGATCAGCGGAATTGCCCGGGGCTATGGCTGTACTCCGCCTGCTATTCATTACATTCTGAAGCGTCATCGCCAGCTTCCGGCGACTGCCGTCATGCCGTTGACGCGCGCCCGGCCTGCGGCGGCGGCAGCCGCGCCGATCGCCGCTTACGCCCCGCAGCCGACCCCGCCCGCGCGGATCGCCGGCAAATCCGAGCACTACGCACCGTCCCCAGTGCTGGTTCGCGCCAGCCCGCCGCTCGCGGCGGCCTCCTCTCCGCCCGCCGGCAAGCCCGATCACAAGCCCGATCAAAGGCCAGCAGTGCCGCCCCCGACGCCGGGCTTGGACAGCGAATTGCACACCCGCGCCGAGGCGGCCATCGCGATGTTTCGCTCGAGTTTCGACGCGGCGCTGATGGAAGGATCGCCGGGAGTGCGCGAGCGTCTGCGCCAGGCTGCAGCGGATTTGATGCGGGTGGCGGCGCGAACCACGATCGTGCTCGATCGCGTGACCGCCGGCTCCGAGCGCCCCGACCGCGGCCAGAATTATCCGCGTTCCGCGCACGCCCGCGACGATTTCGGAAAATCAGGCTCGGTCTAAACACGCCCGGCCCAAAACCAACCAACGATCAACGCCGCCATACGCCGCGAGCCGGCCGAGCCCTTATAGCTGCGCGACCCCGGCGCGGGCGCAGTCTTCATCCTGCTGCGAGGTGCCGCCGCCCACGCCACAGGCGCCTTCGATGACGCCGTTCTTGATGATCGGCACCGCGCCCTGGCCCATGATCATGTGATCGCCCTCGGCGGCGGCGATGCCGCGCGGGGTCGGCTGGTCGGCGCGCGCCGCCATCTCGCCGCTCGGCCGGCCAAACGCGGCCGAGGCCACCGCCTTGCCCTGGCAGCCATAAGCGCTGGCCCAGATCGCGCCATCCATGCGCTGCAACGCAACCAGCCGGCCGCCGCCATCGCACACCGCCGCACTGATCTTGATGTTCAGCTCGGTCGCCTTCGCCAACGCGCCGCGCAGGATGCGATTGGCTTCGTCGAGTGTCAGCGTCATTGGTCGCTCTCCTTCCCTATGTAATTGCTGGCCCTGTGTAACCGCCGGCTCGGTGGACTATACCGCAACGCCACCCGTTGCGACCTCGGCGCCGTGCAGTTGTCTTGCGGTGCTCGCTGCCACGATCCCGCCGCGCGCTCAGGTGTCGGGCCGGGTCAGCAAATGGCCGCAGCCGGCTTTGTTCGCCCAATATTCCCAGGCGCGCCAGGTCTCGGGCGAATACGGGCTGTAGCCGCGGTTGCGGGCGTCGATCTCGCCCTGCGAGAGGTATTTGATCGGGCCGCCCAGCTGCTTTGCCTGCATCAGGATGCGGGCGTTGCGCGGCAGATAGACCGACAGCCGCACCACCTCGATCAGCGAGCGGGCGGCCGTGGCAAAACCGTGGCCGCGCATCAGCGCCACATTGTTGCCGCCGAGACATTTGGCTAGATCGCGGCCCTGCGCCAGATTGGTGACCAGCAGATTGGTCTCGCCGAAATTATCGGCGATGTCCCAGACCGGCACCTCGGCGCCGATAAAGGCCCCCGAGTGGATCACCGGCCGCAGCTTGGTCATATCGGCGACCCCAAAGGCGAGCGTGTCCTCGGCATGGGCGTGCACCACCGCCATGACTTCCGGCCGCGCCTCGAAGATCGCGGCGTGGATAAACCGTTCGAGATAGAGCGGGCGCTTGTCGTCGCCGACCGGCTGCCCGTCGAGGCCGAGCTCGACGATGTCCTCGGCGGTGACCAGTTCCGGGGAGACCGAGCGGGCGATCAGAAACCGGCTCGGATTCTCCGGATGCCGGACGCTGACATGGCCATAGGCGTCGACCACCTCCTCCTTGCGCGAGGATGCGATTGGCGATCACCAGATCCTGGATAAGGGTGTCGAGGCTGTTCATGGCCATGATCCGATCGAGGGTTGCCGGGCCGCAGGCACGTCATTCGGCGCCCTCTCTTGTCGCAGCGCCGCGCCGCCGTCAACACGCTGTCATTTCAGCTCGCCCGGCCCGGCCGCAGCCGGCGCTATTCCAGATCGCACGGGCTCCAGAGTCGGTTCCGATCCAATCGAACCGCACTCACCCCCGCCAAACCCTCCCCCATCAAAGGGAAGGGCCTGTGTGCGCACCCCATTTGCGGTCCCTCCCGCCCCCTCGATGGGGGCGGGTCGGGGTGGGGGTGAGCCGCGTGCCCAGCGCGATCGACTCCGGTCCAAGCACCGCTCTGACGTATGAGCCGCCTGTAAAGAGGATGGCAAAGGCGATGATCGTCAGAAGCAGCGCGAGCGCACCGAGGCGAGCGCCGCGCGGCCGAAAACCGGGTCCGCTTCTGGACGCAGCAAAACCGCTCGCGCCAAAGACCAGCGCGAACATCAGCAGCGCCGAAAAATCCCTCTAAGACAAACGCCTCGACTGCGCGCTGACCCGCTTTGCCGGCGCACCTTCTCCTTTCCGCCCGTCCCCGACTCTCCCGCGGAGGCCAGCCGCATTGCCCGGTCAACCATGGGCGCTGGCCACATCGCCTCAGCAATACGCTGCAAAACGCCATCGGTCGCCCGTACCTCGCCATCGCACACCGCCTCGACGTGCTCTACGTTCCAGCCCCTTGCTGGGCGTCGCACAAGAGCCGGACGGTTTCGTCGAGGGCAACATCATTGAGCGATTTCCCTTTTGCCCTTCAACGTCATCATCTTCTTCACCGGAATGCCGCCGATCGCAGCAGCGCCCCTGGTGCTGACCTTATCCGGCGCCTTGCGCTCCTCCGGCTTTGGCGTCGGTAGTTCAGCGGCAGTGAAGCACCGACCTGCCACGACCTTGTCGAGTGTCTTTGCCAGTTCCGGCCTCCATTGTCTGCGTTGATTCGAGACCGATAGTAGCTTCCCAGAAACCTCCGCACTCATGACCGCGTTGTCCAAGCGGTTCCAGGTCGGATATCGTCGAGCGGCCAGGATTTCTTGCCCGCCCGCTTTCTTCATCCGGTAGCCGAGCCATGACTGCACGACCTTGAGGCCAGAAACCTCGAACCTCCGATATCTCAGGCGCCACCGGGCCGAAACGGCCATCGCCCACGGCGATTTCCTGCTGCGCGTCGAAGCCGTATTCGGCGGAATACTGCGCCGTGTCAGAATAGACACCCTTGACCGTCGTCGCTTTGCCTGCGTCACTTCTTCTCCACGGTCCTCTCCCCGGAAGCACTAGCATAGGTGTGCAGCCAGACGAGCTTGCGGCGAACTTTGGCGGCCTCGGAAAGGTTGCACCGTCCTTCGTAAGCGGCACGCGGCCCGGGCGTTTCAAGCTCGTTCCAGAAGCGCCACGTGTATGACTGGCCGCCGAGGACGGCATAGCATAAGCAGCAAGATCCTCTGCCGAAGGGGTGAAGCCGCATTCCTTGCCGACGTACAGACCGCCGGTGACATTCGGTTCGGTTCCGGTGGTGTTGCGGTAGATGGGAACAATCCTGCCTCCGCGACCATGAAAAAAGTTTAGGTCGGGAAAGCCATGAGTGGCAGAAATTGCGGCACCTACGGCAAGTACTTCGGTGATAAAGTGCCAAAAGAGAATTCTTCTCCGACTTCATACGCAAAGGCATCGCTCAGACGATCGCACAATCTGGGATCGAGGAAAGCGCGTTGGAGGTCAAATGACCTAAAACCAAACGTCCGAGGCGATTTGGCATCTGAAATAGCGACCCAGTCCGCAATTGGCTTGAGCGATGCACCATTAACGTCTCGCTTCGGACTTTTGATCTTTGTGTCTCTGCTCTCCTTGAAATCGGAGGGCCGCTTGCCCTTCATGAGAAAGCTTGTAAGGCGAGAAATCAATAACTCATCTGTCTCGCCTATGATCCAATTGCGGCCTGCTTGAACTCCGGGGAAGGAGTAGGGAAACACGTTCTCCAAGCTTGGCCAATCGAAGAAATCGCCACTTCCTGATGGCAAGAACGATCTATGCCAATCGTTAGGACAGTCGTGCCAAACTATGCCGCCGAAAGTCGGCGATGCCTTTCAACTGGGTCAGCTTATCGTCCCGCGTTGCCCCTTCTATCTTTGCATAGCGCACCTTCGCGGGCATTTTAGGCGACGGCTTCGGTGCGCGCACCCCGATGGCGATTGCGACAGGCGTCTGGATGTTGAACACGTTCGGGGTCTTGCGGGCGCCGAGGTTGTCCCCCCCAAGGTTGATGATCCAAGGCTCATCGAATGTCCGCCGCATCACCTCGCGCACCCCGACAAAGCCCGGCCCGGCCAGATAACTCGACGCGGTGATAAAGGTGACGATCCCTCCGCATCTCTGCTGCTCAACAAGCGCCAGAGCGCCCAACGCCAGAAATACACATAGTCGTTGTAAAGCATCTTTGCATGCACGCCGTAGCCAGCGGCAGAAACAGGCGCCAGGAAATCGTCTAGTATGGCGCGCTCGCCCGCTTCCTCTTGCTTCGCACCGCCCTTCACGTGATCCCCGAAGCGTACCCAGCCGCCCTTGCGCTGCGTGGTCGTATCTCCTTCCTCGATGGTCTGGCGGTCATAGGGAGGATTGCCGAGACACACGAGTATCTCGCCCCCGTTCTTCAACTGCCGCGCGGCTTCGTGCTCCTGCGTCAGAAGCCTATGAGTAAGGTCAAGGCCGCCAGGAGGTGCCGAGTTCGGGCTTTCCAGGGTGCGGCCAAATAAATGTTCAGCCGCTTACCCAGCTTCTCCTCGGGCTCGCCGGCCGCCTTCAGTTGTCGATCGCGCCTTCCAGCGCCTGCGTCAGCCGCAGATGCGCAACAGCATAGGGACCGACCAGCACCTCAAATCCGTACATGTTTTCGGCCATCTGCTTCGCCCGTGCAGGCACCGCAGGTTTGCCCGAACGTTTGGCAACCTTTTCCAGCCCGTCCTTGATAGCTGCCACCGGATAAGTGCCGGTGCCCACGGCAGGGTCGAGGAACACCACCCCATCGTCGGCAAAGCCGAGCTTCTTGCCAAAGCGCTTTTCCAGGAGCTCGCTGGCAAGCCGGACCTGCAATTCCACCACTTCGCGCGGGGTGTAGATAACTTCGTAATCCTTGCGAAGCTTAGGATCATACGCAGCAAGAAAGTCCTCGTAGAAATAGAGCCAGGGTCGGGTTTCGACTTCAAGAAGTCATGTGGGTCCAGCGCTTCGAGTGAGCGCTGAAGCATCTCGAACCCGACCCACAATTCCTTTCGGGCTTCGGCCTGTCCGAGAAGTTCAAGCGTACGAGCCAGAAGACCATTATTCTTGTCCAGCGTCTTTGCGGCGCCCGCCGGATCCAGTTTGGTCGCGCCTGACAGGCGGGCGAGGAGCATCGCATAGGTCACGGTTTGGGCGTAAGCGTCCGCGAACTTCGCGTTGTCGGCGTCGGGGAAGAAGAATTGCCGCCATTCATTGGCGAGAAGATCGACGGCGGACCCGGATTGCTCAAGCGCATTTTCAACCTCTGACCGCAGGAAGCGGCTGAGGGGCGCGAGGTACTGAGCGAGGCCGGAAGGGTTATGCGGGACGCTTGGTTTCCAGCCGAGAAAGTCGCGAAACAGTCGCTCCAGACCCTCGGCGTCGGCCTCGGTCGTCGCGGCCTTGCCCTTGTCGGTCGGATCGTCGTGCAGGCGCACGATGGGCTGGCCGTCTGGACGTTCGCCCCCTCGATAGAGGGCCCACTCCCTTCCATCCGTATAGATAAGGTTGGGGAGGCCCTTTAGCTTCTCCCACTGCTTCTTGTTGTGCTCCCCTTTCAGTTTCGGCGCATCAGCCCCGAGGCCGGGCGCCTTTAGTTCGATGTAGCCGCAGATTAGTCCGCCGACATAGACTGCAATATCGGGTCGCACCTTGTGGTCGGAAGATGCGTCTCCGTGCGAGTGTCGACGGTTAGCCCATAGGCCGTGCCCGCAGACTTCACAAGATCGGCTACTGCCGGCTTCAATTGATCTTCAGGAGAGGCGGAGCCAGGAAGCGAGAACTTGGCTTTCAGTGCGTCAGCAAAGATCTCCAGAAAAGAAATATTCATTCTCGACCCAGTGCGTAGGATGGGTTGAACGGAAGCGAAACCCATCGACTCGACAGCTTCAGCATCCGCCTCCGAACCACGGGTGGTAATATACGCGGCCGGCGTCCAGCAATGCGCCCCACCGGCTCCCTGGACCGCAACTTACGGAGGCACCGACGACCCACTGCCCCGTTAGCTCGAAGCAATGGAACGGCTTCTCGCCATAAAGGTGTCGTAGCGTTCTGCTGTTGAATTTCAGGTAGGGTCTCACGATGGCATTTCCCGTCAATTCCCGGTTAGCGAAAATTAATTCCCGGTTAGCGAAAATTAATTCCCGGTTAGGCCGAAGAAATTCCCGGTTCGATGACACGGGAATTGCTCTCCAATCATATGAAAACGCTGAAAGAAATCAGCGGTCGAATGGCCGAATTCGAAGAATTCCCGGTTATATTCCCGGTTCACGGGAATTAGCCGGCGCGCGTGCAGGTCTCCGGACGGCGAATCCGATCGCCCGAAACCGGCATCCGATGGTCCGGAATCCCCGACCCGTTTACATTGCCGGTCCTGTTACCCTTCCATCGCGCGCCGATCGCATGTATATCCCTTGATCAACGCCTCAAAAAAGGAGTGTCCGGAGATGGCGCAAGCAACGCAGAAGACGAGATTCACGGCAGGCCCGCTGACGTTTATCGTCAGACATGAATTGTGGGACGGCAACATCCATGATCATGCCGACCAGGGCGTCTCGATCGCCGTGGTGGGGAGGTTGGTGCAAAGAGCAACCCTGCTGCGGTTCAACTGCTTCGACCAGGAAAAAAGCTACGTCTACGGGCCGGAAATCCCAATCCGCCGAGCGCGGGGCCGGCGATGTCCGATGACCTGCCGGAAACCTTGAGCGACTCGTGCCAGCTCTACCCGATGGTCCTCATCGCCGACGGCAATCCGATCGGTTGGACGATCAGGACCCTGGAAAAGAAGCTCCCGAAGATGCTGAGCGAGCCGGCTACAACGAGGCCGCCGCGGCGACCGATGTCGCCGAGGCGGGCGGCGTTCTCCCCGAGGTGGAAAGCTGCGCCAGAGCGCTGTTTGCCGCCAAGCGGAACACGGTCAAACATAATCGGGGGCACCGACATTTTCGACGCCGGGATATTAGGTTTGGGCTTGAAATGCGGCGGAGGCGGGAAGACGGCGGCCTGGCCGTCCACGCTGACCGATATCGGCGGGTTGACCGGAAGGGCGTATGTCGAAGAGACCGAGATCCTGGCCTTCGACTGTTTTTGGCAATTCCCGCATTACCACGATGGCCCGCGCAATAAGAACCATCGCATCTTTTCGGACAAGACATTGGTCGAGGACCCGCTCGGCTGGGTCTTTGAACAGTTCGAAAATCGCAAATTGGGAGCCATGATCGATCGGGCCGGCTACCGGGGGTCGCGGCCGATCTCGACCTCGACAAAATCGCCGCCCTTCTCCCGATCGTGAAGAAAAAGGCCCGCGAGATGCAGGCGGAAGGCGAGCGATTGACCGGCCATCCGGGGCTGCCGCTTGAGATGACCCCGAACCTGGCCCGGCCAATAAGCGCGACGCAGCGACCCAGCGGTTCGCAGGGCGGATGCACCCGCCCTACCAATAGCGGGTCGTCGATGCCGGGAACGCTGTCGCTATCGATGGTGGTCCCGGGCAACGAAACCCCGCTCAGTTCGCGGCGAGCTTGTCCTGCGTCTTCGTCTCGAAGTCGCTGGCGTCGTGGCGCTCGTGCAGCTGCTCCGACGGTTCGCCGGAGAGGCGGTTGACCATGCGCCCGCGCCTGCACCGCCGGCCGCGCGAGCAGCGTGTCGGCCCAGCGCTGCACGTTCTTGTATTCCTGCACCGCGAGGAATTCGGCCGCGCCGTACTGGTTGAACTTCGCCAGCCCGCCGTACCACGGGCAGATCGCGATGTCGGCGATCGTGTAGTCCGGGCCCGCGACATATTCGCTCTCCGCCGAGCCGGCGATCGAGCACGTCGAGCAGGCGCTTCGTCTCCATCGTGAAGCGGTCGATCGCGTATTCGATCTTGATCGGCGCATAGGCGTAGAAATGGCCGAAGCCGCCGCCGAGATAAGGCGTGCTGCCCATCTGCCAGAACAGCCACGACAGGCATTCGGCGCGCGCGGCGCCCTTCCTTCGGCAGGAACGCGCCGAACTTCTCGGCGAGGTGGATCAGGATCGCGCCGGTCTCGAACACGCGGATCGGCTTGGGGCCGCTGCGGTCGACCAGCGCCGGGATCTTGGAGTTCGGATTGATCGCGACGAAGCCGCTGCCGAACTGGTCGCCGTCGCCGATCTTGATCAGCCAGGCATCGTATTCGGCGCCCTTGTGACCGCGCGCCAGCAGCTCTTCGAGCATGATCGTGACCTTGACGCCGTTCGGCGTGCCCAGCGAATAGAGCTGCAAGGGGTGCTTGCCGACCGGCAGCTCCTTCTCGTACTGGGCGCCGGCGGTCGGGCGGTTGATGTTGGCGAACCGGCCGAGGGCCGGCTTGGCGTCCCAGACCTTGGGCGGCGTGTATTCGGGGGTATCGGTCATTCCTGAAGCTCCAGGTGGGTTCGGGGGCGCACGGACGCCGCGCGCATCGCCTCATCCTACACTATAGATCGGCCGGCCCGCACGCGTTGTGCACCTAATTTGGCGTCGGCTCACCCGGATTTGGCGTCGGCTCACCCGGGCCCGTCCCAACAGCGGCCGCGGCTAAGACAAAGCCCTTTGCTGCGATCATGTTGGCGTCCTTCCCTGTGACGGAACGAGCATAAATGGCGGCGGCTTGCTCCGCGCGAACGCGCGCACTTGGCGGCGGCAGCTCGGCTGTGCTCTAATCGGAACGGCAGCCACCCCTTTCACAGGAGTTCACATGCCCACCATCACCACCAAGGACGGCACCGAGATCTTCTACAAGGACTGGGGCTCGGGCCAGCCGATCGTCTTCAGCCACGGCTGGCCTCTTTCGGCCGATGATTGGGACGCGCAGTTGCTGTTCTTCCTGCATCATGGCTATCGCGTCATCGCCCATGACCGCCGTGGCCATGGTCGCTCGACCCAGACCGCCGATGGCCACGACATGGACCATTATGCCGACGACCTGGCGGCTCTGACGGCGCATCTCGATCTTAAAAACGCCATCCATGTCGGCCATTCCACCGGCGGCGGCGAGGTGGCGCACTATCTGGGACGGCATGGCGAAAGCCGGGTGGCCAAGGCAGCGCTGATCAGCGCGGTGCCGCCGCTCATGGTGAAGACGGCGGCCAATCCGCTTGGCCTTCCCAAGGAGGTGTTCGACGGCCTGCAGGCGCAACTTGCCGCCAATCGCTCGCAGTTCTATCGCGACGTGCCGGCGGGGCCGTTCTATGGCTACAACCGGCCGGGCGCGAAAGCCTCGGAGGCTGTGATCCAGAATTGGTGGCGCCAGGGCATGATGGGTGGGGCCAAGGCGCATTACGACGGCATCGTCGCCTTTTCCCAGACCGATTTCACCGAAGATCTCAAGAAGATCACCGTCCCGGTGCTGGTCATGCATAGCGAGGACGACCAGATCGTGCCCTATGTCGCCGCCGGGCCGCTGTCCGCCAAGTTGCTGAAGAACGGAACCCTGAAAACCTACAAGGGCTTCCCGCACGGCATGCCCACGACGGAAGCGGACACGATCAATTCCGACCTGTTGGCGTTCATCAAAAGCTAGCCCTCGCCGGCTTCACGAGCGTAGGGCGGCTCGACCACCAGCGGAAAGCCGGATTAACCCGCCGTCACACCGACTGAACGATTGGCGGTTTGCGCTCCACCCGCGCATACAGCATCAGCGCATGCGGACTACGTTGACCCTGGATGACGACGCGGCGGCCGAGCTCAAGACAGAAGCGCGGCAGCGTGCTGGCCGGCCTTTCCGTGAGATCGTCAACGAGACCTTGCGCCGGGGGCTGGAAAGCCGCCGCGCCACCGCCCGGCAACAGGCCTTCAAGATAACCTGGCGTGCGATCTCGGCAATCTCAAACCGGGGCTTTCCCTGGACAATATCATGGAGCTCATCGAGCACGTGGATGGCTGGCTTTCCCACCCGGCGACCCTGATCGACGCGAACCTGCCGCTTTATGCCGATCACCTGGGGGCGGAGCGGCACGAGCAAAGCCGCGCCTGGCTTGAAGCTGTGCTCTCGGGGCCTGACCTCGTTCGCTTCGCCTGGCTTACGCTGTGGGCCTTTTTCAGGATTGCAACAAATCCCCCGCGTATTCGAAATTCTCGCTTTCCACGACCGAAGCATTGGAGGGCGGGTGCAACCCGCCGTGGGAGCGGCGAAACTGATGGCGGGTTGCTCTGCGAGGCTGGGGAAGTATCCAGATCGAGATGAAAAACTGGGATACTTCTGCTCCCGCTTTCCCGGCTTTCGCGCACTGCTGTCGGGGATTTTGCGGCGGAATGGGTTCATTGGAAGACCAAGCAGGTTTGCGGGTTGGGGGTGCACGAGCTCGGGGGTTTGGGCGGCGGGGTGTTGTGCTCGCGCCGGCTGAACGGGCCAAAGAGGCCGAGTTTGAGACGGGTAAGCAGGAGCGCGGTGCTGTCTGTGAACGAGCGGGCGGCGGTCTGATGCAGGATGCGCAGCAGCATGAAGGCGATCAGTGCGAGGTCTATTTGCGTGCGCCCGGCGTTTTCGCCGCGGCCGAGAAAGCGGCGGATTTTGAGGTTTTGCTTGAGCGATTTTTTCTACATCTCGATCTGCCAGCACTCTTTGTAGAGCCGCGCGATCTCGACCGCCGGTCGGTTCAAATCGTTGGTCAGCAGATAAAGCGGCTACGTCCTTGTCGGGGCGGGCGACGGTGAGTTCGCGCAAGACGACATCAAAGAGCGGGTTTTTTGGCGCCCCGCCATGCGGCCGGTAGTAGCCGAGCTTGACCCGGCGATCGGCCTCGATGCCATCGCCGTGGCGATCTCGACGCCGACCTCGCGGCAATCAGCATTGCGCTTGCGTCGGGTAATGAAGAGGCGCCGGCGGCGCGGATCGCAAACCACCAGCGGTGATCGGTGTAGCCCTTGTCAAAGACGTAGGTGGCGCCTGCCTCCAGCGGGACGGCCCGGCCGGCGACAACGTCATCGACCCCCGGCCTTCGCTAGGGGCAGGCTTTGGCCGAGGTCACTTCGAACCATACCGGCCGGCGTTGCCGCGGGTCCTAGAACAGGTGCAATTTGAGGCCGCGGGTGCGGGCCCCAGCCTCGGCCCACGCAACATGCTTGTCCCCCTGTTCAAGCCAGGGGCAGGCCTTGAGCGGGATCGACGTGGCATTGAGCAGTCGGATCAGCGCCTCGCTCTCGCGGGCGCAGCGCGCCGGCCGCGATCGGGATCAACGCCATGGCGATGTCGCGGAACACCGCCGCCGGCCGCTCGGCATTGGCGTCGGCCAAGGTCGAGCGGCGCGGCGCGCGCAGATTGAGGTGGTAAAACCAGCGGCGGTGCGCCACCAACCCGGTGACGCTCTGGCGGAAACTGGTCAACCCCGCCAGCGGCGCGAACAGCAGGCTTTTCAGATGCCGCTCGCAGTGCGTCGAAGGCATTGTCGCCGCGGCCCACACCATGGACACCGTTCTGCGCCGCCACCGCGCCCTCTAACCCCACGATCCAGCGGTTCCAACAGGCGGTCAAATGCGCTACGAAGATGCGGCACGGCAGACCTCAAGACCATGTTTGGTAACACGGTTGACCCCAAAATCTAGAGTTTGTCTGCCGCGCACGCGACCGCTCCGCAAAATCCCGGACAGCTGTGCCGCGAAAGCCAATACCGATGGCTCGGCAGCCCCGAGCTTCTCAAACAATGCAGCA
>CAWJTR010000018.1:0-295929 GCA_963845735.1 uncultured Alphaproteobacteria bacterium | reverse complement strand
GACGCGGCTGGCCGGCTCCGCTTGCCGCGTGGTTGGGGGATGTGCGAAGGTCGGGTGCCATGAGAGCGCACAATTATTATGCGGCGCCCGGTTTCGAGCGGGCCGGGTTGCGCCGCCGCGACAGCGGTTGGATCGTCGAACGTATCGCTGATCCCGCAAGCCTGTTCGTCCCGGTCTGGCGCAACCAGAATCTGATCATCGAGATCGACGGCGGCGAGCCGCGCGCGGTGGTGCTGGGCTGGGGCGGCCAGGTACCGCCAATCGCCTACCTTGACCCCGCTCGCTGCCCGAGCCGATGCTTGCTCCGTCAGCACGGCGGGGCGGCGAGCCTTGCGTTGCGTTAAGCCCGCCTTCTCAAGGACCGGAGGCTCAGAGCAGGCGCCCCGGGAATTGGCTCGGGCGCGCCGGCCGACTTTGTCCTCAGCCACCCGTGCAATAGGTGCAGCCGGCCTCCTGCGCGCGGTTCAGACCCCACACGCCCGATGGGAGGAGAGTGATCCCCGGAACCAGGTTCGCGGCCCATTCCTTTGCCGCGTCGTCCGCGCTCGCGCCGGCGTTGCTGGCGAGCTGTTTGCTCAGGTTATGCAGCGCCAGGTTGCATGCGCCGAATACCGCGCCTTTCCCGAGCAACCGGTCGACAGCCATATCGTCCGCTGGCAGGACGCCGGCCTTGGGATGCAGGAAAGGATTTTTCACTGCCGGGGCCTTCGTCTCCGGATCGATGATCTTGAATGATTCACCGATCTTGTATTTTTCCCACATCGCACTGTCGAGAGCGATCGGGAGCGCCTGAGCGCGCAGAACGACGACGGACGTCGCTGAACCTGGCGCCGCATCCGTGACCAGGAACGCATGTGCGAATAAAAGCGGGCGGCCGCCATTGACCGTATAGCCGTCGACCACCTGGCGATGGCGTCCCTCTAGCTTTCCTGGCCAGTTTGGGCCGTCACCCGCCAGCGGCGTTGCCGCCTGTGCACGCGATGCCGCGGACGCGAGCCCAGCGAGCCCGAGCACCGTTGCACCGGCGAGGCGAAAGAAATTGCGGCGCGGCGCGCCGTCCGCCGTGTTTGTGTTTAGGCTGTTCATTTTGCTCCTCCATTCCCCGTCTGTTCTGATGTGATTGCCGCGGCTTGTTGGCCGATGGATCGGCCGGCGCGTCCTGTCGGTCGGCGAGTTCCCGAGGATAACGCGCGGGCGTCAGCTCTGGGCACCAGCAGCGCCGTCACGTCAGGCTCCGATAGAGCATGTAGCCCGACACCACGACCAGCATGCACCCCAGCAATCGCGTCAGCGTCTGGCGTTGTGCCGAGAGCCGTTGCGCCAGACGCGCGCCGATCCATCCGCCACCGATCCCGCCGGCGATGAACAGCAGCGCGACCGGCCAATTAACGAGTCCGGAGACGGCATAATTGAGCGCCGTCGTGGTGCCGAAAACGCCGACCGCGACCAGCGCGGACCCAATAGCCGCGATCGTCGGCATGCCAGTCCCGAGGATCAGTCCGGGCACCACAAGGAACCCGCCACCGATCCCGTAGAACCCGGAAAGCGAGCCAACCCCGAGCCCGATCTGACCGAGCCGCCAAAGGTTGATGGGCCGCTCCGGGCCCACCGGGCCAGAATCGGCCTTGCGCCCACGCAGCATCATCGCCGCGACGAACAGCATCAGCAGCGCGAAAAGGATCAGCAGCCGGCGTCCATCCACCGCCTTGCCGATCGACGAGCCGGCGAAGGCGCCGGCCAATCCGGCAGCCGCGAAGACCAGCGCGGGATGCCAGCGAACATGCTGCTCACGCGCGTGCGGCACGAGATTGGCGAACGCATTGACCGCGACTGCGACGGCACTGGTGCCGATCGCCAAATGCGGGTCTGGCATCCCCACGACATAGAGCAACAACGGCACTGCGAGAATCGAGCCGCCGCCGCCGACCAAGCCGAGCGTGAAACCGACGATCACCCCGCTGCAAACCGCCGCCGCTGTCTGAAGCGGGTCCATCTGTGCCGCTCAGCCTCCCGGAGCCGCAGAGTTGCGCCGCAGGGTTTGTGCGTTGTCCTTCTGCCATTGCCGGATCGGTTGCCACGGCCCGGTCAGATGCTGCGATGGCGGGAACGGGCCGAGGAACGGCGGATAGGTCGCGTCGGCGGGCTTGAGCGCGCGGTCGGGAAAATCTCGCTCGTTGCCGAGCCGGTGCGGCCGAGGCTGACTGTCGACGAAAGCGGCAACGTCGAATGCATCCTGCGCGCTCAGGACAGGGTGTGCGTAATCGGTGCCGAACGGCATGTTGGCGCGGATGAAGTTAGCCGCCGTGATCGGCCGTGCCATGCCCGCCCCGTCGTTATAGCTGTCCGGTCCCCACAATGGCGGGAATTGATAGCGATGTCGTTGCGCCGCCTCTTCCGCCCCCCAGCGCTTCCCCTGCCCGTCAGCCTGATGGCACACCGCGCAGGTTTTCGCGAACACCGCCTCGCCGTGCTTCGGATCACTGGCCGCGGTTGGCAATGGCACCGGCGGCGCACCCCGTCCCTCCGCACCGCGCCCGGTCGGGACGCCGGCACTGATGAACCGGATGTACGTCAGCATCGCCTTCATTTCCGGGCCGTCCGGCGGCAGCGCGCGGCCGTTCATGCTGCGCTCCATACATCCGTTGATCCGCTCTTCCAGCGTGCGCACCTCGTTCTCGCGGCCGATGAACTGTGGAAAGACGCCCCAGATGCCCGCGAGCGGCAATCCGAACTTTCTCCTGCCAGCATCGAGATGGCAGCTCTCACATTCGAGCCCATTGCCGGAGAACCGTTTCTCGGGATCGGTGGCGTCCGGCCCGATCGTCGCCGCGGTGTGCACGATCAGGTCACGGCCGACGCGCACCGTCCGGCCGAACGCGTCCATCGGTAGCGCGTCGACATCGGGAACGACCCATTCCTCGGCCGAGGCGCCGGTCAGGAGGGCACCGCAGATTAATGCGAACGTCAACAGGAGTCCCCGCATCACGCCTGGCGTCGCCAGCCCTCCCCGCCGTTGACGCGACGCTGTCATAACAACGTAAGCTTGTCAACCGGACGTTACGATGGGGTCGGAGGCAGAAGTTTCGGGCGAAACGCAGCTGGCCGGCTCCGCTTGCCGCGTGGTTGGGGGATGTGCGAAGGTCAGGTGCTATGAGAGCGCACAATTATTACGCAGCCCCCGGCTTCGAGCGGGCCGGGTTGCGCCGCCGCGACAGCGGTTGGATCGTCTAACGTATCGGTGATTCCGCAAGCCTATTCGTCCCGGTCTGACGCAACCAGAATTTGATCATCGAGATCGACGGCGCCGAGCCGCGCGCGGTGGTGCTGGGCTGGGGCGGTCTGGCCCCGCTGATCAGCGACGGCGCGGCCGCCGAAGAGCGGCTGGTCCGGGGCGAAATCGACGTTATCGGCGTTGCCGATGTCGGAGCCCCGCAACGCCGCTGCAATGCTGTCAGCGATAGGATCGTGTAGCAAAGCGGTTGCAGGAGGCCTCGCTCCGTGGCTGGGCAGAACACAGCGGGAAAGTGCCTCAAGACGGCCACGGTATTCTCCCCCGTCGGGTGTGAAGCACATCACACCTCGAATTAGCTCCGTTGACTATTTTGGTACGCGGGGACGGCGTGAAGCCTCTCGCGCATCGAGCACACCTCAAGATCTTTGGGAGGAACCGAACAATGAGTCATCTGCCGATCGATGCCCGTAGCACTGTGGTGGCACTATTGCTCGTCGGCTTTTACGCCGCCAGCCGCTTTAACATGCCGCCTGGCGCTCGCTCGCAGACGAGCCGGTTCCAGTATGTTGGGAGCTGTGTTGCTTACGTCCTTTCCTCGGCAGGTCTGTTCATCCTTCTGACCTGGCTGCTTATAAAAAATCCGCAGGCACTGGTCTTCCTGCATTTCGGCGCGGGCGCACCGCTGTCCAACGATGTGACGCAGCTCGCCGCACCACTAATTGTCGCCCTCGCAATGACGACGCTGCTTCCATCGTTCCCAATGCTGCGCGACGTCGATGCCGCTCTTTTGCGAATATTCCATCGGATGGGTTCGATTCCGATAGCTGCAGCGCACTGGTCAAAGCAAATGTACAAGGGGGACTTTATAATATCGAACGACCTCCGCAAGGAGCTGGAGAAATATATCGTCGACAGCTCGGTACTCGCGGAAGACATGGTAGCCGAGCTTCGAACGGACCCTTCCGTCGATAGCGCGCGATATCGATTTACTCGAAATCTTGCAGTCTACGTCTCACTGAGTAACTTGGATAGCCAAACCCGTTTTGCCGACGCCTATCCTGAGGAGGCCGCCGCATTCGAAAAGACCATGTCAAGTTTCTTCGCCCAATCTACAGGATTCTTCGCGTTGACAAAACAACTGTCGCTCCAGAAGCTAGATCCTGTGCCAGAGCCAATCAAAAACGCTCGGGAAAGCTACAAATCGCTTTGCTACAGCGTATACGAAGAGACCCGGCTCATGTTGGCTCGGATCCTCCTCTACAGCAGCAACGGGCAACGCGAAGTGGGACAGCGCTTAGCGGATCTTGGTTTCGTCATCCAATACCCGGCAGAGATTAGAATTCCCGCCAACTTGTTGGTATTGAACGCTACAGGTGTCTTGGTGCTGTTTGCAATCGCGACCCTTGTGGCGGCTGGGACCGGAACGACGATAGGCCAAGCGCTGATCATAGGATGTTTGGTGGCCATTAACCACTCGATCGCCGCGGTTGCTGCCATGGTGCCCAAACAGCTTTGGGGGTTCGCCAATATCCGCGATGCAAACGAACGACCAATAGCCGCCTACGCCGTGTCCGCATTATGCACGTTTACAATCTGCCTGCCGCTCATGTTTGGTTTTTGGCTGCTTCGGCCTGAATTATCGTTGCCCCCTATCTCCTTCTCCGCACAGTGCAAATGGCTGCTGCTCCCGGTTGCGATGGCCGCCGCGCTGGCCTTTGAATGTGATGATTATGTCGCCGCGAATAAGGTGCCAGTCTGGCTGCAGTGGGTCGAGGGTGCAGCGCTGGCGGTCATTATGGCGTTTGCCGGCTTCTTAGCGGTGCAGTGGATCTTCCAGGCTCTCGATACACCTATCCCGCCGCGCGTGCTCTTTCCCATTCTGCTTAGCGCGTCCATGGGATTTCTATTTGGAGCGACGATTCCGAGCGGGTATCGCAGAATTGTGCGGCAGACCGGCGCTGCGCGCGGGGGTGATCTGACGCAGCCACCGTCGGTTGTCCCAACGGTAGCGCCACATCCGGTGAGCCCATGAAATCCGATTTTTCGAGTTGCTGGCGGCGTAATTTCCGAGTTGCGCCCGCCAGATCGGGACATTGGCTTTTGAGCGGGCCCGTCCGCAATGGGAAGCGGGGCGTTCTGCAATAGCCGCCTCGATCAATGCCAATCGCGTTGCTCCTCGCTATGGATCGGAAGCAGAAATTGTGACTGCGACGCGGCTGGCCGGCTCCGCTTGCCGCGTGGTTGGGGGATGTGCGAAGGTCGGGCGCCATGAGAGCACACAATTATTACGCAGCACCCGGCTTCGAGCGGGCCGGGTTGCGCCGCCGCGACAGCGGTTGGATCGTCGAACGTATTGCTGATCCCGCAAGCCTGTTCGTCCCGGTCTGGCGCAACCAGAATCTGATCATCGAGATCGACGGCGGCGAGCCGCGCGCGGTGGTGCTGGGCTGGGGCGGCCTGGTCCCGCTGATCGGCGACGGCGGCGCCGCCGAAGAGCGGCTGGCCCGGGGCGAAATCGTTTTTATCGGCGTTGTCGAGGAGCGGGCGCATTTTGCGCTCGACCTGTCGCCGATCGAAGCGCCGCTCGACATGCTGCACTCGCCGGCGCTGGCGGCGAGCGGCATCGAAGCCGCGTCGGCGCGCTTTGCCGATCTGCGGCAATTGGGCGGGCGGCTCGATCGGCGCGAGGCATCGCTGCTGGCGCTGGCCCGCGCGATCTTGTTCTGGCACGCCCGCCACCGCTTTTGCGGCCTATGCGGCAGCCCGACCCGCAGCGAGGAGGCGGGGCATATGCGCCGCTGCACCGACCCCGCCTGCAACACGATGCATTTCCCCCGCACCGACCCCGCCGTCATCATGTTAGTAACGCACGGCGAGAACGCGCTGATGGGCCGCTCCCGGCATTTCCCGCCCGGGATGTATTCGACCTTGGCCGGCTTTGTCGAACCGGGCGAGAGCCTCGAAGACGCGGTTGCGCGCGAGGTGCGCGAGGAGAGCGGCATCGAGGTCGGCGCCGTCGATTACCACTCCTCGCAGCCCTGGCCATTCCCGGCCAACATCATGCTGGGGTTTCACGCCCACGCGCTGACGACCGAGATCACCGTCGATTTCGGCGAGCTCGAGGACGCGCGCTGGTTCGAGCGCGGCTGGCTGCTTTCGCATGTCGACGACGATGACGTTTCGCCTGCCGCGGCACGATTCGATCGCCCGCCGCCTTGTCGAGGACTGGCTCTACGGCCGGGTGGCGGGCGGCGGGGGCAGCTGAAGCGGCGCTTCGTCTTCGACTGGCCCGGCGGAGGCTTTCGCTTCGGGTAGAGGTGGCGCACCGACCTTACCGCCGAGGGCGCGAATGATCGGCAGGCAGCGGCGGTGAGTCTCTGTCAATGCCGCCTGGCATGCCTCGGCTCGGCCCCATTTTCCCTCGGAGCGCCCCGACTCGGCGAACCTGCGGTAGCGCGAGCGCCACTTCGCCAGGAACGGCTGCACGCCATCGTTCAACAGGCTCAGTGCGAGGGCGCGGATTGTGTCGTCCGCGCCGTCCAGTGTCGGCGGGGGCATCGCTTTAAGCGCGGCACGAATCGCGTCCGCGAGCATGTCAAGCGAGGCGATTGCCTCGCCGATCACGCCCGGTCCGCCCGGCAAGTCGCGCGTTGCGATGCGCGTGGCCGCCTCCACATAAATCTGCCAGCCCGCCTTTGCCGTCATTGCGTCGGGCGGTGCAACGGCCGCCGCCTCGGCGGCGGCGAGTTCCGGGGACGACACTAACGCCGAAACCGCGGCCGGCCGCTCGGGCAGCACCCGCTCGATACCGGGCAGGTCGAGCGCCATGCCGAGCTGCCAAGCCCGCTCGACGAGGCGCTCCCGGGTGCGGGCGAGATCGTCGCGGCACTGCCGGTACAGCGGCCAATCGGCTTCGCGCAATCGGGTTGCGCGCCATTTTGCAAGCCGGGTTTGCCAACGCCCAAGGCACGGTTGCAGATCGTGATGCAAGATCTCGATCACGTAGATCTGCGGCGGCTCGGTCCCAGGCAAAGCCGCGCCACGCGGCGGGCTCGCTGCGAGTTCGGTCCGGGTCCGATCGGCGAGCATGTGCAGGGCGTCCAACGCGTCCTCTACCGACCCGTCCGCCGCACTCAAGATGCCGATTGCCGAAATCATCTCGACCAGGACATGCCAGAGCAGCGCGCGGCTCTGCGGGTCGAGCGCGACCGCGGCGTCGGCCGCGCCGAGGCGCAGCGATCCCTTGGTCAGGCGCGCCCAGGCGATGACCGGGGCGATGCCGCGCCTCAGCGCGCCGACCCCCGCGGCGACGGAGCTGGTCGCGAGCGCCACCGGACGGCGCCGCGACGCGGGTTTGCGCACCGGCTCGATCGGATTGGTCATCGCCCCCGCTTCGTCACCCGCACAGGCCGCGCCGCTTGGCTGATCCTCGACGTTGCTCTGCCGAGGGTCAAGACGAGCATTCAGTGCCCGTCGGCGGTCAACACCGAGCGCGGGCGGAGCACCAGCGGTATCAAGGTCAGGCCGAAGACGAAGAGCCCGCCGATCAGCAGCAGCATGTCGTTGTAGCTCAAAACCAGAGCTTCGCGGTGCACCAGATTGCCGAGCATCGTGACGGCGGCTTGGTGCGCGTCGCCCGGGATCAGCGAACCCAATCGGTTGGTCTGGGCATCGATAAAGTGCTGCACCGCCGGACGCGCCGCGTTGACGTCCTCGATCAGGCGGTTCCAGTGAAATTGCATCCGGCCGTTCATGATCGTACCCACCGAGGCCAGCGCGATCGCGCCGCCGAGGTCGCGGGTCAGACCGTAGAGACCGGAAGCGTTCTTCAGCTTGTCTGTCGGGACCGAACCGAGCGCGATCATGTTGGCCGGGAGGTAGCACAGCATCAGCGAGACGCCGCGCACCGCCTGCGGCACCATGAGCTCGGGAAAGCTCGCCTGATTGGTGAGGCCGGCGGTCAGATACATCGAAAGGGCGAACAGGCTGAGGCCCATAGCCAGCATGATGCGCAAGTCGATCCGTCGCGCGATTTGCGTGCTGAACGGCGACATCGCCATCTGCGCGATCCCGGCGACAAAGACCGTCTCACCGATCTGCAGCGCGCTGAAGCCGCGCACCTGCGCGAGAAACAGCGGGATCAGATAGGTGGTGCTGTACATGCCGGTGCCGACGAGGAAGGTGAAGAACGAGCCGAGCGCGAAATTGCGGTTGGTGAATACGCGCAGATCGACAATCGGCTGGTGGTAGCTCAGCACCCGCCAGAAGAACAGCACCGAGCATATGCTCGAAACGACAATGGCGGTGCGGATCGTCGAGTCATCGAGCCAGTCCCAGCGCGGGCCTTCCTGGAGCGCGTATTGGAGACAGCCAAGGAAAGTCGCCATCAGCACCAGCCCGATCACATCGAAATAGCGCAGCAGTGACAGGTCGGGCTTATCGATGTCGACGCAGACCCAGACGACCGCGGCAACGGCAATGCCGGGCACGATGTTGACGAGAAACAGCCAATGCCAGGAGAAGGTGTCGGTCAGGAAGCCGCCGATCGTCGGGCCCAAGGTCGATGACAGGTTCAAGATCACCGAGATCATCACCATCAGCCGGGTCAGCGGCGGCCCGCGGAACCGGGTATAGACGACTGGAAAAACGCTTGGGGTGATCGCGCCGCCGCAGAATCCCTGTATCGCGCGGATAGATGATCATCTGGCTGAGGCTGGTCGCGGTCGCGCAAAGCCCGCTCGCCGCGGTGAAGCCGAGCGTCGCGGTGACGAACAGCACCCGCGTCGACAACAGCCGCGACAACGTCCCGCTCAGCGGCACCATCACGACGTCGGCGATCAGATAGGCGGTTTGCACCCAGCTGATCTCGTCGGCGCTGGCCGACAGCCCGCCCTGGATCTGAGTGAGCGAGCTGGTCACGATCTGGACGTCCATGATCGCCATGAACAGGCCAACCGACATCGCCAGCACGCCGAACCAATCGCGCAGGCTGGGCGGGCGCCCGGCTTGGGTTGGCGGTGCGGCGGCTGTAGCAGCGGGTCTTGCCGGCGCCGCGGGCGCGCGCACGGCCGGAGAGCGGCGCGGCCAACCCACCCGCCGCAGCGCTGCCGGCGCCCAGGTCATCGCGCTATAGCTGCTTCCGCCGCTGCCGGCTTGGCCTCGGCCGTCCCGACGATGCCGTCGCCGGCTACGGCCTCGCCCTGGTCGCGGGTGTCGACGGTGACGGTGACCGACAGGCCAGGGCGCAACAGCCGGGCGAGCGGCCCCTCCCGCGGCAACGCGATCCGCACCGGCACTCGTTGCACGATCTTGGTAAAGTTGCCGGTCGCGTTGTCGGGCGGCAGCAGGCTGAATTGGGCGCCGCTCGCCGGGGCGAAGCTGTCGATCCGGCCGGCTAGCGGATGGTCCGGATAGGCATCGACCGAGACCTCGGCGCGCTGCCCCGGCCGCATCTGCGTCAGTTGCGTCTCCTTGAAATTAGCGGTGACGTAGACGCGCGGCAGCGGCACCAACGACAGCAACTCGGTGCCGGGTTTGACGTATTGGCCGACCTGGCCGGCACGATTGCCGGCGACCCCGGAAATCGGCGCGCGGATCACCGTGTTGTCGAGATCGTTCTGGGCGAGCTTGAGATTGGCGCGCGCCTGCTGCAGCTTCGCGGCTTCCTCCTGCCGCTGCGACTGCAGCACGCCGAGCTGGCTTTGCGCGGCGGCGAGCGCCGCCCGGCTTTTGGCGGCCTCGGCCTCGGCTTTGCGCGCGTCGGCCTGAGCCTGCTCATAGCGTTGCCGGCTGGCGAAATCGGTGGTCATCAATGCGCTGTAGCGCTTGAAATCCTGCTGCGTGCGGGTCAGATCCGCCTCGGCCGACTGCACCGTCGCCTGAGCCTGGGCGATCATTGCCTGCTGCAGGTCGAGCCGGCTGGCAAAGGTCGCCAGCGCCGCTTCCTCGGTCGCGACCGCAGCCTGGCCCTGGGCGACTTTGGCGGCAAAGTCGCTGTCGTCGATGACGAACAGCACCGCGCCTTTTTTGACGGCCTGGTTCTCGCGAATCCCCACCGCTTTAATGTAGCCCTCGACTTTCGGGCTGATCACCGAGACGTCGCTGGCGACATAGGCGTCGTCGGTCGATTCGAGAAACCGCAGCGCGGTCCACCAATACCAGCCGCCGTAGCCGCCGAACGCCAACGCCAGCACGACGGCCGCGATTACGATCTTCTTGCGCATCCTCTCTGAACTAAACCGTTCAGTTCACTGTTGCGCAGAAACTAGGCCGTCTGTAGTATTTGTCAAGCCGGCGGCGTCGGATCGGGACCGCATGGCCAGCATGATCGAACGCAGCGAGCGGAACGAGGCGTCCAGCGGCAGCAAGGCCGAGAGCATTCTCGCCGCGGCCAAGCGGACCTTTCTCGCAAGCGGCTTTGGCGCCGTCAGCATGGACACGATCGCGCGCGAGGCCGGCGTGTCGAAGGCGACGGTCTATGCCCACTTCGCCGGCAAGGAGGAATTGTTCGGCGCCGTGATCGGACGCGAATGCGAGCGCTTCCTCGCGAGTTTCTCGGCCGGCGAACTCGATCCCCGCGATGTTCGCGCCTCGCTGACGGTTTTGGGCCGACGCTTTCTCGAGCTCGTGCTGTCCCCCGACGGCATCGCTTTGCACCGCATCATATTGGCGGAGGTCACCCGCTTCCCGATGCTTGGCGAGGTTTTTTGGCGGGCCGGACCCGAACGCCAGCGTGTCCAGATCGAAGGCTTCCTGCAGAGCGCGGCCGCGTCCGGGACATTGTCATTTCACGACACGCGGCTCGCCGCCGAGCAATTCCTCAGCCTGATCCGCGGTGAAATCCAACTGCGGCAGCTGCTCCGCCTCGAAGCTGACGCCGGCCAGCCCAACATACGACGATGTCGTCGAGAGCGCGGTCGACACCTTTGTTCGAGCATTCGCCCGCCCCAACCCCTAGTTCGCAATTGCTCCAATTGTTGCACCCACGGAGGATAGACCGATGCAAGAGGCTCTCGTCGTCCGCCGCGAGACGCACATCCCGGCGCCACCCGCCGCGGTGTTTGCCCTCCTGACCGATCCGGAGAAGATCCTGCGCTGGATGGGAACCGAGGCGCAGGTCGAGCCGCAGCCCGGCGGGCTCTATCTCGTCAATGTCACCGGCGCTCGCTTCGCCCGCGGTTCCTTCCGCGAGGTGGTGCCGGTGCACCGCCTGGCCTACAGCTTCGGCTGGGACGGCAGTGAGGCGGTGCCGCCAGGGTCGAGCCTGATCGAGATCGACCTGATCGAGCAGCCGGACGGAACACTGCTGCGCCTAACCCACAGCGGCCTGCCTAATGCCGAGCAATGCGCCGGCCATGCGGAAGGCTGGGCCCATTACCTCGGCCGGCTGGCCGAAGTTGCAGCCGGGCGCGACCCCGGCCCGGATTCCCGGCACGGCCGCACGGACAGCGAGTGACGACTTTCCGCGGTCGCCGCACTAACCCCCAGCACGAAACAAGGCGGTTCGCGACGGCAGACAATATTTAACGCTTCCCCGGCGAAAAGCCGGGGTCCATTTCTGGCTCAGCCCTTGTCGTAATCGTCATGGTGGCGTAGCCAGTAGCCTGTCTCGTTGCGGCCCTTGGGGGCGCGGTCAAGCCATTGATACATGCCCCAGAGGCCGTCCAGCCCCCGGGCGTAAGTCGAATAGGTGTGATAGACGATGCCGTCGTCGAGCACGAACGCACTCATGCCTGGCCTCTCGCGCGCGTAGCTGCGCAGGTCGGCGCCGGTCATCGCAGCGCCCTTGACAGCCCCGTCGGGTGTCGCGCGCGCGGGCCTTTCGGGCCGTTGTCCGCCCGGCGAGCGCGCGGCCGCTGCTTGCTGGTAGTTGTAGTCCGCGGCGCCCGACTGCTGCTGCTCTTCTGTGACCGAGACGTTGAAGTCGAAGTTGAAGTCGCTGCCGTGCGAGGACGCCCAAGGGAATCCCCAGCCCATCCGCCGCTTGTAGGCCTGCAACTTTGCAAGCGGCGCCCGCGACACAGCCCACAGCATCACGTCATGGTTGGCCAGGTGAACCGCGAAGCCGTCGAACCCGTCCGCGATCGCCGAGCAGGACGGGCACCCCGCCGTATAGTCGGGCCCGAACATGAAATGGTAGACGAGGATCTGCGAGCGCCTGCGGAAGAGGTCAGCCAGCGAAGCGTTCCCCTCATCGGTCTCGAAGCGGTACTCCTTGTCGACCCGGACCCACGGCAGCTCCTGACGCCGCCGCGCCAGCTCGTCGCTGCGCCGGGTCAGCTCCTTCTCCGCCTCCAGCAGTTCAAGCCGCGCCTTCAGCCACTGCTCTCGCGCTCCGATTTCATGAGTCGTCATATCCGCCTCCTATGGCTCGTCGCGTTGTTCTCAGCCGCGCGGCAGTTCGCCGATTGGCGGCAGTGCCGTTCCGGTTTCGAGTAGGGTCTTGAGGCTCGACAGGATCTTTGGCCAGCCGGTGGAAACCGCGCCGATCAGCTTTGAGCCGGGCCTTGTCGATTTCGTGGGTGATGGTCAGCTTCATCGACTTCGCCCGCTTGCTCGATCTCCATCTCGCAACGCGCATAGCCTTCCTCGCGCAGCTCGGACCTGAACTCGTTGCGCCATCTGAGGACGAGCCGCTTTGGCTTTTCGATCTCGACGACGTCACCGGCGTCAGCGATGCGACCATCCGGGAAGATCAGCTCTCCAAGGCGACCCTACCCTCCATTCGGTCTCGATGTTCATGCCAAACCAGTACTTCTTCATGAACTCCGGAGTGGTGAGCGCGGCCCACAACTCTTCCGGCGTTGTGCGGATGTAGGTTACGTAGACAAAGCTACTCTTGGCTGCTTCAGTCATGACGTTCTCCTTCAAGGTCTTGCTTGAGCTCTGAAAGTGCACCCAGGCGGGGGAACTCGAATTTGCTGATCCAGCGCTCGGCGATGTCGTTGATCGGCACGGGATTGATGAAGTGCAGCTTTTCTCGGCCTTGCCGCTTCCAAGACACGAGATTGGCCTCCTCGAGAACCGCCAGATGCTTCGCGACCGCTTGGCGGGTCATCTCCAGACCTTGGCACAGTTGACCCAGCGTCTGGCCATTCCTGAGATGCAGCCGATCCAGCAACCGCCGGCGGCTTGCATCGGCCAAAGCGCGAAACACAGCGTCCTCTTCCATGCAAGCAATATGGAACCCTTTGGTTCCCTGAACCATAGGGAACCGACCGGTTGCCTGTCAAGCAAAAAATCCGCGCGCCTGCATCGGCGATACGCCGGGCTCTCGTCGAACCAAGCCCATTCGCTACGTCTCGGCGCTTCGTTTCGATCCCGACTTCAGGCCCCGCCTTACACTCGATCGTGTCCGGAGCGCTAATGTGACCTTCGACAGGCAAGGGGCTGTCGCGGCATGATCGCGCCATGGATCTGCCGATGGATCTGCCTGGCGCCTCTCGCCTGGCTGGTGGACGAGGCCGGCGCCTCGCCCGGCCCTGACCGGTTCCTGGCCGACCTCGGCGGCCGGCTGCTGGCCGACGGCCTGCCGCTGGCCGGCGGCGCCCTGACCCTTGCGGTGCCGCATCCGATCATCGCCCGCCGCACCTGGCTGTGGCGGGCGGAGACCGGGGCGGTGATCGAGGCGCTGGGCTTCGCCGGCGGTCCCGCTCGGCCGCGAGCCGGGCGCGACTGGCTGATCGAGCTTGGCCCGGTGCAGGAGGAAACGGTCGGCCCACCTAGACGGTCCGGGCCGGACAGTCCGGTGCTGGGCTGGGCCGGGACCCGGCCGTTCAGCCCCGCCGAGGCCGACCGGCTGCGCCAGGCCGCGCGCTTCGCCGCCGCGCCCTTAGCCGCCCTGGCCGCGCGGGCGGCGCTGGCAGCGCTGCTCGAGGCCTATCTCGGCCGGCGCAGCGCCGCCCGGGTGCAGGCCGGCGCGCTGCGCCGCGGCACCGGAGAGACCATCCGCGCGGCACTGCTCTCTGCCGATCTGCGCGACTTCACCGCCCTATCCGAGGCGACGGCGCCGGCGGCGACGATTGCCGCCCTCGACGCCTGGTTCGACCGCGTCGCCGGGGCGGTGCACGCCTTCGGGGGCGAGGTGCTGAAGTTCATCGGCGACGGCGTGCTGGCGATCTTCCCGGTCACCGGCGCGCCGGCCGAGGCCTGCGAGGCGGCGCTGCGCGCGGTCGTCGCCGCCCGCGCCGGCATGGCCCATCTCGATGCCGTGCGGCAGGCGCAAGGGCTGCCGCCGCTGCCCTTCGGCGCGGCGCTGCATGTCGGCGAGATACTGTGGGGCAATATCGGCGCGGCCGACCGGCTGGACTTCACCGCCATCGGCCCCGCGGTCAACCTGGTCAGCCGGCTGGAGGGGCTGTGCCGGCCGCTCGGCCGGTCGGTGCTGATCTCGGGCGCGGTCGCCGCCGAGATCACCATGCCGCTGGTGCCGCTCGGCGAACACGTGCTGCGCGGCATCGCGGCGCCCTGCGCCGTCTTCACCCTGCCGGATGGATGAGCGGCTCGTCGCCGGCGGCACATCGGGCTCCGCCTCGAAGCTGAAACCGGTCAACCCAATGTCAGCGAGGCCGTCAAAAGCGCGGTCGACACCTTCATGAGGGCATTCACGCGCCGCGACGCCGTCCGATGGGCCTTCGTGTGTGACAACAAAGTGACGACTTGCTTCGTTGCCAAGGCTTACAGTCAGGTTGCGGCTGATGCAGCATTCGGGAGCCTAAGCGTCGGAACTCTTTCCAGAGTGTCGGAAAAGCTTACAGCTCGAAAGGCATTGTCAAATGTATAAGCATCAAAAGGTTAACGTTTTTCACAGTCGGTGGAATTGTCGGTATTCCTTACAGCAGACTTTCGATGTGAAATTAAATCCATTGGTTAACATCAACTTATGTCGTTGGCACGATGTTTGCGCGATTCGTTCGGAAAGCGTACATTCGCGACGCGATCTTGGGGAGGAGCAGATGATGAGACACCTTTCGGTAGCCGGCTTGGCAGCGCTCGGCATCGCGTTCATGGCGGCTCAGCCGGCGAACGCTGCATACGGTGTTCATCTGTGACGATCCTGCAGCCGGGGTGGATGCCAGGGCGGGTTCAGTCAGCCACGAGCCGAGGACCCGTTCGTCACGTTTAGCGCTAAACAACTTCGAAGAGGGGTTCCAGATCAACAGCCGTCACCGTCCAGACGGGCCTGAACACCCCGACTACGGACATTCCGATCAGTGAAAACTCCCCCCCGGCGGCTCGAACCTGATTGATGGCGCCGCCGAGAATGATTCTCAGCGCCGTCTGGATCCTCGGCGGCCCGATAATCCCTGAAAACGAAACTATTTTCTTTTGCAACTCCTCGAGGGTTCGACGGCGCGGGCAGCGCTCTGCGGCCCCGGCGAAACCGCGGTTAGCGACGTACTACACTTTACCTACTCTCAGGACGCCAACGGTCATGGCCACCTCGATGGGACAGTCATCTCCGACGCAACCGTCGGCCTAGCCGATCAGCATAGCTGATCTAAACGCCGCCGGTATCTTTTCCACCGGGTTTGCCGATGAAGCACAGCTGGCGTGTTCGATTTCTCCAATACCAACATCACTGCCCAGTTCCAATCCGGCGTACCGGAGATTGACGCCGCGTCCGGTGGCGCCGCAATCGCGCTGCTCCTCGGCGTGCTGGCTTTGGTCAGCGAACGCCGCAGGTGGCGGGCATCGGAACTAGCAGGCTAAGCGAAGCAGTTTTTGTCGCCGGAGGAGCCCGACCGTCGGGCTCCTCCGGCTCGCTCATTTGACGCCCCTCATGTCGCGTGCGGAGTACGCGCCCACTGACCGCACCGCCCCGCGCTGGCTCGTCTCGCTTCGCTTGTGCATGCTGGCGGCAGGCCTCTTAGCCGAGGGGATTGTCCTCACAGTCAGCTTCAGCAGCCCAGTCGCATTCGCGGGCGATCCCTGGTGGATACAGTTGGCCGCCGCCGCACCGAGTCTCGTACGGATCGGGGCGGCCTTTCTCGGCGCTTTATTGGTGCTGCTCGTACCCCGCCTCAGGGCTACGCTCGACCACCTCCGGCAGTGCGCCGCGGACCACAGATGGCAGCCATGGGTGCTGCTGCATCTCCTGGCCTTCGCTGCGCTTTACTATTTCGTCACCGTCGCCGGTCTTGGCGAAGACTATTATGCCCGCGGGCGCGTTTCGAGCAGCATATTGGCCCTCTGCGAAGGGCTGGGTATCGCTGCTGGTCTCTTTTGGTCTTTGGCTCTGGCGCCTCTATATTATTGGCGCACCTTCATCGCCAGCGAGCGCTTGACCCTGTTGAGCGCCGTTGTTGTGGCGACGGCGGCCTGGCTCGGCGGAGGGATCCTCCAGGCCTATTGGAGGCCGCTGACCTCGGGAACGTTTTTCTTGGCAGAGCAACTGCTGCGGCTGGTCTACTCGAACGTCGTATCTGACCAATCGCAGTTTCTGCTCGGGACGCCCACGTTCGTCGTCCAAATATGGGAGCCATGCTCAGGATACGAGGGCATCGGCCTCGTCACCGTCTTTCTTGCGATGTATCTCTGGCTGTTTCGGGCTCGCATCCGCTTCCCTCAGGCTTTTCTGCTATTTCCCATTGGTTGGTTAGCGATCTGGTTTACCAACGCGTTGCGGATCGCGGCGCTGATAGCCATCGGGAGCTCCATTTCCCCCCAGTTGGCCGTGGGCGGCTTCCATTCGCAGGCAGGTTGGATTTCCTTTGTGGGACTCGCCCTCGGCTTCATCGCCGTAACTCACCGGATGCGGTTCTTTGCGTCGGTGGGCCAGGACGGCGCAGGCGAGAAGATCAATCCGATCGCCGCGGCCTTGTTGGTGCCTTTTCTGGTGCTGATGGGATCGATGATGGTGACTGCGGCCTTCTCGCAGGGTTTCGATCGGCTCTATCCGCTGCGGGTTCTGGCCACGGCGGCGGCGTTGCTGTGGTTCCGTCGGGTTTACGCGCGATGGGACTGGGGCTGGTCCTGGCCATCGGTATGCATCGGCGTTGCTGTGTTCATTCTATGGATAGCGTTGGCGCAGGTCACGACGGGCGACGATACGACGCTGCGCGCTGGCATCGCCGCTCTAAGCCCAAGCGAGACCGTGGCCTGGATCGGGTTTCGGGTGGTCGGGTCGGTACTCGTCGTCCCTGTAGTGGAAGAAATGGCATTTCGGGGCTATCTGCTTCGCCGGTTGGCTGCGGCGGACTTCCTGGGCGCAGAGGCGAGCCGGTTCACCTGGGTGTCGTTCCTGGTCTCCTCGGTCGCCTTCGGCGTGCTGCACGGCAGATGGCTCGCTGGAACGATGGCGGGCATGGCCTACGCCCTGGCGGTTTATCGACGCGGGAAGCTGGGCGACGCGGTCGTTGCCCACGCGACGACGAATGGGTTGATCGCCGGCTCAGTGCTCCTGTTCGGCAAATGGTCTCTCTGGACGTAGACTGTTAGGCGGTTGACTACCGAGCCCGCGAGGCGGCCGCCCGCACGGCGAGAAAGAGCGGATCCCGCTCCGCTTCCCGGGCGATGTGTGCAGCGGCAACGGGCGCTTTAAGCGATCCTGCCGAGAGCGCTAGGGCCGGGCGACAGGGCCGCGCGAATCCGGCACGGTCGCGGCCTTCTCCTTCCAGTCCTTCGACCAAGGAGTGATCGGCTTCGGCACCGCTTTGCCGTCGACCCGGATCTCGTCGACATGCTCGTTGAAAAAGCACAAATGGCCCTTGATCTTCGGGCATTCCGCGATCGGATCGGGATAGCTCCAGACCAGATCCTCGAATAGCTGATCGCCGATCTTGACCGAATAATAGCGGGCGCGGCCCTTGTACGGGCAGGCAGTGGTCTTGTCGCTCGGGATCAGCAGATCCATGCGCACATCTTCGGGCGGGATGTAGTAGCGCGTCGGCAGCCGGGTCTCGAACAGAAACCGCGCGCGCCGCGTTTCGGCCACGACCTCGCCGCCGACGATGATCTGCACCGGGCGCGATGACTGGATCACGTCGACCCGCTTATAGGGGTCGCGCGGATGGACGAAGATCTCCTCGTCTTCCTCATACCAGCCGTCGACCCGATCCCAATAGAAGGCGACGAAATTGCCGATCGCGGCGACTTCGTCGAACGGGTCGGGATAGCCCCAAACCGCGTTCTCGGCCGTCCGGCCGCCGACCTTGACCGTCCAGTACGACGCCGTCCCCTTATACGGGCAGAAGGTGTGATGATCGGTCGGCGTCATCAGATCCATGCGCACATCCGACCGCGGGAAGTAATAGACCGGCAGATGCCGGGTCTCGAACAACAGGTGCGCGTTGGTGCTGTCGGCGATCGTCTCGCCGTTGAATTTGACGCGCACGCGGCGCGGCGAAGGCTCGAAAGTGATTTTGTAATCGGGATTGGTTTTGAACCCGGATACGCGCGTCTGTGGTGCCGCTGCCATGATCCGATCCCTCCAGCTGTGCACCCCGAAAATGAGCCCGCCGCTAAGCGACCGCAAGTCCGCAGCGACGCCGCGCCGTCAGTGATCGGCTGGCGCCGCGACGGTGTCGATCTCGACCTCATGCTCGATCAGGTTCGATTTCATTTCGATCAGCATGTCGAGCAGGCGGATGCGATCGGGCTCGGGGATCCCGGCCAGCGCCTCCTCGCGCACCTCGGCGGCGAGCGCGAAGATGCGGTCGAGCAACGGGTAGGCCGCTTCGGTCAGATAAAGCAGATGCGCGCGGCGATCCTTGGGGTCGGCCCGCCGCTCGATCAAGCTTGCCGCCTGCAGCCGGTCGAGAAGGCGGGCGAGGGTGATTGGTTCGAGGTCGAGGATTTGCGCCAGCGCCGCCTGATTGATGCCCTCCTGGCGCGCGAGATAAGCGAGCACCGCGGCTTGCGCCCGGGTCAGACCGAGTGCGGCGGCGCGGGCCCGCTGCTCGAACCGCTTGCGCAGCAGCCGGGCCACGTCGTTGAGGACAAAGCCAAGGGTGCGGCTCGGGATTTCGTGGATCATGGCATCCCCACCAGCAGTCGCGGCGCCGATTATAGGCCCGCTTACCATAACCGGCTCGCGAACCGCGCATGCCAGCCATGTTCGCCGATTGACAGCGCCCGTCGAGGGTGTTGCAGTTCGAGCCTCTCACTAGGCGCGCGTCGATGAAAGCTCCCGCCTTCGACTATGTCCGGCCGCAAAGCCTGAGCGAGGCGGTGGGTTTATTGGCCGCGGGCGGCAGCGAAGCGCGGGTCGTCGCCGGTGGCCAATCCCTGGTCGCGATGATGAATTTGCGGATTGCCGCGCCCCGGCTGCTGATCGACATCGCGCGCCTGCCGGAATTGTCGGCGGTGGCGGAGGACGACGACAGCGTGACCCTCGGCGCCGGCGTCACCCATGCCATGATCGAGGATGGACGGACGCCGGACCCGTCGCGCGGGCTGATGCCCCGAGCCGCCGCCGGTCTCGCCTATCGCGCGATCCGCAACCGCGGCACGATCGGCGGCAGCCTGGCCTTGTCGGACCCGGCGGCGGAATGGCCCGCGGTGCTCGCCGCCCTGGATGCCGAAGCGATGCTCTTCGGACCCAACGGCCGGCGCTCGCTCAAATGCACCGAATTCACCACGGGGATCTTTGAGACGAAGCTCGCCGATGACGAGATCATCGAGGGCATCCGCATCCCCAAGCTCTCGACCGATGCGAGGTGGGGTTATCTGAAGCTCTGCCGGAAAGTCGGGCGAGTTCGCCAGTGGGCTGGCCGTCGCGGTCGCCGACCGGGTGCGCGGCCATTACCGGATCGTACTCGGCGCGGCCAACGGCGCGCCGCTGCTGCTCGGCGCCGCCTCGCAGGTTCTCGCGGACAATCGCCGCGAGCCCGAAGCGCTGCGCGGCGCCGTCGCCGCCGATCTCGACCATGCCGCCGACCGGCATTTCGACGACTTCCAGCGCAACCTTCTGACGGTGGCCGCGATGCGCGCGGTGCGCGAGGTGACGGCGTGACCGCGATCCGCCTCGAAGTCAACGGCGCCGCGATTGCCGACGACGTGCCGCCGCGCCTGTCGCTCGCCGATTTTCTGCGCGAGCGGCGCAACCTGACCGGGACCCATCTCGGCTGCGAGCATGGCGTGTGCGGCGCCTGCACGGTCCTGGTCGACGGCGAGCCGGCGCGCGCCTGCCTGATGCTGGCGGTTGGCTGCGACGGGCGCGCGGTGCGAACCATCGAAGGCTTCGCCGATGACCCGGTGATGGCGACATTGCGCGACTGCTTTCACCGCCATCACGGGCTGCAATGCGGCTTTTGCACGCCGGCGATGCTGATCACCGCGCGCGATCTGATCCGCCGCGGGCGGGCCGGCTCCGAGCGTGAGATCCGCGCCGGTCTCGCCGGCAACATCTGCCGCTGCACCGGCTACACCAACATCGTCGCCGCGATCGCCGAGGCTGCGGCGGCGCTGGCCGGGAGGGCGTCCGATGGCGAATGATGCCTGGGGAGTAGGCGCCTCGTTGCTGCGCCGCGAGGACGAGCGCCACTTGCATGGCCGCGGCGAATTCGTGTCGGACATCAAACTCCCCGGCACGATGGAGGTGGCCTTCGTCCGCAGCCCGCATGCGCATGCCCGCATTCGCGGGATCACGGCGCCGCCCGAGGGCAAGGGCCGCGTCTTTACCGCGGCGGACCTGCCGCGCATCCAGCCGATCCGCGTCGTCACCCAGGCGGCAGGCGCCAAGGCGCCGGCCTGGCCGCCGCTCGCCACCGACAAGGCGCGCTATGTCGGCGAGGCGATCGCCGCCTGCATCGCCCCCTCGCGTGCCGAGGCCGAAGACCTCGCCGCCGCGGTGTCAGTCGATTTCGAGGTGCTCGACGCCGTCGTCGACGCGCCGCGCGACATGCGCGGCAGCCGCCACCCGGTTCACGAGCAGTGGGGCGACAACCTCTATAGCGAGCGGGTGTTCGAAGGCGGCGATATCGACGCCGCGGCGCGCGCGGCGGAAATCACCGTGATCAGCCGCGAATACCGTATGCACCGGCAATCGGGCGCCCCGCTCGAAGGCCGCGCCGTGCTCGCCTATCGCGACCACCGGCTCGACGAGGTCGTGGTCTACGCCTCGACGCAGACGCCGCATACCGTGCGCGTTGCCTTGGGCGAGTTTCTCGGCGTCGAACTGCGTCGCATCCGCGTCGTCGCGCCCGATGTCGGCGGCGGTTTCGGACCCAAGGCGCGGCTCTACCCGGAAGAGATCATCCTCGCCGCATTGGCGCTCGAACTCGATCATCCGGTGCGCTGGGTCGAGGACCGCGGCGAGCATCTGCTGACCTCGGCGCATACCCGCGACCATCATTACAAGGTCACCGCCTATGCCGATCGGCAGGGCCGCATTCTCGGCGTCGATGCCGAGATCGTCGTCGATGCCGGCGCCTATGGGCTGTGGCCGCAGGGGCCGTACCAGGAGGCGGCGATGGCGGCGCGCAACCTGCCGGGGCCGTACGCAATCCCGAACTATCGCGCGCGGGCCGCCACCGTCGCGACCAACAAGGCGCCGCTCGGCCCCTATCGCGGGGTTGGCCGGCCGGGGGCGTGCTTTGCGATCGAGCGCACGATCGACGAGGTCGCCCGTGCGGTCGGCCGCGACCCGGTCGAGGTGCGGGCGCTGAACATGGTGCGGCCCGAGCAGATGCCGTTCACCACCATCGGCGGCATGCGGTTCGACAATGGCGACTATCCGCGCAGCGTGAAGCTATGCGCCGAGTTATTGGACCTGCCGGCGATCCGCGCGCGGCAACAGCAGGGCGAGACGGACGGCCGCCTCGTCGGCATCGGCTTTGCCGCGTTTGCCGAGCAGACCGCGCATGGCGCGGCCGAATTCGTCGCCCGCGGCGCGTCGATCGTACCGGGCTACGAGAGCTGCACCGCGCGGATCCTGACCGACGGCACGCTGGTGCTGATGGTCGGCATCCAGTCGCACGGCCAGGGGCTCGAAACCACCCTGTCGCAGATCGCCTATCAGGAGCTGGGCATCGACCCGGCGCGGATCTCGGTGCGCCACGGCGACACCGAAAGCACCGCCTTCGGCTTTGGCACCTTCGCTTCACGCAGCATGGTGATGTCGGGGGGCGCCGTAGCGCGCGCCAGCCGGATATTGCGCGACAAGCTGTGCCAAATCGGCGCGCATCTGATGCAATGCGATGTTGCTTCCGTGCGCTGCGCCGACGGCGCCGTGCTGGGGCCGCAGGGCTCGGTGTCGATCGCCGAGATCGCCAAGGTCGCACATGTCAGGATGGACGGGCTGCCGCCCGGCGTCGATCCATTGCTCGACGCGACCGCAACCTACGAGCCCGCGGTCGGCACCGGCGTCTTTTCCTACGCGACGCACGGCGCCGTTGTCGCCGTCGATCCGGAGACAGGGTTTGTCGAATTGCTCGACTTCGCGGTCGCCGAAGATTGCGGCACGATGGTCAACCCGATGATCGTCGAAGGCCAGATCCGCGGCGGCGTCGTGCAGGGCATCGGCACCGCTCTCTATGAAGAGATCCCGTACGACGAGCAGGGCCAGCCATTGGCCGGGACCTTGGCCGATTATCTGCTGCCGGGCGCCGCCGAATTGCCGGCGATCAAGATCGGCCACCTGCATACGCCGTCGACCGCCACCGAATACGGCATGAAGGGGATGGGCGAAGGGGGTGCGGTCGCTCCGCCCGCGGCGATCGCCAACGCCGTGCGCGACGCCCTCGCCGCGATCGGCGCCGAACTCAACGAAACCCCGATCACCCCCCGCCGGGTCATGGCGGCGATAACGAAGGCGCGGGAGGCGAAAAGGACCTGATCCCTGTGGCTTCGAATCAGCCTCAGCGCTCCCAAGGATTAATGACGGGCACGCGGATGTCCGCGAAATCGCTAACGTTGCGGGTGACGATGATCTTGCCGTGAACGGCGGCCGTCGCCGCGATCAGCCCGTCTGCCATCGAACGTGGCCGCTCGGCGGCAAGTCGGCCCCACGCGAGCGCGACATCATCGCTAATCGGCAGAATTCGGTCGCTGTGATCGCCTCGCAGCTGTTCCAGCCACACCGTTAGCGAGGTGGCGGCGCGTATATCCGTTCGGGCCTTGAGCGCAATCCCCTTCATGATTTCGCCAAGCGTGATGACGCTGATATAGATTGCGGAGGGATCGACCGAACGCAGCCAGCTCCGAGCCTCGTTGCTGCTTCGGCGCGCCTCGGACAATACGTTGGTGTCGACAAGATACATTAGAGGTCGACGTCTCGGCCTGTATCGTGCGGGCGGGCATTGATAGCGTCGACCAAATCGTCCGGCCAAGGCTCACCCTCCAGAATATGGTCGACGATCGATGGGCGCGGCGACACGAGCTTGGCGAATTCCTTCTCCGATATCACGACAACGGCCGGCTCTCCTCGGACGCTGACATGCTGCGGACCCTGCTCACGGGCTCTCTTGACGAGCTCGCTGAAGCGCGCCTTCGCGTCCTGAAGCTGCCAACTCGCGGGGGCGTGGCCGGCATATTTATCAGCCATACTAAAACTTCCTGACTAGACTAACTAGAGTTGATCAAATGGGCTCGGATCGTCAACCTGCTCATAAACAGCATGTCGCCGCGATCTGTAGCGAAGGCTGACGCGATCGTCGTGCTCGGCTGCACGTCGTCGGCGCGGCTGCGGCGGCGGGTCGAATGCGGGGTTCGGCTTTATCGCGAAGGTGTGGCGCCGGTGCTGCTGCTGTCGGGCGGCGGCAGTGGGCCGGAGCCCGAGGCGGAGATCATGCTCCGTATCGCGCTGGCTCATGGGGTTCCGCAAGCGGCATTGCTGATCGAGCCCCATTCGCGCGACACGGTCGGCAACGCGCGCGAAACGGCGCTCCTGTTGCGCACGCACGGGCTGCGATCGGTGGTGCTGGTCAGCGACCGCGCGCACCTGCGACGCGCAGCACCGCTGTTTCGCCTCGCCGGGGTCGCGGTCGCCGGCCGATCCGGGCTGCGCGCGCCGTCGCTGCCGCGGGAGATCGTTGCGGCGATCCGCGAAATGGCGGCGTTGCCGTGCAGCCTCGTTCGCGCCCTTATCACTGGGCGAGAAAGCCGGCGGCGATGACCTCGCATTCGGGCGAAAGAGCGAGGCGGATCGGCGGCTGCGGTCATCCGCCATCTCCTTCGACCGCGACTGCGGGGAGCGCAAAGCTCGGCAATAGCCGCCAGAACAACGCCGCCACGACAAGCGTGGCAATTCCGGTCAGCAGGAAGAGGCCGGGGACGCTGACGCCGGCCGCAATCAGCGCGATCGTTGCTGCCGCCGCGAAGACCATCGCCGCCGCGTTGATCACATTGTTGGCGGCGATGGCGCGGGCCCGGTGTTGGCGGGCGCTCGCGGCCTGGAGCAGCGCATACAAAGGCACGATAAAGATCCCGCCCGCGACCGAGATGCCGAGCAGATCGCCGAGGATGCGCCAATGCCCGGGGACGGCGAGGAACGGGCCGAGGCTGGTCAGCGCGCCGCCGGCTGTCGCGACCGGGCTCGCCAGCCACAGATCGATCGAGAACAAGCCCGATGCCGAGCGCGCCCCACGGCACCGTGCCGGCGCTGATCCGGCCGCGCAGAATCCTGGTGCACATCAAGGAGCCGAGCGCGATCCCGATCGAGAAGACGGTCAGGAACAGGGTCACCACCGCCTCCTCGCCGCCCAGGATGAAGCGCACATAGCCCGGGAATTGCGACAGATAGACCGCACCCGCCAGCCAGAACCACGAGATCCCGAGCATCGACCGGAACGGAACCGCCTCCTCGGCGGCTTCGCGGATTACCCGCATGGTCGCGGCGAAGAGGTTCCAGCGCACCGGGCTTTGCGCCGCCGCCGCACTCGTCGGCGGGATCATCAGGCTCGCAGCCCACGCGGCGAGCGCCACCGTCACGATCAATGCCGCGACCAGCAGCGCGCCGTGACGCCCGGCGATCAGCACCCCGGCGATGGTGCCGAGCAGGATCGCGATGAACGTGCCGGCCTCGACCAGCGCGTTGCCGAGCAACAGTTCGTTCGGGGCGAGCAGATCCGGCAGGATCGCGTATTTGAGCGGGCCAAAGAACGCGGCCTCGACCCCCATTACGCAAAGAATGGCGAGGAGCACGGTCGTGCTGCCGGCGACGACCCCCGCGGCGGCGGCCAGCATCAGCGCGATCTCGCTGAGCTTGATCAGCCGGATCAGCCAGGCCTTGTCGTGCTGGTCGGCGAGCTGTCCCGCCGTCGCCGAGCACAAAAAGAACGGCAGGATGAACAGCCCGCCGGCGAGCGGGATCAGGATCTGCGCCGACATCTGCCCGGCGGCGCCGGCGCGGTAGGCGATCATCAGCACCAGCGCGTTCTTGACCGCATTGTCGTTGAACGCCGACAGAAACTGCGCCCAGAACAGCGGCCCGAACCGCCGCGACGCCAGCAGCGCCCCCGCCCCCGCCGGCTCACCGTGCTTCAGCCGAACCGCCGTCATCGCCCCTTGTCTCGCATGTCCACTCAATTCACGCGAGCCTCGCGCATGTCTTCAAAATGGGGCTGGGCGCATCCCTGTGGTCGGTGAATTTCCTTGCCGCGGTAAAACCGAGGGAGGTCTCCGACGTTCATCGTCAGCGTCGTCTCCGCGATCGTCATCCCGACGAAAGGCGGGAATTAACTCGAGAATTTTCCCCATGAGAATGCAACTTGACTCCCCGCGGCAACGCGAGCAAGATGTGTCGGGAGACAGAGCCGTATCGCGGCCGCGGCGCCGGCGACCGCGAGTTCGACGGACCCTGATTTCGCTATATTATAAGCCGTCGCTTATAGACTTTTCGCTACAATTATTGCCTTATGAATATTCGCGAGTCGCTTTCCAGAATGGAGCTTATGCGACAGCGCCAGTCCCCGCGTCGAAAGCGGATTTCATGAGCGTCTTCAAAAAACCCTCATGCTTCTGAATGTCAGCTTTGCTGAGCCGCATACGGTAGCGCCCCCATTGATTATCGTAACTCAAGGCGTCAAGTCCACTATCATTAATTGCATTGTCAGACTCCTCAGACTTTTTTTATTCGTGGTTCAAAGACAATATTCGTTTTTCGTGACGTAAAGGTGACAAAATTAAGGCGATATTATACTTGGCAAACCCACGCACGAAATGTAGGGTAAGCGTGCATTGCGAACGCGCTAAAATGAGACGCCGCTCAACCTGTGTCCAGGGAGCGGCGTTCATCGCGTGGAAACCGGCGCTCGACCATTGAGCTACACCCCCGCAATAGTGGAGGCGACAGGGACTCGAACCCGCATCAACCGGTTTTCTCTGTGTTCCGTCGCTTAGATGGGCGTTTTGGTCCCGCCGTCAAGGCATCAGTTGAGCGCGCTTTTGCGATCCGGCCTAAGCTTGATCCCTCAAACCGCCCCTTGTCCTCGTCGCATTCGAGGCCTCGTGCGGTTTCGATGAAGCGTTCCGGTTGCGGTTTTTGACTATTTATTGTCTGCGGCGGTTTCTGTCTCGCCATCACCTTCGGATTCCCTCTTTTTTTGCCGGGGTGCATCCGTATGACCCGCCGACCTATTCGCATCTGTATTGATTCTCCCCGCGCGGCCTGATCTTTCAGAGAGGTTGGCGTTTCGTTGGCGTAGCCTAACGCATCAAGATCGGCTTCCGTAACCCATTCAATTACGCGGTGATCGTCGCCAAAGCCGGGAGTCGGCACTGTCAGCGGAATTTCGCCCTGTTCAGGGGTGGCTCCCTCGGCTGGGCATAGGGGTAATGCCGCTGGCGGCACGGGTATGTGTGGAGTCCAAATTCGCAATGGCACACCATCGACGCGCATAACCTTTTGGTCGAGACGTAACATGTCTGATTGGTCGTAGGTGTGCATTTCATCAACGTTCAGCGCGAGCGCAGTAGCAAGGTGGATAGCCGCTGTCCGGTTTTCTTGCATTCAGGATACTCAAGCCGCTCAATCGCCGCGCGGCGGTGCCAATCCGCTCATCAACGAGCATTGGTTCGACCCAGCGCTGTCGAAGCAATGCTTCGATCTGCCTATCCTGCGCTTCAACGAGCGGCTTAGCAGGTCCCTCGCATTTCGCCTTAAAGACTTCTGCGAACGCAAAAAAGGAAGTGAATAGGGTTGCGTCGCCGCGTTGCGCCTCCTCCCAAACCGCCTGGCAATCAAGATGCTTTGGTTCGCTGGGATTAATCAGCCCGAGGAAGCAGCATAAGTCCCAATAGAGACGCCTAGGCAAGGTCACCCTAGTGAAGCTCCAGGTACTCCACAGGGTCAAAACCGGCCGTAAAATGGGGGTCTAGGATTGCATCTAGATCAACTGGCGGCACCTCAATGGGGCGCACTTCGTCGGCATCCATACGGTTTAAGTGGCCACCAGTTAGGTAGTGGAGCCTACCGTAGACGCCGACGGTTCTGCCTTCCATCCTTCCAGCTTTTGTGTTCCCCGCCGAACCGATTTACCAGCGCCTCACCCAAAACGCACCACACGAAGCCGTAAAAGTGCGTGTTGATCTAAATCGCTGGGCGGCATCTTCATATCGACCCGCCGCGACCAACCGACCCTCTATCTCTCCGTAGGCAATGCGTTCCGGGATATCGCTGACTTCGAATGGGTTGATCGCCTCGACAGCACGCAGACCTTCGTTTGCTCGCGACCGATCGATCGACAGGATATCGAGGGAGGGAACCTCAAAATCGATTTCGGTGCTCGCGATTAGACTTTAAGATTTCGGCGAAAATCTCCCTGATTACCGGCACCGTTTCTCGGCTCAGCCAATGCGGCGGTTCGGCACGGGTGAGCAAATTACGAACACCGCTAGCAACCAGCGCCTTCGTGCGCGCTACCTGCGGAGTTATATAAATTCTCTACGGTATACAGCTGACCGCGACAGCAACTACCGTGAAGGGCGATGCCGTCGAAGCCTTTTCCAATCTCCAGACGAATGCGGCGTGCGGGTCTCCAAGCGAGCGTTCGGCCTGCTCAGACAGCCTGAGCACGTCGAGAACTTGCCGGAACGCATCGTCTATCCGCAACAAACCATCGTCGGATGGATCCGGCCGGATCGTGATAACGAGGCAATTCTGCTGCCTCGCTCCCGCAGCCATTACCCTCCGACGCCCGATCAGAACCTGGTAGGTCAGCCGCTTGCCAACGATCCCTCGCAACGCCGCCTCCGTTCGTTCCGGGTCGCTAATCCCCAGCGCTACGCGCTGATTGTATCGGAAATCAAACTCCGCGAGATAGCGCTTTAGATGCCGGGGGACGAGCAGTGCTGATACACGCCGGTCATCCCGCGCTTGAAGATGCTAAAAAACCCTTCGATCGTGTTGGTGTGCGCGCCGCCGCGAACGTATTACGCCGATGCCGTGCTGCACGGTAAAATGGTACTTGAACTCGCGACCGATGGACCGGTAGTAGCTCGCCTCATCGGTCATCAGCGTGAATTCAGCTTTGATCTGTGCCTTTAGGATCGGGCGCAGGGTGGCGGAATTTACGTCATTAACGTGCTGGGAATGCACCTTGCCGCCGCGTTCGACCAAAGACACGACAGCATGCTTGTGAGGCGTAGCCGCGAGCACCGTGCGCCCGTGGCCGCTTCTGGCCGATGAAAGTCTCGTCCGCCTCTACAGCTTTCCCCGCCCCACCCATCGGCTCCATCTGCATGACCCGCATCGCCTCGCGCAGCCGATGAGACATAAACCACGCGGTTTTGAGCGTGACGCCGAGCGTGCGATGGAGCTGGTTGCTGCTGATCCCTTTCTTGCTGCTGCATAAGCAGGAACGCAGCTTGGAACCACATGTGTAGCGGAACGTGGCTGGCCTCAAACACCGTCCCGACGCGGACAGTGAATTGCTTGCGGCAGGCGTAGCACTTCTTCAAGCCGATGCAGAACCGCCCCTTCTTATCCTTTACGCCGGTCAATGGCGCAGCTTTCCCGACGGTGCCGCAGTGCGGACAAGTAATCCCGTCCCCGCCAGACGATCACCTCCAGCCGGTCAAACACCACCTGTTCGTCACGGTGAAATATCACTCGGAAAGTACGCTCGGCATCACCGCACCTCATTGATACGGCAAATCTATTCCTGGCGTGTGGGTTTGTCAACTATAATATAGCAAAATTAAACGGTTCCATTCTCCCAAGACCGATATAAAACTTATTGTATTTTAATTCGAGCTGTGGGTCGAGCGCTTTGGCCATGCCAAAAAGAAATGACGGCTGATGACGCTGCTGCCATTTTTTACCCAAATACGGTGAACGGTTATGGTCATGGGTTATGTCGTCGCCGTCAACGATGGCACTGGACCATGACTGGAATTCGTCGTCCACTGCGTCCAACTCTGATCACTGCATTGATGATGGAGAAATCTCCCCATTGAACAGGCTGATTTAGGCTTGAGGAAGCGGCTCGTGATGTTCTCTGCGATGAGCACCGCGCAGTGCTCGTTGCGGATAGCGTTTCCGCTCGATGTCCATACTGATGGTCCGAATGATGTGGGCCTGATCGGTTGCTCCAAGCTGAAGCTCGACTTCATACCGTCGTTTGCTGTCAAGGTCTTGGAGAAGCAGATCGAGGCGACCAGCTCCAGGCTGCGGGCGTTGGCGATCCCAGAGGACACATCGCCCAGCCCTCGGATCGATGGGTCCTCGGCCGTCTCTCCTCGACCCCGCTTCTCGCTGTATTCCGGCTGGGTTTTCAGCGAGATGCGTTCGGGCTTGGTATAGGCAAGAGAAGGCATGCACACACCTCCAGCCTGGAATTATGCGGCGTTTCGCGTAGGACGAGCAGATCCTGCCCTCTACTCGGAGCGCTCTGCCAGCGAACCGGCAAGTCGAGGAACGGCAAAAAAGCTGGGCCTTTGCGGAAATTCAAGATTAATGCACGAAAATCGGAACCTTGAAAACAAAGGGATTTTTTGGTGCAGAAGATAGGCCCGGAATTCGGCGCGGTGCGGGGGCGGCAGACGACCGGCGATAAAGCCGGATCGGACGGCGGTGAGGTCGGGCCGGTGCGGATCGCAATCTCGCCGGGCCGATCGGGTTTCGCGCTTCCGAAATGGCGGCGGGAATGTAATGTCGGCGGCAATCCGGGGCTCCCATTTGCGGCGTCGGCGGTGCTCGCTGTAAATTTGGTCGCGTGATCAACGCGCCCCTCACCCCGCCCTCTCCCGTGTCCCCGATCAAGTCCGGGGAGGGCGAGGGAAAAAATGGCGCGGTACGAGGGCAACCAACGGGCTTGGCAATATGGTCGAGGCGGAGGTGGCGGAATTTGCGCGGTTCGGGGTCGAGCCGGGGTGGTCGTTTGCGATCCGGCATCGGGTGCGCTGGAGCGAATGCGACCCGTTCCGGCATGCCAACCACCGCGCCTATTTCGAGTGGTTCGAGGAGGCGCGCAACCGCTATCTCGAGACCGCGGGTCTGCCGGCATTGTCGGCGGGATCGCCGGGGCCGGTCATGGCCGAGACCAGCATCCGCTATCACCGACCGCTCGCCTATGGGGACGAAATCCTGGTCAGCGCCCGCACGGTCCGGATCGGCAACACCAGCTTCGAGATGGAATACGCGGTTTGGCGCGACGGGTTGTGCGCGCTCGGGCGGGCCGTGCTGATCCTCGTCGTCAACGCCACCGGCGAAAAGACGCCGCTGCCATCGGCATTGCGCCGGGCTATGCTGGCCCGCGACCCCGGCGCCGTGGAGAGCGCCCGAACCGAAGGAATATCGGGATGAACCGCGCCGTCATCGTCATTTGCGACAGCCTGCGCCGCGATCTGATAACGCCAGCGGACGCGCCATTCCTTTGCGAGCTCGGCCAGTCGCTCGGCGCAGTTCGTCAACCATGCCGGCGTGTTCCCGTCGACGACGCGGACGAGTGCGGCGTCGATCGCCACCGGCTGCCTGCCGGCGCGCCATGGCCTGCTCGGCAACACGATGGCGCTCGACGAAGGCGACGGGCTGGTCTGCCTGTCGGTCGGCAAGCCCGATTTCCGCGACCGCCTGCACCGCGCCACCGGCCGCACCCTGCACATGCCGACGATGGCCGAACGCCTCGCCCGCGCCGGCGAGAGCGCGATCGCGTTTTCGAACGTGTCGCCGGGGGCCGCGTATTTCCTCGATCCCGACGGCCATGGCTGGGTCTACAACGCCGCCGGCAGCTTCGGCCCCGGGCGCCGGTCATTGCCGGCCGAGGAGGGGCTCGCGGTCGCCAAGGGCGACGCCGGCGACACCGCCGTGACCGAGCGCTTCTGCGCCGAGGTTCTGCGTGAGCGCGCCCCGGCGCTGGCCTTGCTGTGGCTGTCGGAGCCCGACTACACCGGCCACCACACGCCGTTGGGCTCGCCGGCGCATCGCGCGGCGATCGCCAGCGCCGACGAAAATGTGCGCCGGGTCGCCGAAACCGTGGCCAGGCTCGATCCCGGCGGCGAAGACATCCTGTTCGTCGTCGGCTCGGATCACGGCATGGAGAGCGTCGACGAGACGATCGACCTCGACGCGCTGCTGGTCGCGGCCGGGTTGAAGCGCGCGCCGGGATCGTCGGAGGTCGTCGTCGCGCCTAACGGCACCGCGGCACTGATTTATTTTGCCGAGCCCGAGAGCACGCTGGTTGCCGAGGTCGCGCGGTTTCTCGAAACCGAGCCTTGGGTCGGCCGCGTCTTCACCGGCGGCGCTCTCGGCGGAATTGGCTTGCCGATGGGCTCGCCGGCGCGGATTGCGATCACCCTGAAGGCCGACGACCGCGTCAACCCGCACGGTGTCTCCGGCCACAGCCATATCGTCCGCGATTCCTCGGAGCCCAAGGACATCACCGGCTTCGGCCAGCATGGCGGGCTTGGCGCCAACGAGCAGCGCCCGTTCCTGTTCGTTCATGGCGGCGGCTTCGCCGCGGGGAGCTATCGCCAGCGCTCGTCGCTTGATCGACATCGCGCCGACGGTGCTGCGCCATCTGCGCCTCGCCGCCGCCGGTCTCGACGGCCGACCCCTGCCCCGCCACCCAACCGCCGCCTAGCCCGACCCGGGCGTCGCTGAGCGGTCAGCCATCAAGCAACGCCGCGAGCAGTGCGTGCGGCGACGACGAGAACGGGTTCGTTACGGTAAGCCCACTCCAAGTGAAGCCATCCTGCAGATCTTCCGAAAGCAGCAATCTGCAACCGGCCTGAGCCGAGGCGGCGAGGATCACGGCATCCCAGATTCCGAGCCGGTGATCGGTTGCGAGACCAATGGCGGCGGCTGCAACCGCGGGAGAAGTTTCGGCCACCGGAAACGCATCGATCCAACCGAGGACGGTCAACCGGGCCTCGGCTCGAGATTGCGCGGCCTTGCGCACCAGGACATTGTAGAGTTCGCCCAAGGTCTGCGCCGGCAATACAGTGTTCTCCACCGACAATTTGCGCAGCAGCCCGAGAGCTGCCATCTTTCGTTGCAATCCGTTGACGCCCGCCGCATAGACCAAGACATTCGTATCGAGGGCTACCCTCACGGCTCATCCTCGTAAAGCTCGTCGCGGATCCAGGGTCCGATGTCGGTCACCGGCTGGGCCTCCAAGCGAGCGAGCAGCGCCTCTTTGGCTTTGGCGGCCGTCGCGTCTCCATCGGGAACGGGACCGATCCGAGCTACCGGTCGCCCATGCGCCGTTATCACGTAGCTGCGCCCTTCACGGATTGCCCGCAGCAGCTTCGAGAAGCTCCGATTCGCCTCGGCTGCGGTGATCGTCTCGTCCATCGCCATAGACAGATTAGTTAGATTCACTAATTTATGATGGGCAAAGCTGAGATCAAGCATCGGGACGCTGTTTCGAGCCGCTCGAAGCGCGCTATGCTTGCCTGCGCCGGGTGAGGCGGAGTGAGGGAGAATGCGATGGCGCGCAAGGAAATGGCGGTCGACAGCGTGGCCGAGGCTTATCTGGCGCTGCTCGCCGAGCGTGGGGTCGAGTATCTGTTCGCCAATGCCGGCACCGATTTCGCTCCGCTGGTCGAGGCCTTCGCCAAAGCGGCGCGGACCGGGACGCCGGTTCCCCAGCCGGTCATCGCCACCCACGAGAATTTGGCGCTGTCGATGGCCCATGGCTATGCGATGGTCACCGGGCGGGTCCCGGCGGTCATGGTGCATGTCAGCGTCGGCACCGCCAACGGGGTGTGCGCCGCCTTCAACGCCGCGCGCGAGAATGTGCCGATGCTGTTTACCGCCGGCCGCTCGCCCTTGACCGAGGAGGGCATGGCCGGCGCGCGCGACGTCTACATCCACTGGGCGCAGGAGATGTTCGACCAGGCCGGGATGGTGCGCGAGATCGTCAAATGGGATTACGAATTGCGCAACGGCCAGCAGCTCGAAACCGTGGTCGACCGCGCTCTCGCCGTCGCCACCAGCGCGCCGCAAGGCCCGGTCTATCTGTCGTTGCCGCGTGAGGTGCTGGCGTCGCCGCTGCCCGGGCTTCGCCTACGACATGCCGGGCCGCCGCGTCGCCGCCTCGCCGCCCGGTCCCGACAAGGCGGCGATCGACGAGGCCGCGCGAATTCTCGCCGCGGCGGAAAATCCGCTGATCATCACCGCCAGCGCCGGTCGCGATCCCGCGGCGGTCGCGGCGCTGGGCGATCTCGCCCTGCGCTTTGCGATCCCGGTCGTGCAGCACCGGCCGCGCCATCTGTCGCTTGCCGCCGACCATCCCTGCCATCTCGGCTATGACGCGACCCCGTATCTCGACGATGCGGACGCGATCCTGGTGCTCGAATGCGACGTCCCCTGGGTCCCGAGCCTCAAGGCGCCGCGGCCGCGATGCAAAATCGTCCATCTGGGCGTCGATCCGCTGTTCTCGCGCTATCCGATTCGCGGATTTCCGTGCGACCTCGCGGTGACCGGTGCGCCGGCGACGGCATTGCCGGAACTCGCCGCGGCGCTCGACCGCCACATCGCCAAATCCGCCGTCGACGCGCGACGGCAGCGGGTTGCCGGTCTCGCGGAAGCGCAGCGCGCCGGCTGGCAAAAAACCCGCGAGACGGTCGCCGGCCTCCGCCCGATCCACATGGCCTGGGCCAGCGCGTGCATCGCCCGCGCCAAGCCCGAGGACGCGATCCTGGTCAACGAATACACGCTGATGACCGAGCATTGCGGATCGAATCTGCCCGGCAGCTATTTCGGGTCGAGCCCGGCCTCGGGGCTCGGCTGGGGCGGCGGCGCGGCGCTCGGCGCGAAGCTCGCGGCGCCCGACCGGCTGGTCATCGCCACTTTGGGCGACGGCTCGCATTTGTTCGGCAATCCGGTGGCGCTCCACCACGCCGCCGCGGCGCATGACCTGCCGGTGCTGTTCGTGATCATGAACAATTCGATGTGGGGCGCGGTGCGGCGGGCGACCAGCGCGATGTACCCGCAGGGCGAGGCGATGCGCAGCAACAAGCCGCCGCTGATCGACCTCGACGAACTGCCGGCCTTCGAACAGGTCTGCGCCGCGGCCGGCGGCTATGGCGAGCGGGTCGAGGATCCGGCGGCCCTGCCGGGTGCGCTCGAACGCGCGCTCCATGCGGTCACGATCGACAAGCGTCAGGCGCTTCTCAACGTCATCTGCCGCGGGCCATGAGCCCATCCTCGCCAGTGCAATCCGCGGTCGGGCATGGCGCGATTTGCCAAGCGCGGCGATTGCGCGGGATAGTGCTCCCTCCGGGGACAACAGCGAGATCACGAGATGAGCCCTGTGCGCGAGCTTCTCGACGATGCCATTGCGCTGCACAAGGATGGGCTGAGCCCGGGCCGGATCGGGCTGGCGCTGACCGACCGCTGGGAGGCCGAGCAACTGGGGGCCGGCGGCGAGGTGCGCCGGACCCGGTCCAAGACCGGCGCTCTCGAGCTGCGCTTTCCGAGCGGCGAGAGAATCGTGTGGGACGGCGCCGCCTGGAGCTACCTGCCGGCGTGAGTCGCCGAGCCCGCAACCGGTCATGTCGCGGTGCAAGGCTGCCGTTCTGGCCATCGCCCTGGTGTTTGCGGCGGCGGGCGGCGCCTCCCGCGCCGATGAGATCACAGCGGTCTACAGCGCCTATTGGGCCGGCCTCCCGGCAGCGGAGATTCGGCTGAAGCTGCGCGGCGGCAAAATCGCCTACGACGACGAGATCGAGATCCGCACAGAGGGACTGCCGCGCCTCGTCAGCCATTTTCGACGGAACCGCGCGCGCCACCGGGCGAATCGTCGCCGACCGGGCGGCCGAGCCGGCGCGCTACGACGCCCTTTTTGATCTGCGCAAGCGGCGCAACAATCGCGTCAGCATGCGATTTGTCGCCCGTGGCGATGCGATCGTGGCCGAGCGCGGCGCGGACGACACCAGCCGCAAGCCGCCGCTCGCCGAAGCCTTCCGCCGCAGCGCGGTCGATCCGCTGACGGCGGTCGAGCGCCTGCGCCAGGCAATCGCGGCCGGAGCCGGCGCGGCGAACCGCAGCTTTTCGATCCCGGTCTATGACGGCGTGCGGCGCTTCGACGTTCTCGCGCGGGTTCTCCCCAAAAAGGATCAGGCCGACGGGCTGGTTCGGGTCGCGCTGAACTTGCACCCGATCGCCGGCTTCAAGGGGGAATCGAGCGATGTCGGCGATCCCGACGACGCCCCGCGCCCGGTCGCGCTGACCCTGACCGACGATCCGCTGCTATTGCCGACATCGATCATGGTCCGGGTGTTTTCCCTGCCGCTCGTGGTTCGGCTCGACCATTTCTGCGCCGCCTCGGCGCCGTGCCAAGAGCCCGCATCGCGGATTGGCCCGCCGCTACCGATCACCCCGGCGGCGGCCGCTCAGCGCCACTAGTCTCGCCGATTCGGAGCGAGCAGCCGCCTCTTGACCGGCGACGGGCGCTACGCGCAGGCTGGGTCGTAATCCCCGGAAGCGGCCACAACGAGGATGACCCGATGACCGACCCGATCCGGCCGTTCGCGCGCAGTCCGCTGGGCGCGCAACCGCCTTACCTGCACCCCGATTACGGCAGCACGGTCAAGCGCGCGCCGAAAAACCCGCCGATCCGCCTCGAGCAGACCTTGACCGAGGTGACCGGCCCGGTCTTTGCCGACGGCTGGGCCGGGCCGGACGCGGTCGATTTGACCCGGGGTCACAAGGGGGCGCCGCTCGGCGAGCGGATCATCGTTGCCGGCCGCGTTCTCGACGAGGACGCAAGGCCGGTGCCGGGAACCTTGGTCGAGCTGTGGCAATGCAACGCCGCCGGCCGCTATCGCCATCCGGTCGATCAGCACGACGCACCGCTCGACCCGAATTTCGACGGGGTCGGGCAGGTCGTGACCAATGAGCGCGGCGAATACCGCTTTCTGACGATCAAGCCCGGCGCCTATCCCTGGCGCAACACCCCGAATTCCTGGCGGCCGGCGCACATCCATTTCGGCGTCTTCGGGCCGGCTTTCGCCACCCGGCTGATCACCCAGATGTATTTTCCGGGCGACCCGCTATTGGCTCTCGATGCGATCTATCTCGGCACCCCCGACAAGGCGGCGCGCGAGCGGCTGATCTCGGCCTACGACCCGAACCTCAGCGAGGCGGAATGGGCGCTCGGCTATCGTTTCGACATCGTGCTGCGCGGCCGCGAGGCGACCCCGATGGAGAGCGCGTGAGATGGCGGGCAAACTGATCGTCACGCCATCGCAGACGGTCGGCCCATTTTTCCACCTGGCGCTCGATCGGCCGGAATGGGCCGATCTCACCAGAGGGAATCCTGACCGGCGAACGGATCGTCGTCGAGGGGCGGGTAATCGACGGCGACGGCGCCGCGGTCGCCGATGCCTGCCTCGAATTATGGCAGGCCAACGCCGCCGGCCGCTACGCCCATCCCGACGATGCGAGGACCGACAAGCCGCTCGACCCGAATTTTCGCGGCTTTGGCCGGGTGTCGACCGATGCCGATGGCGGCTTTCGCTTTACGACGATCCGGCCGGGGCCAGTGCCGGGCCGCGGCAACGCATTGCAGGCGCCGCACATCGCGGTCGCGACTCTTTGCCCGCGGGCTTTTGAAGCAGCTTTACACCCGCATTTATTTCGCCGACGAGCCGGCCAACGACAGCGATCCGGTGCTGTTGTCGATCGACGATCCGGCGGTCCGCCAGACCCTGATCGCCACCCGCGCGCGGACGCCGGCCCGCCGACCTATCGGTTCGACGTCATCCTGCAAGGCGAGCGCGAGACCGCCTTCTTCGATCTATGGGCGGCGCTTTCACGCCAGAGCTTGCAGCTACCGCCTCTCTCGTCATGGCCGGAACTTGATCCGGCCATCCACGCCTTGCGGCGGCACAGACAACGACGTGGATCACCGGGTCCAGCCCGGTGATGACGAACCAGCGGGGCCCTCTGCTTCGCTGCAGCCGACTGGGTCGCCTGTCCTCAAAGCATCTGGCCGCCGTCGACGGCGATGTTCTGCCCGGTGACCCAGCCGGCGAGCGGCGAGCACAGGAACAGTGCGACCCGCGCCACTTCCTCCGGCCGGCCCAGGCGCCCGAACGGGATGCTGCGGAGGATCGCGCCATAGAGGTTCGGGTTGTGGTTCTTCGCCCGCTCCCAGGTGCCGCCGGGAAACTCGATCGAGCCGGGAGCGATGCAATTGACGCGGATGCCCTTGCGCGCGAATTGGGCGGCTGTCGTCTGGGTATATTCGAGGATCGCCGCCTTGACCGCGCCGTAAGGCGGGGTGCGGGCCGACGCGCGAAACCCTGAAATCGACGAGATGTTGAGGATCGAACCGGCCTCGGATTGTTCAAGAAAAGGCAGTGCCGCCCGCGTCGCCCGCACTGTCGCCATCAGATCGACCGAGATGCTGACCGCCCAGCCGGCCTCGTCGTCGCTGGTGCCGAAACCCGAAGCGTTGTTGACCAGAATATCGATGCCGCCGAGCGCCCCGGCTGCTTCCTCGATATAGCGCGCGACCGCCGCCGCATCGGCGAGATCGCAGACCGCCGCATGCGCCGTACCGCCATACCGCGCAATGTCCTCGCGGCCGCGGCCAACGCCTCTGCCCCCCGCGCGCAGATCGACACGCCGGCCCCGGCCTCGGCGAAAGCGAGCGCGATCGCCCGCCCGATGCCCCGGCTGCCCCCGGCCACCACCGCCCGCTTCCCGACCAGATCGATGTTCATCACGCCTCCGCCTCTCGGGTCCGGCTCATTCTCACTGTGTTCCGGCGCGAAGTCGACATCGCGCCCCGGAGCGACTGACGACAGCGCGCTGGTCAATCCGCGGAGTCAGCAGCCGTAGCGGCGCTGGCGCTCTTGAAAAGATCGGATCGCGCGCAGGAAATCGATCTTGCGCAACGCCGGCCACAACACGTCGGTAAAATAGAATTCGCTATGCACGCTCTGCCACATCAGAAAACCGGAGAGGCGGACCTCACCCGATGTGCGGATGATCAGGTCGGGGTCGGGGAGTCCGGCGGTGTACAGATGGCGGGCGATGGCCTCCGGCGTGACGTGGTCGATCGCCTCGACCAATGTCGTCTGCTCGGCGGCCAGGCAAGCGAGCAGCGCGCGCACGGCGTCGGCGATCTCCTGGCGGCCGCCATAGGCGACGGCGATGTTCAGCTCGAACCCGTCATATCCCGCGGTGGCGCGCTCGGCTGCGGTGATCGCCGCCAGAACCGGCGCCGGCAGCATTGCCAGGCAACCGATCGCGCGGACGCGGACCCGCCGGCGGTGGATTGCGGGATCGTCAGCGAGCGCGGTCAGCTTGGCTGCGACCGAGGCCAGGATGCCGGACACCTCGGCCGCCGGCCGGTGGAAATTTTCGGTCGAGAACACCCATAGGGTGACCGTCGGAATGCCCAGCTCGACGCACCACTCCAGGACTTCGTCGAGCTTCTCGGCGCCGAGATCGTAGACCGCCCGCGGCTCGGTGATGCCGAGCGCGCGGCCGTGACGGCGGTTGCCGTCGAGGATGATGCCGATATGGCGTGGCCGCGACTGCCGCCGCACGCCGCGAACCAGCCGCCGGGCGTAGAGATAATAGAGGAGCCGGAGCATCGGCCGCAGCGCAGCGTCCCCCAGCGCCGGAGCGCGGGCAAGCCCGCCGCGTAACGGCAGCCGATCGGTGAATTCGCTCAAATTACCGCAAACCCATGACGAATCCGTTAAATCGACCCGCCGCGCTGGCGTGCCTAAGCCTGCGGTGGGGATCCACGGCGCGACGGCCGCCAAGAACGCCGAACGATTCGAGGATCAGGTTCAGCGGTAAGCCGCGCATGCCGTCATTCGAGAAACGATGCTCGGAGAAACAGCCGACGCCATTCCCGGGCTCGTCGGCGAGCCGGATCTCGCTCGGCGACTTCCGGAAAACCCGGTCCTGCCGGGGTCACGGCACCTCCTCAAATAGAAGACGCCGGAATAGTTCATTGCCGCGACCCCTTGCGTTCCCGCTCGATCGGCTCAGCGGACGTGGTGCAAACTGATCGCGCCGATGCCAGCCGCGACGTTGAGCCCGGTATTGCCTTCGATGCTCAACGGCTGCAGCGAGATCGACTGATTCGAACCGCCAATCAGCACATTAGCGCCGACCCCGACCCCGACTGTCGCGCTGGCCGTGGCACCGGCAAAATTCCCGGCTAGCGCGCCCGGCGCCAGATTGGTGGTCGGCGCCAGCACGGCCCAGACCAGCACGCCGCCTTGGGTGTAGCCGATGTCGACGCCAAATTTTGAGATGCTGCCGGCATAGCGCTCGGGAGGACGACCGGCCCCCGAAAAGACGCAGCGGAGCGCTCTTGACGAGCCGAACACAAAGCCCCAGCCGCTGGCGACGTTGCAGTTCAATGTTCCGACCCGCACCCCCGATTGGGCTTGCGCCGGCGTCCCCTGCGCGGCAAGGCCGGCCGCCAGACCGATCGCGCCGATTGCCAAACCAACTTTTTTGAACATTCCGATGACCCCCAATTCGCGGGAAAATCCCCGCCGGCCGGATTTTGCCTGCTTCCGCGCCGATTTGCTATGGGCAGCGCGCCGCACCCACGCGGTTTTCTGCGGCGAATTCTCCGCGTCCCCACGCAGCCGACACTTTGCCTCGTTCGCCGCGCAGCCCGGCGGGCCGCCTGGTCGTCGGTAATGCGATGGCCGGCAGATCGATCCGTTTCGCCCGCGCCGAAGTTCTGCTAAGGAGATGTTATAACATTTCATGTGTTGCGACAGTCCGATATGCGCGATCTGATCGTCGGCGGGTTCGTCGCCTTTGTCATGGCGATTTCCACAGCCCTGGCTCAACCGGCCGAGCCGGCTGCACCAATCAAGCCGATCACGGTGGTCGCCGCCGAAAATTTCTATGGCGACATCGCCCGGCAGATCGGCGGCGCCCAGGTTGCGGTCACCAGCATCCTGACCAACCCGGACCAGGACCCGCACGAATTCGAGGCGAGCCCGTCAACCGCGCGCGCATTCGCCGATGCCGCGGTCGTCATCGTCAACGGGGCCGGGTATGACGGGTGGGCGGAAAAGCTTCTGTCGGCGTCACCCGCCGCGTCGCGCGCGGTCGTCGTCGTCGCGGCGCTCGTCCACAAGACGGCCGGCGACAACCCGCATGTCTGGTACGACCCCGCCGCGATGCCGGCCTTGGCCGAGGCCCTCTGCGGCCTGTTCGTGAAACTCGATCCGGTTCACCAAGCCGATTACGCCCGGCGTCTGACGACATTCCGAAGGTCGATGAAGCCGCTCGACGACCGAATTGCCGAGATGCGCACAAAATATTCAGGTAAGCCGGTGACCGCGACGGAACCGGTCTTCGGCTACATGGCGGCGGCCCTGGGTCTCGACATGCGCAACGCCGGGTTCCAGCTTGCGGTCATGAACGACACCGAGCCCAGCGCCGGCGCCGTTGCGGCCTTCGAAAAGGATCTTCGCGCGCGGGCCGTCAAAGTCTTGCTCTATAACAGCCAAACCAGCGAGGCGCTGACCCGGCGGATGCAGAAAATCGCGACGCAAGCCGGCGTGCCCGTGGTCGGCGTGACCGAGACCGAGCCGCGAGGGAAGGATTACCAGGAGTGGATGCTGTCGCAGCTCGACGCGCTCGACCGCGCGCTGGCTCGCTAGAGGGGTTTGCGATCGAGCTCGACCGAGTGACGATCACCCGGGGGGCGCGCACCGTTCTCGCCGATGTCAGCGCGGCGATACGGCCCGGCGAGTTCATCGCCAGTCCTCGGTCCGAACGGCGCCGGCAAAACCACATTGCTGCAAGCCATCCTGGGTCTGCTGCCGCCTGCCGCCGGCGAGATCAGGATCTTCGGGGCAAAGCCGCGGCGCGGCGATCGCGCGGCCGGATATCTGCCCCAGCAGCGCACCGCCGTGGCGGACCTTCCGCTGCGCGGCTGGGATTTCGTGGCCAGCGCCCTGAACGGAGAGCGTTGGGGGCTGCCGCTGATCGCTCGCGACGGCCGGCGGGAGGTCGACCAGGCGCTCGAAACCGTCGCCGCGCAAAGCCTCGCTCGCCGGCCCTTGCGCGAACTTTCGGGTGGCGAACTGCAGCGGCTGCTGCTCGCCCAGGCGCTGCTCGGAAAGCCGAGGCTGCTGCTGCTCGACGAGCCGCTGATCAGCCTCGATCCGCATTTCCAGCAGGCGGTCGTCGCGCTGGTCAGGCAGATCCAGCAAGACCGCGGCATCACCGTCCTGTTTACCGCGCATGACCTGAACCCGCTGCTCGGCGTTGTCGATCGGGTGCTCTATCTGGGGCACGGGCGCGCCGCGCTCGGCACGGTGGACGAAGTGATCACCGACGCGGTGTTGTCCGGCCTTTACCAGACGCCGATCGAGGTGTTGCGGGTAAACGGCCGCATCGTGGTCGTCGCCGGGCATGGCCCGGTCGAGGCGGAAGCCCATCGCCACGATGCCCGCCACGGCAGATGTTTGAATACGATTTCATGCGCACCGCCTTTATGGCGGGAGGCGTCGTCGCGATCGTCGCCGGGACGGTCGGGTATTTCCTGGTGCTGCGGAATCTGACCTTTGCCGGTCATGCGCTGTCGCATGTCGGCTTCGCCGGCGCGACCGGCTCGGTGCTGCTCGGCATCGGCGCGCTGTGGGGGTTGCTCGCTCTTTACCTTGGCGGCGGCGGTCGCGATGGGCTTGCTCGGCGATCGGCTGCGCAATCGCGATGTCGCGGTCGGCATCATCCTGTCGCTGGCGCTCGGCCTCGGTGTCTTATTTTTGTACCTTTACACCACCAGCGCGAGCGAGGCGACGGCGATCCTGTTCGGCAATTTGCTCGGAGTCGGCATCGAGACGTTGTGGGGTCTGCTGGGCTTGAGTGTGGTCGGCATGTTGGCGCTCGCGGCGATTTCGCGGCCTCTGCTGTTCGCCACCCTGGCGCCCGAGCTAGCCGAAGCCAAGGGCGTGTCGCTCCGCCTGGTCTCGGTGCTGTTTCTGGCGATCGTCGCCGTTGCCGTCGCCGAGGCGGCGCAGGTCGTCGGCGTGCTGCTGGTCTTCGCGCTGATGGTCGGGCCGGCGGCCGCGTCGCTGCGCCTGGCCTCGCGGCTGCGCGCGGGCGTCGCCCTCTCGGTCGCTCTCGCGCTCGCCGAGACCTGGGGCGGGATTGTCTTGGCCTATGTCACCGACTGGCCGACCACATTCTGGATCGTGCTGCTGAGCTGCCTCGTCTATTTCCTCAGCTTTGCGAAAAGCTCCACCGCCTCATTCGCGGCTGACAGCCGCGACGGCATCGCCTAGCGATCGAGGAATTTGCACTCGATGGGCTGAGCGGCTCAGGCGCGCTGATCGGGCGGGAAGTTGCAGGCGGTAGCCGACGCCGAGCTCGGTCAGGATATGGGTCGGCCGGGTCGGGTCGGGTTCGAGCTTTTGCCGCAGCCCGCGGATGAACACCCGCAGATATTGCACCTCGTCGGCCTGAGCCGGCCCCCACACCTCGCGCAACAGCTGGCGATGGGTCAGCACCTTGCCGGCATGCATGACCAGATGACGCAAGCAGGTCGAACTCCTTGGGCGATAATTTGATCTCGTGGCCGGCGCGGGTGACGTGGCGGCGCACCAGGTCGACCGCCAGATCGCCCGAGGCAAAGACCGGCAATTCGCCCTGCGCCTGAAAGGCGTGGCGCAATGCCGCGCGCAGCCGCGCCATCAGCTCGGCCATGCCGAACGGCTTGGCGACATAATCGTCGGCGCCGAGATCGAGCGCCGCGACCTTTGCGCGCTCGTCGTGGCGCGCCGACAGCACCACGATCGGCACCTGCGAGGCCTTGCGGATCTCGGCGATCAGCTCGATCCCGCTATGGTCCGGCAGGCCGAGATCGAGGATCACCAGATCGGGCTTCTCTACGGCCAGGGAGCGCAGACCGGCGGCGGCGGTTTCGGCTTCGGCGACGCGATAGCCGGCAGCGGTCAGGGTGGTGCGCAACAGCCGGCGGATCGGCGGCTCGTCGTCGACGACGAGGACGGTCGGCTCCCTAGCCATGAGCCAGGGCGGATTGCCGCTCGGCGCCGATTTCGGGCACCACCGGCATGCGGATCGTCAGGACCGCACCGGAGCGGTCGCGGCGGTTGCGGGCGACGATCCATCCGCCCAGCGCCTCGACAAAGCCGCGGCAGATCGCCAGCCCCAGCCCGGTTCCGGCGCGGCGCCGATCCTGCGCCTGCACCCGATAGAATTTATCGAAGATGCGCTCGAAATCGTCGGGCGGTATTCCCGGCCCTTCGTCGACGACCTCGATCTCGACCAATTCGCCGTCGCGGCTCGCCCGGATCTCGATGCGGCTGCCGGCCGGTGAATATTTCGCGGCGTTGTCGAGCAGGTTGAACAATACCTGCTCGAACAGCACCACATCGAGCCTCAGCATCGGCAACTCCGGCTCGACCGTGACCTCGACATGGTGGCGGGCGACAACATTCCCGGCCCGCTGCAACGCCGCGCCGATGATCTCGCCGACATCGATCAGATCGAGCTTGAGCTCGATCGCGCCCGATTCGAGCCGGGTCATGTCGAGCAGGTTGGAGACGAAGCGGTTCAACCGTTCGGCCTCGTCCTGCAACGTCGCCAGCAATTCCTCGCGTTCCGCGGCGCCGTATTTCTCCGGGTAGCTGCGCAGGCTCGAAACCGCGCCGATGATCGAGGCCAGCGGGGTGCGCAGATCGTGCGAGATCGAGGTCAAGAGCGCGGCGCGCAACCGCTCGGTCTCGGCCAGCACCCGCGCCTCGTCGAGCCCCTTGGCCAGCGAGATGCGCTCGATCGCCACCGCCGCCTGATCGGCGAGCGCGTCGAGCAGGCGGCGCTCGTCGGGGGTCAGCAACGGCCCCGGCGTTTCGCGGTCGATGCCGAGCACGCCGACCGGGCCGCTGCCGGTGCGCAACGGGAGAAACAGCCGCTTGCCGCCCGGCAAGGTGTCGGCGCCGCGCCCGGCCGGGCGGTTGTGCTCCCAGGTCCAGCGCGCCGCCGCCATGTCGGCGGCGTCGAGCCGGTCCTCGGGCGGATAGCCCGAGGCGACCTCGAGCCCCTCCCCTTCCCCGACCGGCATCAGCAGCACGGTGCGCACGTTCAGCATCGAGGCGATCTGAAAGGCCGTCGCCCACAACAGATCGTCGAGCGCGCCGATCCCGGCGACCTTGCGGCTGAAGGCGTAAAGCTCGGCCGTCGTTTTGGCCCGCGCCCGCGCGGTCACCACCTGTCGGCGGGTCGCGGCGGTCAGATTGCTGACGATGATTGCGACGATCAGAAAAAAGAACAGCGCGACGACGTTTTCCGGATCTCCGACCGAGAAGGTGTACAGCGGCGGCAGAAAGAAGAAGTTGTAAGCGAGCACGCTGAGCGACGCAGGCGAACAGCGAGGGCAATAGACCCCAGGCGACGGCCGAGGCCAACACTGCGGTCAAGAACACCAGGGAGATGCTCTGCACCGCGACGAATTCCTTGAGCAACAGGCCGATGCCGAGGGCGATCGCGACGCCGCCGGCGCTGCCGAGATAGGGGCCGACGCGCACTGTCTCGGATGTCGGGCGGGTTGCCACGGATTTCGCCGGAACCGGTTCCTCGGCATCGGCTGAAATGACGTGCAGGCTGATCTGGCCGGTCTTGCGCATCAGCTCGCGGACCACCGAGCCATGCACCATCTCGAACCAGCGCGAGCGGGCCGATTTGCCGATGACGATCTGGGTGATGTTGTTGGCGCCGGCATAGGCGACGAGTTCGTCGGCGATGTTGCGCCCGGGGATCGTAATCGTCGATGCACCCAGGCGCTCGGCCAGCCGCAGATGGTCGGCGACGCGGTCGCGCTCGGCGTCGCTGAGCCGCTGGGTGCGCGCGGTCTCGACATAGATCGCGGTCCACGGCACGCGCAGGCGATCGGCGACCCGCCTTGCATAGCGAATCAGCCCCGCCGTGCTCGGCGCCTCGCTGACGCAGACCAGCACCCGCTCGCCGGCCGGCCACGGGCCGGAAATCGCATGCTCGCGCATGTGCGAGAGCAATTGCTCGTCGACGCGCTGGGCGGTGCGCCGCAGCGCCAGCTCGCGCAGCGCCGTCAGATTGCCGGTCGAGAAAAAGTGCCGAACCGCGCGCTCGGCCTGCTGCGGCACATAGACCTTGCCCTCCTGCAGGCGCTTGATCAGATCCTCGGGCGAGAGGTCGATGACTTCGATGTCGTCGGCTTGGTCGAGCACGCTGTCGGGCACGGTTTCGCGCACGCGGATTCGGGTGATCCGGGCGATCACGTCGTTGAGGCTCTCGACATGCTGGATGTTCAAAGTCGCGAACACGTCGATGCCGGCGGCGATCAGCTCCTCGACATCGAGATAGCGCTTGGGATGGCGGCTGCCCGGAGCATTGGTGTGCGCCAATTCATCGACGAGAACGAGCTGCGGGCGGCGCTTCAGGATCGCGTCGAGATCCATTTCGGCCAAGAGGTGGCCCTTGTACTCGACCTGCTGCCGGGGGATCGTCTCGAGACCGTCGAGCAGCGCCTCGGTCTCGCGCCGGCCATGCGGCTCGACGATGCCGACGACGACATCAACCCCGTCGCGCAACTTGGCCTGGGCGGACAGCAGCATCTCATAGGTCTTGCCGACCCCGGGCGCGGCGCCGAGAAAGATCTTCAGCCGGCCGCGGCCTTCGTGCTTCGCCGCCGCCAGCAGCGCCTCGGGGGACGGTCTTCCCTCACGCTCGGACATCAGTAGAGTTTACTTCGAGCGCGTTTGCACAAGTGCGGCCATTCCGGCGTCCTTCTCGAGCAGTCGCTGGTATACCCCGCCCCGCGTAATCGCGACATAACGCCCTGCTGCCCCCAGGAAACCGGCAACCTTTTGGTCCTCCGACCAATCATCCTCGATGCGCTCCTCGTACAACACCGGCATGAGCAGTTCCTTCAGGCGAACGGCGCTGACCCAACCACCTCCCGTCACCATTTCGACCTCGTTTTTTCCCAGCTCGTTGGCGAAGAACTGCTCAAAGGCAAATGGTTAGGCAGACCCGATCCGGGGTCGAACGCCATCGAGGGGTGCTGGGTTGCGAGCCTGCTCATCCAAGGTTGTATGGGTGGCGGTGCGGGTGTCTCGGTCGTATCGACCAGCGCCCATTGTGCTGCCGCAGCTTTCGCCCGAGCGTAACAAAGCTGGTATTTGGGATTGGCATCGAGCAATGCGGGCAACAAATCCGCAGGACGACCCCAGCCCTGAAAGCGACCGGGCGCGCCGCCGGCAGTGGCGAGGAACACGATCCCGGGGGTCGCCCGTTGCGCTCGGCACCAGCGAACAGAACGAGCAGGCCGGTCGGCCACCACGCCCTGCCTCTTTCGAGGTCACGATCGCCACATCCTTGCTCACCGCCGCGCGAAGAGCATCCTAAATCTGCCCGGTGCTGCTGTCGCTCACTGGTTGGGCAGGGACGCCGATATTGGTCGGCACCGCGACCGATGCCGGGATATTCGCTCCGCTGCCGAGCGCGAGCTTGATGCCCAAATACTCGATTGTTGCGCCGCCCCCGACCAGCGCGTCAACCAGCAACAGCGCGACCGGAGCGAGACTGGCGAGCAGCAGAACCGATACGAGACCGCCTTCCAGCTTATCCGGAAAGCCGAAGGCTTAATGACCGATGCCAAACAAAGCAGCACCCCGACGAAAGATCGGCGCGGCGAGCATGCGTATCGGTTTCGAGGAAAGGAACTCGATCACTCGTCATTTGGCAGGCTCCCGTGCTAACTGCCCCGCACAGGCCTGCCGCTTCCGGCTGTATCCGCAGCAATGACAGCGCGCCCAGGGCGGCAAGGCTGAGCCCGGCCGAAACCACCAGCGCGCCGAGTCCCATGCGGCTCATCAACAGGCCGAAGAGCAACGGGGCCGCGGCGGTCGTCACCCGAGCCGGGGCGACAATGATGCCGGTACGCCGGCCGTAGCCGACTGGGCCATAGAGCGCCAGGGGCAGGGTCCCGCGCGAGATCGTCAGCAATCCGTTGCCGCCGCCATGCAGCATCGCAAAAGCCGCCGCCGCCGGGGCGCCGAACACGCCCAACAACGCCGCGCCGAGCGGGTGCAATACCAGCGCTATCCGGGTCGAGACCAGCGGATGCAGCCGCTTCAGGACGCCGAACTCGAACAGCCGGGCTGCGACCTGCGCCGGCCCCATCAAGGCCGAAGCGGCGATCGCCGCGGTCGCCGACGCGCCCACCATTTCCAGCAGATATGGCAAATGCGCCGCCATCGCGCCGGTCACGAAGCCCACCGCGCCGAAGACAAACGCTAGCACTATCATACCATTAGACGGCACCGGTGCGAGCGGTTGCGGCGCGGCGATCGGCGCCGGGGCGGCCGGTTTTGGGATCAGAAACCGGTTGATCGGCAAACAGACCAAAAGATTAAGCGCCGCCCAGCCAAAACAGGCGCCACGCCAGCCGAAGCTGCCGTTGAGCCAGGCCGAGAGTGGCCAGCCGACCGTGCTGGCGAACCCGGCGATCAGGGTGATGCCGGTAATCGCGCTGCGCGCCTCGCGGCCATAAATCGCGGTCAGCGCGGCAAAGGCCGGGTCGTAAAGCCCCAGCGCCATGCCGAAACCAAGCACCGCCCAGGCGCCGGCCAGAGCGATCACACCACTTGCGATGCCCAGCCAGGCGAGCCCGGCCGCGAGGACTAGGTTCGACAACATCAACACGCCGCGCCCGCCGCTGCGGTCGATTGCCCGCCCGATCGCCGGCCCGAGTGCCGCCTGCAGAAGCAGGGATGCGGAAAAAAACGCGAAGAACAGCGATTTCGATACGTGCAGCCCGGCCGCGATCGGCCCTGCCAAGATCGCCGGCAGGTAATAACTCGACGCCCAGGCCAGGGTCTGCGTTGTTCCGAGCGCCGCGACGGTCAGGGTCTTGCGCGTCGGGCGGACCCGTATCACCGCTTTTTGGCGTCCTCTTCCTTCAGCACTTCGGCCGCGATGCGGAAGCTTTCGAGCGCCGCCGGGACGCCGCAATAGACCGTCGTGTGCAGCAACACCTCCTGAATTTCTTCGCGAGTGACGCCGTTGTTGAGCGCGCCGCGCACATGCAGTCGCACCTCGTTCGGCCGGTTGAGCGCGGTCAGCATCGCCAGATTGATGATACTGCGGGTCTTCTTGTCGAGCCCGGGCCGGTTCCACACCTCGCCCCAGCACCATTCGGTGACGAGCTTTTGAAAGGGCTGGGTGAACGCGTCGGCATTGGCGATCGAGCGGTCGACATATTCGGCGCCGAGCACCGCCCGCCGCATCGCCAGACCCTTGTCGAACAATTCGCCTTGCCCGCCATCGTCAGCCATGTGGTTCCTCCATCTTGGATGCGCCTCACTATGCGGCGGCGCAGCCGGAGTGAAAACCCGAAAGCGCCGTTCATTCGAGGACAGCTTGCCAAGCAATGTCGTCAATCGCTTGGCGATCTCGGTTGGGAAGTCGGCGGCCGGTTCGCGCCCGACGCACTGGCCGATGAATTCAAATCTCTTGCGATGACACGAGTTAGGGGGGCGGGGTGCGACCCCGTATCAGCGCGGCGAGCCAGGCGCGGAACCGGCTGTCGGTCTCGGGTCCTTCCTCGAGCCCGGCGCTGCGGCGGAACTGGGCGCCGTAAATCGCGTCGCCGAGCGCGGCGGTGGCGATCAGGTAGACCAGAAATTGGCTGTCCTCCCGCGCCACCGTAATGCCCGGCGGCGCCGTGGCAACCCGGCGGGCGTGCAGGTGGTCGGCGATCTCGCGCTGGATCATCGTCGCGCCGCTCTGGTCATCGTCGGGATCGACGGTGGCCAGCCATGCCAGGCGCTGCCCCAGCCCGTTGCGGAAGGCATCGAACACCCGGTCGAGCTGCTGTTCGATCGAGTAGTCGCGTTCGGTCATCGCGGCGACCAGTTTATCCTTGAATTCGGCGATCGCCTCGCGGGTCAGCGCGCGCACCAAGCCGGCTCGGCTACCGAAATGGTGCAGGATCAGCGGATGCGAGATGCCGGCGGCGGCGGCGATGTCGTGCAGCCGCAGCCCTTCGGGCCCGGTGCGGGCGATCGCCGCCTGCGCCGCATCGAGGATCAGCCGCCGGGTCTCGTCCGGCGTCCGGCGGACCCGCTTGACCGTCTCGGCCATCGCCCGATGTTTCCCCTCGGTGTCCGATTTTATATTGACATAATTGTCAGCAAGGCTAATCTGCCGATGTCGACCTCACGTGAGGATCAAGCTATGCCGCAAACCACCAGCACCCGCCTCCACCCAATCGCCGCCTTCCGCGCGATGCGCGGCCTGATGCGCGATCGCGAGGACACGCGCCAAGTGTTTTTGCTTATGGACGCACTGCGCGGCAAGACCTCCCTGCGCCAGTTCGCGCGTTTCCGCCAGACCGAGACCGGCCGGGCGGTACTCGCCGAGCGCCGCCAGCTATTCGATCGGCTGAGCGACCGGAAAAGTCTTGCGGCGCTCCCGCCCGGCACGCTCGGGCGTTCGTACTATGAATTCATGGCGGCGGAAAACCTGTCGGCCGAAGGGCTGGTCGAAGCCTCGCAATTCCGCGAAAAATTGCCGGCAGGCGAGGACATGACCCTGTTCCGCGAGCGCAGCCGCGAGATGCACGATTTGCTGCACATCGTCACCGGCTACGGCCGCGACCCGCTCGGCGAAGCCTGCCTGACCGCGTTCTCGTTCGCGCAGACCGGGCTGAAGGGTTTCGCGCTGATCGCGATCGTCGCCTCGCAGCGGATTTCTCGCGCGCGTCCGGGCCATGCGGTGCGGCGGGCAGTGTTCGAAGGCTATCGCCATGGCCGGCAGTCGGAATGGTTGTTCGCGGCCGACTGGGAGAACCTGCTGGCCGAGCCGGTCGAGACGATCCGCGCGCGGTATGGCGTCATCCCGCCGGTCTATTACCCGAAAGTGCTCGCGGCGATCCGCGCCGAGCGAGGCGCGAACGCGCCGCCGGTCCGCGCGGCCGCCTGAGCCGCCACTGGCGTTTTCTGGCTTGTTTGCCGAATTTAAGCCCGCGAAGGTACGACGGCAGGTGGCGACACTCCCCATCGTCTCTGGTTTTTCCATTTTCGATGTGCCATTGCACTGGGGGCATGGGTTGGCGACGAAACCTTGCAGTCTTTACTGATCCGCCCGTGAAGTTTAGGTTTGCGACATGGATCGCATAACGTTCGATCCCGACCAATGTGGCGGCCGCCCGTGCATCCGGGGTATGCGGATTCGGGTTAAAGACGTCCTGGATCTGCTTGCTGGCGGGGTCAGCGAGGCGGAGATCCTCTCCGATTTTCCGTATCTTGAGAGGCGGATCTTGAGAGGCGGATATCCGGCTGCTCTTGCGCTCGCCGCGGAAGCGGCGAACCATCCGATTCTGGTCGCCGCAACTCGCTGAAAATTCTGATCGACGCGCAATTGCCTCCCGGTCTCAAGACTATCTCGGCCCGGGCAGGGCACGAAGCGCGCCATGTTGTCGATGTCGGTTTACGCAATGCCAGCGACGCGGCGGTGTGGGATTACGCCGTCACCGGAGGCGCGACCATCCTTACCAAAGACGAGGACTTCGCGGCCCGCCGTTCACGTGCGCCTCACGGTCCGACTATTCTCTGGCTGCGAGTCGAAACTGCTCTCGAGCCGCTTTGGCGCGCTGGCTAACGCCTTTGCTGGTCTCGATCGAGGCCTTTGTCAACCGAGAGCCGCACACCGAGGTACGTTGTGGGCGCGCGGCTAGGTCCAATAGCCTAGGAGAAAACCGCTATTCTCGGGCTTCGGCTATCGCCGACGGAAAACACACCCAGCATGAGGCGGCAAGGATGACCGAAACCCTTCTCCCGACCACCGTGGTCGGCAGCTATCCGCAGCCCGACTGGCTGATCGACCGCGAGCGGCTGACCCATCTGCCGCCGGTGCGGGTGCGCGCGCAGGAGCTATGGCGCGTGTCCGAGCCGTGGCTCGAACAGGCGCAGGACGATGCGACCCGGCTGGCGATCCGCGACATGGAGCAAGCCGGGATCGATATCATCACCGATGGCGAGATCCGCCGCGAAAGCTATTCGAACCGCTTTGCGACCGCACTTTCGGGGGTCGATCTCGACAACCCGGCGGAGGTGCGCGGGCGGTCGAGCGGCACCGTTGTCGTGCCGCGCATTGTCGGCCCGATCCGGCGGCTGCGTCAGGTCGAGGTCCGCGATGTCGAGTTCCTGCGGCGCAGCACGGACCATCCGATCAAGATTACGCTGCCCGGCCCGTTCACGATGTCGCGTCAGGCCAAGAACGAGTTCTACCAGGACGAAGAAGAGCTGGTCATGGATTATGCCGCGGCAGTCAATGCCGAGGTGCGTGATCTGAAGGCGGCCGGGGCGGATGTAATCCAGCTCGACGAGCCTTGGCTGCAGGCCCGGCCAGAGGAAGCGCGCCGGCTGGCCTTGCCGGCGATCAACCGGGCATTGCAAGACATCGCCGGCCCCACCGCGCTACATCTGTGCTTCGGTTACGCCTATGTCTCGCGCGACAAGCCCAACGGCTATTCGTTTCTGTCCGAACTGACTGCCACGGTGGCGCAGCAGATTTCGATCGAGGCGGCGCAGCCCAACCTCGATCTCGGCAATCTCGACCACCTTGGTGACAAGACCGTCATCTTCGGGGTCATCAGCATGGGTGACCCGCAGCCCGAAACCCCCGAAACCGTTGCCGCCCGCATCCGCGCCGCGCTCCGGCATATCCCGGCCGAGCGGCTGATCCCGGCTCCCGATTGCGGCATGAAATACCTGCCGCGCGACCTCGCCTTCGCCAAGCTCAGGGCATTGGCCGATGGCGCCCGCATCGTTCGCCGCGAGCTGACCGGCGGCTAGCGCCGATGCACCTCACCAGCCGCCGTCGATGCCGATCGCTTGGCCGGTGACGAAGGCGGCTTGGTCGGAGGCGAGGAAGGCGATCATCGCCGCGACCTCGTCGGGGCTGCCGAAGCGCCCGACCGGGATCGCCTTAGACCGTTCGGCAAAGCCGATTTCGAGGTCGTCGCCATATTCGCGCCGATTGGTGCTGATTGCCCGCGAGGTGCGGATCGGGCCGGGACAGACAGCGTTGACGGTGATCCCGAGCGGCGCCAGATCGAAAGCCAAAGATTTCGTGAAGCCGACGATCGCCGCCTTCGAGGCGGCATAGGTCGCGCGGTTGCGGCCGGGCCGGAACGCCGCCTTCGACGACACGCTGACGATGCGGCCCCAGCGCGCCTTGCGCATCGCCGGAACCGCGGCGCGCGACATCAGAAAGCAACCGCGGGCATTGACGGCCATCGTGCGCTCCCAGGCCTCGATCGGCACATTCTCGATCTCGTTGCGATCGGCGCCCTGCGGCGCCCCGGCGTTGTTGACGAGGATGTCGAGCCGCCCGTAGCGGCTCAGCACGTCCTCGACCATGCGCCCGGCATCGGCCTCGACGCTGACGTCACCCAAGGTCGAAGACGCGGTGCGCCCGCTGCGGACGAGTTCTTCGACCAGACCGTCGACCCCGCGCCACGACGCGTCGATGTCGCCTTGGACATTGTGCTCGTTGGCCACACCCGTCGCGACCACGTCGGCGACGACGACTGTCACCCCGGCCGCAGCCAGTGCCCGCGCCGTCGAATTGCCGATGCCGACGGGCTTGCCGCACCCGGTGATCAGCGCCACTCGAGCAGAACTCGGCATCGAACCCTCCCTCAGAACCGCCGCACGATCGCCCCGCAAGTCGAAGAGTATTCCCTGTTTTTGAGCCTCTGTAACCGGGAAAACCGTCACCATCGGGCAGCCCGGCGGTCTCGACGCGAAAAACTCAGTGTGCCGGCGTCGAGCAAAACCCCTATCGTTCCCTCGACATTGCCCGCGGCGATGCCAACCGACTGCAACGGAGTGGGACATGACGATCCGCTGGATAATTATCCATTGGTTCGAGCTAAGTACTCTGACTCTACTTTGCCTCAACCTGTGGTTTGTGACTTCCGTCCTAAACGCCCTGCGAGAGACAAATCGCTGGCTGTCTTTTCTATCCAGCATTCAGTGGGATCAGACACACGAGCTCAATAGCCCTAATCAATGTTGACGGGCACCCTCAAGTCGGGACCGTAGCTGCGTGCCAATTACTAGAGTTGCCCCAAACCGGTCGCGACGCCTTATCGGTTGAGGCCGAGGAAGGCCGAGCCGCCAGCGTGCTTTGGCGCTCGTTTAGATAAGCGTCCAGATGACCTTTCGCCGAAACCAGATTATCGGGGGCCTATTTGGCTCTCTCGGACCATCCGCTCGTGCCCGTCGGCCGCGCTCTTGATCCGGTATTGCGGCGTGTTTCCTTCCAGCGGGAGCAGACGAACGATCGTATAGCGGCCTCTGCTCAGACGATCGACACCCGGGTCGGGAGAAAACTCCACTGCTTGCCCGACGCGGAATTTGTGTTGTGACATGCCTTTCTCCCCAGCTCGATCTCCCGGCCTAGCGGGCCCGCCGACGCCGCCGAGCGGCGGCGTCGGCGCTCATCTTATGCCGCGTGCAGGTCGACCGCCGAGGTCTTACCCTGCTGGCCGCGCTCGAGCTGATAGCTGACCTTCTGCCCCTCGTGCAGGTTCCCGAGACCTGACCGCTCGACCGCCGAGATATGGACGAACACGTCCTTCGAACCGTCCTCCGGCTCGATAAACCCGTAGCCCTTTTGCGTGTTAAACCACTTCACAGTACCGATACTCATAGAGCTTCCTTAACAAGAAAAATTCTGGTCCGACGCTCTCGCCGGATCAGATCACATCTCAATTTGGGGAAGCGCTGTTCGGTTGCTCGCAAGCTTACCGGCGGGGCCATGCCCTTATCGAAACACGATTGCTTTCAAATGGGTCCCCCGACGGAGATCTACAACCATTCTCCGGCGCCGGGCCTAGCTCAGTAGCCGAGGTCGTGAAAGCTCTGCGGCGCCGGGCTGACGACGACATTGCCCTGGGGCTCGACTTCGAGCACGGCGAGGCTGCGCTGAACCAGCCCCTCGGGGGTGAAGCGGAACAGGCCGTCAACGCCGCTGAACCCGTTCGGGTCAAGGATCGCCTCGCGCGAGAAGGGCGGGCCGCGCTCGCCGCGGGCCAGCACCGCAGCCAGCGCGGCGGCGTCATAGCCGAGGGAAGCCAGCCGCGGCGGCTCACTACCGTAGGTGGCGCGATAGCGCTGCTCAAAATCGCGCCGCGCCTCGGGCGGCGAGGCGGCGAACCAACCGCCGTCGAGCGCCGGCTCATTGCCAATGTCGGGGACGTCCCACAGCCCGCTGCCGAGCAGGCGGGTGGCCTTGGTGTCGAGCCCGGCCGTCGATAGCGCGCGGACGATGTCTTTCAGCTGGCTCCCGCCTTCCGGCAGCAGCAGCGCGTCAAAGCTCGGCACCGCCGGCGCCGCGGGGATGGCCTGATCCGGTGCCGCCGGGTCGCCGCTCGGCGGCGCGGCGCTGCCCGGCAGCAGGCGCTGGATCGCAGCCGAAACATCGCCGGTTCGTGGGTCGTAAAACACGATATTCGCGACCGTCCCGCCGGTCGCCGACACCGTGTCGCGCAACGCGTCGGCCATCAGATGCCCGTAGGCTGTATCGGGAGCCAAGGCCGCGAACCGAGCGATCGCGCGCTGACGTGCATAGGCGATCTCGCGCACCACTTCCTGCCGCGGTAGGAAGCCCATCAAAAACGTATTGCCGCCGGCGAGGTCGGTTACCGTCGAAAAGGCGATGATGTTGAGGTGAGCATCGTGGGCAATCGGCTTCACCGCCTCGACTTCTGCCGCGAGCAATGGGCCGAGGATCAGGCCAACGCCCTCGCCAACCGCCGACCGCGCGGCGTCGGCGGCGCCCGCCGTGGTCCCTTTGGTGTCACGCGGAACCAGGGTCAACTGGTCCCCACCGGTTTCGAACAGCGCCAGCTGCGCGGCATTGAGGATCGCGTGTCCGAGCCCGGCGTTGGGGCCCGACAGCGGCACCAGCAGGGCAACTTTTGCGGGCCCGGCCGGTCCCGCAGGCTTCGGCGGCGCGGGCGGCGCGGTGGGCGGGCCGTAGGGTGGTTGCGGGGTGACGACCGGCGCCGGTACCATCGGCGGCGGAACGCAGGAGGCCAGCGCGGCGAGCGCGAAAAGGACCAGCCAGGGTGAGGCGAACCGGGGGAAACACCAGCGCGGCACAGGCAACCTCGGGCGGCAGCGACGAGGGGCGCGAGCCTAACGGCGCTCCGACTCCGAGTAAACCCGACCCGGCCGAGGCGTCGACCGCTGGCGCGTGCGCAGCTTTGGCCGGCGGTCTCTATCTGGTGGCGACGCCGATCGGCAACCTCGGCGATGTCAGCCTGCGTTCTCTCGAGGTGCTGCGCGGGGCCGACCGGATCTATTGCGAGGACAGCCGGGTGACGGCGCGGCTGCTCGCTCGCTACGGCATCAGGACGCCGCTCCAGACGTATCACGACCATAATGCCGAGGCGGTACGGCCGGTCGTTCTGGCGGCGCTGCGCCGCGGCGAGCGGGTGGCGCTGGTCAGCGATGCCGGCACGCCGCTCGTCTCCGACCCGGGCTACAAGCTGGTCCGCGCGGCAATCGCCGAAAATTTGCCGGTGACCGCTGCTCCCGGCCCATCGGCGGCGCTGACCGCACTGATCCTATCGGGCATGCCGCCGGACACCTTTCTGTTTGCCGGTTTCCTGCCGAGACAGCAGGTGGCGCGGCGCCAGGCGCTGGCTCGCTGGGCGGCGCTCGAGGCCACCCTGATCTTCTACGAGGCGCCCTCACGGCTTGCCGCCTCGCTCGCCGACATCAGCGAAATTCTCGGCCCCAGACAGGCCGCGGTCGCGCGCGAGCTGACCAAGCTGCACGAGGAGGTTCGGCGCGGGCGTCTCGCCGATCTGGCCGGCCATTATCGGCAGATCGGGCCGCCTCGCGGCGAGATCGTCGTCGTCGTCGGCCCGCCTGAACCGATCTTGCCGGATTCCGGCGAGGTCGATCTGCGCCTGCGCGCGGCGCTCGCCGAAGCCGGCGTGCGCGACGCGGCGGCAAAGCTGGCCGCCGAGACCGGCCTGCCCCGCAGCGAACTCTATCGCCGCGCCCAGGCGATCCGGGACGGCGAGCGATGAGGCGCACGCGACGCCGCAACATCGTGCAGCGGCGGCGCGCCGAACGCCGCGGGCGGCTGGCGGAGTGGCTTTGCCTCTGGCATCTGCGGCTGCGTGGCTGGCGCATTGTCGCGCGCGGCTGGCGCTGCCCAGCGGGCGAGATCGACATTATCGCCCGGCGCGGGCGGGTGCTCGCGATCATCGAGGTCAAGTCCCGCGGGGACGTCGCCGTGGCAGCGACGGCGCTCGCGCCGCGCCAGCGCCGCCGGATCGCGCGCGCCGCCGAAGCATTTCTCGGCACCCGGCCCGACCTCGCCGGGCTCGACCTCCGATTCGATCTTATGCTGGTCACTCGGCGTCGCTTGCCGCGCCATTGGCCCGGCGCCTGGGGCGCCGACCGGTAGAGGCGCACCCTCGCGACCGATCCTTTGCTTCGCCGGCAACTCCTTGCCGGAGCACAGAATTCGATCGGGTTAGCGAATCCCGGTGTGGCCATCGACCGTCACGCCACCGCCGCCACAAAAATGGCCACAAGACTTCCCATTGGAAACGCTGGCGGTTTATCGGAAAATTCGGGGCAGACATCTTGGTGCCGGGGGGTGAACGATGTCGAACTTCCGCATTGTCCTGCGGCTCGCACTTGGGCTCGGGCTGACTTCTGCCCTTGGCGGGTGTCCGTTGGCCATTGTCGGCGGTCTCGCCGCAGCCGGCGGGGCGGGCTATGCCGCCAACCAGGAGCGCGGCGTCGGCGGCACGGCCAACGATTTTTCGATCAAGACGAACGTCCAGAGCGCGTGGATCAAGGCGGACCCGGCGATGCAGGCGGACCTCAACGTGACCGTCTATGAGGGCCGCACGCTTCTGACCGGCACCGCGCCGACGCCGGAAATGAAGGCCCAGGCGCAAGAGGTCGCCAGCCGGGTGCCGGGAGTCCGCACGGTCTATAACGAGATCGAGGTGGCGCCGCCCGAAGGCGCCTGGAAGTCTGCCAAGGACGCCTGGATCACGTCGCAGGTGAAATCAGACCTCGTCTTCAACACCCATGTTCGCTCGGTCAATTACACGATCGAGACGGTAAACAGTTCGGTCTATCTGATCGGCTCGGCGCGCAGCCAGGACGAGCTCAATAGCGCGACGAACATGGCGCGATATGTGCCGGGCGTGAAGCGGGTGGTCTCTTTCGTCGAGATCCGGCCGGGTGAGCCACCAGGCTCTCAGCCGCCGGGAACGCCTTCTTCCGCTGCGAGCGAGCCCGGGCCGGAAGCGCCCGCTGCTGCGCCGACGACCCCGGTCGAGGTCCAAAAGCTGTGAGCGGCGGATTCCGCTGGCTCGAATGGCGAGTGACCGTGTTGGGGGTGGACAGGTAACGAGCCGAAAAAATATGTTCGTTCCCGGTCGACGATTGGCGACGGAAATATGAACGAGCCCCCCGAACATCCCGACCCCGAGAGCTGTGCGCTCTTTCTGCGCGAGTTGGGCGCCTCGGAAGGACGCATCCTGCCGATAGCCGAAGCGGCGTTGGTGCTGGCCTCGTTCGAGCGCCAGCGGGTCGATTTCGCCCGCTACCGCGATCATCTGCAGCTGATCGCCCGCGATGTCGCGCGGCATCCTGGAGCGTCGGGCGACCTTGCCGGCCGCGCTCGCGCGCTCAACGAGATCATCCTGTTGAAGTATGGCTACTCCGGCGACGAGCTGACTTACGACGATTTGCAGAACGCCAATCTGATGCGGGTGATCGACCGCCGGAAAGGGCTTCCGGTGGTGCTCGGAATCCTGTTCATCGATGCCGCCCGCGCCCAGGGTTGGGAGGCGGCCGGGCTTGCCTTTCCCGGGCATTTTCTGATCCGTCTTTCCGACCGCGCGGAGCGGTTGATCCTCGATCCGTTTCACGGCGGGCAGATATGCGGCGCGGCCGAATTGCGCGAGCTATTGAAGGCGGTCGTCGGCGGGGACAGCGAACTGTCGCCGGATTTTTACGCGCCGGTTTCGGACCGCGACGTGCTGCTGCGTCTGCAGAACAACCTCAAATCGCGCCTGATCCAGGAACAGCGCCATGAGCGGGCGGTCAAAATCGTCGAGACCATGCTGATGCTGGCGCCCGATCTCGCCGATCTGTGGCGCGAGGCGGGAATGCTGCACCGCCAGCTCGGCAATATGCGGGCCGCCGCCGCGGCACTCGAGCAGTTTGTCGTGCGCGCCCCCGACGGCATGGCGCGCCACCGGGCCGCGGCAATCCTGCAGCAGCTGCGCACCCAGTTGAACTAATCTGGACGTCGCGGCAGGGCGAAACCGCCTATAGTCGCCGGCAACGAAATCGGGAGGTCGGCATGGGTCTCGCCGTCGCGATCCAGATGGATCCGATCGACACGATCAACATTGATGCGGATTCGACCTTTTCCCTCGCCCTCGAAGCGCAGGCGCGCGGTCATGCGCTGTTCCATTATCTGCCCGACGCGCTGACTTTGCGCGACGGGCGGCTTTATGCGCGCGGCCGGCCGCTCGAAGTCTTCCGCCGACAGGACGACCACCACCGCTTCGGCGCCTTCGAAGAGCTCGACCTCGCCGGCGTCGATGTCGTGCTGATGCGCCAGGACCCGCCCTTCGACATGGCCTACATCACCGCGACGCACCTGCTCGAATTGCTGCCGGAAGACGGGCCGCTCGTCGTCAACGACCCGGCCGCGGTGCGCAATGCGCCGGAAAAGCTGTTTGTGCTGCGCTTCAAGGAATTGATGCCGCCGACCCTGCTGACCCGCGACCGCGACGAGATCCGCGCCTTCTGGAAGGAGCACGGTGACATCATCGTGAAACCGCTGTTCGGCAATGGCGGCGCCGGAGTGTTCCGGCTGAGGCCGGGCGATGAGAACCTGACCGCGCTCCTTGAGATGTACGAATCGATCCAGCGCGAGCCGGTCATGGTGCAGCGCTATCTGCCGGAGATCCGTCAGGGCGATAAGCGCATCATCCTCGTCGAGGGCGAGGCGGTCGGCGGCGTCATGCGGGTTCCGGCCGAAGGCGAAGCGCGCGCCAACCTGCATGTCGGCGGCCGCCCGGTGAAGACCGAGCTGACCCCGCGCGAGCACGAGATCTGCGCCGCGATCGGGCCGACCTTGCGCGCCCAAGGGCTGGTCTTCGTCGGCATCGACGTGATCGGCGACTGGATGACCGAGATCAACGTCACCTCGCCCACCGGCATTCAGGAGATCGCGCGGCTCGATGGCGTAGAGATCGCACCCAAGATCTGGGATGCGATCGAGACCCGGCTCGCCGATCGCGCCGCCCGCGGCTCGGCGTGAACCGCCGCGTGCCTCGCTGCTGTGCTGCGCGTCACCCGCTCCGAGCCCGCGCTCGTCCCGGCCGGGTGACGAGCGTTCCATCGCGCAGACCTTGGGCAGAGGCGGGAAATTGGTTCGCCGTTTCGGGGACAGCGGGCTGATCGCCCACAGATTCGCCACAACTCTGTGCGATCCTTAAGCGCAACGAAATCGGCCGAGGAGACCGGGGCGTGAGCAGAATTGAGCCTATACCGTTCCGGATCACCATTTGCGGGCTGGAGGAACTTGCCGGCCGCCGCGCGGTCGACGCAACCCATGTGCTGTCGATCCTCGATCCGGGCTGGCCCGAACCCGAAGCGCTGCGCGCCTTTGGTGTCCATCGACGTTTGAAGCTTCATTTTCACGACGTGATCGAGCCGTCGCCGGGCTGGATCGCACCGGAGCGCTGGGATGTCGAGCTTCTCCTCGCCTTTGGCCGCGACCTCGATGCTACTCGACCCGAGGACGGCGAGGAGCTGACGCACTTGCATCTTCTGGTGCACTGCCACGCCGGGGTGTCGCGCTCCACCGCGGCGGCGATCCTGCTTCTGGCGCAGCGCGACCCCGACCAACCGGCCGAGCACGCAATACTGGAGGTTGTCCGGCAGCGGCCGCGGGCGTGGCCCAATCTGCGGATGATCGAGTTCGGCGATGCGCTGCTCGGCCGCGATGGCGAGATCGTCGCCGCCGTGCATGCGCATTACCGCATGGCGCTCGACCGCGAGCCCTGGTTGGCCGAGACAATGATCGACAACGGACGCGGACGCGAGGTCGCGGCGGGTAGCCGCTAAGCCGGACCATGGCCGTTCGATGGCGCAGCCGAAATCGCGGTGGGGGGTGGGGATCCGTCCTGCTGATACAGCACCTTCAGCACGACGAACCAGTGGTGGTCGGGGTCGAGCACAACACCGTCCGGCCCGGCGAGGTGGCCGTCGGCGGTGACCGGGATATATTTCATCGCCACCGCGTTGTCGACATTGCCGCCGATAACGTCGAGCTGACCCGGCTTGATGTTGACGACGATGTCGCAATGACCGGGGAACTTGCCGGCCGGCAGCTGGTCGAAGGTCACCCGCCGGCCGCGCCATAAGCAGATCAAATCGCCACGCTGCGGCGCGTAGACTTCGACCCGCTCGGCCATCAGGGGAACGCCAGGATCGTGGCGGGCCGCAGCATTGATGTAATCGGCGTGGTTCTCCGAATAGGGAAAACTGCCGCCGGCGCCGGCCAGCCGCATCACATAGCAAATAAAGGCCGCCGACCAGGCATAGTACCCGTCGCGGGTGTCGGAGAAGACCTGGCCGTTCTGGTCGTGGATGCCGGTCCAGCCGCTTTGTGGCCAGCTCGGGTCGAGTCCGAGCCACCAATAGAGGCCGACCCGCTGCCACAATCCCTGCTCTCGCTCTTCGTCCTCCGGCAGCTCGACATTCGGAAACACCACAGGCTTGCGGAACGCCCACCACTCGCCGAGCGCGATCTGGACCGCGGCCTCGCGCGAGAACGGCTGATAGGGCGCACGGGCGAACGGCGGAATGTGGGCGTCGAGCGCAGTCGTCGGCGCTAACCGCACCGGAGCCGGCGGCGGCGGGGGCCCGGCGGCGGCGCAGCCAGCAAGCGCCAGCGCCAGCACGATCACGGCGGAGTGCCGCATTTCGTCCGATCCTGCGAAGGTGCTTTGGGAAACCGACCGATCAGGCGCGAGTTTCGTCCGGGGGAGCCGTTCCGCCCGAATGGTCGCGGCCCGGCTTGGGGCTGCCAGCCGCCCGATCGTCATCCGCGGCCATGCCGACCGCCGTATGCGGCGAGGGGTCGGCACGCCACAGACCGATGCCACCGGTCAGCCCGTCGGTGTTCGGAACTATCGTCACGTCATCGGGCAGGGGGCTCAGATCCTTGGCATTGCCGCCGCCGATATACAGGTGATCGAAGCGCACGACCTCGCGGAGGATGTCGATCACCTTGAGGACGCGCTTGTTCCAAGCTTTCTTGCCCTTCGCGCGCCGGGCGGCGTTACCGACATACTCGTCATAGGTTTTCTTGCCGCTGACCGGGTGGTGAGCGAGCTCGAGATGCGGCATGACCTCGCCGTCGCGAAAGATCGCCGTGCCGGCGCCGGTACCCAAAGTCAACACCATCTCGATCCCTTCGCCCTTGATCGCGCCGAAGCCCTGAACGTCGGCGTCGTTGAGCACTCGAACCGGCTTGCCCCAGCGCTCGGCCAGGGCTGCCTGCAGATCGAAGCCGGCCAGCACTTCGGTCCCGAGATTAGGCGCGGTCAGCACCCGCCCGTCGCGCACATAGCCGGGAAAGCCGACCGACACCCGCTCGAAGCCGCCAAGCGGCACCGCCACGTCGTCGATGGCGCGCACCAGCGCGTCGGGCGCGACCGGCTTGGATGGGGTGGGGACCCGGCGGCGTTCGCTGATCATCTGACCGGCATCGTCTAGAACGGCGGCCTTGATGCCGGTGCCGCCAATATCGATCGCCAACGTGCGAGTTTCGGTCATGGCTCCCTTTCCCGGCCGGGTTTCCGGCCGCGGCATGCGGCGCGACGATAGCGCAGTTGCCGGCCCGCCGCCACGGACGGCCGCCGCGGCCGCCGCCCCTTTCAGCTCTGTATCGCCTGGGTCACCGCGCCGCCGACCGCGGTGCGCCCGCCATCGACGACGTATTGCGCGCCGGTAATGGCGGCGGCGAGATCGGAGCACAGGAATAAGACGGTGTTGGCGATTTCATCCGGCGTGACATAGCGGCCCATCGGGATCGCCGACTGATAGCGCCGGCTGACGCTCGCCGGGTCGGCCGGGTTGAGTTGCGCCTCGAGCGAATGGATCATCCGGGTGTCGACCGGGCCGGGACACACCGCATTGACGCGGATACCTTGGCGGGCGACCTCGCCGGCGGCGGTCTTGGTCAGCCCGATCACCGCGTGTTTGGAGGCGACATAGGCCGGCATGCCCGGCGTCGCCACCAATCCGGCGACCGAAGCGGTGTTGACGATGGCGCCACGCTGCTGCTGCAGCATGACCGGCAGCACATGGCGCAGGCCGAGAAAGACGCCTTTGACGTTGACCGCGATGACCTGGTCGAACGCCTCCTCGTCATGTTCGGCGGTGTGCGCCCATTTGCCCTCGATGCCGGCGTTGTTGAAAAAGCAGTCGATCGCGCCATGGGCGTCGAGCGCCGCCTTGACGTAGTCGCGCACCTCGGCCGATTTGGTGACGTCAGCCCTGACGAACCGTGCCTCGCCGCCCTGTTGACGGATGATTCCGGCGGTCGCTTCACCCCCGGTCGCGTCGCGATCGACGAGGACGACTTTGGCGCCGCCCTTGGCGAAACCGAGCGCGGTGGCGCGGCCGATGCCGTTGCCGGCCCCGGTGATCAGCGCGACCTTGCCGGTGAAATCGAGATCCATGGCTTTCCTCCCGCTAATTGCTCTTTGACGCCCGTCTCAGTTCTTGCGGCTAATTTGTCGGGTCCAGCTCTCGAGCGCCACCAGCATATCGCGGATAAATCCGCGAGCGGCTTCGTCGGTCAGACCGCCATTGGCGTCGAACTTGGTGTGCGCCTGGCCGATCCGCACCTCGGGCTTGTTGATCGGATGGATGTCGAGGAAGACGAAGGTGCGCCTCAGGTCGCCTTGCGCGTGTGCGGTGCCAGCCATTCCGGCGCCGGCGCCGATGATCGCCGCCGGCTTGCCGGCAAAGGGTTGATCCGGCGGCCGCGAGGCCCAGTCGATCGCGTTCTTCAGCACCCCCGACATCGAGTAGTTGTATTCCGGGGTGGCAAAGAGCAGCGCGTCGGCGGCGGCGATTTGGCGCCGCAAGGTCTCGACCGGCGGCGGAAAGCCTTGAGCGCGCACATCTTCATTGTAGAGCGGGATGGCGGCGATTTCGGCGATCTCGATCGTCATCCCGGGCGGCTTCAATTCGATCGCGGTACGCAGCGCCGCCATATTGTAAGAACCTTTGCGCAAGCTGCCGCAAATGCCGAGAACACTAATCCCCTTTGCCTCGCTCATTCGCTTCTCCATCCTGACGTGACCGCGAATTAAAGCGAGCGACCCCTTATCGCACCTGCCGATCTCGGGCAAGCCGCTTCGCCCGTTCCGGCTTGTGCCGCCGCACGGTTGGCTCTAAACATCGCCCCCGCCAGCACAATGCGGCTCGACGTTAGGGAGGAATGATGATGGCTCGGATCGACCGGCGCAGGCTTCTAAAACTTTCCGGCGCCGGCGCGATAGCAGCAGGCAGCGGCGGCCTCGCTGGGATCCTTGCCTCGGGCCGGGCGCCCGCCTATGCCCAGACGACCACTATTCATTGGGTGCGGTGGTCCGATTTCGTCCCGGCCTCCGATAAGGTCCTGAGGGGCAACATCTTGCCCGAGGCCGAGAAGGCGCTCGGCATAAAGATCCGGTTCGAGACGATCAACGCCAACGATATCCAGGCCCGTGTCACCTCATCGATCCAGTCGGCCAGCGGCCCCGACATCATCATGGCGCTCAACAACTGGCCGCAGCTCTACGCCACCAGCCTTGCCGACGTCAGCGATGTCGCCGACCGAGATCGGCGACGCGCAAGGCGGTTATTACGACATTTGCAAGATCCATCGGCACCTACCGGGGAAAATGGATCGGCGTTCCTTGGGCGGTCGGCGGCGGCTTGGTCGTGCTACCGCAAATCCTGGCTCGCCGACATCGGCTATGAAAAGTTCCCGGTCACCTGGGAGGAGTGGCACGACGCCGGCAAGAAATGGAAGGCCGCCGGCCATCCGATCGGGCAAACGCTCGGCCACACCTTTGGCGACGCTCCCGGCTTCTGGTACCCCTATTTGTGGTCGTGGGGCGGCAAGGAGGTCGAGGCCGACGGCAAGACCGTCGCGCTGAACAGCAAGGAAACCATCGAGTTGGTCAAGTTCGCGGTTCCGTTCTGGAACGATTGCTGCGATCCGGGCGGGCTCGCCTGGGACGATTCGAGCAACAACCGCGCCTTCCTCGCCGGCACCATCGCCGCCACCAACAACGGCGCCTCGATCTACCTCGAAGCGAAGAAGAAGCCCGAAACTTACCTGACCGACAAGGGCACGCCGATGAAAGACGACATCTCGCACGCGCCGCTCGGCACCGGCGCCGGCGGGCATTTCAACCTGCCCGGCCCGTTCATCGACATGGTCATGGGCTATTCGAAGAACCAGAAGGCGGCCAAGGACTTCTTGCGCTGGATCCACTCAGAAGCCGGTGTTCGAGGAATGGTTCACCTCGCAGCAGGGCTATACCGACGGCGCCACCAAGTATTGGGAGAACGACCCGGTGTGGAAGGTCGACCCGGTGATGGAGCCGTTCAAATACCTGCCGGGCGCGGGGCGGCTCGCGGGCTACGCCGGGCCGCCGAGCCAGAAGGCCGCCGAGGTCCAGACCAAGTACATCATCGTCGACATGTATGCCAAGGCCGTACAGGGCATGAAGCCCGAGGACTCGGTCAAATGGGCGCATGACGAACTGGTGAAGGTCTACTCGTGACCTCAGTCTCGCCCGGCTTGGAGACCCCGAAATGACTTTCACCACCGTCGCCGCTCCGAGGACCTATGTCGGTTCGCCGAGACGCGGGCCGATCACCCGGCTGCTCGAAGACGAGCGCTGGCTGGCAACGCTGCTGCTCCTGCCGACGGTGGCGCTGCTTGGCCTGTTTATCGCTTACCCGTTCGTCAAGGGTGTGATGTTGTCGGTGACCGACACCAGGGTCGGGGTTCCCGGCCATTTCGTCGGATTGCAGAATTTTGTGAACGTTTGGCAGGACGGCATCTTTCGTGTCGCGGTGTGGAATACCTGCGTCTACACATTTGTCGCTACCGTGTTCAAGCTCGCGCTGGGCCTGTGGCTGGCGGTGCTGCTGAACCGAAATTTCCGGGGCAAGACGCTTACGCGCGCTTTTATCCTGCTGCCCTTCATCATTCCGACCGTACTGTCGACCCTGGCCTGGAAGTGGATGTTCGATCCGACCTTCAGCGTGATCAACTGGGGGCTGTTCCGGCTCGGCTTGATCCACGCGCGGATCAATTGGCTGGGCGACCCGAATTTGGCGCTGATCTCGGTGATCATCGTCAACATCTGGCGCGGGTTGCCGTTCTACGCGATCACTCTGCTCGCCGGCCTGCAGACGATCAGCCCAGAGTTGCACGAGGCCGCGGCGATCGACGGCGCGCGCGCGTGGCAGCGATTCCGCCATGTGACTTGGCCGCTGCTGCTGCCGGTGACCTTGGTGGTAACCTTGTTCTCGGTGATCCAGACCTTCGCCGACTTTCAGCTCGTTTACGTCTTGACCGGCGGCGGACCGGCCAACGCCACCCAGCTCTTCGCCACCTACGCCTACCAGATCGGTATCGGCACCGGGCTGTTGAGCCAGGGCGCCACGATTTCGCTCGCGGTCTTCCCGGTGCTGCTGCTCGTCGTCATCTTCCAGCTCTTCTACATCCGCAAGGCGGAGGTCCACTGAGCCATGATCGAGGGCGCGATTTGGCGACGGTGGGTTTTCTTTTACGTTCCGCTGACCAGCTTTATCGTGCTGCTGCTGTTCCCGTTCTACTGGATGGTGATCACCACCATCCGGCCGGATGGTGAGCTTTATCGCCCGTGGAACTCGGTCAATTACAACCCGTTCTGGACCTGGCATCCGACCCTGGATCACATCAGGGATCTGCTGACGCAGACCTTGTTCACCACCTGGATGCTGAACACGATGATCATCGCGTTGTCGGCAACCGCGATCTCGCTGTTCTGCGGGCTGTTGGCGGGATATGCGCTGTCGCGCTTGCGGTTCCCATTTGCCGGGAGTCTCGGGACCGCAATCTTTATTACCTACCTGGTGCCGCAAACCCTGCTGTTCATTCCGCTCGCCGACATCATCCGCAACTTCCGCCTCGGCGACTCGCCGTGGGCCCTGATCCTGACCTATCCGACCTTTCTGATCCCGTTCTGCACTTGGCTGATGATGGGCTATTTCAAGTCCATCCCCAAGGAATTGGAGGAGTGCGCCCGCATCGACGGCGCGACCCGCTGGAAGGCGATGCTGTACATCATCTTTCCGATCGCCGTCCCGGGGATCCTATCGGCCGGTATCTTCGCCTTCACCTTGTCGTGGAACGAGTTTCTCTATGCCCTCGTCTTTCTTTCCTCGCCCGAGGAAAAGACGGTGCCGGTCGGGGTGACCTCGGAGCTGATCCGCGGCGACGTGTTTTATTGGGGTGAGCTGATGGCCGGGGCATTGCTCGGCTCGATCCCGGTCGCCTTTGTCTACTCCTTTTTCGTCGAGCACTACGTCGCCAGCGTGACCGGCTCGGTCAAGGGATAGCGTAACCACACGAGAGAGCGATGGCCGAGGTAGTCCTCCAGAATCTCAACAAGAATTTTGACGAAGTCTACGCCGTCAAAGACGTCAATTTGTCGATCCGCGACAAGGAGTTCATGGTGCTGGTCGGCCCGTCCGGTTGCGGCAAGACGACGACGTTGCGCATGGTGGCCGGGCTCGAATCGATCTCATCGGGCCGCATCCTGATCGACGACAAGGTCATCAACGAGTCTGTCGCCGATGGATCGCGACATCGCGATGGTGTTCCAGAACTATGCGCTCTACCCGCATATGAGCGTCTACGACAACATGGCCTTTGGCCTCAAAATGCGGAAATTCGACCGCGCCGATATCGCCCAGCGGGTGCAGGAAGCGGCCGAAATCCTCGGCATGCAGGATTTGCTAAAGCGCAAGCCGCGACAGCTGTCGGGCGGTCAGCGCCAGCGCGTCGCTCTCGGCCGCGCGATCGTGCGGCACCCCCAGGTCTTCCTGTTCGATGAGCCGTTGTCGAACCTCGACGCCAAATTGCGCGTGCAGATGCGCGTCGAACTCAAAAAATTGCACGATCGGCTCGGCACCACCGCGATCTACGTGACCCACGACCAGGTCGAGGCGATGACCCTGGGCGACCGCGTCGTCGTCATGCGCGATGGCCTGGTGCAGCAGGTCGGCGAGCCGCTCGAACTCTATAACGAGCCGGCCAACCGCTTTGTCGCCGGATTTCTCGGTTCGCCTTCGATGAATTTCGCCACCGTCGTGGTGCGTCAAACCGACGGGGCATTGTGGGCCGAGGATGACGGCATCCGCATCAAGGTGCCGGGCCAGACCGCCGGGCGCCTCGGCCGCTATGCCGGGCAGCAGGTCACGATCGGGATCCGCCCCGAAGACCTGCATGTCGCCTCCGAAGCCGACCCGGCCGAATTGGGTTTCGACGCCGCGGTCGAGGTCATCGAGAAGCTCGGCTCGGAAATCCTGCTCGACGTGGCGGTGGGCCCCCACATGATGGTGGCCTCGGTCGAACCGAGTGTGCGGGTCAATGTCCGCGACCGCTTGCGGCTGGCGCTGAACCCGGAGCGGCTGCACTTCTTCGATGCAGAGTCTGAAGCGGTGATCTGAATCGCGGGAAAATTCCTGAATAACGGGGAGGGAACGGCAAATGCGACGCTCGATCGGATTACTGGGGATCGTGGGATTCATCGGCGCGCTTGCTGCCGTGAATGCGCAGGCGCAGCCGGCTTCAACCGCCGGGACGGCGTTTGACGGTAAATACCGTTTTGTCTCGTCGGCGAACGTCAACGCGACATACACGACGCGGAAGGGACAGACCGGGCAGTGCCCGAGCCGGAAAGCCGGGCCGCTCCATGTCGTCAACGGTCGAGTGCACTATGTCACCGCCACAGGCTATCGGGTCGGGGGAACGGTCGGGCCGCAGGGCGAATTGGTGATGCGCGCGCTGGCGCCCGCCAATCAAGGCGGCTCCCAGCCGATCGACCTGAGCGTCAGCGGCAATATCGATGCCTCCGGCAGGGCGCAAGTGCGCCAAAGCGGCTATGAATGCAGCTATGATTTCGTCTGGCAGAAATAGACGAAATAAAAATCGCCGCTGACCTTCCGCGAGTAGGCGGTTGCAAAAGGCCCCGGACGTGGCCGCACGTGGAGGGGCAAACAAACTTGGACGCCGAGGGCAGGCACATGCAACAAAGCATTCGATGGTTGTGGGTTGTTGGAGTTTTTGGCTTTTCGGCTGTCGCGCTTGCGCAAACGCCGTCGCCTTCGACCGCCTGCGACGGCGTTTGACGGCACCTACGCGTTCGTCTCTTCGGCGAAAGTGAATGAAACCTACACTGAGAGTAACGGGCGGCTAGGCCAATGCCGAGACCGGAGACCGGGGCCGCTCTCATCACAACGATCAAGCGCGGTACACCACCGCCACTAAGCGACAAGCTTAAGGATCGGTTGGGCCGCAGGGCGAGCTGGCGATGCGATTTACGCCGCTCCAGAGTTCGCCGGCGTCTTCGGCCGGTCGAGATAAACCTCAGCGGCAGCATAGACGGCAGCGGCACGGTACATGCCCGCCAGGATAGGTAATCCCTGTCAGCTATGATTTGGTCTGGCAAAAACAAACTAAGTAAAAGGCTCGTATAGAGAGGAATAACGATGCAATACACAACTCGCCGCCGCTTTTTACGAGCTTTCGAGCGCGGGTGCGCTGGCCGCGGGGACCGGCGGTCTCGCCGGAATTCTCGCCTCCGGGCGGGCGCCGGCTTACGCGCAGGGGACGACCCTGCATTGGCTCAAATTCGTCGACTTCGTGCCGGTTTCCGACAAGCTGCTGCGCGGCAAGATCGCCGACGAAGCCCAGAAAGCCCTCGGCATCAAGCTCGAGGTCGAGACCATCAACGGCGACGGCGTGCAGGCGCGGATCAGCTCGGCGATCCAGTCGAAAACCGGCCCCGACATCCTGATGGCGGTCAACAACTGGGCCCAGCTCTACGCCGACAGCGCCGTCGATGTCAGCGATATCGCCGAGGAGATCGGCAAGGCGCAGGGCGGTTATTACGAAACCGCGCATGCGGTCGCCAATGACGGCAAGAAATGGATTGCGGTGCCATACACGATCCTCGGCGTGCTGATGACCAACCGGACATCGTGGTTCAAAGAGGTCGGCTACGGGCCCGACAAGTTTCCACAGACCTGGGACGAGTATCGCGCCGTTGGCAAGCAGCTCAAACCCAAGCAGCATCCCTATGGCCAGACGCTCGCCCATGCCTTTGGCGACGGCCCCGCGTTTTGGTATCCTTATCTCTGGTCATGGGGCGGCAAAGAGGTCGAGGCCGACGGCAAAACCGTGGTGTTGAACACCAAGGAGACCGTCGAATCGGTTAAATTCGCGGTTCCATTTTGGAAAGAATGCTTCGACGAGGGTGCTCTCTCCTGGGACGATGCCGGCAACAATCGCGCCTTTCTCTCCAATACGATCAGCTCTACCAGCAATGCTGCGTCGATCTATTTGCTGGCCCGAAGCAAACCCGATACGTATCTCAGCGAGAACGGCGCGCCGCTGTATAAAGACATGTTTCACGCCCCGCTACCCAAAGGCCCCGCCGGCCAGTTCAGCTATCACGTGCCGTTTTCGAACATCATCCCGGCCTATACGAATAATCAAAAGGCGGCCAAGGACTTCCTGCGCTGGTTTCAGTCGAAGGACATCTACGAACTATGGTTCACCTCGCAGCAGGGTTTTTCGACTGGCGCCACGAAGATGTGGGAGCAGGACAATTTGTGGAAGATCGACCCGGTCATGGCCCCATTCCGCACCGCGGCGGAAAGCGGCCGCTTCGCCGGCTACGCCGGCCCGTCGGGCCGCGCCGCGGCTGAAACCATCTCCAAATTCATCATCGTCGATATGTACACCAAGGCCGTCCAGGGCATGGCGCCCGAGGACTCGGTCAAATGGGCGCACGGGGAGCTACTGAAGATCTACAACGCTAACGGGTAGGGGCCGCGACGAGATATTCGATCCTCGGGGCGGCCGCTCGGCGGCGACGAGCGGCACCTCGTTCATGTACCGATCTGCGCGGTGATGATCGCCTTGAGCTTGGCGACGGCGCTGCCGGGACTGGTCAAAACCGGCCGATCCAAGACCGCGCTGACCACCGGCGCCGCGCGCGCCGTCGAAAAATGTGCGAGCAATACCGCATCGCACTCGCCAAACCGCGGCGCCGCCTGCGCCAGCAAGCCGTTATGCGTCGCCGCATCGCCTGCCTTCAATGCCGCCATCGCCCCCGGCACGCAGTAGGTCTCGATCGTCGCCGGGGAACGGTGTGTTTCGGCCATCGCGCGGAACTCCTCTTCCATCGAGGCGACACTCGGCGCGAAAGTCGCCAGCATGCCGATGCGCCGGCCGGCCGCCAGCGCCGCCTCGAACATCGCCTCGTTGGGCTTCAGCACCGGGATCGGGGCGCGCGCCGCGGCGGCCTCGATCGCTTCGCCGAAGGCCGAGCAGGTGAACAGGATGCCGGCGGCGCCGGTCGCGGCGGCATATTCCGCCAGCGCCAGGATGCGCTGCGTCATCGCCGCGGTCAGCATCCCGTCGCGCTCGCGGTCGAGGCTCAGTGTATCATCGAGAATATTGCCGCATTCGGCCTCCGGCCACAGCGCCAGGAACGCCTCCCGCACCGGCTCGATCGCGACGGTGACCGCGTGAATCAACGCGATGCGGGTCTTCATCCCCGGCTTCCTTACGCTGTGGCTGGTAGCCGCCGAGGATCAAGCCCAGATTGCCGTGGGCGTCAAGTGCCCGAGTTGGGAAGGCGTCACTTGCCTGGGACAATGAGTCCGTCGTCCTTGCAGATCTTAACGGAAGGGCGCCGGCGCGGGCGCGCTGCGGTCACCAGGGAGGGAGACGGTCGACCCGGCGGCACCGCTGCCCCATACCTCGGTCGCGCAACGATAACAAATTGAGCCGCGGGCGACACTACGATATCGTTTGAGCGAGACGAGCGGTTGCGATATGATTTGCAGCATGGCGCCCGGTTATCTTAGTGTAAGGTAGTGCGACGAGCGCCGGAAGGCGCCGCTTGCAGAATGGGCCGCGCGAGCAGGGAAGGAACATGCGGATGAACGGTACCACACGGCGTTCGGTGCTTCGCGGCTCGGCCGCGCTGGTGGCCGGGGCGGCCTTGGCGCGGCCCCATATCGCCAACGCCGCGGCCTCGACCGCCACCATGTGGCTGGCGCAGGGCTTCATCCCCGAAGAGGACGCGGCTTATAAGGCTATGGTAGCCGATTACCAGAAGGCCAGCGGAAACACTATCGACTACAGCATCATTCCGTTTGCTGCATTGCGGCAAAAGGCGGTCTCGGCAGTTGCCGCTGGGGTCGTGCCGGATATGATAGAAACCGCGGATTTCAACTTTCTCTACTTGAATACCTGGAATAATAAATTCGTCGATGTGACTGACGTCTTTGAAGCTCAGAAACCTCACTGGAGCCAGAATGCTCATGATTGCAGCTTTGCCTACAACAATGTTACCAAAAAACGCAGCTATTATCAGATACCGTGGAAATCTGCTGCGGTGCCGTTCCGTTTCTGGAGGTCTATGGTAGAAAAATCAGGCCAGAATGTCGCCGACGTTCCGAAGACCTGGGATGCGTTCAACGACTTTTTCCGGCCGGTGCAGGACGGCCTGAAGAAGCAGGGGATGCGCAACGTCTACGGCATGGGCTATCAGCTGACCGCGACCGGGGTCGACCCGATCAACCTCTTCAACGCCTTCACGCTCGCCAACGGCGGCGAGCTGGTCGACGCGGAGGGCCAGTTGCAGACCGGCAACCCGCAGGTCAAGGAGGCGGCGATCAAGGCCACCACCTATCTGGCGAAACAGTTTACCGACGGCTACGTGCCGCCGGTCGTCCTCAACTGGAACGATGCCGACGACAACAATGCCTTTCACGCCAAACTGATGGTGATGGATTTCGACGGCTCGCTGTCGACCGAGGTGGCGCTCTACCACGACAAGGAGCAATACAACGACATCATGACCTATGGCCTGCCGCTAAGCAACGACGGCAAACCGGTCCCGGCGCAGGTCAACAGTTTCGGCGTGGCGATCCCGCAGGGGGCGAAGAACGTTCCGGTCGCCAAGGAATTCATGAAGTATTTCAGCGAGCCGAAGGTGCTGAACACACAGTTGAAGGCGTCTCTCGGCCGCTGGGTGATCCCGTTTCCGGAGATCGCCAAGAGCGACCCGTTCTGGCTCAAAGAGGATGCGCACGTCGCGACTTACGTCAACGAAACCCTGTTTGGCCCAAACATCCCGATCTACGAGGCGCGCAACCCGGGCATGGGGCCGGTCGGGGTCGAGAATGCCATGATGCGCGCCGTGATCAACGTGATGAAAAACGGCATGACGCCGCAGGCCGCGATCGAAGCGGCGTTCAAGCGTGCCGAGACTATCGTGGCGAAATTCCCTATCGTTGCGAGCTGAGGGGGCGACCATGGCAAATATATCGGCGATTCAGCTTGGCCGCCCGCTGGCCGGGCGACCGCACGCCCTGTGGGATTCGCTGCGCGGCCACCTGAAGGGCTCGGAATACCTGTGGGCGCTCGCCTTCGTCATCCCCTATCTGGCGGTATTTGTCGTTTTTGTCGCCTATCCGATCGTCTACGGGTTGTGGATGGGCCACGACCCGGCCCTCTACAAAGAATTGTGGGCCGATCCGGTCTATCTGAATACGGTCGTCAACACGTTGATCTACTTAGGAGTCGCCGTCAATCTCAAGATGTTTATGGCGTTCCTGCTGTCGGGCTTCTTTGTTCGGCCGGGCTGGTGGGTAAAGGCGCTGCTGATCGTCTTTGTGTTGCCTTGGGCGGTGCCGTTGTTGCCGACTTTCATCTCGGTCCACTGGATGCTCGACGGCCAGTGGGGGCTGCTCAACAATCTGCTGTGGGAGCTGTTCGGCATCAACGGGCCGTTTTGGCTGGATTCACATTGGATCGCGCTGGGCTCGATCATCGCATCCTATATCTGGAAATTCATGCCGTTCTGGACCGTGATCTTTATCGCCGGCCGGATGGCAATTGCTCCGGAGCTTTATGAGGCGGCCGCCGTCGACGGTGCGACCGGGCTGCGGCGGTTCGTGCACATCACCTTTCCGCTGCTCGCCACGCTCTATTTCGTCAATACCCTACTGTCGACGGTCTTTTCGGTCGGCGATTTCGCAACGCCGTTCTTAATCACCAACGGCGGCCCGGCGTTGACAACCTATACCTTGGCGAACCTCGGCATCCGCAACGCCTTTGATTTGTCGGATCCCAATCTCGGCGTCGCCACCGTGATGACGGCGCTGCCGCTGATGATCCCGCTCGTGATTTTCCTGATGCGCAAATTGCGCACGATGGCCGTGGAGCAGTAACGATGACCGTCATTGCTGTCGAGGGCAGGGCGAGAGCCCGCACGGATGCCGGCGTGCTGCACTCGGTTCGGGTGGCGCGACGGCGGCGCTATATGACCAATGTCGGGGCGGCGATCCTCAGCGTCGTGCTGGTGATTTGGTCGCTCTTGCCGATCTACAACATGATCATGGTTTCGCTCGACTCGCACAGCGATGTGTTGACGACCCATGTGTTCCCGCCGCATCCCTCGCTCTACAGCTACTGGATCGTGCTCACCCAGGGCTACTGGTATCTCGCGTATTTCTGGGAACAATTCGGCAGAAGCGTGTTTCTCGCCGGGATGGTGGTGTTGCTGACATTGTCAATCGGGTCCTTGGCGGCCTTTTCAGTCGGGCGGCTGCGCGTCCGGCACGGCTGGCTCGTCACCAATTGCGCGCTGTTGACCTATGTAATCCCGGCCTCGTTCCTGGCGATCCCGTACTATCGCCTGATGGCGCAATATGGCATGATGAATAATCTGTGGGCCGTGATCGCAGCGCTTGTCGCCTTCACCACGCCCTATGCGATCTTCATCTTCCAGCAGTACGGCCGCAGCATTCCGATCGAGCTCGACGAAGCGGCCCGCATCGACGGCGCCTCGCCGATGCAGATCTATTTTCGCGTCTATCTGCCGCTGATGGCGCCGGCGCTGGTCGCGATCGGCACCTTTGCCATGCTGGCGGCGTGGAACGAATTTCTCTACCAGTTTCTGCTGTTGTCCTCGACGAAGAGCATGACGGTACCGATAGCGATCGTCCAATTTCTCAACAGCGACGAGTCGCCGTGGAACTATATGATGGCCACCGCGACCATTTACGCGCTGCCGCCGGTGGTGGTCTATTACTGGTTCCGCAAATATATGGCGGCCGGCTTGACGATGGGCGGCGTCAAAGGCTGAGTCGCCCGCTGCTGACCCATCAAGGCTAGAGCCCCGCCTCGGGCCGGAGCCAGAATTGGGGCCTTGGCGCGAGTTGTTGAACCGGCCGTCTCGTCGGCGCATAATTTTTCGCGGATGAGGATCCGGTCCGCGAGGGGCAGCGGGCTCGAACGAGGGAGGAATGTATGGACAAGCTGACCAGGCGCTCGGTGCTGCGCGGATCGATGGGGCTGGCGGCGGCGGGAGCAATTGCGCGCCCCTATGTCGCTAACGCCGCGGCCACGACCGCGACCGTGTGGTGGGTGCAGGGCTTCGCCCAGCAAGAGGACATCAGCTTTAAGCAGATGGTGGCTGATTACGAGAAGGCGAGCGGCAACACGATCGACTACAGCATCCTGCCGTTCGCTCCGATGCGGCAAAAGGAAATCGCCGCGATTACGAGCGGGGTCGTGCCCGACATCATCAATCTCGGCGATTACTTCTTTGGCGTGCTGGGCGCCTGGAAGGACCAGCTGGTCGACCTTACCGACGTCATCGAGACGCAGAAATCGCTGTTCACCCCCTCGTCGCTGAGTTACGGGTACGCCTATAACAATGTCGCGAAGAAACGCGGCTATTACATCCTCCCGCACAAGGCCGCGGTAACCCCGTTCCACACCTGGAAATCGCTGATCGAGACGGCGGGCTACAAGACGTCGGACATCCCGAAAACCTGGGACGCCTTTCTGGATTTCTTCCCGCAGGTGGCGGCGAAACTGCGGGCGCAAGGCAGGCGCAACATCTATGGCTATTCCATTCAGATTTCGGCGGCCGGGTTCGATGTTGTCGGTCAGTTCGATCATGTCATGATCGCCTATGGCGGCAAGGACTTGTTCACGTCGGACGGCAAAGTGCACACCAACGACCCGCAGGCGCGTGAGGCCGTGATCAAGGCGGTCGAGCAACTGACGACGGCCTACAAAAAAGGCTACATGCCGTCGGCGATGCTGAACTGGAACGACGCCGACGACAACAACGCCTTTCACGCCAAATTGATCACCATGGATCTCGACGGCACGATCTCGACCGAGGTGGCGCTCTGGGACAACAAGGAGCAGTACAACGACATCCTGACCTTGGGCCTGCCGCTGAGCAATGACGGCAAAGCACTGCCGAGCGTCCTCGGCGGCCAGGGGGTTGTGGTTCCAAAGGGCGCGAAAAATATCGAAGCGGCGAAGGATTTCCTCAAATATTCGATCGAGCCAAAAGTGCTCGGCGCCTATCTGAAAGGCGGGCTCGGGCGCTGGCTGCCGCCGATGAAGTCGATCGTCGAGAACGATAAGGCGTTCTGGCTGGACCCGAAGAACGAGCCGCTCCAGGCCTATACCACACAGGGCGTGCTCGGCCCGACAATCCCGCCCTACGAAGTGTACAACCCGGCCCGGGCGCAGGTCTCGACCGAGCATGTGTTCGCGATCGCGATGATCGACGTGATCAACCAAAGGCGTGACGCCGCAGGCGGCGGTCGACAAGGCGTTCAAGCGGTGCGACGAGATCTTTGCGAAATTCCCGATCGAGGAGGGCTGAGGCGCGTGCGCGCTGACCGCCGGCCGCGCAGAGCGCTCGACGGTCAAAGGCTCGCCATGTCAAACGGCAGAAGCGAAGCGCGTTGAAGCCTCCCGATCACTATTCCTGCGGGTAGCGCCAGACACTTGCCGGCTGCGCGGCGGTCTCGTCGATCGTCCATTGCGGCAGGGCGAGGCCGGAAGCGACATCGCTGAACACCATGCGCACGCGGGTGCCGATGCCGACCCGCTTGACCAGTTCGGGCGGCGCCAATTGGCCGTCGGGGGTGGCGAGGTTGCCGACGACGCGCAGGGCTTCCTCGGGCGTCGGCTCGCCCTTTTGCGTGTCGAGATCGACCAGCAGGATCAGATAGGGGGTCTTGCCGCGAAAGGCCGGCTGGATCGCGTGGTGCACCTCGCTGTAGGAATGCACCGATCCTTTGCCCTCGACCTTTTTCCAGCTTGATTCGAGGCTCATGCACCACGGGCAGGCGGTGGTCGGCGGGTAGCGCAGCCGGCCGCATTGGGCGCAGGCCTGCAGGTGAAAATCGTGCTCCGCGCAGTGGCGGAAATATTCGAGGTTCTCGACATCGAGATCGTCGATGGTGAGCCCCATGCCAAGGTATTCGCCGCGGATAGGCATGTTCCTTCTCCTCCTCAGCCGCGCCGCATGACCATCGACGAGGCGGTCGCCGGGTTGGCCCAGCCGAGATTGGCGCTGACTTCGACATTCCTGACCTGGCGGCAGCCGCCTTCCCGGTAGTCGTAGGTGTGCTGGCGCTTGCCGTCGGCGCCGACCGGGCAGGAATCGTCGGCGTCGTGGCGCAGTTGGCGGGTGTTTTCGATGACCATGTTCATGCCGTGGGTGTAGCCCTCGCACAGATGGCCGCCGCTGGTGTTGTTGGGCCGCCGCCCGCCGAGCTGGATCGCGCCGCTCGACACATATTCGCCGCCTTCGCCCTTTTTGCAGAAGCCGTAATCCTCGAGCTGCAGCATCGTCGTGAAGGTGAAGGCGTCGTAGGAGCCGGTAACGTCGATATCCTCCGGCCCGACCCCGGCATTCGGCCACAGGATCTGCCGCGCGTAATAGCCGGCGACGGTCGAGATCGGCCCGTGCTGGTAATGCATGTCGAGGCGCGGCTTGCAGCAGCGGCCGACGACGCCGCGGATCAGCACCAGCGGCTGCTTCATGTCGCGGGCGCGCTCGGCCGACGTCACGACGATCGAGGTCGCATTGTCGGTCTCGACGCAGCAATCGAGCAGGTGCAACGGCTTGCAGATGAATTGGCTCGACAGCACGTCGTCGACCGTAAAGCGCTTCTTGTAATAGGCCTTCGGATTGTTCGAGGCGTGATGGCTGTGCGCGACCTTGACCGCGGCGACCTGCTCGGGCTTGGTGCCGTAATCATACATATGGCGCATAAAAGTCGGGGCGAAGCTCTGCCCGGCGCTCTGCCAGCCATAGGCGCGGTTGTGCAGCGCGTCGCCACCGACGGGCGCTGCCGAGCGCGCGCCGGTGCCGCCGATCCTGACCTGCGAATATCCGTTCATCGAGCGGAAGATCGCTACCGTCTTGCAGCAGCCGGCCTCGATCAGACCGATCGCGATGCCGACCAAGCGCCTCGGTCGACGAGCCGCCGCCGACCACATCCATGTAGTAATTGGGGCGGATGCCGAGATCGCCGGCGATAAACGTCCCCGAGGTCGAGTTGCCGCCCGAATAGGACAGAATGCCGTCGATGTCGGAGGCCTTGAGCCCGGCGTCGAGGATCGCGTTCCGGACCGCCCAGGTGCCGAGCGCGCGGGTCGTCTTGCCCGAGCCGCGGGTATAGGTTGTCTCCCCTACGCCGACGATCGCATATTTGTCGCGCAGGTATTTCGGGGTGGTGGCATCCACCTCCGTTCTCGGCAATGGCATCGTTCTGACCCTCCTATGCTGTCATGGCCGGACGTGTTCCGGCCATCCACGTCCTGCTTTTGCGGAGGCTCGTGGATGACCGGGACGAGCCCGGTCATGACGGTGCTTTTGCATTGAGACGCTTTTGCCCGCAGTCGTTACGCCGGCAGGCGATAGGCTTTGGTCGCGGCGCCGCTGAACAGCGCGGTCTTCTCGGCGGCAGAACAGCCCGAGGCGATGCGCTTGAACGCGTTCCACATCACCGGATAGCTGCACATGCCCTTGTCGACCGGAAAATTGCTCTCGAACATCGAGCGCTGCGGCCCGAAAGCCTCGATGCAGACCTCGATGTAGGGCCGCCAGGCCTTCTCCAGATCCTGCGACGACGGCGGCATCTCATCGTTGAAAAACGTGAAGCCCGAAAGCTTCATGCCCAATCCGCCGAGCTTCACATAGGTGTTCGGGGAAGCGGCGGCGACCTCGCCGATCGACTTCTTCCATGCGGCAAAGGCTTCCTCGCGCTTGCCGGCATAGGGCCCGATCGCCAAAGGTCCGCCGACATGGTTCAGGACGATCGCCGCCTGCGGGAAAGCGCGGGCCAGATCGGTCACGTCGTCGAGCTGGGTCTGGAACAGCCAGGCGTCGAAGCTAAGGCCGAGCGCGGCAAGCCCGGCGAACCCCTCGCGGAAATTCGGGTCGCGGTACAGGCCCTGGGGCGCGCCCGAGCAATAGATCTCCAGGCTCGGATCGGCATGCCAGGTGGCGCCGTTGCGGATGCCCTTGAAGCGCCCGCCGGATCTGGTGACATGCTGTTCGAGGATGCCCTTGGCGCGGCTGCCGATCCGCAGATCGACATTGCCGATGATACCGGCGATGCAGCGCGTCTTGCCGTATTTGCCCGACGCGCTCATCGCCGCGATGCCGTTGACGAATTCGGTCTCGCCGAGCGATTTCAGCTCCTGCGGACCGTCGGCGCGGTACATCTCGCGGCATTCCTCGAAGCAGGTCGCGGCGATGTTGTGGCCGCTGCCGACATCGGCCAGCAGATCCTGAAACAGATAGCGGTTGCCCGGCCGGTCCCACATGTGATGGTGGGGATCGACGATCGGCAGCTCGGGCTCGATGATCTCTTCTTGCCGCCTGTCGAGCCAGTCCGGGCGGATCGGCGCATGGCGGCCGGGCGGGATCGCGGATTGGGGCACGGTAGTAGTCCTCCCGAGGTTGCTCTTGGGCTCCGCCAACTCTGCCCCTCCCCGCCGCGCAATTCCACGGCTTTATCAGCCGGCGGCGGTTCGACATTGAAAATACGGCGAAATTTCCCTGCTTTAGGGTTCGAGTAGCGGCGGGAAGCAGCAGCGACCACCCCCACAGCTCCACCCGGTCTGCGCCGGCCAAACCCGAGTACGTCGGTTTTTTCGTAGCCTGGTAAGTGCCTTTCGGCGCCACTACTCCCAAAATCCCGACCTCGTCTGTGCTTCGACAGCATTATATAAACGAATTGGCCGCTCTTGTTTGGGGACGGGAGCGAGCCGCAGGGGGTGGGGGATGTGGGATATCGCGTGCGCGCGGCGCGACGTGTTGCGTCTGCTGGCGGGCTGCGCCGCAATCGGTGCGAGGTTCGACGCGGCTTCGGCGCAGCCGCCGGGGCGAGGAAAGCCGGAGCTGCGAGGGAAGCCGCCGCTGCGCTATCGGCCGATGATCGTCCTCGATCCGGGTCACGGCGGGATCGACCCTGGAGCGATCGGCCCGGACGGCGTCTACGAAAAGAACATCGTCTATCCGACGGCGCAATACCTGGCGGGTCAGCTGGTCGCGACGCACCGTTTCCGGGTCGCGCTGACCCGCGGCCCCGACGAGTTTGTGCCATTGCGCGAGCGCGTGGTTCGCGCCCGCGCGCTGCACGCAGATCTGTTTCTGGCTATCCACGCCGATGCGCTGCCCGACCCGGCGAAGCACGGCCTGTCGGTGTTCACCCTGTCGGCCAAAGCCTCGGACCGTGAAGCAGCCGCGCTCGCCGAGAGCGAGAACAAGGATGTGGTGGAGGGCGTCCGGCTGTCGCGGGAGCCGCGTGAGGTCGGCGACGTCCTGATCGATCTGGCGCGCCGCCAGACCGACAATGCGTCGATCGCGTTCGCCCGCGACGTGGTGACGGCGCTCAGGCGCGACGTGGTGCTGCTGGAAAATCCGCAGCGATCGGCCGATTTCGCCGTGCTGACCGCGCCGGACATCCCCTCGGCCCTGGTCGAACTTGGCTGTCTGTCGAACCCCGTCCGAGGAACGCCGGCTGCGACAGCCGGCCTATCAGCAGCAGCTCGCCCGCGGTCTGGCGCGCGCGATCGAAGCTTATTTCGCCACCCCTCGCCCAGGGACAGCAGCGCACCAGTCCTAGATCGCGGGCGGGAAGCGGGCGATCCAGTGGCGGGCAATGTCCTCGCGGCGGCAGATCCAGACGCGGTCGTGGGTGCGCAGGTATTCGATGAAGCGGATCAGCGCCTTGGCGCGGCCAGGGTGGCCGGTCAGCCGCATGTGCAATCCGATCGACATCATCCGAGGCCGCTCGGCGCCTTCCTCATAGAGGATGTCGAAGCTGTCGCGCAGAAAGGCGAAGAAATCCTCGCCCGAACCGAAGACGCCGCGGCCGAATTTCGAATCATTGGTCGTCAGCGAATAGGGGACGACGAGATGCGGCTTGTCGCCAACCCGCACCCAATAGGGCAGCTCGTCATTGTAAGTGTCGCTGTCGTACAGAAAACCCCCGTGCTCGACGATCAGCCGGCGGGTATTTTCAGACGGCGCATAGCGGCAATACCAACCGACCGGGGTCTTGCCCGTGGTCTTGCGGATCAGATCGACGGCGGCGGCGATTTGGCGGCGTTCCTCGGCCTCGGCGAGGCCCGGATGATTGGTCCAACGATAGCCGTGGCTGCAAATGTCCCAATCGCTGGCAGCGATTGCCGCCGCGGCCGGCGGGTTGGCCTCGAAGGCGCGGGCGCAGCCGAAGATCGTCACCGGCACCTGGAAGCGGGTAAAGATCCGGTGCAGGCGCCAAAAGCCGACCCGCGCGCCGTATTCGAACATGCTCTCGGCGCCGAGATCACGTCCCTTGACCCCGAGATCGCTGCCGATCATCTCGGTCAGCCCACCCTCCGAGACGCCGTCTCCGGCCGGGTAGGAGAGTTCCGACCCCTCCTCGAAATTGATCACGAAATTGACGGCGATCCGCGCATCCCCAGGCCATCCGGCATGCGGCGGCTCGGCGCCATATCCAATGAAATCGCGGGTCATGGATTTCCTCCGGGTCGATCGGGATACCAGTCCTCGCGGCAGATATCGTCGAACGAATAGGGGCACGCTTGAGGCAGGGCGTCGGCGGCGGCGGGCTCGCCGTACCTGCGGAGGCTATCGGCAGCGCGTTTGCGCCCCTCGGCATAGAGCTTGTCCAGGACCTGCTCCGCCTCGCGCCGCAGGGTTGGGCTGATTTTATCAGACAAGGTCTGCCGCGCATCGAGCACTGTTTCCGTCCAATCGAAACGCGGTGGCTCGGCCGGCGAATAGCCGAGCTTCAGCAAATGCTCGATGATCCGGCGGATCTGGCTGCGCACAGCATCGCGCTCGCTTTTGCCCAAATCCTCGATCTCCTCAGCGACATGCTCGCGGTCGAAGCGGTTGTCGGCAACCGCCATCGAGCGCAGCACCTCGGCTTGGTGCTGGGTCCAGGCATAGAAATCGTCGTCGTAGCGAGGTCCATCCGGCATTGGCGTCGACCCTCCACAATCTACCGACAGCATAAGCGAGACCGGCCTGCAAGTCAGTCAGCCGAGGTCGGCTCGATCTTCTGCTCCGCTGCGATCCGCGCCGCGCGGCGGGTGATCAAGGTCACCGGCGCGCACAGCACGACCATCAAAGTGCCGAGGATGACAAAGCTCTGACCGCGCCCCAACGGTCGGCGATCATGCCCATCGCCGGCGGGATCACGATCGAGAGGCCGTAAAGCGGGATCAGGAACGTGTAGAATTCGGTGTAGCCCATGGCGAACGGCCCGGCGACGTAAAGCGACGCCGGCGGTCGTGACGGGCGACCAGACATTCGCGGGAGATCGACCGAGAGGTCGCTGGCTTTGGCGAAAGCGCAACAGCGCCGTTCTAGGCGGCGGCCACCTCAAGAATGGTCAGCGCCAAGGCCTGGGCGCGCGGCACCATCGTGTCGATGCGGCACCATTCGTCGTCGGTATGGGCATTGCCGCCGACCGGGCCGGTCGCGCACAGGGTCGGGGTGCCGAGTGCGGCGGTAAAGCCGCTGTCGGCCGAGCCGCCGGTCGCCTCGCCGCCGATCCCCGGCATGCCGAGCCCGGCCGCCGAGCGGGCGTAAAAGTCGAGCAATTCGCGGCTTGCCTGGTCCTGTTCGAGCGGCAGGAAATTGCCTTCGCGCAGAATGCGGCTTTCGCTGCCCGGCAATTCGCAGCAATTGCAGATCTCGCGCACCTCGCCGAGGATCTTTTCCATGATGTTCAAGGTCGGGAAGCGCACGTCGATGCCTGCGGTGGCGCGTGGCGCCACGGTGTTGACCGATTGACCGCCTTGGATCAGCCCGACATTGACCGTCGTGCCGAGATCGTAGTCGGTCAATTTGTGCAGGCGCTGGATCTTGCGCGCCATCGCCTCGATGGCACTGACCCCCTGGGCATGGGCCGCACCCGAATGGGAGGCGCGTCCGGTCACCTCCAATTCGATAAAGGCGGCCCCCTTGCGCCGCGAGACGAGATTGCCGGAGGGCCGCCCGGGCTCGGCATTGAATACCGCGCGTGCGTCTTTCGCTTCGGCCTCGATCACCGGACGGGAGGAGGGCGAGGCGATCTCCTCGTCGGCGGTGTAGAGGCCGGTCAACGGGCCGGGAGCGCCGAACCGGCGCAGCGCGTCGAGCACGAAGCTGTTCATCACCAGGCCCGCCTTCATATCGGCGACCCCGGGTCCGAAGGCCTGATTGCCGTCGATGCGAAACGGCCGCTGCGCGACAGTGCCGTCGGGAAACACCGTGTCGCAATGACCCATCAACACGATCGGCCGATTGCCGCCGCCACCGCCGGGAAGGCGCGCCGCCATACAGTTGCCGAACCGCTCGTTCGAAAACATCTCGCAGGCAACGCCGGCCCCTTCGAGCCAGGCCCGCAGCCGATCCTGGACGGCATCGACGCCAGGCTTGTTGTAGCTGCCGGAATTGATGTTCACGAGTTCGGCCAGCAGGGCGACCATCGCCTGATGCTGACGGCCGAGATGCTCGATAATGGCGGTCTTTGCCTCGACGCTCATGGACGGCGCTCCGATCGATGTACCCCTCGCTGGCAGAGTAGTCGGTCCGGCTGTGGCAAGCGAGGACTGCGCGGTGCGATTGGGCCGGCCTCGGCGTTATCCCCCAATGGATGCGCCGCAATCCGGGGCGCGGACAAGGGCGCAAGCGAGAAGCTCTGATGGCAGCAGCAATCCCCTCTTGGATACCGCCTTGGGTCGTCGGTGCGACGATCATGGTCGTCTCGGCCTTGGTGGTGCTCGGTCTCTATCGCTGGCTGACCCGCCGACTGATCCGGCTAGCCGGCCGTTTCAGTCCGTTTCTGCAAACCTTGCTGGAGCGGGGACAGGGGCCGGCAAGCGCGTTTGTCGTCATCCTGGCGCTCGGCGCCGCATTGCCCGCGGCGAGTTTCCCATTTCCGGTGGCGATTGCCATCGGACGCACGCTGTTGGTGGCCTTTATCCTGATTTTAGGTTGGACCGCGGCGATTGCACTCGACATCGCCGTAGCGATTTATCTGCGCCGGTTTCGCACCGATGTCGAAGACAACCTGCTGGCGCGCAAGCACGTTACGCAAATGCGCATCCTGCAGCGGGTGGGCAAAACCTTGTTGGCGATGCTTACCGTCGCCGCGGCGCTGATGACTTTCGCCGCGGTTCGGCAGTACGGAGTGAGTTTGTTGGCCTCGGCAGGGGCCGCGGGCATCATCCTCGGCCTCTCGGCGCGGCCGGTGCTGGGCAATCTGCTCGCCGGCATCCAAATCGCGGTCACCCAACCGATCCGGGTCGAAGACCAGGTCGTCGTCGAGGGCGAGACCGGCTGGATCGAGACCATCACCAGCACCTATGTCGTGGTCCGCATCGTCGATTTGCGGCGCATGATCGTGCCGCTGACCTATTTCATCGAGAAGCCTTTCCAGAACTGGACCTACGAAAGTGCCGAACAGATCGGCTCGGTCGTTCTTCGCATCGATTACCGGGTGCCGGTCGACCGCGTGCGGCAGAAGCTCGACGAGATTCTGCACGCGAGCACCCTGTGGGACGGCAAGGTGGCGGGTCTGCAGGTGACCGACCTGCTCGACGACAAAATCGAGCTGCGCGCGCTGGTTAGTGCCCGCACTCCCGGCCAGGCCTGGGATTTGCGCTGCGAGGTGCGCGAGAAGCTGATCGCCTTTGTGCAAGCCGAAATCCCCGATGCGCCGCCTCAGCCGTCAAGCGAAATTGCCGGGGCTGCGAGCCCCGGTCGCGAGCAACCCGCAGACGAGGACCGGCTGGAGATGGCGGATCACCGCCCCGCCCCGGCAGCGCGGCACTAATGCCCACCGGATGTTCTGGATGGCCGGGCGAGATATCATTACCCGCATCCGGCAGCAGCTTCGTCGAGCCCGGATGTTTCAGTTCTCGCGCGGCTCGGCGAAAGAGGCGCGGCGGGTCACCTCGCCTTCGCAGCAGTCGGCTGCGCCGCGGTGCGGATGATCGGGTTGATCGCAGGTGACTCAGATTTTCCGCCTCGAGCGGGCGCCGTCGTCGGCATATCACGAATGCGCAGGTCACGCTGCGGGAACGGGATTTCGATCTGGTGCTCGAGGAATGCGTCCCACAGACCGAGCAGAACATCGCCCTTGATGTTGGTTACGCCGTTTTGTGGATCTTCGATCCAGAAGCGAAGCAACAGGTTGACGGCACTGTCGCCAAAGCCCGTTACATGGCAGACCGGCTGGGGGGAGGCGAGCACCCGCGGGGTGGCACTCGCCACCTCGACCGCCAGGTCGCGTACCGCGTGCAAGTCGCTCGAATAGGCCACGCCAAATCCGGCGTCGAGCCGAACCAAAGAATTCGAGTACGACCAGTTGACCACCTCGTTGGTGATCAGGTTCTCGTTCGGGATCAGATATTCCTTGCCGTCGCGGCCGCGGACCGAGGCGTAGCGAGCGCCGAGATAGATGATCGAACCAAAGGTACTGCCGACTTCGATCACATCGCCCGGCTTTATCGAGCGCTCGACGAGCAGGATGATGCCGCTGACGAAATTCGACACGATTTTCTGCAAGCCGAAACCGAGGCCGACACCGACAGCCCCGCTGAACACAGTAAATGCGGTGAGGTCGATGCCGACCGTATTCAGACCGATCACCAGCGCCACGCAGACGAGCGCGATCTTGATCAGATTACCGGTCAAGACCTGCACCGACGGACTGAGCGCAGTAACCCGCCGAAGCCTGCTGCTGATCAGACGGGCGAGAGCGAGCGCCGCCCACAGCAGGATTGCGATCATCAGCCCGGCCTTGATCACCAGGAGGACGGACAGCCGCAAAGTGCCGATCGTTATCGCCAAGCCGTCGAGTGCCGCTGCGGTCGGCGCCAGTAAGCCTAGAATTTCGAGCGCCGCGACGATCCAGGCGACGGTTGCGACGGCCCGCGCGAGAAACGCATCACGCATCAGGCGCGCGGAGGCCCTGAGCACGATCCACAGCGCCGTCAGGCTCGCGGCGACACCGATCAGCCGGACGTTGACGGCGAGCCGCTCGCCAACGCTGCCTGCCGTGACCAGCAGAAGCCACGCGTAGCAGAATATTAGTAGGCCCTGCAGTTCGCTCGCGATGCGGGGCAGGTGGAGCTGCGTCGCGACGTAATCGAGCAGGCGATCACTCCACCGGCGCGTCGCGGCGCGGATCGCCCATGCCAGCAGAAACATCGCGACGACGACCACGAGTTGAGGGATCAGCGTATCGAGGACCTCTCGCGAGGTCGCGAACGCGCTCAGCCGTCTCAGCAACTCCAAAAGATGCGATGGATCGAACGGGTTCAACAGAGCCTCTCGCCCGGGCATAAGAACAGGCACTCTACTAACAGCCCAGATCACCGATCAGCCGTGACTTTACGCCGCTTTCCTCCTCGCTCGCGCATCCGGCCGGAAGCGCTAAGGCGTTATTGCACCTTCATCTCGCCGAGATAGGCGTGGCGGATCAGCTCGTTCTGGCGCAGTTCGGCGGCGGGGCCGCTCAGCACCACCTGGCCGGTTTGCAGGACATAGGCGCGGTCGGCGATCTGCAGCGCCATGTTGGCGTTCTGCTCGACCATGAAGATCGTCGTGCCCTGGCGGTTGATTTCGCGGATGATGTCAAAGACCTGCTCGACATAGGCCGGCGAGAGACCCATCGACGGCTCGTCCATGCACAACAGCTTGGGCCGCGCCATCAGGGCCCGGCCGATCGCGACCATCTGCTGCTCGCCGCCGGACAAGGTGCCGGCGAGCTGGCGCAGCCGCTCCTCGACCCGCGGAAAGAGCGTGAAGACACGGGCAAGGTCCTCGCCGAATTCCGGTCCGCGGCGGCGGGTATAGGCGCCCATTTCGAGATTCTCGTACACCGTCATGCGCGGGAAGAGCCGCCGCGCCTCGAGCACCGGGGCGATGCCGCGGCGCACCCGCTCCGCGGTGCTCACCCCCTTTAACGATTGTTCCTCGAACAGGATGTCGCCAACGGTCGGCGATACGGTCCCCATGATCGCCTTCATCGTCGTCGATTTGCCCGACGCGTTGCCGCCGAGCAGAGAGACGATCTCGCCGGCCTCGATGCGGTAATCGACCGATTTCAGCACATGGAGGTCGCCGTAATGGGTATCGACCGCACGAAACTCGAGCATCGGCGAACTCATGCGAACACCGCGCTCCGGCCGAGATAGGCGCGGATCACCTCCTCGTCGCGGCGCACCGCATCGGGCGCCCCTTCGGCGATCTTCTCGCCGTGGTCGAGCACCACGACTTTGTCCGCCAGGCTGACGACGACATCGAGCTTGTGCTCGATCAGCAAGATCGTCAGCCCGTGCCGATGCAGGCTCTTGATCTGGTCGGCGAGTTCAAGGGTTTCGGCCGGGTTCATTCCCGCCGTCGGTTCGTCGAGCAGCAACAGCTTTGGCCGCGAGGCGAGCGCGCGGGCGATCTCGGCCCGCCGGCGATTGGCATAGGACAGGCTCGCGGCAAGATGGTCAGCCCTCGGCAGCAGCCGGTTGCCGAACAGCGCCAGGATCTCGAACGCACGTTCGCGCGCCGCTTCCTCCTCGCGGCGGGTTCGCGGCAGGCGCAACAGCGCGCGCACCGGGCCGGTGGCGAGCCGCGCATGCATGCCGATCATGACGTTTTCGAGGACGGTCAGGTTCGGGAACAGGCGGATGTTCTGAAAGGTGCGGGCGATGCCGCGGTCGAGCACGACATGCGGCCGCCGCCCGCCGATAGTCTTCACCGGCAAAGCTGATCTTGCCGCTGTCGGGCCGCAGCAAGCCGGTTACCGCGTTGAACAGCGTCGATTTGCCGGAGCCGTTCGGCCCGATCACGGCAACGACCGAGTGCGCCGGAACGCTCAATTCGATGGATCGCAAAGCGACCAGCCCGCCAAACTGCACGGTCAGGCCGGAAACCTCGAGCAGAGGGCCCGGCGCCGTGCGATCGACCGCGCCCAGAGCCGGCAGATTGTCGAACCCGCCGCTTCCCACATGCGCCGCCTGCTCGGCCAGGGTCAAACCCGGCACTCGCCGCGACGCCGGGATCAGTCCCTGGCGGCGATAGAGCATCATGAAAACGAGGATGAGCCCGAAGATCAGCTCGATCGAAGAGGCCAGCTCAACATGTTGAAGCCAGTCTACATTGACCAGACGGCCCAGAGCGTGAAGCCATTGGGACAAATCCTCAAGAAACCAGGATTGCAGGATCTGCAGCAACAATGCGCCGACGACGACGCCCCAGACGCTGCCGATCCCGCCGAAGACGACCATGACGAGGACCATGACCGATACCGGGAACATGAACATGTCCGGCGTCGCGGTCTGCAATTTGGCGATGTAGAGCGTGCCGGTCGCGCCGGCGAAGGCAGCGCCGGTGGCGAAGGCGAGCAACTTCAGTCGAACCAAATTGACGCCCATCGCCGCGGCGGCGATCTCGTCCTCGCGGATCGCCATCCAGGCGCGCCCGATGCGCGAATCCTTGAGGCGCTAGGCTCATCACGATCAGCAAAGCGACGAGAGCTACTCCGACGTAATAATACGGTGTCGCGCTGACCCCGAAATCAAAGCCGAACAGCTGCGGCGGAGCGACCCCGTTGAGGCCCATCGCGCCATTGGTCAGCGAGGGCCAGTTGCGCACGACGATCGGCACGATCTCGCCGAAGCCCAAAGTGACGATCGCCAGATAGTCGCCTTTGAGCCGCAAGGTCGGCGCGCCGAACAACGCGCCGCAGCAGTGCCGCGATCGCCGCCGAACCCGGCAGCATCAGCCAGAACGAGACCTGAAAATGGACGAAGTCGCCAGCCGTCGTATGGTTGCGGGCAACGAGGCCGAGCCATTGGAACGGCTCCCAGAAACTGGTCCATTCCGGCTGCAACTGCCATGAGCTGAGGATGCCGTAGGCGTAGGCGCCGATCGCGAAGAACGCCGCATAGCCGAGGTCGAGGAGGCCGGCGAAGCCGACGACGATGTTGAGCCCGAGCGCCAGCGCGGCGAAGGAGAGCGCATTGGCGATCGAATTGATATCCGCGTCGTTGCGGTGCACGAGCGGGAACAGCAGCGCCGCCGCCGCGATGCACGAGATGCCGAGACGCGCCCGGCTGCCGGGTCGCATACGCGCGATCCATCGGAGCACGGGCGTCCTCGCCCTCAGGGTGGGCCAGAGGCCCACGGTCCTGACCGGCGGCGGCTTGCCGATTTCGGCCATCTCAGGATTTGGTCGGGGTGGCCCGGCCGAAAAGGCCGTTCGGGACAAACACCAGAACGAGGATCAGGATCGAAAAGATGATCACGTCGGTCCATCGCACCGCGATCAATTGACCGCCGAGGCTTTCGATCAGCCCGATTATCAGGCCGCCGACCATCGCGCCGCCGACGCTGCCGATGCCGCCCAGGACAGCGGCGGTAAAAGCCCGCAGCCCGGCGGTGTAGCCGATGATGAAGCTGGTGAAGTTGTAGTAAAGGCCGAAGATCAACGCCGCCGCGCCCGCCAACGCCGAGCCGAGAAAAAACGCGGTCACGATCACCCGGTCGACTTCGACCCCCATCATCCGCGCCGCCTCGGCGTCTTGCGCGGTCGCCCGCATCGCCTTGCCGAGGCGGGTGCGATGGACGAACAGATGCAGCGCCACCATCAACACCGCGGTGACGCCCCAGATCAGCACTTCCTTCAGTTCCACGACCACTTGGCCGAACTGCCAACGCACGACCGGCATCGGATTGGGGTAGTTCTTCGAGCCTGCGCCGACGGTCAGCAGAATGACGTTGAACAGGATGTAGGACACCCCGATCGTCGTGATCATTGCTGCCGGGCCGCTCACGCCGCGCAACGGCCGCAGCGAAATGCGCTCGATCGCGACCCCGAGCCCGCCCGCCGCGAGCATCGTGACCACGAAGGCAAAGGCGAGGACCCCGGCGAGTGCGAAGCCGGTCAGCACGCGGGTCTGACCGGAGATCCCGAGCAGCTCGAGCGCCCACATGCCGATGAACGAGCTGACCATGAACACGTTGAAATGGGCAAAATTGATCAGCTCGAGGATGCCGTAGACGAGCGTGAAGCCGAGCGCCAAGAGCGCGTACATCGCCCCCAGGCTCAACCCGTTGATCACCTGCTGTAGCAGCACCCCATAGTCGGTCATGGCAAGGCGGTGGTCCGATTCACCGCGCGCCTTTCAGCGAGACGGCGGGTCACGAGCTCGCGGGCGCCACCCCAAGATACTTGTACTGGTGGAGGACGTCGTCGAGCGGATACTTGTCGTTCCGGGTAATCCGGAAGACGCTGACCACCCGGTTCTCGATATCGCCATTGGCGTCGAAGCTGACCTCGCCCTGCAAGGTCTTGACGTGCGATTGCTGGATCGCGTCGCGCATCGCATCGCGGGTGACATCCTTGCCCGAAGCAGCGACGGTTTTGATCGCGTCGAGAATGACCAGAGCGCGGCATCGTAGGCGGTGATCGAGTAGTTGTCGGGTTGCGTGCCGTATTTCTTGACGAAGCGCTCGATCATCGGCGCCGCATCGGGATTTTCGACCATGTTCGGCGATGCGGTCGTCGCGTACCATCCCTGCGCTGCCGGGAAGCCGGCGCCCTTCAGGATCTCGGCGCCGTAAACCCCGTCGCCGCCGCTTTTGATGATGTCGGGAACGATATCGTAGGATTGCTTGACCACCTTGACCCCGGCCTGCGCCACGCCGCCGTAATAGAGCGAGTCGGGATTAAGCGCCTTTATCTTGGTCAAGGTCGTCGTGTAATCCGCCTCTTTCGGGTTCAGCTGATCGCGCCCGAGCACCTTGATGCCGCGCTTCTTGGCTTGCGCCTCGAATGCGTCGGCGAGGCCGACCCCATAGGCGCCGCTGTCATCGAGCACATAGACCGACTTTACCTTGAGCGTATCGGCGAAATAGTTCGCCATGTTCGGCCCCTGGAAAGCGTCGGTAGTGACCGTGCGGAAATAGATCGCCTTTCCGCCGGGCCGATATTGCGCAGCGAATTTCGGGTCGGTGATGTCGGGATTGGTCGAGCTCGGCGTGATCGTCGCGAGATCGCCCTGGCTTAGGATCGGCGACATCGCCTTGCCCGAGCCGCTCATCTGCGGCCCGATCGCGGCCACGACCGAATCGTCCGACACCATCTTGCGCGCGTTGGTCGCTGCTTGCGCCGGATCATACTGCCCGGCGGTCGCGGTGCCGTCGTCGAGCTGCAAGACCTCGATCTTGTAGCCGGCAACGCCGCCCGCCGCGTTGGCTTCATCGATCGCCAGCATGGCGCCGTCCTTGATCAGCTCGGCATCATGCGCGTCGGCTCCGGTAAACGGCAGACTAATGCCGATTTTGACGGTCTTGTCGGCGGCAAAACTTGGTCCCGACCGCCCGGCCAAAACGCCGACCAAGGCGGTTGTCGACAAACTGATGAGCAAAGAGCGGCGCGATAGCATCTTCGACCTCCCCGTTTCGAGCTTCGACCGCTGCCCCGGCAAATGCCGTGCCGACCCCTCGGCGCTGCGGCGAAAAACCGACTTTACCCGATATTGCGCCGCGGATCAGCCTCCTCTGTTTCATCGGCCCCCGATTTGACGGAGACATCCGGTCGCGGCGCAGCCGCTCGCGTAACCGCGCCATCGGCTCGAACCGGATGATTTCGGCCAAGAGGCGCCGCCGTCGGGCGTCCTGGTCATAGCCCAAGTGCTTGCGCGCTAGGGTGCGTCGGAGTAACAAATATCGCGCGCAACTTTGGAGTGCGACGATGGCCGAGCAGAATTTCGACGCCCCCGCCCAGGCGGTAACGCCTTCGGGCATCAATCATCTGGTGCTGAACGTCCGCGACATCGAGGAATCGCACCGGTTCTGGACCGAGATCGTCGGCCTGAAGCAGGTCGGCGAGCTGCACCCTCGCGCGGACCGACCGAACCCGCCCAAGATGCGCTTTTACAGCGGCGACCACAGCGGCAAGCTGACCCATCACGACGTTGCCTTGGTCGAGAGCCCGAACCTGCCGGCGCCGGCCGAATGGGTGCTGTCCGACGGCCGGGTCGCGATCAACCATGTGGCGCTGACCATGGCGAACCGCGAAGCCTGGCTGAAGCAATTGGCCTTTCTGCAGAGCCGTGGGGTCAAGTTCAATTGGCGCGTAAACCATGGGGTCACGCACAGCGTCTACATCAACGATCCCAACGGCTATGGCGTCGAGTTCCTCTACGAGCTGCCGCGCGAAATGTGGGAAGGCGACATCGACGGCGCGATCAATTGGGCTGAAAACTTGCCGAGCGAGGGCCCCGAAGCGCTGGTCGACCGCACCGACACCCCGAGTTTCGGCAAGCCGCAAGCAGCCGCGGTCCCGGCCGAGTAAGTATCGGCAGAAAGGTAGCCGGTTCGCCTAGGCGCGGTCGGTCCCCGCCGAGGGCCAATTCGCCCTGGTCAATGCGTTGGCCTCGCCGCCGAGCATGGGCGCGCCGCTCGCCCGGGGTCCAGCTCATCGCGCAGTGGTCACCAATTCGAGGGGGTTCTCTTGACGGTCACGCGTTGGAGAGCCTACACAGCAGGATCTGCGCTGCCGACAAGTGCAGGAACTTAGGGAGAAAGCAGATGGCTCGCATCAGGCATATCGCACTCGTGACTGACGATCCCGCGAAGACCGCGGAATTCTACAAGGAACACTTCGGTCTGACCGAGCTGTACCGCCGCCCGGGCGACACCGGTGAAAAGGGTGTCTGGCTCAGCGACGGTTACATTTATTTCGCTATTCTGAAATATGGCGAGGCCGGGGCGCCAAAGCTCGGTCCGGGACAGACTTCCGACTTGCGCGGCATTCACCACATCGGATTTTATGTAGACGACGAACAAGCAACCGCCAAGTCTCTGAGAGACGCGAATTTTTCGCCCGTTCCCATCCCGAAGACCGAAAGATCCGAGATGACGCCGATGGGCGACGCGGTCAACCTGAAGTATCTGGGTCCCGATGAGGTCCAGATCGATATTCGCAGCCGCGGCTGGAACGAAGCGATCAGCTTTGCGATGCAACGCTACGATTTGACGCCGGTCGCGGAAAAAGAAGCCGCGGAATAACCGGCGAACCGGGATCCGTTGAGCGGCGCTCGCCGCTCACCGGATCTAGGCCTCGCGCCGCGCTGTCGCGCACGACACGAGCCCGGGCGGTTTCAGCATCGCGGGCCGTCCCGATAGACACCGCCATAAGTGGCGAAGCTCCGCCCCTCCCGCTCGGGTCCCGTTCAGAAGAGTTTGAAGCCTACGCAACCCCCTGGGCTTTGAAACACCCGGTTTTCCGAGCCGCCGAGCCCGGCAACGGCGACAACGCCGGTGGGCGATCAGGATCGCCACGTATTTTTCGTAGACAGCGCTGCCGTAGCTGTTGACTTTTGCGGCGACAAAATCGACGCCGCTTCGTGGTCTCCAATCGAGTCGCTGGCATGACGCAGCCTGATCTCGGCTCGCCTGATCCGTCGACGTCACATGAGTACGGCGCCGGGCCTGGCGGGGCGGCGATCGGGCTAGGACAATTGGAGGCGCGCGGCGGCCCGCTGGACGCTGCCGCGCTGGCTGCGCTGTTTCCCGAGTTCTCGAATAGCGGGGCACTCGCCGGCCTCGGCGCCTGGATTGGCTCGCGACATCAGCGGCGGATGCGGAAGCGCGCGGCGGCGCTCGGCATTCCCGTCATCGCTTTCGACCACGGTCTGCTGCGGGCTCCGCCGTGGCGCGGTGGCCTCCCTCCGGTGCTAAGCGTGACCGCGGCTGCCATGCGCGGACCGGGCTCGCCGGCTGACATCCTGTGCGCCGACCGGGTGCTGGCGACCCGGGGTTGGGAGACGGCGGACCTCCTCGCGCGCGCCGCCGCGGGGCGGCAGTGAGCTGGTCTCGCGGCAAGTCGGCGGCGCGTGGTGGCAACCCGGCGAGTTTCCGTCTGGCGATGGCATCGCGCTCGTCGATGCGGGGGGAACTGGGCCGCCGCCTTCCGCCGCGGTGCTGCGCATGATGCTCGCAGCGGCGCTGACGGAGAACCCGCCGCAAAAGGTCATGATCCTGACCTCCGACCACGTCGCCCCGCGCGATGTTTTGGCCGACGCCACCTCGCGCGGCAGCAGCGTCATCACCCGGCCGGTCGACCCTTGGGCGGCGATCGCACGCGCAGAACGCGTCTATGCCGCGGGCGGTGAGACCGGCTTTCTCGCCCTGCTCGCCGGCCGTGCGGTGCGATGCTTCGACGATTCGTTCTATTCCGGTTGGGGCGTCACCGCCGACGACGCGCGGGTCTCGCGGCGGCCGGTCCGGCGAACCGTCGACCAGATCTTTGCCGGCGCCTGCCTGGTTGCGACCCGCTACCTCGATCCGTATCGCAAAACCGCGTCGACCTTCGAGCAGATACTGTCGATCCTTGCCGAATGGCGAAAAATCGAGAGCACCAATCGGCACGTCGCCGTCCTGGTCGGAATGTCGTTCTGGAAGCGCCGCCGAGTCGCCGAGTTCTTTCGGTCAACAGTCGGGACGCCGGTATTTCGCCGCACCACGAAGCGTGCGCTTAGCGCGGCGGGCGCCGGCTCGGGCGGGGCCATCGCGGTCTGGGCCTCTCGCATCCCCGCCGGGCTCGTCGAGGCGGCCGCCCGAGCAAAAGATCGCGCTGATCCGGGTCGAAGACGGGTTCGTGCGTTCGGTTGGTCTCGGCTCCGATTTCGTGCCGGCCGCATCCTTGGTGCTCGACAGAAGCGGCATCTATTATGATCCGGATGCACGCAGCGACCTCGAGCAATTGTTGCTGGAGGCCGAATTCGATGCGGCGCTGATCGCACGCGCGGGCAAGCTGATCGATCGGCTCGTCGCGCGCGGGGTCACCAAATACAATCTCGCGGGAGCTTCGGCGCCGGCCATCGAATTTCCGGGCTGTGACGTTTCGATGCGCGCCGCCGCATTCTGGTGCCGGGACAGGTCGAAGACGATCTTTCGGTGCGCCTGGGCGGTGGCGACATCCGGGGCAATCTCGATCTACTCGCCCGCGTCCGCGCGGCGAACCCCGATGCCTTGATCCTCTACAAGCCGCACCCCGATGTTGAGGCAGGCCATCGCATCGGCGCCATCCCCGATCGCCTGGCGGGCCAATTCGCCGACCGGATAATCCGCGACAGGTCGACGGCGGCGCTATTTTCCCAGATCGACGAGTTGCACACCCTGACCTCGCTCGCCGGCTTCGAGGCGCTGCTGAGGCGGCTCCGGGTGGTTGTATACGGCCGGCCATTCTATGCCGGCTGGGGGCTGACCGTGGATGACATGGCCGTCGACCGTGGCCGGCAACTCACCCTGGAGGAGCTCGTCGCCGGGGCGCTGATCCTCTACCCGCGTTATCTCGATCCGGTAACCCGGCTGCCCTGCCCACCCGAAATCGTGCTCGAGCGGTTCGATACGCCGCGACTGTGGCGGCCGGGTCCGCTCGTCATCGGCCGCCGGATTCAGGGTCTCGCCGGGCGAGGCTGGAGCCGGCTCTGCGGGCGGCTGCCAAGGCTCGCGGCCGGCCCGAAATAGAGGCTTGGCGGCTCGCGCCTCGACGACGGAAGCCGCGTTCAGGGCGCCCGGCCGCGCGCGGAGCTTTGTTGCCTTGTCCGTCGCAACGGCACGAGCCAGAGCAGCGCAACAGCGTAGACAAACACGACCGTGTAGAGCGCGGCGAAGATCCAGATCGGCAGCTTCCAATAGATCAGCCGGTCGACCCAGCTCTCGATCAGCGGCGTCGGGCTTGCCGCAGATCCGGCCAGATCGCTCTGCCAAAGCGTCAGAAAACAGGCGCGGCTGGCAAGCGCCTGCGCAGCAACCGCCGCCAGCAAGGCGACGTGCAGCACGCGCCACCAGGCGATATGCACGAAACGCCAGCCGCGGGCCGCCCCGATCGGGACAACGATCAAGCCGAACACATTAAACAGGATGACCGCAACATGCGCCGCCAGAACGGCTTCGGCCGATACAGCGGCAGCAGACGCCATCGCCGGCTTACCCGGTTGCGGCCGCCGTAATCGAGCACGGCCGGTGGGACGCGGCGGTCGGCCGCGAGGCCATCACTCTCCCCAAATCAGAAAGAGGCCGATATCACCCGGCATCCCTCCGGGAAAGTCGACTACGCGCGCGGCGAGACGGAAGCCGCGGGGCTTCAGATCGCGCTCCCAGCGAAGATACATCTCAGCGGCCTCGCCGCGCAGCGTCTGCGGCCAATGCGGGTCCGGCGCATTGACCGCGCGGCCACCGTCGCTGCACAGCTGCCCCGGAAAGCGCAGCAACAGGAATTCCTGTTCGCCGTGCTCAGCCGCCAGCCGCGCCTGGTGCAGCAGAGTGCGCCAGTTTTCGTCGGAAATATGGTGCTCGATCAACTCCTTGGCTTGCTGGCGACGCTGTTCCGCGAGCGCACGGCGCTCAACATCCTGATGCTGTGCCTGATGATGTGCGAAATCTGCGACAAGGGCGCGGAAGTCGTCGACCCGCAAACCCTCGCCGCCCGACGCTTCGGAAGGTTGGATCGTCGGCTGATCGGGCGCCGAGCCGCGGCCGTGATGGAAATGATGATCGATCCACGAAAAGAGGTCGTGCCTGGGCTCGGAGCCTCCGGGCGCGCCGCGTTCCGGCTGCTCCGCGGCCAGAGCGCGCAACAGATCGGCGCGGCTGACGATGCCGACGATGCGGCCATCGCGTACCACCGGGACGCGTTTGATGCGGTAAGCCGCCAGCAGCCGCGCGATCTCGGCGACCGGAGTGTCTTCCTCGACGGTCACCACCGGCGCCGACAGGATTTCGCGGGCTCGGCGTTCGGGTGTGCGCAGGTTGGCGAGAAAATCTTCGTGGAGCGGGTTCCCCTCGGCCAACAGCGCCAGCCACCAGTCGCGTCGAGCCTCGCGGGCGTCGTCGTCGCGGCCCACCAGGTCACCCTCGCTGACCATGCCGATCGGCGCACCGCCGGCATCGACGATCGGGACCGCGCTGATCCCTCTCCTCAGCAGCAGCGCGGCGATATCGCGGGTCGGCGTATCGGGGTTCGCCGTCGCGACATCCGTGGTCATCACATCGCGTGCCTTCATTCGCACCGAACTCCTCTGCCGCTTCCGTCGTTTCGTCACTTCCGCGCCAGAGCCGCTGACCCGAGGATGACACTGACGCGCCGCCATCCATTCGCCCCCACCGCCCTGACGGCATTGACGCACATCAGACGTCGTGTCGGGATCATCGCTTTTGCACCTGTTTGAACTGAATAAATGAGCCCTGGTCCAGCCCAAATTCGCCCCAGCTCAACCGCTTTCGCCTGCCGGGGCCTGGACGCAACGCCGGATACTGATCTATCGTAGTTTAAGGCGACAGGCGCCCCGAGCTTGAGCCCCCTAGACACAGCGGCAAGGCCTTTGGAGGGAGGGTGAAGATGGCGGATTACAAGCTGATCTCGGCCGATTCGCACGTCAGCGAACCACCGGATTTATGGGCCGAGCGAGTCGATCAAAAATACCGCGAGCGGGCGCCCCACCTGATGGTCAATCCGCCCGGCAAGGAAGGCGCGTACTTCTATTACGAGGGCTTTCCGCTGCATCCGATCGGGATCGGCCTTGGCGCGGGTAAGAGCCCCGAGGAACTGAAGGAATTCCTGACCAAGGCGACCTACGCCGACGCCCGGCCGGGTGGCTGGGACCCGGCCGAGCGGGTCAAGGACAATGCAGCCGACGGTGTTGAGGCCGACGTGCTCTACACAACCCTGGGGTTCCGGATCTTCTGGCTGAAGGACCCCGGGCTGCAGGCCGACTGCTTCCGCGTTTACAACGACTGGCTCGCCGAATTTGTCAGCTACGACCCGAAACACATGGCCGGGCTGCCGATGATCTCGCTGTACGACCCCAAGGCCGGCGCCCGCGAGCTCGAACGCTGCGCCAAAATGGGGCTCAAAGGGGCGATGATCTGGTGCTCGCCGCCCGACGACCGTCCCTACAGCTCGGACATCTACGATCCGTTCTGGGCGGCCGCCCAGGAATTGCGCATGCCGGTCAGCCTGCACGCGATCACCGGCATGGGGATGGAAAGCCAATTTAATTGGGGCGAGCGCTACATGCGCGCGACCGTGCTGTCGCACGAGGTCGAGAAGTCGTTCAGCGTGCTGATCTTCTCCGGCGTGCTCGATCGGTTTCCGGAGCTGCAAATCGTCTCGGCGGAGAACAATATCGGCTGGCTGCCCTATTATCTGCAGCGCATGGATCGCGCCTTCGAGCGCCAGCGCATCGCCGCCGGTTTCACCAACAAGCTGAAGCCCAGCGAGTACTTCCGGCGCCAGATGTGGGCCACCTACATCGACGACTTCGTCGGCGTCGCCAACCGCAACTTCATTGGCGTCGACCGGATGATGTGGTCGTCCGACTATCCGCACCAGGCGTCGACCTGGCCGCATTCGCAGGAGGTCGTGGCGCGCGACTTCAAGGATGCCAGCGCCGAGGACCGCTTCAAGATCACCCGCGGCAACGCCGCCCGGCTCTACGGCTTCGCGGCGTAGTCGCGCTCCAGCCCTCCCGGCCGGCTGACCACGCGGGCCAGCCGGGCGGGTTCGGCGGCTAGTTGGTCCCCGCTGATTGGACGGGCTGGGTTAGGAATGGCGTCGCGGTGACGTTGGCGCCCGACACCGTAGTGCAGCCGCGCGCGCCCGGACCTTTCGCGCACCCCCACCAATTCTCGGTCGCATCAACCGAGCCGGCGCCCAAATTGTCGACACCGATCTGCTTGCCGACGAGATTGTTGAGGTGGACGGAGACGCCGGCACTCGGCGAGTTGCTGATCGCGATGTCGATTAACTCGTCGCTGATCTGATTGAGCGTGATCAGGGTGCCGGTGACTGGAGAGACCCCCAGCAGGCTGATGCCAGTCGGAACCGAGGTCGGCACATCAGGGTCGGGGCCGTTGCCGGAGATTGTGTTTCCGGTGACTACATTGTCGCTGAGCTTGATGTTGTTCGTCGGTGCGTGGTTGTGGATAGCGACGCCGGGTAGGCCGTTTTTGGTCAAGCTGTTGCCGACCACGACATTGCCGTAGGTCGCGTTAAGCGGTCCCGGGGCGTACAGGCCCACCCCCGCTCCACCCGGGGCCGCGGTGCCGTTCCCGGTAGCCTTGTTGTTGGCGACCGTGTTGTCGAATACGCCAAAAGGCGGCGGCAGCGGAGAGCCGGTGATCGGAGCCGGCATATGCGATGCAAGCGTGATGCCGCAATCGAAGACGTTGTCCCGAGCCAAGTTTTGTTGAATAACGTTGGCGTTGGTCGGTCCGGTTTCGTCGCTGAGCAGAATTCCTCCAGCGTTGTTTTGTGCGGTATTATTGGCAATAGTGGAATGATCGACAGCGATCAGATGGATACCTTCGCCGCAATCGTCGCCCTCTTGCGTCTCGAAGGCGGGGATACCGGGACAGAGGCTGTTCGCGACGTCGAGCGCGCGGTCGTTGCCGGCGACCAGATTGCTCCACAACGTGACATTGGAGGCATTGAGCGCCAGAATTCCCTCGAAATTGGCATTTTGCACGGTAAACCCGGTGACCGTCACATTGGTCAGCGTATTGGCGCCGGGGGTGATCGTCGCGGCGCCGTTGATGCCGTCGATAAAGATGCCGTTCGACAGGCCCTTGGCATTGATGATCGTCCATTGTGCGCCGGCCCCGATCAGCGAGACCGGTTGGGTGATATGCACGTCTTCGGCATAGCGGCCGGGGGCGACGTTGATCGTGTCCCCGGAGGCGGCGGCCGCGACCGCGGCGCCGATCGTCGTATACGGACAACCCGATTTGGGATTTTGATTGACGCATAAGGTCGCGGCCGAGGCCCGCATCCCGCTCATCGCGGCGAGACCTGTTATGGCGTAAAGAAGGCATTGCAAAAGCGTTACACGTGTTCGTTGCATGCGGCACCTTATGGTTAATAAATAGGTCGTGTATTTTAGCTTTGTACACGCTCGTCATGCAATGCTTGGGTGCCCGGCAGCATCCTGAATACTACATCCGATAGATCCGCCCGACCGCTGGCAGGCTTGGGTGCTGGCGGTCACCCTTCGGCCGCGGCCGGGTTGCCGATCCCGGCGGCGATGTCGAACAGCGGCAGAAACATCTCGGGTTCTTGCGCGCCGGCGATCGCGTAGCCGCGTTCGAGGACAAAGCACGGTACGGCATGAATGCCGAGCCTTCGCGCCCGGTCTTCTTCGGCGAGCACTTCCTCGGCTCCCGCCTCGCCGGCCAAATAGCTCGCGGGTCGTGTCATGGTCGAGACCGGCGCGCGCGGCGAGCGCGGCCAAGGTTTGGATGTCGCCGATGTCGAGCCCGTCGATGAAGTAGGCGCGGAACAGGGCCTCGACCATCGCATCGCCGCAGCCCTCGGTTGCGGCAAGCCGGATCAGCCGATGGGCGCGCAGGGTGTTCGGCGTCCGCCGGATGCGCTCAAAAGCGAATTCGATCCCCTCGCCGCGCCCGGCAGCGGCGATCGCGGTATAGCTGCGCACGGCCTGGCGCGGGTTGCCGAACTTCGCCGCCAGGTAGAACTCCCGCGAAATTCCCTCGGCGGGCATGTCCGGATTTAGCTGGAAGGGGCGCCACGACCGCGTCGCGACGATGTCGGGCCGCAGCGCCAAGGCGCGTTCGAGCCGTCGTTTGCCGATATAGCACCAGGGGCAGGCGATATCGGCGACGATGTCGATGTGCAAAATCCCCTCCGGAGAGCGCCGCCGCTTGACCTTGGCGCCTTGGCTCGTGAGGATGCCGGCGAAATGGTAGAAAAGAAAAGAGGCTAGTCTTGTCCTCGGCTGCAGGACCGCATCAATACGACGCACCGCATCTCGCCAGGAATGCCGCGAACTTTACGGCGCTGACGCCGCTTTCCTTTTTGGCCCGCGCGGCTTCGATCTACCCGGACAAGCTCGCGGTCGTGCACGGAGAGGCCCGTTTCAGCTATCGCGAGTTTTATGCGCGTTGCCTGCGGCTCGCCGATGCGTTGCGGCGGCGCGGCATCCGGCCGGGAGACACCGTCGCGGTCATGGCGCCGAACGTGCCGGCCTTGCTCGAGGCGCATTACGGGGTGCCGATGGCGGGGGCCGTGCTGAACGCGCTAAACTATCGTCTCGACGCGCGCTCGATCGCTTTCATCCTCGCCCATGGCGAAGCCAAGTTGCTGATCGCCGATCGCGAATTCGCCCCGATCGTCAAACCGGCCCTCGACGAGCTGGGCCGGCCGCTGCCGGTGGTCGAGATCGACGACATGTCCGGCGGCGACGCGCTCGGCGGCATGGATTACGAGGACTTTCTCAACGAAGGCGACCCGACTGCGCATTGGAGCGGCCCCGCCGACGAATGGGCGCCGATCGCGCTCAACTACACCTCGGGCACCACCGGCAATCCCAAGGGCGTCGTCTATCATCATCGCGGCGCGTTTCTGAACGCGCTCGGCAATGCAATTGCTTTCGGGCTCGATCGCGACTCGGTCTATCTGTGGACCTTGCCGATGTTCCATTGCAACGGCTGGACCTACCCTTGGGCGGTGACCGCCGTCGCCGGAACCCATGTTTGCCTGCGCCGGGTCGAGCCGGCGGCGATCTTCGCCGCGATCGTCGAGCACCGGGTCACTCATCTGTGCGGCGCGCCGATCGTGCTGAATATGCTGGTGCACGCGCCCGAAGCGGATAAGCGCCGCTTCGATCATGTCGTCGAGGCTGCGACCGGAGGTGCGGCGCCGCCCTCGGCGGTGATCGAGGCGATGGAACGCATGGGGTTTCGCGTCACCCACCTCTATGGCCTGACCGAAAGCTATGGCCCCTCGGCGATCTGCGCCTGGCAGCCGGAATGGGCCGGTTTGCCGCTGACCGAGCGCGCCGCGCTTACCGCGCGCCAGGGCGTGGCCTATCCGACGCTGGACCGGCTGCGGGTCGTCGATCCGCAGACCATGACGGATGTCGCGGCAGATGGCTCGACGATCGGCGAGCTGATGTTGCGCGGAAACACGCTGATGAAGGGGTATCTGAAGAACCCGGCGGCGACCGAAGCCGCATTCGAACACGGCTGGTTCCATACCGGCGATCTCGCGGTCCGGCACCCGGATGGCTATGTCGAGATCAAGGATCGGTCGAAGGACATCATCATCTCGGGCGGGGAGAACATCTCCTCGATCGAGGTCGAAGAAGTGCTCTACCGTCACCCGCAGATCTTCGAGGCGGCGGTGGTCGCCAAGCCCGACCCGGTCTGGGGCGAGAGCCCATGCGCCTTCGTCACCCTGAAGCCGGATGCCGAGCGCGGTCGCGGCGGACGACATTATCGCCTGGTGCCGCGCCAACCTCGCCCATTTCAAAGTGCCGCGCTCGGTCGTGTTCGGGCCCTTGCCGAAGACCTCGACCGGCAAGATCCAGAAGTACGAACTGCGCGAGCGCGCCAAGGAGACTGCGCGGTGAGGCTATACGTCGTCATGGCCCGGCCTGTCCCGGCCATCCACGCGACCCTTGCGAGGGCTATCCCGCGGGTCGTGGACGCCCGGAACAAGTCCGGGCATGACAAACCGGGAATGGCCAACGAATGACCCCGCTGCCAAGTTTCGACCTGACCGGTCAGGTGGCGCTGGTCACCGGCGCGTCGAGCGGCATCGGGCGGCATCTGGCGCTGCTGCTGGCCGCCGCGGGCGCCAAGGTGGCGCTGGCCGCGCGCCGCACCGACCGGCTCGCCGAGGCGGCGCGCGAGATCGAAGCGGATGGCGGCAATTGCCTGCCGATCGCGCTCGACGTGACCCGGGCGGACAGTGTCGCTGCCGCGGTCGCCGCGGCCGAGCAGGCGCTCGGGCCGCTGAGCCTGCTGGTCAACAACGCGGGGGTCGTCGTCTCCAAGCCGGCGCTCGAACATACCGAAGAGGACTGGGATTACGTCATCGACACCGATTTGAAGGGGGCTTGGCTGATGGCCCGCGAATTCGCGAGCCATCTGGTCGACCGCGGACGGCCCGGTCGGATCGTCAACATCGCCTCGGTATTGGGATCGCGCACCATCGCGTGGGTGCCGAGCTATTGTGCGGCCAAGGCCGGGCTGATCCACCTGACCCATGCGCTGGCGATGGAACTGGCGCGCCACCGCATCCTGGTAAACGCGCTGGCGCCGGGCTATGTCGACACCGACTTTGCTCGCGAGTTCCTGGCCAGCGAGGCCGGCAAAAAGCTCACGGCGCGCATCCCGCTGCGCCGCGTCGGGCAGCCGCACGATCTCGACGGGGCGATGCTGTTGTTGGCCTCGCCGGCGGGAGCCTATATCACCGGCGCGGTCATCGCGGTCGATGGCGGGCACGCGGTCGCCGCGATCTGATTCGCCGCCGGTCACTGGCGATGACCGCAGGGCGTCATTGGCGCGGTTCCTCGCCGCAGCGAGCGGAGCGACGGCCTGCGAGATCACCGGGCTGACGCCGCTCAGCGGCGGTTCGATTCAAGAAAATTGGGGCATCGACGCGCGTTTTTCGGGCGGCCGGCTCGATGGCGACCAGCGTCTCGTGCTGCGCGCGGCGGCCGCGACCGGGGTCCCGTCCAGCCTTGACCGCCTGCAGGAATTCGCCGTGCTGCAGGCCGCGTTCGGGGCCGGGGTTACGGTGCCCGAGCCGCTTTTCGCCAACGCCGACCCGGCGGTGTTCGGCAAGCCGTTCCTTGTCATGCGGCGGGCATCGGGGACCGCCGCCGCGCATCGCATCACCCGCGATCCGGCGCTCGACCCGGTGCTGCCGGCAATCGCCGAGCGGCTTGGGCAAGAGCTCGCCCGTATCCACACAATCCGGCCGCCGCGGTCCGACCTCGGCTTTTTGCGACCCTATGAACAGAGCGGGCCAGCGCAACAGATCGCCGGGTTTCGCGCCTATCTCGATAGTCATCCAGCGCCGCGTCCGGTGCTCGAATGGGGCATCCGCTGGCTCGAGACGCACCTGCCCGCGCCTGTCCCCCCGGTGCTGTGCCACCATGATTTCCGCACCGGCAATTATCTGCTCGACGGCGCCCGGCTGACCGGCATCCTCGACTGGGAATTCGCTGGTTGGGGCGATCCGCACGAGGATATCGGCTGGTTCTGCTGCAAGGGCTGGCGGTTTGCCCGGCTCGACCGCGAAGCTGGCGGGATTGCCGATCGCGCCCCGTTCTACCGCGGCTACGAGAACGAGAGCGGCGCCGTCATTGACCCGCTTCGGGTCCGGTTCTGGGAGGTGCTGGCGAGCGTGCGCTGGGCGGTGATTGCCTTGCAGCAGAGCGACCGTCACATGCTGGGCGGCGAACGCAGCCTCGATCTCGCCTTGACCGGGCGGCGCGCCAGCGAATGCGAGCTGGAGATCTTGATGCTGCTCGACCGCGGGTGCGAGCCGGGCTCGCGCCCTCCCGACAGGCGAAGCTCCGCTTCGCCGAAAGGGGCGGAGCTCCCGGCGATGCATGATTTGCCCGATGGTCCGGCACTATTAGCGCTCGCCCGCGACGTGTTGCTGAACGATTTGATGCCGCTGCTGCCGCCCGAGCGGCGGCTCGAGGCGCTGCTCGTCGCCAATTGCATGGCGGTTGCCGAGCGTGAGGCCAATACTGATGTGCCGGAGTACGCGCTTCTCCGCGAGCTGGCGATGCTGTACCACCCGGAGGATCCCTCATCCCCGTCTCCGGCACTGTGGGTGAGGGCTCGGAGATACTGCGGCGCTTCGCCTGCGAGCTGCGCAATGGGGCGTTCGAGAATTCGCCGGACCGCGATACCCGCGCCCGCGCTATTCTGTGGCGGATGACCATCGCCAGGCTGCGTCTTGCGAACCCGAAATTTCTCGCCGCCAACGGCTTTGCCTAGCCGGGCGGCGGCTGCCGAGAGGATCGACGTGCCCCAATCCCGTGTCCGCCAGGCGATCGATGCGTTCGCCGCCGGCGACATCGTCGTCGTCACCGATGACGACGACCGCGAGAACGAGGGTGATCTGATCCTCGCCGCGGTCCACGCCACGCCGGAGAAGATGGCGTTCATCATCCGCCATACCTGCGGCATCGTCTGTGCGCCGCTGACCGGCGAGATCGCACGGCGGCTCCATCTGGCGCCGATGGTCGCCGACAACGACGCGATCCACGGCACCGCCTTTACCGTTTCGGTCGATTACCGCCACGGCACGACCACCGGCATTTCGGCCGACGACCGCACCGCGACGATCCGCAATCTGGCGAATGGCAATGCCGGCCGCGTCCGATTTTGTCCGGCCGGGCCACATCTTTCCGCTGATCGCCAGGGATGGCGGCGTTTTGATGCGCTCCGGCCATACCGAGGCGGCGGTCGATTTCTGCCGGCTCTCCGGCCTCGAACCGGTGGCGGCGATCTGCGAGCTGGTCAATGACGACGGCACGGTCATGCGCGGGCCGCAAGTCGCCGCCTTCGCGCAACAGCACGCGCTGCAGCGCATTTCGGTCGCCGATTTGATCGCCTACCGCCAAGCGCGCGAGAAACTCGTCTCGCGGGTCGCCGAGTTCAAAGTCGCGAGCGAGATCGGCGAACTCGCCGGCTATGCCTATGTGACGCCGTTCGACAAGGTGCATCACTACGCGTTCGTCTACGGCAATATCGGCGACGGCGCCAATGTGCCGACCCGACTGCATCGCGCCAATGTGCTCGAGGACGTATTCGGCGGGGCGAAGCCGATCCATGCCGCCCTCGACCGTTTCAAGACCGCCGGGCAGGGCGTGCTGGTCTATCTGCGCGACGGCACGTCGGGCGTGCCGATCTCAGCGATTAGCGAGGAGACGACCCCGTCGGAGCGCGAGCGCAATGTGCAATGGCGCGAAGTCGGGCTCGGCGCACAGATCCTGCGCGACCTGCGGATCTCGTCGATTCAGCTGTTGGCGACCCGCTCACGAACCTATGTCGGCCTGGCCGGCTTCGGCATCGAGATCGTCGAAACCGAGCCGCTCGAGGGCGAATAGCGTGGCGCGCCGATGGGTGCGAGGTTACTGCCGATGCTAGTCGGCCATCGCTGAGCCAGGTCAGCTGAGGAGCGAGGATGGCTTCAGCGAAGAAGCTGCACTACGCCTGGATCGTCGCCGCGGTCACGTTCGTGGTGGGACTCTTGACCGCAGGGGTGCGCGCCGCGCCCGGGGTGCTGATCGTCCCGCTCGAACAGGAATTCGACTGGTCGCGGGCGACGATTTCGTTCGCTATCGGCATCAATCTGCTGCTCTACGGTCTGGTCGGGCCGTTTGCCGCGGCCCTGATGGACCGCTTTGGCGTGCGTCGCACGATGACCTTGGCGCTAGCGTTGACGGCCGCCGCGGTCGCGCTGTCGCCGGCAATGCGTCAGGCGTGGCAGCTGGTTTTGCTGTGGGGCGTGGTCGTCGGCGCCGGCACCGGCGTTATCGGCGCCTTTCTATCGGCCTATATCGCGGCGCGCTGGTTTCGCCGGCGCCAGGGGCTGGTGGTCGGGTCTGCTGACCGCCGCCAATGCCGCCGGGCAGCTGGTTTTTCTCCCGAATCTGGCCGAGCTCGTCACCCATTTCGGGTGGCGCGCGATGTCGCTGGTCTTGGCCGGCACGGTGGTGGTGTTTGTCCCGCTCGTCGCACTCTTGATGCGCGACCGGCCGCGTGATCTGGGCTTGACCCCCTACGGCGGCGAGGGCGAGCCGAACATCGAAGCAGCCGCCGCAGGGAAATCCGCTCGTCATTGCCTTTCGCGCGCTCGGTGCCGGCGCACGCAAGCGCGATTTCTGGCTGATCGCGGGCGGTTACTTCGTGTGCGGCGCCACGACCAACGGGCTGATCGGCACGCATCTGATCCCCGCCTGCGTCGATCACGGGCTGAGCGAGGTTGCCGGGGCAGGTCTGCTCGCCGCGACCGGGGTGTTCAGTTTCATCGGCGGCACTTTGTCGGGCTGGCTCAGCGATCGCTGGGACAACCGGGTGCTGCTCGCCTGGTATTATGGGCTGCGCGGGCTGGCGCTGATGTATTTGCCCTTCGCCTTTGGCATGTCGATCTACGGCCTGCCGTTGTTCGCGGTGTTCTATGGCCTCGACTGGATCGCCAGCGTGCCGCCGACGGTGCGCCTGCTCAACCGCGTCGTCGGCACCGAGAGGACCGGGATCATGGTCGCCTGGATCACCGTGATCCACCAGATCGGCGCCGCCTTGGCGGCCTATCTCGGCGGGGTTTTGCGCGGAGCCTTTGGCACTTACCTCGAGGCGTTCATGCTGGCCGGTCTGTTGCTGCTCGGCGCGGCGGTGATGGTTTTGTTCATCGGCGTCGGCGGGCGCGAACCCGAGCCGGCGGATGCCGCGTTCGCCGCGGATTAGCCGAGCTGCAACGACTAAGATGTGGGTTGGATGTCGTCGACAGCTGCCCTGGCGCCGTGGTTGCCGGCCTTGCTGGCGCTGATCCTGAGTGCTGTTGCTGTGGCCGCGGCCGGCACGCTGCCGGCCGGGTCCGCCACAAAGCGGTTGCGGATCGCTGGGATTGCCTTATTGGGCGGGCTTGCCGTCGCGGCGACAGCATGGCAAACGCACATTTACACGGATCGGATCTCCAACGAAGAACTCCGTTCTGCAGCGCAGACCAAGCAAGTTCAGGCTCTCGAAAATCAGATCGACACGCTGAAACAAAGTACGAAAAGGCGCACCATAAGCGCCGACACGGGCGGAAAACTCGCCGATTACCTTCGCCCGTTTGGAACCCGTCAAGTCATGGTCTCATGCTCTCCCGGCGATATCGAGGCCTATCACTACGCCACCGAAATCGTCAATGTACTGAAATCGGCGAATTGGGACGCCGCGTGGCCCCGAGACGACGACGATATTCGGCGACATTAAATCGATGGCGATCAATGTCTACGACAACAGCGATGGTCGCTCGGATACGATGAAAATATTACTGGCAGGACTGGCGAAGTTCGGCATCCCTTATCAGAGTCGGGTTCCGCCCAGCGAGGCTCTGCCGGACAACGGGACGGTCGAACTGTTCATCGCCACGAAACCGACGCTGTCCGGGGCGCCGACGCCGGCCGAGGCGGTGCGATGAGAAATCGGAGACCATCCTTCGCCGAACATATCGGGACCATGAGCGAGGTTTCCCGTTGGCCTTGTCGGCGAGGTCGCGTCGCTCGATGCTTTCGCATTACCATCTGAGCTGTCGGCGCATATCGTAATCGCTTGTTCCCGCTGAAATCCCGCGCGAAATCCGACATGGGCGGCGTCCGATCGCGCGATTAAATAGCGCCCTGCAAGCGCCAATTCGGGAGACGAATTGGGCACGAGCGGTGGGCGCGATGATCGGGACGAAACCGGTAGGAATTTTCTCTGACCGCGGCGGCGAGGCAGCGGTTGCCGAATTCATCCGGACAAGGGGCGTCACCCGTTGTCCGACGGCCTGCGTGTTGCCAACGCAAGCCGCGGTGGCGGCGGCCGACCGAGCCGCACTCCAGGAATACGCGGCGGCGCGCGAGCAAGTGCGGCGGGCGCGGGCTGCCGCGCGCCAGAACTCGTTCTTTCCGGTGGTATTCGCGCGGCCAGCGGCCGGTTAGCTGTTGAGGCGAGTAATCCGGCTGGGTTCCCGCATCCCTGGGGTTGCTGCGCCGGGCGCCGCCGCGTCATGCTTGCCACCCCTGGCTTCCGCGCGCTACTCCCTCTGCACCGAACCGAGGCGGAGGGACGATATGATCGCGGGCGAGTTCGACGTCGTTGTCGTCGGCGCCGGGAATGCCGGCATGTGCGCGGCACTGGCGGCGCGCGGCGAGGGTGCGCGGGTGCTGGTGCTGGAAGCGGCGCCCTTTGACGAGCGCGGCGGCAACAGCCGCTACACCGCCGGGGCATTGCGCTTTGTCTACAATGGCGTCGATGATTTGTTGAAGCTGTGCGATCTCTCCGAGACCGAGATCGCGACCAGCAGATTTCGGCACCTACACGACCGACAAATATTACGACGATCTCGGCCGGCTGACCGATTACCGCAGCAATCCCGACATGGCCGAGCTGTTGATCACCAAGAGCCAGGAAACCCTGTTGTGGATGCGCGGCCAGGGCATCCGCTTTGCGCCGATGTACTCGCGCCAGGCCTTCAAGCACGACGGCAAGTTCGTGTTCTGGGGCGGGTTGGCGCTCGAAGCCTGGGGCGGCGGGCCGGGGCTGGTCGAGGGCCTGTTCAAGGCCGCCGAGGAGCGCCAGATCCAAGTCGCCTACGAGGCGCGTGGCGAAAAACTGATCGCCGACGACGACGGCGTCCATGGCGTGATCGCCAATGTCGAGGGCAAGACCACCCATATCCCGGCCAAGGCGGTCATCCTCGCTTGCGGCGGGTTCGAGGCCAATGCCGAGATGCGCACCCGCTATCTCGGCCCCGGCTGGGACCTCGCCAAGGTGCGCGGCACCCGCTTCAACACCGGCGGCGGCATCAAGATGGCGCTCGACATCGGCGCGATGCCCTATGGCAACTGGTCGGGTTGCCATGCGGTTGGCTGGGACTACGGCGCGCCCGAATTCGGCGATCTCGCGGTCGGCGACAATTTCCAGAAGCACAGCTACCCGTTCGCCATCATGGTCAATGCCGACGGCGTACGTTTCTGCGACGAAGGCGCCGATTTCCGCAACTACACCTACGCCAAATACGGCCGCCTGATATCTAGAGCAGCCGCACCAATTTGCCTGGCAGATCTTCGACCAGCAGGTCGTGCAGTATCAGCGCGACGAATACCGCATCCGCCAGGTCACCAAGGTCACCGCCAACACATTCGAGGATCTAGCCGACAAGATGGCCGAGACCGGCGCCGCGGTCGACAAAAGGCGATTCCTGCAGACCATCTCTGAATACAATGCCGCGGTGCAGCGCGATATTCCCTACAATCCGACGGTCAAGGATGGGCGCACCACCAAAGGCCTGGCGATCGACAAGACCAATTGGGCGATGGCGATCGAGAAGCCGCCCTACGAGGCCTATTGCACGACCTGCGGCGTGACCTTCACCTTTGGCGGGCTGCGCATCGACACCGACGGCAAGGTGCTCGACACCGCGCAACGGCCGATCCCCGGCCTCTACGCCGCAGGCGAACTGGTCGGCGGACTATTCTATTTCAATTATCCGGGCGGCACCGGATTGGTGTCGGGCTCGGTATTCGGCAAGATCGCCGGGACCACCGCCGGCAAGCAGGCGCTGCCGGGATAAGCGCCGTTCCACCCGTCCGATCGAGGCGGTTCGGGAGAGATGCCCCGGCCGGCTGGATCGGCGCAAGGATTGTCAGTCGCGGCGATACGGGTAGCAGCGCGACCGCTCAAGCGCGATGCCGAAATGCTGGCCCAGCGCGCGGATCGCGTCGGTGTGCTCGACATACGGGGTCGGCATTCGCCATTCCGACGATGATCGGCCGGAAGGTCCGGTCGTCTTGTCCTCCCGGCGGCAGCATGGCGGTGACCAGCGGCGTGCCGTCGTCCTCGCGTAACGTCAGGAACAGCGGCATTTCGCGCTGAATGTGCGCCTTCAGCCCGATTTCCTGCTCGAAATAGACCTTTGACAGCGGTTGGAACGTCTGCGTCGCCTTTTCCTGTTCCTTGCGAAAGAACTTTTCGACGGCGTGCCGCATAACGTCGGATTCACTGGCCGCCTCGGCTTCTGTCTCGATCCGAAACCAGGTTTTCCCGGCCAGAGCATCGCAAACGTATTTCATGCATCCTCCAGTGTTTCTTTCGACAGGCTAGGACCGCGAACCGTCCGGGACAGGTCGCCGGGGACGACGGGCCGAACGGCCGGGCTCGCAGTCCGCGCCGATCATTATAAGCGCATTTTGCTCATTCGGTGGCCGGCTGTCGAGCCTCGGCGTGTCCTGGTCGCGTTTCGGTTTGAATTGTAACAGCCGAGCTTACGCTCCCTGGATTTCGGAATGAGGAGGAAGCTCGGCGTGCTGCGGTAGATCGTCGGTGATTTCAAACCAGGGGGCTTTGCTCGCTACGTAGAAGTGGCGTTCGGGGCGTACACCCGGGTCATCATCGAGACCGCCAAGCGCTATTCCGAGTTCCGGGGTTCGATCAGGCCGGTTTACAATCGGTGAACCACAAATACTGCAAAATCCGCGATGAAATCCAGGTGAGGACTTAAAGTATTTGACTAGCTCCTCCCCTTGCACCCACTTGAAATCTTCGACACGGACGCGGGCGCGGCTGCGAAAGGCAGCGCCGTGAGCCTTTCGGCAGTTTGAGCAATGACAATGGCCGCTGCGCATCAGTGGACCCGTTATTTCGTATTTCACACCGCCACACAGGCAACTTCCCCGAACCACCGGCATGCTGGCCTCCGCTTCTTTGGACATCGTCGAGGGCTGTTACAATTCGAACCTGAGACTCTACCTCTGCCCGACAGCGCGGCGGGTAGTCACCGCTCGGGCCGTGACCGCGGCGGGGCGACGGCGGATACCTCCTCGGATGGCTCCGGAGGGTCTTGATCCATTCCCGCCACAGCGAGACCAGCGCGGCCATGACCACCGGTCCGAGAAACAGCCCGAGCAAACCGAAGGTCTCCAGCCCACCAAGAATCCCGAGCAGCACCCACAGAAACGGCAATCGCGCCGCCCCGCCGATCAGAAACGGGCGCACGAAGTGGTCGGCCACGAAGACCACGAGAAAGCCGAAGCCGACGACCGTGGCGGCGGCGACCGTGCTGCCCTGCGCCAGCAGGTACAAGCCGGCGGCGCAGAAGGCCACTGGCGCACCGAACGGGATCACCGCCAGGACGCCGGTCAGCGCCGCGATCGGCACCGGATGGGGCAGCCCGGCGAGAACATAGGCAAAGCCGAGCAACACCCCCTCGGCCAAACCGACGAGCACCAGACCAGTCACCGTTCCGTGCACCGCCGCGATCATGTGGCGGGCGACCTGTTCTCCGCGCGGGCCGAGCACGCGATGGCTCAGGTCTAAGAGCTGGCGGCTGAGAGCGGCGCCGTCGCGAAACAGGAAAAACAGGGTAAGCAGGGTAAAGCCGAAAATGATCAGCCGATGGGCAACTTCACCGCCAAGCCGGCTTGCGGATTTGGCGGGAATGCGCGTGAAGATGCGCCCGAACAGTTCGTGAATCATCTGCGGGTCGCTCAAATTGGCCTGCCACCACCCGGCGATCTGATAGCCGACGCCCGGAAGCCGCGGTAGCCAGGGCGGCATTGGCAGGCCGGAGTCTCGCACCTCGCCGATATATCGTACAAAAACTGCCGCTCTCGCGCGCGAGTTCGAACGCGACGTAAAGCGAGCGGGACGATCAGAACCAGGCCGACCAGCAAGGTGACGACCAGCGGTGCGAGAATCCGGTGCCCGCGGGGGAAAACGCCCTCGCCAGCCGCCAGTACAGCGGCCAGAGCGCGATCGCCAGGATGGTGGCCCAGGCGAGCGCCGCCAGAAACCGGTGCAGGATCCATAGCCCGAGCAGCACCAGCGCTGCGGCCAAGACAACGCCGGCGATCCGCTGCGAGCGTGCCCTGCTCCCCGGCTCGATCTCCTGCACTCCTTCCGGAGGATCGGCATCGCAGTCCATCGAGCGTCCTCCCATTTTTTCCTGATCGCCAGCGCAACGATCTCGGCTGATCAGCGAGTAGTGGGCGAACGAGCCATCGCGTCAAGGGCAGGTGTCCCGCTAAAGCAGCGAGAATTGCCGGCGCGACAGTTGTGCAATCAGTGGTAACGAATCCTGCGGCCGCGCAACGCGACCACTAAACCCACGGGGCGCATACTGCCGCAACCCGGATCGGCGCTTCCGGCAAAATCCCCTATCGCGGCAATCGTCTATCTATGCGACGGAAGCGATCTTCGCACGCGCCGCATCGGGCCGACCGAACGGGTCCGGGGTTAAACGCTTGCTCGCAATTATTTGACTAAAATCGATCTCTTACCGTCATCCCCGTAAAACGCCACGGCCGCCCGGTTCAGTCATGGCGACAACTCGAGATCAATCGTTTTCACAGTCTCCTCGACCTCAAACGCCGCGCCCGGACTAGATCCCGGCATCGACGTCTTGGGAACCGAGGCCCGCGCGCAAGGAAGGCGCAGCAACACCGCTGGCCCGACGATTGTTGTCGAGCGCGAGTTCGAAGAGGGCGCCCGCGCGGGGCGCCCCCTTTTGTCGCGACCGGTTTACTGCGTTGCCGGCGGTGGCGGCGGCGGTGGCGGCGGCGGGGCCCCTGCCCCACCTTCGATGATCTCCGTCGCGCCGGTTCTGCGGCTCGCGCACACCGTCAGGTGTCGGCACCTTCAGATCGTTCTGACCGACGCCGGTGACCGTCATCGCGTTCTGCGGCACGCCCGCCTGGGCCAGCGCGCCAGCGACGGCGTCTGCGCGCCGCACCGACAGCTTCTGGTTGTAGGCGGCGGATCCGGAGGTGTCGGTATGCCCGATGACCTGAACGGGCACCGGCGGTCCGGATTTGAAGGTCCCGGCCGCGGCCCCGACGATCTGCTGGGCCGTCCGGCGTAATGTCGGCCCTATCCCAATCGAAGAACACCGTGAAGTTGTGTTCCGGCGGCGGGGGTGGCGGCGGCGGCGGCGTCGGCGGCGGGGGCGGCGCCGGCTGCGCGCAGGCGGCAAGCGCGAGGAGCGAGCAGAGCAGGAAAACGCGTTTCATCTGTTCCTCCGGCAGTTGAACGCCGCACAATATGTGAAATCTCCCGGCCACACTAGCAACAAAAAGCTTCTTTTCCCGCGGTCGGGGCGGCAATTCCCCGCACCACCGATTCTGCCATCGCCAGCGACGCATGGCGCACGCCGCGATTGGCGCCGGCATTCAGCCGCCGGCGGCCCCTTCGGTGTTAACGTAGACCGCGTAAATGGATTGGCTGGCCGCCATGAACAGGCGGTTTCGCTTGCGTCCGCCAAAGCACAGATTGGCGCAGCGTTCGGGGAGCGCGATCTGGCCGATCATGGTCGCGTCCGGGGCAAAGACGACGACCCCGTTGAGCGCGCTGGTCATCCCCCAGCCGCACCACAAATTCCCGTGAACGTCACAGCGGAACCCGTCGGGGCTTCCCTCTCCGGCGCTGACGAAGATCCGCCCATTGGCCAGCCTGGCGCCATTGTCGACGACGTCGAAGACGCGGATCTGCCGTGGTACGGACCGTGATTCGACAACGTAGAGTTTGGTTTCGTCGGGCGAGAAGCACAGCCCGTTCGGCCCGTTGATGTCGCCGGCGACGACGGCGGCGCGGCCCGTCGCGGCGTCGACCCGGTAGACGTTGGTGGGCAGTTCGGGAGGCGCTCTGTCGCCTTCGTAATTCCCTAAAATCCCGAAAGGAGGATCGGTAAACCAGATCGAATTGTCCGATTTGACGACGACGTCGTTGGGCGAGTTCAGGCGCTTGCCGTCAAAGCGGTCGAGAATGACGGTGATCGCACCGTCATATTCGGTGCGGATGACCCGTCGCCCCACGTGCTCGCAGGTGACGAGCCGGCCTTGGCGGTCGCGGGTGTTGCCGTTGGCGTGGTTCGACGGCTTACGAAAAACGCCGACGGCACCGGTTTCCTCGTCCCAGCGCATGATGCGATTGTTGGGGATGTCGCTCCACAACAGATAACGGCCATCGCCGAACCAAACCGGGCCTTCGGCCCAGCGAAAACCAGTCGCGAGCCGCTCGATCGCAGCATTGAATGGCGGCTTGATCGCGTCGAACCGTGAATCCAGCGTGCGGATCGCCGGGTCCGGATAGCTCTGAGCCGGTTCCCAGCGGCTGGGTGCGAGCGGTGTGGCCGCACCGACAATCGGCGTACCAGCAGATCCCTCTACGATTGCACTCATCAGCCCTGCCTTGCCGACCGGCGGCGGGCCGGATCGGGCGTCGCCGCCCGTCCGGCTCCGTTCGCCGGGATCTCCCTGATCTCGACAGAGATCGTCTCGCGACCCGGTCAGGCTATCATCAGATCGCCTTTTCTTCGCGCAAAGCCGCCAGCTCTTCCTTGCCGAGCCCGAGCAGGCTGGAATACACGTCGTCGGTGTCGGCGCCGAGCAATGGCGACGCGGTGATCGGCACCTTCGAGCCGCTCATCTTGACCGGCCAGCCCGGCATCTTGAAGTCGCCGCGCACCGGGTGCTTGACGGTGACGAAGATTTCCCGGCGATTGAGGTCGGGGTCGTTCGACAATTCCATCGTGTCCATGACGGCGCCCGCGGGAACGCCCGTTATCACCAAGCCGCTTCATGACCTCGAGTTTGTCGTATTGCTTGGTCCACTCAGAGAGCATCTCGTCGACGACATGGCGGTTCTTGAACCGCTCCTCAGGGCTGTCAAAGCGCGGATCGCCGATCAGGTCTTCGCGCCCCATCATCTTGAGGATCCGCTCCCAATGCTGCTGGTTGGCCCGTGAAGTATAGATATAGCAATAATCGTTTGGGCCGCCGCCCTTGCAGGGATAGGCCTCGCTCGGTGAATTGGTGCCCATGATGCTCTGGTTGCCCAAGCGGGGCGCGGCATGGCCCCATAGATACTGGGCAGCGTAGGAGATGCGGCCGTAATTGATGACGCAATCCTGCATCGCACACCGGATGAGTTGGCCCTCGCCGGTGAACTGGCGCTGATAGAGTGCTCCCAGCACGCCGATCGCCGCATGCAACCCGGTGCCGGTGTCGCCGATGGTCGGACCCGGTTTGATCGGGGGGCCATCGGGCTCACCGGTGATCGACATGGCGCCGCCGGTCGCCTGCGCAATCATGTCGAAGGCGAGATAGTTCTTGTAGGGGCTGTCCTCGCCGAAGCCCTTGACCGAGACGTAGATGATGCGGCGGTTGATTTCGCGGACCACGTCATAGCCAAAGCCCAGCCGTTCGATGACGCCGGGAGCGAAATTCTCGGCAAAGACATCGCCCTTTTCGATCAGCCCGCGCAGGATGGCGCGCCCCTTGTCGGTCTTCAGATTGGCGGTGACGCTCTTCTTGTTGGCGTTGAGCAGCATGAAGTATTGGGAATCGACGCCCTTTTTGTCGGTCGAAGCGCCGCGACCCTGCTCGCCCCTGGTCGGCTCCTCGACCTTGATCACCTCGGCGCCGAGCCATGCCAAGGTCAGAGGTGCAGGACGTGCCGGCCTCGAATTGCGTCAGATCCACCACCCTGACGCCGTGCAAGGCGCCGCGCTGCACGCTCGGATTCTGGCCGTTCGTGTCAGGCGTCGGGTCGTTCGGCATATCATTTCCTCCTGGTCGTGATTCGCTGCCGCCGGGCGCGGCCTGATCTCAGTCTATCGCCGCGTGGCTCAGATGACCACGGGCGATGCGCCGGGCGGCTCATGGCCATTGGAACTGTCAGCCTTCCTCGGGGCAAGGTCAATGCTTCCGATAGTTGCGTCTCGGCCGCGACAGGGCATAGCCGCCCTTGACGATCGAGCCTGCGGGACGCGTGATGCGCTTGCCCAAGCAGTCGACAGAGGGTCGGGGTCCCGCAAGGAAAATAGGGCTTCGCGTCTCCGCAGGCGGTCGCGCAAACCAACGTGACGGTGCTGAGGTCCTGACAGTCCCGACAGCCCGGCTTCGCTTGTCGCTGTTTCGCGGGCTGCATAGGCCCCAAGGCGGATTACGTCATGTGCTCCGTCACCACGCGCACCCCTCAGGGATAAGGCTCGTGGCGCAGGTTGAACGCGATCGAGATGCGCGGACCGTTCCCGGCGTGCGGAAAGACCATGTGCGGCACGTAACTCGGAAACAGCACCATCAGTCCGGGCTTTGGATTGATGTAAATGCTGTCCGAAACAACCTTCGGTAGGAAGGCTGTGCTTCGGCTGGTGCAGGGATCGAACAAATGAAGCGGTGTGCCGCCGCCAGGATCGAGCGGGTCTCCGGCATCGACATAGTAGGTTCCCGACCAGGTTGATGCAGGATGCATGTGCATCTTGTTGAAATCCCCGCTGCGGTTGACATTGGCCCAAGCGGAGAGGGTCCACCGGCAGCTGCCGATTTCCTTGCGCTGCTCGGCGGCGAGGCGGCGTGTGGCCTCATCGGCGAGCGCGTACATATGTTCGACAAGGCGCCGTCCGGCATCGCCGCAGAATTCGAGCTGCCCAGTCTTGGAATGCCAACCGCCGTGGTTCGACTTGGCAATGCCGCCGTCTTCCGCCTGGTGCGCCAGGATGCGCTCGCGCAATAGCGCATTGAGCTCCGGCCCGTCGGCCCAAACACGCGTCACGAGCGGGGTGGCGAAGAGGTTAGCGTATCGGGTCTTGGAAAAATCCGACATCTCGAAGCAGCTCCGCTCAGCGTTCGCGGTCCATAAGGGCTTACGAAGACAGTCTAATAGACCTCCTCTCAAGGAATTTGAACAGGCATCCCCAATTCCTACAGCAACAATCTCGCCTCGCTCTGGCTCCGATGCGTGCAAGAATATGATGCGACTATGGCAATTGCCGTGGCTGTCCCTCTCCCAAATCGCGCTGGTGGAGCGGGCGCTGTGACACCGGGCCCCCTCCTCCCTGCCCCGCTACCTAACCCCTGATCTGCCGATTGGAAACATACGATCGAGGATTACACTCGAACCACAGCTCGGGCCTAGGCCTTTGGTGCGATCTCCGCACTGAGGGAGCGATCGGGTGCGCGCCGCACCGGAGGCACGCTGGTTAGCCTGAAAAATTCATTAAGCGGTGAGATCGGATTGGCGGGAGGGACATAAGCTCTCGGATTCGCGTATGATTTGGTTGGTCAAACCGGATCAGCCGAGGCCGACGGAGTTCGCACCCGACATGGGCGGGAGTGCGGGGATTTTGCCGGGGTTGCCATGGTGACGGGGAAGCCGGTGCATGTCGGTTTCGACGGCGGCCGGATGACCTCGGATGCCGGATTTTGCTGCTGGCAGCGATCGAGCAGCGGCTCGGGATAGCCGAGTGCCTGGCCGACTGCATCGAAGACCCGCGCGCGCCCGAGCGGGTGCGGCATGGCCTCAATAAGTTAGGTACGATGGTCCGAAGCGCTTATTCGCTGCAATAAATTTGGAAACACGACGGCGAATTGAGCGTCATCCTTGCTCAACGCCATCATGGGGAGGCAATCTAGCTCCGGGCTCCCAACCACGTGTGCGACCAGTTGCCGACCCGAAGTCGCTTGAACTTGCTTGGATCGAATTTGGAGTTCGCTGTGTGGTTGAGGCCATGAAGATGGAGATCGTTCGGTGACGACCTGTCGGTTCCTGGAAAATCTGACGCTCGCGTCCTTGATATCGCCATTTCCGAAAGACGATTTCCGGACCCATTACTGGGAGCAGAAACCGCTGATTGTGCCAAGGCGCGATCCCGATTTCTACGGTGATCTTTTTACCCTCAAGGATTTCGACGCGGCCATCGCGCGCGCCCCCGATCACGTGAACACCGCCAACGCCGGGGCAAACAAGAAAAGCGTGGCCCATCGCGGCAATACTGTTAAGGGCATTGAGGCGGTCCTGGCCGATATGCGAGACGGCCACACGCTCATGCTCGATCGCTTAAACGAGTGTGATCCGAAGCTCGGATTGTTCTGCCGTTTGCTCGGGCCGGAGCTTGGAAGCAGCTTTCAGACGAACCTTTATCTGACGCCGCCCCACGGCCAAGGCTCCTTCCCCCATTGGGATAATCACGACGTCTTTATCCTGCAGGTAATGGGGTCGAAACGCTGGAAGATCGAGAAGAAACGACGCCTATTCCCTGGCTTGGGAGAGAGGATGGGCGAGGACGGACGCGAGCTGAGGGGGAAACTCCACTCCTTTACGCTCGAACAGGGCGACCTCATTTATATCCCACGCGGCTTCGTCCACGCGGCCGAATGCGGTGAAGTGCCCTCGCTTCATATCACGTTCGGCGTCAAGCCGTTCTTTTTGCAAGAAATACTGGGCGCGGCGATCCAGGCGGCCGTTCAGCGCGATGAGCGCTGGCGCACCGCATTGCCGCTTGGCTTCATGCACGGGCAGCGCGAACGCGTCGTTCGACGCGCGATGGCGGCATTACGCGAAATCACCGACGAGACATTTCTCGGCGCCGTGGTCGATCGATTCAGGGAAGAATTAGTCGAGACCTTTCCGCTCGATGTCTCGGGCCAGGTTGAGGATTTCTACCAACCGGCGGCGATTGGGCTCGGCGATAGTGTGGGACCGCGGCGCGGCATCGTCTATCAGGTTCATGTCGATGGCGACACGGTCCGCCTCAATTATGGAGCCCGAAGCATTGTCTTCCCCGGTTTCTTCCAGGACGCCTTGAATTTTTCCTTGAGGACGCCCGCCTTCGCCGTGCGTGACCTTCCGGGCGAGCTGCAGGACGAGGAGAGAGTGGCCTTCATCGAGCGCCTTATGCAGGAAGGTCTCGTCGTCCGCATGCAGGATCGCAAGGCCGAGGTAGTCTCGACGGAGAAAGAGAACGCTGCGTTCCATTCTTAGGCGGTAACTGCGCTATCAACGGCGTTCGTCGCGGCGAACTAGTAGTTAGCCGGTCAGCGTCGATGGCCGTAATTGGCCGTGGTCGCCCGCGGCGAGGCATTGCAAGGCGCCGCGCGCGCGGCTGATCACGCTGTCCCAGTCCCCAGGGGTGGGTTGGCGAAACTGGCGCAGCGACGGATACCAAGGGCTGTCGTCGCGATCTCGGGGCCAGCGGAAGCAGGTATCGAAACGGTTCAGTACCCAAACCGGTTTGCCCAGTGCGCCGGCCAGATGCGCAATTGCCGTATCGACGCTGATCACGAGATCGAGGTTGTCGACCAGGGCGGCCGTGTCGGCAAAGTCATGCAGGTCCTCGGTGAAATCCTGCAGTTTCATGCCCTGCGGCGGATGAGCCGCCTCGGCCGCCGGTGCACCTTTTTGCAGTGATATGAATTGGACCCCCGATAATTCGCCAAGCGGCGCCAACCTGTCGAGAGTGATCGAGCGGCGACGATCGGTGGCAATCTTGCTCAGGTGGCGCGTTCGCCCGCCGGCCCAGCAGAGTCCAACCCGCAGGCCGGCAAGACCGGCAAGCCGCTCGCGCCAGTGATCAACATCCGCCGGGTCTGCTGTGAGATAGGGCGTCGTCGCCGGAATGGTTTCCAGCGTGGTGCCGACGGCACAGGGCAGGCTCATCAACGCGCACCACAGATCAACCGATGGCCGGCCGTCCTGATCGGTGACCTGACTGACGCCAGGCAGCCGCGACAGCAATCGCATCAGGGACGGTTGAACCGCGAGGACGGTCCTCCTGGCACCCGCGGCGATCTGCGGGACGTAGCGGCAGAACTGCAGCGTGTCGCCGAGGCCCTGATCGGCGAACAGCAGAATGGCGCGATCCCCAATCGCCTCACCGTTCCAAGACGGCACCGGAAAATGAGGGCCCCGCCTGATCAGGTATTCCGTCTGCCAGCGCCACTCGAACTCCTTCCAACCTTCCTCCAACTGCCCGGCCATAAGCAGCGCGAGGCCAAGGCCCACGTGCAATTCAGGCGCATCCGGTTGGAGACGCATCGCCGTGCGATAGCTTGCCTGGGCTTCGGTAGCGCGGCCCAGATGATAGAGGATGTTGCCGAGGTAGGAATGAACGAGCGCGGCCTCCGGTCGGAGGCGCAACGCCGTGCATACGCTTGCCTCGGCTTCGTCAAAGCGCCCGAGGTAGTCGAGCACATTTCCGAGTTCGGCGTGCGCGGTGGCAAAGTCCGGCTTCAGTCGCAACGCCTCGCGCAAACTTGTCTCGGCCTCGTCCAGGCGGTCAAGATTCCGCAGCGCGTTCCCGCGATTGGCCCATATCTGCGGACTGTCGCTCCTGATCGCGAGCGCATGATCATAGCATTCCAGCGCCTCCTCGTAACGCTGGCGCGCGGCCAAGCTACGGCCACGTTCGTTCCAAAACCCCGGTCGCCGGGACGCAATCGCATATTTAAGGTTTTTCGAGAGCAGAGCCGGCAAGGACCGTGGCGTCCGCGCGTGGCGTAAGACACGCTGAAAAAGCGCGCCGGCACCACTGCCGGCGGCTAATTCACTCTCAAGGCGATGGTCCCCTTGCATGCCCGCACCCCTTGTGCCCTGTCGAAAATCTTTACGCCCGAGAACCCCGCGCCTGCGGCGGGGCGTGCTCCGCAGGCATGCTCGGAGTTAGCCGCAACGGGCGCTACTCCGTTGGAAATGGACACTGGCGAAGCCAGCCCTCACTCACCGCCCTGGCCCATGACATTGCCGCCTCCACCTCGCTGCCACATCGCGCCTCCGCATCAGCGAGTTCGGTCGCACGCACGGTTGCATCGTAGGGCAGCCGTGAATCCTTGGCGTGATAGGACGAAGCGCGCAGACCATCGACCGCGGCGCGGTTCGCGTCATCATCGAGGAGGCCCAAGAAATCCGCCGCCGCGAGCACGGTTTCCTTGGGCTGCGATATCAGGTTCTCACCGTTCAATACGCGGATGCGGTGCGAATCCGGTCTCTCCAGCAAGGAGCGACATAAAAAGCTATTCAGCAGCCACATCGCCGCGGCGCACTGACCGTCGGTCAAGCTCTCCGCCTCCAGATCCATAAGGAACTGCACCTGCGACATAGGTCGGGCCAAGAATTCCATATACTTGCGAAGCCAGTGCCGGCGACGCTCCACCTTCAAGATTTGCAGAAGCAACAGCCGGAGTGGCGAGAACATGAAGACGATTTTCGTCTTCTCGTCGTGATCGAGCAGAAAATTTGCCATCCAGTTGCACATGCCCGTTGCCTTGACGACCACGGCAGTGTCGGAGGGATAGGCGCGTGCGAGCATGGCGAATACAACCTTGAACTGGTCGTCCCACCGATCCGGCTCGCCGGGAGCGAGCGGCTGATCTTTGAAACTGGAAAGCTGGCCTAGCACGTCCGGCTCTTTCAGAACGAGGCAATGCGGCAATTCCTCGAGATACCTTGCCAACAGGGTCGAGCCGCCGAATCCGCCATGGAGGATGAACTGAATCGGACACAAAGGGCGCCGCGTCAGCAGCTTGGGCATTGGGGTCAGAAGGGTGGTGGCGCCGCCTGGGACTATATCAGGGTCAAGAAAGGTGGCCTGCCGGAAGGCGTCTCTCGACATCGGAACGAACACCATGACGTCGCGCCGCGGGTCGATCCTCATCGGGAACCAGTCGGGCGTCGCCAGAGGATCGGACACGATCTGCGACTTCCCGCCGGTACTCTGAACGCCGGCACCCGTTCCGAACCGTTGAAACAAAACCATTCACCTCCATGTCGTACAATACCTCACGATCAGCGGGTTTGGAGCGTAGCCAGGATTGAGGCCGACATCCAGCACCCGTTCATCGGCAATGCCCGCCGTTGATCAACATCGGCCGTCGATCGCAAGGGAATTGGGCCAGCATTTCGGTCCTCTCGCATGCCCGCCCCCCTTCTGCCTGTCGAAAATCTTTACACCCAGCAACACCGCTCCCGCCGAACCTCTCTTTGGGCGCTGTTTCGGTCGGCGATGGTCGCCTCCGATCGCGCCGGGTCGGCCGCACTCTTTCGGCCCTGGTCCCCTCGCATGCCGCCGCCCATCTGCTTGTCGAAAATCTTTACACCCCGGAAAGCCCGCGCCGCAGCAGGGATTTCCTCCGCGGGCGTGCCCCAAAATGAGAAGAATCAAGTACTTGAATTGAAGCCGTGTCGCATGCGCATCCGCCTGGGCGCAGGCAGCGTGGCGCGAGATGCTGTCGAAAAATTTTACACCTGACGACGCGGAGCGGGGCGTGACGAGTTGTTAACACGTTGGAAATTTTCATTTTCCACGGTTTGGCCCGGGTCTTGCAACGTTGCTTGCGTGTACGACCCGGTTTGGAAAGGCATTGTCTCGATCGGCTTCGTGCCCGGGATGACGAACTCGCAAGGAGATGTGAAACATGTCTGATGAAAATAACATTAACGGCCCAGAGATCACGCCACCGTCCCGCCGTGAACTGGTCAAGAAATCTGCCCAAGTGGCAGTCACCGCCCCGGCTGTTGCGTTGCTGTTGAACGCATCGACGAAGCAGGCCTTCGCGCAAATCTCGCCATACAGCGCGTCAGTGCACCACATCCTCGATGACTTCACATTCGGCAATTCCGAAGAGGACATCGACGCCATTAAAACGGGCAGCAATTTCGGTAGCGGCTTTAACAACGCCCCACAGCAGGACGACCACGTCTAAACCCCGGCGGAAGACTCCGAGTTTTCTTCCCTTGCTCGGCTTGTCGACCGAAGCGGGGGTGGCGAATTTCTGAGCGCCAGTAAGGTCCGCTTCGGAAGCGTAAACGCCGGAGATCTTCATTTGCGAGTGCCCTCTGCCGCGAGCGTGGCAGGGGGCTTCGTTTGTCGGTGGATTTGTCGAATTGTACAGCATCCCTCCCGCAGCGCGCGGCGATCGCTGGCGGTGGGATTTTGCCGAAGTTGAATGAATGTTGCGGCCGGACAGAGTGAGGCGGCGTGCTGGCCGGTGCCCGTAGATAGTAGCCGTTAAGGCTAATTAAGTTCCACAGCGACGGCTTGATTTGGCTTTTCTTGTTGCCTATGCGAGGCTAATTTCTTAAGCTGATATGAGCAGGAGGGGTCGGCGCTGTGTCGCTTAGCCTCAGGGATTTTTGGAAATGACGACTCTCGGATGAGCGAGGCGCCTTCAACGCTGGCGGAGTTGGTCTCACCGCTGACCGAGCCCGAATTCCTAGAGCTGCTGCGGCGACGCGAATTGGCTTATCGGCCGGGCGCAAACGGCGATCGCTACGCGCCGCTGCTTGGCTGGCCGGCGCTTCGGCGCATGATCGAGGCGGGTTATCCCGGCAAGCGACGCGACGATATCCGTGTGACGAAAGAGTCAGTCACTGTCCCGGACGGCCGGTGGATGACCAAGGGCAAGGTCGATGCCGCGAAGCTGGACGGGTTTCTGGCAAACGGTTTCAGCGTCGTTGTTCTTCACTTGGACGAGCACGTGCCAGCTTTGGCTGCCGTCTGTAGCGAGATCAGATCGCGGACCCTGGAAGCGTCCTGGGTCGGCGCGATTGTCACGTCGGGGGCGGGCGCTGGGGCTTTCCCGGTGCATTACGATCCCGAGGACCTCGTCATCCTGCAGGTCGAGGGGACCAAGCGTTGGCAGATTTTTAGCCCGCCCCTCTCAAATCCGCTGCGGCGTATGCCAAAAGAGTCGCCGCCGCAAACCGAACCGATCTTCGACGAGGTGCTCGAGCCCGGGGATCTATTGTTCGTGCCCGCCGGTAATTGGCACCACTGCGAGAGCGGATTGAGCACGTCCGTTCATCTCGGCATCTTTTTCCTTCCGCCGACCAGCTGGCATGCCGCCAACGAAGTGTTGCGGCCCTTCCTATCCGAGGAGCTGTTTAGGGCGCCGCTGACGCGGCTCGACGGGGCGGCGGCACTCGCGGAGGCGGAGGCAGAAGTCAAGAGCCGCCTCATCGAAAAAATCGGCGAGCTGAAGCTGAGCGAGTTCATTGCCGGATGGAGCAAAATGCCGCACTGACACGCTCTCCCGGACAGAAAAGGGTGGATAGCGCGCAAGGGATTTCGTTATGAAAAGCCTTTCGACGCTTCCCGATCCGACACTCAGCCTCGCTTCGGACGACATGGGCAAGTGCCCGCCGTTTGCGCTGGCCGGCACATAGAGGAGCGTTCTCCCGATGGCATGCAGTTTCCTCCAAAAACTGTCGCTGTCCACCCTGGTTGCGCCGGTCGCGGACGAAGAATTCCGATCGCGCTACTGGGAGCAGCAGCCGCTGGTCGTGCATCGGAAGGATCCCGAGTTCTACGGCGACCTGTTTACCCTCCGCGATTTCGACGAAGCCATCACCCGCTCGCCTGATTACGTCAAGCTCGCCAACGCCGCCACGAACAAGAACGTATCATACAAAAACCAGGTGACGGAGGGCCTGGAGGCCGTTCTCAGCGACATGCGGGCGGGCGGCACGCTCGTCCTCGATCAACTGCATCATCGGGAGCCGAAGCTGGGCCTGCTCTGCCGGGCGCTGGCCGCCGAGTTGGGCCATCGGTTTCAGGTCAACCTTTACTTGACGCCATCGAGCGGGAAAGGCTTTAGGCCGCACTGGGACAACCACGACGTTTTTATCCTTCAAACAGTGGGATCCAAATCCTGGAATATTGAAAAGCAGCGTCGCGTGTTTCCCACCAAGAACGATTCGATGGACGACGAAGGCCGTGAGCTCCGCGGAGACCTCGACTTTTTCGTTCTCGAACAGGGCGACCTCATTTATATACCGCGCGGCTTCGTCCACGCGGCCGAGTGCGGGTCGGAACCCTCGCTTCACATTACGCTTGGTGTTACCGGCGTGTTTTGGGAGGATCTGCTCTATGCGGCAGTCAAGGCGGCGATCCTACAGGACGACCGTTTGCGCCACACCTTGCCGCTGGGGTTCCTTCAAGCCCCCGATGATGCGACGGTAAAGCGCCTGAGGGGGGCATTCCGCGAACTGGCCGATGAAGCATTTCTGCGCGGAGTGGTCGCGCAATACAAGGACGAGCTGGTGAGGACGTATCCGCTCGACGTTTCGGATCAGCTCGTAGACTTCTTTCAGCCAAGACCGCTCACCATCGATGATGTTGTCGGTGCGCGCCGCGGCATCGTCTACAAGATGCATGATGGCGCCGACTCAGTTCGCCTCAATTACGGTGCGCGCGCCATCGTCTTCCCGTCCTTCTTCCGCGAAGCGCTGGAATTTGCCTTGAACCGCCCCGCCTACGTCATCCGCGAGATCCCGGGCGAGTTGGCGGACGAGGAGCGCGTCGCCTTTGCGGAGCGGCTCCTCGAGGAAGGACTTGTGGTGCGCGAGGAGGGTGCCGAGATCCAATGATGCAATCCGGCGGCGGCTGGCGATCCGTAGGCCGTGCCGCGCTGGCTTGACCGATGAGATCGGGGCCCTCCCTCGATGTCGACCTCGTCCCCTTTTGCAGGAGAGGCGCTTGCTAGGCCTCACTCGGATCAAAAGTTTCGTTTTGGCGCTGGCCACCGCTGCCTTTGCGCTGGCGGCATTACCGGCGGGTCATGCCGCCGACGCGCCACCGGCACAAAAAACCGGTACGGCCGCCGATCTCCTCCGCCGGGAGAGCGAGTTGCGGAGCGTTGTGAAAGCCAATCCGAATAACGCCGAGGCGCATTTACAGCTTGGGCAAATCTACATCGACAAAGGAGATTGGGTCCGCGCAGAGGTGGAAGCGCGCGCGGCGCGGGGCAATGGCACCCGAAACGACGAGGCGGACGCCCTGCTTGCCTGGGCCTTGTTCCTGCAAAATAAATCCGACGTGCTGTTTAGAGAGCTTGAGCCCGGTCAACGTGAACCCAAGGCCGAGTCCATGGTGCGTATGAGCCTGGGTCTCGCCCACCTCGGCTTCGGCGAGTTCAACCGCGCGGAACCCTTGCTGCGCGATGCAGTTACGCTCGACTCTGGTTCCTGGCGCGCGCATCTCTCGCTTGCCAGCTTTTTGATCTTGACGCGAAAACTGCCCGAGGCGCACCAGGAGATCGCTGCGGCGCGGGCCCTCGCTCCCGACGAAGTAGCGGTGACGCGGCTGACTGGAAATTTGCTCCTCGCCGAGGGCGATACGGCCGGGGCCATCGCCGCTTTCAGCAAGGTCCTCGAAACACACCCGACCAGCGTTCCGGCGATGGCTGGCCGTGTCGACGCGCTAATTCGCGCGAATAAGCTAGCCGAAGCGCAGCGGGACGTCGGTCTGGCGCTCAGGGAGATCAGACATTCCCAAATCGTTTTTCTCGCCGCCCTTGTGCTTGCGCGTCAGGACAAACTGGCCGCAGCTAATGACCTGCTCTTAAAGCTCAACCCCGCCTTTGACCATATGATCATCGGCTATTACCTCGACGGGGTCGTGAAGTTTCGGCTTGGTCAATTCGAAACGGCTGAATACGACCTTGCAAAATTCCAAGGGCACCAGCGGGACGTACCCGGGGTCGCGCGCTTGCGGGCCGAAATAGCGCTGCAACGCAAGGACCCGGCAAGCGCCATCAAACTTCTGGAGCCAGCGGTCAAGGCGAATCCTAGGGATCAGTCAGCGGTCACCGAGCTCGCCCGCGCGTATCTTGCAAGCGGCCAACCCGATCAAGTGCTTCAGTTATATGAGGAAGTGGTCAAAGCCCCGCCCCCGAAAGTGGTCGCCGATGCGGACCCGGCGGACCTGATGATGATGTATGGCAACGCCCAAGGCGATCTTGCGGAGATCGAGAAGGTCATTACCGGAAAAGAGCCGGATGCGGTGATGGCAATGGCCGCGTTGCGGCAGGGCGATCTCGCCAAGGCCTCGGCGTTGGCCGAGTTGCTGGCGGCAAGCGCCCCGAACGATCCGCTGATCCAGAACCTCTTGGGCTCCGTCCGCCTGGCGCAGAAGCGCCTGCCCGAGGCCGAGAAGATTTTTCGTGGCATTCTCGACAAGAACCGGGATTTCACGCCGGCCGCCTTGAATCTCGCGGAAGTGTTGGTGGCCGAACAACGGCTGGACCAAGCAAAAGGAATGCTGCACGACCTGGTGCGGCCTGGCTGATGATGCCGCACGCGATTATCGTCGAGCGCTGTTGAGCAGCGGCGGGAAATCTTGCAAAACCATCGCGGCTATACAACTGTCGTGAAGTCTTGTGAGTTGTCGGACGGCATGCAGTTGAAGCCGGAACTTAGCCTTCTCTTAGCCTCTGCCCGGACCGACAACACGCAAGACAAGCAGGCGGCGATCCAGCAATTGCTTGCCGATGGCATCGATTGGACGTCTTTTGCCCAAAAGGCGCTGACCCATGGGGTTGCGACTTTCGCAGCGCATACGCTCGCGCGCTTGGCGCCAGATCACATCCCGGGCGATATTCTGGGTGCGTTCCACGCCATAACGGACGAGACCAGCCGGGCAAACCGCGCGCTGTTTGACGAGCTTGCCAGACTGCTCGACGCTCTGGCGAAGAACGGGGTCGAAGCAATTCCGTTCAAAGGTCCGCTTCTCGCCATCCAGGTGTTTGGTGACCTTGGGCTTCGCGAGTTCAGGGATCTGGACTTCCTCATTCGCGACGAGGATCTGGAGAAGACGATTGCGATCCTGAAGCATCTTGGTTACCCGCGCACGGGACAGATGACGGCCGCGCAGTTTGATCTGCTCCATCGCCTGCAGGGCCAGGAAATCATTCTCGGGGAGTCCAGCGGGACAGCGGTTGAGCCTCACACGCGCCTCACTCCGCTGAAGATGGCGCTCAAGATCGACTATGCCGGCCTGTGGGGCCGGGCCCAGCGGATTAGGGTGAATGGCCGTACGTTCCTGACCCCGGCGCCCGAAGACGGCCTGCTGCTTCTGGCGGTTCATGGCGGGAAGGAGATGTGGCCGAGACTGAAATGGGCGTGCGACTTCGCCGGCTTCGTCGCGTCGTTCCCGAATCTCGACTGGGCCGCTGTCGCGCAGCGCGCGCGCGCGCAAAGCTGCTTGCGCATACTCCTTTTGGCGACATCACTCGCGCGCAGATATTTTAACTCGACTATTCCACATGCCATCATCACCGCCGAGCGCAGGGACCCAGCCATTGAGCCGATGGTCCGCCGCATCGTCGAACAGTGGCAGGCCGACGAGCCCGCGCAGTCATCAAGCGACAAGTTGATCAACATGGATTGGCTGCGGCTCCAAGACGGGATCGTGCGGCAGGCGCGCTATCTGGCGCGGACCGTCTTCCTGCCAGGGCCGCCCCATGTCATCTCCATGCCCTTACCGCGCCGTTTGAGCTTCGCCTATATCCCAATCAAGCTCGCCCATGACCTGGTAGCGCTGCCGCTGTGGCAAGCCTTTTGGCGAGCGCTCGCGCCGGTGGGGCGTCTACCGTATGCGCTCGCAGCTTCTGAGATCGCTCTCGCCGTCATCCCGGCTTCCACTGAAACCAAGCTGACCATAAGGCGATACCGGCGAGCTCAGAGGGATGCAGAGAGCACGCTGGCCCGAGCCCCGAACGATCCTGCGGCGCTGCGGGGTCTTGGCGACGCCCTCGTCGGACTCAAGCGCCATAGGGAGGCGATTGCCTATTATGACCAGGCGCTAGCGAATGCGCCCCATGATACGACCATTTGGATGAGGCGCTTGGCCGCAATCGAGGCGACCGGCGCCACGATAGACGTTTCGGATATTCCGACCGATTCGCAGGACGCCAAGGAATGGGCAATTTATGCCGCGCGATTGTTCAGGTCGCGACGTTATGCCCAGGCAATCGACGCCAGCGATCGGGCGATCGCGCTCGACCCTGACAATGTCGCCGGGGCACGCGTGGGCATCCAGGCCCGGCTACGGGCATGTGACTGGCGGCGGCGCGAAGCCGATGAGCACCGGGTCAGCGAGGAGGTGAAGGCGGGCCGGCCAATTGTAACACCCTTTTACCACAGGGCCATATCCAACTCGGAAGCGGAAAGCCTTGCGCTCGCCCGAATTTCGACCAGGGGACTGAAACCAACTGGGGCGTTATGGCGCGGCGACCGATATGCCCACGATAAGATCCGTATTGCCTATAGCTCGACTGACTTCCGCGACCATGTGCTCTCGGAGGTGATGGCGGGCTGCTTTGAACATCATGACAGGTCCCGTTTTGAGACAACCGCTATTTCGCTGGGTCCGGACGACGGAAGCATGATGCGCCGGCGCATTACAGCCGCATTTGATCGCTTCATCGATGTTCAAGCCTTTAACGATCTCGAGGTCGCCAAGCTGTTGCGGAAACAGGAAATCGACATTGTCGTCGACCTGAACGGCAACTCGGGAGACGGTCGCCCCGGGATGTTTGCCCACAGGCCGGCGCCGGTGCAAGTTAGCTTTCTGGGCTATCCTGGCACCATGGGTTTAACGTTCTTTGACTACATCATCGCAGACCCTGTCGTGATTCCGGACCGGCACCGGGTTCATTACGTGGAACAGGTCGTCTACATGCCGCACACCCACATGCCGAATGACAGAACGCGTCAGAGTTTGCCAAAAGCCCCAAGCCGCACTGACGCAAGGTTGCCGACCACCGGCTTTGTTTTCGCTTGTCACGACTCTGAATACAAGATCACTCCCGAGATCTTCGACATCTGGATGCGTCTGCTGAAAACCGTCGATGACAGCGTATTATGGCTGAAGTCGCCGAATCCGGCGGCGCTAGTTAATTTGCGGCGTGAAGCAAATGCCCGTGGCGTTGCTTCGGAACGGCTGGTATTCGCCCCGCGCGTACCGCAGGCAAAGGACCATCTGGCACGGCTTCAGCTGGCCGATCTTTTTCTTGATACGCTGCCGTATAACGCACACGCCGGCGCTTGCGATGCGCTTTGGGTTGGAGTGCCCGCGGTGACTTGCCTGGGTAACACGTTCCCGGGGCGTGTCGCTGCGGGCCTCCTCCACGCGATCGGACTGCCGGAGCTAGTGACCGCATCGCTTGTTGAATATGAGAACCTAGCAACAGCGTTAGCGCTAGATCCCGACCGGCTGACGAGGATCAAGGCGAAGTTGATGCGCAAGCGTTACACAGAACCCCTGTTTGATACGGCGCGCTTCACGCGTGATCTCGAGTCCGCCTACATGATCATGTGGAAGCGTCAGCAGGATGGCTTACCGGCGGCCAGTTTTGCCGTTGATCGCACAGCAGCGTGCGCCGCCTAGATGGTACGCCCAACGCTGCGAGTCCTTCGGCATTGACAAAGCAATTTCATTGGTACCGCACCCGGCAAGCCATCCTTGAATGGTGAGAGCGTGGCGCAAAGAGAATCGATATCGGGTGAGTCACGTCTCTTGTTGGCCTGCGCCGGGCTTACTACCACCGATGAAGACAAAGCCACGATCCGGCAGATCCTCGGCGAGGGCATTGACTGGACAATCTTCGCGCGGACGGCGGTCGACCGCGGGGTCGCGAGCCTTGCCGCCCATACATTGGTCTGCGTCGCTCCCGGTATGGTGCCGCAAGACATCCTCGAGGCGTTTCGCGAGATCGTACACCAGACACGCATTGGCAATCATGAGATTCTCGCTAAAATTGGGGGAACTCTCGAAGCGAACTCCAAATCAAGACCTGCGCCTCGCAACGGAGAATGCGTTGGCGGCCGCGAGCAAGGCCCTAACCGACAATCCAGTCGACGTGTCGGCTTGGCGCAATCTCGGTCGTACACTATCGGATCTCCATCGGTACCGAGAGGCAATTGCCTGCTATGATCGCGCAACCGCACTGGCGCCCGATTACTCCGCTAATTGGATAGATCGTGCCAGGGCAATGAGTGCTGCCGGCCGGCGAGCAGCGGCCCTTCCTTATATCGATAAAGCACTCGCGCTCGATCCGGAAGACGCGGAAGCTTGGACAAGGTACGCGTACGTCCTTTCAGACTTACAGCGTTTTGCAGAAGCCGCGGAGGCGAGTGATCGCGCCCTTGCCCTTGATCCCAAGAATATCGCTGCGGCGCGCATCGGAATCCATGCCCTGCTATTCGTCTGCGACTGGCGCCGGCGCAAAACCATCAAACAGCGAATTGATAACGGTTTGAAAGCCGGCCGGCTCATCATCACGCCGTTCATTAATCTGGCCATATCGGACTCCGAAGCTGAGAACCTCGCCCTTGCGAAACTTTGGGCAAAGACAGTTCCGCCGTCTGCAAAGCCGTTATGGCGCGGCGAACGCTACCACCACGATAAAATCCGTATCGCCTATATCTCGACGGATTTCCGCGACACTCTCTCGGTAAATGCGATTGCTGGCTGCTTCGAGGGCCACAATAAGACTTGCTTCGAGACCACGGGGGTATCGCTGAACCCAGATGACGGAAGCGACACGCGGCGGCGGATCGTATCCGCGCTCGATCACTTCGTTGAAGCACAGGCCATGAGCAACGCCCAAGTCGCTACCTTGTTGCGCGACTGTGAGATCGACATTGCCATCGATCTAAATGGCTATGCGGGAGACAAGCGCACAGAAATCGTCGCTGCTCGGCCGGCGCCCCTACAGGTGAATTATCTGGGTTATGCGGGCACTACGGGTATGCCTTTCATCGATTACATCATCGCCGATCGGGTGGTGATCCCTGAAGAACATCACATCCATTATAGCGAGAAGGTCGTCCATCTGCCACATACCTTCTTTCCGACTGACAGGAAAAGGCGGATCGCGAAGTATACACCAACACGCACCGAGGTAGGATTGCCGGAAACCGGCTTCATCTTCGCCTGCCACAGCACCGCTTACAAAATCACCCCCGAGTTGTTTGAAATCTGGATGCGGCTCTTGCGAGCGGTCGAGGGCAGCGTGCTGTGGCTTAGTTCCACGATAGACGCCGCAGTGGTTAATTTGCAGCGGGAGGCCGCCGCCCGGCGGGTTGCGCCGGAGCGGCTGGTGTTCGGTCCCCGAGTGCCGAAGCGGAAAGACCACCTCGCCCGGCTCCGCCTGGCTGATCTCTTTCTCGACACGCTTCCGTACAATGCACACACTACCGCGTGCGATGCGCTCTGGGTTGGACTGCCGGTGCTGACCTGTCCTGGCAGCACATTCGCTGGTCGTGTTGCTGCGAGCCTGCTTTACGCGGCCGGCGTGCCGGAGCTGGTGACGGCATCGCTGGTCGAATATGAGGAACTGGCGCTTGTACTGGCGCGCGCGCCCGAAAGGCTTGCGGCCATCAAGGAAAAGCTGAAGCGTAATCGCGACACCCACCCCCTATTCGATACGACGCGCTTCACGCGTGATCTCGAGCACGCCTACACGATCATGTGGGAGCGTCAGCAGCGCGGCTTACCGGCGACCAGCTTTGCCGTTGACTGCGCGCCAGTGAGCCTCGCCTAGTCATGGCGGCAGGTTCTTTCGAATTCGGCGCTGAAACATCCGGCCTGACCGGGCTGCAGTAACTGCACTGCGATGTTTTATAAAATTCGGCGGTTAAGGAGGCCTTGCTTGGAACCCCTGCAACAAAGTTTCTCCCTTGCCGCCGCGCCGCTCAATAGCGCCGATCCCCTCGCAGCCGCGCTCCAGAATTGCGAGCAGGCGATTGCGGTGAAACCGGATTATCCGGAGGCATACAATGCGCGTGGCAATGTCCTGCTAAGGTTGATGCGCTATGACGACGCAGTTGCTAGCTTCGATAAAGCAATCGAATTAAAGCCCGATTACCCGCAGCCATACAACAGCCGAGGGAATGCGCTCCAAGCCCTGCGTCGCTTCGAGGACGCGGTCGAGAGCTACCAGACCGCCATCGCGTTGAAGCCCGATTACGCGGCCGCATACAGCAATCGTGGGAATGCGCTCCAATCCCTGGAGCGTTTCGAGGACGCGATCGAGAGCTATGGGAAGGCAATCACCCTGAACTCCGACTACGGCGATGCCTACAACAATCGTGGGGTCGTCCTCAAACGGCTCGAGCGTTTCGATGAGGCCCTTCAAGACTTCGAGAACGCCATCGCGCTTTTGCCCGATCGCGCTGGGATCCATAACAATCGAGGCAATGCGCTTCAAGAACTCAAGCGCTACGATGATGCAATCGAGAGTTATGATACGGCTATTGCGCTGAATCCGCACTACCCCGAGGCCTACTGCAATCGCGGCGTCGCGCTGCACGAACTGAAGCGCTTTAATGAAGCGATGGAAAGTTTTGACAGGGCGCTCGCGTTACAGCCGGATTATCCCGAGGCGAGCTACGCCAAAGGACTCATCCATCTCCTGACGGGACAGTTCGACATCGGATGGCGTGGTTACGAAGCGCGCAAGACTAGGAGGAGGCGACCTGTTGGAAACCGCAGGTGGGGCAAGCCTTTATGGTTGGGCGAGACCGACATCGCGGGAAAGACTATCCTGGTCGATTGGGAGCAGGGGTTCGGCGACGTCATTCACGTCTGCCGTTACATAAGGCTTTTGGAAGACGCCGGCGCGAGAGTCCTATTCGCGCCACAGAAAGAATTACAGACATTGATGCGGGGTCTCAATGCTGGCGCACATATTGTCGATTTCGATATCGAGATTCCCCAGTTTGATCTCCACTGTCCTCTGATGAGCCTCCCGCTGGCGTTCAAGACGGATATCGGAAGCATACCCAGTGCGAGTTATATTTCTGCTGATGAAGAAAAAGTAGCAGCGTGGCAGCATCGGCTCGGCAGAAAAACCAAATCGAGAGTTGGCGTAGTTTGGCGCGGGAATCCAATACCAGACAAGGGCAGAAGCATAGAGTTTGAGCTGTTCCGGCGGTTGTTCAATCCACGCTTCGAATTCATAAGCTTGCAGAAAGAGGTGACCGACGCGGAGCACACTGGGTTGGACCGTGCGGGCGTCCTTTATACCGGGGATGCGCTTGCCGACTTCAGCGACACTGCGGCATTGTGCGTTCTCATGGATCTTGTCATAAGCGTCGATACGGGTGTCGCTCATCTCGCAGGTGCGCTGGGGATCCCGGTCTGGGTGTTGCTTACCTGGGTCCCTGATTGGCGCTGGCTGCTGGATAGGGACGACAGCCCCTGGTATCCTACAATGCGGCTGTTTCGCCAGAAAGCGCGCGGGGATTGGAATGGCGTACTGGAACGGCTTGAACTAGAGTTAGAAGCGCCTATTCCACCCGGCCATTCAGTTTAGCAGTTTCCTAATCAGCGTATCGACCGCGCAATCCCAGGTGTAACGCACACGAACATGGCGAGGGCCAGCTTCGGCTGCCTGCTTGCGCCAGACGACTGTCCTCGATCGCAGAGGTCATCAGGGCAATCAAATGCTCCAGACTGGGATCCAACCGCGAGGCATGTCGTCCGTCTATCGTGATGACCGATGTTCCGCTTTCTATTCGTCGGGCAAATTCGTCGGTAACGAAGTCGTCGGTCGGTCCGCCGTGCGTGCAGATAATCGGGATTCCGCAGGCCGCTGCTTCCAACACCGGCAGGTTGAATCCCTCTGCCCGGTAAGGGGATACGTAAACATCTGCAACCTGATACAGCGTCGCCATGGCTTGATGCGATAAAGAATCCCCTAAATATGTCATTCTCTCCAAGACCAGTTTCTGATCGCCAGCAGATAAGGCCCGTATAGCTTTGAGTAGTAAGGCACGTGAGTTGTATAGGTGGTCCATCCCCTTCAGGATGAGGCGTGTATAGGGAAATTTTCGGCAGACCTCCACGAAGCCGCGTAGAAGTAGGTCAATCCCCTTGTTGCCGGACATTGCGCCGACGCTGAGGAATACGAACTCGCCGTCGGAAATCGGAATCCCTCTGCGGATGTCGTTGCGGATATCCGGCATCGGGTGAAACGTCGCGGTATCGACGCCATGCGGAACAACGAGAACCTGATCCCTAACAAAGCCGGCCCGGTAAAATCCCTCGGCCGACCACTGTGAAGGCGTGACGGCTTTGACATTAGCAGGTGGCGGACCGCGTCGCAGCCGCTCGTATTCTCGCAAATCTGATACTTGAAATTTCCGAATAAGTTGTTGTTCCAGGGTTGCGAATACTGCTGTCAGGCGGGAACGCGACGGCGAAAAGGTGAACGGAGAGAACACTCTGAGGGTGACGTCCGCGCTCTCGGCGGGCTGGGCGACCTCGATCGATCTTAGCGCCTGCTCCGCAGACGGTTCGAACAATCCCTCCTGCACTTGCCAGGAGGGGCGATAGAACGGCACGTCGACAACCTTGAGAACGATATTCCGGCGCAACAGCGCGAGAAGCTGCCACTGGTTGACGATCGCATACGAATGTGGAAGAAAGCGCCATCCCTCGACGATCAGACGTTTCCCTGCTCCGTCGGCGGGTGCCGGAGCCGACGCGCCCGGCTCGACGTTCATCACCGCGAACCCGGGCGCCAACGGCCGCCTGCGATGTCGCGGCGTTCGATTATGCCTTGGATTTGTTGGTTCGCCACGCGCCGTTCATCCTCCCGGAAAATCGCAAACTGGCGCCGACGCTGTTTACCTGTGTCGCCGCACATGTCACATTTAGCAGCTTTTGCGCGGTTAAGGCGATGGAGCTCGGCTTGGTCCTGCTGTTAGACAAATACGCCATGGGCAGTGAATAACGTCGAAAGAGCAACATCGATCGCGCCTCGCAGGACGAACCGCACACTGGATTGGCGCTACGATCCGCCAGAGGCGTAAAGAATAGTCCCTCATGTCGCAAGGTCAACGTGATATGCGCCGCAAGCGTAGAACGGAACGGGAAGCAGTACTGCAAGGTCGGCTTGGGGGAAGCGCATGAGGCTGCGGGCCAACTTGGCGCTCCTGCCACTCGACGGCGATGTAGTCGTTTTTTCCGAGGAGACACAGCACCTCTTAAGCCTCAACCCGCCGGCGGCATTGGTATTTCGTGAGCTACAGAAAGGCACCCCGTCCGCGAGCATGCCGCACGCCCTCGCGGTGGAAGGGCTCGTGGCATCGGAAGAGGCCGAACAATGGGTAACCTCAACGCTCGATGCCTTCAGGTCGTGCGGCATGCTCGAAGACGGGCCGGTGGCACCGGTTGCGTCGACACCCTTACCCGGCGACGACGCGGAGACCGCGCGCCAGGCAGCAAACTGTGCGCCTTATGCGGCGTTTGAGCCGGTGACGGAACAGCGCTATCGGCTGCTCGAGACCTGCGCGCTGATCAGGTTCGGCCACTTGGCACAGGTTCGCCTGGTCAGGTCGGTCATCGGCCATCTAGCGACGGACGATCCCGTCTCGCCGACCATCGTCATCGATATCAATGCCAAGATGCAGGACAACGGGCACCTGCGCAGCGACGTCTATCGCGACGGCGTCGCGGTCGGGCGTGCGCCCCGGCTTTCCGAGATGGCCCCGATCGTGAAGGCCGCGCTGTGGCAATCGGCAATCAATGCGCACGATTTCCTCTTTTACTTCCATGCCGGCGTAGTGGGGACCGGGGCAAGCTGCGTCCTCTTGCCCGCCGCTGCGGGGAGCGGCAAATCCTCGCTTACCGCGGCCCTCGTCCATCGCGGGTTCCGGTACTTTTCCGACGAAGTGGCCCTGATCGAGCCGTTCACTTTCCACGTGTCGCCGATGCCGCTGGCAATGTGCATAAAGAGCACGGGATGGGATTTGATGGCCCGCTATTACCCCGAAATTTTGTCGCTCCCTGTTCATGTCCGCAGCGACGGGAAGGTGCTGCACTACCTCCCTCCTCCTGCCGATGCCGCGGAACAGATTGCGATGCCCGTCAGGCATATCATTTTTCCCCGCTACGAGCAGGACGCGCCGACCCGGCTGGCGCGGGTCAAGCGGTCCGAGGCGCTGGGCCGCCTAATGGGCGAGTGTCTGGCGCTGCGCCAGCGTCTCGATTACGAGAACGTCCGACAACTCGTTAGCTGGATTGCGAGCATCGAGTGCTACGAGCTGACGTTTTCTTCGCTCGAGACGGCCGCACAGCTGGTCGTGGAAGCTACGGGATCTAGTTGAAAACCTCTTCGGTGGTTCCAATTGGGTCCAGGCCGATGAGTGACCAATCTTTCGTTCACGCCCCATCCGAGTGGCGCGTGGGTCTGTACCGACGAGCACGCCGCGTGTTGCGCCAGATCCACTTGTGGGTAGCGCTGGTGCTGTGCGTGCCACTCGTAGTGCTCGGCGTGACCGGCAGCATACTCGTGTACCGTGAGGAGCTCGGGAACCTGCTTGAGCCGCCACCGCGCCTGAGCACCCAGGCAGGCAAACCTCATACTGTCACGCAGATCATCGCTGCGGTGCAGACGCGGATCGGCAAAGAGTTTACGCCAGTCCTTTATGAGGCGCCCACTGCGCCCGAGCAGCCGGCGACACTACGCCTTATTGCGTTCGGAGGCGCCGCAAAGGAACCCCGTGTAATCGGCGTGCTGGTGGATCCGGTCTCTCTCGATCTGGTTCGGTGGCGCCATGAGCCCTTCCCAGGCTTCCTCCGTGTGGTCATCCGGCTACACGGGAACTTGCTGATGGGCCGCGCCGGCCGGATCTATGTCGGTTGGCTCGGTCTCGCCATGCTGGTGCTCGGGATCAGCGGCTTGATCCTATGGTGGCCCGGGCGAAGCCGCTGGCGGGCTGCCTTCCTCGTTAAGCGCGGCGCACGGGGGCTGCGCCTGTACCGTGACCTGCACGGTGCAATCGGCATCTGGACCTTTTTCGTGTTCATATCCGTGAGTTTCAGCGGAGTGTATCTCGCCTTTCCACAGACGGTAAGTGCCGCCATCAAGACACTGCTGCCCAGCCGCGACACCAGCAGCTCCGCGCCGATTGTGAGAGGCGAGGGGACGCCACGCATTGATGCCGATCGCGCGATAGCCATAGCACTCTCGACGACCCCCGGCGCGCGGCTTATCTCGATCCGGCTTCCGCAGCTGCCCGAACAGCCCTATCGGGTCTCCTTCGTGCACCCGGGTGACGGACGCGGCGTGCCCGAGGCGGCTGCACTGATAAATCCTTGGTCGGGCGAGTTGCTCGAGCTCATCGATCCTCGGCGTTTCGCCCCAGCCCAGACCGTTCTCGCCTGGCAGGACCCGATTCATTTCGGACAGGGTCTCGGCTGGGTCTGGCGCATCCTCGTCTGCGTCTCCGGTCTCCTGCCAGCGATATTCGCCTTTACTGGTGTCGCAATGTGGCTCATCACGCGAGGCGCCCGCCGGCGGACCGTTCCGCCGCTCGCTCGATCAATCTCCTCGGCTGGGCGGACCGAAAAAGTCCAGGCCATGCGCTCAGAGGATCCGACCAGGACGTTGTCGCGAGGGCCAAACGGTGCCTGTCGTTCGCAAGAGGCCGTTGAAACCGACGGCCATCCGCGGAATGTCGGTTAAAACGATCGAGTTTCAGCTTCTTCTGGCTTGCCTTCGTCCAGAGCGACAGGCCGCGGCTATGATTAGCCAGATGGTGACCGACGACATCGACTGGAGGCGCTTTGCGCAAAAGGCAATAGACCATGAGGTGGCCGGGTTGGCGGGGCGAGCCTTGTCTCGCGTCGCGTCCGACATGGTGCCAGACGACATCCTCGATGCCTTCAGCGTGATCATTGACCGGACACGCAGGCGAAACCGCGCGCTGTTCGATGAGCTGACCGCTATGCTCGAAGCTTTGGCGGCGAACGGTGTCGAGGCAATCCCGTTCAAAGGCCCGGTCCTGGCGATCCAGGCCTACGGCGACCTAGGTCTTCGCATACTCGACAGTCTGCATTTCCTCATTCGAGAACCCGATATTGTTCCGACCATCGCGACCCTGAGCGCCTCGGATACGAGCGCCAAGGACAGTTGACCGCGGCGCAGTTTGCGATGATCCAGCGCCTTCAGGGTCATGAGATTCTGTTCAAGAAGACCCCAAGGACCGTCGCCAAGCCTCATACGCGGCTGACGCGGTTGAACATGGCTTTCGATATCGACTACGCCGGGTTATGGCGCCGGGTGCAACGCTCGCATCTGGGCGATCGCAGCATGCGGACACTGGCGCCGGAAGACAATCTTCTCGTTCTGGCGATCTTGGGCGCTCAGGAGATGTGGTGGAGTCTCAAGTGGGCCTGTGACGTCGCTGCATTCATCGGTTCGCACTCGAAGCTCGACTGGATCGCCATCGTAGAACACGCACGTGCGCAAGGCTGCCTACGCATGCTTCTGCTGGCGACGTCGCTGGCGCGCAGACATTTCAATTCGGCCGTTCCCGAGGCGATCATCGCGGCGGAACGCGCCGACCGACTTATCGAACCGATGCTAGAACGCATTATGGCGTATTGGCAGCTCGAGGGGCCAGTAGGCCCACGAAGCGGCAAGGCGCTCTTCATGGATCGGCAGCGTCTGCATGAGGGGTTTGTGCAGCGGACACGCTACCTGGCACGGACGGTGTTCCTGCCAACGCCGCACCATGTCGCGAGGACGGCATTGCCCAGTAAGTTGAGCTTTGCCTATTTCCCGATCAAGATTGCGCATGACATTGCGGCGTTGCGGATTCGGCGCTCGCATCTGCCGTTGTCCGCCTTGACGGGCACCACCGGTAAGGGGGTGGACCTCGCGGATTCCCTGGCCGACCCGGAAAACGCCGCTGGCTGGGCGATCCATGCCGTTCATCTTTACGATTCGAAACGTTACGAAGAGGCGGTCGAGGCCAGCGATCGCGCGCTAAGCCTCGATCCCGGGGACGCTGACGCGACGCGGGTGGGCATCCATGCCCGACTGCATTCCTGTGACTGGCGCAGACGCGAAGACGACAAACGGCGGATCACGGAAGGCCTGAGGGCGGGCCTGCACATGATCTCGCCATTCTTTCATCGAGCCATTTGCGAATCCGACGCGGAGGCCTTGGCCTTTGCGCGATTTTGGGCACGGGCGTATTCGCAGTCACTGGAGCCGCTGTGGCGCGGCGAGCGCTACCGGCACGACAGGGTCCGCGTCGCTTATATGTCTGTAGAATTGCACGACCCCACTACCTGGTTGATCGCGGGGGTCTTCGAACATCACGATACGACGCGGTTCGAAACCACCGGGATTTTGCTGGGTCCCGGCGATGGGAGCGAGATGCGCCGACGGATCGATACCGCATTTGGCCACCTCGTCAGCGTGCATGCCATGACCGACCGCGAAGCCGCGACGTTGTTGCGCGAGCTGGAGATCGACATCATCATCGATCTGAAGGGGAACACCGGTGACAGGCGCACCGGAATTCTCGCCCATCGACCGGCGCCCGTGCAGGTGAACTATCTGGGATATCCCGGCACGATGGGCGCGCACTTCATTGATTACATTGTGACCGACCGCATCGTGATTCCGGACGAACAACAGGTCCACTACAGCGAGAAAGTGGTGTATCTGCCCCACTGCTATATGCCGAACGACAACAAGAACCGGATCGCGGAGAGAACGCCAAGCCGCGTCGAAGCGGAATTGCCGGAAGAGGGCTTCGTCTTCGCCTGCTTCAACCACACTTACAAGATCGGACCGGAGATATTCGATGTGTGGATGCGCCTCTTGCACGCAGTCGACGGCAGTATCCTGTGGCTTCGTCACGCCGATACCGCCGCGATGAGTAATCTGCTGCGTGAGGCAAGAGCCCGCGGCATTGCGCCAGACCGGATTGTATTCGCACCGCATGTGCCGAACAGAGACGATTATTTCGCGCGCCACCGGCTGGCCGATGTCTTTCTGGATACGCTGCCCTTCAATGCGCACGCTACCGCGAACGATGCACTTTGGGCAGGGCTGCCTGTCTTGACATGCCAAGGCAACACAGCCTTCGCCCGCGTGGCCGCGAGCCAGCTTCACGCGATCGGCCTACCGGAATTGGTAACGTTGTCGCTGGCCGAATATGAGGCGCTGGCGCTTGCGTTGGCGCGCGATCCCGAACGTCTTACCGCAGTCAGGGCGAAACTCGCCCGCAATCGGGGGACCGAACCCTTGTTCGATACAGCCCGGGTCACGCGGAATTTGGAGGCCGCCTACACGATTATGTGGGACCGGACCCAGCGCCACGAGGCGCCCGAGAGCTTCTCGGTTTCGGACGCATCTGCGCGTTGAGGTCGGGCTGGCGCCGCAGCAAACGAGAGATCAGAGCGTCCTCGATCACGCCGCATTACATTCGACCTTTAACAGGCCCTTTAGTGGCGGCTGACGGAATGCTCGCCGACAAACTCCTTCAGCTTCACGCCGTGGTCCCGGGCGATCATCTCCGCTGCTTTTTCGCCGATCATGATCGACGGCGCATTAGTGTTCCCGCTGGTCACGTTGGGCATGACGCTCGCATCGGCCACGCGCAGCTTTCCCACCCCCAGCACCCTGAGGCGCGGATCGACGACGTCGCCGATCCGGCACGTGCAGGTGTGGTGGTAGACGGTTAGCGAGAAATGCAGGGCGAGGTCCTCCAGCAACGCATCGCTGGGCTCCGTACCGGTCACATATCCGTGTTTTTCCGCGAGGAACGGCGGGATCATCACCGGGCCGATCTTGCGGTTTCCCGGCCAATGCTCCGCGATGTCCAAGACCCGGCGCATCACCGCGACCATGACCTTCATATCGTGCGGATCGTCATAATAGTTCATGCGGATCGTCGGGTGAACGTTGGGATCGGCGCTTGCGAGAACAATTTCGCCTTCGCTGTGCGGCAGCACCGGATTGGCAAGCAGGTAAATGCTTTCCGCGTCCGGCGCCAAGCGCTTCGACACGTCGTCGAAGTAAAGCGAGGTGTCGACGTTCAGGCATAAACGCACGAGGTCGTCATTGCCGCCGGTGGCAAAGCAGATGATCTCGGTGTCGTGGCTATGCGTGTCGCCAAGCCCGGTCGAACAAAAAGCCACCGCATCGACCAGGGATGAGGCAATCAGGCCCTGCCCGGTCGTCTTCCACTCGGTGATCCGCCGTTCCGCTTCCTGCTTCATGCTCTGAAGCTCGGCCGGCAGCTTCGCATCATCGGCGGGATCGGCGGGCAGCGGTCCCCCGGGTCCGCGAAGAGCCTCGGGTCCCATCGAGAGCGCGACCTCGTTCATCGACACACCTGCCCCTGGCGCGGGAAAGAACAACGGGACGTCCAGGTGGTCTTTCAAATGCTTGCCGACATGAGGCTGATCCAGCAGGCAGTGAACGCCAACTCCTTCCAGTTCCGGCCGCGGCCCAATACCGGACAACAGCAGTAAGTGAGGCGAGCCGATCGCACCGGCGCTCAAAATCACTTCCTTGCCGGCATGCGCAATCAGGATCTCGCCAGTGCCGGTGCGATATTCGACGCCGGTGGCGGTCAATCGTCCGGCCTCTTCTTCGAGGACCACGCGGGTGGCTTGCGCGCCGGTGATGATCGTGAGGTTTGGCCGCTGCTCCGGCTCGCCTTCCAGGAAGGCGTGGTAGGTGCTCGACCGTTTGCCTTGACGTATCGTGTATTGGGTCAGCGAAACCGCACCCGCAGCGCCACCCCGGTCGCGTCCATTGTAGTCACCGCGCGGGATGCCCGCCGCTACCGCCGCCTCGACGAATTCGCTGGCGCCCTGGAGCGCCGGGGCGCGCGCGGAGACCCCAAGAGGGCCGGCAGAATTGTGCGCGGGCATATCGATCGGGATGTCGGCGTTGGGCGCCAGTCCCTCGCTCTTGCGGAAATAGGGCAGCACCTCGGCATAGCTCCACCCGGTGGCGCCGCCCGCGGCCCACGAGTCAAAGTCGCCCGGATGGCCGCGCACATACATCATGTAGTTGAGGCTCGACGAGCCGCCCAGCATCTTGCCGCGCGGCACCGGGATGCGCCGCCCATTGAGCCCGAGGCCGGCTTTCCCGGGGTCGGCCGTGTACATCCAGTCCGTGGCCGGGTTCAACTGCATGGCAGCGGGAGCCACCGGCATCAACGACACCTCAGGCGGCCGCTCGCCGGCCTCGATCAGCGCCACCCGGCACGACGGATCTTCGGAGAGACGCGACGCGATCACCGCACCCGCGGAGCCGCCGCCCACGACGATGAAATCGAAGTTTTCAGACATGTCACCCCTTCTTTTCGTCTATTGGGCCGGTTGCGTTGTCAGACATCGTACGCTTCCCGATAGTCCGTTTTGAACCATAAGAACGAGGACGGCAACGTAGACGTCGGGGCGGATGCACTCGCCAAGATGGCGGATTGCATCCGCCCTACGCTTGCTACATCCCGACCCTGCCGCGAACGGTTAGCCCCTAGCGTCACACCACGATCTTCCCCTTTGGGCATAGGTCGCCGTCGACGAAAACAATCGACGGTAAAGGGTACGAGCCCAGGCGCTCGATTCCCATCGCGCGAACGCCCGGAATCGGCGCCAATCTGCCGAAGCAGCATCGCGCCAACTATGCCGGCAGTTGCCCTAAGGCGACATTGGCGAGGCGAGATGGCGACGCTTAGCCGGGTGGAAAGCCGGCATACGCGCCAGATTTCTGCGAGAGACTGATCATCGAGTCGATGCACCCTTTCGTGGTCGCGGCGTCGCGTGGGTTCATCGTCATGTCCGCGCTGCTCCTTTGGCTCGCATTGCGGAGACGGACGCCGCCTGTTAAACCCCGCAGGGGGTAGATCATGAAAAATCAGCGTCTTGCCGTTGGATTAATGATCGGTCAGGCGATCCTGTTCGCAATCGAGACTGCGATGATCCATCACCTCGGGTCGCGCGCCTCGGCCATGCAGCTGGCGCTGCTGCGCAGCAGTGCCGGGTTGCTGCTGGTTGGGTCCCTTACCTGGAAAACCGGCTGGTCGGTGTTGAAAACCAAGCAGCTGCCGCTGCAAATGCTGCGCGGATTTGTGTCGGTCATATATCTATGGGTGCTGATGTACTCCTTCGCCCACCTGCCGTTTGCTGATGCAACGGCGATTTCCTACACCCAGGCGGCTTACATTGCCGTGTTCTCCGTGCTCATTCTAAACGAACGCGTGGCACCCCTCAAATGGGCGGCCACTGCCATAGGGATTGTTGGCGCCTTATTCATCGTCAAGCCGGCTTTCCTCGACGGGAATATTGTTTATTTGATCGCTCTGCTCGGTACCGGTTTTAACGGCCTCTCATTCGTGTTGAACAAATATCTGCAACGCCCCGGCGGCGACTCCGAATTGACCACGATGTTCTACGTGAATGCCGTCGCCGTCATCTGCAACCTTCCGGTTTTGGCTACGACGGCGCTCCCGGAGCGTACGGTCTGGCCTTGGTTATCCGGCGTGCTAATATTTGGACCCGTAGGGATGTACGCAGGGATAGTAGCGGTACGATACGCTAGCGCTTCTAGTCTTGGTCCTTATACATTCCTACGTCTGGTTATAGCAGTTATCGGCGGTGTCGTTTTATTTCACGAAATACCAGACTTGCTAAGTTGGCTGGGCGTTCGTTGCGATCCTCTCGAGTTGCCTGTTGGCCGTGCAGCCTGGACCACGCGCTCTTAAAGCTGCCCGCTGAAGCTATTCGTCCGCTCGGGAGGGCTGCACTGTTGTTAGGCAGCGTTTCTGACTTCCTTTTGCTACGTCGTCGCGTATCGACGGCGTAATGTCCAAGCATCCGCATCTGATCGGTATTGGGTTTCATCGTCGCCTCGAAATCTTGCCAATTGGCCGCGCTCATTTCTGCTAAACCCACGACCTCGAACGAGGTACCGCTGTAACATTCGCGCAGCAGCGGCTGGACCTGGAACAGCGGGTAGCGGACGTGGAACTCGACCGGTGAGTTCGTGCGGGTCAGCCGAATGTTGGTAAAGAGCGGACCGAACCAGGTTTCCGACTCGATGATGCCTTCAAAATGCTCGTAGCCCTGGGTCCGCGGAATGTTGGCCGGACCCCTGGAAAGCAATGCCCAGCCCGGCGCCGTGCGCGCCAGATAGCCGCTCCAGATCTGCACGACGCCGGGCTCGCGCGAGACGGCAAGAAATGGCGGAGCCAAAGGCTTGACCGGGTCGGGCGCCACTTCTTCGAACAGCTGGCGAAACCCGGGAAACTGAGCCCCGCGCAGCGGATACCAATCCTCGGCGCCTGCGTAAGTCCACGCAATCTCGATGCCGTCCCACACCAAACTGAAGCTCAGCGGCGGGTAGATATACCACCCGAACGCCGAAGCAGTGGCGACGGCTTCGCAATAGCGATATCCCCGCATAGGAAGCATGCCATCGGCCGAGCGGTCGGCCGGCCGTGGAGCCGGAGCGCCAGGGATGAACTGGTAAAATCGACAGATGGTTGTTTCAGCCTGCTTAGTCATCCCTGGCACTCCGTTCGTCGCCGTGATCGTCGAGGTTTCTAACTGTGCGGGAACTCGGCGGTGATGCAGGCGTCGCCGAGGCGCACCGTGCCGCGATCGGCGGTCTCGGGCTGGGGCTGCCGCAGCGGCGGGAACTCGGCCGTGATGCAGGCGTCGCCGAGGCGCACCGTGCCGCGATCGGCGGTCTCGGGCTTGGGCTGCCGCAGCGGCGGGAACTCGGCGGTGATGCAAGCGTCGCCGAGGCGCACCGTGCCGCGATCGGCGGTCTCGCGCTTGGGCTGCCGCAGCGGCGGGAACTCGGCGGTGATGCAAGCGTCGCCGAGGCGCACCGTGCCGCGATCGGCGGTCTCGCGCTTGGGCTGCCGCAGCGGCGGGAAGCGGGTTGTCGTCGATCCCGAGGTTAGCCGTTTAATCGCATTCATCTCATCTCTCCTCGATTAAGCAAGGGCAGGATTGCCCTCGTTAAACGAGGGTGAAATTCGCAGAAGGCGCAAGAACCAATCGTGAAAGCCTAGCCGTCCAATTGTGAAAATATCGTGAAATCAGTGATTTTTTTGTGGAATCCCTCGTTTCGGCATAAGGTTTGCGCGATGGGTCCGGCACAACGTCAGCCGTCTGAGACGGATAGGTCCGGCGTTAAAAATACTGGCACTTGCGGGCCGCCGAAGCCGATTCGAAAAGTGGAAAAAGTTGATGACAACACGCCCGCGATCGTGAAAAGATCGTGAAATGAACGGGAATTGCCCCGGTGCCGAAACCGGGGCTGGAGAACAAGCAGGCCGTGGGCATGCAGCTGTCTTTCCGGCCAGTTCGGTCACAGGCGGGTCCTGCTGGTGGGAGCGGGGCGGCTCCTGATGAAAACGCCCTCTGGTGAGTCGGCGGGCAGAACACAGCTTTTGGAGCAACTGCCACATCCGAATACCAAGCGGTGGAGCGTCCATCGTAAGGCCGCAGTGGTCGCGGCCGTGCGTAGCGGCGGGATCACGGTCGAGGAGGCATGCGGTACCTACCAGCTCTCGATCGAAGAGTTCCTCTCCTGGCAACGCGCCTTCGAAACTCATGGTCTCGCTGGTTTGCGCGTCACGCGCATTCAGCGGTATCGCGAGTGTTATTCTGCACAACCTCTTCCGCTTCCCGTTGCTCAGATAGAGAGCTGAGTCGAGCTTTTGCGCTGGGCAGCCCTTCACGGTTTTCTAGTGTGATTTTTTGCAGGTGGTACTCGTGAGGGATCCAGACATCCAGGAGGCTTTTCCTCTCAGCGAGCCGCAGACGAACCCCCCACCTCTTGATGGCACGAATTATCGAGAGATAGCATGTGCGCTCCGCAAACTTGCCCACCAGTGTCGTCCCGCCTTCTCGCGCCGCGAGTTGCTACAGCTTGCGGCCACTCTCGACCGGAGAGCCGAGCATTTCGATAGTCTAATTCGCTAGACCGTTCTGTCCCGACCCCGTCCGCGACTTGCGATGCTTCGGGGGTAGGGTCCTTTCGCGAGCGTCCCCCTCGACCTGCTCCTTTGTTCTCGATTTCAGCGAAAAGGCTCGGTTCCGGCCGAGTGGCCCCCCAGGGTTGTAGTCGGACTTATTCGCGCTTCCGTCTGGTTTCATTCTGGTTAGAAGGCGGGATCCCGGCTCTCGCAAGGGCATCGCAAAAGAGGTCGGCGTGCGGGCTCGCGCTGCCGGGATAACGACGCCGGAACCCCGCCACAGTAAGCCCCGGCTCGAGCTCGATTAACCGCCGCGCCGACGCTCGCGCTTCGTTCTCCCGGCCGGCCAGAACCAGGCCATTACCAGCTGCCGATGCGCCGCCGTGTAAGTTCGGTTCTCCTGTAAGGAGCGCAGAGAGCATTCGATGGCCCGTTCGTATTGGCCGTCGACGAGATACGCGATCGAGGCGTACGCTGTTATAAGCAGTACATGAGCGGGATCATAGGGCGACAGCGCCATCGCCTTGTTGATCTCTTCGATGGCCCGAGAGCCATTGCCCATCCAGGCATGCGCCGCGGCGCTCCACAGCCAGGCCGGCGCGGCATTGGCGTTGATCCGCAGCGCTGTCTCGAAACGGCGGAACGCGAGATCGAAATCCTTGTACAGATAGGACGCGACCTGACCGTGAACGGCGAACGCGATCGGTTCCATGCTGTTGCATTCGATTGCCGCCCGCGCATAAACGGTCGGCTTGCACAGCATCATCCGCCGGATCGGGCGACCATCCCTGTCCGACGCGCAGCACATGCCAGCACGCCCGCCAGGCGAGAGCCGCCGCATAGTGTGGATCCTTCGCGATTGCGGCATCGAACAGCGCTTGCGACGTCTCGAACACCGCAGCGCGAGGAATTGTACATATTCTCTTGAGCGCGCAGAAAGAGTTCGTAGGCCTCGAGGCTATCCGGCCGCTTGACGCGGATACGATTCATTTCAGCCGCGTGCAGGTGAGGCGCCACTTGTCGCACAATCATTTCGGACAAGCGGTCCTGAACCTCAAATAGATCGACAAATCTCTCATCGAGCTTTGAGAACCAGAGGGCAGCACCCAACTGCGTATCGGTCAGCTCGATCGTTAAGCGCAGACGATCCTCGAAGATCCGCATGCTGCCCGAGAGTACGTAGCGAACCCCCAGTACGTCGCCGATCTCACGCGGATGACGATCCTGGTCCCTAAAAGCCAGTGTCGAGAGCCGAGAAATCACAAAGAAGTTCGGAACTCGCGACAATGCCTCAATAAGATCCTCGACCAGTCCCTCCGCAACGAAATGATGCGCCGGATCGCCGGTGAGGTTGCGAAAGGGCAGCACGGCAATCGACGGGCCGTGCCATCGCTTTTGCCCGGGGCCGTAAGCGGAAGCGGCGAGATCGCTTTGTTTCCTGATCTCCCAGCGAACCGGAGATACATCAAGCGGCCCGGCCTCCACGTTTTTGCTCGACTCGCCGCTCGTCCGTTCGTGGGAAATCACCGGGGAAGCCATCTCGGTCGACTTGACCCGTACGGCTTCATAGACGGCAATCGTCTCCTTTGGAGGGCGGCAGATCGAGCATGCGCTGCAGCACCTGCCGACAATGCTCGAATTCCCGGATTGCCTGGGCGCGATCGCCCATTTGGGCAAAAGCCTTCATCAGGCTGCGCACGGCGCCCTCATGTGTCGGCTCAAAGTTGATCAATCGGCGCGCCGCCGCCGCGCGCACTTCCGGCTTCGCGTTCTGTTCGGTCAGGCGGTCGAGCTCCGCCTCCAAAATTTTCCGTACACGATCCTCGAAGCGGGTTCGCTCGGCCGTGAGCCACTGATCGAACGATGGGGTAATCCCGTCGAGATCTTCGAGGAGGCGCTCGCTATAAGGCTCGACGAGATTGCTGGTATGCGCGGCGGCGTCGGCACTCGCCTCGAGGATCGCGAGCGCATCGACCCAGCTCTTAGAGACATCGAGCCGAACGCTTTCACGGTCGATCTCAACGAGGCCGGGAACATGACGATTAACAATGCTGTTGAGCTCCGACAGTGATTGGCGCAAGCTCATTCGGGCTTGCGCCTCGCCGGAGCGATCCCATAACAGGCCGACAAGACGACTTCGCGAGACGCGTTCGCCTTGCGCGAGACACAAAATGGCCAATAGGCCGCGGGTTTTTCGTCCGCGTGGCAGAAAATCGGCGCCGTCGGGCGCGACCGCCCGCATGTTGCCGACCAAATAGATTCTCGGCAGCGCTGGCGGTTCCCAGCCGGCCGCATAGGCAGGAGTGAAATATTCTTCCTTTGCGCTAAGATCTGATCTCACCGGCCTCGCCCTCTCCGAGCGTCGTGGACGACGCAGTGCGGAGCACCCCCGGGCACCCGTAGCATTAAGGATAACACACTTGGTAGACGGCGTCACCTTTTGAGAGTGTTCGAGGAACATCAGCGACCGCCGGGCGCAATTGTGCCTGCCCACGCAGAGGGCTGCTCGATGCCGCCACTCGACAAGGCGTGGCCGCGCCGCCATTCAATGCGCGCTGGCCGAAGAACCTTGCCCCTCGTTAAGGTGACTGCAATGCGCCGCATCGACTATGGTAGGTGCTCAATATCTTGGCTTTGCCCGTGAACAGCTACTATTCTCGGGCTCGTTGGTCCCGCTGGCCTGGTGTGTATCCCGACAGTGCCTCAGGAGTTAAACTGTGTCCGAAAGTCCACAGCCTTCAACCTCTGTCCTGCACAGACGATGGGTTAAGCTCGAGAACGAACACCATCAGCTAGCAGCCGAAATCGACTCAGCCCGCGCCAGGGGGGCTGACTTGGAATCAATGCGCAAGGGTCAAGCGAGACTCCTCCTCGAAATCAACGCGCTCGTGGCCGAAATCCGGGATGCGCCAGCGACAACGACCGAGGACTTCCTCGCCTTACTCGACGTCGCAGTCGAACACGAACTCGACCTCGCGCCCGACATCGCATTCTACGGGCCGGCCGACTATCCTATGATTAGCCGTCTGTTTCGCGCCCTGGCACGCATGGCGCCAGAGTTCGAATTCAACTCTCTCCGGCGGTGGTTATCGTCTCCGGGCCAGTTCGAACAGCTAATGGGACACGCACGCCGCTTGCGTCCGAAGGGAGGGCATCGGGCCATCGAACCAACCGCATTGTCGAATTGATTTTCCTCGCTCGAAACCGGTATAAGCATAGCACAGTGTCGCCCGTATATCTTTGCAGTTGCATTGGCAGGTCGGCAGAAAACGGTCGTTAACTCTGGGCTTATCAGCCCACGTCAGCTCGTCGAGCAGCGCCTGCGCCTCTTTCAGTCAATGTGGTGGAGCGCCTTGGGCCTTCGCTGGAGTGTTGAGTGACGCCCTTCGGTCCAACGGCTCCATCGGGGGCTCCGCGAACGACCGGCTCGGCGAAGTGATCGCTCGCTACCCACCCTAAATCTATTTAGCCTTGTCGCGCGAAGGGCCGGTTCTGGTTCAGGCTGTCCCGTGATGACGAGCAGGCCAACGGCGGCTATCGGCGCAACCTAGCCGTCAACGCGCGTATCACCAAAGGACCGAGTTCCGCCCGGATTCCAACTCTCACGGGAATGGTCTTGACGCCCGCGTCGGGTCCCGATCCCGTGAACGGGCTATCGCCATGCTCTTGCCAAAAGATGGTCGTAGCATCGCGCGCGATTGCGGCTTTCGGCATGATGGTGGGCGGATGATTGGAATGTTGCTCGGACGGCTCTTGCTCGGCCGGTCGCGAGGCATCGGGCCTCGCCGCAGGCGATCACCGCTTGTTCCCGAGAATTCCCGGTTACGCGGAATTAATTCCCGGTTCGACCGAAAAATTTCCCGGTTCGCCGTCGACGGGAATTTCCTCGCAACCCATTGTTTAAAAGCATGTATTTTTGCCCGAATCGCCGGTTTCGGGGCCGAATCCAATGAATTCCGGGTTATATTCCCGGTTATCCCGGTTCTACGGGAATTTCGCTCGGCCGGCGCCGGTTCCGGCCGATTCGCATGACACCGGCTCGGCCCGGGGGGACCCTGAGCCGACCTTGACGGCAGCCAGGCACGGATCACTAACCGCGCTCACCTTGAACGCCGGCGCGCGGTTCGAGGCCCCCGAGACCATCCCCGCCCCTTGGCGCTCTTTACCAAGGGGCGGGCCTGTCCGGTCATTCAAAGGGCCACTTCAGGGTCAGGCTCTTAATTGAGATGGTATATCCTGACAGCATTGCCACCGGCGATCTTGGTCTTCTCCTCTTCAGTGCAGTCCTTCAGAACCTCCTCAATGATTTTTCGGCTCCTGGGGAAGGTGGACTCGACATGCGGATAATCCGAGCCCCAGAGGAGATTGTCGACGCCGATGATGTGGCGATCGCGTATCCCCATGGCATCTTCCTGAAAACCCGCGAATACGTTGCGGTGGAAATAATCGCTGGGGAGCATGGCCTCTTTGAACCGATAGCGCTCTTGCTGAACCCGCTGGGTGTAGGTGTAGTCGATGCGGTCCAGGAAGTGAGGAATCCAGGACAGTTCGTGCTCCACGGTGCCCACCTGGAGTTTTGGATAGCGCTCAAAGACGCCGCTGAAGATCATGTCAGCAAGAGACATCCGCACCCAGTGGTCGGCGTTGGCCAGGAAGGAGTTGCGGACGCGATTGCGGTCCTCGAGCCCAAAATCCTGGCCCGGGCCGGGCCGGTTGGTCGCGATGTGCATGCCAAGGGGAATATCCAGATCCTGGGCCGCCGCCCACAGGGGCTCATACATCGGATTGTCGTACCCCTTCCCCTCCGGGGGATAGACGGTGACCATGCCGCCCGCCAGCCCCATCTTGGCACAGCGCTCCAGTTCCCCGACGCCCTCCTGCACATCGTCCACGTTGATCATGGCGATGCCTTTGAGGCGCTTGGGTTCCCCGGCGCAGAACTCGGCGAGCCAGTTGTTGTATCCTCTAAAAATCTCAGATAGCAGCGCAGTGTCCGGCACGCTGTACAGCAGCAGACCAACCGTGGGATAGACGATACTTACATCCACCCCGTCGGCATCCATATCCTTGAGGTGCTCCTCGGGGATGTAGCCCCCGCGGCGGACTCTATCAAAGGTCATGGTGCGGACCATCTTTTCCGGTTCCTCGAACCGCATACCCGTCTGTGCCCCGGGGCTTAGCCCGATCGTCCGGTGACCGTCGCAGTACCACCAATCGCCATCATATTCGCGGACAAGCTGTGGGACCCGGTCCTTGAACACCGGCTTGACTCTGCTCGTCCACAGGTCCGGTGGCTCAAACACGTGATTGTCCGACGATATAACCCGGTAATTCGCCATGATTTGCCCCTCCTGCTGGTGGTGAGCGCCCTCGCAATCTCGCGACCCTCACCAGCCCCACTATACGCTTGTGGGGCTGGTGCCGATATCTCCGATATGGCGCAGTATGCTGCGACGTAATCGAAGATCATCAAGCCGACCGTCATCGAATACGCGAACCAGGCCGGGCCGCGTCCGTACAGATAGCCGCTCGATCGGCCGCCGTGCAGAATTACCGTTTGCGGGTGCATTTGGTCTCTCCGATGATCTTGGCGCGGGATCAGGGCGCTAGGACGGTTGCGCCCGTCGTCTTGCGTCCGATGCAGTGCGGTCGGAGATCCCGTCGGGCAGCGGGATCAGCACGTCCGCCGGCATCACCCGCACGTCCGAATAGGCGCCCTGCGGGCCGAGGAGATACCGTGCAGCCCCATCGCGATCGCCATCATGTTGATTGGCAGCACATTGCGCATCGAGCTTTCAAGCGTCAGTACCGCACCGTCCGGAGTGGCCCGGACAAAATTGGCGAGGTTGTAGATGTTTGGCGCATCCATGCCGCCGCCGATCGCGACCCAGTTCATGACCAGCGGGCCCTTGTAGACGCCGCGCCGCATCATGCGTTCGACGGTTTCGAAACTGTTGATGTTGTAGAACTGGAATGCGCTCTGAATGCCCGCCACGGTCAGTCGCTGGACATGCTCCTCGACCCAGCCCGGTCCGGCCGGGACGACCATCTCGCGGTAGGCGGCGTAGGTCGCCGGCTCAGCGAGGGAGGTTCCGGCGATGTCGGCGAGCTCCATCTGCTCGACGATGTTCATCTGAACCGTATTGACCGTCACCGTAACCTGGTCCGGCTTTGGCGTCAGCTCGGCAAGCATGTGCCGCGTGTCGTCCGACAGCCACTTTGCCGCCTCGCCCTCGCTTTCGGGCGCGAATGAAATCGACCCGCCGACCTGCAGCACCATGTCGGGCACCGCAACCCGCAACCGGGCCAAAAGCTCATTGAACTTGGACAGCCGCTTGGAGCCTTTGCCGTCGACCTCGCGGACATGGACATGCAGCACCGTGGCGCCGGCGTTGTAGCAATCGACCGCCTTCTGCACCTGCTCGTCAATGCTGACCGCGATGTCCTCGGGAAAGTCCGAGGGGAGCCATTCGGGACCGTAAGGCGCTGCGGTAATTACCAGCTTCTGCTGGTTCTCCGGAATGAGCGCGCCATCGAGGAAGTTCATGATCAGGTCCTTTCGTCAGATACGGCTGAGAGAGGGAAATTTCCGGCCGGCGCCGGTAGTCCTTGGTTCAGAAGGGCGTGTCGCCCTTGATCCCGGCGCGCTCCATCTTGCGATGGCAGGGCGGGTAATCCATGACCGCGTAGTGCTGCGTACAACGATTGTCCCAGAACGCGACGCTGTTCGGCTGCCACCGCCAGCGCACCTGGTATTCGGGGATCTGCGCCTGGCTGATCAGGTATTGCAGCAGCTGCGCCGCCCCCGGCGCGAAGTCCTGCCCGTAGCGCACGTTAGCGGGCTAATTCGACCTGTTTGCTGTCGAATCTGCCCCGCATTCGCCGCTTTACAACAGGTTCATCGGCAGCACCACCCATCGGCTCATCGATCTCACCACGTGGCGGTCCTGGTTGCCAAGCGAACCCCGGCTCTATCGGGATTGGATTCGGCCGGGTGATCGCCTAAATTTGCGGGGCGGCGATGGAGTTCCGCCCTGTAACCGCCCTGTCAGGCTGACGACTCCTACGATGTGATCCCGCCGGGATGCGCGGCGGGCGTCTGCGTAGGAAGGAGTCGTCGACCGAAATTGCTTCGACCGGCAGCCGGAAGCCTCGACCCAAACCGCTCCAACAACCTCGCCGCACTCTTGGTGCGTGCCGAAGCGTGCCTGCATGGCGCCGGAGCGAGGTTTCTGCGCTATGCGATTTCGCTCGCCGCCTTGCGCGAGCGGCTTGCCGAAGAGCGTCTGCAAGTCGCCGTGCTCGGGCAGTTCAAGCGCGGCAAATCCACCTTCCTGAACGCCTTGCTGGGCGCACCGGTACTGCCGACCGGGGTCGTGCCGCTGACGGCGATTGCCACCTTCATTCGCTGGGCGGCGGCGCCCGCAATCCGCGTTGCGTATCTCGATGACCGCCCCGCCGGAGAGCTGCGCGCCGCGGATATCGTGCAGCTTCGCGAACAGCTCGCCCGCTTCGTCACCGAGGAGGGCAACCCCCACAACCGGCTGAAGATCGCGCGCGTCGATCTGTTCTATCCTGCCGCGATCCTGCGGAGCGGCATCGTGCTGATCGATACTCCCGGCGTCGGATCGACCCTGCGCCACAACACCGAGGCCGCAATCGACGTATTGCCGGAATGCGATGCCGGGTTTTTCGTCCTGTCGGCCGATCCGCCGGTTACGGAAGCCGAGCTGGTTTATCTCGAGCGCGTCCGGCCGCATGTCGCGCAGCTCTTCTTCATTCTCAACAAGATCGACTATCTCGGCGACAGCGATCGCCCGGCCGCCGTAAAGTTCCTGCGTGGCGCTCTGCGTGAGCACATCCCTTGCGGCACGGATATCCCGATCTTTATCCTGTCGGCACGGCGCGCCATCGAAGCGAAGGAGGCTGACAATCCGGACGCTCTCGCGGCGAGCGGCCTGATCGAAATCGAGCGGCATCTGTCCGATTTCCTCGCGCGTCGCAAAACCGAGGCCTTGCAATCCGCCGTCGCGGTAAAGGCCGCGGCATTGCTTGATGCATCCCGAGTGGATATGGCGCTCGGCATCCGCGCCCTCGAAATGCCGATCGAAGATCTCGAATTGCGCGCGGTGCAATTTGCGCGCGCGTTGGAGGACGTCCAGCGCCGACGGCTGGTCGCCCGCGACCTACTTGCCGGCGATCGGCGGCGCTCCTGCGAAATGCTGGAGGCCCGGGCCGTGGCGCTCCGCGCCGAAGCACAGTCCGCCCTCTGCCTTGCCTTGGATGATACCTTAAAGGCACATCAGCAAACGGGGGACCTCGAAGACGCCGCCAAACGGACGATTGCATCGGCGATCCCCGAATTTTTCGGCCCCAAGCTGAGCGAGGTCTCTCGGTCTTTTGCTGCGGAGATAGAGGCGATGCTGGCTCGGCACGTCCAAGAGGCTGAGAGCGTCATCGCCTCGGTCCGGCAAGCCGCGGCTGCGTTGTTCGAGATCCCCGCCATGCCGGTCGGCGAGGGTGAGCTCTTTGTCATGGCGCGGGAGCCGTTTTGAGTGACGCAAAAATGGGATGAGACCATCGGGTCGTTCGCAGGGCGGTGCGCTCGACAAGATGCTTCCCGCGAGTGTCCGCACGGCGCGGATCAGAAACCGCGTCGCGGCGCAAGTCGATCACCTCGTCCAGCGCAATGTCGAAAATCTGCGCTGGGCGACGCTGCAGAATATCGATGACGCGTTTCGCCGTTTTTCGAACTGGTTCGACGAGCGCCTGGCCGAGACAGTTGACGCAACCCGGGGGGCCATCGAGACCGCGCTAGAGCAGCGCCGACAACACGCCGAAGCGGCCAAAGCCGCGCTGAGCGAATTGCGCCGCGCGGCCGAATGTGTCGCGGCGGTAAAGCTCGAACTGCCCGCATCACCCGAACTCGCACCCGCCGCGATGCGCACAGGGGACATCATTTTCACAGAGCGGGAGTGAGATGGAGATGGACCGGAAGATCGCCTCGGTGCGCGGACTGGAGATCCTCAATTCGCGGGGAACCCCTACCGTGCGCGTTCAGATGACGCTCGTATCGGGTATTACGGCCTCGGCATCGGTGCCGTCGGGCGCCTCGACTGGCGAAAACGAAGCCGTCGAGCTGCGCGACGGCGATGTCGGCCGCTATGGCGGGAAGGGCGCGCTCAAGGCGGTGGCGGCCATCAATGAGGAGATTGCACCGGCGCTTATCGGTTTGGATCCCAGCCGTCAGGTTGAAATCGATCGGCGGCTGATCGAGCTCGACGCTACGCCGAACAAGTCGCGGCTCGGCGCCAACGCCATTCTCGGAGCCTCGATGGCAGCGGCGCGGGTCGCTGCCGCGGCGGCCGGTTTGCCGCTCTATGCCTATCTCGGCGGCCCGGCTGCCCGGCGGTTACCGATGCCGATGATGAATGTGCTCAACGGCGGCAGGCACGCCGACAACAATATCGATTTTCAGGAATTCATGATCGTGCCAGTTGGCGCCCCGATCTTCGCGGAGGCGTTGCGCTATGGAGCAGAGACCTTCCAGGCGCTAAAGGGGCTGCTCAAAAAGAAAGGTTATTCGACTGCGGTTGGCGACGAGGGGGGCTTTGCCCCGGACCTCGCCGGTAACGAAGAAGCGTGCGAGCTGCTCGTCGACGCGATCGGCGCCGCCGGCTTCAGGCCGGGCGAGGACATCGCCCTGGCACTCGACCCGGCGGCGAGCTCGTTTTACGCCGAGGGCGGCTATCATCTCGGCAAAGGCGGGCAATTGCACAAAACCAGCGACGAGATGACGGATCTCTACGACAGCTGGCTCGGCAAATACCCGATCGTATCGCTCGAGGACGGACTGGCGGAGACCGATTGGGCGGGTTTTCGCCGACAGACCGCGCGGCTCGGCAGCCGCATCCAGATCGTCGGCGACGACAATTACGTCACCAATACCAAATTCATCGGTCGCGGGATTGCCGAAGGCACGACCAACGCGGCGCTGATCAAGCTCAACCAGATCGGCACCGTGACCGAGACCGTCGCTGCCGTCGAGCTTTGCCGCGAGGCCGGTTGGGGCATCGTCGTCTCACATCGCTCGGGCGAGACCGAGGATCCGTTTATCGCTGATTTCGCCGTGGCGATGGGCGGCGGCCAGATCAAGTGCGGCTCCCTCAGCCGCAGCGAGCGCATCGCCAAATACAACCGGCTGCTGGAGATCGAGCAGGAGCTGGGTGCGAGCGCGACGTTTACCAATCCGTTCAGCTGCCGCGGGATGAGAACGACCAGCTCCTCCGAACCTCCGGAGCGCAGATAGAAAAAGCCATCCGCCTTGGCGTCAGGCAGCCGCGATCAACATCAGCACCTCCAACGCTCGCAATGTCTCGTTTAGCTGAGCGATCGCGCGGGGCGCGCGGCCGAAACCGCCGGTCGCAGTCTGGCAACTCGCAACGAAAAAACGGACTTGGTCCGGATAGGCCGGCCGTACCCCGTAATGCCGAAGGATCCGCATCCCGGCGAGCGACGTTGCGAGATTGCTCCCTGCGCCGGCCGGCGTGATGTTGAAGCCGAAGGGCGGTGCCTCGCACCGCCGGGCATACGCGAGGATGCTGTCCGGCGCATCGAGACTGAATCGCGCGGAAATCTCCAGCATCGCAGCGGTGTCCGGAAGATTTGCGCCCGGCGAACCATAACCGCCGCCCTCATCGCGCAACGGAGCCAACGCGGCACGCGATCGGTCGCGCATCTGGTGAGACGGAATAACGGCAAAATCTTCGCACAGTTCGATCCATCGCAGCAGATCGGCGAGCCAGCCGGATGCTGGCCTGGGCCCGCCGCCCGCCCGCAAGATCTCGTCCCACCGTCCAATGAAGCGGCGAGGATCGCACCGCGGCTTGGCCGCAAGAAGGCGCAGCGCCTTGAGCGCTGCATACCCGATCACAAGGGCGTTTTCGGGCGGGCTGGGGCGGAGCCCCTCGGCGAGGTCCGCCGCCCTTGACATCTCGCCGCAGCGCTATGAGCTTAGCGACACGAGGCGAAGGAGTTCGCCTTCAACCGCCGCCGGGAAGCCCGGCAGCTGATGACTCCTGATCATTACCGCAACGGTCGCGTCCGTTGGCGAAGATCGGGAGCGTCGTCGATGGACCTTACGTGAGTACGAGCAGATCAAATTTCGGCTTGCCGAACTGTTGCGTTCGGTGGGTGCGCTCGACTTCGAACGGACGAGACAGCCCGATGACGAGTTGCGCGATCTGTTCGGCCGGCTTGCCGAAGACCGCTTCAATCTGGTCGTTGTCGGCCGGTTTAGCCGCGGCAAGACATCGCTGATGAACGCGGTGCTCGGCACCGATCGTTTGCCGACCGGGATCCGCCCGCTGACTTCGGTGATCACGACTGTCACCTATGGCAGCAGCGAGAAAGCGATTATCCATTCCGCCGGTCTAGGCATCCCACAGGAAGTTCCCCTCACCGCGCTGCCCCAATTCATCACCGAGCAAGGGAATTCTGGGAACCATCGCCGCGTGCGCATAGCCGAGGTGCAGCTGCCGGTCGAGCTGCTGCGGCGCGGCTTTTACTTCATCGACACGCCGGGTCTCGGCTCGCCGATCGTCGAGAATACGCCGAACCACCGAACGCTTCCTGCCGGAGGCGGACGCTTTTGTCCTGGTGACGAGCTACGAGGGTCCGTTGTCGGAGGAGGAGGTGCGATTTCTGCGCAGCGCCTCGGCCGCCGGGCAGCCGGTGTTCATCGTCGTCAACAAGCAGGACATAGCCAGCCATGCCGAACGCGAGGATGCGCTCCGCTATCTGCGCGAGCAGTTGCAAGGGATGTTGCTCGACGGCCGGGGTTTGGGCGTTTTCTCGCTCTCGGCACGCGACGGGCTCGCCGCAAAACAGAGAGGGGATGCATCTTTGCTCGAAGCGAGCGGCGTCGCCGCCTTCGAAACCGAGCTGGTCCGCTTTCTGATCGACGAGAAAAGCCGTGAGTTTCTGCTTGGCATGTGTCGACGGATCGGCGAGGTCGCGCGCAAGCTGCCCAATGCTCCCCAAACCGCGCGACTGACCGAGAAGATCGCGGCAATCGCGCGCGAAATGGGCGGCAGGCCGGCGATGCCCCTTTCAGGGGCCTCGAGCAGGCAATTCGAAACTTCACGATAGAGGCGGCACTCGGGCAACCTCGGCCGTGTGCGATCTGCGCTCATGCCTTGGAGCAAGTCTTCGATTTTCTGCGCAAATTCCAGTACGACATCACGGTCAGCCCAGAGCGGCAACAGCAACTAGCCGATCGCGGCGGGCTGTGCAGCTTTCACACCTGGATTTACGAGCAGGTCGCCTCGCCGCAGGGCACCTGCATCGGCTACGCCGACGTCCTCGACAACTGGGCCTCGCGACTCCTCGCCGCAACGGCAGCGCCCTGCCGAGCGAACTCGGTCACGGTCGATCCGGTCGCCTGCTTGTTGTGCGAAACGCAAGCTGCAGCCGAAGCGGCGGCGGTGGCGGCAATCGCCGATGGTCTGCACCGGAACGGCGATCCGGTCCTGGCGTCGCTATCCGGTCTCTGTCTGCCGCATCTGCGCTCGCTGGCGGCGGCGCTGGGCGAGGATCCGATTGCCGCGAAACTGCTGGCGCGCCAAGCGGCTGTCTTGCGCAGAATGTCAGAAGACATGCGGCGCTATGCGCTGAAGCATGACGGTCTGCGGCGTTATCTTGCCAGCGACGAGGAAACCAAGGCATCGGAACGGGCGCTGATGGTACTGGCCGGGCATCGGCGGCTCATTCTGCCGGCAGCGCCCCATTAGGCGCGTCTCGGGTATCGCGAAGATGGTCTGCTCCAGCGCACAGCCTCGCCTGCTCAAGGCAAGCTCGGTCGGGGAAATCGAGCGGTGATCTTTCACAGCATACTTTATCGGAACGGCGCCGACCGGCCTGCAGCCGAGCCGGTGGGCGCGCCCTCGTTTTTTCGCGATCTCAACCTCGACCAGATTGTCACCGCCATTAACACCGGCCGTGAAGAATACAATTTGCGGCCGTTCTTTTATGCACCCCTAGCCGATGTAGACGCCATCGCCTACCGCCACGAGGTGATGCAGGATCTCGAGCAGGTCGAGTTGTTCGAGAATATCAAGGCCTTTGCGCAAGGCATGCGCAGAGTCCGCGAGCACCTGGTTCAGGCCGAGAAACTACGGCATCAATATCAGAAGCACCGATCGTTTCTCGACGCTGCGGTGACCTATTGCGGGGCGGTGACGTGTTTGGCCAGGGATCTGGCGTCGGCTCCGGTCTCGTCCCGCGGGCTGAGCGCATTTGGAGAATACCTGACCGGTTACGCCAATTCGCCGCGCTTTGCCGCTCTGTTGCGCAAAACGACGGAACTCGAGGCGAAGTTCTCCGATATCGTTTACGGTGTCCTGATTCAAGTGCCCCGCGTGGATGTCCGGCGGCACGAGGGCGAGCCCGACTACAGCGCGGAGGTATTGGCGACCTTCGAGCGGTTCAAGCAGGACGCCGTGCAACGGCACAGATTCGACTTCAGCGACGCAATCGATGTAAACCACATCGAAGGACAAATTCTCGACCTCGTCGCCCGGATTTTCGTAGATGAATTTTCGAACCTTAATACCTACTATGTGGAAAATCAGAAATTTCCGGATCCAACGATCCTCGAGTTCGACAGGGAGATCGAGTTTTATGTGGCATATCAGGAATACATAAATCATCTCAAGCGGGCCGGTCTCAGCTTCTGCTATCCGCAGGTAACCCAGGCCCACGACGAGGTGTTCGACTATCAGGGCTTTGATCTCGCCTTGGCCGGCAAGCTCGTTGGCGAACGCGCCACGCCGGTTTGCAACGACTTTCACCTACGGGGGCCGGAGCGGATTATCGTTGTCTCCGGTCCGAACCAAGGCGGCAAAACGACTTTCGGCCGAACATTCGGCCAATTGCATTACCTGGCGAGCTTGGGTTGCCCCGTTCCCGGAACGCAAGCAAAACTTTATCTTTTCGACCAGATGTTCACACATTTCGACAGAGGAGAAAACATTGCCGACCTTCGCGGCAAATTGCAGGACGATCTTATTCGGGTTCACAAGATCCTCGACGCTGCGACCCCGCACAGCATCATCGTCATGAACGAGATCTTTGCTTCCACGACATTGCGTGACGCGATCGACCTCAGCAAAAAGATTGCAGCGGCGATCATGCGTCTCGGCCTCTATTGCGTCTGGGTGACCTTCCTCGACGAACTGGCCTCTTTGGGGGAAAGAACCGTCAGCATGACGAGCACGGTCGTCCCCGAAAACCCGACACAGCGAACCTACAAGATCCTCAGGCGCCCGGCGGACGGTCTCGCCTATGCGATGTCGATCGCCGAGAAATACCGGCTCACTTACGACATGATTAAAGAGCGCATCGGCTGATGAAAGCGCACCTGCTTTTCCGCACCAAGGATTTCGGCTGGAAAACGGCGCTGCAAGCCGCAGCTCTGCGGGAAGCGGTACGCGGCCGGCCGCTCCTATCGGGGCGAGAAGTTCGACCAGAGATCGGGGCTGCCCTGGAACGACGAGGCGCTGACGACGGATCTCGGCCTCAACACGCTGTTCGAGGCGATGGCGCAGGGCGACGACTGCGTTTTCGAAGTTGCTCGAAGGGTGATTCTCGCGGGCGTTACCAGCGATCTCGAGACGATCCATTACCGCCAGGCGATCTTACAGGATTGCCTGCGCTATCCCGCCGTTGTCCGCGAGCTTTATGGGGTCGCGGTCGAAGCCGCGGAAACGCAGAAAAAGTATTATCTCGGCTCCTACCTCGTGCGGTATCCTGACGCGGTCTTGCGCCATTCGATCGAGCTGATGGCGGCGTTCCTCGAATTGCTCAAGAAGCTGAGAAAGATCGCCGATGCCCATGCCGTGCGCTTCGAATCTGAAGGGTGGACGGAGTTCTTTGCGACGCTGAAAGGCGAACTCGACGACGATTATCTCGCCAGCGCCCGGCATCATCTAGAGCAGCTGAAATTCCGAGACGGCGTATTGCTCAGCGCCGCGTTGGGCACGGCTAATAAGGGCAACGATTACGTCCTCCGGCGATTTCCCGAGCGGCAGAGAAGGTGGCTCGATCTGTGGTGGGGCCTGGTCGATGGGTTGATCGGCTGGTTGACGCGTCGTGGGGAGACGTGCCCGCTCTGGCTGCGCCCGGATAACTCCCCGGTCTACAGTTTTTCGCTGCATCCCCGCGACGAAGCCGGCGCTCGCGCGCTGGCCGATCTGAGAAATCGTGGAATCAGCCTCGTAGCCGATGCGCTCGCCCAATCCGTCGACCACGTGCGCGACTTTTTCGGTATGCTGCAGGCTGAACTGGGTTTTTACATCGGTTGCATAAACCTGCATCAACAACTCGTTCGCAAAGGCGAGCCGGTGTGTATGCCGTCGCCTGCGCCCGGCGAAGAGCGACGGCTCTCCTTTCACGGGCTTTACGATGTTTGCCTGGCGTTGAAGGTTGACCGGCGAGTGATCGGCAACGACGCGAACGGCGACGACAAGGACGTCGTCATCGTCACCGGCGCCAACCAAGGCGGCAAATCGACCTTTTTGCGCAGCGTCGGCTTGGCGCAGTTGATGATGCAATCAGGGATGTTCGTCCCGGCCGAAGCCTTATGCTCGAGCCTTTCCGCCGGCATCTTCACCCATCATAAGCGAGAAGAAGATCCCGGGATGAAGAGCGGCAAACTCGACGAAGAGCTCGGTCGGATGAGCGACATCGTCGACCATGTCGCCGCCCATTCCCTGATCCTATTTAACGAATCGTTTGCCGCGACAAACGAACGTGAAGGGTCGGAAATTGGTCGGCAAATCATGACGGCGTTGCTGGACAAGCAAATCAGGATCGTCTGCGTAACCCATCTTTACAAACTTGCTCGAGACTTCCAGGAGAACAATTCTAGAGAAACGTTATTCCTGCGCGCCGAGCGGGCCCGGAGCTTCAAATTGGTCGTAGGAGAACCATTGCCGACCAGCTATGGCGCAGATCTATACCACGACGTTTTTGGCGACAGCATCGAGCATTTCGAGGCTGATCCCCATCAGCTATCGGCAGCTTCATGATGGTTAGTCCGTACGTAACGAGAATGTTGTTTTCGTTGTGAAGGACGCTTCCTTCCGGGATACCAAGGGCAGCGCCCTTGACTAGTAGCTATCGGGTGCGCTCAGCCGCCCGACTCGGTCGGAACGATCCCGGCATAAAGCGCGGCGGCGAAGGCGATCATCACCCCGAGGCCAGCGACTACCGCCCGCGCGCTGCTCGGGACGAGCAGGGAGAGGAGGAAGCCACACGCGGTCAACATCGCCACCACGGCGACGATCGCTACGGCACGACCAAGCCAATAAGCGGTCTGCCCGCGAATCACATCGGCGGCGACGTCGGCGCCGCGAAAGCGGCGGGCGAATTCGCTGACATCGAGCAGGAACAGCAGCGCCAAGCCGAACACCATTGAAGCAAGGACGTTGACCCCGCCGCCGCCCAGCCACAACGCGGCGGTATAGCCGATGATCGCAAACACGGCACCGGCGGTTATCGGACCGAGCCCTCCCAGCCCGATGCCGAGAGCGCAGAGCAAAACGCCCGCGCCCGTTATCGCAATAACCGGCCAGGATGGCCCGGTGCAGATCGGCACCCCGGCAACAGCAGCGAGCGGCAGCATCGCCCACCAGCGGCTCATCTGCGTGCCGCCCATCTCGGCCGCCACCGTGCCAGCGGCTGCAGCGCCACATCGAGCGGCGTGCCGGGACGCCATTCCAGAACAGCCAGACCGTGGGCACGCAGCCTGTCGGCCGCCGCCTGCCACTCTATAGCCCAGATCCGCAATGCCAGCTGGTCGATCGGAGAGGCGTTGAGAATCCGTCGCAGCGGTTCGATCGGTGACACCGCCAGGACGAGCACATCGAAGCGGCGGTGCACCAGATCGATGACCGCGTCGCCAAACCGCTCGTCGAGCAAGGGGGTCACCGCGATGACCAGCGCCTGCCGGGGCAATACCCGTCTCGGCAGCCGGTCGAGCTGCGGCACGACGTAGCTGAAATGCGTCGCGGCCGGAAGCAACGCCTCGACGATCGCCTGCCGTTGCCGCCTTCCGGTCGCCGGATCGATCCAGCGCAGATAGCCGCCATATTCGAGAAACCCGACGCGGTCCTTGCGCGCGAGATAGGCGCCGGCGAGAGCGGCGGCGGCGCGTACCGAAAAATCGAGAGTGGAAAAAGCCGGGGCGCCGGTCTCCGACAACGCATCGAGCAGGAGTACGACATCGGCATTGCGTTCCTCCTGGAACTGGGTCACGTAGAGCTGGCCGCGTCGCAGCGAGGCGCGCCAGTTGATGTGCCGAACCCGGTCGCCCGCCAGGAACGGGCCGATATCGCCGGGCTCGATCCCCTCGCCGAGCTGGGGTGAGACGTAATTCCCAAACGAGAACTGGGTCTGTAACGGCCGCGGGGGCTGCCGGATGCGTTCGATAAAGGGATAAACGGCGACCCCTCTGGGCTCGTCGATCCGCATCTCGGTGACCGTGAACCCAGAGCCGTCCCAAAAGCGCAGGTGGAATTCGCCGAGGTCAAAGCGGCCTCGCGCCGGGAACGAAAGTTCATAGCTCCACGACATGTCCTCGCCGGCCGGGGCGGCGCGGACGACGCGATTGCCGCCCCCTCAGCCGCTACCAGGGCCGGCAATGCAGCCAGGATTTCGACCATCGCAATGCGATCGGTCGAATTTAAGGTGACGGTGGCTGTCACCCGGTCGCCCTCGGCAAGGCGATCGGCCGAAATCTGCTGTCGCCAGGTAAAACGCGGCGGACGGCGGCAATCCACCGTCACCAAACCGACCGCGAGCGGAATGACGGCGATGAACAATTCGGCGCGATCGGCGAGCACCCCGAGAAACAATGCCCAGGCGATCAACGTCGCTGCGGCAAAGGCGTGCGGGGTGGCGCGCCGGGTCATGCCGCAACCACTCTCGGCGTCGGCACCTTGCCGAGAATGTCCTGCACGATGTCGGCGGGTTCGACATTGGCGACCCACAGCTCGGGGCGCAGCATCAGGCGGTGGGCCAATGCGGCCACCGCCATCGCCTTGACATCGTCCGGGGTCACAAAATCGCTGCGCCGCAGCGCCGCCACGGCGCGGGCGAGCTTCAACAAAGCGAGCGTCCCGCGCGGCGAGGCGCCGAGCGCCACCCGCGGCTCCTCCCGTGTCGCGCGGGCGATGTCGACGATATATTCCTCGATCGAACGGTCGACATGCACGTCTTCGAGCGCCGCCTGCATCGCCAGCAATTCGTCGCGGCTGACGACGCAATCGACATGCGCTTCTTCGCCGCGCCGCGCCCGGCGGCGCGACAGGATATCGCGCTCTTCCTCGCGGCCGGGATAGCCGATGGCGATCCGCATCATGAAGCGGTCGAGTTGCGCCTCCGGCAATGCATAAGTGCCTTCAAGATCGATCGGGTTTTGCGTCGCGATCACCAGAAACGGCGTGTCGAGCGGATAGGAACTCCCCTCGACCGTGACCTGGCCCTCCTGCATCGCTTCGAGCAGTGCGGATTGGGTTTTGGGCGTGGCGCGGTTGATCTCGTCGGCAAGCAAAAGCTGGATGAAGATCGGCCCGCGGCGGAATTCAAACCGGCCCTCCCGCTGGTCGTACAGAAAACTCCCGGTGATGTCGCCGGGCAGCAGATCGGGGGTGAACTGCACCCGGCGGAATTTGAGATCGAATGCCTCGCTGAGTAGCCGGGCGATCAGGGTTTTTGCCAGACCGGGATAGTCTTCGATCAGGATATGCCCGTTGGCGAGGATGCCGGCAAGCAACCGGCGCAACACGTCGTCCTTACCGACGATGATCCGCGACAGCGTCGCGAGAACCTCGCGGCAGCCAGCCTCGACCTCGGCGATTTTCATTTTTTTGTTCTATCCTCGATATGGTCAATCAGCGCAGCGAGCGCCTCGCAGGACGGACCCCGACGCGCCGCCCGGCGCAGGGTGCGCGGGAGCGGCAGATCCTCGTCGCCGAGCGGCGCGTCGGTCAGCGCGCGCAGTCGCGGCCACAGCACATTCTCGAAAAATGGACGGCTCTCGATGCTGTGCACGATTTCACGGCGAAGTTTCGAGTAGCCGGGGTCGATCTTTGCCGCGGGCGTCTCCCGGGCGAGCGCGTCGGCGAACTCCGATGGCGGGTCCCATAGCGGGTCGCCGCGGAAATAGCTGCGGAGATGCACCAGGACCACCGCGACCAGAAACGCGACGGCCAGCCGAATCACCGTCGCCTGGTTCGTCTCCGCCACTGCGTCATGGGCGAAAAGCGGTAATCGCCGCCAAGACGATCGTGAGGGCGGCATAGGCCCCGGCGATCTTGGGCCAGCGGCGCTCACGATAGCGCGGCACGGCGCACCTCCGCTTCCTCTTCAAGCTTGGCGCGGATCTCGGTCAGCGCATGCCAGGCGGCCTCGCGCTCGGCCGTGCCCACCGGGCGCCGGCTGAAGCGCGCAATCTCGAACAGCCCGGTCAGTTCGCTGACCGGCGGCGCCGGCAGCGGCAACTTCGCCAATACCGATCGCATGAATTCCATCGGCGTCTGCCACATCGCGCCGAACTGATCGAGCGCTTCGTGGATGCCGAACACCCAGCCATAGCCGCCCACCCGCTTGGCGGCGTGCGACAGCATCACGTCGCGCGGCGGGTTGCGGATCGCCCGACCGACCCGTTCGAGGATGATCAGCACGGCCGCAGTCGGCCAGCTGCCGGTTAGAGCCAGTGCCGGCACCACCGACATTTGCAGGACGTAGCCGAAGATCGTAATCGGCCAGTACATGCCAGTCGTATCCGCCGCCCGTCCTGATGCCAGCCGCAGGGCATAGCCCAAAAACTCGCCAAACCCGGTGACCACCCCGACGACGGCGGCACTCGCGCCCAAATAAGCGAGATAGGGCCCGATAATGCTGCGCGAGCCTTCATACGTAAAATCAGCGAAAAAGCTGAGAATTCCGATCAGCAGGACAAACCGGAATGCCCGTTGGCTCAGCCGGCGGTCGCTCGCGGCCGCCGCAACGTTTCCTATCGCCATCGTAGAGTTTCTAGCCTCACACCAAGGCTGGCTGAAGTCGACCTCACAGCGCTTCCCAATCCAGTATTATCCGGCTCCGACGAGTTATACCGCCCGATTGAGGGGGAACGAAGAGCTCATCCTACGTGCGCCACAGGGCGGCGCGGTCACCACCCGCTGCGGACGGCAGCGCGCCTCGCCGGCGGCGATGCCGCTGCCTTTCCGGCCTTGTTTGAAGGTGCAGATGACCTGCGCGAGGAAATGAGCTGCTCGCTCTTGTTGAGCCCGGCATGGCAGCGCCGGCGCAATTCCGGGCTTTCGAGCCAGTCGAGCATGAATAGCGTGCGTTCGATCCGCCCCAGCTCCTGGAGTGCGAGGTCGAGCTGGTTCTGGTGGCGGTAGGCTGCGAGTTTTCTCAACATGACGGACGGCGCCACGATGCCGGCCTTCAGCGACGAGCGCCTTATCGGTGCGGCCGGTGCGGTTGGTGCGGATCGGCCGGAACAGCGGCCCTTGCCCGTCGTCACCGTGCCAGCCGCCTCGAGGTAGTCGTGGATGCGCCCCGGCGTTCCGGTCAGCCGAACACGACGTCCTGAAGCAGCATCACGAAGAGCCCGAGCGTGAGGTCGGACGTTGCCTCGCTAGCGCACCCGTTCTTGTGTGTGTCCGGGATGATCTCATGCCCGACCGCCTCTTGCCAGGGCGACAGGTGTCCGTCATTTTCCCGATTGGCCGCGATTGCGAGGCCGATCACACCGCTGCGGCAGTTGGGAAACGGTACGAGGCCGATATTGTATGCTTGATGCTTGTATGCTTGAGGTGCGCCGACACGGAGGCTGACGGCTCGGCTCCAGGTAAAGGAGACCACATCCATGACGATCGATGTAGCGACCGGCATTGTCCGCATTCTCAAAGAGGAGGGTGTGGGTTGGGTTTCGACTTTCCCGGTCTGCCGGGTGAACAACGCGCTCGGCCGGGAAGGGGTGCCGATGCTGATGATGCGCGACGACCGCTACGCCGTCGCGGTCGCCGACGCGTTCTCGCGCATCACGGCGGGCTCCCCGGGGGGCTCACGGATCGGGGTGTGCACCTTCCAAGGGGGCGTCAATGCCGCCGGCATGCAGTACGCCTACGCTGGGATGGCGCAGGCCTATGAGGATGGCTCGCCGGTTTTGTGCATCACCGATGGCGTGCCGGCCGGCAGCTCGGGCAACAGTCAGTACGATGTCGCATCGGCCATGAGGACCGTGTCGAAGTGGTTCGGCTATCTCGACAAGCCCGAGCGCACGCCTGAGCTCATGCGCCGCGCCTTCACCATGCTGCGCAGCGGCAGACCGGGCCCGGTGATCCTGGCTATTCCCAATGCCACGGCCACATACGACGAGACCGCCGACCCCTACCGTCCCGTGAAGGGCTGGAAATCGGCACCGGACCCGGCGGATGTGCGCGCTGCAGTCGACCAGCTCCTGGGAGCCCGTAACCCGCTGATCTACGCCGGCGAGGGGGTCATCTACGCGGGCGCCTCGGAAGACCTGAAAGCGCTGGCGGAGCTCGTGAATGCGCCGGTGGTCACGACGCTCAAGGCGAAAGGGGCGTTCCCGGAGGACCATCCCCTGTTCGTCGGCGTGCGCGGCGATCAGGTGGCACACTACCTGAACAAAAGCGACCTGATCCTCGCCATCGGCTCGAGCCTGTCGCCGGGCCGCTTCAGCCACGCCATTCCCGATGCGGCGACGAAGACCATTATCCACTGCAACGTCGACGAGTTGCACATTAACAAGATGTATCCGACGGCGCATGCGGTGATCGGCGATGCGCGCCTGACCTTGCAGGCGCTGCGCCAGGAAGTGTCCGACCGCACGTCTGGCGCCACGGGCGGCACCGGACGGAATGCGGGTAATGTGGCGGCGGAAGTGAGGGCGGCACGCGACGAGGCGCTCGCCAGATACCGGCAGGTCATGAACTCCGACGAGACGCCGATCAACCCCTATCGGGTGTACGGCGATCTGATGGAGGTGTTGGATCTGCGCAATTCGTTCGTGACGCACGAAAGCGGCAACACGCGCGACCAGCTGAGCACCGTCTTCGACACGCTGATCCCGCGCGGCTTCCTGGGCTGGGGCAATGTCTCCACGCTCGGCTTCAGCCTGGCTGCCGCGATTGCCGCCAAGAAGGCGTTTCCGGAGAGGGCATCGGTGGCGGTGACCGGCGAGGCGGGCCTTGGCTACATGCTCGGCAACCTTGAGGTTCTGCTGCGCGAGAAACTCGGGGTCACGGTCGTGCACATCAGCAATGGCGGCTTTGCGGGCTATGGACCCGGCTTCTGGGGGCCAGGACACGATCCCTTCACACACCGGGTGCTGGGGCCCGACGAGGTGGATATGTCGAAGGTGATAGGCGCCCTCGGCTTTCACACCGAGCGGGTGAGCGAGCCCGCCGAAATCATCCCGGCCCTGCGGCGGGCGCTCGACGTCAATACGTCAGGTCGCCCGGCCTATATCGAGTTCATCTGCTGCCAGTACCCGGTCTACGGCCAGTGGGTCGGACGGGGGGAGTGAAACGATGCCGAAACTGATCCCCGTCCCCGACTCTTTGAGCAAGCCCTTCTGGGACGCCGTCAATCAAAGGCGGCTCGTCCTGCAGCACTGCGCTGCCTGCGACCGGCTGCAATACCCGCCGCAGCAGGCCTGCCAGGTCTGCAACTCGGCCGCCGGTCTGACGTGGAAAGAGGTCGAGGGAAGAGGCCATATCGCGACCTACATCGTGATCGAGGATGGCCGCCTCAACCGGCGCATGCCCGATCAGCCCTATAACCTGGCCATGGTGACCTTGGACGCGGACCCGCGGGTCAATTTCTATTCCAATCTCCCGGGCACCCCGCCCTACAAGGCGCCAGTGGGCGCCGCCGTCGAAGTGACGTTCGAGGAGGTGGCCCCAGGCCAGCTGATCCACGAGTGGCGGGTCGTCGGCTAGTCGAGTCTCTTCTGATGGCATCCGAACCCGTCGCACGCAGCGAATCTTTTACGGTGTTCGTTCCCGAGTTCGAAAGTCTTATCGCGGAAGTTATGGAGGAATGGAAGATTCCGGGCCTCTCCGTTGTAGTCGTGCAAAACGGGGAGGTGGCGTTCGTTAGTCCCTATGGCCTTCGCGATGTCGAAGGCGGCTTGAAAGTGACAACCGATACGCAGTTCCAACTCATGTCGGTCTCGAAGTCGTTCGCGGCCACGGGCCTGGCCCTTTTGGTCGACGCGGGGCGCATGGATTGGAAGAAGCCTGTGCGGGAATATATCCCGGAATTTCGGCTGCATGATGCCGTTGCGACCGACCGCCTCACGGTGCGCGATTTTCTTTGTCATCATTCCGGGTTGCCGCGTCACGATTGGATATGGCTTCCCGGCGATCTGTCACCCGCGCAAATGCTGGCGGCAATGCGCTATTTGGAGCCGAACCACGACATTCGTAGCACCTTTCAATACTCGAACCTCGCCTACCTTGTCGCGAGTATGGTGGCCGAACGAGTCAGCGGTCAGGGTTGGGCCGAATTCACCCGCGCTCTGACCGACAAATTGCACATGGATGTGACGTTCACTGTGGAGGAGCTTGCCGCAGCCGCCGATGCTGCGGTGCCTTACGCGATGAAGGGGGACACCCGCCTGTGCTCGAAGCTCTGGCCTGTTAGCGCGACGGCTGCGGCAGGCATGAGCACGTCGATTGCCAGCATCGGGAACTGGCTCCGTTTTCATCTCGGCAAGGGCGAGTTTGAAGGACAATGGCTCCTGTCACCGGGCTTAATACAGGAGCTTCAAAAACCGCGAGTGCATGTCGGGGCATCTGAATTTGTCGAATATAGCCATGTCCATTATGGCTTCGGCTTCCGCACGCACATGTATCGCGGAGAGCGCGTGGTGTGGCACGGGGGCGGCTTTACCGGCACAAACGCGCTGATGATGATGCTGCCCGATCGTGGCGTCGGTGTCGGCGTGCTGGTCAATAATGGCATGAGTCCGCTATCTGCCCCGCATATCCTCGCGAACTATGCCTTCGACCGCGTGTGCGGCAAGGAGCCGGCCCCCTGGCTCGATCGTTTTCGCCAGCAGCGCCGCCAATTCGTAGCGCAGCAAGACCTTGACCGACAGTCCGGGAAAGCTTCACGGAGGCCAGCCACTTCGCCAGGCCGTGACCTCGCGGACTATGCCGGCGACTACGAGCATCCAGGTTACGGTCGGATCACGATCACCCATGTCGAGCGCAAATTGCACTGGGCCTTTCGCGGCATGTCCGAGCCGCTCACGCATCGGCACTACGATACGTTCGAGTTGCCCGAGGCACCCGAGTTGCCCGGCGGCCTGCTACCCGGTCAACTCACCCTCTCATTTTCGACCGACCGAGAAGGCAATATTGCTAGTGTGGCGGTTCCGTTCGAGCCTTTCGTCAAGGACATCGCCTTCACCCGCATTGCGGCTGGCGATTGCACGCCCTGCCATACCTTCACTGCCAGAGCATAGAGGAAAGGGGGAGCCATGAGCGCGTCAGACCGGGTATCAGTGGCGGCGAGACAAGGACGGGCTCGGCGTATGGGAGCACCGCGGCAAGGTCGCGGTGGCGGGTGTCGGACATTCGCCGGTCGACCGTCGCTGGGACGAAGTCTCGATGGACAAGACGCTCGGCGCCTACTCCATCCTGGCCTGCCAAAAGGCGATGGACGAGGCCGGTGTCACGCCGGATCAGATCGAGGGCGTCATCTGCTGCGACAGCCATATTGCCGGCGGCAGCGGCGGCTCCGCGTCGCAGTGGGCGCCACGGCCCTACTTCGCCCCGCCCTACGATTCGGAGTGGGGGCTCACGCTGGTCAACGCGCAGTGGCTCGATCGAGCAGATGCGCCTGCCCAACGTCAAATTTGCGCCGACCGGCGTGCCGACCATCAGCGAAATGGTGGGCATGGCGGCCCAGGCCGTGGGTGACGGCCAGTGCCACACCTGTCTCGTCATCTACCCGACCGGCAATCTCGAAGGCCGCTATCGTCGCGGCGGCGAGAACGCCGACGACTACGCCCGCGGCGCACGCCAATGGACCGCGCCCTGGGGCAATCACGGCGGCAACGATTTCATCAACATCTTCCCGCACAATCAGTACTGCCTGAAATACGGCGGCAAGCACGACGACCTCGCCCCCTTCGTCGTCAACCAGCATCGGAACGGGCTGCTGACGCCGTGGGGGTACAATGCCACCCACAACGTGCCGCAGCTCACCATCGAGGATTACGTCAATTCGCGCTACATCCTGAACCCGCTCAGGCTCTGGGACTGCGACCGGCCGGTCAACGCATCGACCGCGTATCTGTTCACGACGGCCGAGCGCGCCCGCGACATGCGGCAGCCGCCGGTCTATGTGCTCAATCACTCGCAGCACAATTTCAGGAAGCGCAGCACACAGGAAGATTTGGACGAGATCGAGGACTGGACCGACCGCGCCGCCAAGCGGATGTACGAGGGCGCCGGGCTTGGGCCCGACGACGTTGATATATTCAATCCTTACGACGGCTATGCCCCGATGGCGCAGTTCTTCCTCGAGGGCTTCCAGTGGCACGGCGTCAAACGCGGCGACGCCTTCGCGTTCTACGCCGGCGACATCAGGGTCGAGGGACCGCACCCGTTCTGCTCGAGCGGCGGCAATCTGGGGACCGGGCGCCTGCCGCACCGCCATGTACACCGACAGCATCGAGCAGCTCCGCGGCACGGCCGGCGCCCGGCAGGTCAAGGTTCGGGCAGAGACGGCGCTGGCGGCATTCACCACGCCAAGCAGCGGCGGCTGGATCATGTTCGGCAAATCCCCGAGCTGACGGCCTGTGACACTGGAGATCACCGGCTCGCGGGCGATCACCCTTAGAGCCTGACCTCAAAAGCTTGCACAGCCTAATTGTCGGCAGCAGCGGGCCGCTTTCGAACTCGACGCTCTGCGCCGTAACCGGCCGCGGAAACGCGGCATCATCAATCCTGGCCTGGCCGAGCAGTTTAGTCGGAGCGAAGTGCGAACTGGTCATTTAGTCGCTTCGCGATCTCCTCAAGGATCGGGACATTTTGAAAGTCAGTAGGTCCATCACGCGGGGGTTTCGACGCTAATTGACCCCAGCCCTCAACTTCCCAAGAGCCAGACGTAGAGCCGGGCTTGATGTGCAACACGTCTAGATGAGCCCATTGTGGTGTTTTCTTGGCTTCAACGAGAAAGAGGGCCTCAAGGGCCGCCTTGGGTAGTGCGGCCTTTCGCCGGCGGTTCGTCGGGGCAGCGTTTTGGGTCCGCTGGATCCCATCTGGTCCGGCTGAATTTTTCGTTGGCGCTGACTTCGCGTCCTCACCAACCATCCTTTTGAAGACACGCGAGAACGGCTTCCAAGCATGCACTGCCGACGCAACTCCGGCCACGGCTCCCGCAGTTAACGTCGCCAAGGTCATGAGTGCCATAAGCGGGCCGACGCGTGCCGCGGTGCCGATGCCTTTTGGCAAATTCTCTTTGACTGCTTCCCAGCTGTCGGCACCAAGCTCGCTGAGTTCAGACCACACTTTTCCCGTGGCCGCTCGCGCAAAATTCCCGATGACCAATAGCTTGTCGGCGATGAAGCTGTTGCGCAGAACCGAGTTGTTCGCGGCGGCGTCGATGTCCGCATCGTTCTGAGCAAGTGCTCGGACAGCATTTTCGGTAGCAGCGCCTGATCTCTGCGCCGCGTCCTGAATTTCGTTAGCCTGTTGCTCAATGACCGGCAGAGCGTCAGGTCGTCGATCAAGATCAAGCGCAAGTCGCTCGGCTTCGATCTGGCGCACTTCAGGGAACACTGCCAAGAAGTCACGTGCGGATTGAACGGTGTCGTCCATCCCAGAGAGAGCATCGGGAAACAACTCAGCACGCGCTTCCTCGGTATCGTACGGGTGGTGTCCCTGAGGGTGGTGTAGGAGCGCGGGGTCGGCCCAGGTCTCCGGCGGGTCTGGCCGGTTACGTCAGGCGGCCACGGCGGGCAGCTTGACGAACGGATCGTCGCTCAAAGGCGCCATGGTTTCCAGCGTCATATAGCGGGCGCGTTGCACGGCCCACTCGTCATTCTGCTCGAGGAGGATGGCGCCGACGAGCCGGATGATGGCCTCCTCGTTGGGGAAGATGCCGACGACCTCGGTGCGGCGCTTGATTTCGCCGTTCACACGCTCGATCGGGTTCGTCGAGTGCAACTTCGGGCGGTGCGCTGGCGGGAAGCTCATGTAGGCGAGGACGTCGCTCTCCGCCTCGTCCATCAATTCGGCGAGCTTCTTGACCCTCGGGCGCAGTTGGTCGGCGATCTGCCGCCACTGGGCCCTGGCGGCGTCGGCATCGTCCTGGGCAAAGGCGGTGCCGATGAAGGCCGAGACGACGCGGCGGCCCTGCTTGCCGGCATGCGCCAGCACGTTGCGCATGAAGTGGACGCGGCAACGCTGCCAGGTCGCGTTCAGGACCTTGGCGATGGCAGCCTTGAGTCCCTCGTGGGCATCCGAGACAACGAGCTTAACGCCCCGCAAACCGCGCCGCGCGAGCTTGCGCAGGAAGTCAGTCCAGAAGGTCTCCGCCTCCGACGCGCCGATCGCCAGGCCCAGCACCTCGCGCCTGCCGTCACCGTTAACGCCGACCGCGATGATCACTGCGACCGAGACAATGCGACCGTCGCGGCGCGCCTTCACATAGGTCGCGTCCAGCCAGATATACGGCCACTCGCCTTCGAGAGGCCGATCGAGGAAGGCCGCGATCTTGCCGTCGATCTCAGAACACAGTCGGCTGACCTGACTCTTGGAGATGCCGGTCATGCCCATCGCCTTGACCAGCTCGTCGACCGAGCGGGTCGAGACGCCCTGGACGTAGGCTTCCTGGATCACCGCTGTCAGCGCCTTCTCGGCCATCCGGCGCGGCTCCAGGAAGCCGGGGAAGTAGCTGCCCTTGCGCAGCTTGGGGATTCGCAGCTCCACCGTTCCGGCGCGGGTCTCCCAATCGCGGTCGCGATACCCGTTGCGGTGCGTGATCCGATCGGCGCTGCGTGCGCCGTGCGCCGCACCAGCCAGGTTCTCGACCTCCAGCTCCATCAGCCGATACGCGGCAAACCCGATCATTTCGCGTAGCAGATCGGTATCCGAACTCTTCTCCAAAAGCGCCTGAAGGCTCATCATCTCGTCGGTCATTGTCGGGTCCTCGGTTCGGTAGAAGGGGTTCTGCCGAAACCTACCGAGGACCTGCGATGACCACCGCTGTGGATAAGTAGCCCGCCGCCGCCAGACTCTCGGCGGTCGCTGCGGCGGGCTACTTACCCACAGCTCCTACACCACTCGGCGGGACACGACCATCGTACGCGGCCCGATCTGTTTCCAGGCTTCGGACGCGCGACAGCAAAACACCCGGGCGAAGCTCATCGAAGGGTATGTCCAAGGCGTCCTTCAAGCGTTGCACGGTATCGCGCACTCGTGATGCTGCGTTGCTACGTTGCAACCGCAACAGGAGTTCTCGCGCTTTCGTAAGGAGTTCCTGGTGGATGTCCTCTGCGAGTTGCCGATCCAGGGGTTCCGGCGGCTCCGGCAGCACATCGATTTTGTCGCCATCCGCGATGAACCTGTAGGCGGCTGGGCGCTGCTCGACGCTGCGAGGCGGCCGCTTTCTCCGAGGCTTCGTCGGTTCCGGCATCAGTTCCGGTATCCGTTCGACACCGTCAATGACGAGCGCGCGGGGGTCGGGTGAGAAATCGACCGCCGGTCTGCCCGGTCGCGTGATCCCTCGCTCTAAATCGGCTCGCGTAAGTTCGACCAGGGGCATGCACTCTGTGAAAGACGAGGCTCGTGTGCTGGGCGACCTCTCCTCGGTTGTATCTCGCTTCAATAATGGGAGCCAACGTGTCTAAGTTGGCCTCAACCAGATAGTTTGCGATATCCAGCTTTAGTGGTCCCCGTCCCGAGCCGCGAGATGATGCGACGCCATTTAAGTCCCGACGAGGGACCGAAACCTCTATCCCTTGGTCGTCGGCTCTGCATGTCATCAGGACGACGCCGGTTCGCTGATTCAGCTGCGGGACAACTTGAAAGTCAGTGAGCTGGGAAAGCAGGGGTCGGCCGCCGAAATTTGCACCAGCAGCGACGTCCAGAACACTGTCAGGGAGGCGTCCGGTATGCTTCTTAGATCATCGAGTGTTAGATCTATTCTGGGAAATGTTTGTGACGCGCTTACGTACAGGGTCGCGAAGGAGCGATCATATTTGTCGCTCGCCAAGCGCTCGATATCTTGCAAATTGCGATCAATCAAAAGGTTACATTGATCGGGTGTTAGATTACGTACAAAGTAATTTTCGATTGTTGTGTGAGCGATGAATGTGAGAACAATTTGCGGGCCAGCGAAACTTTGCACGAGGACGGAGTTGTCGACGACATGATGATCGCGGACGACCGAGGAGCTCGAAAGGGGCACAGTCTGGTCCGATCCATGGGCAACCTCGGCAGCGTAAACCAATTTGCCGGGACAAACGATAGTTGCGCTCGGCGGTCAGCAAAGTCGCAGCGCTCCATTTCGCTCGCTCCGGGGCCGCGACGAATGTCGCAAAAGAGACATCAAGCGCGGTCCCACCGGCAGGGCTGAGCAGCGGTTGTAGGTTCCAAAGCGGTCCGCTGCTGCCGACAATTATGCCATGCAGACGTTTGCGTCAGGTTCTCCCACGTGCAGTGCTATGTGCCGCGAGACATGACGAGGGCGTCTGCCGCTTTCACGCCCTGACCTGACGGCAGCACCATGAGCGGATTGATGTCCAACTCCGCCAAGTGTCCTTCAAGGTGCATGGCGAGGTGCGACACGCGCACCAGGGTATCCGCGACGGCCTCGATATCCGCCGCCGGCCGTCCGCGAAAGCCTTGCAGCAACCGGGAGCCCTTGACCTCGGCGATCATAGAATATGCTTCCGAGCGCGTGATCGGGCAGCGTCGCAGGGCCACATCGTTGTAGACCTCGACCATCACACCGCCACTACCGAACAGCAGCACCGCGCTTGCCGCTTGTCATGAAGCCGACCACGGATTGATCAGCGCCAGGCCGCAGCCCTCGAAATCCCCCGTGTCGCGCGTGACGACGCTGGCGCCACACGCGCGGGCAATCGAGGCAATCATTAGATCGGCTATCGCCGCTGGGCGGCCGGCGCTGCGCCGCAGGGCAAAAAGCTCGGCGTAGATCACTGCAGCATCCGTATCGAAGGGCAGAATGCGGCCGGCAAAATCCTCGCGGAACATCGCCAGCGCCGCCATCTCCAGCGCCTCTCGTCGGCGGCCCTTGGGCAGCACTGTGATGCCCGACAGAATTTCAGCCTGGCACACGGCAGCGGTGAACAACAGATCGGGCGGCTGCTCTTCCATCCAGCTCGCCACTTGCGGGTCCGGCCGCGTACCCATAACGGCCGACAGAATGTTGGTATCGAGCAGGAACATTCAGTCGAAACGCGGCGGCTCTGGCGCCGGCTCGCGCGGCGGCAGTTCGAGATCGACGCCGCCGAGCGGCGCAAACCGGCTGCGGATGCGCTGATAGAGGTTGACCGCCGGGCGCTCCGGTTCGTTCAGCGTATCTTGCAGAATGTCCCGCACTTCGGCTTCCATCGAATGCCCGTGCTGGGCGGCGCGCACGCGCAGCCGCTCTTTCAGCGCCGCATCGAGATTGCGGATCGTCAGCGTCGCCATCGAGGTTTCGTTCCTGTTGCATGACCGCTTCCATTGCACTCGATGACAGCGTTGAATGCAATCGGTTTTGACCACTATGTGCCGCGAAACACGACGAGGGCGTCTACCGCCTTCACTCCCTGACCTGACGGCAGCACCATCAGCGGATTGATGTCCAACTCTGCCAAGTGTCCTTCAATGTGCATGGCGAGGTGCGACACGCGCACCAGGGTATCCGCGAGCGCCTCGAGGTCCGCCGCTGGCCCGGTTCGACGGTCGATGCGTCGGAATCGCGGGTGGTTCAGCTCGCACTCAGCGCGAGCACGGCTTCCGGCACTCGGTCGATCACGCGCAGAAGGGCGCGGGCCGCACCCTGCGGCACGAGCTTACCCTGTTCCCAACCGCGCACCGTCGCGACAGATATGCCGATCCGGCGCGCGAACTCGGCTTGTGACAGTCCGGCACGTCTGCGAACGCGCCGCACCCAAGCCGCCGCATCTTTGGCTGCTTCGGCGTCATCGAAGGCGGCTTGGCGTTCGATCTCCGCTTCGGTGGTCGCATCGACCCGCGCCCAATCGGTTCGCGGCTCGACCGGCTCCCAAGGGCCGGCGGAACGCCGCCGGGTGACGGCTCCCGTCGCATCGAGGCGTGCTTCAGTCCGCGCCATACCGGTCCCTCTCCCTGGCGTTTGCCTTGCGGGCGGAGATGATCCTCGTCGCCGCTTCACGCCGCGTGTAGGCGATCACGAATAGCCGTCCGGCGACGCGGCCATAGAGCCTGAAACGTTCTTCGCCATAGTCTCGCCGATCGTCACGCTCCACCCGTCTGTTCGGATCGAGGAACGCCGGAAGGTCGGCAAAACCGAACCCGCGATCTCGCACGCAGCGATCGTTCGCGTCATCCCACTCGAACCGGATATGGGGAGCGTCCGCCAATAGCCCAGCCTCTTGTCGCCGGAATTGTCATGCCTTAAGCGATCGAGATGAAGGCGGATTTCGCATGCGTGTGCCCAGGCGATCATCGCCTCAGCCCTGCCTCACGGCGGCGTCACGCTCTACCATGAACCGGTGTTGGGCATGCTGGTCCATGGTTCGGCAGGCGGCAGCGCTTCGCCGGCCTGCAGCAGCTCGAGGGAGATGCCGTCCGGCGTGCGGATAAAGGCCATGCGGCCGTCACGCGGCGGGCGGTTGATCGTCACACCATGGGCGATAAAGGCGTTGCAGGTGTCGTAGATGTTGTCCACGGCGTATGCGAGATGGCCGAAATTGCGGCCGCCGGTGTAGGGCTCGGGATCCCAATTGTAGGTGAGTTCCACGGCAGCCGCCTCGTCGCCGGGGGCGGCGAGGAACACGTTGGTGTAGCGGCCTTTCTCGTCCGGACGGCGGCGGATCTCGCGCAGGCCGAGCACCTCGAAGAAGGCGATCGTGTCCTCCAGCGAACTGACGCGGATCATCGTGTGCAAATACTTGGTCATGGGGTGTCCTCCGCTCAGCGTGTTCGAGAATTTCCTTCGTGCCGTCCCCTCACGGGGTCGGCACCCCGATCGACTTCAACCGCGCATGCGCGCGGGCCGCGCGCGCTTTCATCCCGTCGAGATACGTGCTCACATCGTTCCCCGGCAGGTTCAGCACCTTGCACCCGAGCTGCCAATATTCCTCGATCTGCGCCTCGGTCTCCGCCGATCCCCGAGCGAGCTTGCCATGTGTATTGCACGCCGCCGCGATCCGCCGCACCGCCGCTTTGAATGTCGGGTGTTCAAGGTTGAGGTGAACCCCGAGCTGCGCGCTCAGGTCGGAATGCCCATAGGCAATCATGTCGATCCCTTCGACCGCTGCGATCTCCTCGACATTCTCCAGGCCCTCGAGCAACTCGATCGACGGGAACAGGATGATGTTCTCGTTGGCCCACGGCGCGTATTCGGTGGCGTGGCGGGCGCCGTAACTTTTGTATCCCGTATGCGGCCCCTGGCCGGAGATGCCCCGGTTTCCGAGCGGCGGATACTTTGCCAGGCGGACGATCGCGCGCGCCTCTTTGGCGTTTTCCACCTCGGACACCTGGATGCCCATGATGCCCTGATCCAGAATGCCGGGGATCAGATGCGCGAACGCCTTGTGAAGGCGAACGATGGCCGAGACGTTCGTCGCCTGGAACCAGCTAGCCAGATTGGCGATCGTTTCCATGTCGAACGCGCCGTGCTCGTGGTCGATCGCGCAGTAGTCGAAGCCGGCCGCCTCGATGATCCAGGGGACGCCGCGTGAGGCGAACTCCTTGAGCCCGGTTCCCAGCGCCGCTCGTCCTTCGCGCACCGCCCGCCGTATGCTGTTTTCTTTCATGGCTCGTTCCCGGCTTCCTTTGTATTAGCCCGTCATAATAGTGCCTGCGCGGTGAAGCGCAGCATCAGGTTTGACCTCTATGTGCCGCGAAACACGACGAGGGCGTCTACCGCCTTCACGCCCTGACCTGACGGCAGCACCATCAGCGGATTGATGTCCAACTCCGCCAAGTGTCCTTCAAGGTGCATGGCGAGGTGCGACACGCGCACCAGGGTATCCTCGAGCGCCTCGAGGTCCGCCGCCGGCCGTCCGCGAAAGCCCTGGAGCAACCGGGCTCCTTTGACCTCGGCGATCATCGCCTGTGCTTCCGAGCGCGTGATCGGGCAGCGTCGCAGGGCCACATCGTTGTAGACCTCGACCATCACGCCGCCACTGCCGAACAGCAGCACCGGGCCCAATTGCGGGTCGCAAGACACGCCAATGATGACTTCGACACCGTCTCCGACCATCTCCTGCACCGACACGCCGATGATCCGAGCCTGTGGCGCATAGGCCTTGGCACTGGCCAGGATCTCGGCGTAGGCCGTTCGCACTTGTGCCGCATCGCCGAGGTTCAGCCGAACGACCCCGGCCTCTGTCTTGTGCAGAATATCCGGCAAGTCGACCTTGAGAGCCACCGGAAACCCGAGCTGCTCTGCGGCCTCGACGGCGGCCTCCGCAGAATTTGCCCGGTGCTCGCGCGCACTCGCCACGCCCCAGGCTGCCAACAGCTGTTTGCTCTCGGACTCCGAGAGTGTCGGACGCCCCAAGCCAAGAGCCTGGGCGATGGCCTGCATCCTGCGGCGCCGTGCGCGGCGGGGCCGTGGCAAAGCCATCGGCCAGGCGCCGCTCGCGCCATGTATGATAGGCGAGGCGGCTCTGCAGGCCTCGGGCCAATTTGTCCGGCGTGTAGAAGATCGGTATCCGGGCGTGTTTGAGCTGTGCCAGGCCAGCCTTGGCGTCCCGGCTTCCGGTCCACAAGAACACCACACCCTTGTCGGTCCGATCACGCTGGCTGATGACCTGCTGAGCTTGGGCGTCCGCCCCGGCGCTCGCCACGACGAGCGTCCCCATCCGGGGATCATTGATCATATGCTCCATGATTTGCGGGAAGGACTCGCTGTTGGCAAAGCCTGTCACATCGGCAGGATTGGCCGCCCACCCGAAGCCCTTCAGGATCCCGTTGATGCCGTCACGCGCCTCGTCGCCCAAGCGTCGGCAGATCGAGACCGGCCTGACCGCACATGTCGGCGGTCAGCGAGCTGATGCCGCCCGAGTGGGATACCACCGCGATGCCGGGCACGCCGGGCTTGGGGGTGTGGGCCAGGAGGTGTGCCATCTCCAGGAGTTCGTCGTAATCCTGGACCCGGATCACCCCGTATTGGGCAAAGATCGCATCGTACCGGGCATCGGCGCCCGTCAGCGCTGCGGTATGCGAGCGTGCCGCCCTCGGCTCCCAGTTCCGAACGCCCGATTTTGATCAGGACGATCGGCTTGCCGCGCTCTGCTGCGAGCTTTGCCACTTCGAGAAATTTATCGGCCCGCTTGAAGCCTTCGACAAAACCGGCAATTACCCGAGTATCCGGATCGTCCAGCAGATAGCGGGCGAAATCCGTAAAGTCGAGGTCTGCCTCGTTCCCGGTCGAGATGATATAGCTGAAGCCGATGCCGTTCTCCACCGCCCGCACCAGGAACGGCCCGAACGCCGTAGCACCGCTTTGGCACACCAGGCCGATCGGCCCGGTCAGACCCTCCGCCCCGCGCGAGGAAGCGGTGGCCCAGATGTCGTCCTTGACATTCGCGAGCCCCAGGCAGTTGGGGCCGCTGATACGCATGCCCGAGGTGCTGGCAAAGGCACCCAATTCCCCCTGCAAATCGCGCCGGTCGTCGACGCCGCGCTCGGCAAAGCCCGCCGAGATCACGATCGCCGATCCCGCCCCCTTGCGGTGGCTCTCCTCCAGGACATCGAGCACCTGGTCGTAGGGCACCACGACGGCGACCACATCGGGAGCCTCCGGCAGGTCCGTCACACTCGGGTAGGACTTTTCCCCCATGATTTCGTCATAACGCGGGTTCACGGCATAAACCCGCACCCTGTCTTTGGCCTTGAGCGCCGCAGCCAGAAACCGCCCGCCATACTGCATCCGCGGCGTCGCGCCCACGATCGCAATCGAGCGGGGGTTGAGCATTTTGTGGATCGACGCCATCTGTGGTTCCGTCCAGAACTCCATGACACCCCCTGAAAAGAACGTGGTCCGCCATCGGCTCGGCTAACTCGGTCGGCAAGCCCACGCTCTACGAACGGGGCTGCCATCGGCCGATATTCCCGCATCATTGGCTGAAGCAGAGCGCTTGCGGTAGAGCCTGCTGGCCGATGCCGGACGAGGAGATTTGCGCAAGACTATAATCGACCGGGTCGAGCTCGCCCAGATCACCCAAACGGGGACTGGACGGACAACGCCCAGCGGCTCGGCAAGGCTCTGCGCCGTGGCTATAACAAGTGGCTGTCGGATTGAATGCGAGCGGCCGGTGTCTCTACAATACAATCCCGAGAAAGCAGCGATGATCAAAGGTGTGCGATGCCATGAACCTCAATTCGGATTTTGGGGCCCGCGCAGCTGTCCACGCCGCCCGGTTAGACTGGACACCGTCGCCCATCCCCGGGGTCGACCGGAGAATGCTCGACCGCATCGGGGATGAGGTGGCGCGCGCGACCTCGATCGTTCGCTACGCCCCGCACAGTCATTTCTCGGCGCACACCCATGGCGGGGGCGAGGAGTTCCTGGTGCTGGATGGCGTCTTCCAGGACGAGCATGGCGACTATCCTGCGGGCACTTACGTTCGCAACCCACCGACCAGCCGCCACACGCCTGGTTCCGAGCCGGGTTGTACGATCTTCGTCAAGCTCTGGCAGTTCGACCCGGACGACCGCACCCAGCTGCGCATCGATACTCTCGCACTCGCTTTCGCGCCGGCACCGGATCTCCCCGGCGTCGAGTTGGCCACGTTGTTCGAGAATGCTTGCGAGCGCGTTCGTCTGGAACGCTGGGCATCGGGGGCGGTGATCGACATGCCGGTTCAGGGCGGGATCGAGCTGCTCGTTCTGGACGGCAACTTTGAGGAGGCCCGCGAGGAATTCACGCCGCATTCGTGGCTCAGGCTCCCGGCCGGATCGAGATTGCAAGCCACCGCGGGACGGGACGGGTGCAAGGTTTGGGTCAAATCAGACCACCTCGCGCGTGATCTGCGCTTTCCGACTGCCGCGGCGACGGGCTGAGACAGGATTCAGCTGGTTGAGAAGCAGCATGGTTTCCTGAGGCCCCAACCCCTCACTGCGCGATAAAGCCGCCGTCGATCACCAGCTCCGTGCCGGTAATGAACGAGGCTTCGTCGGAAGCCAGGAACAGCACGCCATAAGCCACTTCGATGGGCTTCCCGATCCGCCGCAGTGGCGTCGCAGCGATCTTGTCGTCACGCTCGCCGGGATTGGTGGCGTTCAGCATCGGCGGCATGTAACCGGGACGGACGGTGTTGACGATCGCCTAATCGCGGACGATCGGGCAGCTCTCATCACGCGCCCAATCCGCGAAGCTGAGGTAGTACACGCGGACGTCGTCATATCCGGCACGGACCGCAGCAGCTGCAGCCAACGCGGCCCTTCCACCGCCTTCGCAATGGGTCACGATATGATCGCCAGGGCCGAATCCCACGCGCTCCATCATGGCTCGCAGAACCGGTGCCGGCTGAACAACGCCGTTGTCCAAGAGATCGGTATGCGACAGATGCCGCGCACCGGGGAGATGCCCGCCGCGCGTGCGCTTGCGCATGTCTTCGCCGGTGAACTCCGGCCGCGTCCGGGTGTCGAACACATGTGCGTCGCCGTCAAGTTGTCGCTTGAGGGTCTCGCGGTCGACCAATCCAACGGCCCCTGCGCCGGGGACCGCGCGGAAACCGCTCTTCGTGGGCACGGTACCCGCCGGCAATCCGGTCGCTGAGGAAAGCACCGGCCAGCCGCCATTCAGGATCGCGGCCTTGACCCCAAAATACTGCAGGATGAACCAAACCCGCGCGGCGTTGGTCATGCGGCCGTCGTCGTAGGTCACCGCTATAGCCGAGTGATCGAGACCGAGCGGCCGGATGGCATCATCCCAGTAAGCGGTCTTGGCGAACCCGATGTCGACCGCCTTGGCCACTTTATCCCATTCTTCGACCGGCACATGCACAGCACCGGGCGCATGGCCAGCATCAAACGCCGCCCGATCGCGCGCATCCAAATACTGCAACGGACCGAGTGAGGTTAATGCGGCGACATCGACGAAGGGATCATTCGGCATCGTAGATCTCTCTTTCAGAGGCTATCGACTCGAGCTTTCACAGGATCATGCGGCACGTTAGCGAGGAACGCCGCGACAAGCCACTCCTGCAGCTTTGACCACCGCCGCCGTGTGCGCGCTCCCTTGACGGCTATCGCCAGCGCCTTGCGCTGCCTGAGGATCATTCCGGACCCGAGGTATTTCTCGATCCCCTCGACCGTCGTCGGCGCCGTGGCTTTGAGGAACGAGGCTCTGAACTGGACACCATGGGTGCGGTCGTTGGCCCAGCTTCCGCTCGCCTGGACGAACTCGCCGGCTAGATCATCGCCCCGTGGCCGAGGACAGTAATCAGGTCGCGCTGGCCACGGGCCTTCACCTGCAGGACGCAGAACCCGTCTTCCTCGTTGTGAAAGGTGGCGCGCTTGACGAGGCCGGCCAAGACCTCGGTCGGGGTGCTTGGGTGCCGGGCATTTTCGGCCGGAATGCCACCGTCGACAAAGCCTACACGACGCTCTACGCGAGCGATCGCGACATGTTCGTGTTCCTCGCCGACGAGGACCGCCGCATCGAGATCCCCAACCGCCGCGACGGCAAGCCGGGATCCCTCACCCGCGGCTTCTTTGTGTGGAACTCCGAGCTCGGCAACACCACGCTCGGCGGCGGGTTCTTCCTCTTCGATTATGTCTGCTCAAACCGCTACGTCTGGGATACGGACCGTACACCGAGATCCGCATCCGCCATACGAGTGGGGCACCCGATTACTGGCTCGAAGAGGTGAGCCCGGTCCTTCGCCAGTATGCGGAGGGCAGCGCCAGGCCGGTATTGCAGGCGATCGAAGACGCCCGGTCCAAGCGGATCGAGGCCGATCTCAACCAGTTCCTGGCCGGCGCGCCCTGCGTCGGTGCGAAGGGGAGTCAAAGAAATCAGGCCGATCATATTCAACAATGATGAGGAATGGCGCAGCGCCAAATAGGCTATCCCACAATTTATCGTACTGTTGAGAGCGCGCTCCACGCAATATCCCGCTTGGCGACCGTTATCGATCTCTTCGTCTAAATCGTCGGCAACACCTTGAATGGCAGCACCACCCGTGAGTTATTTGATGACCTCCGTCGACGGGCGGAACGGGCCTCATTATCACATTTGTGCTGTACAGCTACGAGGGCAGGGGACTACGGCAGGTTGAGCTCGCCGGGCTTGAAGTCGGGTCTTGGGGAGCGGCTTATTGGCGCACAATGTGGCAGCAGCGCGATGAGCCCTTTGATGCACCTCCAGCCTTCCTCCCGGCAGCACGAGTTGATCGCCCTTGTCCGCCGTCTGGCCCGCGAGCGCTTTGCGCCGCGCGCCGACGGCCACGACCGCGACGCGTCCTTTCCTTTCGACGACTATGCCGATCTCCGCACCGAGGGGCTCCTCGGGCTGTGCGTGCCCGAACGCTACGGTGGGCTCGGGGCTGACTACGAAACCTACTGCCTAGTGGCGGAGCAGCTTGCGCAGGGCAATGCCTCCACGGCGCTCACCTTCAACATGCACTGCCTCACGATGCTGATGATGGGTCCGATCGCCGATAACATGGCGATGCCTCCCGCGGTGCGTCAGCGTCACGAACAGCTCCGGGCCGCCAAGTTCCGCGAGGTCGTGGAGGAAGGCGCTTTCTACGGACAGCCCCACAGCGAGCCGGTCGAGCAGGGCGAGACCGATACCACGCTCGCTGTCGGCGGCCGCCGCTTCGGCACCACCGCGCGGAAGGTGGATGGCGGCTATATGGTCAACGGGCGGAAGTTTTTCGTCTCTCTGGCGGGCTGCGCCCCGTATTACGCCACCCCGGCGATCCGGCTTGGCGACGAACCTTGGATCGAGCGCACCCTGTATCTCCAGATTGCCAAGGACACGCCGGGTGTGTCCTTCCTCGGCGATTGGGATCCGATGGGGATGCGCGCCACGGTCAGTCGAGACATGTTGCTCGAGAACGTGTTCGTCCCCGACGACGCGGAGGTGCTGCCGAGTGGCCTGTTCGGGGCCATGTACAACGGCTTCCCCCACCTCTTTCTGAGCTTCTCAGCGACTTTCCTCGGGCTCATGCAAGCGGCCTACGACGGCGCCCTCGCCTACCTGACCGGCCGGATGCCGGGCGCGCCAATCCCGCATACCGAGATCGCGGCGAAAGGTCCTGCGATCGCAGACATGCTGTTCGCGATCGAGTGTGCCCGCGCGCTCTTCTACCGAGCCATCTCGGAGGCTCAGGTCGATGCTCCGCTGGAAGCGGTCCAGCGCGCCCGCGCGGCGCACGTCACCGTGCAACGCGCGGTGGTCGCGGTTACCCAGGAGGCGATCCGGGTCTGTGGCGGACGGGCTTTCCTCAAAAACTATCCGCTCGAGCGCTACGCACGCGATGCGCGGGCGGCGGCACTGATGCGCCCGTGGACGGAGGAGATCGCAATGCAGCAGGCCTGGGAGGCCGCGCTTGGCTTGGACGGGCAGCGGGGCGGTGCCGCTGGGGCGTGATCGTACTTCCGTCGGCTGCGCGCAAGACGGCGCTGCTGTGCTGGCGATGATCGCGGGAGCCTACGCGTAGACAGCGCGGCAACAACAACCGCACACCCCCGGTGTGCTTGGGGCGAAGCCGTCATTAGCAGGGGCAGATCACACGTTGCTGCGGGTTTCCGCCGTCGGAACTCCGACGGTTATTCCCGCTCGCACGAACAGTGGGGCCCCCGGCAAATACGACGGGGGCATACCAGGACTCACCACTCGGACAGAATGCCGATGCCAATTACCGTCAAGGGATTGCCAAGATAGACCCCTATTGGGTATCCGACTGCTCGTAAAGAGGGGTTCTGATGGACATCCGGCCAGTCGGCCCGGTCGCGATGACCGTCGCCAATGTGGCTGCGGCGGCGGGGCGCAACCAGGTCCCGCTCGGGATCGCCTACATGGTCGCCTCGACCGTGATGTTCGCCGGCGGGAACGCGGTCGTGAAGTGGCAACTTGCCAGCTATCCGCTGGGCGAGGTGGCGTTCGGGCGCACCCTGTTCGCATTCTTGACCGTGGCGGCGATCGTATTGCCGCGCGCCGGGTGGGGCGTCTTGCGGACGCGACGCTACCGCGAGCATCTGCAGCGCGGGCTGTCGCAGTTCGGCTCGATGCTATGCTGGTTCCTCGCGGTCAGCGTGCTGTCGCTCGGCTCGGCGACGGCGATCGGCTTCGCGGCCCCATTGTTCACGACCTTGCTGTCGATCGTGATCCTGAAGGAGAAGGTCGGCATCCACCGCTGGTCGGCGCTGATCGTCGGGTTTGTCGGCGTCCTGATCGTCACCCATCCGGGCGCCGGCGCGCTGACTTACGGCGCGTTGTTCGCGCTCACCAACGCGGTCTTGATCTCGACCGTGGCGATTGCGATCCGCCGCATGAGCATGACCAAGATCGACCGAGACGCTGACGCTCTACCAGATGATCATTATGACCTTGTGCACCGCCGGCCTGCTGACCCTCGGGTTCCGAGCCCCGCACTGGGGCGACGCGCTGATGGTCGCGCTTGCCGGGGTCGGCAACGGAATCGCCCAGTTCTGGTGGACGCGCTCGCTGTCATTGGCGCCGCCCTCGGCAGTAGTGCCGTTCAACTATCTGTCGCTGGTATGGGCAATTATCCTCAGCTTCGCGGTGTGGGGGGACGTGCCGACGGCAGGCCTGCTGGCCGGTTCCGCGATCGTTGTCGCCTCGGGCCTTTACATCCTGTGGCGCGAGACCTTACGTCGCCGACGTCCGGCGGTCCCAGCGCCGCAGCGGGCGTAGCGATGCGGGTCCACCGCTGCTTGCAGCGGCACGGCATCTCTGCCCGTCTGACCCGGCAAAAAGCCGCGGCCGCCGCGTTCCATACCGATGCCCCGGCCGGCTTTATCCATCTCGATGTCAAATACTTGCCGCCGCTCGACCGCCGCCGCCGCTACGCCGGAGCCTGCCCCGGCGGAAAGCCGGGGTCGCGATCGACCGCGCCACCCGCTTCGTCTATTTCGAGATCCTGCCCGATCGCCGCGCCATCACCGCAGCCGGCTTTCTCACCGCTTCTCGACCGCTTTCCGCTCACCGTCCACACCCGTGCTGACCGACAAGGTTCCGAGTTCACCGACCGCTTTGCCGTCGACAAAAAGGCCAAGCCGCACGACCAGCCGTCCGGCCAGCATGCCTTCGATCGCATCTGCACCAGCACAAGATTACCCACCGCCTGATCCGCCCGTTTCACCCGCAAACCAACGGCATGGTCGAGCGCTTCAACCGCCGCCTCGGCGAGCATCTCGAGCAATGACCGCAACTGCGCGCCCATCGCCGCTTTCGCGACCATCTCGAACGCGACGCCTACCTCTACACCTTCGTCGCCGACTACAATCGCACCCGCCTGCGATGCCTCGGTTACAAGGCACCTGCCGAGCTCCTCGCTAATCTCATCGGACACACGAAGGGCGGGGCGTGCAAATGCGCGAAAGGCCGACCAGTCGCGGCCGGAGCGCCTAGTCAGACGACGCGGAAGTTTTTGAATTGCCAGGGGTCGTCGCGGTCGAGGTCTTCCGGAAACAGGATCTCGCGACCGTCGAGCGGGGTCCACTCGCCGAAGATCCCGACGACCTCTCCGAGATAGGGGCGGGCGATGTCGAGGATGCGCTCGAAGTCCAGATCCTCGGGCTCGACAACACCCTCACGCGGATGCTCGAGCGCCCAGACGACCCCGGCCAGCACCGCCGCGGTCACCTGCAGTGACGTGGCGTTGTTGTGCGGCGCCACCCGCCTTGCCTCTTCGATCGTCAGCCGTGAGCCAAACCAATAAACCCCTTTCGACCGGCCCATCAGCAGGACCCCAAGTTCATCGGTTCCCGCTGTGATCTCGTCCATTAACAGATGTTTGCGGTCTTGCAACCGCCAGTTCTTTCCCGCGAGTTCGTGCAGGCTCAGCACCGCATCGTCGCATGGATGATAGGCGTAGTGGCAGGTCGGGCGGTACTCGACCTCGCCGGCATCCGCGACGGTCAGGCAGTCGGCGATGGAAACCAATTCGCCGTGGGTAATCAGAAATCCGTGATAAGGTCCCTCAAGCGGCGTCCAGCTGCGTACGCGTGTTGCCGCCCCGGGGCGCAGCAGATAAATCGCCGCCCCGCATCCGAAATCGTGGCGCCCGCCATCCGTCGGGAAATACCGTTCATGCGTCCCCCAGCCGAGTTCCGCGGGCTGCGAGCCCTCACTGACGAAGCCGTCGATCGACCAGGTGTTGACGAATTCGCCCGGGTCCTTCGGCGTCATCGCGACCTGCGTATCGCGCTCGGCGATATGGATGACCTTTATGCCGAGACGCTGGGCGAGACGGGCCCAATCGCGGCGTGTGCCGGGAATGCTGATGTCCACTTCGGAGTCCCGGGCCAGATCGACCAGGGCCCGCTTGACGAAATGCGACACGAGGCCCGGATTGGCACCGTGGGTCAGGACCGCGGTTGGACCTCGCGGAAACCGCCGGCGCAGTGCAAGCGCACCCTCGCGCAGCGCATAGTTCGAGCGAGCCGAAGGCGGCAGGTTTGGATCGGTGTACCCGCCCGGCCATGGCTCGATGCAGGTATCGAGGTAAAGCGCGCCGGTTTGCTGGCACAATTCGATCAGCGCCGTACTGGACACGTCGACCGACAGGTTCAGGAGAAAATCGCCGGCGGCGATCCGCGGTCCCAGCAGTGCCCGGTAGTTGTCGCGGGTGAGCGCGGTCTCGACAAAGGATACGCCATATTCGGCGGCGACCTCGTGTCCGCGCGGCTCGGCCGTCATAATAGTGATTTGATCCGGGCGTATGTCGAGATGGCGCAGCAGCAGCGGCAAGACGCCTTGGCCGATGCTGCCAAAGCCGACGATCACCAGACGCCCGGGGAAAGCGGCGTGCTTGTTGTCGAACATGATTGTCCAGCGCCAATCAGGGAGGATGGAACCCCTATGGTCGGCGAGCAGCCATGTCAAGCCGCCGGCGAATGACCCCGCGGCTGCGAGCGCGGTGGCGATGCCGGTCTGCTGGCCGACCCTGTGACAATTGAAGTTTTACCTTTGAGCTTCATTCTCCTCCTGATATCGCCTGCCGAGGCGATGCCCGAGCTGCTGTCGTCGTATTACACCGCAAGCCGACCGGCGACACGCGGCAAATTGGTCCGGGGCGGGCCCGATGACGGACGATGACGTTGCGCAAAACCTGGGCCATATGCGCACAGCGATCCCCGCCGGATCGGCGTTGGCACACGGGGATTGCTCCGATGTGGGAGAATCGCTGTAGATATGTCAGGGACCCAAAGGTGATTGATGCCAGATAATCGCGGGGCGGCCCGCATTCTCGCCATCGCGACCGCCGGTCAGCCCTCGGTCCGCGTGGTCACTTACAACATACATGCATGCGTCGGGGTCGATCGGCGCTACGAACCGGCTCGGATCGCGGCCGTGCTTCGCGAGATCGATGCCGACATCGTCTGTCTACAAGAGGTCGATGTCCGCCGCGGAACCCGGCTCCACGGCGATCAAGCTGCTTATCTCGCCGAGGCGACCGGCTGCCAGGTCATCCTCGGCGCTGGCCCCCGCGACCATCGCGGACGTTTCGCCAATGCGATCCTGACCCGCTTTCCAGTAACCGCGGCCCGCGCCATCGACCTTGCCGTATCGGATTACGAACCGCGCGCGGCGCTCGATGCCGAGCTGATGATCGGCGATCGGGTGCTGCGCGTACTGGCCACCCATTTCGGCCTACACGCCGGCGAGCGGCGATTGCAGGCCAACCGCCTGATCGCCGCGCTCGACGAGCCGTTCACGCCAGGCCAACGGGCAGCGCATGCGGTGCTGCTGGTCGGGGATCTGAACGAATGGCGCGGGCGTAGCGGCGGCATCCGCGATCTCGATCGCTGCTTGGGCCCGAGTGCCACGCCCCGCACCTTTCCGTCGTGGATGCCGGTGCTGCCCCTCGACCGGATCTATGCCGACGGACCGGCGGTGCTGCGCGACGTGCACGTCTATCGCTCGCCGCTCGCCCGCCTGGCCTCGGATCATCTGCCGCTCGTCGGAAGCTTGTGGTGGACCGACAGCCAGACACGCCGCCGCGAGCGGGGGCGTATTTTGCGTTGGAGAGCGAGATCCGGATCGGGCCCGACCGCGGACGACTGATCGGATGTGACCCGAGCGTGGCGAAAGAATCGATATTTGCCGCACTGGATGCCGATCGCATTGCGAGGCTCGCCCGCCGGAGCTAATCAGAGGGTATGGCACCCAAGCGAAACCCGCTCAGTCTGAATTCGCTGCAGCTGAGGACGCTGACCCTGCTTCAGGAGTTGGCGCGACTGCCCGACTATTCTCGACCGAGTGAAGATCCGGGCAGCGTCGTTCTGACCCGCCTGCCCTATCCACACGGCGATCACTTCCACATCGGCGAGACAGTCGTAGCCTCTCGCGACGCGACTGGTTTGCGTAACCCGGCGGTATGGGCGGCGCTCGAGCGCAAAGGCCTGCTCCGGTCGTCGCCACCGACCGCGATCATGACACCGCTGGGCCTCGGCTATGACACCGGGCTGCGCGAGACGATCCTGCACAATGCCGAGCATTAAGCCGGCGATCGGTCACCAGCAAAAGCTGCCGGCGACGGCCACCGGACGATAGCGGCCGGCGATCAAAGCCGCCTCGATGCGCGCGAGATCCGGCGGCCCCGCGCCGGTCATGCCGAACTCGTCGGCATGAATGCCCCCGGCGATAAACAGACTGTCGAGACCGGCGCCCGCCGCCCCCGCGATGTCGGTGCGCAGGCTGTCGCCGATGGCGAGGATGCGCGAGCGGTCGTCGATGCCGAGGAGCGCCAAGCAGCTGTCGTAGACCGAGCGATAGGGCTTGCCGTGCCAGCGCACATAGCCGCCCTGCTGCTCGTACCATTGCGCCAGCGCTCCGGCGCACAGGGCCAGCCGCGCCCCGTGCATGACGACGAGATCGGGATTGGCGCACACCATCGGCAGACGCCGCGCCAGCGCCCGACGGAGCAGCGGCGCATAATCCTCGATCGTGTCGTCCCAGCCCGCGGGACCGGTGTTGAGGATGAATTCAGCCTCCTCCGCGGTATCGACGTAATCGAGTCCGAGGCCGTCGCGGATTTCGAGATCGCGGTCCGAGCAAATGTGCAGGCAGCGCCAGCCGAGCGCCGCATAGAACGGGTCGTCGCGCCGGTGAAGATACTGCCAGGCCTCTTCCCCCGACGACATGACATGGTGGTAGGTCCCGGCCGGCACCCCGATCTGGGTGATGCGGCGGACGACATCGTCAGCCCGCCGCGGCGCGTTCGACAACAGGGTGACGCGCTTGCGGGCGGCGATCAGCTCACGCAGGCAGTCGATGGCGCCGGGCAACGGCGCGACGCCGTCATGGATCACGCCCCACAGGTCGAGAATGAACCCGTCGTAACGCGATGCCAGCGCGGCAACGCCGGGTATCGACAGAAAGGCCATGGCGCGGAACCTCGGTGATGGCATGGCGGCGGTCAAGCCCCCAGGCGGGCCTACCCCGCAGACGCCGCTGATAACACGATTTACTGACGAGATACTGACGCTTCCGTGATACTTACAATCTGCGTAGGATCTTTACTAATAGTTGCCAAATTGATTGGAACATGGCCGGACCCAACTCCGTTCAGCAGTGAGCGGAGGAATCATGCCCTGGCGAGGAAGGATCATGAAACCGGATCTGTATATTGGGCCGCTGATCGAGCGTAGCGGGAAATTCAGCTATGAGACGTTCTCGCTAACTGAGGGGCTAAGGAGTTCGTTCGGTTATCCGAGGGTCGAGGAAGCCCGATACGATCGACGGGCGATGGTTGCCGAAGTCGGATCCGGCCTGCAGTCCGATGTCTACGTCTGCGAGACTCTTGCGGAATTCGAGCAGCTGGTCGAAGCCGCCCGCAACGCCTCGGAAAACCCGGACGAAATGCAATCGGACAGCTCGCAACGGCGCCTCGACACTTACGGATTTACCGAACGCTAAGGAACCGGGCTATCGGCGCGCGCGATAGGAGGCTGCGATCGCGCTGGGACCGTGCGCGGTCCCGATTGCTTCGGCGATCGAAGCAAAGCCGTCGCGCCGCAGCAGAGCAGCCAGTTCCTGCTTGATGCGGCCGACGAGGGCCGGACCGTCGAAGACAAGTGCGGTGTAGAGCTGTATCAAGCTGGCCCCGGCCCGAATTTTTGCATATGCATCGGCGGCGCTCGCGATGCCGCCGACCCCGATCAGCACTAGGCGCCCTTGCGTTCGACGATACATGTCGGCGAGTACCGCGGTCGAAGGAGCGAATAAAGGGCGCCCGCTGAGCCCGCCGACTTCGGCGGCGTGCCGGCCGACCAGGCCCGCCGGTCGCGCTACCGTCGTGTTCGCGACAATCAGCCCGTCGATGCCGGTATCGAGCGCGATCTCGGCAATATCGCAGCGCTCCGCAGAGGTCAGATCCGGCGCAATCTTAAGCAGCAACGGCACCTGACAACCGGTCTTTGCGCGCACGTCGAGCAGATGGCGCAGCAGCGAATCGAGCGGCGCGCGGGCTTGCAGGCCGCGCAGCCCCGGCGTGTTCGGCGACGAGATGTTGATTACCAGATAGTTCGCCAGCCCGGCTGTTCGGCGGATACCATATGCGTAGTCGGCAGCGGCATCCGCGCTGTCCCGGTTCTTGCCGAGGTTTACGCCGACGATGCCGGCGCGGGCGCGTCGGGACAGCCGGGCGACAACAGCGTCGAGTCCCGCCGCTGTTGAACCCCATCCGATTGACGATCGCGCGGTCCTCGTCGAGCCGAAACACTCGCGGCTTTGGATTTCCGGCCTGAGGGTTCGGCGTAACGGTGCCTACCTCGACAAAGCCGAAGCCGAGACGCCGCATCGCATCAGGCGCGCGAGCATCCTTGTCATAACCGGCGGCGAGCCCGATCGGGTTCGTGAAATCGAGGCCCCACAGATTCTGTCGGAGGATCGGCGGATCTGGTTCCGGCCCCGCCGAACCGACGAAGAGCCGGCCCAACCCCGCCTCGAGCGCGCGCATGCTCACCTCATGCGCCGCTTCGCGCGGCAGCCAGGCCAGAACCGGGCGAATCAGCGGGTAGAGGTTGGGCATCGATCGGGTCGCCGCCTTCTAATCGATGATACCAGCGCGCTGGCGGCACCGCACCTGTGCTAGATCATGGCGGCCATGTCCGACGGCGATCGCAACCTTCCGGCCAGCGCGCGAGGCGTGCTGGTGCCACAGGCGCCGGTTCTCGTTGCCGGCATCCGTGAGGTGTTGTGGCTGAGCCCGGAAGGCGAGATCGAAGCTCTGTCACCGGCCGAAGCGCGCGGTCGAGTCGAAATCGAGCCACCGATGCTGTGTCACGCGAAGGCCACCGCGCGGCGGCTCGATTCGCCGGGATTCGCGGCGCTTGATCTGCTCGAGCTGTTCGCATTCGTCTACCCGGCGCGGTTTTGTGTGCCGACGCCGCGCGGCCTCGCCGAGGGGCTCGGACTACCGCCGCCGCGTCGCCCGGCCGAAGCATGCGTGACCCTCGCGACCGCAGCGCGGGCGCTGCTGCAAGCACTCGGACAGGAGAGCGATGCCGAGTGTCTCGCCGTGGCCGAGGCGATGGATCGCGGCGGGTGGCTGTGGGCGCCGGCAGTGCTGGCAGCTCTACCGCCGGCCGATCCCGGTGCACGGCGGCGGGTATCGGGGCTGCGGGTGTGGACGAGGCTTCCCGAGTGGGCTGAGATCCCGCCGGGCCCGGCACCCGGCAACGAGCCGGTACAGCCCGAAGAGGCGCGCTCGCGCCTCGCCCAACTACTGGACGCCGACGCCGAGCCGCGCCCTCAACAGGCCGATTACGCCGCCGCGGTCTCCGCCGCCTTTGCGCCGCGCGATGTTCCCGACCGGCCCCACGCAGTCCTGGCCGAAGCCGGGACCGGCGTCGGCAAGACGCTCGGCTATCTCGCAGCAGCAAGCCTGTGGGCCGAGAAGAATCGCGGCTCGGTGTGGATCTCGACCTTTACCCGCAATTTGCAGACCCAGATAGCCGGCGAACTCGACCGCCTCTATCCCGACCCCGAAGACAAGCGACGACACGTCGTCGTCCGCAAGGGGCGAGAGAATTTCCTTTGTTTGCTTAATTACGAGGAAGCAACGATTGCGGCAATGACACGGCCAGGGCGGTCGGCGGCCCAACTCGGACTGATCGCTCGATGGATCGCCGCAAGCGAGGCCGGCGATCTGATCGCCGGCGACTTTCCGGGCTGGCTCGCCGAGCTGATGGGCCGAGCACGGGTGAGTGCGCTCGCCGACCGCCGCGGCGAATGCGTGCACTCCGCCTGCCCCCACTTTCGCCGCTGTTTTGTCGAGAAGAACATTCGCAAGGCGCGCGGCGCGCGCATTGTTGTCGCCAATCATGCGCTGGTCATGACCCAGGCGGCCCTCGGCGGCCTCGACGATGCGATGGTGCCGACCCGCTACGTCTTCGACGAGGGCCACCATCTACTCGAGGCGGCTGACAACGCCTTTTCGGTCCGTCTGTCTGGCCGCGAGGGGCGCGAGCTGCGCCGCTGGATCGTCGGCGCCGAGGGATCGGGAGGATCGCGCGCCCGCGGTCTAAGGCGGCGCATCGGGGATCTGGTCGAAGCCGATGACGACGGCGCCAAGGCGCTGATCGATGTCCTTGCCGCTTCTCGGGTGCTCCCGGCAGACGGCTGGGTCCAGCGGGTCGCAGAGGGGCGCGGTCTGCAAGGGTTCGAGAGCTTCCTGGCGCTGGTCCGGCAACAGGTATTGGCGCGGGCGGCACTCGCCGATACCGGTTATGGGCTGCAGGCCGAGGCGCGACCGCCGGTCTACGGACTCGTCGCCGTCGGGATGCCACTCGCGCTGGGACTCGAACGCCTCGCTGCTGCTTTAGGGCGGCTCGCCTCGATCTTGCGCATCCGGCTCGAAGACCCGGAGAATCCGCCCGAGCCGGGCCTGCGGCAACGCCTCGACGCCACGGTGCGCGGGCTCGACCGGCGGGCTGATCTGCAGCTAGCCGCCTGGGTCCGGCTGTTGCGCGATCTCTCCGATACGCCTCGGCCCGAGACCGTCGAATGGTTCTCGCTCGACCGGTTCGACGGGTTCGAAACCGATGTCGCGGTCACCCGCAGCTGGATCGACCCCGGCATCCCGTTCGCCGAACTGGTGGCGCGCCCGGCGCACGGCCTCGTCGTCACTTCGGCGACATTGACCGATGGTAACCCCGACCCCGACCTCGCCTGGCGTGGCGCCGAGGCTGCAACCGGTCTGCGCCATCTCGCCGCCAGCCCTGCCGCGGCACGTATCGCCTCGCCTTTCGATTATCCGACCCAGACCCGCATTTTTGTCGTCATCGATATCCCGCGAGACGATATCGGTCAGGTCGCGGCCGCCTATGCAGCACTGTTCGCCGCGGCGCGTGGCGGGGCGCTCGGACTGTTCACCGCGATCGCCCGGCTGCGGGCCGTGTACCAGCGCATCGCCCCGGTACTCGAAGCGCGCGGCTTGCTGCTCCTTGCCCAACACGTCGACGCAATGTCGACCGCAACGCTTGTCGACATCTTCCGTGCTGAGGAGGATTCGTGCCTGCTCGGTACCGACGCCATCCGCGACGGTGTCGACGTCCCGGGGCGCTCGCTGCGCCTTCTGGTCTTCGACCGCGTTCCGTGGCCGCGCCCGGATATTCTGCACCGCGCTCGCAAGCCCGTCTTCGGCGGCGCCCAATATTCCGACCAGATCGCCCGGCTGCGGCTGCGGCAGGCCTATGGCCGGCTCATCCGCCGAGCCGACGATCGCGGCGTTTTTGTCATCCTCGATCGTGCGCTGCCGTCCCGTCTGTTGTCGGCGTTTCCGAGCGGGGTTGCCGTCGCGCGTGTCCCGTTGATCGCCGCGGTGGAAGAGACGGCGCAGTTTCTCGGCACCGCTGATACGCCTTGACAGGCGCGCCCGGGTTTTGGTCTGTCAGGTCGCGAAACTCGAGAGGATGCTCATGCTCGACCACCACCGCGCGCTGATCTACACGATGGTCATCGTGTCGGCGGCAGACCGCAATATGCCCGATTCCGAGCTGCACGCTTTTGCCGAGATCGTCGGCCACCTGCCGATTTTCCGCGATTTCGATCGCGACGAGCTGCCGGGCCTGTTCAATGATTGCACTGAACTGATCAGCGGTGAAAACGGGCTCGACGAGACGTTGAGGGCGATCAAGGCCGGGCTGCCGCCAAAGCTGCGCGAGACTGCCTATGCGATCGCCTGCGATCTCGTCGCCACCGACGGCGAAGCGACGCAGGAAGAGCTGCGCATCCTCGAATTACTGCGCCACCGGCTCGATATCGAGCGGCTCACCGCTGCCGCCATCGAGCGCGGCGCCAGGGCACGGTTTCAGACGCTGTAGGAATCTTCTCCAGGGACGGTCTTGGGAGAACGTCGCGTCAGTCCTGCGGGAATTCGGATCCGCCTACCTGCGGGAGCGCGCGCTTGATTGTTGCCTGCACTTCCGGCGGTTGGGCCGCCAACGCGTCGCACAGCCGGCGCAGCTGGCGGCGCAGGCCATAGACCTGGTCGAGCAGGCCGAGCACCATCGGCAATGCCTCGTCGTCGATCGCGAATTCGTGACGGATTTCGTGGATCAGCTCGACCCGAGCGACGTCCACCTCGTGAAACAGCCAAGTTTCGCCGTGACGCTCGGGCAGCACCCAGCGGTTCTCGACCCAGCGGGTGAGCTCGCGCCGGTCGAGCCCCACGAGACGATCGAGCAGCTCCTCGAGCGCTATCATGACGAACGCATCCCCTGTCGCGGGTCGAATGGATGCTGCCGCGCCCAATCTTCGAGGAACTTCGCCAGCTCCGTGTCGCCGCTATGTCCGATCACGACCTTTAAAGTCACATACTGGTCCCCGGCGCCGCGCGGACTCTGAACCCCTTTGCCGCGCAGCCGCAGCTGGGTACCGGTATCCGATCCTTTGGGGATGGTCATCGCCACCGGGCCGGTAACCGTCGGCACTTCCACCCTGGCGCCAAGCACCGCCTCGGCGAGACTGACTGGCAGCTCGACCCGGATCGTCGTGCCTTCGCGCCGGAATAAGGGGTGGGGCGCCACATGCACTTCGATCAGCGCGTCGCCCGAGGGGCCACCGCCGAAGCCCGGGCCGCCCTTGCCTCTGAGCCTCAGCACCTGACCGTCATCGAGCCCGGCCGGGATCGTCACGTCGAGCCATTCGTCGGGACTGAGCGCCAGGCGCTTCTTGGCGCCGGTCGCCGCCTCTACGAAATCCACGGTTAGGGTGAAGTGCCGATCGCCGCCGCGCGCCCTGAAGCCCTCGCCGCCGCGTCGCCGCCGCGTTCGTCCGGCCGAGCCGAACGCGGCGAACAGATCCTCGAGATCACCCAGATCCATCTCGCCCTCGGGTTGGTACTTGCCGCCGCCGGGACCCTCGGCATGATTGCGATAGGAATAGCGCGGGCGCTCGGCGCCGCTCTCATCGATCTCGCCGCGATCGTAACGCGCCCGCTTTTCCGGGTCCGAAAGCAAATCGTAAGCGGCGGAGACCGATTTGAAGCGCGCCTCAGCCTCGGGTTTGCCCGGGTTCAAATCGGGGTGCAATTGCTTGGCAAGCTTGCGATAGGCCTTTCGGATCTCATCCGCGCTTGCCTCCGGCTTGACGCCGAGGACCTGATAGGGGGTTTCCGTCGCCATTACTGGCCGGCGCCGCCCGATGCGCTGGCGCTCGGCGGTCGCCCGCTCGATTCGGACCGTCACATTGCGCTCCGAGCCCGCGCGATCGACGGTCAGTTCAATATCGTCGCCGATCGGCGCAGAGGCCGACCCGGTTCCGAAGATCGGCCGCGTTATGGATCGGCACACCATTGACGGCAACGACCAGATCGCTGCTGCGCAGCCCTGCGCGCTGGGCAGACGAGCCAGGCTCGACCCGCGCGATCAGAGCCCCCTCTATGCGCGTCGTTCCGAGGGCCCGAGCAAGGTCGGGGGTTAGGTCCTGAATCGCTACCCCGATCCGGCCGCGCCTGACCGCGCCGTTGCGGATCAGCTGATCCATCACGTCGCGCGCCATATTGATCGGGACGGCAAAGCCGATACCGATATTGCCGCCACCGGGCGCCAGGATCGCGGTGTTGATGCCGATCAGCCGACCCTGCAGATCGACGAGCGCGCCGCCGGAATTGCCGGGATTGATCGAGGCGTCGGTCTGAATGAAATCCTCATAGCCTTCGATGCCGAGCCCGCTGCGGCCGAGCGCGCTGACGATCCCTGAGGTTACGGTCTGGCCGAGACCGAACGGGTTGCCGACGGCAAGCACAAAATCCCCGACCTGCAGACGGCTCGAATCGCCCATTGGCACCGCTGTCAGACTGCCCGTCGGGATCTGCAGCACGGCAATATCGGTAGCGGGATCGCGGCCGATCAGCTTCGCCTTGAAGCGGCGGTTATCCTTGGTTGTGACCTCTATGTTGGTTGCGTTCTCGACAACGTGACTGTTGGTCAATACATAGCCTTGCGCAGCGTCGACAATGACGCCGGACCCGACCGCTTCGGTCTCGCGCTCGATCGGTTGGTCGCCGAAGTTGAAGAATTGCCGGAACAGCGGGTCCTGCGCCAGCGGATTGTTCTCACGGACTTCGCCGCGCACCGCGATGCCGACGACGCCGGGCGTAATCCGGCTCACGACGCCGGCAACGCTGGTCACCGCGGCGCCGCCCGCTTCGGGTATCGGTGCGCCGGCCAGCGCGCGATGCGGCAGGCCCGCTGCCAGGGAGATGCCGCCCGACAAAACGAGCGCGGTCAACACCCGCCTCATCGCGGGACCCTTAGAGCTGGGCCCAGGTTAACGCCGATAACTTCAATCACTAGCTGGTCATTCCCAAAAGCATCCGGAGCCGCGAGCAATCACGCAGTTTCCTTTGAGCTCCGCCCTTGCGTGGAGTAACGGTAATCTATTGAAAAGGCGTGCTTCATTTGCGCTCGAGATCTCCAGGTAGAAGCCGAGCTCCGGCGCCGCTCGGCGAACGTTGCATGAACCATTTGGTTTCCGGAGGAATGAATCTAACCCTTCGCGCAATCTCTTCAAGACACGATCGGACCCGACTTTAGCGGGGTTTGCGTTATATCCCGAGGTTCAGCCGTTTCGGCTAGCTCTGCCCGCCGACAGACTGACGCAACGCGGCCAGATAGGCGCGGATGCGGGCGGCATTTACGCCGAAATCGCCCCGTCCATGCCGCGACGAGGAGCGCAAGTCGACCCTGCTGCCCGCACCCGACGCGGTGATGCGGATCACGATGTCGTCGGTGAAGCCAAACCACCGGCTCCTGTCGTTCGCCTCGATCCTGCCGGTGACCGGATCCCCATCGACGATTGTCCATCCCATGCGCTGGGCGGTGTCGAGTGCATGCGAAAAGGCCTGCGCCGGCGGTATTGCGAGGGCCAGCGGTGCGATATCGGGGTAGGCGCGCCGTTGTTGTTGAGCAATTCTGGCGCCTCCGTACGTGGCCGGATTGTCGCCCTCAGCCAGGCGCGCCGCAACCACAGCGACAAAGGCTGGGGGATTGGCGGTATCGGTCGTGATGTCGTCGATCGGCGGATATCTCCCGCGCATCGCGTAGTAATGTATGGGCGTGTAGGCGGCCAGCCCGCCTGCAATACAGGCGACGATGCCGATCGCGACGCCCCTCCAGCCGATCACCGCGCGCCCGAAGACGAGGGCCAAGACCGAAACCAACACGGCGGCGATCCCGAAATAGCCCGCCCACGGCATTAGGTAGAAAAACCCCACACGAAAATGCCACCAACCGGCCCGCCACCCGATGGGGCCCAGTGCCAGCAGAACCATGGCGACCGCAGCGAGGAGGAGGCCGAGGCCGGGGAGATGGCGCAACAGATTGTAGCGGAAGCGGTATGTCGTCGTCGCGACGGTCATGACGTTCTCCCTGCACAGCCCTCGCCACCGCTTACCGAACCAAGGTTTATAGCCAAGCCGGGATGTCCAGTAAATTTTTTGCGACCGCCTGCGGCGGACTGCTCAAAAACCGCTCAATGCTTGGAGTGTGCTGACAGGCGGAGGCCGAGCAGGGTTGCGGCCGCTTCGGGCGGCAACTTCGAATATCCAGGCGGCACTTCGAACAGCGCCGGATCCTGGCTACCGATCACGACATGGCTCAACTCCCAGTGAATCTTCGAGATCTTGCCATTTCTGCGGGTAAAGCTGCCGTCGCAGCGCATCGGGATACCCTCTGCGGTCAGCCACAGCGAGCCTGCCAAATGGCCTTCGGGAATGTCCTTGTCGACCGCATATTTGGTCGTCGCAAGCCCGTTGACGGTCCCTTGACCGACCGGTTTCCCCAGCAGCCCGGGCTGACCCAAGACCGCCAACGCGGTCGGCAGCGCAAATTCTACCGCTGTATGCAACTGCGGCAGCAGGATGTCGGCCACCGTGCTGTCGGCGCGCAGGATGAAAACGGGCTTCAGCGACGGCAGGTCCTGCTCATGCCGCTGCTCGCCCGGCATGTTCCACATCCGGCCGATATAGCTGTGCCCGTTGAATACCAGGACGCGGTCTGCGCTGAAACCTACCCGAGGGTCGCCCAAGGTCGACGCCCATCCCGCAGTGTCGATCGTCAGCTGCGCGGAGAACGCGATCAGAGCGAGGAGAAACGCACGCATATTGGTTCTTGGCACCGCCGTTGGCGGCTGTTAGTCAGCGAATACGGCGGTTTCGCGGCGCTGGACATGGATCGCACAAATCCTATCCTGGGCCGGGCGGAATTACGAGGTTCAGGCAAGGCATCGGCGATGAGTGAGAACAGCGACGCACGACATTTCCCAAACCGGATCCCGAGCCGGCAATGAACGACAACGACGGCTCGGTCACGGTCCGCGTCCACCCCGCGATAGCAGAAATTCCGGCGGCGGCTTGGGACGCCTGCGCCGGCGACGTCAATCCGAGTGTCTCTTACGCTTTTTTGAGCGCGCTCGAGGATAGCGGATCGACGACGTCGCGCACCGGCTGGGCGCCGCAGCATCTCTCTCTCGCCGGCGCCGACGGCGCCATCGTCGGGGTCGTGCCGCTGTATTCCAAGAGCCATTCCTATGGCGAGTACGTCTTTGATTACGGTTGGGCCGACGCCTTCGAGCGAGCCGGGCGGCCGCTACTACCCAAAGCTGATATCCGCCGTGCCGTTCACCCCGGTGCCGGGACCGCGCCTGCTGCTGCGCCCCGATGCCCCGCCCGAAACGCGCGACCATCTGATTGCAGCAATGGTCGAACTCTGCAATCGCCGCCGCATCTCTTCGGTGCACGTGACCTTCGCCCAGCAGGGCGACGCCGAGGCGCTGACCGAGGCCGGTTTCCTCCAGCGCATCGGCCAGCAATTCCACTGGACCAACAACGGCTATCGCGATTTCGACGATTATCTCTCCGCGCTCAATTCGCGCAAACGTAAGGCGGTCAAGAAAGAGCGTCGCGAAGCGCTGGCTGATGGCCTCGAAATCGAGGTGCTGACCGGCAGCGATCTGAAAAGCCGCCATTGGGACGCGTTCTACAGATTCTATCTCGCCACCTCCGACCGCAAATGGGGCCAAGCCTATCTCAATCGCAAATTCTTCGAGCTGGTCGGCGAGCGCATGCCGGAAAATGTGGTCCTGGTGATGGCGCAACACGGCAGCAAATATGTCGCCGGCGCCCTCAACCTATTAGGCAAGGAGACGATCTACGGCCGCAATTGGGGTAGCTACGGCGATTACAAATTCCTGCATTTCGAGTGCTGTTATTACCAGGCGATCGAGTTTGCGATCACCCGCGGGCTGCGACGGGTCGAGGCCGGCGCGCAAGGGACACATAAATTACAGCGCGGCTATCTGCCGACGCGCGACCTACAGCGCCCACTGGATCCCGGACCCGGGCTTTCGCCGCGCCGTCGCACAATTCCTCGAGCGCGAGCGAGTTATGGTCGAGCGCAAAATCGAGGGGCTGGCCGAGTATTCGCCGTTCCGGCACGAAGACTGAGAGGATCCACTCCTACGGCTTGGTGCTCGCTGCGGTAGTATCCTTTATTCTACCAGCGCCGGCTCCTTGGGCTCGGCCGGCGCCGCAGGCCCCTCTTCGAACGAGAAAGCGAGCACGTCGTCTTCCCGCTTCTTGGTGACGCGGACGATCCCTCCCTTTGCCAGCCGCCCGAACAGCAATTCCTCGGCGAGCGGCTTTTTGATGTGCTCCTGGATCACCCGGGCGAGCGGGCGAGCGCCGAAGAGAGGATCATAGCCCTTCTCTGCGAGCCAGGCGCGGGCGTCGGGATCGAGCTCGATCGTGACGTTGCGGTCGGCCAGCTGCTCCTCTAGCTGCAGCACGAACTTATCGACGACCCGGCCGATCGTCTCGGGCGACAGCGGGGCGAATGAGATCGTCGCGTCAAGCCGGTTGCGGAATTCCGGCGTGAACATCCGGGTGATCGCCTCTTCGTCGTGACCCGTGCGGATGCCACTGCCGAAACCGATCGCCTGCTTAGCCAACTCGGCGGCGCCGGCATTCGTCGTCATGATCAGGATGACATTGCGGAAATCAACATTCTTGCCGTTGTGATCGGTCAGCTTGCCGTAATCCATCACCTGCAACAGGATGTTAAACAGATCGGGATGGGCCTTCTCGATCTCATCGAGCAGCAGCACCTGAATGCGGGTGCTGATCGATCGCATCGGTCAGCAATCCGCCCTGGTCAAAGCCGACATAGCCCGGCGGCGCGCCGATCAGCCGCGACACCGTATGCCGCTCCATATATTCCGACATGTCGAAGCGGGTAATCTCGATGCCGAGGGTGCGTGCGAGCTGGCGCGCGACCTCGGTCTTGCCGACCCCGGTCGGGCCGGAAAAAAGATAGCTGCCGATCGGCTTTTCGGCGTCGCGCAACCCCGCGCGCGCGAGCTTGATCGCAGAGACCAACGCCTCGATCGCGCTGTCTTGGCCGAACACCATCGTCTTCAAATCACGATCGAGGTTGCGCAACACTTCTCGATCATCGCGCGACACGCTCTTTGGCGGTATCCGCGCCATCGTCGCGATGACCGCTTCGACCTCGCGCGCGGTTATGGTTTTGCGGCGACGGTTTTCCGGGACCAGCATCTGCGCTGCACCGGTCTCGTCGATCACATCGATCGCCTTGTCGGGCAATTTGCGGTCGCCGATATAGCGATGCGACAGTTCAACCGCGGCGCGGAGCGCATCGGCGGTGTAGCGGACCTTGTGATGCCGCTCGTAATAGGGTTTGAGGCCGCGCAGGATCTTGACCGAATCTTCGACTGTCGGCTCGTTGACGTCGATCTTTTGAAAGCGGCGGACGAGCGCGCGGTCTTTCTCGAAATAGTTGCGGTATTCCTTGTAGGTCGTCGAACCGATGCAGCGGATGATGCCGCCGGCCAATGCCGGCTTCAACAAATTCGAGGCGTCCATCGCCCCGCCGCTGGTCGCCCCGGCGCCGATGACGGTATGAATCTCGTCGATGAACAGGATGGTACCGGGCTGCGCCTCGAGCTCTGACAGTACCGCCTTCAGCCGTTCCTCGAAATCGCCGCGATAGCGGGTGCCCGCGAGCAATGCCCCCATGTCGAGCGCATAGATCGTCGCATTGACCAGCACCTCAGGCACCTCGCGCTGCACAATGCGACGCGCCAGCCCCTCGGCAATCGCGGTCTTGCCGACGCCGGGATCGCCGACATAAAGCGGGTTGTTCTTCGACCGCCGGCACAGGATCTGGATCGTGCGCTCGACTTCCGCCTCACGTCCGATCAACGGGTCGATACGGCCGCCCTTGGCCTTCTTGTTCAAATTGACGCAATAAGCGTCGAGGGCGTCATGGCTGCGCTTCTGCGACTTTTCGCCACGTTCGTCTTCGTCCGCGCCCTGAACCCGCCGCGTTTCGGAGCGGCCAGGCGCCTTGGCGATCCCGTGCGAGATATAGTTGACCGCATCGAACCGGGTCATGTCCTGCTCTTGCAGGAAATAGACAGCGTGGCTCTCGCGCTCGGCGAACATGGCGACCAAGACGTTCGCGCCGGTGACCTCCTCGCGGCCCGAGGATTGGACATGGATAGCGGCGCGCTGCAGCACGCGTTGAAAGCTCGCCGTCGGCTTGGCGTCGTCCTTCTGCGTGGCGACCAGGTTGCCGAGCTCGTTGTCGACATAGGTCAGCACCTCGCGGCGCAACCGATCGAGATCGACGCTGCAGGCGCGCAGCACGGCGATCGCGTCCTGATCCTCGGTCAGCGCCAACAGCAGATGTTCGAGGGTGGCGAATTCGTGCCGGCGATCGTTGGCATGGGCCAGCGCCCGATGCAGCGACTTTTCGAGATTGCGTGACAGCACTCCCGCCCTTCCTTCCTTGCCTAGTCCTTTTCCAGCGTACACTGCAGCGGATGCTGGTGCTGCCGGGCGAAATCCATGACCTGGGTCACCTTGGTTTCGGCCACCTCGTAAGTGTAGACGCCGCACACTCCGACCCCGCGGCGGTGCACGTGCATCATGATCCGGGTCGCTTCTTGCCGGCTCTTGCCGAAAAATCGCTCTAGTATGTGGACGACGAACTCCATCGGCGTGTAATCGTCGTTCAGCATCAGAACCTTGTACATCGAGGGCTTCTTCGTCTTCGGCTTGGCCTTGACGACGACGCCCGTACCCGGTCCTTCCTCGCCGCGCTTTCCGTTGTCGCTCATATCGACTCGGGCCGATCGCCTTGCTCGTTGTCTCATGATATTGGCTTTCCGGCGGCGCGGAAAAGCATTTTCCGTTCGGCCCAAACCCGTGACATCACCCTCTACTCCGCCCGGTAGGGCCGGCGCAGCAGCCGGTCGGTCATCGTATCGATCGGCACGCCGCGATGAAGCACCGCGTCGACCGCTTCGCTGATCGGCATCTCGATCCCGAATCGGGCGGCCAGCCCGGTGACAGCGGCCGCGGTAGCAACCCCCTCGACGACCGAGCGGCGCCCGCCGAGCGCGTCATCGAGGCTTTGCCCCTGGCCGAGGGCCAAGCCGAGGGCGTGATTGCGCGACTGGGCAGCGCTGCAGGTCAGGACTAAATCGCCGAGGCCGGAGAGCCCGCGAAAGGTCTCTGCACGTGCCCCCCGGGACAGCCCGAGGCGCACCATTTCAGCGAGCCCGCGGGTGATCAGCGCGGCGCGAGCATTGTCGCCAAGGCCGCGCCCGACAACGATCCCGCAGGCGATCGCCACCACATTTTTGACTGCACCGCCGATTTCAGCGCCAATCGGATCCGGCGACAGATAGGGGCGAAAGCGGCTGCTGCCGAGCGCCGCCGTAAAACTCTCTCCAAGCGTCGCATCGGCGCTGGCGACGGTCACCGCAGTCGGCAGGCCGCGCGCGACTTCGGCGGCGAAGCTCGGCCCCGACAATACCGCAAAGGGCGAAGCCGGCAGCATCTCGGCCCCGATCTGCGACATCAGGGCGAGCGAGCCCGCCTCGATCCCTTTGGCGCAATGCAGCAACGGAAGCCCCTGCGGCAGGACCCGGCGCAGGCCGGCGAGCACGCCGCGCAGAAATTGCGCGGGGACGACGAGCAGCGCGGCATCGGCATCGGCCACGGCCGCTCGCATATCATCGGTTGCAGCGACCGCCGGATCGAGCGCGATGCCAGGGAGATAGGTTCGGTTTTCATGCCGCACATTGACAGCAGCAACGACATCGGGGTCGCGCGCCCACAGCACCGGGATCAAACCGGCACGGCTCGCGACGATCGCCAGCGCCGTGCCCCAGGCGCCGGCGCCAATGACCGCGAGCCGCTTCACGGGGTCACGCCTTGACCCCGGCACCCGGGCGAGGCCGAGCCCCGGCATCGAGCGGCCAACGCGGGCGTGGTGGCGTATCGAGACCGTCAACGAGGCCGAGACGTAGCCGCTCCAACCCCGCCCAGGCGATCATCGCTGCATTGTCGGTGCACAATCCCAGCGGCGGCGCTAAAAAGTCCAGTCCGGCCGAGCAGGCGAGCCCGGCGAGGCGTTGGCGCAGCCGGGCATTGGCTGCCACCCCACCCGCCACGATGAGGCTTCTGCCCTCCGGGTAGTCCCGCAGAAACCAGTCAATCGCATTGGTGGTACGGTCGCACAATGCCTCGCAGATGGCGAGTTCGACCGAGGCCGCCAGATCCGCCCGCTCGCGGTCCTCCAGCGGGCCGCGTTCGCGGGTGATCCGCCGCACGGCCGTCTTTAGCCCGGAAAATGAGAAATCGCAGCCCGGTCTCCCGGCGAGCGGTCGCGGCAGGGCGAACCGCCGCTCGTCCCCCTCCCGTGCGGCATGCTCGATCGCAGGACCGCCCGGATAGCCGAGCCCGATCAGTTTTGCGGTCTTGTCGAACGCTTCGCCGGCGGCATCATCGAGGGTCGTGCCGAGACGGGTGTAACGGCCGATCCCGGTGCAGGCGAGCAGCTGGCAATGTCCGCCCGACACGAGAAGAAGCAGGTAGGGGAAGGAGACATCGTCGGTAAGCCGGACGCTCAGCGCGTGAGCTTCGAGATGGTTGACCGCAATAAACGGTTTGCCGGCGGCCCAGGCGATCCCCTTTGCCGTCATGGTACCGACGATCAGTCCGCCGATCAGTCCGGGGCCGGCGGCTGCCGCGATCCCGTCGATTTCAGTCAGGCTGGTCGCAGCCTCAGCCAGCGCGCGCAACACCAGGCCGTCGAGATGGTCGAGATGGGCGCGCGCCGCAATCTCAGGCACAACGCCGCCATAGGGGGCATGGTCGGAGAGCTGGGAATGGACCAGATTCGAACGGATCTGCGGACCCGATGGACCCACGGCCACCACTGCGGCGGCGGTTTCGTCGCAGCTGGTTTCAATGCCGAGGACGATCATCGGGTGGCACTGCTCGCCAGCAGCCAACCTCCAGTTTGGATTTAGCCGGCCGCGGCGTTCAGCCGGGCTGCGCCACCTCGTAAGTCTTCAGGGTCTTGTCGGTCGCAGCGTCGATTTCGAGCAGCTTGACCGAATAGCCCCACAGCACGGCAACGTGACGCAGCACCGCACGGCAGCTTTTTTCGGCAAGCAGGACGCCGTTGTGCACATAATGCGCAAGAATTAGGCAGCGGTCACCTCTCAGGTCAACGTCCACGACCTGGATGTCGGGCTCGCGCCGTGACAGATCGTATTGCCGCGACAGCGCGCTGCGGATCTTGCGATAGCCGATGTCGTCATGAATCGCTTCGACATGAAGCGATGGCTTAGTGCTGTCGTCGGAGACGTGGAACAGACGGAACTTGCGGATCATCGCCGGGCTCAGATACTGCAGCACAAAGCTCTCATCGCGGTAGTTCGCCCAGGCATGGCGGAGCACGCCATAACCGTCGCCACCGCCAGCGATGTCGGGAAACCAGACCCGGTCTTCCTCGGTGGGCTCCTCACAGATGCGGCGAATGTCCGACATCATCGCGAAGCCGAGCGCGTAGGGGTTCAGCCCGCTGAAGCGCGGATCGTCGAAATCCGGCTGAAAGACGACGCTCGAATGCGAATGCAGAAATTCCAGCATCGAGCCTTCGGTAATCAGTCCCTTGTCGTGCAGCCGCCGCATGATCTCGTAATGGACGAAGGTGGCGCAGCCTTCGTTCATCATCTGGGTCTGCTTTTGCGGGTAGAAATATTGCGCGATCAGGCGGACGATGCGCACGAGTTCGCGCTGCCAATCCTCCAGCCGCGGCGCCCTCTTTTCGATCATATACAGCAGGTTTTCCTCAGGCAGGCCGAGTTCGCGCTTGATTTCCTGCAGCCGCGCCTCAGCCGCGTCGGGATCTTCCTTGTCTCTGCCGCTGCCCGGCACGGTGCGCCAAAGATCGTTGTAGGTCGCCTCGGCATGCGCCTGCCACTCTTCGGCCCGGCGCCGTTCCTCGGCGAGATTGGGCTTGGTCCGATGGGCGTAGCGATTGACCCCGTGATCCTTCAGCGCATGCGCGGCGTCGAGCACGCGCTCGACCGCGTCGGCGCCGTGCCGTTCTTCGCACTTGGCGACATAGTCGCGGGCAAAGCTCAGATAGTCCAAGATGCCGTTGGCATCGGTCCACTGCCGGAACAGATAGTTGTTCTTGAAGAAGTGGTTATGGCCAAAGGCGGCGTGCGCCATAACGAGCGTCTGCATCGTCATGGAATTCTCTTCCATGATGTAGCAGATACAGGGGTTGGAGTTGATGACGATTTCGTATGCGAGCCCCTGCAGCCCTTTTCGATAGAGTGTCTCATGAAAGGCGAAGCGCTTGCCAAAGCTCCAATGACGATACATCAGCGGCAAGCCCACCGAGGCATAGGCGTCGAGCATTTGCTCGGAGGTGATGACCTCGACCTGGACGGGGTAGACATCGAGGCCGAGTTCTTCCAACGCGATGCGTTCGATCGCGTCATGGACTTGACGCAACGAGCCGTAATCCCAGTTCGGACCGTTGAACAGCGGGGCCGCGGTTTCAAGCCGCGCCATCGGCACGGAAAGCGTGTCAGGCACGGACGCCCCCTTTCGCAAACAATTCGTGGAAGACCGAGAAAATCTGCGATGGATCGCCGACACGCCGCATCGCGAAATGCGGGTGGGCCGGCGCCACCTCGCTGTAGGCGCGCCACAAATCGCTGTCGCGCGCCAGACCGGTCAGGCTGCCGCCCATCCCGTCGCCGACCTCGACATAAGCAAAGTACTGGCACAGCGGCAACACTTCACCGCCCAGCAAGGCCACACAGCGGCCGCTGTCGGCACCATAATTGTCACCGTCGGAGGCCTGCGCAGCATAGATGTTCCAGCGGTCCGTCGGATAGCGCGCCCGCGCTATCTCCAGCATCTTTTCGAGCGCCGTCGACACCACGGTGCCCCCGGTTTCCCGACTGTAGAAGAACGTCTCCTCATCGACCTCCTCGGCCGTGCTCGTATGTCGGATGAAGACGACGTCGACATGACGGTAGCGCCGAATCAGAAAGACGTGCAGCAACATGAAGAATTTTTTGGCCAAATCCTTCATCGCTTCGGTCATCGACCCCGACACATCCATCAGGCAGAACATCACCGCCTCGGTATTGGGCCGCGGCACGCGCTCGAAGCGATTGTAGCGAACATCGATCGGGTCGATATAGGGAATGATCTTGCTGCGGAACTCGGCGCGATCGAGCTCGAGCGCCAGTTTTTGCGCCTCTTCTTCGTCGCCGCGGGCGCGCGCGTCGGCGAGCGCGTCGCGCAACCCCTCGACCTCCCACGTCTTTGGCCGGCGCAGCGAAATGCGCCGCGCCATGCTGTTGCGCATAGTCCGGCGAATGCTGAGATTAGCCGGGCTTCCGGTCACCGTGTAGCCCGCACGCTGCAAATCGACGGCAAACGTCTCGCGCAAGCTCTTCTTGACGAGATCGGGTAGCTCGAGATCCTCAAAGAACATGTCGAGGAACTCGTCTTTCGACAGGGTGAATTCGAACGCGTCCTCGCCCGATCCGTCCGGGCTGCCCTGCGAGCCGCCGCGCCCGTCGCCTCCGGTCGGGCGCGGGATCTCGTCGCCTCTGACGTATTCCTTGTTGCCCGGCACGACATGCTCGTTACGGCCGGTGCGCCGGCTGTGGTGAAAGACCGGCTCGACGATCCCACGCATCGGGATCGCCACCTTTTCGCCGTGCTCGACATCGGCGACTTTGCGCTTGCGCAACGCGTTCTGCACCGCCGATTTGACCTCGGCGCGCGCCCGCGCCAAGAAACGCTGCCGGTTGCTGAGGCTCTTGCCCTTGGGGTTGGGCCGGCGGTCGACAATGTTCATCGTCTTCCCTCCAGACCGGGCATCATAGCCGCCTACCCGGCCTTGTTGACCCGCATATACCACTCGACGAGACGGCGGACCTGACGCTCGGTGTAGCCGCGCGCCACCATACGCTCGAGAAAGTCGGCATGCTTTTTCTCGGTCTCGCTGTCCTTCTTGGAGCCAAAGCTGATCACCGGCAGCAGGTCCTCGACCTGCGAGAACATGCGCCGCTCGATCACCTCGCGCAACTTCTCGTACGAGGTCCAGGAGGGGTTGCGCCCGGAGTTGGCAGCGCGCGCCCGTAATGCGAACTTGACAACTTCGTTGCGGAAGTCCTTGGGGTTGGCGATCCCGGCTGGCTTCTCGATCTTCGAGAGCTCCTGGTTCAGAAGTTCGCGGTTCATCAGCTGGCCGGTGTCAGGATCCTTGTAGTCCGAATCCTCGATCCACGCATCGGCATAGGCGACGTAGCGGTCGAACAGGTTCTGGCCATAATCGGAATACGATTCGAGATAGGCCTTCTGGATCTCATGACCGATGAACTCGGCATAGCGCGGGGCCAGTTCAGCCTTGATAAAGTTCAGATACTTCTTCTCGACGTCATCGGGAAACTGCTCGCGCCAGATCGCCTGCTCGAGCACGTACATCAGATGGACGGGGTCGGCCGCCACCTCCTGAGTGTCGAAATTGAAGGTACTCGACAGCACCTTGAACGCAAAGCGGGTTGAAATGCCGTCCATGCCCTCGTCGACTCCGGCCGCGTCCCGGTATTCCTGCCCGGATTTTGCGCGCGGATCGGTATCCTTTAGGCTCTCGCCGTCATAAACCCGCATCTTTGAATGCAAATTCGAATTTTCATGCGGCTTTAGCCGAGACAGCACGCTGAATCGCGACAGAATATCCAACGTCGACGGCGCGCAGGGCGCACTAGCCAGCTCGCTGTTCTGCAGCAGTTTCTCGTAAATTTTCCGCTCTTCAGTCGAGCGCAGGCAATATGGCACCTTGATAACAGAAATACGGTCGATGAAGGCTTCGTTGTTCTTGTTGTTCTTGAAAGTCTGCCACTCAGCCTCGTTCGAATGCGCCAGCACGATGCCCTGATAGGGAATGCCGCCGATATTCTCGGAGCCGACGTAATTACCCTCCTGCGTCGAGGTCAGCAGCGGATGCAGCATCTTGATCGGGGCCTTGAACATCTCGACGAATTCGAGCAGGCCCTGGGTCGTGCGGTTGAGCCCGCCCGAATAGGAATAGGCGTCCGGGTCGTTCTGACTGAAAAACTCGAGCTTGCGGATATCGACCTTGCCGACGAGGCTCGAGACGTCCTGGTTGTTCTCGTCGCCCGGCTCGGTCTTGGAAATGCAGATCTGCTTGAGCCGCGAGGGCTGCAGGCGGACGACGGTGAATTTGGTGATGTCGCCGCCGAACTCCTCGAGCCGTTTGACCGCCCAAGGCGAGATCGTGCCGGTCAATCGGCGTTGCGGCACACCATAACGGTTTTCAAGTTCGGCGCCCAGCGTCACCGGGTCGAACAACCCGAGCGGGCTTTCGAACACCGGACTGATCTCCTTACCGGCCTTCAGCACATAGACCGGCTCTTTCTCCATCAGCTGTTTCAGCCGTTCGGCGAGCGAGGATTTGCCGCCGCCGACTGGGCCCAGCAGATAAACGATCTGCTTGCGTTCCTCGAGCCCTTGCGCGGCGTGCCGGAAGAACCCGACGATCCGCTCGATCGTTTCCTCCATCCCGAAGAAATCCGCGAACTCCGGATAGACCTTGATCGTGCGGTTCATGAAGATGCGGCCGAGGCGCCCGTCCTGGCTCGTATCGATCATCGCGGGCTCGCCGATCGCCTTGAGCATGCGTTCGGCCGCACCAGCATAGAAAGAGGGATCGTCCGAGCATTTCCGCAGATAGTCCTCCAGCGAAAGCTCTACTTCCCGCCGGGTGTCGTACAACCGTGAATAGAGCCCAAAAATTCCGTCGTCGTCGAATCTCATGTCACACCTCAGCAGCGCCAGCGCTCAACTCATCCGCTCCAAGTCGCCGCAATGAGTGAACGCCGCGCGACAAAAAACATTCGCCGAACCTTGCAAACCCCCGACCGCGGCTCGGCAGCCCGCGACCGTCATTCTCTAACCGGTCCGCGCACAGCCCGTCGCCCCCACCACGATCGTCGCCGAACGTGCATCGTTCCCCGCCAGCCTCGACGCAATCAGTATGCCAAGGCTTTGTGGCGAGAGTGCGGACCTTGGCGACACCCTGCGACAGCTGAGAAGCGGCCCACTGGCCTGTCCCGTCTGATGCGCCATCGCCACGGGATTCCGACAACATGTTGTGTCTACCTTCCCAATCCCTATCAGCATATATTGGGTATCGGGAAATCCCAATAAAAATGTAGGTTAAAACTGGCGATTGTCACCCCCAGCACGCCGCGGGAGTGCGGTCGGCGCATGGCACCAATGCGAATAACCGCGGCGTTCTGCCGCAGTCCGGCAAATGCCCTCTGGCGCAACAACCGTCGCGTTTGCTACGATCGTCTCTACTTTTCGCCAAATCAGTATTCGCCAAACCAGTATCAGCCGTGAACGTACGCAAGGCGGCCCTGCATGCTTGCGGATCAGGCTTTGCGTCACGCAAGACCCGGATGCACTGCGAACGCCGCTTCGGTCTTCTCCCGCACCTCGTCGAGCGTGACGCTTGGCGCCAGCTCGACCAAGGTCATCCTGGCGCGGTCGATCGTGAACACGCCAAGATCGGTGATCACCGTGTCGACGACACCCTGGCCGGTAAGCGGCAGGGTGCAGCGGTGCAACAGTTTCGGCTCGTTGCGGGCGGTGTGCTCCATCAGTACGATCACCCGCTTGACCCCGGCGACGAGGTCCATCGCGCCGCCCATGCCCTTGACCATGCGGCCGGGGATCATCCAGTTGGCGAGATCACCGTTCTCGGCCACCTGCATCGCGCCGAGGATCGATAAGTCGATGTGCCCGCCGCGGATCATCCCAAAGGATTGAGCGCTGTCGAAATAGCTCGTCGTCGGCAATTCGGTGATGGTCTGCTTGCCGGCGTTGATCAGATCCGGGTCCTCCTCGCCCTCGAACGGAAACGGTCCCATGCCGAGCATGCCGTTTTCGCTTTGCAGCTGAACCGTGATGCCCGGCGGGATGAAGTTGGAAACCAGGGTCGGGATACCGATCCCGAGATTGACGTAAAAGCCGTCGTCGAGTTCGGCCGCGGCGCGGCGCGCCATTTCGTCGCGTGACCAGGGCATGTTCGCGCTCCTCCTCCTCACTCGCCCCGCTTGCGCACCGTGCGCTGTTCGATGCGCTTCTCGAACGCAGTCGGGTGCACGATCCGCTGGACGAAGATTCCGGGTGTGTGAATGTGATCGGGCTCGATCTCGCCGGGTTCGACCAGGTGCTCGACTTCGGCGACGGTAACCCGTCCCGCGGTCGCCATCACCGGGTTGAAATTTCGCGCCGTCTTGCGGTAGACGAGGTTGCCTTCGCGGTCGCCCTTCCAAGCATGGATCAGCGACAGATCGGCAACGAGGCCGCGTTCCATCAAATAACCCTCGCCCTCGAACTCGCGCGTTTCCTTGCCTTCGGCGATTAGGGTCCCGACCCCGGTCTTAGTGAAGAAAGCCGGGATGCCGGCACCGCCGGCGCGGATCCGCTCCGCCAGCGTCCCTTGCGGGTTGAACTCGAGTTCGAGCTCGCCCTTCAGATATAAGTCGGCGAAAAGCTTGTTCTCCCCGACATAGGACGAAATCATCTTGCGGATCTGCCGGCTCTCGAGCAGCAGGCCGAGGCCGGCGCCGTCAATCCCGGCGTTGTTCGAGATTACGGTCAGCCCGCCTACTTCCGAATCGCGGATCGCGGCGATCAGTTTTTCCGGTATCCCGCTGAGGCCAAACCCCCCGGCCATGATCGTCATGCCGTCGCGCAGCAGGCCGGCGAGCGCGGCCTTTGCGTCGGGGTAGACCTTGTTCATCACTTACTCCTGCGCCAGCTGGGTCGTTCGTGCGCCGACGGATGTCCCGTGCAAGCCCGGAATATTCTACAACGCGCCGACGATATGTCATCGGCGTCGGGATTTGCCGATTGTCAACCGCTTTCAGACCGGTCGCGAACACATCCGCAGGACTGAAGCCCTTGGCCGCTGCCTCGCCTCCCGCGCCTTTCTCAGCGTGGTGACACCGTCAATTTCGCCCGCGGCTTTCGTCGACGCCTATCGCCGCCCTGCGGCCGGGCCGAAACAGTGCGGCATGGCCATAGGTGGGTTGACCTCCCCATTCGGGTTGCAGCTGTACCATCATCGCGAGAAAATTCTTGCAACGGCAGGGCCCTCAGCCGACATTGGCGCGAGGCTGGGGTGCCGTTCGGCCACGCTGTGAAGCGCGTGGGCGGACCGGCTGAGATCAGACCCAATGAACCTGGCCGGGCATGCCCGGCGAAGGGAGTCCGAGATTACTACGTCGATCACCGTATCCTCGCATCGGCCGAAAACCGTCGTCATCGGCGGCGGGGTCATCGGCCTGGGGATCGCTTGGCGGCTGGCCCAGGCGGGATGCCTGGTCGCCGTCTATGATCGCGGCGAGGCCGGTCATGGCGCAAGTTGGGCCGCGGCCGGTATGCTCGCCGCCGCGGTCGAGACTGAGCCCGGCGAAGAAACACTGCTGGCGCTGACGCTGGAAAGTCAGCTTCTCTGGCCGGATTTCGCGCGCGAGATCGAGGCCGCTTCCGGGATCTCCGTAGGCTACCGGGACGAAGGCACGATGGTCGTGGCCCTGACCCGCGACGACGCCGAGCAGCTGCGCTTTACCTATCAGTTCCAGAAGGGCCTTGGCCTAGACCTCGAATGGCTTTCCGGCGCCGACGCGCGGCGGCGCGAGCCGCATCTGCGCCCCGGCATCCCCGGCGCGGTGCTGAGCCCGCGCGACCATCAGGTCGACAATCGGCTGGTGGCCAGCGCCCTGTCGATCGCGGCGCGGCGCTCTGGCGCGCTGCTGCAGGAACACTGCAGGGTCCGCGAGGTCGAAGTTGTCAACGGCCGCGCTCGCGCGGTCGTCACCGATCGCGGTCGCGAGCCGGCAGACATGATCGTGTTGGCGGCCGGCGCCTGGTCGCGCGAGATCGCGGGCATCCCGACGGCTTACCTTCCACCGGTGCGTCCCATTAAAGGACAGATGATGGCGCTCCGCATGGACTCGGCGGCGCCACTATTGCGGCACGTAATCTGGCTGCCGCGCGGCTACCTAGTGCCGCGCCGCGACGGACGACTAATCATCGGCGGCACGGTCGAGGAGCGCGGCTTCGACGACAGCATGACCGCGGGTGGGCTGCTGGCGTTGCTCGAAGGCGCTTGGCGCGCGGTGCCGGCGATCGAGGAATTATCGATCGCCGAAACCTGGGTCGGCTTTCGTCCCGGCTCGCGCGACGACGCGCCGATCCTCGGCCCCAGCGGTATCGAAGGCCTGGTGATCGCCACCGGGCATCACCGCAACGGCATCCTGTTGACCCCGGTTACCGCCGCAGTGATCAGCGCATATATGCTGAGCGGCAACCTGCCCGACAGCGCGCTGCCGTTCGCGCCGAGCCGGTTCAGCCCCGCGCCCGCCGAGGCGGCGCAATGATCCGGCTCAAGATCAACGGCTTTGACGAGGAGGTCGCGGCGTCGACGGTCGCCCAGCTTCTCGCCGCGCGCGGCATCGATCCCGGCGCGCGATTTCTCGCCGTCGCGGTCAACGGCGCGGTGGTGCGCCGCGCCGTCTGGGACGACGCAGCCTTGAATGCCGGCGACGCGGTCGAGATCGTTCGCCCGTTACAGGGCGGCTGATTTTTTCGGTTAGGATATCGTCCATGAGCAGCGACCCTTTCGTCATCGCCGGCGTCACGCTTCCCTCGCGGCTGTTCGTCGGCAGCGCCCGCTACCCGAACCAGCAGGTCATGCTCGATGCGCTCGCGGCGGGCGGCCCTGCGATGGTGACGATGTCGATCCGCCGCATCAGCCTCGAAGGCTACGCAGAGAGCCTCGTCGATCTGTTGGGCGACCGCTACCGCATCCTGCCAAACACCGCCGGCTGCGTCACCGCGCGCGACGCAATCCTGACCGCCGAATTGGCGCGCGAGGCGCTGGAGACCAACTGGCTCAAGCTCGAGCTGATCGGCGACAGGGAGCTGCTCTACCCCGACGTCGAGCAGCTGGTGCACGCCGCCGATGAGCTGGTGCGCAAGGGCTTCACCGTGCTGCCCTACTGCAATGAGGACCCGGTCAGCTGCCAGAAGCTCGCCGATGTCGGCTGCGCCGCGGTAATGCCATTGGGCTCGTTGATCGGCTCAGGCATGGGCATTGCCAACCCGGCCGCGATCGAGCTGATTTGCAGGCGCAGCCCGGTCCCCGTCGTGCTCGATGCCGGTATCGGAACGGCGTCCGATGCCGCCCTGGCGATGGAGCTCGGCTGCGACGCGGTGATGATCGATACCGCGATCGCCAAATCGCACGATCCGGTGCGGATGGCGGCGGCGATGCGCGCGGCGGTCGAGGCTGGTCGCCTGGCCCGCTTGGCCGGGCGCGTTCCCAAGCAACGATTCGCGGAGCCGTCGAGCCCGCAGCTGGGTCTGGTTGGCTCCTGACCGAAACGTTTGGATCCGCCTCCAGAAGACCCACGCGAGCATTAGGGCGTGATCTTCGCGATCCCGCTCTATGACGACAACCCGGTCCGACGCCCGCCGGTCGTCAACTATTTCTTGATCGGGCTGTGTATCGGCGCCTTTTTATGGCAGCTCGGTCAGAACCAGCATCAGATCTTGTTCGGCTTCGGGATGATCCCGGCGGTGCTGTTTGGTTCGGCCCATCTGGCGCCATACTTGCGCGCCGTGCCGCCCTGGGCAACGGTGCTCACCAGCATGTTTTTGCATGGCGGATGGTTTCATCTGATTGGCAACATGCTGTTTTTGTGGATTTTCGGAAATAACGTCGAAGATACGCTCGGGCACACGCGCTATCTTTTTCTCTACCTGGCGAGCGGGATTGCGGCAGCGTTGGTTCAGGCGGCGTCGAGCCCAGCCTCGCATGTGCCGATGATCGGGGCGAGTGGCGCCATAGCCGGCGTGCTCGGCGCCTATTTGTTGTTGTTTCCACGAGCCAACGTTCACGTTTTTATCTGGATTGTGATCTTTTTCCGCATCATCAACGTGCCAGCCTCGATCTTGCTTGGCTTGTGGTTTGTGATGCAGTTGGTGAGCGGGCTGGAAAGGGGACCCGGGACCCCCGGTGTGGCGTTCTGGGCGCATATCGGCGGCTTTGTCACCGGGATGATCCTCGTGACCATATTGCGGCCGGGTGGCGTGACCCTGCTGCAGCCCCCGCGCAGCGCGGTCTTCGCGACGGCGCACCCTGGCGCATTTGCCAGCAGCCGTCGAGCGCGTGGAGGTTCGGTGCCGTCGGCCGGCCGGCCCTATCGGAAGCCGCGGAGCCCTTGGGATTGATCCCCGGTCAGCGGAGTGGTCTTGGCGCCGGCCCGACGGTGCTCAGGCGAGTGCCGCCCAGTTTTCGCGCTCTGATCGGGATCCGGACGACACCGTGAGAGCCGCGTCGGCCGAAGATGCGGCGCTATATGCGCCTGAAGGCCTGGCTGACGGAATTGCCGTGCTTGCGGCCCAGCCGGTCTTCGCCGCGATCTTGGAGCAGGCGGGACCGCCGCGCTTTCGCCGCCGCCGAAACGGCTTCGCGACCTTGCTGCACATCATTCTCGAGCAGCAAGTGTCGATCGACGCCGCGGCGGCAATGCACCGCCGGTTGAGCGGGTTGTGCCGACCGCTCATGCCGGATGCGTTCCTCGCCCTTGACGACACTACTCTGCGCGCCTGCGGCTTCAGCCGGCAGAAGATGGGGTACGCCCGTGACCTCGCTGAAAAGGTCGTCGCCGGCGAATTCGATTTCTCCCGCCTCGCCGAGGCCGATGACGAGGCCGCGCAGGCAGCACTGATCTCGCTCAAAGGCATCGGCCGCTGGAGCGCCGAAATCTATCTGATTTTCGTGCTGGGGCGGCCCGATATCTGGCCCGCCGCCGACCTGGGCCTGCAGATCGCGGCCGGTGAACGGCTCGGCCTTGCATCGCGCCCGCCGGAGCCAGAACTGCGGCGCATCGGCGAAGCCTGGCGGCCTTGGCGATCGATTGCCGCCTGCCTGCTCTGGCAATCCTATCTGCACGCCCGAGGCCGCGCCGCGCCGGTACTGGCGGCGGAACTCTACGCTTGACACCAGAGAGCAAGAACCCATGCCGAACATCAAAGCGCTATGCATCTATTGCGGCTCGTCGGGCAGGGTCGCGGCCCTCTACCGCGAGGCGGCGAGTGAGCTCGGCATGCGTCTCGCCGCGGCCGGGATCGAAATCGTCTTTGGCGGCGGGCGGGTTGGGCTAATGGGACTGGTCGCCGATGCCGCGCTCGCTGGGGGCGGCCGGGTGACCGGCATCATCCCCGCCCGCTTGCGCGACGCCGAGCTTGCCCATCAAGGCATCAGCGAACTCGTAATCGTCGACAGCATGCACGAGCGCAAGCGGTTGATGGCCGAGCGGGCCGACGCCTTCGCAGTGCTGCCAGGCGGTATCGGGACGCTGGACGAAACCTTCGAGATGCTCAGCTGGAAGCAGCTCGGACTGCACGACAAGCCGATTTATCTAGTCGATATTGACGGTTATTGGACGACGTTGCGTACTCTGCTCGACCATATCGTCGAGCGCGGCTTTGCCCCGGCGAAAACCCGCCGGCTGCTGCAGACCGTCTCGACCGTTGCGGAATTGATGACGGCTCTCGCCGAAGCGCCCGCCGGAGATCCGCGGCCAGTGCTCCCGACTTCTTTGAGCTGTGTCGAGACCGAGCCGGAGAGGCTCTGTCGCAGCCGCAAAGCGTTCATGGCTGAACCCGGTGATATCCACGGCAATAGTGGATAACCCGGTGCAAAACCACGAAACGAGACAGGGGAGTTCAATGTTTCCAATTGTCCGATCCGGTTGCCTATATCTTGGGCAGCGATCTAACCCGTTGTAATTACTTGTTGCGCTCGTAAATCCGCCGGCATCTTCTGTAACCATTTGGTAACAACTTGAATTTATGCCGCATTTTGACCTTGTTCCGATCGATGCTCGGCGCTGTGCACAAATTTCACTCTGGCTGGTCCGAGCAACGCCTATAGGCTGTGATGCGGGCCCCTTTGAGCGCTTGTCGCGGGAAGTTCCGGCCCTTATCTTCGGTGCCGGCAAAGGCACCGGTCAGTAGCCCGCCGCCCGAACTCGAGGATGACATCGATGGCGAAGATCAAAGTGGCAAACCCTGTCGTCGAGCTCGACGGCGGCGAGATGACGCGGATCATCTGGCGCTTTATCAAGAACAAGCTGATCTAGCCGTATCTCGACGTCGACCTGAAATATTACGACCTCGGCATGGAGAGCCGCGACGCCCTCACGTCAGTGCGACAAGACAGGCCATAATCGTCAATAGATCAACTCAGCCGAAACGAAAGCGGCGCGGAGATGCAACCATGTCAGATCTCGAAATCGTTTGGACGAAGGTTGATGAAGCACCTGCGCTTGCTACGTTTTCCCTTCTGCCGATCGTCGAAGCCTTCGTCGGGGCGGCCGGCGTGAAGATGAAGCTGAAGGACATTTCGCTGGCTGGCCGCATCATCGCCAACTTCCCCGACAAACTGACGCCAGCGCAAAAGATTAACGACGAGCTCGCCGAACTTGGCCAACTTGCGATGCGCCCCGAGGCCAACATCATCAAGCTGCCCAACATCTCCGCCTCGATCCCGCAGCTGAAGGCTGCGATCAAGGAGTTGCAGAGCAAGGGTTACGACGTGCCGGACTATCCGGACAGCGACGCGACGCCAGCGGATAAGGAAATCCGCGCCCGCTACGGCAAGGTGCTCGGCAGCGCCGTCAATCCGGTGCTGCGCGAGGGCAATTCCGACCGCCGCGCCGCCGGCGCCGTGAAGCAGTACGCGCGCAACAATCCGCATAAGATGGGCGCCTGGACCAAGGACTCGAAATCGCGCGTGGCGCACATGTCGGGCGGCGATTTCTACGGTTCGGAGGTCGCGACGACCATTGCGGCGCCGACCAATGCCCGTATCGAGTTGGTCGGCAGCGATGGCGCGGTCACGGTGCTGAAGGCGAAGACGCCGCTTCAGACCGGCGAGATCATCGACGCGTCGGTGATGAACCGTAAGGCGTTGCGCGCCTTCTTCGCCGCGCAGATCGACGCCGCGAAGAAGGACGGCGTCCTATTCTCGCTGCACGTCAAGACGACCATGATGAAGATCTCTGATCCCATCATGTTCGGTCATTGCGTTTCCGTGTTCTTCGCCGATGTGTTCGAGAAGCATGGCGCCACACTGACGCGCCTGGGCGTTGATCCCGACAACGGCGTGGGCGACATGCTGACCCGGATCGAGACGTTGCCGGAGGCTGAAAAGGCGGCGATCAAGGCCGATATCCAGGCCACCTACGCGAAGCAGCCTGGCCTCGCCATGGTCAATTCCGACCGGGGAATCACCAATCTGCACGTGCCGAGCGACGTGATCATCGATGCATCGATGCCGGCGATGATTCGCGAATCCGGGCACATGTGGGGCGCCGACGGCAAGCTGCACGACGTGATCGCCGCGATCCCCGATCGTTGCTACGCGCCGCTGTTCCAGGCCGTCATCGAGGACTGCAAGGCGCATGGCGCCTTCGACCCGAAGACGATGGGCTCTGTGCCGAACGTCGGGTTGATGGCGCAGCAAGCCGAGGAGTATGGCTCGCACGACAAGACGTTCGAGGTCGCCACGGGCGGAACGGTGCGCGTGGTCGCCGATGACGGCACGGTTCTGCTGTCACAGCCGGTCGAGACCGGTGACATCTTCCGGATGTGCCAGGTCAAGGACGCGCCGATCCAGGACTGGGTCAAGCTTGGGGTGCGCCGCGCGCGCCTGACCAGCACCCCAGCGGTGTTCTGGCTCGACGCCAAACGCGCGCACGACGCGCAGTTGATCGCCAAGGTCGAGACATACCTGAAGAACGAGGACACATCGGGTCTCGACATCCGCATCCTGGCGCCGGTCGAGGCAATCAAGTTCTCGCTCGATCGCATCCGCAAGGGGCTCGACACCATCTCCGTCACTGGCAATGTGCTGCGCGACTACTTGACCGATCTTTTCCCGATCATGGAGCTGGGCACGTCGGCCAAGATGCTGTCGATCGTTCCGCTGCTGGCGGGCGGCGGGTTGTTCGAGACCGGGGCCGGCGGTTCGGCGCCCAGGCATGTGGAGCAGTTCCAGCACGAAGGCTATCTGCGCTGGGATTCGCTGGGCGAGTTCCTGGCGCTTGGCGCTTCGCTGGAACATCTGGCGCAGACAAGTGGGAATAAGGACGTGCAGGTTCTGGCCGAGACGCTCGATGAGGCCAACGGCAAGATCCTTGAGTACAACCGTTCGCCTGCGCGGAAGATTGGCGAACTGGATAATCGTGGCAGCCATTTCTACCTGGCGCTGTATTGGGCACAGGCGCTGGCCGGGCAGAACAAAAGCTCGGCACTGGCAGCCCGCTTCAAACCGCTGGCGGAGGCGCTGGCGGCCAACGAGGCCAAGATTAATGCTGAGCTGATCGCCGCGCAGGGTAAGCCGGTGGATACTGGCGGTTATTATCTGCCCGATCCGGCTAAGACATCGGCGGCGATGCGGCCGAGTGCGACGCTGAACGCTGCGCTCGCCGCTCTCTGACGCGGCGTCAGGCGGAGCCGCCCAGGGCAGCCCACCGACGATCTGATCACCGTCGATGCCGCCCTTGCGATCAGGAAATTCGGAGTTGGAGTCAAATGTGCCGATGGCGTAAGACGCGCAGTGGAGGAAAGAATGGCGACGATGCGGCTCAGCATTCTCGATGATTACCAGGGCGTGGCCCTCGATATGGCGGACTGGACGCCGATAAGAAGCCGCAGCGTCGAAATCGCCGTCGAGCGCCATGCCTTCGCCGACGAGGACGCGGTGGTGCGCGCGCTCGCCGGTTCCCAGCTCGTGGCGGCAATGCGCGAGCGCACGCCGTTTCCGAAATCCGTCGTCGATCGTTTACCCGAGCTGAAGCTGCTGATCACCACCGGCATGCGCAACGCCTCGTTCGACATGGCGGCGCTGAAGGATCGCGGCGTCACCGTGTGCGGCACAGGCGGTCCCGGCGGCGGCAACGAGGATACCGCCGAGCTTGCCTGGGGCCTGATCCTCGGCGCCGCCCGGCGCATTGCCGAGGACCATCAGTTCATGCGGCAAGGCGGATGGCAAACCCGCATCGGCCACCGCGTCGCCGGCAAGACCCTCGGCCTGTTGGGCCTCGGGCGGCTCGGCAGTGCGGTCGCCCGCGTCGGCCTCGCCTTCGGCATGAAGGCGATCGCCTGGAGCCAGAACCTGACCACGGAGAAGGCTGCGGCTCAGGGGGTCGAACGGGTCGAGAAGGACGAGCTGTTCCGCCGTTCCGATATTCTCTCGGTACATCTGGTGCTGAGCCCGCGCAGCCGCGGCCTTGTCGGTGCCCGCGAGATCGGGCTGATGAAGCCGTCGGCGATCGTCGTCAACACCTCGCGCGGGCCGATCTGCGATACCGAGGCGATCATCGCCGCGCTGAAGGAAGGCCGCCTCGCCTATGCCGGGTTCGACGTCTACGACAAGGAGCCGTTGCCGATCGACCATCCGCTGCGCACGGCGCCGAACGTGATCCTGACCCCGCATATCGGCTACGTCACCGACGAGAACTACCGCAGCTCCTATCCGCAGATTGTCGAGAACGTCGCAGCCTTCCTCGACGGCAAGCCGATCCGGGTGATCTGAGTTCAGAGGCGGCGATTCGGTTCGAATGAGCAGCGGCGTTTCGCTCCGGCCCTCGCAAGATCGCGATCTCGCGGCGATCGCGGCCATCTACCATCACCACGTCCTGACCGGGGTGGCCTCGTTCGAGGAGGAACCGCCCGATCTCTGATGAGATGGCGCGCCGGCGAGGCGAGATCCTGGCCCGCGGCCTGCCTTATCTTGTCGCCGAGCAATCGGGGCGGGTCCTTGGCTATTGCTATGCGAGCCTGTATCGGACGCGCTCGGCCTACCGGTTTGCGGTCGAGGACTCGATCTATATCGATGGCGCGGAAGTCGGACGCGGGATCGGGCGCGCGTTGTTGTCCGAGCTGATCGACCGCTGCACCGCGCAGGGCTATCGGCAGATGGTCGCGGTCATCGGCGGCAGCGATCAATGGCCTTCGATACGGCTGCACGCGGCGCTGGGCTTTGCGCAAGTCGGGGTATTACCCGCAATCGGCTTCAAATTCAGTGCCTGGGTCGATACCGTCTTGATGCAGCGCGCCTTGGGCGAAGGTGCTGGCACACTGCCCGCGGAAATCGGAGGTGAGCATGGTTGACGCATTTGCCGATCCCGACCGGATCGAAGGCTATCACGCGCACATCTACTACGATCCCGCGACCCGCGCGAAAGCCGAGCGGCTGCGCCAGGGGATCGGCGAGCGCTTCGCAGCGAAGCTCGGAAACTGGCACGACGAGCCGGTCGGCCCGCATCCGGTCTCGATGTATCAAGTGGCCTTTGCGGTCGCCGAATTTCCGCGGCTCGTGCCATGGCTGATGCTGAACCGCGACGGGCTCGATGTGCTGGTGCACCCGCTCGCCGGCGACAGCCTGGCCGATCACACCCGGTTTGCGATGTGGCTTGGCCGAGCCCTGCCGCTGCGGCTGGAGACCCTTCGGCGCGCCTCCGCCGCCGGCTGAGGCTAGACCCCTATATTCGGCCCATTACCAACAAGATGATGACGATGACCAGCAGCAAGCCGACTCCGCCGGTCGGATAGTACCCCCATCCGCCGCTGTAGCCCCAGGTCGGCAAGGCGCCGATCAGCAGCAGAATCAGAATTATCAGCAGAATTGTGCCTAGCATCGCAGCACGTTCGCATGGTTGATCACTGCTGATGGAAACCGTTGCGCGCCGTTGAAGTTCCCCATCCGGTTTCGAAAAGGTACGGGAATTCACCGAAGCCGACGGGTCGCCGCATCACAAGTGAGCGGTGCGCTAGGCGCGGACGGGCCCTTGCCAGCGACGGACCGGGCCACAATCGACATGGACGAAACCCGATCGCGGGTAATAGCCGACACCGCCGCATCTGAGGCTCAGCGCCGCATCGCGGATTTGGTCGATGCTGCGCCGCTCGCTCCGCAGATCGATCGCCATTCCCTTGATGTGATAACTGTGCTTGGCGACGCCGACACCTTCGAGGTAGAGCCGTCGATTCGTGGTCGGCGAACGATAGCCGCACACCACCAGGAACGGATCGGGCGTGTCGAGGCGATCGCGGAGCATCCCCAGCACGTCGAGGATGCCGGCATTCATTGGCCGGATTTCGCCGGAATCGTGATCGCGCAAGATCCAGTTGATGTCGCGCACCGCCTCACGGATGTAGTGGCCGTCGGCCCAGTAGACCGTGCGCAGCCACTCGCCGGTATGGACGTTGTAGAGCGATACCGATCGCGGAGCGAAGGACACTGCCGTGGCGGGCTTGACCAGACCAACGGCCGTAACAGCAGCCGCGGCGCCGAGCAGCCGGCGCCGGCTCAACATTGTAGACGCGTGCAATGGTTACTCCCCCCAATTCCCCGGGAGGCGCCATAGCATCCGAAATCCGGTCGAACAACCCTGATCGGGCGGGCGCTAGCGATTATTCGCCAATTGTTGCCGTTTTTTGCGCCACAGTTGAGCGGGCCTGTCCCGCCTTACCCATTACGGTTGAGTGGAGGCCATTCCTCTCGGCCACTGGCGCCTTTTCCGCCCGGCTCAGATACGCCCAGACCTCGTCATCGCGCTGATAGGGATCGCCATAAAATGCTATCGAACCATCCGATTCGACATCGGCCGTATGATAAACAATGAAGACCGGCAGCGGTTTCGGCAGCGCCCGCCGATGCGTGTGGTTCACCTCGATCGCCTTGTCGATCTCTTCAGGGCTTTCTCCGAGCAGCAGCGAGGCAAGAAGTCGCGGGTTCTCGACCCGAACACAGCCATGGCTCATCATTCGGCTGGCGGCACGAAAGCGCCATTTTTCCGGCGTATCGTGGAGGTAGACGTCAAAGCGGTCGTTCATTTCGAATTTGAGCCGTCCAAGAGCGCTGTAGGGCCCAGCCTCCTGCTGCACCGCCATAGGCCCGCGAAAGCGCATGTGATGCTCGGCGAGATAGTGGCGATCGCTGGCGAGTTTCGGCAGGATCTCTTTTTCGACGATCGAGCGCGGAACGTTCCAGGGCGGGTTAAATAAAATATCGTCGACGACCGATTGCAGTTCGGGCGTCTGCTTGTCGACCTCGCCGACGACGACCCGGGCGGAAAACACCGGCCGATTATCACGGAATAACTGAAGCCGGGCGATTGCTGTGTTGACGACAAGCCGATCAGCCGGCAAATCCCGCGGCAGCCACCGCAGGCGCTCGAGATTGATCGCTATCTGACGCGCCCGTCGCAACGCGTCGGCCACGCTCACTTGCGCGCCATGACCATGGACGCCGAGCCCCGATCCACGGCCGCCGGACGCGGCGAGCGCAAGATAATTCGCATAAGCACGACGCATCGCCAGGTATTCCGGCGATGCCGGGCCGAGCGCCTCGATCACTTTCGCCGGATCGGGTGCCGAGATCGCGTCGTCGAGTGCCGCGACGACATCCACCGACTCAGGGGTCAAATCTTCGTCGTCGTCGCGCTCGTCCACCGGCATCGCGCCTCGCGTCAGGGCGTCGGCATAGGAAAGAAATGCATCGGAAAGCAACAGCTCACGCTCGATCGGCGATAATGCCTTCAGACGCCCGGAGAGAATCGCGCTGTGAAAGCTGGCGGGATCGAGACCCTGATCACCCGCGCCGAGAACGGCACTCCACAGCGCTGCAACCACAGCAGCATGACCGTCCCATACCGTCTCGTACCCGTGCACGGCGTAAAAGCGACGCAGCAGACGCTCGTGCACACGCTCGCCCGCCACCGTCATTCTACGCGCCGTGTCGAGCCGATCTTCGAGTTCGGTATTTCCGACGAACGGGGTAAGGGTCGGCGGCCTGAGGTCGTCATCGGGTGCGGCTGACACACTCGTCACCGCAGCAGCCGCCGGCGGATCGGCCATCGCGCGCGACGGCGCAAGCGCAAGAGCCGCGGCGCCCAGCGCGAGCACGAATGCCCTGCCGGCCGGGAACCTCCTGGCGACGTGCCGAACCGTAGCGGACCTCAGCACCTCACCTCGCTTGCCGGGCTCCCGGCTGTCGATGGCGCCGTCAGGCTGAAGGAGATCGATCGAAATTGCGTTTACCGATAGAAGATTGTGGCGCTGGCGCTCGGGCGACAGACTATCACACGCAAACCCGCCCTGCATCCGACGCAATGGGGGCGGAATTTCGCGGCGAGGTGGCGGATGCCCGAGACGCGGGCAGAAAATTCCGAGAAGAGTTCGACCGGCGCAAACCGCACCCCCGAAAGCGTCCTGCGCGAAGTCTTTGGCTTCACCACTTTCCGCGGTTCCCAACGGGCGGTAATCGAGCAGGTCGCAGCCGGCGGCGACGCGGTCGTACTGATGCCGACCGGCGGCGGCAAATCGTTATGCTACCAGGTCCCGGCTCTGCTGCGCCCGGGGCTGGGCGTAGTTGTCTCACCGCTGATCGCATTGATGAAGGACCAGGTCGATGCGCTTAGGCAGGCAGGCGTGAGAGCCGCCGCGCTGAACTCGCGGCTGTCGCCGGTCGAGGCGGCCGAGATCGAACAGGCGGTCGGCGCCGGCGGCCTCGACCTGCTTTATGTGTCGCCCGAACGGCTGATGACCCCGCGCTGCCTCGATCTGCTCGGACGTTCCCGGCTCGCTCTCTTCGCCATCGACGAGGCGCATTGCATTTCGCAATGGGGCCATGATTTCCGCCCCGAATACCAACGATTGTCGATCCTCAAACAGCGCTTTCCGGCCGTGCCGCTGCTGGCGCTGACCGCTACCGCGGACGCGCCGACCCGGCACGACATCATCGCCCAGCTCGGGCTCGACCGCGCCCCGGTTTTCGCTGCCGGCTACGACCGGCCGAACCTGTTTTACCGCATCGTCGCCAAGCGCAGCCCGCTCGAGCAGCTTTGGAAATTTCTCTCTGCGGATCATCCGGCCGATGCCGGGATCGTCTACTGCTTCACCCGCAAGGCGGCTGAGGAAACTGCGAACTGGCTCGCAGCACGCGGGCGCACGGCGCTGACCTATCATGCCGGTCTCGACGGCGCGACGCGCGAGCGCAACCAGGAGCGCTTTCTGCGCGAGGAGGGCGTCGTCGTTGCGGCGACGATCGCCTTCGGCATGGGTATCGACAAGCCCGATGTCCGCTTTGTCGCCCATCTCGACGCGCCAAAAAACCTCGAAGCGTATTATCAGGAAACCGGCCGCGCCGGGCGCGACGGACTGCCGGCCGATGCGTGGATGAGCTACGGCATCGCCGACGTCATGAACCTGCTGCGGCTGATCGACGCGGGCGATGCGGCCGAACGTCAGCGCCGCATCGAACGGCAGAAGATCGAGGCGCTGATCGGCTATTGCGAGACGGTCTCCTGCCGGCGGCAGGTGTTGCTCGGCTATTTCGGCGAGCGCGACCATCCGCCCTGCGGCAACTGCGACAATTGCCGCGAGCCGGTCGCGAGCTGGGAGGGAACCATCGCCGCGCAAAAGGCGCTCTCCGCGGTCTACCGGACCGGGCAGCGCTTTGGCGCGCATTACCTCGTCGATGTATTGCTCGGCGCCGACAGCGAGCGGATCAAGCGGCTCGGACATGATCGGCTGAAGACCTTTGCCGTCGGTACCGAACTCGACCGCCGCGGCTGGCTCTCGGTCTTCCGTCAACTGGTCGCGCAGGGGTTCGTCATACCCGATCTCGGGGGGCATGGCGGTCTCTCGCTGGCTCCGGCGGCAGCAGAAATCCTGCGCGGCAGCAAAACCGTGCATTTCCGCCTCGATCCGCGGCAGCGAGGGCAGAAGACTCGCTCGCGGGACCAAAAATCGGCGTCGGTGGCCGCCGGTCTCGACCCTACTGCGCAGAGTTTGTGGGAGGCGTTGCGCGCCTGGCGACTGGAAGAGGCGCACCGCCAGGAGCTACCGCCCTATGTGATCTTTCACGATACGACGCTGATCGAGATCGCGCGCCGCCGGCCGGCCTCGCCTGCCGCGCTGGGCGAAATCCCCGGGATCGGCCGCAGCAAGCTCGAACGCTACGGCAACGCCGTCATCGCCGTCGTCGCGGCGAGCGACAGAACAAAAATTCGTCGCCTGCTTAACATATCGTCAAGGATTTTATCGCAGTCTGCGCGGGATTTAAACCCAAGGAGAATCCCGATGCGTGCGCTTTATGCATAGACTAGATCAAGGATAACGCCGGCGTCACGGCCATCGAGTATGGGCTGATTGCGGCGCTTGTCGCAGTCGTTTGCATTGCCGCCTGGAGCTGTGCTCGGCACCAATCTCAGCACCACCTTCAACAACATCGCGAACAGCGTCTGACGCCGGCATAGACGCAGCCGTCGTCAGGTAAGCTCGGCGGTGCCGCTTGGGGCGTCGAGCGCTGACGCCGAGCACTTAATCTCAGATCGATGTGCGCCCCATCTCTGTTCCGAACGGCCGACGCAGTTTAGGCAAGGTCAGCTCTGCCGCGAGTGCCCGTATCGATTCAGAAACTTGCCGCAAGAGCTGGGCGTCACGGCAATCGAATACGCACTATAGCGGGATCTGGTGGCATCGCCCTTGTCGCCATAGTGACAACCTTTGGCACTTCGGTCAGCGGCTTCTGTTCGGCTCAGTTCTCAGCGGGTTTTGAGGCCGAGCGCCGATGGATTCCCATTAACTGTCCCGAGCTATTCGCGTTGTTCGAATGCCAAATCGGCCTCGGGACGAGTCGGCTGCGCTTTTGCTGACCGCGATGCTCATCACCCAACTCTAACGCGTCTCCGTCATCGGCGTAAAGGGCCTGACATTAAGCTTTTCATCAGCTCTTGACCGGAACCCTACGCATGACGCCGTGCTCAGACGCAGACCGACGATTTACTGCTACCATACCGACGCCGGGCCTTTGCCTGACTTCGGCCGGATCATCTGGATGCGCCGAGAATTAACCCCAGGAGGATCACAATCGCGTGAAATATCTCACAGTATATACTCGATGATGCCGGAGTAACCCCATCGAATACGGATTAACCGCGGCTCTCGTCGCGGTGGTCTGCATTGCCGCATGGAGTTTGCTCGGCAGCAGCCTGAGCACGATCTTCAACAGATATCGCCGGCAGCGTTTGAAACGGCAAATCCATGACGGCCAGCGCTCGACGGTTCGGGTGTCGGCTGGCCTATATGGCCCGCTGAGTTCGCACGTTCGTCGCTCGCTGGAAATATTAGCTGAGCACATTTCATCAAGAACGTGTCGGACATCGAGCCGATCACGGCCCCCGGCCGCGCCCAATTACTGGACCGTCGGCGCATCTTCGCCTCTGCGGATTCTTTTGGTAGTCGAAATCGCTCTTTTCCTGTTCCTGGCCGCAGGCACTCATGGCCTGATCGTCCCTCTGGCTAAGCCGACGAGTACCGATTTCGTCAGCTTTTATGCGGCCGGAAGTTTGGCGGATGCCGGGACGCCGCAGCTCGCCTACGATAGAGACGCGCATTACGCTGCCGAAGAGCGTGCGACACAACCGGGAATCGTCTATAATTTCTTTTATTACCCGCCGGTATTTTTGCTGCTCTGCGCCGCCGCTCGCCCACCTGCCTTATCTCCCGCATTTGTGGTTTTCGAAGCGTCGACCCTCGGCCTCTATATTCTTGTCATGCGCCGCATTCTGGGCGAACGCAGTTGGGCGGTTTTGATGCCGATCTTCGCCTTTCCACCGGTACTTTGGACGATTGGTCTGGGGCAAAACGGATTTCTGACCGCGGGCCTGTTCGGCTCGGCTACGCTTCTCATTGATCGCCGGCCGTTCGCCGCCGGCCTTTTGTTTGGCGCCCTGTGCTTCAAGCCGCATTTTGCCCTGCTGGTCCCGGTCGCGCTCGCTGCTGGCGGTCGATGGCGGGCCTTTGCGGCGGCCTTCGCCGGCTGCCGGCCTTTGCTTGTTGTCGCTGGTCGTTTATTCGGCTGGCAGACGTGGCACGCGTTTCTGACTGGCGGCGATAGGTTCTCGCAGCTGTTTACGCCTCCGGGCGAATTCCCTTCGGCGGCTTTGTTACCCCGTTCGGCGGCGCCAATGCTGCTCGGCGCCACCGGTCTCTCGCCGGACTTGTGCAGGCTGTCGCGACTCGTAGCGGCCGCCGCCTCGTCGCCTTCGGGTCTGGCGCCGCGACCTGCCGTTGCCGATCCGCGCGGCGAGTCTCGTTTCGGCCACGCTTGTCGCCGTCCCGCTAGCACTTTTCTACGATCTTGTGCTGGCCGGGCTCGCCGCAGCCTGGCTGTTGCGCGCGCGAGGCGAAAATATCGCTTTGCGGCATGTGGGAAAGCTGGCGCTGGCGGGGCTTTATGTGCTGAGCCTCAATCCGCGCGGGATCGCCGCACATTTGCATTTGCCGGTCGGACCGTTCATCGCTGTGGCGTTCGACATCGCTGGTCGCGACAATTGCCTTTCGCGGCCGTCGGACGTCACAGGGCTTTGGGATTGACGGCCAGGCGCCGCGACAGCCGAGTGTTGTAGCGGGACTCTTGGTCAGCCCCGTTCTCAACGATCCGACCTGTCGCTGCGACGCGGGCCAGCACCGCGATACTGCTGTAGTCTGGTCGAGCGCAGACCCGGCAGCCCGTGGGCTTCGAACGCCTGCTGCCAACTGAGGAACTCCTCTTCCGAGAGCTGGTAGCGGCGGCATGCTTCCTCACGGGTCAGCACGCCGTTCGCCACGGCGGTCACGACCGCCGCCTTGCGGCGGAACGTCCACCGTTTGACATCGGGAGGCGGCAGCTCGGGCATTGGACAGGCCGGATCAGCCACGGCGCAAAGGTCCATCGGTCCCCCGATCGCCAACCGCGAATGTCCAAAGCAACCGCACGCGGTGGGCAGCCGCGGCCTTGTTCTCGTGTCGCTGCATAGTTTGTATAATTCCGGCCCAATCGCTTCGATCGCGGCTGAGCCAGCCGTATCCGTGACCGCCCCTCGACGATACCCTGCCAGGTTGAGCGCGAACATCGGCTTTCTGCCGCCGCGCTTTTAATTACGCCGAAATTGCATAATTCTTCCACAATATTGATAGTTAATTTAGAAATATCTATGGTTAACCTAGCCAGCATCGATCTCTTAGCTTTAAGGTTTGTGTCGCTCGGGATGATGCCCGGCCTTTGGACTTTGTCCAGCGGCACAGCGACGGACATTGAGACGCGGGCCATCCAGTAACGAAGAGCGCGGGCCCAGCGAGGCATCATCGGCGCGCGCTTGCCGCTATCGATCGCATCTCACGTCGACATCGGCGCGGCGGCAATTTCAGGACGAAACCGATCAGTCCCGCCCGATCGGCGCGAACTATCGGCGAATTACAGCACCCGCCCCCCGCGCACCGCCTCGGCCAAAGCGCGGACGTCGGCGAGCACGGCGTCGACAAGACCCGGCTTGGCGCGGCCCTCGCGGTCGAGATTGACGGCGAGGCGCTGGACCAGCGACGAGCCGACCACCGCGGCGTCGGCCGCTCGCGCGACGGCGGCAGCTTGCTGCGGGTTCTTGATGCCAAACCCGACCGCGACCGGCAGCGGGGTGAACCGGCGCAGCCGGGCGACCGCGGTGGCGACCTCGGCTGTATCGGCCGAGCGCGTGCCGGTGATCCCGGCAATCGCCACGTAATAGATAAAGCCGCTGGCGCGCTCGACGATCCGAGGCAGGCGGACCCGATCGCTGGTCGGCGTCGCCAGCCGGATGACGTCGAGACCGGCAGCGCGCGCCGGAAGGTTCAGTTCCTCGTCCTCCTCGGGCGGCAGATCGACGACGATGACCCCGTCGACCCCGGCATCGAGCGCGTCGCCGACGAAGCTCTCGGCGCCGTAGCGGTAGATCGGGTTGTAATAGCCCATCAGCACGATCGGGGTCGCGTCGTCCGCTGCTGCGCAGCGCGCGCACCATCGCCAGGGTGCCGCGCAAGCGTCATCCCCGCCTTCAACGCGCGCTGGCCCGCCTCCTGGATTGCCGGACCATCGGCCATCGGGTCGGAGAACGGCATGCCGATCTCGATCAGATCGGCGCCCGCGGCGGCAAGGCCGGCAAACAGCCGGGCCGAGGTGTCGCGATCGGGATCGCCCGCGGTCAGATAGGCGACGAGCCCGGCGCGCCCCTCCTCGCGCATTGCCGCAAAGCGCCTCTCGATCCGGCTCACAGCCCAACCCCCAGATGCTCGGCGACGGCAAAGATGTCCTTGTCGCCGCGCCCGCACATGTTCATCACGATCAAATGGTCGCGCGGCAGGGTGGGCGCGATCTTGGCGACATGGGCAAGCGCGTGCGCCGGCTCGAGCGCCGGGATGATCCCTTCGAGCCGGCTCGACAGCTGAAACGCCTCGAGCGCCTCGCGGTCGGTGATCGACACATATTGCACCCGGCCCAGATCGTGCAGCCAGGCATGCTCGGGGCCGATGCCCGGATAATCGAGACCGGCCGAAATCGAATGCGCGTCGCGGATCTGTCCATCCGCGTCCTGCAACAGGTAGGTGCGGTTGCCGTGCAGGACCCCCGGTTGGCCGCCGTTCAGGGATGCCGCGTGCAATCCGGTCTCGATGCCGTGGCCGCCGGCCTCGACGCCGATCATCGCCACCGCTGGGCTCGTCGAGAAACGGGTGAAACAGTCCCATCGCATTCGAGCCGCCGCCGATGCAGGCGACGAGCGTATCGGGCAGCCGGCCTTCGGCCTGCTCCAGCTGGGCGCGGGTCTCATGACCGATCACCGATTGGAAGTCGCGCACCATCGCCGGATAGGGATGCGGCCCGGCGACCGTACCGATCACGTAGAACGTGTCGTCGACATGGGCGACCCAGTCGCGCAATGCCTCGTTCATCGCGTCCTTCAGGGTCGCCGTGCCGGAATGCACCGGCACCACCTCGGCGCCGAGCAGTTTCATGCGGAAGACATTGGGCTTTTGCCGCTCGATGTCGGTGGCGCCCATATAGACGACGCAGGGCAGATCGAAGAGGGCGCAGGCCGTCGCCGTCGCCACCCCGTGCTGGCCCGCGCCAGTCTCGGCAATGATGCGCCGCTTTTTCATCCGCCGCGCCAGCAGCACCTGGCCAAGCACGTTGTTGATCTTGTGCGCGCCGGTATGGTTGAGCTCGTCGCGCTTCAGATAGAGCTTGGCGCCGCCGAAATGCCGGGTCAGCCGCTCGGCGAAATAGAGCGGGCTCGGCCGCCCGACATAATATTCGAGGTAATAGTCGAGCTCGCCCTGAAAGCGCGGGATCGGCGCGCGCCTCGTCATAGGCCGCCTCGACCGCGAGCACCAGCGGCATCAGGGTCTCGGCGACAAATCGCCCGCCATAGATGCCGAAATGGCCGCGCTCGTCGGGGCCCGCCGCGAAAACTGTTCGGGACTTGCATCACCCTTCCTCTCGGCGAGAATCTCTCCACTCAGCGGTTTGCTTGGCCGGATCAAGCCCGGCCATGACCAGGTGAACCTTGCGTTGTGCGACTGAACACTAGAGCGCGTGGGCGGCGGCGAGAAAGGCACGGATTTTGTCGGGAGCCTTTTCCCGGGACGGCTTTCGACACCGGAGGAAACGTCGATGCAGGCCGCGCCCGAAATGCGCACTGCCTCGGGCAACAGCTCCGCGGTCAGCCCGCCCGAGAGCATCCACGGAAGCCGCCACTCTCGGCCGGCGATCAGCCGCCAGTCGAAGGCCAGACCGTTGCCGCCCGGCAGCGCATCGGGCCGGGGTGGCTTTGCATCGAACAGCAGAAGGTCGGCGGCGTTCTGATAGGTCTCGGCGCGGGAGAGGTCGTCCGCGCCGGCAATCGGCACCGCCTTCATCACTTTACGATCAAATCGCAGCTTGGCCTCGGCGACCCGCCGCGGGCTTTCGCTGCCGTGGAACTGCAGGATGTCGATCGGCGCCGCAGCGAGCATGGCCGCGATCATTTCGTCGTCGGCGTCGACGAACAGTCCGACACGGGCAATTCCGGCGGGAACCGCGGCGCAAAGCCGCGCGGCTCGCTCCGGCGTTACCGCGCGCGGGCTCGGCGGATAGAACACAAAACCGAGATAGGCGGCCCCGCCGTCGACAGCGGCGGCTACAGCCGCGTCGCTCGAAAGCCCGCAAATCTTCGCGGCGACGCTCATTCCTGCTTAGGCGACGGCCGCGGTTCGCCGCGATCCCGCCCCAGCACCTCGAGCTGCCGGGTCAGCGCGTCGATCTGCGCCTCGAGCCGCTTCAGCCGTGGATCCTCGCCGGCCACTGGCGTCCGATCGGCCGCCGGCGTCCATCGGCTGCCGGCGGCTTTTCCTCGGCGCCATAAGGAGCCAACATGCCGAGCGCTCGTTGGAACAGCGCCATGTTCTGCTTGCCCATCTCCTCGAACTGCCCGAACGGGAAGATGCCGAACGTCGCCTGCAGGCTTTTGCGCATCTGCTCCTGGTTGCGGCCAAAGGCGACCATCGCCTGTTCGAGATAGCCCGGCACCAAAAACTGCATGCTGTCCCCATAAAACCCGATCAGCTGCCGCAGAAAACTGATCGGCAGCAGATTTTGGCCCTTCTGCTCCTGCTCGACGATGATCTGGGTCAGCACCGAGCGGGTAATGTCCTCGCCGGTCTTCGCGTCATGAGCGACAAAATCGCCGCCCTCCTTGATCAGCTTGGCGAGGTCGTCGAGGGTGACATAACTGCTGGTAGCGGTATTGTAGAGCCTCCGGTTGGCGTATTTCTTGACGACCACTGGCTTGCTGCCGCCGGGCTTTTCGCTGTTCAGGGTACTCATGCGCGCGCCATCTCCCCTCGGGGACAGTCATCCACCATAACAATACAACGTTTCGGCGCGATCGCCTCATCAAACACGCCACCATCGCTATAGCCGCATATATCCTTTGCAAGGACCGACCCCAAGACCAGCCCAGCTTTGAGCCACAGCCGAATAATCCGCTCTACGAGCCCCGATGGGTCCCAACGTCATCGGGCCAGCGATGACTTCGCTGATGGACTTCGCGTCAGCCGCGCTCCTACATTTGCCGGCATCTGCCCAGATGAGCCGAAACATTGCGAGGAGGATCTCCCGATGGCCGATATCGTCATTGCCGGCGCCGCGCGCACCCCGGTCGGAGCGTTCAACGGGGGGCTTGCCAGCCTGCCCGCACACAAGCTCGGCGAGGTTGCGATCGTCGAGGCGCTGCGCCGCGCCGAGGTCGAGCCCAAGGAGGTATCCGAGGTCATCATGGGCCAGATCCTCGCCGCCGGCGAAGGCCAGAACCCGGCCCGGCAGGCGGCGATCGGGGCGGGTCTCCCCTTCGAAGTGACCGCCTACGGCGTCAACCAGCTGTGCGGGTCGGGGTTGCGCACCGTGGCGCTCGGCTACCAGGCGATCCGCAACGGCGATTCCGAGATTGTCGTCGCCGGCGGGCAGGAGAGCATGAGCCAGGCGCCGCACTGCATCCATCTGCGCAACGGCGTCAAGATGGGCGATGCCGAACTCGTCGACACGATGATCCGCGACGGGCTGTGGGACATTTTCAACGGCTACCACATGGGCAATACCGCCGAGAACGTCGCGCAACGCTGGCAGATCACTCGCGAGCAGCAGGACTCGTTCGCCGTCGCCTCGCAGGGCAAGGCAGAAGCCGCGCAGAAAGCCGGGCGCTTCAACGACGAGATCGTCCCGGTCAAGATCGTGACGCGGCGTGGCGAGACCGTCGTCGACACCGACGAGCATCCTAAGCACGGCACTACCTTTGAGGTGCTGGCCAAATTGCGTCCGGCCTTCGACAAAAACGGCACGGTCACGGCCGGCAACGCCTCGGGCATCAACGACGGGGCGGCCGCGGTGGTGCTGATGACGGCCGAGGCCGCTGCCAAACGCGGCGTGCGCCCGCTTGCCCGCATCGTCTCGTGGGCGACGGCCGGGGTCGACCCCGCGATCATGGGGTCGGGACCGATCCCGGCAAGCCGCATGGCGCTCAAAAAAGCCGGCTGGGCGGCCGGCGACCTCGACCTGATCGAGGCCAACGAAGCGTTCGCCGCGCAGGCCTGCGCGGTCAACAAGGACCTTGGCTGGAACGTCGACAAGGTTAACGTCAACGGCGGCGCCATCGCTCTCGGCCACCCGATCGGAGCTTCCGGGGCGCGGGTGCTGATCACGCTGCTTTACGAGATGCAAAAACGCAACGCGAAGAAGGGGCTGGCGACGCTGTGCATCGGCGGCGGCATGGGAATTGCTATGTGTCTTGAGCGCGACTAGCGCGGGAGGGCGAACCCACCAGGGAGGAACGCATGGCGAGGGTGGCGGTGGTCACCGGCGGGACGCGCGGCATCGGCCGGGCGATCTCGGAGGCGCTCGCGAATGGCGGTTATCGGGTCGCGGCGACCTACGCCGGCAACGATGCGGCGGCGCAGCAGTTCAACGCCGAGACCGGCATTCCGGTGTTTAAATTCGACGTGTCGGACTTCCGGGCCTGCGCCGATGGCGTCAAGACGATCGAAGCAGCGCTTGGCCCGATTGAAGTGCTGGTGAACAATGCCGGCATCACCCGCGACGCGACCATGCACCGCATGAACTGGGAGCAATGGAATGCGGTGATCCAGACCAACCTTTCTTCTTGCTTCAATATGTCGAGGCAGGTCATCGAAGGGATGCGCTCGCGCGGTTTTGGCCGCATTGTCAATATCGGCTCGATCAACGGCCAGGCCGGGCAATACGGGCAGGTCAACTACGCCGCGGCGAAGTCCGGCATCCACGGCTTTACCAAGGCTTTGGCACAGGAGGGCGCGGCGCGCGGCATCACCGTCAACGCCGTGGCGCCGGGTTATGTCGACACCGAGATGGTGCGCGCGGTGCCGGCCGACGTGCTCGAGAAGATCATCGCCCGCATCCCCGTCGGCCGCCTCGGCAAGGCCGAGGACATCGCCCGCACCGTCCTGTTCCTGGTCGCCGACGACGCCGACTTCATCACCGGCTCGACCCTCTCGGTCAACGGCGGCCAGCACATGTATTAGAGGATGCCGATCGACCGGAGAGTCTTCTCGCGTTTCCGGTGTTGTTCTCGGGGGCCGGTTCGGCAAAGGCGGCGGCGACGTACCGAAACCTCGAATACCGCGAGGGCCGATTGATATGGCCGGGCGGAAGCGCACGGGCGGCGGTTGGCCGCACCGGGGTCGCCGCGAACAAGAGGGAGGGCGACGGCGCCACCCCGGCCGGGACTTTTCCGCTGGCCTCGGGGTTCTACCGGCCGGATCGGATGGCGCCGCCGCACTCGGGCCTACCCGTGCGCGCCTTGTCACCGCGGGACGCCTGGGTGGACGACCCGGCCGACCACCATTACAACCGCCTCGTTTCCCTGCCCTACCCCGCCCACACCGAGCAGATGTGGCTCGAGGATGCCGTCTACGACCTCTTGGTCGTGATCGGCTACAATATGGATCCGGTCGTGCCTGGCGTGGGCAGCGCGATCTTCCTGCACATCGCGCGTCCCGATTTCTCCCCGACGGCGGGCTGTATCGCAGTCGAAAAGGATGTCCTTGTCCGCTTGATGCCGCTGCTCGGCTTTGGCAGCACGATCACGGTCCGCGGCTAATCTCGGCTGCGGTCGGCGAGACTGGTCCCAGGCTAGATCAGCGCGTGCAGCAACGCCGCGGCTCAGCTGCTGCGTGGAGGTCGGTTTCTGAATATGAACAGGATCGCCGCGCCGAGGGCGATCAGCACTGCGAACGCCCAGCATAACAGGATGGTGACAATAACCGGATTCCACAAAAACGGAGAAACGTAACGCTGGATCTCTGCCTGGACGAGATTGAGGCTCGACCGACTGAGCTCGTACCACAATTGGCCGAGCGCGACCGGAGCCCAGATCTTCCTGTCGATCCAGACCATCACGTCACGCGTCAGCACGGAGAGCCCGGCGAGCAACACGAGCCAGCCGATTACCCGCCCGACGATCATCGTGGCCACCCTCTGCCCTTTCTCGTGGTAGAAGTGGCCCGTTACACGGCGTGTACAACAGCTGCGCAGCAAGCGCTCATTGTGACATCGAACCGCAACCTTGACGGCGGCCCGGCGCTCTGCCGATAATCGCGCGTCCAAGGGGTGCCCCGTCAGGGGGCTGAGATGCCGCCGGCCCGACCGTTCCTATCAAGAGCGGGCAGCGGGGCGCGGAAACCCTTCGAACCTGATCCGGGTCGTGCCGGCGTAGGGACAGGAACGCATCGGCTGCAGCCGACCTCCTCTTCGCGGATACCCCGGATCTTCGTTCAACCGGCGCAACGGAGACCGACGATGCCCAATTCCGCTCCACTCTCATCCGCGAAGCTCATGCCGAAGGTCGAGGAGTTGCAGGTCACCACCGGGTCGTTTCCGGCCTCGCGCAAGGTCCATGTACCGGGCCGGTTCCACCAAGAGATTTCGGTCGCGATGCGCGAGATCGACCTCGAGGCTTCGTCCGGCGAACCGGCGGTTCGTGCCTACGATACCTCCGGCCCTTACTCGGATCCGGCGGTCGACACCGACATCCAGCGCGGTCTGCCCGAGCTGCGCAAACCCTGGATTCTGGCGCGTGGCGATGTCGAATTCTACCAAGGCCGCGAGGTCAAGCCCGAGGACAACGGCTTACGCAGCGGCGAAGCGAGTGCCGTGTCGCTGTTTGATCGCGGCCGGCGCCAGGTGCTGCGCGCGAAGGCGGGTGCGGCGGCGACCCAGCTCGCCTATGCCCGGCGCGGGATTATCACCCCGGAGATGGAATACGTCGCGATCCGCGAAAACCTCGGGCGCGAGAAGCTGCCGCGACAGGGCGCGCCCGACGGCGAGTCGTTCGGCGCCTCGATCCCCGATTATGTGACACCGGAATTCGTGCGCGACGAGATCGCGCGCGGCCGCGCAATCATCCCCAACAACATCAATCACCCGGAAACCGAGCCGATGATCATCGGCCGGAACTTTTTGGTGAAGGTGAACGCCAATATCGGCAACTCGATCGTCACCTCCTCGGTCGCCGAGGAAGTCGAAAAGATGGTATGGGCGACGCGCTGGGGCGCCGACACGGTCATGGACCTGTCGACCGGGCGAAATATCCACACGATCCGCGAATGGATCATCCGCAACTCGCCCGTGCCGATCGGCACCGTGCCGATCTATCAGGCGCTCGAAAAGGTCGGCGGCAAGGCCGAAGAGCTGACCTGGGAATTGTTCCGCGACACCTTGATCGAGCAGGCCGAGCAGGGCGTCGATTATTTCACGATCCATGCCGGCGTCAGGCTCGCCTACATCCCGCTGACTGCCGCGCGCGTCACCGGCATTGTCTCGCGCGGCGGCTCGATCATGGCGAAATGGTGCCTTGCCCACCACCAGGAGAGTTTCCTCTACACCCATTTCCGCGAGATCAACGAGATCATGCGGGCCTATGACGTGAGCTACTCATTGGGCGACGGGCTGCGACCGGGATCGATCGCCGACGCCAACGACCGCGCCCAGTTCGCCGAGCTCGAAACCTTGGGCGAGTTGACCAAGCTCGCCTGGGACCAGGACGTGCAGGTCATGATCGAAGGCCCCGGCCATGTGCCGATGCACAAGATCAAGATCAACATGGAAAAGCAGCTCGAGGAATGCGGCGAAGCGCCGTTCTACACGCTGGGCCCGCTGACAACGGACATCGCACCCGGCTATGACCACATCACATCAGGCATCGGCGCGGCGATGATCGGCTGGTTCGGCACGGCGCTGCTCTGCTATGTCACCCCGAAGGAGCATCTCGGCCTGCCCGACCGCGACGATGTCAAGACCGGTGTCATCACCTACAAGATCGCCGCCCACGCCGCCGATCTCGCCAAGGGCCACCCGTCCGCGCGCGAGCGCGATGACGCCTTGTCGCGGGCGCGGTTTGAGTTTCGCTGGCGTGATCAATTCAACCTGTCCCTCGACCCGGAAACCGCCGAGAAGTTCCACGACCAGACCCTACCGGCCGACGGCGCCAAGCTCGCGCATTTCTGCTCGATGTGCGGCCCGAAATTCTGCTCGATGCAGATCACCCAGGAGATACGCGACTACGCGCGGGCCGGGATGGAGGAAAAGTCAAAAGCCTTCCTCGAGCAGGGCGCCGAGATCTACACCGACGAGCGCGGCCAGCCGCGCGCGGCAGCGGATTGAAGCCAGGCGGAGCAAACCCCCACTCTAAGCCCTCCCCCGCTCGCGGGAGAGGGCATGGCAGGGGGCAAGGAGGGTCGCCGCTACCCCGATCGCCCGATCGTCGGGGTGCTGGCGGTGGTGCTGCGGAGCGACAAGGCGCTGGTTGTCCGTCGCGCCAATCCGCCGATGGCCGGACGCTGGGGGTTTCCGGGCGGCGTGCTCGAATTGGGCGAAACCGTCTCCCAGGGGGCGATGCGCGAGCTCGCCGAGGAGACCGGCGTCGTCGCCGAGCCGTCCGGCGTCCTGACCGTGATCGACACGATCGACCGCGACGACGAAGGCCAGGTCCGCTACCACTATACCCTCGTCGTGGTGCGCGGCAGCTGGCGGTCGGGCGAAGGCGTGCCGGGAGATGACGCTGACGAAGTCGCGTGGCTCAGCTGCGCCGAAATCTCCGAACGCGGTCTGCCCACCGCCCCCGCGCTGTTGCCGCTGATCGACCTGGCGCTGGCTCGCGGCAGCTGACCGACATCTTCAGGCTGAATTCAGCACGTCCACCGGCCGTCGATCCTGGCATGGCTGGTCCGCGCTCAACGCCCCGCTTCGGGCGGTGTCGCCGGCGCGCGACCGGGATCAAGATGTCCAGTGGCCGTCAGTCCACACCCAGCCGTGGGATTCCTGCTCCCAATAGCCCGGCATCCAGTTGGCGGTCGGTGCCGGGCGCTGAATATATTTACCCGGCGTCCATACATACTTCGCGCCGTTCCAGTTCCAGTGGCCAACCAGCCAGAGCGAGTTTGGCGTGGGAGCGGGCGGCGGGATCTCGGCCAGTATCGCCGGCGGCGGATAGGGCGCTGCGATAGCCGCCTTGCCCATTGTCGAGTTAGGGCTCGGGGCAGCGCAGCCGCCCAAAGCCGCGGCGCATAGCACCACCATGGCAAACCCGACTGCGCGAACGAACTGCTGCATCCAATCCTCCCATGTGCAGCGCGGGTTGAGACCCCGCTTTGCTGCCGATTCAGCCTCCGCACGATCCTCGACGGACCGGTCCGGCTGGCCTTCCTTGACAGTTTCTGCCGAAGACGGCGGCTGTTGTGGTTCGCCGCTCTAGTGCACAACCAAGACATTTTTATGTTACACGACAGCTCGCAGAAACGCTAGTCCCATCGTGCCAGCGGTCGATTTCAGGAGCTTCGCGGCCGCTGGACGTTTGGAAAAGGTCCGGGGACTACAGCCCGAGATAGAATTTGCGGACGAGTTCGTTGTTGTTGAGTTCGTCGGCGGATTGGCCTTCGAAGGCAATCTTGCCATGGACGATGACGTAGCCGCGGTCGGCAATGCGAACCGCCTGGTTGAAGTTTTGCTCGGCCATCAGCACGGTCAACTGGTAGCGCTCTTTCAATTCTTGGATCTTTTCGATCGTGCGCTTGACCAATACCGGGGCGAGGCCGACCGAGGGCTCGTCGATCAGCAGGATCTTTGGCGCCGACATCAATGCCCGCGCCAGGGCCAGCATCTGCTGCTCGCCGCCGCTCATGCTACCGGCGAGTTGACGCCGCCTTTCGCGTAATGCCGGAAAGGTCTCGTAGGACGATTCAAGATTGCCGGCGATCGCGGCCCGCGCGGTCGGACGGAAGGCGCCGAGCAGCAAATTCTCCTCGACCGTCAGCTTCGGAAACAGCCGCCTGCCCTCCGGCACCAAGCTGATGCCGAGATCGACGATCTCCTCGGTCGAGCGGCCGACGAGATCGTGCCGTTGGCCATCGATCTCGGCGACGATGCTGCCGGCCATAGGCGTCACGATGCCCATGACGCATTTCATCAGGGTGCTCTTGCCGTTGCCGTTGGTGCCGAGCAGCACCACGGTTTCGCCTGCCGCCACCGTTAGCGACACGTCTTCGAGCACGCGCACCGCGCCATAGCCGGCATCGACGCCGGCGATCGAAAGGCTACTCGCCAAGATAGGCCCTCTCGACCTCGGGGTTGCGGATCGCCTCCTGCGGCTCCCCGTCGGCGATCTTCTGCCCGGCCACCAGCACGACCAGCCGGGTCGAAAAACTCATGACCGCGCGCATGATGTGCTCGATCAACACGATCGTGATCCCGGCTTCGTTGAGGCGGAACAGCACCGCCAGGATCTCCTCGACCTCGGAGGGCGACAGCCCGGCCATCGACTCGTCGGCAAACAACAGCCGCGGCGCGCTCGCCACCGCGCGGGCGAGTTCGAGCTTGCGCATCTCGACCTGGGTCAGGTCGCGCGGCAGCCGGCGCGCTTTGTCGGCAAGGCCGACATCGTCAAGGAGCTGCAGGCAACGCTGCTCGATTGCGTCGGGTGTGGAGGCGCGCGCCGGACCGGGCATTGACCGTGTAGAGCAGCGGGATGCGCAGATTGTCGACGAGGCTCATCGTGCGAAATGGCCTCGGCAATTGAAAGCTGCGGGCGAGCCCGAGCCGGGTGCGCTTATAGGCGGGCGTTCCGTCGAGCCGTCGGCCATCAAACGTGATGCTGCCGCCATCGTGGCGCAACGTCCCGCAGAGGCAATTGACCAAGGTGCTCTTGCCCGAGCCGTTGGGGCCGATCAGCCCCAACCTTTCCCCCTCGGCGACGGCGAGATCGATGCTTTCGAGCGCGACGAACCCGCCAAAGCGCTTGCCGAGCCCGCTCGCTTCGAGCAATGGCGGAGCGGATTGGGCCATCACCGCTCCCTGGCGCGGCGACGCGCCTGCACCAGCCCGACGATCCCGTTGGGCGCGATGATCACAAAGGCGATCAACAAGCAGCCCGACGATCAGCAGGTTCAGCGCCGAGGAGATCGTCACCGTCGCCACCTGCTGGATCGTGCCCAGCAGGATCGCGCCGATCAGCGGGCCGATCCAGCTGGTCATGCCGCCGATCAGCGGCATCGCCACGCTGTTGACCGCATAGGACAGGTTGAAGCTCGAAGTCGGGTCGAGATAGGTCACGTAATAAGGCAATGGCGCCCCTGCCATGCCCATCAGCGCGCCGCTCAAGGTGGTGGCGATCAGCTTGAGCCGCAAGGTCGGCACGCCGCTCGCCTCGGCCGCTTGCTCGTCGTCGCGGATTGCGGCGAGCCCGAGCCCGAGCCGCGAGCGCTCGATCGTGCGGGCGATCGCCAGCGACACCCAGCTCAACAACAGCATCAAGGAATAGAGGTATTGGATATAGCCGCCATGGATCGGCGACTGCTGCGGCCGGATGATGTAGATGCCGCGCGACCCGCCGACAAAGTCCCAGTTGACGATCAGGGTCTGCGCCACGATCGCCAGGGCCAAGGTCGCGATGGCGAAAAACACCCCCTTCAGCCGCAGGGTCAGATAGCCCATGCCGAAGCCGAGGAGTCCCGAGACCAGTCCGGCGACCAGGATCATCACCGGGATCGGGACCGAAGTCAGCTTGTGGAGCACGACCGAGCTGTAGGCGCCGAACGCGAAAAACGCGCCGGTGCCGAAATTGGTGTAGCCGGTATAGCCGCCGAGGATATTCCAAGCGGTCGCCAGCACGACGTATTGCAGCACCACATAGGCGGCGAAATAGAAATACTCGTTCTGCATCTGCCAGCGCGTCAGCAACAGCAGCGCCGCCGCGACGAGCAACGATGCCAGCCAAAATTTCCCGGCGCTCATCGCCATCGTCAGCGCCCGAGAATGCCGGCGGGGCGAACAGCGAGGGTCACCAGCAGAAAGCCGAACGCCACCGCCGGCGCCCAGGACGGGCCGTAGAAAGTCGCGGTCAGGCTCTCGACTATGCCGATCAGCATCGCCCCCGCGACCATGCCGGGAAAGCTCGTCATCCCGCCCAACACGCAAATCGCGAAAATCCGCCCGATATAGTCGCGGCCGATCGACGGCTCGACCGGCTGGATGATGATCAGCAGCGCGCCGGCGACCGAAGCCGTGGCGATCGAAATCCCAAAGGCGATCCGCTTGATCCGGTTCGGATTGGCCGCCATCAACTGCAACGCCAGCCGATCCTGCGACACGGCGAGGATGGCCCGCCCGATAAAGCTGCGCCCGAGAAACCCTTGCAGCAGCTGCGACCATTAGCAAGGACACGACAAACGGGATCAGCATGCGCAACGGCAGCTCGAGAAAGCCGAAATGCAGGCTCGGGCCGATATAGCGCGCCTCGACAAAGCGGTAATCGACACCGAAGATCAGAATCAGCGCCACCTCGCCAACAAACAACAGGCCAAAGAAAAAGGCGAGGCCCTGGATCGATTCTTCGCCGCGGCGCTCGAAGGCATAGTAATAAGATTTGATAGACTGCCATCCCGAGCAGAAAGAACAGCGGCGCCATCGCCACCCCGATCAGCACCGGGTCGAGACCGAAACTCGAGTTGATCGTATAGGCGACGAACGACCCGAGCATGATAAACGCCGGGTGAGCGATGTTGACGATGTCGAGCATGCCGAAGGAGATCGTCACCCCGACTGTGACCGCGGCGTAAAAGCCGCCGAGCAGCAGACCGGCAATGATCGCGTTGACCGCCAGATCGAATGAAATGGCCATCCCGCGTCAGCGCGCAAGTCGCGCTGCGCCGAGCGCGCACCCGGCGTCGGCGGGTAATGGCGGCATTTTCATCCTTTCGGCGATGTTTCCTCTCGCCGACCAATTAGCAGCATTGGCGCCGGCTGTTAAGCCGTTACGGCGGAAACGGGTTGTTACCCCCATCGTAGCCGTGCAAAGGCGCCCACAGGGCGGCATCAAGCCCTCGGGGCGAACGGAGCCCGAGGACCGGAACATCGGTGGGCGGCTCGGACGAGCACCCACCGATGTCCGCAACTACGCCAGCATTCGGCCTGAACAGCCGAGATCAGTTGTAGTAACTGGTACTGCCGAAGATGGCCCCGCAGGCGGTGACCTGGTTGGTGGGATTGCGGTACACCGCGACGCACCCGTTCATCGTGCCGCAGATCCCGGCGCTGACGCCGGTGGTGTCGCCACCGGATCCAACCACCGAGACCGGCGCTACCTGCGGGACATATATGCGGTTTCTATTGCAGTCAGCCGCAACCGAGTGAGAGCCGCTGCCTTGCGGTATCGTCTCGACCAGGACGCTGGTGCCGTCGATCACGCCAAGCGCTGGAACGGCATCCGCCGCGGCGGGATTACCGCTCGGGCCTAGTTGCCGGCTCGAACCTGTGTAATAGCGCTGGTCGCCGGAATTGAACCAGACCTCGTCTGAGCCGGTAATACCGGCGATATGCGAGTAGTTCTTGTTGAGCGCATTGATCACGAGGGTGGTCGTGTCGCTCGGGTTGTTGCCGGGAGTGCAACCTTCGAGTAGGTTGGAACCTGGCCCGACCGTGATCCCGTTCGGACTGCAAGCCGACGAGCGGAACGACACCGGTGTTTGTGTTTGGGTCAAATGCACCCAACACGGCCGTCGGTTTGGAAAGCGTCGTCGGGTCGATCACCAGCACCCCGCCGTCGCAAGTTATCGGGCCGGCAAGCTGGCCGTAGTTGCAGCCCGGCGGGTTGTTGGCGATGATCGGGATCGAGTTATAGAACCGCTTGGTCTTCGGCTCCCACGTCGGCTGCTCCAAAGACAACCCAAAGCCAGCCGGTATGATCGTGGGATCGACGGTAATCTTGGTGATAATGCTGACGTTGCTGACCCCGGCATCGCCGTTGGCGGTGAACAGTGTGGCGAAGGGCGGGTCTTCCGCGTTGTTGGCGGCAAGCAGCAGTTTGCCGTCGGGGGTCAGCGCCATTTCGTCGACGCGGGTCGCGCCGCCGGTCGGAATTGTCTGAGCCGGCGTAATATAGGTGCCCGGCGAATTCAAGTTAAACACCTTGAGCGTGCTGTCGCCGTCGCCGCCGTAGACCCACCCGCCGTGCGAGGTAACGCCATCGGGTCCCGACTTGGCTGTTGTTCACGGCTCCGGTGATCGGATTTAGTACGATACCGACAAACCCCATTAGACGACGCGTCCACTTGTTGGTCGCGGTGCTGATGACTTCGATGCCCGCGTTCGAACGATCCCCGAAATAGTACTCGGAACGATTAGGATTGACCCAGCTGATGTCGAACGACCTGAGCGGGTTGCCCGGTATTTGAACCGCGGTGAGGCACTCCGTCTCCGTTGTCGTCGGTGCCCCCGGCCCCGTGCACGGCTGGGCGACTGCCGGTGTCGCCAGAGATACACCCGCGAATAGTGTACGCCGTTACAGCCGACGACTGAATGCATTTTTTCAGTGCGGCGTACATATTACTGTCATTTTTAAGCACTTGTCCCTCCCGTTGCGAGTTATTCTCAATCGCGCGTTTAGGTTAACTCCCGCGCGAGCCGGACCATATCGAGGCATGACAAAGAGTCAACGTCTTTTAGACGAATTATTGACGCATTCGCCTTAATGTAAGCTGAATGTCGGCTGTCGTCAATTATGTGATTAAGATGACAATTAGCGGATTCCCGTGAAGCGGCAGCCTCTAATGATCGGGCCGCGCAGGCCTGAGGCGCTCGGAGCTTCGCTCAGCTTAGTTAGACGCCGTGGCGGCGCATCCAGCGGGGCGCTTGGCCCGCGTAAAGTCAGCCCGGCAGCAGCGGTTCGCCGCGCATGTATTTGCCGCGGCAAAACAACAAGATCGGCTTGTTGGTGTAGGCGTAGCGCTCGACATGGCCGATGAAGATGATGTGATCGCCCCCGTAATGGCGGTACTCGTTGCGGCACTCGAAATGCGCGGCGGCGCCGATCAGCACCGGGGCGCCGCATTCCGGGATGATATGGTCGATATTGGCGAACTTGTTCTCATGGCTGCGCGCGAACTCGTTCGACAGCGCGATCTGATCGTAAGCAAGGATGTTGACGACGAAATGCGAGCCTTCCTGGAAGGCCGGCAAGCTTTGCGCGTAGAGCGAGGCGCTCCACAATACCAAGGGCGGCGCCAGCGACACGGAGGAGAACGAGTTCGCAGTCATCCCGTACAGCCCGCCGTCCTTGCCGCGCGCGGTGATGATCGTCACTCCGGTGGCAAAGGTGCCGAGAGCGTTGCGGAAATCGCGCGATTCGAAGCCTTCGCCCGAAGTCGGCTTGACCGGTGCGGCGTGGCTGCCGGGATGCTCGCTTTCGGGAATCTCGGGCTTAAGGGTTCCGGTTTGCGGGTTCTTGTTTGGCACGGTCGATCCCCACGCTACTCAAAGCGACACTTCGGGCGGTAAGCCCAGCGCTACCCGGCCATAAACCGCACCGTTGACGTCCCAGGTGAGGGTGTAATGGGCATTGGCCGCATGGACGTCGCGAAAAGCGCGCTGGATCGGGTTTTGCGCATAGATCGCGCCGCCGCCGCTTGCGCTGAATAAAATATCGACCGCCCGGGTGCACAGTGTCGCGGCAAAGGCGCCGTCGCGGCGATAGCGCGCCTTTTGCTCGAGGCTCGGCACGATCCCGGCCTCGGTGATCCGCGTCGCCTCGTCGCAATCGCGTAGCGCGATTGCCTCGGCCGCGTCGGCCGATGCTGCCGCCTCGGCGAGGTGGACCTGCAAGTTTCTGAAATCGGCGAGGTTCCTCCCGGTATAGATGCTGAGCCGGGTTCGCGTCGTCTCGGCAAAGTGCTGGATCGCGCCACGGGCGATGCCGAGCGAGACGCCGGCGATCGCGAAACCGAACAGGCTGATCGCCGGCAGCTGATACAGCGCCCCGGGATTTACCCCGCTGCCGCGATTGGGGCCGCCCGTGATCCGTTCGGCGGAGAGGGTGCGGTGGGCCGGAACAAAGATGTCGGCGGCCTCGACATCTTTGCTGCCCGTGCCGCTCAGCCCGATCACCTGCCAAGTGTCGATGATCGTATAGTCGCTTGCTGGAACGAGGAAAATGCGGGGCTCGCTCTGCCCGGTCTCCTCGTCGATCACGAAGGCCCCGATCATCGCCCAATGGGCGGCGTCGATCCCGCTCGAAAACGGCCATCTGCCGCTGAGCCGATACCCGCCGGACACCCGCTTCGCCCGCCCGCGCGGAAAGATCAAGGCCGAACCGATCAGATTGTCGGGCGACTCGCCCCAGATCTCATCCTGTGCTTCGGGGTGCCACATGCCGAGCAGCCAGTGATGCGCCGCGAGGTTGGCGAGCACCCAGGCGGTCGAGCCGCAGCCCCGGCCGATTACCGCGGAAAGCTCGAACAGGGCGCGGTAGGGCAGCTCGCTGCCACCGACCCGGGCCGGCTGCAGCATGCGAAAGAGGCCGCTCGAATGTAGATCGGCGATCGTCTCGTCGGGCAGCCGGCGCAATTCCTCGGCCCGTTCGGCGCGCTCGCGCAGCACCGGGATCAGCGCCTCGGCACGCGCCATCAGCTCCTCGAAGCGCGCCGCCGTCGCGCGCGGTTCGGTCTTCCCTTCGGGCATCGCGATCCTCTCATGCATCAGCCACCCGACTCTACTCTACTCGGCGCCTCGCAACCGGGCGAGATCTATCCCAAATATGGTCCGGTGGGACGGCAATACGGTGGGGAAAACACAATCCCCATCGTCACCCCGCCCAGCGGTCAACCTGCCGGCGACGCGGCCCCGCCCGGCGCTTCCCGATCGCTATTTCGCCCGATTTGCGCTAGTCTAGGGCGACGGAGACGTCAGGAGGAAACGTGAATGTTGCAGATGGCCGGGCGCATGGGCGTCCTCGGCACCGAGACTGCTTTCGAGGTCCTGGCGCGCGCCAACGCGCTGGCCGCGCAGGGCCGTTCGATCATCAATCTCGGCATCGGCCAACCCGATTTTCCGACCCCCGAGCACATCGTCGAGGCCGGCCGCAAAGCACTGGCCGACGGCCATCACGGCTACACGCCGGCCAACGGCATCCCGCAACTGCGCGAGGCGGTCGCCGCCGATCTCTACCGCCGCCACCGGGTTGAAGTCTCGCCGGACCGGGTGCTTGTCGTTCCCGGCGGCAAGGTCACGATGTTCTTCGCGATCCTGATGTTCGGCGAGCCCGGGACCGAGATCCTTTATCCAAACCCCGGCTTCCCGATCTACGAGAGCGTGATCCGCTTTTCCGGCGCGACCCCGGTGCCGATCCCGCTCTACGAAAGCGCCGGGTTCTCGTTCAGCGCTGCCGAGGTCCTGGACAAGATAACGCCGCACACACGGCTGATCATTATCAACAGCCCGGCCAACCCGACCGGCGGCGTCGTGCCGCGGGTCGAACTCGACCGTCTCGTCACCGGGCTCGAACACCACCCTCGGGTCGCGGTGATGAGCGACGAGATCTACGGCGAGATCCTCTACGACGGCGCCGAGCATATCAGCCTGTTGAGCTATCCGTCGCTTCGCGACCGCCTGATCCTGCTCGATGGGTGGAGCAAGACCTATGCGATGACCGGGTGGCGGATGGGCTATGGGGTATGGCCGGCGGCCTTGTTCGCGGCTGCCGAGCGGCTGGCGATCAACTGCCATTCTTGTGTCAACGCCGCGGCTCAGTTCGCCGGTATCGCTGCACTGACCGGCCCGCGCGAGCCGGTCGCGCGGATGGTTGCCGCCTTCAACGAGCGGCGCGAAATGATCGTAGAGGCGCTGAACGGTCTCCCCGGGTTCCGCTGCGCTCGACCGGGAGGCGCCTTCTACACCTTCCCCAACGTGACCGGGACCGAGCTCGATGCCCGCGCGTTGCAAGGGCGGTTGCTCGAAGAGGCCGGCGTGGCAACCATTTCCGGCACCAGCTTTGGCGCTTTCGGTGAAGGTTATCTGCGATTTTCCTATGCCAACAGCCGCGAGGCGATCGCCGAGGCGATCGAACGCATTCGCCGACTATTGGAGAACCCCCCGGCGCCGAAACTTAGTTGACTAATTTTTAGGCAGAAGGTGCTTGGTTCACCGGCATTCTGACGGGAGGCGGCGGCGCCCATGATTTCCCTCGTCGCGCAGACTGCTTGGCACAAGTTATGCTGCGTCAATGAGCGGCTGACAGGTGCTCGCCTCGGAGAGATTGTACGCCGATGAAAAAGATCGAAGCCATCATCAAGCCCTTCAAGCTCGACGAGGTCAAAGACGCGCTACATGAAGTCGGCATCAAGGGCATCACCGTGACCGAGGCCAAAGGGTTCGGTCGGCAGAAGGGCCATACCGAATTGTATCGCGGGGCTGAGTACGTCGTCGACTTCCTGCCCAAGGTGAAGATCGAGGTGGTCATGGAAGATGGCCTGCTCGAGCAGGCGATCGAGGCGATCCAGCAGGCGGCGCATACTGGCCGGATCGGCGACGGCAAGATCTTCGTTACCAATATCGACGAGGCGATCCGCATCCGCACCGGCGAGCGCGGCCCCGACGCTATCTGAGCCGCATCCGCGGCGGCGCTCTGCCGTGGGTTGTATTCGCCACTATCAGAGCAAGGTTGCGTTAAAAGGGGCGGCCGCCCGCCCAGACAGGGCCCTGCCAATCTGCGACATATGGCCTTTGCGCAACCGGTGCGATCGGCCCGACTCTTGCTTCCGCTTGTTTGATTCGAGCTGAAAGGGAGCGCTCATGACTTACAACCTCAAGACATCCGAGGATGTCGTCCGGGCGATCAAGGACGACAAGATCGCGATGATCGATCTTCGCTTCACCGACCTGCCTGGGACTTGGCAGCATTTTTCGGTGCCGCCCAGCGCCCTTGACGAAGATGCGTGCGAGGAAGGCGTCGGGTTCGACGGGTCGTCGATCCGCGGGTTCCAAGAGATCCAGGAAAGCGACATGCTGGTGATACCCGACCCGGCGACTGCATTCCTCGACCCATTCACCGAGGTACCGACCCTAGTGCTGATCTGCACCATTCGCGATCCGGTGACCGGTCAGAATTATTCGCGGGACCCGCGCAACATCGCCAAAAAGGCTGAGGTTTATCTCAAAGAAACTCGGATCGGTGACACTGCCTATTTTGGGCCCGAGCTCGAACATTTCGTCTTTAATGAGGTGCGCTTCGATCAATCGACCAATTACGGCTTTTACGAAATCGACTCAGTCGAGGCGAATTGGGGTGCGGCAAAGCGCGGCGGCGTCGGTCTCGGGCATATCCTGCGCCCGAAGGAGGGTTATTTCCCGGTCCCACCGGCCGACACTTTGCAAGACGCGCGCAGCGAAATGGTGACAATCCTCGAATTGCTCGGAATCGCGATCGAAGCCCACCACCACGAAGTCGCCACCGGCGGGCAGGGTGAGATCGACATGCGCTTTGCCCCGCTGACGCGTATGGCCGACAACGTCATGATCTACAAATACGTGGTCAAGAACGTCGCCCGCAAACGCGGGATGACCGCGACCTTCATGCCCAAGCCGCTGTTCGGCGACAACGGTTCGGGCATGCATGTGCATTCGAGCATCTGGCAGGGCGAGCGGCCGCTGTTCGCCGGCGACGGCTACGCCGGGACCAGCGAATTGATGCGTTCATATATCGCTGGGCTATTGAAGCATGCGCCGGCGCTGCTCGCAATCTGCGCGCCGACGGTCAATTCCTATCGCCGCCTGGTCCCGGGCTTCGAGGCGCCAGTCAATCTCGGCTATTCGCAGCGCAACCGCTCGGCCGCATGCCGCATTCCGATGTATTCCCTCAGCCCAAAGGCCAAGCGCGTCGAGTTCCGCTGCCCCGACCCGTCATGCAATCCCTATCTGGCGTTTTCGGCGATGCTGATGGCCGGAATCGATGGGATCCAGAATCGGCTCGATCCGGGCGATCCGATCGACAAGAACCTTTATGACTTACCGCCGGAGGAACTGGCTAAGGTTCCGTCGGCCCCTGGCTCACTTGAGGAATCGCTGAATGCGCTAGAAGGCGACCGGGGCTTCCTGCTGAAGGGAGATGTGTTCACCCCGGACGTGGTTGAGACTCACTTGAGCTACAAGCGCTCGCGCGAGATCGATGAGATGCGCTTGCGGCCGCATCCTTACGAATTCTTCCTCTACTACGACGTGTGAGATTCAGGGAGGCGACCCGTATTTGCGGACTTGGCGGACTCTCGGCGGCCCCTGAACCCCACGGTGACGCGGGATGTGCGCGCCCCGCGGGGCGCGTTTTTTTACACAACAATAGTCGTTATTGTCGTTTTTCTGCTTGTCCGAGGCAATCTTGCGAATGTTGCCGATCGCAGTCCCAGCCGCGGCGCTCCCGGGGGCCGAGCAAGACCTGAGAGCGGCGGGTGCTCACCCGCACCCCAGTCCTTGCCTTGCGCTTCAGCGGGCATCTCGGTCGGCGGCAGGCCGGACCTTTGACGGCACGCCATTGGCGGCAAGATAGACCGCCTTGTTGGTTTCGACATTGAAGCAGAGAAATCGGGCGCCCAAGTCGAATTGCGGACGCGCCAAGATTCGCGCGGCCAATTCGAGATGATTTCCGATATCAAAAAACTCGATCGTGTTGCGATGATAACGGTCGAGCTGCAAGAAGGTGTGGGTGCGGGAAGCAACGACGCGGCAGCCGAGCTCGAGCGCCTGCGAAATCGGACCGGATGAGGATTGCCCGACCTCCAGATAGGGAAAAACCACCGTATCGCACAGTGCCATGCCCGAAAGAAAATCTTCGTCGCTGGTCGCGCCGAGGAAATGAATTCGTTCTGACAAATCCTTGGGATGTCCGATCAGCAAGTCCCGCATCGATCCGTCCACCGAAACCGAAACCGCCGGGGCGCCATGGGCCGGATCGGCCCGCATCCGCTCGGCTATATTGGTATCGATATAACCGGCGTCGAGCAACGACGACACGACCGGGTCGATCGTTTGGTGCGGCTTGATTTCGTTGGGGTGGACGCCGCCGAATATCAGCAGATGGTGTTCCTCGGGAAGATGGTGCAATGCCCGAATGACGGTGTCGAACCCTTTATACCGCCCGAGAAAGCCAAACACCCCGACCAGTCGACTGCCTTTCGGCACCTGATCGAGAATCGTAAACTTGCTGCGCGATGCAGTCTGGCGAATATCGTCCGCATCGGCGTCGCTGAGAAACGACAACGGATGATCGTAGACGTTCCGCATGCCGTGAACGAATTTCATCTGCGCCAGATCACGGCGGGTATGAACGATGACCGACACCGGCTTGAAGCGCTGCGTACGGCGCAGACGGTCGGCGATGCCGGCCGACAAAAGATGGGTGCGCAGATAATTCGATCTCAGCTCGGCCGCTTTTACAAAACGGAACCTAATCAGTTCTCTGAGATATTTACGGTAATCAAACGCCTCGGATTGGAATATCGTGTGAAACGTAACTGAGATTCGCGGTGATGCTCGCACGAGCCAGCAAAACCGACGATAAATATCATGGCTGGAGCGGCCCAATGTGCCATGCTCCAATTGGAGATTGACGGCGTCATATTCTCTGATTTCACGACATATTTCCTGAATATGGCGGTCACCGAATTTGCGCACGCGACGGTGGCTGCTGCGTAGGAGATATTGATTAAGATCGAATACCGTTACATCGAAGATATCGAAAAGCTGTTTTTCCAGGCTTCGAGTATAGGCGGCAATCCCGCACAATTCGTTATACGTCGAGACCAGCGCGAGCCGTGGACGGGCTTCGCGACTGGCCGATCGAAGCCCCGACCGATCGAGCGCGACGGTGGGGAAGATCGCAGGTCGGGATAGATTCGAACCCTACCGTCGCCATGATTTCTCTCCCCGACTGCAACCGCAATCGCGGTCTGCCAGTTCATGGCGGTCATCGGTGTCGGGCGGGATCATATTACAGGTGGTCCCGCACCGATCGGACGGTCAAACAACCGATCGCCCAAGTGGCGAAGGCAATGACAAAGACGATGCCAAGCGAGCGTAGCCGGCGCGGGTACAGCGCTTTCTCGGGCAGGCGCGGTTGGACGAAATCGGCGATGTAAATGTGCTGCCGGTCAGCGTTCATACGCGCACGGTCGAGTGCCTCGAGCGCATGCCGATAGGCGCTTTCGGCAAAGCTGCGTTCGCTTTCGAGCTGCTCGTATGAGCCCATTATCCGAGACAAAGCCTGCGAGCGCGTATCGGCCGTGTCGGTTACCTCGCTCTCAAGCGCGCGTCTTTGTGCCTCGAGTGCGCGGATTCGCGCCTCGAGCAGCTTGAGCGACGGCGCGTCATCCTGCAGGTATTCTTTGAGGGTCGAGAGTTCGGTGTTGGCGCGAACCAGATCGTCGCGAACCCGCCCGTCGAGCGCTGCGCTGGCATCCGCGGTCCTACGTGGATCGACGACCCCTTGCCTGTCGCGAAAATCGCTCAGTTTGACGAGCGCGGCAGCGAGACGCCGCTCGGCTTGGCGCACGTCATTTTCCAAATCGCGCAAGGCGTCGCTCCGCGCCCGGGCCGACAGGGCGTTGACCAGGCGCTCGGACGAGGCAAGGATCCCTTGCGCCAGCTTCAGGGCATCCTCGGGCGCGAACGCGCGAGCCTTGACCACAATGGTGCCGTCGGCCGGATCAAAAAACGCGTTCACCTGGCCCCGCCAGTAGGTGACCAGGTCTTCGATCGGCACCGGGAGATGCAGCCGGGCTGGCCAATCGGCTCTTGCCGTCGAAAACATCTGCTTCAGGTCAAGTGTCCTGCTTAGGTCGTCGACGATCGCTCGGCTGGCGATGTATTGGACGACGACGTAGGAATCCGACCCAATCTGCGACGGCGCTGCCCCTGCCTGAAGCAGCAGCCCGGGGTCGGACCGGACTGGTTCGGCGGAGCGCAAACCAAAGCGAAACTCCGCGACGTATTGGTCGGAGGCGATGAAAAAGTAATAAATTCCAGCGAACGCCAGCGGCAGCACCACCATCAGCATGAAGGCGACCGCGCCGAGCGGCAAATGCGGACGCGGTTCGGCAACCCGGCCCCACGGAACAATGCGATTGCCGTGCGCGGGGGAAAGTTCTTGGCCGCTGGAGCGGACCGGCAAGCTGACGCCGCCGGACGCTGTCGGTGTGGCAGTGTCTATGGGAGGCGATGACGACCGGTTCGCGTCGGCCGGTGAAATGCGGTCGTGGGTGGCTGCCGCCGCTGCACTCATCAGTGCTGATCCTGAAGCATACGCTGGTACCGGCTGAGGGCGGCGCCGATGTCGTCGTACAAAAACAGCGCACCATCGGCGAGGACTGCGCCGCGGTCGCAATATTGCCGCAAGGTCTGCGGATTGTGGGTCGCCAGGATGATATCGGAGCGCGCCATGCGCTCGCGGAACGCCTCGGCGCATTTGCGGCGAAAGCGCTGATCGCCGATCTCCGTCACCTCGTCGATCAGATAGACATCGAAATCCATGGCGAGACAGGCGGCGAAGGCGAGCCTCGCGCGCATCCCGGCGGAGTAGGTATTGACCGGCATGTCGAAATATTCGGCGAGTTCGGAAAACGCCGCGACGTAATCGATCACCTCGCGTGTTCGGGCCCCGTAGATGCGGGCAAGAAAAGCCGCGTTCTCACGGCCGCTCAGAGCGCCGTGAAAAGTGCCGCCGAAACCGAGCGGAAACGACACGCGCGCACAGCGGCGCACGACGCCGCGATCGGGCTTCTCGGATCCGGCGAGCAGCCGGATCAATGTCGACTTGCCGGAACCGTTGACTCCAAGGATGCCAAAATTATGGCCCGTGCCAAAGATCGCGTTGGCATTCGCCAGCACGGTCTTCCGCCCGGTCCGGGTGCGATAGGCCTTGGCGACCCTTTCGAGCGCGATCATTGCGGTTCGTAGAGGCTGCGGCGCAAACAGCGCTCAAGAGTCAATCCCGCCAACAAGGTTACGGCGGCCACGGTTACGAGAAACGTGCGATCGAGCCAATACGGTTGGTATTCGACGAAGAAACTCGACCGAAACCAGTCGACCGCGTGCAATACCGGGTTCCACGCGAGAATGCCGCGGATCCAATCCGGCATCATTCCCGGCACGTAAAAAATTCCGGAACAGAAATACAATACTCTGGTCAATTGGGCCCAGATCTTATCCCAAGATTTGCAGAAGCCATTGATGACGGCGTTGATAAAGCCGCAACCGCAGCCGAATACCCAGACGGCGGCAATCGACGCACATACGCCGGCGAAATCGTCGGGCATGGTGCCGAGCCCGATTATGCCAAAGCCGGCCAACAGGATGACCGCCACCAGAAGATCGGTCGCCAGTTCGAGCAGACCGCGAGCGATGATCACGTCGAAGGTGCTGACCAAAGGCAATTGCAGCAGCGAGCCGTTGCTGGTGACCGCATACGTCATGCTGCTGCTGCTGTGGACGAACAAATGATACGGGATGATGCCGGTGTAATAAAAAATGAAAAACTGAGTCCCGATCGGCGGCCGGCCATGCATCAATACCGCGAACACCAGAGACAGCATCAGGATGTGCAGTACCGGTTCGAGCAATGCCCAGCCGTAGCCGAGGGTCGAGTCGCCGAACCGGGTGCGGGTCTCGCGGATGATCAAGGCATATACAACCCGGCACTGGGCCAGGAGCGCCGCCCAAATACCCGGCTGTACGCGAAGCCCGGGGCTCGGCCGGCAAGGACGCTCGCCGAGAACGACGTAATCCCCGTCGAGGGTCTCAAATCGGCGGTTCAGTACCTGTAGGATCGCCTGGGCGTATTCTTCGTTGTCGGGAGCCGAGCGGATCAGCTCGCCGCCGACCGCCAGCGCATCGCGAAACCGGCCGCTGTCGAAATAGACGGTCAGTTGCGAGCGCCGCGCCGCGAGGTTTTCCGGGTCGAGCGACGCGGCCCGGTCGAAGGCCTCCACCGCCTCCTCGAACCGGCCCAGACGGTAAAGCAGGTTGCCGCGATGGAGATGATATTCGGCGATGGTCGGGGTGAGCGCCAACGCCAGATCGATCGCCTCGAGCGCGTCTTCCGGCCGCCCGCGCTGCATTTGCGCCGCCGACAACATCCGATGAGCGGCGCCGTCATCGCCGTCGACGGCGAGGACGCCACGAATGATTTCGGCCGCCGTATCGAAGCGGTGCGCGCGCAGCAACAGCTCCGCCGCATCGAGCGCATTTGCCCGGTCGGCGGGGGCCAGCGCATAGGCGCGCAACGCCAGCACGGCGGCGTGCTCCACTTGGCCGATCGCCAAAGCGGCCGCCGCCAGATGCCGCTGGACGCCGGGGTCGGCCGGCTCGATGTGGCCGGCGCGGGAAAAATAGTCGAATGCCTCCTGGTGCCGGCCGACGGTTGCGAGAAGACTGCCGGCATGCACCGCGAACTCGAACGAGTGAGGCTCGATCTCACATGCCCGGACCGCGTGAAAAATCGCGCGATCAATCTCTCCCACAACGGCGAGCGAACCGCTCACGTGGCGATGCCCCTCCGCCCATCCGGGGCTATGCTCCAACAGCCGCTGATAGGCGGCCGACGCCTCTTGATGGCGCTCGCAATTGCTGAACAGCCACGCGCAGAAATCGGCGATCGACTGTTGTCGGGGTTGCAGTCCAAAGGCGGCGCGGGCGCAATCGAGCGCTTCCTCACGCCGATTGCCGTAGTAGAGAGCCTCGCTCAAACGGCAATAGAGCGCAGCCCGCTCGTTGTCCGGCATTTCGCATTGGCCGAGCACGATGCGGCAGGCATCGAGGTCTCCGGCGCGCAGCGCACGCTGAGCGGAAGCCTCGCTCAAATCTGATGTCGATATTTCGAGGGCGTCGCTCAACTTTGCGGTACTCTCGATGGGGGCCAGTCGCGCCAATAAACCCATGCGATCCGCCGGCGCGCGCCGCGATTACGCAGTGGCGCCTCATTCGGCGCCATCGATCGCCCGCCTCGGCCGAAGGATCGCGGCGAACGAGTATCCTGCGGTTTCGTCAAAAATCTGTCGCAAGACCCGTCATAACTACGTCAAAAGCATGTGCTTTTGTCGAACACCCGAGCCGGGCCGTGATCGTGGGCATACCTCACCGCGTCTTCCTATCCGATTCAAGCAGCGTGGATTTAACCCACTGGCGGCAAGCGGGTGTTTCTTGTCTGGCTTCGCCGCTTCGAGGACTCTAAGGTGACCGCTCGACGACGGTCATCGAACGACACTCCGACGTGCGAGCACCGTCTGCGGCGATACGTCCCGGTCGAACCACCGGGGCAGAGGAGCGATCGGTGCGAGGCGAGAGGGAGAAGTCGGGATGCCATTCGAATTTGGTATGTTTCACGAGTTTCAGTGCCCGGCGGGGACGAGCCAGCCCGCGGCCTTTGCCGAGTTGTTCGCGCAAGTCGATGCCGCTGAGCGCTGGGGGCTCGACGCGATGTGGCTGGCCGAGATCCATGTCGCCCCCGAGCGTTCGGTCTGCGCCGCGCCTCTCACTATCGCCAGCGCGATCGCCGCGCGCACCAAGCGCATGCGGATCGGCACCGGCGTGCAGGTCCTGCCGTTGTGCCACCCGTTGCGCATCGCCGAGGAGGCCGCCACGGTCGACCAAATCAGCCAAGGCCGGCTGATTTTCGGGGTCGGCCGCAGCGGCTTCCCGCGCACCTATGAGGCCTATGGCGTGCCCTATGGCGAAAGCCGCGAGCGTTTTGCCGAAACCCTGGAAATCCTCAAGCGGGCGTGGACCGAGGACAGCTTTTCCTATGCCGGCCAATTTTACAAATTCGACAATGTCAGACTGACGCCAAAGCCGTATCAGAAACCGTGGCCCGAGATCCGCATCGCCGCCAATAGCCCCGACACCTTCCCGGCGATCGGCAGGCTCGGCCATGGGGTATTCGTTGCCGTGCGCCTCGGCACCTTGGAGGAGCTCGCCCCCAACATCCGCGCCTATCGCGAGGCGTACAAGGCGGCGGGACACCCGGGCGAGGGCCAGGTGTTTTTGCGCGCTCCGGTTTATGTTGCCGCGACTGCGGCGCAGGCCCGGGCCGAGCCGGAAGAGAGCATCATGTATTTCTACCGCTATCTCGGCGAGCGGCTCGAGGATTCGGCGTCGCGCGCGGGCGTGCGTGCGATCGAGGATCGGGCGGCGCGCGGCCGCCGGCTGCAGACCATCACCTATGACGAAGCGCTGCGCGACAAGATCATCGTCGGCACGCCGGAGCAGGTGACCGACCGGTTGATGGGCTTGCAGGAGGAGCTCGGCCTCGACGGCATCCTGGCCGAGATGAATTGCGGCACCAAGATCCCGAACCAGCGGGTGCTGAAGTCCCTGCAGCTGCTTTGCGAAAAGGTCAAGCCAGCGTTTCAGTGAGATCGATGACGGCCACTCTGGCCGGTGCGGCTGCGCCAAAAGTCGACGTCCGAGAGCGAGTACCGTGTCAGCCGAAGCTTGCCGACAGCGGATGGCATTTAGTTCAAGAGCCGACAATGGCGAGACTGACCGACCACACCGACGCGAATTTCTGCACGCTGCCGCCGGCTCGACGTTGCTAGCGCTGGCAGCGTGGCCGCTGGCGGCCCATGCGCAAACCGCCGGCGGCGCGGCCCTCAAGATCGGCATGATCGGTGCCGGCCGCGAAGGTGGGGCGCTCGGCGCCGCGCTGGTCAAGGCCGGCCATCCGGTGATGTTCTCCTCGCGCCATCCGGAAGAGCTCAAGAGCCTCGTCGACGGCCTCGGCCCGCTCGCCAAGGCCGGCACGGTTGCCCAAGCAATCGAATTCGGTGATGTCGTGATGATCGTCGTCCCCTACGGTGCGATGCAGCAAATCGGCCGCGATTACGCCGCTGCGCTGGCCAAGAAGACGCTGGTCATCGACGTCAGCAACCCGATCGCGCGGCGCGACGGCGCCGATCTGGTCAAAGCGGTCGACGAGCAAGGGGGCGCCGGGCTGGCGACCGCCAAAATGCTGCCGGGTGCGCATCTCGTGCGCGCCTTCAATGCGATCGGCTCCGCCAAGATTGCCGCCGATGCGCATCGCGCCGGCGGGCTAGTCGGCGTGCCGATCGCAGGCGATGACACAAACGCGATCGCGGTCGCTTCGGGCCTTATCCGCGAGATCGGCTTCGAGCCGGTGCTGATCGGCGGGCTCGCAAAGGGCAAGTATCTGGTTCCGGGGACACCGCTCGGCGGCGAGCATTCGCCGGCCGAGATCCGAATGATCGCCGCCGGTCTCAGCTGAGCGGCAATTGAGCGATCGGCTCTATCACCTGCTGCGCCGGTTCGTCGACATCCGGCGCGAGGAAGCGCCGGTCGTCGGCTGGTGCTGGCTGTTTATTTTCGCGGTGCTGTCCTCCTACTACATCATGCGCCCGATCCGCGACGAGGCCGGCGTCGCGGGCGGCGTCAATAATCTGCAATGGCTGTTCACCGGCACACTCCTCGGCATGGTGCTGCTGAACATTCCGTTCGCCTTTCTCGTCAAGAAACTGCCGCGCCGCCGCTTCATCCCGATCACCTATCATTTCTTCGCCGTCAATATCGTGGTGTTCGCCGCACTTCTTCACTGGGATGCGCAGCACACGGTCTGGATCGGGCGCATTTTTTTCATCTGGGTCTCGGTCTACAATCTTTTCGTCGTCTCGGTGTTCTGGCAGTTGAATGTCGACCTGTTCAGCCCCGAGCAGAGCAAGCGGCTGTTCGGCCTGATTGCAGCCGGGGCTTCGATCGGGGCGATCGTCGGGTCGAGCGTCACCGCGGGCCTGGCACGGCATGTCTCGCCGATTTTTCTGCTGTTGGGCGCCGCGGTGCTGCTCGAAATCGCGGTGTTCAGCGTCGGCCGATTGTCGCGCTTGTCGCCGGCGCTGCATCGCGGGCCGGCGGCGCCCGCGGCCGACGAAACGCCAATCGGCGGCAGCATCTTTGCCGGCATCACCCGCGCCTTCGGCTCGCGCTACCTAGTGAATGTCAGCCTCTTCGTGCTGTTGTTCACAGTTACCTCGACGATCCTTTACTTTCAGCAGGCCGGGATCGTCAGCCACAGCATCAGCGGGCGCGGGGCGCAAACCGCGTTCTTCGCGACCGTCGACCTCTGCGTCAACACCCTGACACTCGCGATCCAGCTGTTTTTGACCGGACGCATCGTCGTGCTGCTCGGCGTCGCCTTGACCCTGGGGCTGTTGCCGGTGCTGACCCTGATCGGGTTCGGCACACTGGCGCTGATGCCGACAATTGCCGTGGTCGCGGTGTTCCAGGTACTGCGCCGGGCTGGCGACTATGCGATCACCCGGCCGACCCGCGAGGTGCTCTTTACCGTCGTTCCGCGCGAGGACCGCTACAAGGCGAAAAGCTTTATCGACACCGTCGTCTATCGCGCCGGAGATCAGATTGGCGCTTGGTCGGTCGCCCTATTGCGCGGAGCGGGTCTCGGCACCGCGGAGATGGCGCTGGTGGCGCTCCCCCTGGCCGCGTTGTGGCTCGTGGACGCGCTGTGGCTTGGCCGTCGGCAGGAAAGCATGGCCAGCGCGCAACACGCCTTGGCGACGCCCATGCCCCAATCCGCCAAAGCGTGAGGGTTGCGGGCCAGCGGGCCCCCGCGATAGTCCTGTGCCGCCACTTCCTGCCGCAGGTGTTCCGCCCGATGTTGCAAAGAGCGTCCGAGGCACGCACTTGGGTGACCCGAACTCGTTCTGGCCGTCATCCTCACCCTGGCGCCGATGGCGGCAAGGGCCGCCGGATCGGCGCCCGCCGCGCAGTTCCTGCTGCTCAGCGACGTCCATTTCAATCCGATGGCGGATCCGCACCTGGTCGACCGGCTGGCGGCCGGATCGCCTGCCGAGTGGCCGGCAATCCTCGATGCCTCCACCGACAAGAGCCTTGGCCGTTACGGCGCCGACACCAACTGGCACCTGCATTCCGCTCTGGAGCAAATGGGGACGGCGCTACCTCATCCCATCTTTGTGCTGATCCCTGGTGATTTCCTAGCGCATCATTTCCGCGACCAGTTCAATGCTGTCGCGCGCGACCATTCCGATCCCGCCTTTCGCGGCTTCGTCGACAAGACCATGAGGTTTCTTGCGCTGGAGATCGAAGCGGTTTTCCCGAATACGCCGATCCTGCCGGCATTGGGAAATAACGACGAAGTTTGCGGCGATTTTAAACTGCAGCCGGGCGGCCCGTTCCTCACCGACATGCTGCCAGTCATGCGGGGGCTCGTCGGCGGGCGTATCAATCGCGATCTCGGGCGCGATTGGACCAGATACGGCAATTACAGCGCGGCGGTTCCCGGGGTTCCCGGGGTGAGACTGATTTTCGCCAACACCGTCTTCTTTTCGCACCGATACCGGAACAATTGCGGCGGAGGGGGCGACGACCCGGGCAGGGCGACGCTCGTTTGGCTCGAAGCCGAGCTCGCGGCGGCGAGGCGGGCCCATCAGCGGGCATGGCTAGCCTTTCATGTCCCGCCCGGCATCGACGGCTTCGCCACCTGGCGCCAGGGGGAATGCCCCGACCGCATCATCCCGATGTGGGCCGACGTTTATGCTCAGCCGGTTTACGCGCTGCTGCGGCGCTATGCCGATACCGTGGCCGCGTCCTTTGCCGGCCACACCCATATGGACGATTTTCGCCTGATCGGCGACGCCGAGGGCAATTTCGCATTCGCCCTGATGACCCCTGCGGTCAGCCCAATCTTTGGCCAAAACCCGGCCTTCCTCACTGTAACCTATGATTCCGCTGGCGGCATCCTCGATCAGGCGACCTACGATCTGATCAACCTCTCCGAGACCGATGCCCATAACCCGCCGAAGTGGCAGCGGGAATACACTTTCACGCGTGAATGGCGGCTGCCGCGGGTCGATCTGGCCAGCCTCGAACGGCTATACGCGATGATCACCACCGTGCCTGAAGACCGTGCCCTCTGGCACACGCTGTACCCGGTGTCGAGCCAGGCGTACTGGACCCGGAACCACGGCGGCGCCGACGAGACCCGCGCCTATGACTGCGCCACCGGACATGTTTCCGTAGCCGACTATCGGCAGTGCTGGTGCGGCGGCGGGAACTAGGCGCTATTTGACCCTGAGCAGGAGTGTCGCGGCCGCGCATCAAGGACAGCCGATTCGGCGCCTGCCGCGCAGTTCCGGCTCCTCAGCAACATCCATTTCAACCCGATGGCGGACCCGCGTCTGGTCGACCGGCCGGCCGCACGTCTGCGCGGTGACCGGCGACCCTCGATCCCCTCGGGGGACAAGAGCCTCGGCCGGCAGGGTGCCCGGGTGTTGCCGCCCGGCTATTCCTCTGCCGCCATTTCCCCTGGGGCGGCCATCATCGCCTCGGCGACGAGGCCGGCATTGGCGCGGATCGCACGCTCGATCGCCTCGCCGACATCGGCGTGCTCGCGCAGATAAGCCTTGGCATTCTCGCGGCCCTGGCCGACGCGCTGGCCCTCATAGGAGAACCACGAGCCCGATTTTTCGACGACGCCGGCCTGAACCCCGAGATCGATCAGTTCGCCGCGCTTCGACACGCCTTCGCCGTACATGATGTCGAAATCGATGACCTTGAACGGCGGCGCCAGCTTGTTCTTGACGACCTTGACCCTCGTTTGATTGCCGATTACCTGATCGCGTTCCTTGATCGCGCCGATGCGGCGGATGTCGAGTCGGACCGAGGCGTAGAATTTGAGCGCATTGCCGCCGGTCGTGGTCTCCGGATTGCCGAACATGACCCCGATCTTGTGACGGATCTGGTTGATGAAGATGACCATCGCGCGCGACCGTGAGATCGAACCGGTCAGCTTACGCAGGGCCTGACTCATCAGCCGGGCGTGCAGACCCATGTGGCTGTCGCCCATCTCGCCTTCGAGCTCGGCCCGCGGCACCAGAGCGGCGACCGAATCGATGACCAGGACATCGATCGCTCCCGAGCGGACCAGGGTATCGGTGATTTCGAGCGCCTGCTCACCGGCATCGGGTTGAGAGATCAACAGGTCGTCGACATTGACCCCAAGCTTACGGGCATAGCCCGGATCGAGTGCGTGCTCGGCATCGATAAAGGCGCAGGTGCCGCCGGCGCGCTGAGCCTCGGCGATGACATGCAATGCCAAAGTGGTTTTGCCCGAGCTTTCCGGGCCATAGATCTCGACGACGCGGCCGCGCGGCAGTCCGCCGATGCCGAGGGCGATGTCGAGGCCGAGCGAGCCGGTCGAGATTACCTCGATATCACCGGCCGTCTCATGCGAGCCGAGCTTCATGATCGAGCCTTTGCCGAAGGCGCGCTCAATCTGCCCGAGCGCCGCATCCAAAGCCCGCTGCTTGTCCATCGCTTCCTTGTCCAAAAGGCGCAATGCCGCCTGCATACCGAGGCCCTCCTTTATTTCACAGCCGGCGGCGCCGTTCAACGCGAGCCGGAGGAAGCACGTGTACTGGTTTTGTTCGGATATGCAATCAAAAAGTTCACGGCGCCATCGCTGTTTCGCCAATTACCTCTTTAACCTTAATGGCGAGCTGCTTCAAGCTGAACGGCTTTGCCAGAAAATGAATGTCGCTGTCGCTGCCGAGCCGCTGACGGAACGCATCCTCGGTATAACCGGAGATGAAAATGACCTTGATGTCGGGATCGATCCGGCGAACTTCACGGATCAGCTCCGGTCCGTCCATCTGCGGCATCACCACATCGGTGATCAGCAAATTGATCCTTCCGCTAGCGTCCCGAACCAGGTCAAGGGCGGTCTCGCCGCTTTTTGCCTCGACCACCCGATAGCCTTTGTTGCGCAACGCGCGCCCGCCGAACGTGCGGACCGCGTCGTCGTCCTCGACCAAGACCACGGTGCCGGTGCCGGTCAGATCCTTGGGGACGGGCGGCTCGGCGGTGTCGGTGCGATCGGCCGCCACGACTTCGCTGGCCTGATGGCGGGGCAGATAGATCTCGAACGCCGTTCCCGTACCAGGATTGCTGTCGACAAAGACAAAACCGCCGGTTTGCTTGACGATGCCGTAGACCGTCGATAGGCCAAGGCCGGTCCCCGACCCCACCTCCTTGGTCGAGAAGAACGGCTCGAATATCCGCGCGAGATTGTCTAGGGCGATCCCGATCCCGGTGTCCCTCACCTCGATCAGCACGTAATCTCCGGCCGGCATGACCTCGTGCCCGCGCCGCAGCGCCTGCGCCGGGCGAACGTTCGCCGTGCGGATCGTCAACCGTCCGCCGTTCGGCATCGCATCGCGGGCGTTGACCGCGAGATTGATGACGACCTGTTCGAGCTGGCCCTGATCGACCTTGACGAGACCGAGATCGCGCCCGTGCCCGAATTCGAGCTCAATGTTCTCGCCGATCAGCCGGCGCAGCAGATGGGAGAGTTCGACCAGAACATCGGTGATGTCGATGACCCGCGGCTGCAAGGTCTGCTGCCGCGAGAACGCCAGCAGCTGGCGCACCAGATTGGCGGCGCGGTTGGCGTTCTGCTTGATTTGCATGATGTCGGCAAAGGCCGGGTCGCCTGGCCGCGAGCGCAACAGCAACAGATCGCAAAATCCGATTATCGCGGTCAGCAGATTGTTGAAATCGTGCGCGACACCACCGGCGAGCTGGCCGACCGCCTGCATCTTCTGCGATTGCGAAAACTGAGCTTCAAGATTTTTCTGCTCGGTGACGTCAATCAGAAAAAGCATGAGGCCCGCCGAATCAGCATTGTCCCGGGTTTCTGTTGCCGGGGAATCTCCGGAAGCGGTTGGCAAAGCAGAGCTTTCGCCCCCTTGAGCAACGAACCGGCTGAGCAGCAAGACAATGGTCCTTTCGCACGGGCGTTCCAGGCGAATTTCGATCGGCTCGTGATCGACCTCGCCGTCCGCTGCTGCCGCGAGCCTGGCGGTAATTGCAGTGCGCTCGCCTTCGTTCAGAAGACTGATCAGTTCACCGCCGACCAGGTCCTGCGGCGAGGCGCAGAAGAGTTCTCCGGCGGCGCGATTGGCCTCAATGAACCGGCCAAACCGATCGACCACCGCAACGCCAACCGGTGCATTGGCGAACAGCCGCTGAAAGAGTTCGCGCGACACGGGCGCCGCCGCCTCGAGACGCTCGTCGCCCGGCGGCGCCTCGGTCTGGTTGGAGTTGCTGACGGCGCGTAGGCTCCATAAGCGATATCCCGGCCGTCCGGTGAGCTGGGCCGCCGACCATCGGAAGCTTCCGGCAACCCCGTCGCCAGCATCGCGCACGGCTGTTGTTGCATCGGCATGGGCATCTTCCGCCAACCGGCTAGATAGATGTGCAAACGCGTCCACGACTTGCGGATCGGGGGCCAAGTTCCGCTCAATGTGATCGAGCGTGGCTTCGCTCTTGTCGGGGAAAAGCCGCTGAAAGGCGACATTGGCAAAGACCGCGCGCCCGTCCGCGGCGACGACGAGCTGCGCTTCAGGCACGGCATCGAGCGCTGCGGCGAGAATATCGAGCCGGGCCGCGAGCGCGGTGTGTGCCCTCAGTCCGGCAAAGCCAAGTGCTCCGAGCGCGGCGAGGCCGATCGCCGCGAGCGCCGTCGCGTGGACCGCGGAGCCGGCGAAAATTTGGACGAGACAGAGGGTAGCCAGAACAGATGCGCCAACCGCGATGATCGGGATCGTCCGCGCGGCCCGTCGGATCCGTCCGATAAGCTTGAGAGAAAGCTTGGAAAATCCGTGACGGTCGACGCCACAAGCCGATTCGCTAAGCTTTGGTGTGGCCCGCGCCGTTTTGACCTTGCCCGCCATAATTTTCGCCCTTAGCGGTTGCTCAAGGGCCCCACACTATCACAGATAAACGACAATGTGCAACGTTTAGTGAACATTACAGCGACGATTGCGGAACTCATCTGGCGCGGTCACCCGACTGCCGCCCGCCCCCTTCGGGGCCGCCGGGTCCGGCCATCAATCGTCGCGGTGGGTCCGCTCCATACGCTCATGGCGTTCCTGCGCCTCGATACTGAGCGTGGCGATCGGCCGGGCTTCGAGACGGCGAATGCCGATCGGCTCGTCGGTCTCCTCGCAATAGCCGTAGGTACCGTGGTCGATCCGGTCGAGCGCCGCGTTGATCTTCGAGATCAGCTTGCGTTCGCGGGCGCGGGTGCGCAGCTCGATCGCACGTTCGGCTTCCAGCGATGCGCGGTCGGTCAGATCCGGCTTCAGCAGGCTCTCCTCCTTCAAGTGCTGCAGTGTGTCGGGCGTTTCGGCCAACAGCGCAGCCCGCCACAGCAACAGCTTCTGTCGAAAATATTCGACCTGCAGCGGGCTCATAAACTCCTCGTCGTCGGACGGACGATAATCTGGCGGCAGCGACGGACGCATCGGTATCCCCGAACCTCCGTAAACGAAGCGGCGGAGTATATGAATCGCGCTGTTCCGCTTCAAGCGCGAGAATCGCATGGAGCATATTGATTCTGCAGGCGTTTCAGCAGCATCGCGCAAGCCCGCGCGACTGGGTTGCTTAGTGGGCGCGCACCCGACCATCGCGGAGCGGCAGCACGCGGGATTTGCCGTCACGGCAGACGGCTGGTCGGGTCTGCATACGCAACTCGCCGGCCATCAATTTCTTTACTTGATCAAGCATTGGTAGTCGTTCGAAGGCTGCCGGCGACTTCCTGTAGGGATTTTTTAATTCGTCGGCGTCTAATCTGCATCCATGGACCAGCACGAAACGGATTGTGATTTGCCGGGCGAAAATACTTTGCCGGCGCCGGACACTAAGCGGTGGGTCGCGCGGCGCAAAGCGGTCATCGTCAACGCCGTGGGCTGCGGCGCCCTGAGCCTCGACGAGGCCTGCCGCCGTTACCAGCTGTCGGTGGAGGAGTTCCGTGCCTGGCAGCAAGCGATCGAGGCCCATGGCGTCGCCGGCCTGCGGGTCACTCGGTTGCAGATCTACCGCGACACGCCGCCGGCACGCTCGGTCAAGCCGCGCTACTGACCCAACCCCGCCCGGCCCGGCGCGTTCACGGGAGGCTGCGGGGATCGCACGGCGACGAGGGCGGCGACTGATCGGCATCCGGGGCATCGCTCGGGTCTAGTTAGAGATCAAAGCGCGGGGCGCGAGCGGATTTCGTCGGCTATCTTGCGCGGCAGAAACTGTCCGTCGCTCGGTACGGCCAGAAACCGGCCGTTGTCGACCACGACCTTGCCGCGCAGGATCGTCATGCTCGGCCAGGCGGCGACCTCGTGCCCCTCCCATGGGGTGTAGTCAGTCTCGTGCAGATCCTCTTTGCGGATTACCCGCCGGGCGCGCGGATCGAGCAATACGATATCGGCGTCCGAGCCGATCGCCAGCGCCCCTTTCCGCGGATAGAGGCCCATGATCTGCGCCGCGTTCGCCGCGACAAGGCCGACAAAATCGGCGAGGCTGTAGCCGCGCTTTTCGACCATGTGCGTGTACATCAAGGACAGCCGCGGCTCGACCCCGGAATTGCCGCCGGTGGTGTCGTCGATCCGCCGGCCCTGGAGCTTGACTTGAAGCGGACAGCATACCTCGTCGGTGGCGATCGACTGGATCGCGCCATGATCGGTCGCCGCCCACAGCGCCTCCTGGTCCTTGGCGAATTTGAGCGACGGATAGGTGTGGAACATCTGTCCGCCGGGCCGCTTGTAGTCCTCGGCGGTGTAGAGCAGGTATTGGTGCAGGGTCTCGCCATAAATCGGGTAGCCTCGCGCCCGTGAGCCCGCGATCGCCGCGGCCCCGGCCGCGGCCGAAACGTGCACCATGTAGAGCGCTGCCCCGGCAACATTCTCGGCCAGCCGAATTACGCGGTTGAATGACAGGTCCTCGCTGAGGGTGTTGTGGACCTCAGCCATATTCTCGAAGCCGACCCGGTCTTCGCGGATCAGCTTTTCGTACATGTGCATGACGATGTCGTTGTCTTCGGCGTGGATCGCGGCGATGCCACCGACCTGCGCGAGGAGCTTCAACACCTCCCAGATATCGCCGAACTGAACCATCCGGCCCAGCCGGTTCGGCCGGATATCGGTGGTGAACATCTTGACCGAGGCATGACCGCTCTGGATCGCTTCCGGCAAGGCGCCTAGCACTGCCTGTGACAGCTTGCCATGCAGCAGCAGATGAAACCCGTAGTCGCAATAGCAGGCGCCGGCCCATTCGCGCTGCCGCATCTCGATCGATTGCGGCAATGGCTGGTCGGGTGGGCAGGGGGCGAAATCGAGCAAAGTGGTTGTGCCGCCATGGAGGGCGGCGCGGCTGACCTGTTCCGGCGGCGCGCTCAGCATGTCCTCGTTGCGGCCGGGAAACGGAATTGGCGAGCTGCAATGGATATGCGGATCGACCCCGCCCGGAATGACGATCTGGCCATTGGCGTCGACGGTCCGCGCGGCACCCGCGGCGGCGAGGCTGCCGGGAGCGCCGATGGCCTCGATCTTGCCGCCGGCGACGCCGATATCGGCGGCCTCGGTGGCGGCCGGCATCACCACCAACCCCCCGGAAACGATCAGGTCGAACATCGGCGCCCCCATTCGATTGAGCCGAGCAGGGCTTTAGTTTCAGGACTTCAGCCGCCCCCGTCCAGCGAATTGCGCCCGCGGCGGGGCCGGCACCAATCCTCGCGGCTGGAAAACGGCACCGAGACGGCAAGGCGATTGCGCCATTGTTCGGCATAGGCGGCGGCAAGCGCGCGCGACGACACGAGGTTCAAATCTTCGGAGTTCCGCGCGGCGTTGCGGGTCCAGTTGTAGGAGCCCATTAGCGTTAGCGCGCCGTCGATCACCATGGTCTTGGCATGGGCGATCGGCACCTCGTGATCGATCCAGATCGGGGTCCCGGCTTGCGCCAGCGCATGATTGCCGGGGTTGCGCTCACATGGCGTGCGCTTGTCGGCGATCAGGCGGACATCGACGCCGCGCTCGCGAGCGCGGACCAGCGCCTCGACGATGCCCGAGCCGGTGGTCAGATTGTAGGCGCTGACCAGGATCTGCCGTCGCGCCCGGTCGATCGCCGCGGCCGCGAAAGCAGCGCAATCCTCCTCCGGCGCGAAGCACACCGCGACCGTCGCCCCCGGCACGGTTGCCGCTGCCGGCAATGCCGCCGAACCCACGTTAAACGCCAAGAACAAAGCCGTCGAAATCACATATCGGAGGATATCCGGCAGAAATTAAAGGGCGGTTTCCTCCTACAGCGCTCGATTTGCGATTGTCTATCGTTGGGCGTAGTCAGCGGTATTGCATAGGTTCAGCGGCCCGCGCCTCTTCTAATTGCCGCACGCGCCGCTCGAAATCAGTGGCGTCGATCGCGCGCAGATAAGTTTCGATCGTCTGCGACAAGGCGAACGCCTCGCGGGCGGTGATCCTGCCGCGCGCCGCCGCACCCACGAGCGCCGCCATCGCGCCCGAGATGTCGGCGGCGCTGTGGATCGGCGGCAAGTCGACCGAAACCGGCTGCTCACGGCGCGGCGCCACGGTGCGGTCGAGGCACATCCGCAGCGCCGCCGGATCGCCGGAGAGCGCCATTTCGACTGCCTTCCGCGCCAATGTCTCGGCCTCGCCGTCGAGCAGCATCGCCGCGGCACGCGTCCCCCGGTTGGTCGTACCGCGCCGCTTTCCCTTGGGGTTGCCCGATTGCCCCTTTTGGAATGGCCGCCCCCGCGGCCGCCCCGCTGCTTTTGCTGTTTTTTGCAGCGAAATATCAGCTATTGCTCCAGCCATCTTCGGTTTGTCCCGCGCAAACCCGCCCTGGGTAGGACGGCATCGGCACTGAAGATGTAATACCATTATGGCAATTTTATCGTCGCTGTTTTCGTAACATGACGCCTGGCTGCACTGTAAAGCAGCCGCACGGTATAGCATTCCGCGATAAACGCCCTTGCGGCCCGTGCATTTATTTCTTCAATCTGAGGTCACACGCCCCCCACACCCTCCCTTCACCGCAAACCAATATGCCCGCGCCGCCCGACAGTTCCGGAGCGGAGACCACCCGGCTCACCCTCTTTGAGGTCAAGAGGAAAGGCTTGTGTGTACAGTCTGCGTTTGGCGCAAGGCAAAGCCCGGACGAAGTCTTAACCAAGTTTCGTTCGAAAAATTATGATAAATTTAATCAAATTATCTTAAGGCTTGACCGGGACCCATCGATGACGAAAGAATGACACTTCCGTGCGGCCTTTGTTTCCCTCTAATCGGGTTGTGGTCGGAAAGGCCGATCCCGGACAACCACCTTTCGTGCGATAGCGGAGATACGATTGCAACTGGCGGAGGGTAAATCAGAGGTTTTGGGGGAATTCTACGCCAAGATGCCGACGATTCCCGTTTCTCGCCGATGCAGCGAGCGAAAGGCTGCGGCCCGCGCTGATCGCTGCATCGCGCCGTCGATATCGAGGGCGCCGCGCCGCGGCCTCGAATTTTCGATTGGCGGCTCTCTCTACCTCGTCTCAATCGCTCTTCTTGCCGCGGCGACGGTCGGCGTGTTCTTCGGCATCGCCTTCTTTCTGGTGCGGCAATCCGCCGATGCGATGGTCTCCGTCCATCCGGTTGGCGCGCGCGTCAGCGATGCCGCAACCCCGTCACACCGCGATTTGCCGCGCGGCGCGGCGGCTGCACTCGGGGCTTCCAACGTCACGACGGCGATGGCAAGAACGGCGGTGCCCGCACATTCCGACATCGCGCCGGCACCGCCGGGCCCGGCGCAGAAGGCGTTGGCGAGCGAGCCGACCAAGGCGGGTGCCCAGATCCCCGCCGCGCTGCGTCTGCCCGATCGACAGCTTGCCGAACTGTTGGCCCGCGGTGACGAATTCCTGCGCGCCGGCGACCTCACCTCGGCGCGCCTGTTTTACGAACGGGCGGCTGATGCCGGTGACGGGCAGGCAGCGCTGCGGATGGGTGCGACATTCGATCCGACTTTTCTCGCCGGCGCCGGTTTGCGCAACCTGCGTGGCGATCGGGCAAAGGCGCGTTTGTGGTACCATCGGGCCCTCGGACTCGGCGCGAGCGAAGCCCAACTTCATATGAATAACCCTGAGACGAAGTAAAATGGCAGGAGCCATGACCAGAAAGATCCTTGTAACCGGATTTATCGCCGCACTGTTCTGTTGGGGCCCGTTTGCGGGTGCGGCGCGCTACATCGCGCCGCCGCCCGAGGTTGCGGTCAACCGCGGCGTTGTCGAGCTCGAGACCGGCCGCGCCGCCGGGATCTCGGTCCGCATCGCCGAGGACCTCGCCAATGTCATCGACGACGGCGCCACCCGGCGGGTCTTGCCGGTCGTCGGCAAGGGCGCGCTGCAAAACATTTCCGACCTCGATCTACTGCACGGCATCGACTTGGCCATTCTGCAGGACGACGTCCTCAACTACGCCCGGCAACCGAACGTCTTTCCCGGTCTAGAAAACCGCATCACTTATATCGCCAAGCTCTATAATGAGGAATTCCATCTGCTGGCGCGGCGCGACATCAAGACAGTCGCCGACCTTGCCAACCAAAAAGTCAACGTCGACCTGCGCGGCGCCGGCACCGAGATCACGGCGACGCGCCTGTTCAATCTGCTCAATGTTCCGATCGTCGTCACCAATGATGATCAGCAGGTAGCGCTGGAGAAGCTGCAGCGCGGCGAAATCGCCGCTATGGCTTTTGTTGCTGGCAAGCCGGCGCCGATCTTTAGCGATCTGATCAGCGCGAACGGCCTGCACTTTCTGGCCATTCCGCTCAATCCGGCGCTCACTGCGGTCTACGTGCCGGCCCGACTTACGGCCGACGATTATCCGGCGCTGATCGAATACAATCAGCCGGTCGACACGATTGCCGTCGGTGCGGTGCTGGCGGCGGCAAACCTGCAGCCGTTATCCGACCGCTATCGCAACGTGGTAAATTTCGTCGATGCGTTCTTCACCGGGTTTCAGTCGCTGCTCACGCCTGGCCATCATCCGAAATGGCGCGAGGTCAATATCGCGGCCGAACTCCCGGGCTGGCGGCGCTTTCCGCCGGCGGCCGCATGGCTGCAGAGCAACGCGCAAGTCGCAGCCGCGCCCAACGAGCAGGATTTGAAATCGATCTTTGCCCGCTTTATCGATGAACGGCAGCAGGCCACGGGCGGAGCGCCGCTGACCCAGAAGCAAAAAGACGATCTGTTCGGCCAGTTCCAGCAATGGCAAAAAGGCAAGGCGCAGTAAACAAGCAGCGCGGTTCCGATTTCAATTCAGCCTAGGAGCGGCAGGTGGTGATGGATCCGCGCGGCACGTTTTGTGCGCGGGGCGCCGCGACACGCGCAGCGCGGCGGCCAGCGATCTTCGTGGCCCTGACGCTCGTCCTCGCCTTGATTTGCGGCCGCGCCTATGCCCAGCCCGACCCGAAGCATGGCGGCATCCTCGAATTTGCGGTGCTGGTCGAGCCCGTAAACTACGACTGCTACGCCAACACGTCCTTCGCCTTTTTGCACCCGGTAGCACCGCATTACTCGACCCTGCTCAAGTTCGACGCGGCCGACTATCCGCGGATCGTCGGCGATTTAGCCCAGTCGTGGAGTGTGTCGCCCGACCGGATGACCTACACCTTCAAGCTGTGGCCGAACGTCTTGTTCCATGATGGATCGCCGCTGACCTCGGCCGATATCAAGGCGAGCTATCAGCGCCTGATCCATCCGCCGCCAGGCGTGGTTTCGGCGCGTCGCGTCGATTACGCCGCGATATCGAGCATCGACACGCCCGATGCGCTAACCGTCGTGTTTCACTTGCAATGGCCGGACGCGGCAATGCTGGCGAACTTCGCATCGCCGTGGAACTGTATCTACAGCGCCGCGAAGCTCTCACAGGATCCCCAGTTCCCCAAGACGCACATACTCGGCAGCGGAGCATTCGTTTTCGTCGAGCACGTCAAGGGACAGTATTGGCGCGGTAAGCGCTTCGACCGGTATTTTGAGCCGGGCAAGCCTTATCTCGACGGCTTTCAGGCCGATTTCATCACCGGCCCCGCGGTCATGGCGGCCTACAAAGGCGGCCGGATCGCCGCCGAGTTTCGTGGCGTGACCCCGCCGCAGCGCGACGCGCTGGTCGCCACACTGGGTGATCGCGTTACCGTCAGCGAGAGCCCGTGGCTGGCCAATCTTTCGGTTGTTTTCAACACCAAACGGCCGCCCTTCGACGATGCACGGGTGCGGCGCGCGCTGTCGCTCGCGGTCGACCGCTGGGGCGCCGCCGAAAAGCTGCAGAAAACCACCTTTCTCAAATATGTCGGCGGCATCATGCGCCCGGGATCGAGCATGGCGACACCCGAAGCCGAGCTGGTCACCCTGCCCGGCTTCGGGCGCGATATTGGCGCCGCGCGGGCCGAGGCTCGACGGCTGCTCGCCGAGGCCGGGGTGCGCGATCTGAAACTCACCCTCCTCGTCCGTGACATCCCGATGCCGCATTACGCCGGCGCCGACCTGCTCGCGGACAGCTGGCGCCAGATCGGGGTCGCGACGACCGAAAAAAAACTGGGGATCTTCGACTGGCAAAAGGAAGTCGATGCCGGGGATTTCGAAGTCGCGCTCGATTTCTCCGGCGATTTCTATGACGATCCGACGATCCAGCTGACGAAATACGTCTCGCACGACTTGTCGCCGGTCAACAATTCCGGCTCGACCGACCGCTTTCTCGATGCCCTCTATATCGGCCAGGCGGTGACCAGCGACCCACAACAGCGCGCCCGAATGGTCCGCGATTTCGAGCGGCACGCGCTGACCGAGGCCTACACCGTGCCGTTGTTATGGTGGAACCGCATCGTCGTTACCTCGGCAAAGCTCAAGGGCTGGAGCATCACCCCGAGCCATTTCATCGGACAGGATCTGACGGACGTCTGGCTCGAGGAGTGAGCGACGCGGCTGAGAACGGGACGGTGAGAAGGAGGGGGTAAGATGGTGGATACGAGAGCCTTGCGTCGCACTTTGGCCCCGCCGGGGCCGACGCCGCGCCGCCCGCTCCTGAGCAGGCTTTATGTCCAGGTGCTGATCGCGATCGCCGCGGGCATCCTGCTCGGGCATTTCTATCCGAGCCTCGGGGTCAAGATGAAGCCGTTCAGCGACGGGTTCATCACCCTGATCCGGGCAGTGGTGCCGCCGATCATCTTTGCCACCGTCGCCGTCGGCATCGCCAAGATGGGCGACATGCGCCGGGTCGGAATCGTCGGATTGCGCGCGCTCATCTATTTCGAGGTGGTCTCGACCCTGGCGCTGTTTATCGGGCTCGCGGTCGGCAATCTGCTACAGCCGGGTGCCGGTCTGCACATCAACCCCGCCACGCTCGATGACAAGGCGATCTCGGGTTACGTCGCCGGCGCAAAATCGCTGACCATTGTCGAGCTATTGATGAAGATGATCCCGCACAACATGGTCGGCGCTGTCGCCGAGGGCGAGATCCTGCCGGTGCTGGTGATGGGCGTGCTGTTTGGATTCGCGCTGTGCCATATGGGTGCGCGGGCCGAGCGGCTGGTATCGCTGATCGATGATTTCACCCACGCGCTGTTTGGCATTGTAAGAATCGTCATGTATGTGGCGCCGCTCGCCGCCTTCGGAGCGATGGCGTTCACCGTCGGCAAATTCGGCTTTCATGCGCTGACCAGCCTCGGGCAACTGCTGGCGAGCGTCTACGTGACCTCGATCCTGTTTGTGTTGGTCGGGTTCGGGCTGATCGCCCGGCTGTTCGGCCTGCGCGTGCTGAAGATCTTGCGCTATTTCAAGGACGAACTGCTGATCGCCTTCAGCGCCACCTCGGGCGAGGCGATGATCCCGCGCTCGATGGTCAAGCTGGAACGGATGGGCTGCTCTCAGGAAGTGGTCGGACTGGTTCTGCCGACCGGATTTTCGTTCAACACCGACGGCACCGCGATCTACATGACGATGGCGGTGCTGTTCATCGCGCAAGCGACGGATATTCATCTGAGCTTCGGCCAGCAGCTGACGATGCTGTTCGTTATGCTGTTTACCTCCAAGGGTGCGGCCGGAGTAGCGGGCGCTGGCTTCGTGGCGTTGGCGGCGACGATGCCGGCTTTGGGGATACTCCCGGTCGGCGGTCTGGCCTTGTTGCTCGGGGTCGAGCGCTTTATGTCCGAGATCCGCGCCGTCACCAATTTGTTCAGCAACATCTTCGCGACCGTGGTGATCGCAAAATGGATGGGCGAACTCGACGATCGCCGACTACGCGCCGTCCTTGACGGCGACAGCGACGCCGATGCCGATGCCGATATCGAGATGGTCGAAGAGCCGGCCCGTCCTTAAAGGAATCCGGCTCGGAGATAATTATCGTGTCGGGTTCGACCCGACACATCGCCATCTCGGCGTCGAAGGTATTCGGCCTCAACCAGCGCTGGAATAGCTGGTCATGACCGATCAACCATGGTATTCGCGACGGGTTAACAAGGCTGACCCAAGACCAGGCCGGCGCAAAGCAGCATACCGGTGTAGCCAATGCCTTTCTCGAACAAGTTTGACGGGATGTGTCGTGCCGCACCGATTATCGGGCACCGCCTCCAATCGATGCTGCTGCTGTTGTCGATCCTCCTTCTTGCCGCCTGCGGCCGGCAGGGTGGATCCGGCTATGTCGAGTACGGCGCTCCGCCTCCGTCTGCACCGATGCATTATTACCCGCCGCCGGGCCCGCCGGGGGACCCATGGGGCCCTTATATCCGCGAAGCCGCCACCCGATACGGCGTGCCCGAGCAGTGGATTCGGGCGGTGATGCAGCAGGAATCAGGAGGACAGGAGCAGGCCGTCTCGCCGGTCGGGGCGATGGGGCTGATGCAGGTCATGCCCGCGACATATGAGGGGCTGCGCGAGCGCTACGGGCTCGGCGATGACCCCTATGACCCGCACAACAATATTCTGGCCGGCACCGCTTATATCCGCGAGATGTATGACAAGTACGGCGCTCCCGGCTTCCTGGCGGCCTACAATGCCGGGCCGGACCGGGTCGATGGTTATCTTTCCGGCGCCTCCAGTCTGCCGGACGAGACGGTGAATTACCTCGCTGCGGTTACGCCCAACCTCGGCGACACGGTGCCGTTTTCGGGGCCACTGGCGACCTATGCCGCGGCCCATTCCGGTCGCGCGATCAGGGCCACCCCGGACGTGGCCAGTTTGGCAGCCGGATGCGATCTGAACCGAGCCTATGATCCAAACCATCCATGCAGCTCGCTGATGCGGGTGGCGTCAACGCCCGGCCCCGGTGCAGCCGGCTTTCGTTCCACAAACCGGACCAGGGGGGTGCGACCTCAGCGCTGCGTACGATCCCAACCATCCCTGCAGCTCGGTCGGACAGGCAGCAGCGCCGGTGCAGCTGGCTTTCGCGGCGCAAACCGGAGCAGGGGGTTGCGATCTCAGTATGGCCTACGATCCGAACCATCCTTGCACCTCAGTCGGGCAAGCGACAAGCGCATCGGCCTCGCCGGCTGTGCCGCCGCAGCAGGTTGTGGTCTCGCAAGCCGCGATCGCGGGCTGCGACCCGAACATCGCTTATGATCCGGAGAGACCATGCCAAGCTGCCTCAGCTGCCAGCCCCGCTGTGTCCCCGCCGATGGAGGCCCAGCGGGTATCCGCGGTGACAGCTCTCGCCTCATATCAGCCGGCGACGCCGATCCCATCTGCCGAGCCGAGCGGCGCATCGCCTCACCTGCTCGCGATCCCCGACCGGGGATGGGCGATCCAGGTCGGCGCATTTGCGAATCCGGGCCTTGCGCGCGCCGTGGCGGAGGGTGCCCGCGCCCAGGCGCCGAGCCAGCTCCGCGCCGCCACCCTGGCGCTGCCGCCGACACCCTATGGCGGCTCGGTTCTCTATCGCGCGCGCCTGGTCCACTTGTCAGCGAGCGCGGCGTCCGACGCCTGTTGGCAGCTCAACCAGCGCCAACTCCCATGCGTCGTCGTCCAGCCGAATCGCTCCTGATCTTGGAGCGCGACTCGCGAGGCTATTCGGGCAGCCGCTTTTATTCGAGCTGGAGCGGGCACGAGCGGACGGCGGAATTGGATGCGCGCGCCGCCGGCGCACAGCAGGCTCGCCATCAACAGCGCCGCGACGACGACCAGCACCAGCCGCGGCCGGCCGGCGTCGATGATCATGCCGTAGGGCACCGGCATGATCGCGCCACCCAGCGACATGCCCGAGCTGACAAAGCCGAACACCTTGCCGATCTGGCCCGGCGGAGCAGCGTCCTTGACCATCACGTCGCGCGGGGTGCGGCTCGCCCCGGTCATCAGACCACCGACGAACAGCACGGCGACCGTCATCAGCTGAGCCATCGGGACGATCCCGACCCACAGCAGGATCGCCGCGGCGCCCGTAGTCAGGATCACGACGAACGGCAGATGGCGATCGGTGCGGTCGGCGACCCAGCCGCCCAGCAGCACACCGCAGATCGAACCGACCATCCAACCGGTCAATGCCGAGGAGGCCGCGGCAATCGGCATCTCGTAGGCTCGATGCAGTATCGTGATCAGCCAGGACTGGATGCCGGCGCCGGCCATCGACGACACCATGAAGAAGGCGAAGAACATCATCACCGACCGGCCGAGCAACAGCCGCGTACCGGCGAACGGCGGCTCGGCACGGCTGCGCGGCTCACGCCGCTGATCGATCAGGATGCGGCTCTGCCACAGGATCGTCAGCACCACCGGGACACCCAGCAGGCCGACGAGGGTCAGTGCGCCGCGCCAGCCGAGCAGCAAAGTCAGGGCGGCCGTAGCCGGCGGCGCGACCGCAAATCCTATACTGCCGACGAAGGTATGAAAGGCGAAGGACCGGCCGAGCTTGGTTCGGTCCACCGACCCGCTGAGTATCGAATAGTCTGCCGGGTGAATGACCGAGTTGCCGACCCCCGACAGCAAGGCTAACGCCACGATCTGCCAATACGAGGTGGCGAACCCCATCGCCGACACCGACAAGGCCATCGTCAGGGTGCCGCCGACCAGGAACGGCCGCGCGCCATAGCGGTCGACCAGGAACCCCATCGGCGTCTGCAGCAAGGCCGCCGCCGCCGACATCACCGCCATCGCCAAACCGAGCTCGGCGAAGGACACGTCGAAGGTTTTCTGCCAAGCGACGAACACCGGCGGCAAGCAGAGCTGATAGTAATGCGACAAAAAGTGGCCAGCGCCGAGCAGCGCGTTGACCTTACTGTCGCGGCCAAATGCTGGAAATTTAGGCATTTGGCGATGCTGCTATAAACCCAGCGCGCAGTCGAGAGTAAAACCGCGGGTTGCTCTACCCAACGCGGGAAGCTGGTTTGCCGAAATTGCGGAACCGGCGCCATTTGTGGGCACGCTCGATGTTTCGGAATGGGGTGATCGCTTGACTCCTTTCTCGTGCCCGGAATACGTTTTCCGTTGCCGAAATTGGCGAAGCAGCCCTGTTTCGAGGGCGGAAAGAACACTCGGCAGCATCGGAGGAGGTCATAATGGCGGCGTACCAGCTGATCTCGGCGGATTCCCACATCGTCGAGCCACCGGACATGTACACGTCCCGCATCGCGCCAAAATTCCGCGACCGCGCGCCGCGGATGGAGCGGCGCAAGACCCCGACCGGTCGCGAATACGACGCCTGGATGCTTGACGGAACGCAGGTCGGCACCTTGGGTGCGGTGATGCAGGCCGGACAGCGTTTCGAAGACCCCTCGCAGATCGATTTTCTCGGCCTGTGGGAGGATGTCCGCAAGGGCGCCTACGACGCCGACGCGATGCTGGTCGAGAACGAAGAAGACGGCATCTGGGGCTCGGTGCTGCAGCCGAGTCAGGGCCTGTTCTGGTACCGCATCCCGGATTCGGAGCTCTTTTCGGATATCTGCCGCTGCTACAACGATTGGATCGCCGATTTCTGCAAACCCCATCCGCGGCGCCTCAAGGGCATCGCGATGCTGAACGTCGACGACCCCGATGCCGGCGCCAAGGAGCTTGAGCGCTGCGTCAAAATGGGCCTGGTCGGCTCGTTCATCCCGGTCTCGCCGCGGCCGGACAAGCCTTACAGCAGCCCGATCTACGACCGTTTCTGGGCGACGGCGCAGGAACATAAGCACCCGCTGCTATTGCACATCGGTACGCCGCGCGACGGCATCCCAGCCAACGAATTCACGATGGACGTGACCGAATTGACCGGTGCGGGGCGCTCGACCACCGATTACTGGGTGCGCTATTCGCTGGGCTCGATGCTGTTCGCCGGCGTGTTCGACCGGTTCCCGGGATTGAAGATCGGCTCGGTCGAGCACGAAGCCGCGTGGATCCCGCATTGGCTGCAGCAGATGGATTTCACCTATGTCGAGCGGCCGGTGTTCACTAAGGGCTGGAAGTCGGCGGAAGGGCTGATGCCGAGCGACTACTGGAAGCGCAACATGTTCGTCGAGTTCATGGAGGACGGTCTCGGCGTGCAATTGCGCGACCGTATTGGTGTCGAGAACATGCTGTGGGGCAGCGACTACCCGCATGCGGAGGCGACCTTCCCGCGCTCGCAGCAATTCCTCCAGCGCATGTTCGCCGGCGTGCCCGAGGACGATCTGCGCAAGATCACGTCCGGCAACGCAGCGAAAATGTTCGGCTTCGAGCTGAACTAGGCGGGACAGGCAGAGCAACGGCCGGATTGCTTCGCTGCACTCGCAATGGCAGGATACCCCTGTCATTGCGAGGAGCCGCAAGCGCTCGAAGCAATCTTGGCATAGGGGACGCTAGTAGCAGCAATCAGACAGTTCGACTCCGATCTCGTCGTCCCGGCGCAGGCCGGGACCCATTTTTGCCGTGTTGGGGTGGATGGCCCCCGACGGCATCAGCTGTGCCAGACTGCAGGTCGTTGTAACCACAGCCAAGGGAGCCGTCCAATGACGATTATCCGGATTGGATTGGATACGTCCAAGCCTGTCTTTCAGGTGCACGGTGTCGACGAGCGAGACGCGCCGGTATTGCGCCGGCAATTGCGCCGTGGCGAGATCGAGAAGTTCTTCAAGAAGCTGCCGCCGACGCGGGGCGGGCTGGAGGCGTGATCGACGCCGCGGCGATCTGTGAAGCAATGAGCCGGCCGGAGATGCGCTTTGTGCCGGTCAAGAGCGAGGAGGAACAAGCCGCATTAATGCTGCTCAAAGTCCGCGACCTGTTGGTCAAGCAACGCACGATGCTGATCAACGCGATCCGTGGCCATGCGGCCGAGTTTGGCGTGATCGGGGCCAAAGGGCCGCAGAAGATCGCGGCGCTGCTTGAGCGGGTTGGCGAAGACCCGAACGTGCCGGCCCCACGGATCAAGTCCGTGGGCTGAAGGCTCACGGCGCGTGGGATGGTGGGCGGCTTGGCCGGCCAACTGGCGGCCATCGAAACCCGGATCGAGCGGATCGAGGCGCGGCTGATGGCGCGCTATAAAAGCGACGTCAAAAGCCAATTGCTGGCGACCATACCCGGCGTCGGGCCGATCGCCGCCGTCAGCTTTGCCCTCAAAGTACCCGATGCGAGGGTGTTTCGTTCGCGCCGCCATTTTGCCGCCTGGCTCGGGAACACGCCGCACGAGCACTCCACCGCTGGACGACAACGGTTGGGCAAGATCAGCCGGGAAAGGGACGAGGGTCTGCGGCGCCTCTTGGTGCTCGGCGCGACTGCCGTCATCCAGCAGGCCAAGCCCGGCCGCACCTCGCCCTGGTTGCTGCAATTGCTGACGCGAAAGCCCAAGAAACTCGCAGCGGTCGCGTTGGCCAACAAGATTGCCCGCATCATCTGGGCCATGCTGGAGAGTGGCGAACTCTACCGCCGGCCGACACCGGCGCAAGCCGCGCGCTGCGCGACCCACTCTGGCGCTTGCAAGGACAGCAGCGAGATGGCGATCGGTTCGTCCGAGGATCGGGATAACCCGGGGTATCCAGCAGTGCTCAGACCTCACTGCGGTGTTTGGACCCGATCCGCGAAATCCATCTGGGCCAGCGGCCATCCGCGCCGCGCACAAAGGCCGGACATATGACCGCAACCGACCAGACGCGTCCGCGCTGCCAGACCTTGCGAGACGGGGGCCGTCCACATATGGATACCGGCCTCCGCCCGTATGACCGGTAGGTGGGTGCGATCCGTCAGCTGGTACCACTCTCATATCCGCCTTTCCAAGTAGCAGGCGCGTGAATTCGTGGCTTTCTTTGAAGCGCTTGCTTTGGGCTGTACTGGGCAGGGCCAGAGGCGCAGCCGTCGTGACGACGGTTGATCGTACTCTGATGCGCGGGTTGGGACCGCATGACCGGTGATGCGTCGCGGAGTGCCTCGGTCTAGCGACCTGCGTCCGGCCGATGGCCCGGCAGATAGTGGATGCGAGGGTTCTCCTGACCGCGGCCGCGCCTCCGGCCTTGCCCAGCAGCAGCGTGTCGGTTGGTTCGCTGGCGCCTCCCTTGGCGGTGATCATCAGTGTCCCTGGGTCAGTTCGCCGCCGGCGGCACGCTGCGGGCGATGGCCCAGAGAAGCCGGCCAGCTCGCGGCGATCGCGGCAGTGACGACCTTGGCTGACTTGCCGGCGCGGGAGAGCGGCGATAGCGAGGCGCATAGCGCTGCACCTGGGCCTTCCAGCCGATCTCGCGGCTACAGCCGGGCAGTTCCTCGGCGCAGCCGCAACCCGCGGCAACAACCGACCCGCTCGCATGGCAAGCCCGGTGTCAGCGATAAAGCGGGCGATAATCTCGGGATCGGTCGGCAGCTTGGTCTCGCGCACGATCTTGCCGTTGCCGTCCAGGACGCAGAGCGCGCTCTCCTTGGTCGAAACCTCAATGCCGATGTAGTATATGACGGGTCCTCCGGTTGATGCGACGGTGCACCGTCGCGCCGCAGGATCCAGCGAGTTCAGCGAAACCGGAACGGCGCGCCGGAATGACCCCATCCTCGTAGCAAAACCGGAGCTTTACCCCGTCAGCGCCGAGCTTGCGCATCAAACGATCCAACGCCCCCGCCGTGTTGGCGATCCGGCCATGTTCTCGGACCTCGCCGCGGACGCCGCCCTCGGCGACCGCCACGACGACCCCCTCCTTGTGAACGTCCAGCCCGACATACGTGATATGATCCCCCACGACCCGTCTCCGATGCATGAGGCTCGGCACCGGCCAATCCGGCGCAATCCTCGCCCCCTGCATGCTCCGAGACGGGTCACCCCGCGCTCAGGCGGACATCTGGTCTAGCGAGACGACGGGCCGGTTCGGGTCGGATCGGCCTATAACTTCCCGACGACAAGCGCTCGCAGGCGAGGCATCAACCGGTCTACAATTCTTGAGCAGAAGAGGTATTGGCGTATTCCTCGCGGGCCGAGCGCCAGGATAGCGACGATTGCCTTCACCATGAGAGAAAATTTCCCGGCAAGCACTGCAGCAAGTGCAACATTGACCTCGATGGATGTTTCCGCTATACGCAACACTGTTTTTCTATATTCAGGAGCAAGTTTTTCAGCATATCGATCGATGATAATACGGTGCTGATTTCTGAAATCCGTGCTATCTTTGCTTCCTAAGGAAGTAAGGGAATTCTTGTGAACGCGATAACAGGCTAATGGGTCAGAATGATAAAAGATGTTGCCGATCAGAGCGATCTTCATATAAAAATCCCAATCGGCAGTATACCATAATGAGCCATCCAGGCCACCGACCGTCAGGTAGGCGTCGCGTCGAATTGTTGGCGCCGGCGTCGCGATGAAATTTTGAACAAGCAATCGCTCTAAGAAGGTGTGCGTCGGAATCGGGGAACCGTCACCTGGCAGCGGGCAGCTCAAAAGTCCTAATCGCTTCCCGGCCTCGTCGACAATGTAACAGGAATGCAGATGCATCACGGCGTCGGGCTGAGTGGAAAGCCATTTTCGGATCTCAACACTTCTGTTCGGCAGCCAAAAGTCGTCGTCATGCAGCATACAAATTCTATCGCCTTTGGCCTGCTCGACACCGAAATTGGTCTTGGCTGTCCAAGACTGTAAGTCAGTGCGTCGGAAACATCGAACGTGGAGGTCATCATTAAAGTTATTGATTATATTTAAGCCAGTAGTGTCCATGCTTCCATCAACTATGACTACCTCGATTCCCTGTTCCTTTTGATCAACAATCGATTGGAGCGCAGTCGCAAGCCAACGCGGTCTGTTATGGTGAGGAATGATTACAGATAGCCACGGCTTATCCATGTCCGGGGCCGTCTTTCATATAAACGAATATGAACTATATCGGGCCTGGTCATCGATTGCAACTTCATGCGATCTATCCAAGTCTTCTCCTCCCCGTCTTGTTGGACATTAGCACAAACGTTCCAAACCCCTTACGCCTCGCTTCAGGGCCGCGGGTCCGCAGTTTCGTCGCGGCGTGCTCCACGATAATCTCCGGAGAGAACGCACCCGCGAGCCCCGCATCGCCCAGTTTGACGACTTCGAATTTAGATAACAGCTAATTCACTCTGTCCGTGCGACCCTGTTTGGCATCGCGGCCCGTCCCGCGATAGTCGAGAAGGTAGAGAAAGAATGAGCCGTAAAGGATTTGTGCTCCGAGCATAAGCGTGCTACTACTGGCGATCACGAGCCGTATCGCACTTCCTTCGGCTAGCTGTCCAAATCCCACGTTAAACCATTCGGTTAAGGCTACCCCTAGGATAGCCAGTCCCAGCAGAAGTAGAATAACTCCCAGGATCAGACCGCGCTCGAGCGGTATAGCCTGCCGGAGTTTTTCGAAAAGCGCATCGTGCAGGAGCAAGCCACGCTGAATCGCGATGACCTTTGCGAATGCCCAAAACAGCATTGCCTCGAAGCCGATGTTGATCGCGGCAGCTGTCATGACCATGGTGTGCTCGGCAAAACCAACGCTTCCAACAGCGATGTTTCTGGTAAACAAGATCAAGGTCCCCGCTAGTCCGAGCAGGAAAATCGCTGCTCCCGGATAGAGAAACAAGCTCCGCGGACTGAGCAGCAGGAAGAGCCGAATCGTGCGCCAACCGTCTCGCCACCTGCGAAGGTGTGGTGGTCGGTCCCGGCCATCGACAGAGAGCCTAGTCGGCACCTCGGTGATCTTAAGATTGCGAATGGTTGCCTTTACGATCATTTCAATCGCGAATTCCATGCCGGCTGCGTCAAGGTCGAGGGAAAGGATCGCATCACGACGGAAACCGCGCAAACCACAGTAGAAATCTCGGCTGGGGCTCCCGTAGAGAGTGCGGCCGATGCATGTAAGGAGCGGATTGCCAAAGAATTTGTGCAATGCCGGCATCGCTCCGGGCGCGATGCCACCTTGAAATCGGTTGCCGAGTACCAAGTCGTATCCGGCCCGGAGCTGCCCGACAAACCCCTCGAGCGCTGAAAAATCGTAACTGTCGTCGGAGTCACCCATGATGACGAACTCGCCGCGCGCGGCCTCGATACCTGCTTGCAGCGCGTACCCGTATCCTCTCGAGGCAACCGGCACCACCCGTGCGCCGAGACCAGCAGCGATCGCCCGGGACCCGTCTGTGCTGCCGTTATCGGCGACGATCACCTCACCATGGATATTGTGCCGCTGAAGCCAGGCAAATGCCTTGGTGACGCAGGTACCCACCGTCTTCGCCTCGTTCAGGCACGGCATAACGATCGACAGCTCGGGTGTTCCGAGCCCGGGATCGGCAGCTATGGCCGGCACAACTTGCACCATATGATCGCCCGATCGCGGCTACCCCCATTCTCCTAGGCCACGGTATTCCAACTCTTAGCTCACGGCAAACGCGGGAACTCGACCGCAACGGACTCTGGCGCAGGTGCGAGCGGTTGTAAGCGGACATGATCGCCTGGGGCTCCCGGATGCGCACCGAGCCGCCTTGGCCGGCGCGGTGCCCCACCTCGGCCGCGTAACATCGTCGCAAGCGCGCGTCCCTGGTCACTTGGAGGGGATTGCTTGTCACGATCCCTCGGACCTAGCGCCCGTGGGTCCTGCCGAACCCGCCCCAGTCCGCACCGGAGCGCGCGAGTTTCAAGCGGTGCTCTGAATCCGTGCCGGCTGGGCATCGGCGCCATGATGCGTATATAGCATTTTTATGTTGACAATTTAGTCACGTTAAGGTAGTTTATTCGACGATCCTTACGCCGTTCCGGGGAATAGATGGGGCTGCCGCCTTAAGATAGCTGGCCATATTTGCTATTTTAGCACATGCCGGATACCGACACCAGCCTCGAGAGGCGCGGTGGTCGAGATAACCGATCAAAATCTGCAGGACCTAAACCCAATGAAGTTTTGGCGCATACCTCTCGTCATCACCGCCGCGCTTATCCTAGGCTGGGCGCCGCGGGATGCCAATGCTCAACTACTGGCCGGTGCATATACCTGCGCCAGCGTCACGATCAACGGATCGGGCCAGATTACGGCCATTACCGCCAACGAATGTCCGAGCAGGACGATCTGGCTCCACAGCGGCGGGAATATTTTGATCCATTCCGGAGGAAAATTGGCATGTCATTCCTGCTGAGGACGCTCTCCGCCGCATTGCTGTTTGCGCTCGGCATCGGATCGGCGCGAGCCGACAGCTTTGTCGACGCTTTGGCGACCAACACGACGATTCCGCTGCCATCGCAAAGTTGCTTGTATGTGGATCAATTCAACGGGACGTCTTACAACGATACAAAGTTGTGTTCAGGCTGGGCAACGGCGATCGGCGCACTGAGCGCAACGAACAATCTTTCGGATCTGACAAGCCTCGGCACGGCTCGTGCCAATCTCGGTCTCGGATCGGCGGCGATCAGCAGCACGGGCACCAGCGGGGCAACCATTCCGCTGCTCAATGGAGCAAATATCTGGAGCGGCATACAGAGTTTCAATTCAGGCGATCTCGTCCTGACGGGCGCGACGAGCGGGTCAACGACCATCAATGCCGCAGCCGCAGCGAGCGGGACGCTCACGCTTCCGGCCGCCACCGACACGCTCACTGCGAACGCTACTGCGGCGACGCTGACGAATAAGACCATTGACTGCGCGAACAACACTTGCACTGTCCGGCTCGCCGCTGACGTGACCGGCAATCTTCCCGTCGCCAATCTCAACGGCGGCGCTTCGGCGTCGGCCTCGACCTTCTGGCGTGGCGACGGAACTTGGGCGACCCCTGCTGGGTTAGGCAACGTGAACGGTCCGGGAAGTTCCACAAACGCCTATGTGCCGCAATGGAATGGGGCAACCGGCACGTCGTTGAGCGCCGGCCTCCCGGTTGGAATCACAGGAAATTCCACGATCGTCGCGACGAATTCGAGCGGGCTCATCGCGAACTCGCTGATCAGCGGATTGCCGAACGCCAATCTGGCGAACTCTTCGGTCACGATCAACAGCCATTCGCTGTCGCTAGGGGGCTCTCTGAGCCTCGCCTACAGCGATCTGGGCAATCTTCCGGTCGCCAACCTCAACGGCGGCGCTTCGGCGTCGGCTTCGACGTTTTGGCGCGGCGACGGAACTTGGGCGACCCCCGCCGGGTCCGGCAACGTGACAGGACCGAGTTCCGCGGTGTCAGGCGATATCGCGGCATTCTCGGGCACCTCCGGGACGGTGCTTCAGGACACAGGAAAACAGCTCTCCGTTCTCGCTCCGCTGGCCTCGCCGTCCTTCACCGGCACACCGGCGGCGCCGACCGCCGCAACCACTACGAACACGACGCAGATCGCCACTACGGCGTATGTGAAGAACCAGGCTTATGCCACGCTGGCCTCGCCGTCCTTCACCGGCACACCTGCGGCGCCGACCGCCACAACCGCTACGAACACGACGCAGATCGCCACCACGGCGTATGTGAAGAACCAGGCTTATGCCACGCTGGCCTCGCCGGCGCTCAGCGGAACCCCGACCGCGCCGACGCCCACCCAGGGAACCAACTCGACACAGGTTGCGACCACCGCCTTTGTCAAGGCTCAGCAGGTCCCGATCAGCATCGGATGGATCGCCGGCCAGAACCCGAATAATGCCATCGCTTCCGTTATCAATCAGGCGATGACCGTGCAATCGATCGTCGGCGCGGTCGAGGTCCCGAACGGCTCAACAGCAACGGTTACGGTAAACCATGCCCCGAGCGGAGTGGCCTGTTCGGTTGGGACGGCGCTCCACTCTGGCAGTCTCAATGCAAACGGTACCGCAGCGACGAATCAAACCTTGACCGTGACGACAGCGAGCCTTGCAGTCGGCGACCGGATTTGTCTTCAGACAACCGGCGGGACCAATTGGAGTTCCGGCAGTGCCGTCGGTTCGATCACTATCTTTGTGAGCCCATCGTGATGAAGCCGATGTTGATTCACGCTCTCGCCCTCGCGCTCATCCTCGGATCTGCCACGGTGGCATCTCGGCACGCGCTGGGATTTCTATTGACCGGTCAGCCACCCTCCCAGAGCAGCAACTTGCTGTTGGTAAACTCTGGCGTGATGGCGCTCGCTAATACCGGAATGCCGTTGAAGGTTCAATAGGGGCAATATAGATGAAACGTCATTTAGCTTTCTTCCTGTCGTTACTTCTTGGCGCGGGGTCTGCGTTCGCTCAGACCGGCGAGACAATCAACCAGCTATCGCCGGGGGCGGGACTTGCGGGAACCGAACAGATCCCGATGTACCAGGGGTCCAATCCTGCGGTCACCACAACGCCATCGGCACTCGCAACCTATGTCTTTGGCGGCTCCCCCCGCAGCGGCCAGAATGATTGGGTCAATATCAAGGACCCAAGATTCGGTGCAACCGGCAACGGCAGCACCGACGATACGACGGCCATCCAGGCGGCGATCGACTATGCTTTCGCCAACAATTTGAAGGCCGTCTACTGCCCGTCCGGAACCTATAAGACATCAAGCACTATCTATCTCGATCCGCCGGGGAATCTCCGGGCCAACCTTTCCGCCCCAAGCAATTTCGCATTTTCGATGTCATTCTTCGGCGACCCGGCGGCTGGGGGCGATTATCAGGGCTGCTCAATAAGACCCACATTCAACAACTCGATTGCATTCATCGTCGGGCCAGGGCAAGGCATGCGGGTGTCTGACATTGCGGTAATCGGACCGGGCGGCTATCGCGCCAATCAGTCCAGCGCAGGCGTTGGGATTGGTCTCTCCGGCGGCAATGGAGGATCGAGCGTAAACCTCGTCGAGAACACCTATGTCGCAAATTTCTATGCTCTATACAAAACCGACGCGAATAACGCCTGTTGCCTGAATGACTCTAACACCTTTCGCAAAGTCACCGGCGACAACGGATATTACGGAATACAGTTCTCTGGCACGCAAGCCGACATAAATGATGTCGTTGAGCCTCGGTTAGCGGCTCGCCTGCGCCGCTTTATCCGGGTGAGCGCGCCGGCCGCCATCGGGCTGGAGCGGATGCTGCGGATCTACTTTTTGCAGCAATGGTATGGGCTGGCGGATGAGGCGCTGGAGGATGCGCTGTACGACAGTCAGGCGCTGCGCGGCTTTGCCGGGTGAGCTGAGCCGCGACCCGGTGCCGGACGCGACGACGGTGCTGCACTTCCGCCATTGGCTGGAGCGGCACGACCTGACCCGGGTGCTGTTCGACGAGGTCGGCAGGATGCTGGAGGAGCGCAGCCTGTTGATGCGCCAGGGACAATCGTTGACGCCACGATCATCGCCGCTCCGTCCTCGACCAAACAAGCCGAGAGCCGTGATCCTGAGATGCACCAGACCAAGAAAGGCAATCAGTGGCACTTCGGGATGAAGGCGCATATCGGGGTGGATGTCGCCTCGGGGGTGGTGCACACGCTCATCGGCACCGCCGCCAACGAAGCCGACATCAATCAGACAGCGGTGCTGCTGCACGGTCGGGAGAAACCATCGGCATAGATTCGGAGGAATCACGACAGGTAAATGTGTTCGGTGGCAATATTTCCGCGAACAGCGGTAAAAGTGGATCGTTTGGGCTCTCAGGAGTATCGGGCTTTTCTAAAGTCGCGGATCAGAACTCTTATGATTATAGCTTCACCGCAACGGTCGCATCGCCGGATGCCTACGTCGGAACGGTGTATAATTCATACACGATCGTCACTGCGCATTTCGGCGTCATTCCTCTGACGATGACTGCATGGAACTCCGGGACGAGCGTCGGCACCTTTCGGATCTGGATACCCTGGGTGACCGCCAATTATGGACTTAATGACCTGACCACTACGACGGCCATGCAGGGAGACGTGGCGGCAGTCACCACTATCTATGCGGCGGAGCGTGTCGTCGTCGCACAGGGCATGGGTATTGCCATAAACGGTGTCCACGTTGAGAACCCAAATACATGTAGCTCTCTTTTTATTGAGCAGGCGAGTTGGGCAGGAGCGACGACAAACGAGGTAAAGAACCCGTTTTTCAATTACGACCCGAGCCTGGCGGCTACCGGCAACGGAGCGATGTTTTACTGTCAACAATCGTTCCCGTTCATCGGACAAGAGGCTGGCGGTGGAGGTACACTTACCCTCGAAGGCGGTAACTATGGATCGGAAGGGGCACCCGTGCTTGTCGAGGCGGGGCCTTATCCGGGAATTATCGGGTCTAGTTTGGGCGGATTATGGCTGAATGAGAGAGTTTATCAACAGGGCGGCTATGCTTACGATCAACTTGGCGGCTTTGGTCAGTTCGCTGCCGAGGCACGCGGCGCCGGACAATGGGACAATGATTATTTCTACCCATCCGCTTGGAAGAATTACTCCGGCGGTATGACCGTCGCGTTGTCGGGGGAATTAGTTTCGCCGTTCTGTGGCTACGAGCCGTGTCCATGGACGACGCCATACCTTGATCCGACACGGTACAATTCATTCTATACCTCTCTCGGTGCGCTAGGCACTTACCCTCCAGTCGCGTGCAGGACGGTCCTCAAGTCGGTGGGTTGGAATTCTGGCTCACTGACTAATATCTTTTGGCGCTCGGCTTCCTGCCCCGGTTATAGTTGGGGACAAAACCTTATCGACACGACCGTTGCAACTGCGACGGCTAAGACAGATACAACGGGCACTATATCCGGGACAGCGTTGACTTTTTCGTCTCTCAGCAGCGGTACGGTCGCAATTGGTCAGCAGGTAACAGGCGTCGGGGTAACAGCCTCCACTTATATTACCGGAGGTAGCGGGACAAATTGGACGGTTAATATTTCACAGTCTGTCGGCCCCGAACAGCTTTCCATGTATAATCCAGTCACTTGGTCCTACATGGGCGGGTCGGATGTCCTATATCTGGACGCCAAGACTCTGACTTTCATGTTTCCTGGATTGGGGATCTCGATCAACAACGGCAGCAATGCGGTTCCCTATCTCGTCACCGGCGTCTATGCCCAGCTTGGTTACGTCACGGTCATTGACGCGGCAAGCAATTCCGGCGCGCCCCTACAAGGAACGAACGGCACCGTCTATTCGTGCTCGTCGAGCTGCACGATCGGGCAGGCTTCTTACGCGTGGACAGCTCACTAGACGGCGTAGTCTGCAGCACGATGATCTGACGGTGGTGTCGACTGCCGCGCGGGACGGCAGTCGACGAGGTCGCCCCGCAGCCATCACCGACGAGTACGCCGAATTCAACGGCCTCAATCCACAGCACGCCTCGCCGACGTGCTCACCCGCCACCGCCGACGGCCCGACGCCTCATCTAACTCCTCCCCTGGCACTGGCGACCCGCTGAGATCAAGCGCACCACTGCCTGACCCGGCGCCCTCACCGAGCGCTTACGGCCAGATAAGGTTAACATCGGGGCTATTGGGTGGGGGATAATTAGCAATGTTATGCCAGCTTCGGCGGGCCCAGGGACCACCTCTGTTAGGAAGCTCCCCGTATGCGCAAATATCCGAGACGGTCTATCGTTTTCCAAAATACCCGATGACCCAATCGCCAACACCGAACGGGATGCCGATCGATTCCACTGCATGGCGAGCACCCTTCTTGGCTAAGGCTAGCCATGCACGTCCCGAACAAAGTTCATCGTGAAAAAAGGATCGTAATACTTCGTCCACGTCCCAGTCACCCTCGTAAAATGTGACTTGAAACCCTCACGCTCTATTACATTGCGGAGCGAGAACTCGGGTAAAGCCGCTGATGTGAATGTTTCCATATAAGCTACACCAGGTATCCCGGTCCGGGCCGAGATTACGGCCCAACAGGTCCCGCAGCCCGAAAGTCAGCGGTTGTTGGTGGGGGACATGGACGACAAACAATCCGCCGGGGACCCGCTTGCGCCATATGACCTCAAGAAACTCCTGAGGCTGCGCGAGATGTTCGAGAACGTGATGGCACGTGATCGCATCGACTGAGGCCTCGGCGATCTTGTCGAGCGAGGTGTACTCGACCTGAAAATGCTGGCGCCCGTGCTCTACCGCAACCTCGCTGACCTCCACCGCTTTGGCCGTCCAGCCCTCCTTGCAGGCCGCCCTGCAAAAATAGCCGGGCCCGGCGCTATATCAATGAGACGGCGGCCCGGTGAGTATTTTCCCATATCCGCAAGCTGACGTTTGAACTTGCCACGGCGAATATTAAGTTCCCATCGGTTTCGTGTGTGATCGAAATTTATCAGATAAGGATAATAAGATTTATATGTATCTGTGCTAATACTGTATCTGTCGAAAAAGATTGCGCCGGTATCGGGACAGTGGTGGGCATCCGAAGCGTGCCGACGGCTGATGAGCATTCCCGGTGTCGGCCAACTTACCGCTCTCGCCTTCACAGCGGCTATTGACGATCCTGAGCGCTTCCGACGGTCTCGCGAGATTGGCGCCTATTTCGGCCTGGCGCCGCGGCGCTATCAGTCGGGCGAGGTCGATTACACCGGCAGCATCTCGAAGTGCGGCGATCGTCGGGTGCGCACCCTCTTGTACGAGGCCGCAAACGTCATGCTGACGCGCTACAAGGGACCGCTGAAGCTAAAGGACTGGGCATTGGCGATCGCCAAACGATCGACGATGCGCAAGGCGCGGATCGCGCTCGCCCGTCGTCTGGCCATCATCATGCACGCCATGTTGCGCCACGGCACCGAGTTCAAACCGGCGTAACCGGCAGCATCAACCGGACAGGAGGTCGAACCGAGCTCCCGAGCGGAGCGACGCCCGAGGGAGGGAGCAGATGACGGCGCCGATTCCGTAGCATGCGGCAAGGCTAGCCGACTGCGATTTCAACTGCGATTTCAACCGAGCCTCTCTGCACCCAGCTGACCCCATCAAGCGCCACAATGAGCACGCAGAGAACACAGACACCCGACAGCGTCGATATCGCTCATCACCGAGCCGTCGCCCTTGACCCATTAGAGAACAATATCGCTCCTGTGCAACCCTTCGCGTTTAGGAATAGCTTTCCGTTCCGGCGCAAGGAAAAGCTGGCGGAATGTTCCCACCGGAGCGCATCGTTTGTCTGACCGAGGAAACCGTTGACACGCTCTATCTCCTTGGAGAGCAGGATCGCATTGCCGGCATCTCTGGCTATTGCGTGCGTCCGCCCCAGGCCCAACGCGAAAAGCCGCGGGTTTCGGCCTTCACCTCGGCCGATATCTCGAAGATCCTCAATCTGAGACCCGATTTGGTCCTCAGCTTCTCCGACCTCCAAGCCGACATTGTCGCCGCGCTGGTCCGACAAGGCGTCAATGTCCACGCCTTCAACCAGCGCAGCGTCGCCGAAATCTTCGACATGATCCGCATGTTGGGGGCGATTGTTGGTGCGGTCGATCGTGCCGAGGCCCTCGCTGAGGAGTTGGCCGCCGAGCTTGGGTCTGCGCGCCGACAGACCGCGCAATTATCGCGGCGGCCCAGAGTATATTTCGAGGACTGGGACGACCCGATGATTTCCGGCATCGCCTGGGTCTCGGAGCTGATCGAGGTCGCCGGCGGGATCGACATCTTTGACGATCGCGCGAGCGGGAAATCCGCGAAAGACCGAGTCGTCACTGCGGATGAAATCATTGCGCGCCATCCCGAGGTGATCATCGGCTAGTGGTGCGGCAAAAAATTTCGTCCGGAGAAGGTGGCCGCTCGGCCGGGGTTCGCTCAGCTACCCGCCGTCCAGAACGGTGCCCTTCGCGAAATCAGGTCCTCGCTTATCCTGCAACCGGGACCGGCCGCCCTCACCGATGGACTGCGAGCACTCCAAAACGCCATATACCGGTGACCCGCTGTGCCGACGGAATTTGTAGAGTAAAGCCCATCAAATTGCGGTTGCGGTACGCGCGAAGGTTTTGATCGGCTCGCTCCGAGCGTGGCGCTCGCCCCGCCCGGGAATGGGGCGACGGGCATATTCAACGGGGGTGAAATGACCTGCGCTCCGCGACCTCGTGGGTGCCCGCGATTCCCGGCGTGATCGATACCGACGTGCGCCCCGACTACGCCCCAGAACCGTGGACACCTCGAACTGGGGGATATGTCCTGGCCATGCAGGGTAAACCGCGCCGCTCACCAGCTTGCGCGCGGCGCGGGCGATGTCTGGTGACGGCATGGCGAGATGGGAAGGGTGAGGGCCGCACGCTGTCAAGCCCGAGCGAGCGCCGTCCTCTCTGCGCGCTTATCCCAGGCGGCCTCCGATCTGAGCGGTAGAAAAGCGCTAGAAAGACCGTCGTCTCTATCAATAACAAATTGATTTTCTTGGCGTCCCCAAGGGGATTCGAACCCCTGTTACC
>CAWJTR010000017.1:0-117215 GCA_963845735.1 uncultured Alphaproteobacteria bacterium | reverse complement strand
GCTTGGCGCGGCTTCGGCCTCTGCCGTCCGGGTGCGGATAAGATCGCGCTCCACGTCTGCCAAGCCGCCGAGTACCGCCAGCATGGCCACGGATCGAGGCCGTTTTCTGCTATAATGCAAGCTTCGCGGACAGCTTGCTTTTGGAAGGTCGGACCCGCCGCTTTGCTGTGAAGAAAGGAGGCTCAGATGAAACCGCCGCCTTGAACTTCAGCTTCCGGGTAGTGTCGACTCCTATCGACCTCCCCACGATTGGTGCCCTAGGCCCTGGAAGTAGCGCCGGTCGATAGGAGTCGACACTACCCGGAAGCTGAACGAAGGCGGCGGTTTCATCTGAGCCTCCTTTCTTCACAGCAAAAAGCGGCGGGTCCGACCTTCCAAAAGCAGGACCCTGCCGCGAACTTTGCATTATAGCAGAAAACCACCCCTTGGTCAAATACAGTCACCGTTGTGATGCTGGCGGTACTCGGCGGCTTGGCAGACGTGGAGCGCGATCTTATCCGCACCCGGACGGGCAGAAGGCCGAAGCCGCGCCAAGGCCCAAGGAAAGCACATGGGCCGTCCCCCTTCCCTGACACAGGCACAGAAGAAAGAGGCCACCAGACGCCGCGCGCAGGGTGCTACGCTCGACGAACTCGCTCGCAACTACAAATGTAAGCCGTGCCACGATTTCGCGGCTCGGAACTGGCCTGTCCGTAAATTCTTAATTAACCGCCATATGCTTCCTATCGCCTATTGCAGCGGGTCCCGTCGCTGAAGCCATAGGATTTCCCCCGTGCTCGAAACGATCTTTTCCCGCCTTCTAGTGGTACGACGCAATCATAGGATTCCATAAACTTGATCGACCTGCGATAATGCGCGATGCGCGAGGGGATCGATATCGAGGTGAGTGCCGCCGACCGCGAGCGACTGGCCGCGGTGGTAGGAGATCGCAACAGCCGGCAAAAGCATGTGTGGCGGGCGCGGATCATTCTGGCCACGGGCGAGGGCTGCGGCACCGCCGAAATCATGCGCCGCGCCGGGGTCTCGAAGCCCTGTGTGTGGCGCTGGCAAGAGCGGTTCATGCGCGAGGGCGTGGCCGGCCTGCTGCACGACAAGACGCGAAAACCCGGTCTGCCACCATTGCCGTCAGCGCTGGTCGACCATGTCGTCGCGCTGACCCTGGCGGAGCCGCCGGGGGAGACAACCCATTGGACCGGCCGGGCGATGGCGGCAGCGAGCGGCATCTCGCTGCGCTCGGTGCAGCGCATCTGGGCGGCGCACAGGCTGCAGCCGCATCGGGTGCGACGCTTCAAGCTGTCGCAGGACCCGGCCTTTGCCGCCAAATTGCGCGATGTGGTCGGGCTCTATCTCGACCCGCCGGCCCACAGTCTGGTGCTCTCGGTCGATGAGAAATCCAAATCCAGGCGCTCGACCGCACCCAGCCCGGCCTGCCGATCAAGAAGGGCCGGGCCGGGACGATGACCCATGATTACATCCGCAACGGCACGACCACGCTGTTCGCGGCGCTCAATGTCCTCGACGGCACGGTCATCGGCCAGTGCATGGCGCGCCATCGCCATCAGGAATTCATCCGTTTCCTAAACCGGATCGAAGCGGCGGTCCCGGCCGGCAAACTGGTCCACGCGATCCTCGACAACTATGCCGCCCACAAGCATCCCAAAGTGCGCGCCTGGCTCGCGCGGCATCCCAGGTGGGTGTTCCATTTCACCCCGACCTCGTGCTCCTGGGCCAATGCCGTCGAGAGCTTCTTCGCCACGCTGACCCGGCGGCGCTTGCAGCGCGGCGTCTTCCATTCGCTCGTCGACCTGCAAGCGGCGATCAATCGCTACCTCGGCGAGCACAACCGCAAACCCAAACCCTTCGTCTGGACCGCCGATCCCGATCGCATTATCGAAAAGGTCAATCGTGGGCACCAAGCGATCGCGTCAGACCACTAGTAGGGGACGCGGACATCGCCGGGCAGTTCGCCGCCGCCAAGCGCTTCTGGGACGAATTTTTCATTGAGCACGGCGATAAGCCGGAGGCCGAGCTTGCGGACGTTTTGACTATCACTCAGAGCCGATTTTACACCAAAGTCGCGCCGGGCGATTATGACTTCGCAAAGCTCATTATGCCACTCACCGCCATCGGCAGCCTCTACGACGCGGGCATCGGATTTTCAGGGGGATACTCTGGCACTCGCTTGGAAGGTAGTGAGGGCGTTCGAGCAGTCCCACGTCAGCGGGGAAGTCAAGGGAAGCTATCTGCACTACGCTCGTACCATCTACGGGCCGCCTGACGCGGGCCGCTATCCGTGAGACCATCGCTTTGACAGCGCCACCTCGGCCATCGGCAGCCCATCACCGATGATCTATCAGCGCCGCCCTATCGCGTGGCGCTAGGCATAATATTCATGAATATCCGGCCATTCAAGACCCGAGAGAAAGCTATCCTTGTTTAGGACCTGCGCTACATCGCTCGGAACGTAAGCTTTGAGTGCGGGCGCATAGTGATAATCGGGCACGGGTTTGTCTCTAATATTATCGGTATTCGCAAGATTGGCACGGGTCTCGTCCAGAAAATCCAGATGTCTATTAATATGGCGCATCCACAACAAAGCGAATAGACTGTTAGCGATATGATTTTTGCTATGTCGGATGTTTGGAATATCCCGCTGAATTTCATCTGTTGTTGCTACACGCAAGCCCCCCAACTCGTGTGGATTGACAACTACTTTCCCTGTGGCTTTGTCGGCGTAGAACTTGCGGCCTCGGCAGTCGTGAGGTTCAAAGATAATTCGAGAAAATATAGCGACATCTTTGATCCCGTAGATGTGATCGATCCGGACGCGCCAACGCGTGCCATCAGGGGTTGTGACCGATAACAATGGATCACCGGTCTGGATGAGGCTTTTTGGATCGTACTCTGGGAAAGCGACCGTAGGATCGCATCCTCGATGTTAAATTCCTCTGCATGCTTTATTTCGTTTGCTCTGCCTTTTGCGTCCTTCCTGCGCTCCCGCGACCACCACATTGCCGCCTCAATACGTCCTTTGGCCTAAGCATTCCTAGTGGTACGAACCGAACAGATGATTCCCATCTTTTCTTTCTCGTCGGCCCCGCACAGGCCTCCCTGGGTGCCCGCTTTTGCGGGCATGACGGAAAAAAGTGGGGTACCAAATGTCAAAATCATACCACTAGTTACACGCGTTTGCATTAAGATTTTCCATAATGCGCGCCTTATGCGCTTTCTCCGGTGTCAGGGGCGAAATCCAGTTCGCGGTCGCCGAGCGGGGCGAAATAAGCCTCGATCATTTCGTCGCCGATCTCGGCGAGGGTCGGCGGGCGCCAGCGTGGGGTTTGGCCCTTGTCGATCAGCGCCGCCCGCACGCCTTCGTAAAAATCGTGGGCGGCCATGAAATGCTGGGTCAGCCGATATTCGAGCTCGAGCGCCGGTTCGACGCCATAGTCCTGCCCTACGATCAGCTGGCGCAAGGTTACTTTCAGGCTGGTCGGCGATTTCGTCAGCAGCCCGGCGCGGGTTTCCGCCGCCCAACCCGCATCGGCCCCCCCTGCCGCCGCCTCGGCCGCGAGCTGATCGAGGATCGCCTCGACACTGTCGCCGGCGAAGCACCGATCGATCGCCGGGCGCAACGCCGCCAGCGGAGGCGGGCCGGGATCGCCGGCAAACTCGGCGAGCAGCGCCGCGACCTGGAAGCGGCGGGCCGAAGGTGCCACGCTTGCCGAAATCGCGCGCGGCTACGGCGTCGGGAAGAGCACGATTTCGCGTTTGTGACGCACGAGGCGGCGGCGCACACACAAGATGGTTGATTAGCGTCTTTCGTTACTCGGGGAACCGGCGGTTTGTGCAGGTTTCGTTGCACTTGACCCGCCACTCGGCGGCGCTTTCGGTGCGGCGGAATTGTTCGTGATAGTCTGGGGCTTCCCCGGTTGGTAGCCTTCCGTAGGCTTGTAGCCGTCTTGGGCCATGCCGCGTCGATCAGAACTGTTGGCCATGTTCATCCCCTAAATTCGATATAGGCTATTTGAGAGCCGTCAACGTGCATTCCAAGGGAGCGCGTGACCTCTTTCCAAGCGCTCCCGTCCTCCGGCACTTCATACACCCGTTCAATGTAGATGTCCTTGCGCTCTGGTTCAGACGATGCCATGGATCGCGTTCCGAAGTAACCCGCGATTTCGGTTCCGTCGGTGAGAGTGATTAAAACGTAACATGGCTCCGTCGTGCTGAATATCCAATCCCATCCAGTAGGAATTGGGTTGATAGCCCGCAGCCCAAGAAGACTATAAAGCCACCTTAATCCATCCCGTTGGATGATACGAGCGTTCATGACTGCTAACAATACAGGTACTATAAATATGATGGTGAACCAACAGAATGCCTCTATTATCGGATGCCTGATAAAATCAGATGTAAAGATGAGTAGGTAAATAAGTGGAGAGCATATCGCATAATTGAATGCCGTTGCTGTCAGAAATCCGAGAAATATTATCTCCTTTTCCTTATTACGACGTAAAGCGACGAAATTTGAAATCACCCCATTGTATATAAACCCCGGCACAATAACCGAAATTATAAAAAAGAGACTTGAAAATGTGTCTAACTTCATTCGTGCCCCCCGGATTTTGTCATATGATACAAACCCTGTTTAATTCCAGTCGTGCGCCGATCAGCTGCACGTCGTCAATTTTCCATAAGGGATTATGCGACTTACGCGTGTAGGCGCCCGATCAAAATGTCGCTGGCGTACCGCTTTGAAATGACGCGCCAAGCGGCGTTTGTGGGGGCGTATCGCCTCATCCTAATCGTCAAAGCGCAGATCGCGATCGCCGATCGGCGCGAAATAGCCCTCGACCATTTCGTCGCCGATCTCGGCGAGGCTCGCCGGCCGCCAGCGCGGCGCCTGGTCCTTGTCGATCAGCGCCGCACGCACGCCTTCGTAAAAATCGTGCGCGGCCATGAAATGCTGGGTCAGCCGATATTCGAGCTCGAGCGCCGGTTCGACGCCGTAGTCCTGCCCTACGATCAACTGGCGCAAGGTTACTTTCAGGCTGGTCGGCGATTTCGTCAGCAGCCCGGCGCGGGTTTCCGCCGCCCAGCCCGCATCGGCCCCGCCTGCCGCCGCCTCGGCCGCGAGCTGATCGAGGATCGCCTCGACACTGTCGCCGGCGAAGCACCGATCGATCGCCGGGCGCAACGCCGCCAGCGGAGGCGGGCCGGGATCGCCGGCAAACTCGGCGAGCAGCGCCGCGACCTGCTCGGACCTGCCATCCCTCGCCCACGCAGTCCCGGCGAGCGCCGCGACCAGCGCCTCGACCCGCTCCTGCGCGACGACATGGGTGGCAAAGCCGCAATAAAACGCGTCGGCTGCCCGCAACCGGGCGCCGGTCAGGCCGAGATAGCGCCCGATTTGCCCGGGGCAGCGATTCAGAAACCGGGTCGCGCCGACATCGGGAAACAGCCCGATCGCGGTCTCCGGCATCGCGAACAAGGTGCGCTCGGTCGCGACCCGGTAGGCGCCATTGACCGAGATTCCCGCGCCGCCGCCCATCGTGATCCCGTCGATGATCGCGATATAGGGCTTGGGAAATCGGTGGATTTGGCGAATGAGCTCATACTCTTCGCGGAAGAACACCGCGGTCAGATCGGGATCGCCGCTGATCCCGCGTCCGGCCTCGTAAACCGCCCGCACATCGCCGCCGGCGCAGAACGCCCGCCCGCCGGCGCCGCGGACCACGACGGCATGCACCGACGGGTCTTCGGCCCAGCCCGACAGCGCCGGTGCGAAGCGCCGGTAATTGTCGAGGGTCAGCGCATTCAGCGCCTGCGGCCGGTTGATCGTCAGGGTGGCGAGCCCGCCCTCGCGGCCGAGCAGGATCTCGCCGTCGCTCATCGCCTGCCCTCACTCATTCGACGGGCCGAGCAGATGCCGGGCGATGATCACCCGCATGATCTCGTTGGTGCCTTCGAGGATCTGGTGCACGCGCAAATCGCGCAGATAGCGCTCGATCGGAAAGTCCTTCAGATAGCCGTAGCCGCCGAACAGCTGCAATGCCTCGTTGCAGATGTGGAACCCGGCATCGGTCGCGAGACGCTTGGCCATCGCGCAATGCATGACCGCCTGCGGATCGCTGCGGTCGAGGCTCGCCGCGCCGCGCCAGACCATCAGCCGCGCCGCGTCGAGCTCGGTCGCCATGTCGGCGAGCTTGAACTGCAACGCCTGGAATTCCGCGAGCGGGCGGCCGAACTGGCGGCGTTCGAGCAGATAGGCGCGCGCCGCTTCGAGACAGGCCCGCGCCCCGCCCAGCGAACACGCGGCGATATTGAGCCGCCCGCCGTCGAGCCCCATCATCGCGATCTTGAACCCGTCGCCCTTCGGCGCCGATGCCGGTTGGCCACGGGCACCCGGCAATCCTCGAAGATCACCATCGCCGTCGGCTGCGAGTTCCAGCCGAGTTTCTTTTCCTTCTTGCCGAAGGAGAGGCCGGGCGTCCCCTTTTCGACGACCAGACACGAGATGCCCTTTGGCCCCTGGCCGCCGGTCCGCACCATCACGACATAGATGTCGCTGACGCCGCCGCCCGAGATGAACGCCTTGGCGCCGTTCAGCACGTAATCGTCGCCGTCGCGCACGGCGCGGGTGGCGAGCGCCGCCGCATCCGAGCCGCTGCCCGGCTCGGTCAGGCAATAGCTCGAAAGATGCGCCATGCTGGTCAGATCGGGCAGAAACCGCGCGCGCTGCTCGTGCGCTGCCGAAGCGGTCGATCATCCACGACGCCATGTTGTGGATCGACAGATAGGCCGCGGTCGACGCACAGGCCGCGGCCAATTCCTCGAAGATGATCGCCGCGTCGATCCGGCCGAGCCCGCTGCCGCCGAACTCCTCGCCGACATAGATCCCGGCAAAACCCAGCGCCGCCGCCCGCCGCAACGCCTCGACCGGGAACTCCTGGCGCTCGTCCCACCCCGGCGCCTGCGGCAGCCATTCCTCGCGCGCAAACGCCCGCGCCGTCTCCCGAAACGCCCGCTGCTCGTCAGAAAGCTCGAAATCCATGGCGGGAATATAGCGGCAGCCCGGCGAGCGGCAACAGGATCGCCAGATGCCAGTGCGACCCGTGTCCATCCGCGGACACATTGCCCTACCGCGAGAATCGTTGTGCCGGCCGGCGATCGTATCCTAACGTCGTCCACAGGCGGCCGTTCGGGAGGATCAACGGCTGATGCCAACCGTCTTTCGAGCCCGCAGCTTCCGATTTTTCTTCTATTCCAACGAAGGGCGGCCGCGTGAACCGCCGCATGTTCATGTCGAGCAAGGCGAGAGGGAGGCAAAATTCTGGCTTCGGCCAGTGGCGCATCTTGCCTATAATGATGGCTTCAGTGCGAGGACCTTGCGCGAGTTATTGACCTTGATCGAGGCGAACCGTGAACGCATCGAAAAGGCATGGAATGAGTTCTTCGGTTAAGGCAACCAGCGTCCGTTTCGACGACGACAGCATGTGGGTGGAGCTTTCCGACGGCCGGACCCTGGGAGTGCCGCTCGCCTGGTTTCCGCGCCTCCTGCGCGCCACACCCGAACAGCGAGACGCCTGCCGGATCACCGGGCGAGGCCTGCATTGGAGCGAGCTGGACGAGGATATCTCGGTGAGCGGCTTGCTGGCCGGCTTCGGCGACCTGACCCGCCGCTTGCCGAGCGCAGCGGAGTAGTCATCGTCCGCGGTTAAGACGCCGGCCTTCCGTCTTTCTCGGGCGAGAGAGCCGCGATCGTAAATTGGCAATCAGTCCGCGGATCGCTGGGGCCGAGCCAGTGATGACGACCCACGGATAAAAAGACCGCCCGCAACCATGGCTGCGGGCGGCCTGCCGAGAGTTATGCGAGCTGAGTTAGGCGTGGTTGGCCTTGTAGTAGGTGTTGCGCAGCACCCGGCCGGGGAGCGCCCCGGTGTGCTTGCCGTTCTCCATCAGCACCTGGCCGTTGACGATCGTCGCCATGATGCCGGCCGCCGGCTCCTTGACGCGCCAGCCGCCCGCCGGGAAGTCGTGCACGATGCTCTCCGGCAGCGGGCGAACGGTATCGGGATCAAAGATCACGATGTCCGCCGCCATGCCCGGCCGCAGCAAGCCGCGGTCATAGAGGCCCAACGCCGAGGCGGAATCAAAGGTCAGCCGCCGCACCGCGTGCTCCAAGGTCATGACCTGCTTTTCGCGGACCCACTCGCTCAACAGCCGCGTGCTGTAGCCGTAGCCGCCGTGGAACTGCACGTGCGCGCCGCCATCCGACAATCCGACGATGGCGTTCGGATAGGTCAGGATCTTGGCCATTGCTTCGTCGTCGACGTTGTTCTCGGCCATCATGAAGCCGGTGTCCAAATTCTCCTCGACGACGAGGTCGAGAAAGGCGTCGATGACCCGCTTGTTCTGGTCCTTGGCGATCTGTCCGATAGTCTTGCCCTTGAGCGCCTGGTTCTTTTCAAGTACCGGGGTCTCGACCCACATATAGTTGTACCATTGGCGCGAGTAACCGGCGGCCGGGACCTCGACCGTGTGCTCGACGACTTCCTCGTGCAATTTCTGCCGGATCGCCGGATCGGCATAGGCCTTCAGTTTTTCGTCGTCCGAGGACAGCAGGATCGGATGCCAGGTCGGCGAGCCGCGGAAGGTCTGGCAGTTGTGCATCGTAAAGCTCTGCGTCGTACGGTTCGGGCTGCACAGCGGATAGGCCCGGATGCCGGCCTTCGAGGTCTCGTCGACGCGGGCCATGTGCTTTTTCCACAAATCGGGCTCGCGTACCGTCTGTCCCAGATTGTTGTAGATGACCGTGCGTCCGGTGGCCTCCGACAGACGCGCCATCAACCCGTCATTGAGCTCAGCCGCACGGCCGCCGCCCGACTGGATGATGCCGGTGCCCATTTCGCGCAACACGTCGCCGAGCGCGAAGATTTCCTTTTCGTCGGCCCACAACGCCGGGATATGCACGCCCTGCGGGTCGTAGTGGCCCTTGTTGCGCGACACCGACAGACCGAGCGCGCCGCCCTTGATGCCGTCGCGCACGACATCCTGCATTTTCTTGATTTCGTCGTCCGTGGCGGTGCGGCCCTGGGCCTCGTCGCCCATGACGTAATAGCGAACCGTCGAATGGCCGATCAAATTGCCGACATTGACGCCCAAATGCTGGTCGAGCCGGTCCATGTATTGGGGGATCGTCTCCCAATCGACCTCGACGGTGTTCAGCACTTCCATCGGGATCGCTTCGACATAGGACAGGAACTCGGCGACCCGCTTTGCGGTGCCCGGGCCGCACCGGCGCCAAGGCCAGCGAGCAGTTGCCGAACATGACCGTCGTGGCGCCATGGTCGGGTGAGAACGAGCACAGCGGGTCCCAGGTGACCTGCGCGTCATAGTGGCAGTGGTTGTCGATAAAGCCCAGGCGCCACGACCTGGCCGGCGGCGTCGATCGTGCGCGTGGCCGGGCCGCTCAATTTGCCGATTTCGACGATCTTGCCGTCCTTGACGCCGACATCGCCGCGGAACGCCGGCATGCCCGAGCCATCGACGATCCGGCCATTCTTGATCAACAGATCATACGCCATTTCCGTCCCTTTCTTGGTGGTTGCAACAGACCCACTTTTCCCTGCGAAAAAGTCTAACACCCGATCGTCGCCGCCTTATCAAAAATCGGCGAGGGTCAGATCGAATATTCGAGAATGGGGTCCAAGGCGCTGCCGCCTTCGACGGCATGGCCTTCCGAACGCCAGCGCAGCATGCCGCCGGCGAGATTGGCGACATCGCTAAAGCCCGCCTCGCGCAGAATCACGGTCGCCTGAGCCGAGCGGCTGCCGGCGCGGCACACAGCGACGATCGGGCGATCCTTTGCCAGCTCCCCGGCGCGCTCGGCCAGCGCGCCCAATGGGATCAGGGCCGCGCCGCGGATATGGCCGAGCGGTCCGGTGAATTCCTCCGGCTCGCGAACATCGAGGATCTGCACCTCACGCGCATGCTCTTCGAGCCCGTGGGGGTCGATCTCCCAGATTCCGGCGAAACTATAGCGCAGCGCCGCCCAGCCGGGCGCCGCGGTCATGTCGACCTCGCCCTCGGGCTTGCCGCATTTGAGATTGGCCGGCACCGCGACATCGAGCTTTTTCGGGTGCGCCAGCCGCAGGTTTTTCATGTAGCCGGTGAAATCGGCCTCGCCGGTCTCGCCGCCGAGGCGCGGGTTGAACTGCCGCTCCTCGCGCACACTGGTCACGGTCAGGCCGCGGTAATCGTGCGCGGGATAGAGCAGGCAAGTCTCCGGCAGGGCGAAAATCTGCTGGTGGACCGAGCGGTACATCGCGTGCGGGTCGCCCTGCTGGAAATCGGTCCGTCCGCTGCCCCGGATCAGCAGGCAATCGCCGGTAAACGCCATGCTGCGGTCATCGAGCACATAAGTCAGGCAGCCACTGGTATGCCCGGGCGTCTTGCGCACCTGCAGATTGCGCTCGCCGAACGCGATCACATCATCCTGCATCAGATAGCGGTCGGCCCCCTCGGCGCCGCTGTCGGCGGACAATGCGATGCTGCACCCGGTCTGCTGTTTCAGCAGCGAAGCTCCGGTCACATGATCGGCATGGACGTGGGTTTCGAGTGAATAAAGCAGCTTGAGGCCCAACTCGTCGATCAACGCAGCGTCGCGTCTGACCTGCTCGAACACTGGGTCGATGATGACCGCCGCCCGGCTTTTGCCGTCCGCCAACAGATAGGTGTAAGTCGAGGACGAGGGATCGAATAATTGTCGAAAAACCAACATTGCCAGCCCCTGTGAGTGCTGCGTTATCCTACATTCACGCCATAGCCCCCGTCACCCCGCAGCGAAAGTGCTGGCGGAACAGATCGGCCACATCGGGCTCGTCGTCGTCGACCAGGATGCTGACGCTCATCGCTTCATCCACCGTCTTAAATCTCATCGTCATGGCCGGGTCGAGCCCACGGCTGTCCGGTTCAGCAAATTCGGATGCAGGAACGCGCTCCAATACAGCCTTAGATCGCTGTGGCCGGGCTTGACCCGGCCATCCACGCCTTCCTTGGGGGCGGCTGTCTCGGCCTCCAAGACGTGGATGCCCGGAACAAGTCCGGGCAAAGCGTAGTTTGAGTTGTAGGTTTTCGAGCAATTAACGATCATTTGTCGTAGAGATCGTTGAACCGGACAGCCGTGGGCCTGTCCCGGCCACCCACGTGACCTGCTATCCCGTCGTAGAGGTCCTTCCATTGTTCGGGCGGTTGGTCATCATGTAAAGCCAGCCTCCCCCGATCATTGGTCGTCGTCTGTGCTTGGCCGCTCGGTTTTCGTGGGTGGCCGGGACACCCCCGGGTTTAGCACCGACGGACCGCCACGAGCGTAGCCCGGGGGCGGCCATGACGATGAGAGAAGCGCGTTTTCCTTGACCTCACCCCGCAGCCTCGCTTGTCACCGTCGGCTGAGTTGCCGTCCCGCGGGCGCGCGGCAGATGGATCGCGAACTCGGTGAACTCGCCGACCCGGCTGTCGACCGCGATCGTGCCGCCATGCTGTTGGGTGACGATGTCGTAGCTGATCGACAGGCCGAGGCCGGTGCCTTCGCCGGTCGGCTTGGTGGTGAAGAACGGCTGGAACAATTTGTCCCGGATCTCGGCCATGATGCCGGCGCCGTTGTCGCGCACCCGGATTTCGACCGCCTCGCCGAGGTCGCGCGTCGTCACCTTGAGGGTCGGCCGGAAGTTCGGTTCGGCGCCGTCTTTCAGGCGCTTGGTGGCGGCATAGAAGCCGTTGCCGATCAGGTTCAGCAACACCCGCGTCACATCCTGCGGCACCAGCTCGATCGGGGCGATGGCGGCGGCGAAATCGCGCTCCAGGGTGATGTTGAAATTCTGGTCCTGGGCGCGCGCCCCGTGATAGGCGAGATTGAGCGCCTCCTCGACCATGGCGTTGAGATCGACCGGGCGGCGCTCGCCGCTCTCGCCGCGCGAATGCTCGAGCATGCCCTTGACGATGCCGTCGGCCCGTCGGCCGTGCTCGGCGATCTTTTCGAGATTGCCGGTCAGCATCGCGACGATTTCGTCGACCTCGGCGAGGTTGTCGCCGTCGAGCGCCGCCAAAGCCGGCGCCGCAGCCTCCTTCAGCTCGTCGAGCAATTCGACCGACAGCCCGGCAAAGTTGTTGACGAAGTTGAGCGGGTTCTTGATCTCGTGCGCTATCCCGGCGGTCAGCTGGCCCAACGAGGCCATCTTCTCGGCCTGGATCAGCCTCGCCTGCGCCGCTTTCAGCTCCTGGTATGCGGCCGCGATCGTGCGGCTGGCCTCTTCCGCCGCATCGCGCGCCGCGCGGATCTCCGCTTCGCTGCGCTTGCGCTCGGTGATGTCGGCATAGATCAAAACAAAGCCGCCCGACGGCACCGGGTTGTGGCGGACCTCGATCACCCGACCGTCCGATCGGGTGCGCTCGAACGCGTAGTGTTCGCCGGCTCGCTCGGTGACTCGTTGAAGCTCGGCCTCCGGATCGGCGCCCGCGCCGAATTCGCCACGCTCGGCGAGATAGCGGATATATTCCGCATGGGTTCGCGGCTCGGCGAGGAACGCGTCAGGCAGATCCAAAATCTCTTGGAAATTGCGGTTCCACGCCGCCAGCCGCAGCTCTTGGTCGAACATCGCCACGCCATCGCCCATATTCTCGAAGGTGACCCGCAATTCGGCTTGACGCTGCGCCAGTTCGTCGGTGCGCTCTTCGACCAGCCGCTCCAACCGCGCCGCCGCTTCGGCGCGCTCGGCGAGCAGTGCATCGCGCTCGATCGCATGTTGGCGGAACACCTCGACCGCCCGGCCCATTGCGGACACTTCGTCGGAGCCTCGGGTATCGATAACCAGATCGCGCCCGCCGCCGGCGATCACTGCCATGCTACTGCTGAGCCGAGTGAGCCGCGAGACGATATTGCGTCCGACATAGAGCCACACGATCAGAAAGGAAGACACCAGGCTCAGCGCCGCGACGGCGAGAAGGATGTTTCGTCCGAGGGCTTGCACGTGCAGCGCTTCGGCGTTGGCGCCATCGATCTCGAGCCGCGAGAAGGCGACGAGCTTGTCGACCGCCATTTTTAATCGCACTGAAACCGCCTGATTCTCCCGAACCAACCGCCGGCTCTCGGCTTTGGCAGCCGTGGCTTTGCGCACCCAGCTGAAGATGCTCTCCGCGCCGGTCACGGCGCTGCGCAGCCCGTTGAGAGGCTTAAACAGTTCCGATGAGATGTCGAGGTCAACATCGGAAACGAGCCCGTCCAGCGCGCGGATTGATCGCTGCGCCTGAGGCTCCAGTTGATCGATCTCGGTGGTGTCGGAGGCATTGGCCGCGCGACTGATCAGCTCGAACGCATTCCCGGCCTCGCCCTGAATTTTGTCCAGCGCCAACAGGGCGGCCATGGATTGGTCGAACTGGTCGTGAGCGGCACGCCGTGCCTCCAGCCCCGTACTGGCCGAATTCATCGCCAGCTGCAGCCGAACGATCCGGGTGTTCAGATCGGCAAACCGCGGACGCCACACATTGCCGAACTGCCGATATGCCGACAGGACCTCGCTGATCGCGCGCCTTTGATGATCAGTAGCTCCCATCCTATCCGACCACGCTACCCACATCAGATCCAAATTGTTGTTGAGATGCGCCGTCGCATCGCTGATCTCGTCGAGCGCACCCGGGTCGAGGTTCGCTTCGCTCAGACGAGCGAGGATCGTCGACAGATCCGCCTGCTCGTCCCTTACCCGGCTCGTCAGCGCTTCCGCCTCCTCCGTGCTGCTCGCGTTCACCAGCGCCGGACCGATGCCGACAATTTTTTCGCTTTTGCGCAAAAGCTCTCGCGCATCGAGCGCCACAGGCAGAGTCTCGAGGGTGATTCGGTCCAGGCTCCGCTCGACCTCGCGCAACGCGTAAAGGCCCGCCGCGGCGGCAACGACAACGAAGAGGCTGATCGCGATAAACGCGAGGAGCAGCCGTCCCCTCAGTCCGGGAATGGACCGCGAGAGGACTAAGAGCGGTCGACGCCTCGGCGGCCGCAGCGAGCCCAGATCAGCCGAGGTTCCGCGTATAGACATACCAGCCCTACATCACCCCATTTTGGCATTTTGTCAGCTCCGGGATCGAGCGGATCTGAAACCGAACAGCGCCCAGGCGAGACCCATATGCTTTGGCCGCCGAACGCATGTGCAACAAGCAGGTCGGGAGACGAGCCGCGATTTCGTCAGAGCCAGCCGACATCTTCGCTGAGGAGCGTCATGATCGCGGCGGTCGGGACCCCCAAGGGGGCGCCTTTTCCCAAGATCCGCCCGAAATGTCGAGATCGAGCCGGCCTGAAAGGGATCATTCGAATGTGCCATAACGTTGCCGATGATAATTTTGTCCTCGGGTCGCCGCACTATGGTATGTCAGCTTACCTTAAGCGAGCTTTGCCCTCAATAGGCTGCAGTCGCGAACCGGGAGGAGACCGGAATGGCCATTCTGACGCGACGTTCGCTGCTTCGTGGCTCCCTTGCGCTTGGCACGGCCGGGGCATTGGCGCGCCCCCTGATCGCCAACGCCGCGGCCACGACCGCCGAAGTGTGGTGGCAGCAGGGCTTTGCCAAAGAGGAAGATGCCGCCTTCAAGAAGATGGTCGCTGAATACGAGAAGACGAGCGGCAATAAAATTGATTACAGCATTATTCCGTTTGCCGCGCTAGGCCGGAAGGCAATCTCGGCGGTCACCGGCGGCGTCGTCCCGGACGTTATTGAGGTCTACGACCGCGAGTTCGCCCCGTTGAGCTCCTGGGACGACAAGCTCGTCGATGTTGGCGACATCGTCGAAACCCAGAAGGCGGATTTCGTCTCGGTCGCTATCGATTCCTGCTTTCTCTACAACAACGCCAGGAAACAGCGCGGCTATTACATGGCGCCGATGAAGATCAACGGGGTTCCATTCCATATTTGGCGGTCGCTGGTCGAGAAGGCGGGCTACAAGGTCTCCGATATTCCTAACACCTGGGATGCCTTTCTAGATTTCTTCAAGCCGGTGCAGGACAAGTTGCGGGCGCAGGGGATGCGCAACATCCATGCCTACGGCTATCAGCTGACCGCCAACGGCAACGACCCGATCATCATCTTCAACGCGTTCCTGATCGCCTCATGGCGGCAAGGACCTGGTCACGCCGGACGGCAGGCTCCACACCAATGATCCGCAAGTGCGCGCGGCGGCGGTGAAGGCGATCGAGCAGCTGACCGGCCCCTTCAAGGACGGCTATGTGCCGCCGAGCTGCGTCAACTGGAACGATGCCGACGACAACAACGCCTTTCACTCCAAGCTGATGGTCATGGATTATCGACGGCACGATCTCGACCGAGATCGCCGTCTATGACAAGAAAGAACTATACGACGATATCGTGACCCGCGGCCTACCCCAAGGCAATGACGGCAAGCAACTGCCAAGCCAAGTCGCGCTCGTTGGTCCGGTGATCCCGAAAGGGGCGAAAAACGTCGCGGTGGCTAAGGAGTTCATCAAATACGCGGTCCAGCCGAGGGTGCTGAACGAATATCTGAAAGGGCGGGCTCGGCCGCTGGATGATACCGGTGCCCGAGACCGCCAAGAGCGACCCGTTCTGGCTCAAGGAGGACCCGCACCGCGAAGCATACACCGAGCATGGCGCTACTTGGTCCGACGCTGCCGATCCACGAGGTGTTCAACCCGGCCATCGCCCAAGTCAATTCCGAGCATCTCTTCAGTATCGCCGAGTTCGATGTCATCAAAGCGGGGATGGCGCCGGAAGCGGCGATCGACAAGGCGTTCAAGCGGATCGAGGAGATCTTCACGAAATACCCGATCCAGCAGGCCTGAGGGGAATCATTCGAACATCCCTCAGCGGTGATTAAGGCCGCCTCCTTGGCGCGGTAGAGCGTGACAGCAATCTGAACCGCGACACTTTCATCCCACACCACCCCGGCGCGGCGCGCTATTACCATGAGATGGTGGTCAAGATACGAGCCGCTTCGTCAGTCGCTCACATAGCAGTCTGTAGGGAGAGCCGGAATGCGGATCGCAGCCTGGACGGCCTTGTGGCTGGCCGTGGTGATCGGGTCGGCGTCGCCGTCGTGGAGTGCCGTTCCGGGCCGGCCGGCTTCGCTGACGATCGCCACGGCCTCGCCCGGCGGCGTCTACCTGGTGTACGGCAAGGCTTTGGCGGCGATCCTCACCGAAGCGCTCGGCATGCCGGTAGAGGCGCAGGCCACGCAAGGCACGGATCAAAATATCCTGCTGATCGAGAGCGGCGACGCCCAGCTCGGTTTCGTCACCACCGGCACCGCCCTTCAAGCGTGGAACGGCAGCGGCGCCTGGACCCACGGCAAAAAGCTGCGCTCGATGCGCGCGCTGTTCCCGATGTACGACACTCCGCTGCAGTTTTTGGCGGCGAAAAGCTCCGGGATTGGCTCTCTGCGAGACATGGCCGACAAGCGGGTCGGCGCGGGCCCCCAGGGCGGCACTGCAGGAACGTATGCACAAAAGATCTTTGAGACGCTCGGGATCTCCCCGGCCGTACGCTTTGGCGCCTGGAACACCCTCAGCTCACAGCTGCACTCCGGCCTTCTCGATGCTCTTGTCGGCGCGGCCGGGGTCCCGTTCCCTGTCGTTGCCGAACTCGACCGGACTGGGGAAATCCGCTTCGTTCCGCTCAGCGTCGTCGAAATCGCCAAGCTGCGCAAGGCGATGCCCGAACTCTCTGCATCGGTGGTGTCGGCGGGGACCTATCCCTCGCTGAAGATCGACTATAAGACGATCGGCCTGTACAATCTGGGCGTGGTCAGCAAGGACCTCCAGGACGACCTGGTCTATGCGATCGTCAAAGCCTTTTACGCTAATCACGACCGCATGGTGAAGGCCATCCCCGCCGCGCGGGACAGCGTGGTAGCAAATTTGAACCGCAACACCTTCATCCCCTATCATCCCGGTGCGGTGCGCTATTATCGCGAGATCGGGATCAAGATACCGGCCGCTTTGACCGTTGCGCAGTGAGCGGACGCTCTTCAGCGCAGAACCCGCGACGCCGCCCGCAACGCGAAGAACACGTAAAGCGATAAATCTCGCGGGCACAAACCATGCATAAGTATGAGGCTTTTCGCGCGCGAATGCACCCGGTCGTGCGATTTCAACCGGCATCGCCACGCTGCCGCCAAGAAGCCGTTCTATGATCGTACCCGATTGCGGCTATTGGTCCGGCGGATGCGAACAATTGGAGGCTTTATCGGATGCCCGGTGATTCAATGGGCGGAAAGCCGGGCCTGCGGGGCAGGCATCCTGCTCGCTCTGGAAGTTCCCGTAAATTCCCGGTTAGGCGAAATTAATTCCCGGTTCGGGGCAAAAAAATTCCCGGTTATGTCGCTACGGGAATTTTACCGCAAGCCATTGACGAATAAACCCCGTTTTCAGGGCTGAACGGTCGCCGAAAGGCTGAATCGACGAGATTCCCGATTATTTTCCCGGTTCACGGGAAATGGCGCCGGCATCGGTCTTACCGCGAGGGTGACGCCGCTATTAGGTCCGTCCCCACGTTGCCAGCCATGCCGGTTGCGCCTATTTTCCAGCGGTCCGCGTTTTCGCCGCCTCCTCTCTCGGGAGAGCTTCCGTGACCGAGTTTCTACCGCCGCTCGCCCCGTACCCTCGCCTCCGGCTGCGCCGCAACCGCCGCGACGCCTGGTCGCGCAAGCTCGTTGCCGAGAACGTGCTGACCTCAGGCGATCTGATCTGGCCGGTTTTCGTTCATGACGAGGGCCGTAAGCAGCCGATCGCCTCGATGCCCGGCGTGTTTCGCCTGCCGATCCCGGCATTGGTAGACGCCGCCGGCGAGGCCGCCGCGCTCGGCATTCCGACGATCGCGGTGTTCCCGGCGGTGCCCGCCTCGCTTAAGGATGAAGAAGGCAGCGAGGCGCTCAACCCCGGCAATCTGGTCTGCCGCGCGGTGACCGCATTGAAGAAAGCGCTACCCGATCTCGGCGTGCTGTGCGACGTGGCGCTCGACCCGTTCACCTCGCACGGCCATGACGGGGTGATCCGCGCCGGCTATGTCGAAAACGACGAGACCGTGGCGCTGCTGCGCCGCCAGGCGGTGGTGCAGGCCGAGGCCGGCTGCGACATCATCGCGCCTTCCGACATGATGGACGGGCGGGTCGGCGCGGTGCGCTTGGCACTCGACGAGGCCGGGTTCGCCCATGTCCGCATCATGTCGTATGCGGCCAAATACGCCTCGGCCTTTTATGGCCCGTTCCGCGACGCGATCGGCTCGAAGACGGCACTCGGCAGCGCCGACAAGCGCACCTACCAGATGGACCCGGCCAATGGCGACGAGGCCCTGCGCGAGGTCGCGCTCGACATTCAAGAAGGCGCCGACATGGTCATGGTCAAGCCCGGCATGCCTTATCTCGATGTGGTCCGCCGGGTCAAAGAGGCGTTCCGGGTGCCGACCTACGCGTATCAAGTGTCCGGCGAATACGCGATGTTGCACGCCGCGGCGCTGAATGGTTGGCTCGACGGCGACCGCGCGATCATGGAAAGCCTGATCGCCTTCAAACGCGCCGGCGCCGATGGCATCCTGACCTACGCCGCGGTCGATGCCGCGCGAATGCTGAAGGCGGGGTGACCCGGATATGCAGCCTGTGGATCTTCTTGCGGCGGTCCTAAAATCGGGTGCGACCGCGATCGAAGATTACCTTGAGATGACTGGGGATGGGGGCGTCTGGGGTACGCCCGAGTTCTGGCTCAAGGCCTAGATAGCTTCGAATTCTGAGGAAAACACGTGGCTACTACGTGTATCTGGAACGAAGAATTTCAGACTTTGAAAAAGATGCAGGAACAAACCTCGGAAAAACGTTTAAAAGCGGAGGTGACCGTAAGACTGGCCGTGTTGACCTCGTCCTCTACGATGGATGCAAGCTCCTTCTGAAGCCGGCATAATCGCATTGATAGAGGTCAAGAAGGTTCCAAACGTTTGGTGTCTCGATCACGATGCGCTTCGCATTCTTTACATGTTGCCGGCTGTCCCAATGCCTGCGGGCTTGCGGTCGGCTTATTCCAACGCAAGGACCAGCATCAATTCCAAAACCTTTGTGAGCACCTTGGGAAATCACTCCGCCCCGAAGTACCCGACTTGGCGGAGAATACCGCCGTACAATCGTCCCTCGCGCGCGATGTCCAGCCCAGATAGAGATGTCAGTGATTTCCCAATTTAGAAATGTCAGTGCGCTAGGGTCGGGCGGCGGGCGGGCGCGGAGCCCCGGCGCGGCGCGGCGCCCGAGCGGCGCCCGCGGTACGGACGCGCGAAACCGCACCGGTTTTGTTTTACCGGGCGGGCTCGGCCCCGCCCGGCTGGCAGAGCGCCTCAGCCGACTTTGAACAGATGAGGGTTGTGCTGATCGCGGCGGCGCGGGGCGCGATCGCTGCGCCGCTCCAGTCCGCGGCGGCGCTGCTGCTCGCGGATGAAGGCGAGCGCGGCGCCGAGCGGTTTGTTCTCGACGATCGCGGCCTGCGAGACCTGGCGAATTTTGTCGAGGGTCCGATACGCCAGTTCGACGCCCTGATAGCGGATCGCCAGGCGCCCGTCGGGATAATCGACCACGGTGACCCGCTTGCCGATCGCGGTCTTGGCGTGCTCGCCTGGCTCCAGGATGAACACGACCTTGTCGTATTGCAGGGTCAGCGCCCGCGACAGGGTGCGTTCTTCCTTCCAGGCAAAGGCGTCGTCGAGATCGTCACCGGCGCGCCAGCTCGGCGACGGTCATCTTGCGGGCGCGCAACGCGCCGTGGAGCGCCGCCTTAAGCGCCATTGTCGCCTCCGGCGCGATCAGGTATTGCCCGCGGCGCAATCGGCTCGGTGGCGGGATGTCCTCGCCATTGGCAATACGAGCGGCAAGCGCCGTTGACAGGCAATCGCTCGCCTCGCTCAAGGCTTCGGCCTCGTTGGCGGCGTCGGTTAAAGCATCCGGCAAATCCGGAAAGTGGACGACAAGGCGACCTTGTTCATCAGGGTCGAGCCGGGCTGGGTTGCTGAAAAGTGTTCGGAACATCGCGGGCCCGGTCTCCTATTCAAGGTCGCGTGGGCTGAGGCCGAGCTGGGCGCAGCATCTCGCGCAGTAGACCGGTTCCGAGTTCCTCGCGACGGTCTTTCAACGTCGTTCGGCGCAAGCCGTAATAACGAGCGGCATGGCTCCCGTTGCCCCTCAGTTCGTCAAGCCGAACCTCGACGCCTCGCTGCCGAGCCTCCGAAGCCGGCGCAGCAGCTCGTTTCGGTCGCCGCCGTGATCTACACCCCGGGTCGGTCGGGGTCACGAAAATGTGCACCGGGCGGCTCCAAATCGCGGAGGGTTCGGCCCAATATTTCCGGGGTGGAGGCAGGCATGCGCTCGATCCCGACTCTGGCCGTGATGTTGGCGCTCGCGGTTGGCCAATTTGCCGGCAACGGGACCGCGTGCGCGGCGACGGCAGGCGGCTCGCAACCGGCGCAAACCAGCTCGCAGGCCGATTGCCGCGTCGCCGCCCTAACGAACGGGACGGCGGACCAGTTGGCCCACTCGGCCTGCCATACGGCGGACATCAGCGGGCGTCTTGTGCAGCGCCGTCCGGGCTTTTGGATTGCGGAGGATGTCGGGCCGGGGACCGGCGGGAACGCGGCCGATCCGCAGCCCGCGGTGTTGCGCGCCGCCGATACCCCACCCGCACCGGGCGCTGCCGCTTGTGTCAGCTATCCGCTGCCGGTCATCGTCGGCGGGCAGTCGCTACAGGCGACGGTCGTTGCCTGCCCGCAGCCCGACGGCAGCTGGCGCGCCACTCAGTACACGCCGGGATTGCCGCCGCAGGTCTACACGGTGCCGCCACCGCCGGCCGCCGGCGCGTCGCCAAACGACTACGCCTCACCGGGCAATTATCAAGACTGGGGCCCGGATTGGGCCGGCGGCCCGTGGTTTTGGGGCTTCGCGCCGGCGATCGTCGTGGTGCAGAGATTCCATTTCTTCCATGGGTTCAACCACGGCTTCGTGCACGGTTTTGCCCATGGATTTGGCGCACGGCTTCGCTCATGGGGCTGGCGCCGGGCATGGCGGCTTCGGCGGCATGCACCGCTGATACCGAGGGGCCGGCGCGGTTTCCATGAAGCCCGGCCGCGAGCCGGGGCTGTCCGGTTCGGCAAATACAGTTGTAGAAGAGGAAAATCAGAACAACTTAAGGCCGCTGTGGCCGGGCCTGACCCCGCGGCTGTCCTGTTTGAATTTGCATACAAAGTGACCGCGTGATGCGAAATATTTCCTCGCTTGCCAGTCGTCATGGCCGGACTTGTTCTGGTCAAGCCCGGCCATGACGACTGCGAGTAGAGGCCAAAGGGCTATTGTACAACCAATCTCGCCAAACCGGACAGCCGTGGGCCTGACCCGGCCATCCACGCCTTTTCCAGGTGGGCCTCCGGCTTTCCAAGACGTGGATGCCCGGATCAAGTCCGCGCAAAGCGATTTTGTGTCGTGGGCTACGGCATGCCGAGACGCGTCCCTGCCTACGGTGTTCCCCGGCGTCCCCGAAAGCCCGGCGCTCGAGGCTCGCGGCAGTGGTTACTCGACCGGCACGAAGATCGAATGGCGGATCTTGCCTTCGACGTGCTGCGAGAGATGGCCCTTGCCGGTGGTGTCTTCGACCAGGATCACCTCGCCCGTGCCGATCAGCCGGCTCTCGCCGTCGCTGGCGGTGATTTTGACCCCGGCGTCGAGGTTGATGATGTATTGGCGGCGCGGCGCGGGGTGCCAGTCGATGTCGTGCTCGGCCTGGGTCTCGCGAAAGATGATGCCTGACGCCGGAAGGCGTTTCGACATTTTGCTGCCGCGCCGCTCTTCGGCCCATTCGACCTCGATGTCGCGGAAATGCGATTGGCCGTTGGCGTCGGTATAGAGATTGTGGATGCGCATCGTCGGTCCCTCCCGGAACAAATCAATCCCGGAGGGACCATACACGAACGCGGCGAGTCCGGCGACTGCCGCCCGGCCCGCTGTCGTCGCAGAGGCCTAGCTTGCCGAGGCATTGCCGAAAATACCGCCCGTATTTGCCGTCTCCCGAGGGCGCTTGCGCGGGACTTGGGCAGTTGCGCGTTGGCTGTGCACGGGAGAGGGCTGGTCCGGGAATGAGGTCCGGAAGAGATCCGGCGATCCCGGCCCGGATCGGCGTCTGCGAGCGCGGCAGAGGCCCGGACCTGATATCTTACACACAAGAACCGTGCCAATCGTGGACGCCCAGCGCCGCTTGCCGCAGGCCCTGGGGCGCCCCTAGGATGGCCGCACTGCTTCAGGCAAGGAGACGGCGATGCCACAGCTGACGACCGATGACGGCGTCCGCCTCTATTACGAGGAGACCGGGTCGGGGACGCCGATCGTCTTCGTCCACGAATTCGCCGACGATTATCGCGGCTACGAAGGCCAGATGCGCTATTTCGGGCGGCGCTATCGCTGCGTCGCCTACAATGCCCGCGGCTACCCGCCCTCGGACGTGCCCGAAGATCCGGCGCGCTATTCGCAAGAGCGCGCCCGCGACGACATCCGCGCCGTGCTCGACGCGCTTGATATCGACAAGGCGCATGTCGTCGGCATCTCGATGGGCGGTTTCGCCGTCTTGCATTTCGGCCTCGCCTATCCCGGACCGCGCGCTGTCACTGGTGGTGGCCGGCTGCGGCTATGGCGCCGAACCCGGCAAGCGCCAGCAATTTCACGACGAGACCGCCAAGACCATCGCCCTGATCGAGGGCTCCGGGATGAGCGTCGCCGCCAAGACCTATTCCCAGGGCCCGAGCCGGGTGCAGTTCCAGAACAAGGACCCGCGCGGCTGGAACGAATTCGCCGCGAACCTCGCCGGGCATTCGACCCAGGGCTCGGCCTTGACGATGCGCGGCGTGCAGGCGCGGCGCCCGTCGTTATGGGATCTCGATCGAGCCGATGCGCCGGCTCGAGGTGCCGACCCTGGTCATGACCGGCGACGAGGACGACCCGTGCCTCGAACCCGGCCTGTTGATGAAGCGGACGATCCCATCGGCGGCGCTCGTCGTCTTTCCCAATACCGGCCACGCGCTGAACCTCGAAGAGCCGGACCTGTTCAACCGCAGCCTCGACGAGTTCTTTCATCAGGTCGAATGCGGGCGCTGGCCGCGCCGCGACCCGCGCGCAGTCACCGGCTCGATCCTCGGGGTGCGCTAACGGTCGACCCCAAACGCGGTTAGGACCCTCCCCCTCGATGGGGAGGGTTGGGAGGGGGTGACTGCTCGGAAAGGTTAGTACCGAAATGAAGGAGTACCCGATTGCCGGTGCGCGGGATCGTGCGCGATCCTTGCGAAGAGAGATGACAGACGCCGAGAACAGTGTCTGGCGAATCTTAGGTTGTATCAAATCGACGGGCACAGATTCCGCCGGCAGGTGCCTCTGGGGCGTTACATCGCTGATTTTGTTTGCTACGACGCACGGCTGATTATCGAGATTGATGGCAGCCAACACGGCGGGCCGGCGGCGCTGCGGGTGCTCGATCTGCTGCGCGAGGATGCCGAGCGCGCCTATGCCGGCTATGCCGAATTGCTGAACGAGGATGCCTCGGGCGCCGCTCTCGACCCCGACCGGCCCGGCCTCGCGCGGGAACTGGCGCGCATCAACCTGACGCTCGGCTTCTATACCCAATGGTATTGGAAGATTGATCTCCACAACCTCTTGCATTTCCTGTCGTTGCGCGCCGATCCGCATGCGCAATACGAGATCCGCGCCTATGCCGAGGCGATGCTCGACACCGTGAAGCGCTGGGTCCCGATGACCTACGCGGCCTTTCTCGAATACCGCATGAACTCAGCGACGATCTCCGCCAAAGGGCTCGCCGTGATCCGCCGCCTGCTCGCCGGCGAACCCGTCGACCAGCCGTCGAGCAACCTCTCCCCCCGCGAATGGCGCGAGCTGATGGCCCTCCTCGGCCGCCCGGCGTAAGGCTTTCTATCCAATGAATATCGTGGACTGTTCCGGCGGCACGACGCCAAATCGGGAGGAAGCGGAAATGCAGCGGGGGATGCTCCTTGTGTTCGGGTTATTGTCGGCGCTCTGGTCCGCGAGCGCCTGGTCGGCAACACCCGACACCGGCCGCTTCGATGGGAGGTGGGGGGTGATCCTCGTCTGCCCCAAGGCTCCGGGCGGCGCCCTTCCGTTCACTGTAGAGTTCACCGCCGACGTCAAGGAAGCCACGCTCCACGGCGAGCACGGCCGTGCCGGTCAGCCGGGCTGGCTGTCGCTCGATGGGCGCATTCAACCGGACGGCGCTGCCAATTTGGAAGCGCGCGGCCTGACCGGCGATCCCCACTACAACCTCGACCGAAGTGTGCAGGGCGTTCCTTACGAACACGACGTGACCGCGCACTTCGACGCCTCGCGAGGCGACGGCAATTGGCGGGCGTATCAAAACAACGGCCAAGTCCGCACCTGCGATTTCACCTTTAGCAGGCAGTAACGGGCGGGCCCATGGATCAGCAGAGCGTGTCCGGCAAACCGTGATGGGTTTTGCTGCGCTCAACCCATCCTACGAGCTGGTATTTCCGAGCCGAGCGGCTATTCACCAGGCCCGGTATAGCCCAGGCTGAAACCAAGTCAAAACGGCGGATGTTCCGCGAAACTATAAGGTTGAGGAAGCGAGTCTTCGCCAGGCCTCTAACTGGTTGTCATGATAGGTTATGCGACTTTGACAGCCAGCACGTCGACCGGCCAAAAACACTAGATGGGCTTAGACTAGCGCAAGCCGACTTACGATGACCCGCTTAAAGCAATATAGAGAAGGATAGGCATGCGGCAGTTTATCGACGGTACCTTCCTATCTTGTTCGCCCTAGGATAGCTATTACGTGCATTCAGGTCGACACCGATCCTGCTAGCGGATTTAAATGAAACAAGGTAAAATTTGCTACGTGATCGCCGGGTTATTGTTTCTCTGCGCAATATTGGCTATATTGCTCGACAGACTCGACATGTAAAACGGCATTCAATGATCAACGATCTGAGATGTCGTCAGAATTACTTGAACCCCGGTGACCGGAAGAAGATAATCACTTTATTTAACTAATCACAAAAGATGCGCAACTTCCGGACAACGCATGACAGCAGCTAAAACCGATATGGTCTGCGCAAATATTAAATTTGAAATGCGATAACGCAGTGACCAAACCCCATGTAATGGAGTTAATGCAACACAATTCGAGTATCAAGAACAATATCAGTAATTTGGCTTTGTACGGACTATCATTGGTGATCCGAAAGCGAATGACTATTGGACATACGGTATTATATGCTACGAAATATGCAGGTAATCTGACTTTATATGCGGGAAATTCTTAATGGTACTGACGTAAAATATCGGTACCGTTGACTGGTGTTCGGTATGATAAGTTTGCAAATCGGGAAAGCATGTCAACGACTATCGGATGCCTTCTTAACGCTGGGAATGGCTTCAGGATGTTCGTATCAACCACCTACGGACATGCCGGTGCCATCTTTGTTTGTGATGTTAGCAACTCGTGTTTTTTCCTTTCCGAAATATCTGGGCTTCCCAATCTGGCGACGCCTCCTTGGCAACCGAATTGAGTGATGACGGCCCTGCCGCGAAGTGCGAGCACAGTGAGTTTTCCATAAGCGCCATTATGCGTCGTTCGACGCGCTAGGCCTTGGCGGCGCCTCGATTGTGCCGGGCGGCTATTCGATGACGATGCGGGGTGGGGCGCGGCCTACGGCGTCGGCGCCGGCGATTTTTTCCCAGATGCGCGCGGCGATGGCGCGGAAGACCAGGGAGTGCGGGTTGTCGGGGTCGGAGACGGTGATCGGATGGCCCGAATCCGAGGTCTCGCGGATCTGGAGGTCGAGCGGAACCTCGCCCAGAAACTCGGTGCCGAGGCGCTCGGCCTCGAGGCGGGCGCCGCCGTGGCTGAAGATCTCGCTGCGGCCGCCGCAATGCGGGCACAGGAAATAGCTCATGTTCTCGATGATGCCGAGCACCGGCACCTCGACCTGGCGGAACATGTTGAGCCCCTTGCGCGCGTCGAGCAGGGCGATGTCCTGCGGGGTCGAGACGATGACCGCGCCGGCGAGCGGCACCTGCTGGGCCATGGTCAGCTGCGCGTCGCCGGTGCCGGGCGGCATGTCGACGACCATGATGTCGAGATCGCCCCAGTTGACCTCGCGCAGCATCTGCTGCAGGGCGCTCATGACCATCGGGCCGCGCCAGATCATCGGCTTGTCCTCGGGCACGAGAAATCCCATCGACATGCAGCGCAGCCCGTAATTTTCCATCGGCGTCAGCCGCTTGCCGTCGGGCGAGGACGGCCGGCCGGAGATCCCCAGCATGCGCGGCATCGAGGGCCCGTAAATATCGGCGTCGAGCACGCCGACGCGCAGCCCGTTGGCCTTCAGCGCCAGCGCCAGATTGGCGGCGACGGTCGACTTGCCGACCCCGCCCTTGCCCGAAGCGACCGCGACGATGGCGCCGACCCCGGGGACGGCGCCGCGCTGCATCCGGTTGGCGGCGTGCGGGGCGGGGCGGCCGGACGGGGCGGCCGCCGGCTGGGGTGCGACGCGGCCGCGGGGAGCGGCCTGCGCGGTCAGCACCGCGGTGACCGAGAGCACATCGGGCAGCGCCTCGACCGCCTTTTCGGCGGCTTTGCGCAGCGGTTCCAGCCGCGGCCCGCGCTCGGGCTCGACCTCGATCGAAAAGGCGACGTTGCCGTCGCGGATCGCCATCCCCGAGACCATGCCGAGCGAGACGATGTCGCCGCCGCGCTCGGGATCGGGAACCGTCGAGAGGGCGTCGAGGATCTGTTTTTCGGTGATTGCGGCCATCTCACTCCCCAGCCCGCGGCGGGCGAAATCTGGATAACGCGATCGTCGGCCGTTTCCGTGCGCAGCCGATCTGCCGGCCAATCCGATAGTCGGCACAATAGGCTGAGGGTACGGTCGCCGCGAGGATCACCCGATCCGACGCAACCGATCAGCGAGTTCAGCCGGCCAAACCGGATTTGGGGCTGCCGGCTCTGCTTGACAACACCCGCACCCGCCCTCTATCGGGTCAGGCGTCTGGTGCGCCGCGCTCTCGGAGACCGCAGCCAAGCCGAGCTCGGGCCGACTCAACGGCGCGGAAAGGTTCAGGCCGATGTTCTGGCTAAGTCAGGGGGGCGGCCCGTGGGGCGGCGGTCCTCGCGGCGGCGGCCCCTGGGGCAGCGGTCCCCGCAATAATGGCGGCGGCCCCGGGCCGCGCGGGCGCGGGCCCTATCCGCCCGATTTCGAAGACCTGCTGCGGCGCGGCCAGGACCGGGTCCGGCGCCTGATGCCGGGCGGGTTCGGCACCGGCACCGGGATCGCCATCGTCATCCTCGCCGTCCTCGTGATCTGGCTGGCAAGCGGCTTCTATCGGGTGCTGCCCGACGAGGTCGGGATCGTGCTGCGCTTTGGCGCCTACAACCGCACGACCCAGCCCGGGCTCAATTATCATCTGCCGGGCCCGATCGAGACGGTGCTGACGCCGAGCGTCACCCGGGTCAACCGCACCGAGATCGGTTTCCGTTCCGGCACCAGCGAGGCTCGGCCAGGCCGGGGTACGCCAGGTGCCGGAAGAGGCGCTGATGCTGACCGGCGACGAGAATATCGTCGACATCAACTTTACCGTCTTCTGGGTGATCGATGACGCCAAGGCGTATCTGTTCAACATCCGCGACCCGGAGCTGACGGTCAAATCGGCCGCCGAAAGCGCGATGCGCGAGGTCGTCGGCGAAACCCCGATCGCCCAGGCGCTGGCCGAAGGGCGGGCCAAGATCGAGGCGGACACCCGCCAATTGCTGCAGTCGATCCTCGACAGCTACAGCGCCGGGATCCAGATCACCCAGCTGCAGCTGCAGCGGGTCGATCCGCCAGCCGAGGTCATCGACGCGTTTCGCGACGTACAGGCGGCGCTCGCCGACCAAGCCCGGCTGCGCAACGAGGCCGAGACCTATCGCAACGGCATCATCCCCGGGGCGCGCGGCGATGCGGTGCAGATCGAGCAGCAGGGCGAAGCCTATCGCCTGGCGACCGTCGCCCGCGCGCAAGGCGACGCCGCGCGTTTCCTTTCGGTCTACCACGCGTTCAAGGCGGCGCAGGACGTGACCACCGAACGGCTCTACCTCGAGACCATGGAGGAGGTGCTGAAGAACAGCAACAAGGTGATCCTCGACAAATCTGCGCAAGGCGGTAACGGGGTGCTTCCCTTTCTGCCGCTGCCCACCCTCGGCAGCGGCGGCAAGGCCGCCGCGCTGCCCGCGGCAAGCGCCCCCGGCGGCACGGCTCCAGGACGGCGGGACCCAGGCGTCAATCGTCGGACACCGCGACCTCGACACCGCAACCGAGCGGCGGGCAGCAATGAGGAAGAGCCGGCGATGAGGACCAAACGATGAGCCGGCGCGTTTTGTTTGCCGTCGCCGCGGTGCTGGTCGTTGCCGGCATCTTCGCGATGAGCTCGCTGTTCATCGTCGACCAGACCGAGCAGGCGCTGGTGCTCCAGTTCGGCCAGCCGCTCCGGGTCATTCGCGACCCCGGCCTGCAGATCAAGAAGCCGTTCATTCAGAATGTGATCATCTACGACAAGCGCCTGCTCGATTTCGAGCCGCCGCCCGAGGAGGTCATCGCGTCGGATCAGAAACGGCTCATCGTCGACACCTATGCCCGCTACCGCATCACCAACCCGCTGCTGTTCTATCAGACCGTCTTCTCCGAACTCACGGCGCGGGCCCGGCTCGGCGCGCTCGTCAGCGGCAGCCTGCGGCAAGTCATCGGCAATGTGACCCTGTCGGCGCTGCTGTCGCCGGAGCGGGCGAAAATCATGCGGCAGATCCGCGACGCGGTCGCCGGCCAGGCCAAGCCCTTTGGCATCGAGGTCGTCGATGTGCGCATCCGCCGCGCCGATCTGCCGCCGCAGAACAGCGAGGCGATCTTTGCCCGCATGCGGTCCGAACGGCAGCAGCAGGCGGCCTTATACCGCGGCGAAGGCGCCCAGGCGGCGAAGACCGTTCGCGCCAACGCCGACCGCGAACGTACGGTGATCCTTGCCGACGCGCAGCGCGACGCGCAGAAGGTGCGCGGCGACGGCGACGCCAAGGCCATCGAGATCTATGCGAACGCTTACGACCAGGATAAGGATTTCTTTGTCTTTTATCGGTCTTTGCAGGCCTATCGCGACGCGCTCACCGGCAACAATACGTCGTTCGTGCTGAACCCCAACAGCAGTTTTTTCCGATTCTTCGGGAACCCGGCCGGGACGCCGCCGCCGCAAGCGGCGACCACGACGAAACCCGGCTCGCGGTGAACCGAACATCGCTCACGACCGGTAATTGGGCAGACCGATCCGGCAATGAATGACCTGTGGACGGCGCTCGCCCTCGTGCTGGTGATCGAGGGTTGTCTCTACGCCTTGTTTCCAAAGGGCATGAAGCGGGCTGCGGCTCAGGCCGTCTCGATCCCGCCGCAGGCGTTGCGGATCGCTGGCCTCGCCGCCGCCTGCGCCGGCGTCGCCCTGGTCTGGCTGGTGCGCCGCTGACCCTCGAGGCGATGCGCTGCAGAGCGGCACGGCGAGCGAAATGTCGCCGGTCGGCCGTTAGCCCGAATGAGGGCAGCGTTGCCGGCATCGGCCCTTTCTGACATCATCGCGCCCGTTTTGCGGAGCCTCGGCCATGTCTAAACTTCGGAGCGGAATGCGATCCGATGCTGTTTGATCTGGGCTGGTCAGAGATTCTGCTGATCGGGACTCGTGGCGCTCGTCTTTATCGGACCGAAGGATTTGCCGAAGGTGATGCGCGTCGCCGGCTATTGGATGCGCAAGGCGCGCACCATGTCGCGAGAGTTTCAGAGCAGCATCGACCAGATGATCCGCGAGGCCGAGCTCGAAGAGGTGCGGCGAAGACCTCAAAAAGGCGACCGAATTCGATCTCGACAAGGAGTTCCACAACACGATCGATCCAACCGGAAGCCTGAGCGAAAGTCTGAAACCGCCTGAACTGCCGAACTTTTCTGAGACACAAGCATTGCCGCTACCGGTCGCCGAGGGCGGCGAGCCGGCAATCGAGGCAGCGGCGCAGCAGCCTGCGCCACTCGCATCCCCGCTGGGCGATGCCGCGCCCTCGGCGCCGGCGACTGCCCGGGCCCGGCTCGACGGAACCCGCGACCGGCGAACCGGCGCCGGGGGTTGACGCGCCGCCCGGTGCGCTCGCCCGCGACCCCGGGCCGCCCCAACCGTAGGTCGCCATGATGGAGGACGATCGGGAAGGCGAGCTCGAAGAGGGGCGCATGCCGTTGCTCGACCACCTGATCGAGCTGCGCAACCGGCTGATGTGGTCGATCGGCGCGATCATGGTCGCGTTTCTCGTATGTTATCAGTTCAAGTTCCGGATTTACGGTTTCCTGGTCCATCCGCTCGCGGTGATCTTTGCCGGCCAAACCGGACGGCATTTGATCTACACCGGCCTGACCGAAGCCTTTTTCACCTATGTCAAAGTCTCGTTCTGGGCGGCGCTGTGCATCGCCTTTCCGATCGTGGCGATGCAAATCTGGAAATTCGTCGCGCCGGGCCTCTACAAGACTGAAAAGAGGGCCTTTTTCCCTTACTTGTTCGCGACGCCGGTGCTGTTTCTGATGGGCGCCTCGCTCGCGTATTTTGTCGTGATACCATATGCTTGGCGCTTTTTCGTCAGCTTTGAGTCGCCAGGCGGTCCCGGAACATTGCCGATTGTTCTCGAGGCCAAGGTCAACGAGTACCTGTCGCTCGGTTATGACTTTGCTGCTCGCCTTTGGCGTCGCCTTTCAGATGCCGGTGCTGTTGACCCTGATGGCGCGGGTCGGGCTCGTCACCGCGGCCGGGCTCGCCTCGAAACGCCGCTACGCAATCGTCATCATGTTCGTCGTCGCCGCGGTGCTGACCCCGCCCGATGTGATCAGCCAGACGAGCCTGGCGATCCCGCTGATCATCCTGTTCGAGGCTTCGATCATCTCCTGCCGCATGGTCGAGAAGGCGCGCGCCAAACGCGAGGCCGCAGAGGAGGCCGAACTCGCCGGCAAGGGCACCCCGGCTCCCGGTGGGTGACCGGCGCTGCCCGGACCCTGCTCGCATGCGCGGCATCCCGTGGTGCGAGCGCCGGCTGGAGAAGCGGTGAAAACCGGCTGAAATTCCGTCGCTTCCCGCGCTACGACGTGCGAACGACCCGCCGCAGCCCGGACCTATTCCGCCGCGAGTTTGGGGCGGACGGCCTTTTCGCGCATCGTGACGAACTCTTCGGCCGCACTCGGATGGATGCCGACGGTCTGGTCGAACTGCCGCTTGGTCGCGCCGCATTTGACCGCGATCGCCACACCCTGGATGATTTCGGGCGCGTCGGGGCCGAGCATGTGGCAGCCCAGCACGCGGTCGCTGCGCGCGTCGACGACGAGCTTCATCAGGGTGCGCTCGTCGCGCCCGGACAAGGTGTTTTTCATCGGCTTGAAGCGGGCGCTGTAGATGTCGACCTCGCCGAATTCCCGGCGCGCCTCCTCCTCGGTCAGTCCGACGGTCCCGATCGGCGGCTGGCTGAACACGGCCGAAGGGACGTCACGGTGGTCCATCTTGATCGGGTTGTTGTTGTAGAGGGTCTCGGCGATGGCGCGGCCTTCGGCGATGGCGACCGGGGTCAAGTTGATCCGATCCGTCACATCGCCGACGGCGTAGATGTTGGGCACGGTCGCGCGCTGCCATTCGTCGACGACGACCGCCCCGTTGTCGTTGAGCTTCACGCCGGCTTCGGCGAGGCCGAGGCCCCGCGTGTTGGGCTTGCGCCCGGTCGCGTACATGACCAGATCGGCCGAGATCTCCTGGCCGTGCGTGGTGAAGACCGAATAGCCCTCGCGCGGCGCCTTGACGATGCGCGCGATCTGGGTGCGGGTATGGATCTCGATGCCGCGGCCGCGCATTTCCTGGGCTAATGCCACGCGAAGGTCGTCGTCGAAGCCGTAGAGCAAATCCTCGCGCCGGATGATTTCGACGACCTCGCTGCCGAAACCGTTGAAGATGCCGGCGAACTCGACCGCGATGTAGCCGCCGCCGACGATCACGATGCGGCGCGGCAGATGCGGAAGGTCGAGCGCCTCGTTCGACGAGATCACGTGCTCGATGCCGGGGATGTTCGGCACGGTCGGGTGCCCGCCGACGGCGATCAGGATCTTGTCGGCGGTATAGGTCTGTCCGGCGACTTCGACGGTGTGCGCGTCGCATACGATACCGCGGCCGTCGATGATCTCGACGCCGCTATTGTTGAGCATATTGATGTAGATCTGCGACAGACGCCCGATTTCGTTGTCCTTGGCGGCGATCAGGCTCGGCCAGTCGAAATGCGCCGGCGGCACGGTCCAGCCGAAGCCGGCGGCGTCGGCAAAGGCGTCGGCGAATTGCGCGCCGTAGACCAGCAATTTCTTCGGGACGCAGCCGCGCAGCACGCAAGTGCCGCCGACGCGCAGCTCCTCGCAGATCGCGACACGCGCGCCATAACCGGCGGCACGGCGCGAACTCGCCACCCCGCCAGAGCCGGCGCCGATCGTGAACAGGTCGAAATCATAGCGCGGCATCTGCAGCTAGCTCCTTGTGGCTCGGATTGCGCGTCTGGTTGTCACAACTCGACCGGTGCCGCAAGCGTGCAGCCTCGGATATGATCGCTGCGGAGCTGTGCTGACGAGGAGGGCAGGCGATGTCTTCGACGAGGGACGGAATTTCGGTGGACCATCACGATTGGCACTCGGCGAGCTATGTCGACGAATGGATCGCGCGCGACCTGACGCGCGACGAGGAACGCCGCCTGCGCCTGCGGCAGATGCTCGCCGCGGCGCCCTATGCCGCAGAGGGCGAGATTACGGTATTGGATGTCGGCGGCGGCTATGGCGTGGTGACCGAGGAGGTGCTGAGCGCCTTTCCGCGCGCCCGCGTGACCTTGCAGGATTATTCGCAGCCGATGCTCGATCAGGCGCGGCAACGTCTGGCTGCACATGGCGAGCGAGTGAAATACGTTGTCGGCGATCTGCGCGATCCGAAATGGACTGATGGCGTCGGCGGCCCGTTCGATCTCGCCGTCTCGGCAATCGCGATCCATAATCTGCGCGATCTCGGTCAGATCGCCGCCTGCTATCGCGCGGTCGCCGGTATTTTGAAGCCGGCCGGCGTCTTCCTCGACTACGATTTGTTCGGTCTGATCGGCGGGATCGACGCGCAAATGCGGACGATCCGCGAGGCCGGTTTTGCCGCGGTCGACTGCCTTTGGCAGGAAGGCCGGCTGGCGATCATCCGGGCTCGGGAGCCGCACGGAGCACTCGACTCTTACTCGGTAGCAAGCTATTCAATTACTTCGTCGGCTTGCCCGAGGAGAGAAGGGGGGACGGTAACGCCGAGAGCCTTTGCCGTCTTTAGGTTCACGGTTAGGTAGTAGCGGGTCGGTTGCTGTACCGGCAGATCACCTGGTTTTTCGCCCTTCAGGATCTTGTCCACATACACAGCAGCGCCGCTCCAGAAGTCCGCTGATCTTGGAGCATAAGAAACGAGCCCGCCATTCACCACGTACTGCGGCTCAATATACATCGCCGGCAACTGATAGCGTGCAGCGAGCCCCACGATCTTCGCGGAATTTTTGAACACCAGCGGTCCGTTCCAGATGTGGATCGCCTCGGCGCCCTGTGCGTGAGCTTTCTCGAATGCCGTTTCGTATTGATCCGAGCTGCTTGCCTCGACCACGATCAGCTGCACACCCAATACTCGCTCCGCTTCGCGGAGCTTCCGGAGCGCCAATTGGTGCATTTGGTATGTGGGATTGATCAACACCGCGATCCGTGACGCCCGTGGAACGAACTCTTTGAGGATCTGGAGCTGTTTTGCGATGAATGCTTCGGGCTCGAATGTCGCCAATCCGGTCACATTGCCGCCCGGATGCGCCAGACTTTTGACCAGGCCGAGTCCGATCGGATCGGCGACAGTCAGGAAAACCATCGGGATCGTCGGAGCAAAGTCGTGAATTACGACTGCGAATTACTCGTCGAGGTAACGATGAGCTCCGGATGCTGTGCCGCCAACTCGGCCACAAGCGCGGGATCCGCTCGGTCTGACCCTCGAAGAACCGATACTCTACATCAAGATTCTGACCCACGATATAGCCGCGCTCACGTAACCCTTCCTCCCAAGCCTGGAACCACGTGGGGTCCTTCATGTTCGCGAGAAATCCGATGCGATGAACCGGTTGCTGCGCATGAGCTAATGTCGCCAATAGCATCAAGCCCGCAATCGCAGCAATAGCGCGGTGCCACTTCATCGATTGTGTCAATCCCAGCTGACGCGTGCCGTCCAGTGACAGCGGTCCGAAATCCGACACTATCAGTGTTGGCGAGCGGTTCGTCCAGGGCTCGGCTAGCGCATAGGGCACGATCGCATATCGAAGGCTTGCACGCGCGTTTAGTCTGTCGCATGGTCGCCGCCCAGAGGATGCGGGTCTCGCCGGCCGAAACCGGCCCCCCGCGGGGGACCACCCCACGGAGACGATGAATGAGCAGCACGCCTGGGCGCGCCGGGCAGACGCGCGCGCTGTCGCAGCTGGTGGCGGCGCCGCTGACGCCGGCCGCGATCTTCCTCGTCGTCACGGTCAATCCCGGGCCCGAGGCAGAGACCGCCGTTCGCTCGCTATGCGCCGACATGGCCAATCTGCTGCGCGCGGTCGGGTTTCGCGACCTCGAAGGCCGGTTGTCCTGCATCGTCTCGTTCGGCTCGGAAGTCTGGGACCGGCTGTTCGGCAAGCCGCGCCCGGCGGAGCTGCATCCATTCCGCGAATTCCGCGCCGGCGCGCGGCTCGCTATCGCCACGCCGGGCGACATCCTGTTCCACATCCGCGCCCAGCGCATGGATCTGTGCTTCGAGCTGGCGGCGCAAATCATGGAGCGGGATCGGCGGCGCGGTGTCGTCGGCCGACGAGGTGCACGGCTTCAGCTATTTCGACCAGCGCGACCTGCTCGGCTTTGTCGACGGCACCGAGAACCCGGACGGTCAGGCCGCGCTCGACGCCATTTTCGTCGGCGACGAGGACCCGGCATTCGCCGGCGGCAGCTATGTGATCGTGCAGAAATACCTGCATGATCTGGATGCCTGGAACGCACTGCCGACCGAGGCGCAAGAACGCATCATCGGCCGCACCAAACTGACCAATGTCGAGCTCGACGACGCAGTCAAGCCGAGCTTTGCGCACAACGAGCTGACCAAGATCGTCGAGAACGGCGAAGAGGTCAAAATCGTCCGCGACAACATGCCGTTCGGCGAGGTCGGCAAGGGCGACTTCGGCACCTATTTCATCGGCTACGCCGCTCGCCGCGGACCATCGAGCAGATGCTCGAAAACATGTTCATCGGCAAGCCGCCCGGCAATTACGACCGCATTCTCGATTTCAGCCGCGCCGTCACCGGCAATCTGTTCTTTGCGCCGACCGCGACGTTTCTGGAGAATGTGCCGCGTCGACGGGCCGGCGGCGGCGCCGGCGGCCGATCCCCCCCAACCCACTACGCCGATGCACGATGGTTCGCTCGGCATCGGCTCCCTGAATCTGAAGAGAGGTCCCCTGAATGAATAACCTGCACCGCGAACTGGCGCCGATTTCAGACGCCGCCTGGGCGCAGATCGAGGAAGAGGCCTCGCGCACCTTGAAGCGCTACCTTGCCGGCCGGCGCGTGGTCGATGTGCAGGGACCGGCCGGCACCATGCTTTCCGCGGTCGGCACCGGCCACCTGCGGAATATCGCGGCGCCGGGCGACGGCATCCTCGCCCGCCAGCGCGAGGTCAAGGCGCTGGTCGAGTTGCGCGTGCCGTTCGAGCTCGACCGCCAGATGATCGACGACGTCGAGCGCGGCGCCAACGATTCCGACTGGCAGCCGACCAAGGACGCCGCCAAAAAGATCGCCTTTGCCGAGGACGGCGCGATCTTCGAGGGCTATGAAGCGGGCGGCATCCAGGGTATCCGCCAGGGCGCCAGCAACCCGGTCGTGACCCTGCCGGCCGATGTGGCCAACTATCCGGACGCGATCGCTCATGCGCTGAGCGAACTGCGGCTCGCCGGCGTCAACGGCCCCTATTCGGTGGTGCTGGGCGCCGAGCCCTATACCGCGGTCGCCGAGGCGAGAGACCACGGCTATCCGGTAATCCAGCACATCCATCGGCTGGTCGAGACCGAGATCATCTGGGCTCCGGCGATCACTGGCGGCTTATGTGCTGACCACCCGCGGCGGCGATTTCGACCTGCATATCGGCCAGGATTTCTCGATCGGCTATCTGAGCCATACCGACGCCGCGGTCCGCCTTTATTTGCAGGAGAGCTTCACCTTCCTGCTGTTGACCAGCGAAGCCGCGGTGGCGCTGGCGCCGGCGCCGACGGCATAAGCGCCACCTGCCGCGGGCGCCGGCCGGGCGGCATTCCCGTAGAACCGGGAAAACAACCGAGAATTTTTCCATTTCGCCCTACGCCGCCGCAGTTTTCATAATAAACATACTAAAAATCAATTGTTTGCCGACGAATTCCCGTGACCGCGAACCGGGAATTTTTTCGTCCGAACCGGGAAATAAATTCGGGGAACCGGGAATGACGGGAAATAATACTTCCTCCGTCGCGAGAGCGCCGCGCGCCGCAACGCTTCAAGTGTGCCGGCCGAAGGGAAGGTCTCGATCATCTGATCTGGCATGTCGGTGGTGAGACCTGCCGTCGACGATACGATCATTTCGTGGCCAAACCGTGGCGGCTACGGGCCCGAGAGGCGGACGATACCGCTATCTTGGACGTGAGCGGCGCCGCAGTTGCTCAGTGACTCGTTGTAGGCGAAATTGGCGAGTCCCATCTTGCTGTGGGCGCCCACCAGGCCGACGGTTCGCGCGCCGAGGCCGAGCCGGCATTTCTGGGCGGCAAAGACAATCCTCGATCCGGGTGCGCCCGGGGCTCGCTCGAATGATCCCCTCAGGCCTGCTCGATCGGGTATTTCGCGAAGATCGCCTCGACTTGCCTGAACGCCTTGTCGATTGCCGCTTCCGGCGCCATCCCCGCTTTGATGACATCGAACTCGGCGACGCTGAAGAGATGCTCGGAATTGACTTGGGCAATGGCCGGGTTGAACACCTCGTGGATCGGCAGTGTCGCACCAAGTAGCGCAACCTGGGTGAATGCTTCGCGGTGCGGGTCCTCCTTGAGCCAGAACGGGTCGCTCTTGGCGATCTCGGGCACCGGTATCATCCAGCGGCCGAGTCCGCCCTTTAGATACTCATTCAGCACTTTCGGCTGGACCGCGTATTTGATGAATTCCTTGGCCACCGCGACGTTTTTCGCCCCTTTCGGGATCACCGGACCAATGAGCGCGATTTGGCTCGGCAGCTGCTTGCCGTCGTTGCCGAGGGGCAGGCCGCGGGTCACGATATCGTCGTACAGTTCTCTCTTGTCATAGACGGTGATCTCGGTCGAGATCGTGCCATCGAAATCCATCACCATCAGCTTGGAATGAAAGGCGTTGTTGTCGTCGGCATCGTTCCAGTTGACGCAGCTCGGCGGCACATAGCCGTCCTTGAAAGGGCCGGTCAGCTGCTCGATCGCCTTGAGCGCCGCCGCGCGCACCTGTGGATCATTGGTGTGGAGCCTGCCGTCCGGCGTGACGAGTTCCTTGCCGCCGTGGGCGATCAGGAACGCGTTGAAGATATTGATCGGGTCGTTGCCGTTGGCGGTCAGCTGATAGCCGTAGGCATGGATGTTGCGCATCCCCTGCGCCCGCAACCTGTCTTGCACCGGCTTGAAGAAATCCAGAAAGGCATCCCAGGTGTTGGGAATATCGGAGACCTTGTAGCCCGCCTTCTCGACCAGCGACCCCCAGATATGGAATGGAACCCCATTGATCTTCATCGGCGCCATGTAATAGCCGCGCTGTTTCCTCGTGTTGTTGTAGAGAAAGCAGGAATCGATAGCGACCGAGACGAAATCCGCCTTCTGGGTTTCGACGATGTCGCCAACATCGACGAGCTTGTCGTCCCAGGAGCTCAACGGGGCGAACTCGCGGTCGTAGATCTCGATTACATCCGGGACGACGCCGCCGGTGACCGCCGAGATTGCCTTCCGGCCTAGCGCGGCAAACGGAATAATACTGTAATCAATTTTATTACCGCTCGTCTTCTCGTATTCGGCGACCATCTTCTTGAAGGCGGCATCTTCCTCTTTGGCAAAGCCCTGCTGCCACCACACCTCGGCGGTCGTGGCCGCGGCGTTGGCGATCAGGGGTCGCGCCAATGCCCGAGCGGCGCCAAAGGCGAGGGAGCCGCGAAGCAGCGAACGCCGCGTCAGAATGTTCATCCCCGTCTCCACCCGGCTCGCGACTGCAGCCTATTGAGAGCAGAATTCGCTTAAGGTAAGCTGACATACCATAGTGCGGCCGCCCGAGGACAAAATTATCATCGGCAACCGTTGGCATGTTCGAATTCCCTGTCAGGCCGGCTCGATCTCGACATTTCCGGAAGATCTTAGAGAAAGGCGCCCGCTGAAGGTCCCGACCGCGGCGGTCATGACAGTCCTCATCAGTCGAGCGGCGGCCAGAGTATTAGGTCTCGCCTGGGCGCCGTTCGAGTTCAGATCCGCTCCATCCCGGAACCGAAACACATGGGCACAAAATCGGTGAGGTAGGGCTAGCATGTCGATACCCGGAACCTCGGCTGATCTGGGCTCGCTGCGGCCGCCGAGGGTGCGTCCGCTCTCGCCTCTCTTCCGGTTCATCCCCGGACTGAGGGGCCGGCTGCTCCTCGCCTTTATCGCGATCAGCCTCTTCGTTGTCGCCGCCGCCGCAGCGGGCCTTTACGCGCTACGCGAGGTGGAGCGGAGCCTGGACCGGATCACCCTCGAGACTCTGCCTGTGGCGCTCGATGCGCGAGAGCTTTTGCGCAAAAGCGAAAAAATTGTCGGCATCGGTCCGTCCCTGGTGAACGCGAGCGACGCGAAGGAGGCCGAAGCACTGACGAGCCGCGTGCGAGACGAGCAGGCAGATCTGTCGACGATCCTCGCTCGTCTGAGCGGCGCGAACCTCGATCCCGGCGCGCTCGACGAGATCAGCGATGCAACGACCCGTCTCAACCACAATCTGGACCTGATGTGGGTGGCGTGGTCGGAGGGGATGGCGGCTAATGATCGCATAAGGAGCGGGTTCAACGAGGTCCTCTCGGCATACCGGCAGTTCGGCAATACCTGGCGGCCGCGGTTTGCCGATCTGAGCACCCGGATTGCTCGGCTGCGGCTGGCGATGCCCTCGGCTAGTGCGGGCCCGGAGGAAAGGCGCGCCGCCCACGACCAGTTCGACCAGGCAATGGCGGCCCTGCTGTCGCTTGACAAAATTCAGGGCGAGGCCGGGAATGCGTTCGAGGTGATCAGTCGCGCGGCCAATGCCGCCGACACCACCGAGATCGATCGGCTGGAGCCTCAGGCGCAACAATCGATCCGCGCGCTGGATGGGCTCGTATCCCATGTCGATCTCGACATCTCATCGGAACTGTTCAAGCAGCTCAGCAGGCTGCAAACCGCTGTAACCGGTGCAGAGAGCATCTTCAGCTGGGTGCGCAAGGCGATAGCGGCCAAGGTCGAAAGCCGGCGACTGGTTGAAGAAAATCAGACGCTTTCGGTCCGGTTGAAAATGGCAATCGACAAGCTGGTCGCTTTCTCGCGGCTTGAGATCGATGGCGCCAACGCGCAGGCGGTCCGCGTGCAAGCCGTTGGACGAAACGTTCTTCTCGCTGTCGCCGCGCTGAGCCTAGTGTCCTCTTTTTTAATCGTGTGGCTATACGTCGGCCGCCGCATCGTCACGCGGCTCACTCGGCTGAGCAGCAATATGGCAGTGATCGCCGGCGGCGGGCGCGATCTGGTCATTGATACCCAGGGCTCCGACGAAGTGTCCGCGATGGGCCGTGCGGTCGAGGTTTTTCGCCAGCATGCGATCGAACGCGACGCGCTGCTCGCCGAGCGCGCCGAAGCAGCGGCGCGGTTGGAACGGCTGGTCGAAGAGCGCACCGAGGAGCTGGCACAGCGCCAAGCCGAATTGCGCATCACCTTCGAGAATATGGGTGATGGCGTGGCGATGTTCGACCAAGCGCTGCGGCTGGCGGCCTGGAACCGCATTTTCCAGGAGATTTTGGATCTGCCTGATGCGTTCCTCGCCGAGCCGCGGAGCTTTGCGGAATATATCCTCTATCTCACTGAGTGTGGCGAATTCGGCGCGGGGGCCGAACCGGAGGCTGAGCTTCGCCGTGTCACCGAGCGGACCGGTGAGCAGTACGTGTTCGAGCGCATCCGTCCGGACGGACGAGTGCTCGAAATTCGTCATAATCCGGTGCCGGCAGGCGGCTTTGTGCTGATCTATACCGACATCTCCGAGCGCAAGAGAAGCGAGGCAGAGATCAGAGCGGCTCGAGACGCGGCAGAAGAAGCCAGCCGCAGGATCGAGGCCGCCTATCACGAGCTGAAGGCGGCGCAGGCAAGGCTGATCCAGGCCGAGAAGATGGCCTCATTGGGTCAATTGACCGCCGGCATCGCTCACGAGATCAAGAACCCGCTCAACTTCGTAAACAACTTCGCCGGGCTGTCGGTCGAATTGCTCGACGAGCTGAAGGAGGCCGCGGCGCCGGCATTGGCGGCGCTCGGCGGCGACAAACTCGCCGAGGTCGACGAAATCGTCGCGATGCTGACCGGCAATCTCGAAAAGATCGCCGAGCACGGCAGTCGGGCCGACGGCATCGTCAAGAGCATGCTGGAGCATTCGCGTGGCGAGAGCGGCGAGCGCCGCGCGGTCGATCTCAACGCGCTGGTCGAGGAGGCGCTGAACCTCGCCTATCACGGCGCGCGCGCCCGGGACCAGAGCTTCAACATCATCCTTGAGCGCGATTTCGCCGCCGCCATAGCACCGATCGAGCTGGTGCCGCAGGATGTGACGCGGGTGTTGCTGAACCTGATCGGCAACGGTTTCTATGCCGCCACCAAGCGCGCAGAAAGACGGCGCCGAGCCCGGCTTTCGGCCGGCGCTGAAGGTAACATCGCGCGATCTCGGTGAGAGGGTCGAAATCCGTGTGCGCGACAACGGCGCCGGCATTCCGCCCGAAATCCGGGACAAATTGTTCCAGCCGTTCTTCACCACCAAGCCGACCGGGGAGGGCACCGGCCTCGGCCTGTCGATCAGCTGGGACATCGTGGTTCAGGAGCACGGCGGCACGATCGCGGTCGACAGCCGGGCCGGTGAATTCACCGAATTCACCATCAGGCTGCCCCGAAACGTCCACGCCGCCAGCGCCGGTGTCGCCGTATAAGCGCCGGCATCACGATCGTTCACGTCGAACAGCTTGATGTCGGCTGCTTCGTCAGCTTTTCCGCAGCGAGGTCTGCCCAGGCGCCGACGCACCGCATTCCGCGTCATCTGGTCAGGCGCTGGTGCTTGCCGGAAAAATAGGCGAAGGCATTGCCGCCTGGACAAAGCATTGGCAACAGCGGACCGTCTCCGGCATGCGAGGCCCGGGCGAGTGCAATGACCGCGACTGGGGTTTGGTATTCGAGCGTTATTTCGCCGGCTATGCTAATTCCGCGAGAATTGGAGGAGAGGAGGCAATGATAAAGTCGGACATGATCGTTCACGGGATTCCCGGCAGCCCTTACGTGCGCGCGGCGTTGCTCGCGCTCGAAGAAAAAGGGGCGGAATAAGTCGTCGCGCCGCGTGTCAATCGGCCGGTCGATGAAGAAGAGGTCATGCAGGCCATCCCCACTGCGCGGATCTGCATCGCCGAGATCGCCCGGTTGTTGGATGGCCACTCATGGATGGCGGGAGATGCGCTGAGCCTTGCCGATCTGTTGTTGGCGCCGCATTTGTCGATGTTGGCGCTGGCTCCGGAAGGTGCTGCGATTTTGCGGGAACACGAGAATTTACGCGACTGGCTCGCGCGCATCGAAGCCCGCGCAAGCATGCAGGAGACGACCTGGGACAGGCTGCTCGAACGGGCAGCGGCTGCCGCGGGAGTTGGCGGGCCCGGTTGATCGCCGACTGGCTGCAAGGGCCTTCGCGGAGCGTTGGAATTGAAAGGCGAGGGCTATGCAGGCTGCGCTTTGCATTCGCGCCGCGACCGGGGCCATTCTCTCCGCCAACGATACGACCGCGAGATGACCGATGACGTTCTCCCTGATCGACAAGACCGGCGGCGCTGTCCCGATCGCCGCCTTGACCAAGGACCGGCTCTCGCCCTGGCTCGAAGGGGCGGCGGAGCATGAGCGCAACTGGCTGCGGGCGATCGGCTTTTCGGCCGATGCCGGCAAGCTCGCCCTGGTGCCGGGGGAGATGGGCGGGCTCGCCCGGGTGCTGGTCGGGCTCGGCGAGGCGAGGCGACGCCGCCCAGGCGATTTGGGCGCTCGCCGGACTGCCCGAGGCGCTGCCGGAGGGAAGCTATCGGCTCGAAGCCGTTCCGGACGGCGCCGATCCGACGCAGCTCGCGCTCGGCTGGGCGCTCGGCACCTATGCCTTTACCCGCTACCACGCCAAGAGCCGCACCGCCGCCGCATTGGTCTGGCCCGAAGGCGCCGATCGCGGCCGGGTCGAGCGGCTCGCCAGCGCCGTGTTCCTCGCCCGCGACTTGGTCAACACGCCGGCCGGCGACCTCGGGCCGGAGGAGCTCGCAGCGGCGGCGGTGCAGGTCGCCGAGACAGCCGGCGCTTGCCATCGGGTGATCGTCGGCGACGAGCTCCTCGCCGAGAACTATCCGACGATCCATGCCGTCGGCCGCGCCAGCACGCGGGCGCCGCGCCTGGTCGATATCGTCTGGGGCGAGCCGTCGGCGCCCAAGGTGACCTTGGTCGGCAAGGGGGTGTGCTTCGACAGCGGCGGGCTCGACCTCAAAACCGCCTCGGGCATGCGGCTGATGAAAAAGGACATGGCCGGTGCGGCGATCGTGCTCGGCCTCGCCCAGGCGATCATGGACGCGAAACTGCCGGTGCGGCTGCGGGTGCTGCTGCCCTGCGTCGAAAATTCGGTGTCCGGCAATGCCATGCGGCCGATGGACATCGTCCGCACCCGCAAGGGGCTGACCGTCGAGATCGGCAACACCGATGCCGAGGGCCGGCTGATCCTGTGCGATGCGCTGGCCGAGGCCGCGACCGAGAAGCCGGCGCTGCTGATCGACATGGCGACCTTGACCGGAGCGGCGCGGGTGGCGCTCGGCCCGGAACTGGCGGCGCTGTTCTGCAACGACGAGGCGCTCGCGCGCGGGTTGCTCGACGCGGCCGAAGCCGAGGCCGACCCGATGTGGCGGATGCCGTTGTGGCGGCCTTACCGGAAGATGATCGACAGCAAGATCGCCGACCTCAACAACGTGTCGGAATCGCCGCATGCCGGCGCGATTACCGCAGCACTCTATCTGCAGGAATTTGTCGAGCCCGGTATCCCTTGGGCGCATCTCGACGTCATGGCGTGGAACCCGCAGAGCCGCCCCGGCCGCCCCGAAGGCGCCGAAGCAACCGCGCTCCGCGCCCTCTACGCCCACATCGTCGCACCGGTTCGGTAGCGGGGGTCACCAGAACCGGCGATTTGTCGCCACGGGGCGACGCCGCCCGTTATGCGTCTAACGAGCTTGACGGCGCTCGTACTTCATGTTGATAGCATGGGAACTCGCCACGGCGAATTAAGGTGACGGGACACGCCGATGGGGTGGAGTGAGGCAGCGCAAGTCGCGCAGGTGATTGCCGTCCCAGTTACCGCACTCGGCATCATTGTCTCCCTTTCGATTGGCATCGGCACCCTTCGCGAGCTTAAAGCGGAACGCTTGCATCGAGTGCGGCCGATACTCCGTTTTCCCAATGGCGGTCAGGTTATTCCTGTTGATGCTATGAACTCCAGCCATTTGCCCGGCTTCGCACCGCAGTCCGCTCTTTTACTCACAAGAAATAGGCCGAAGAGTAATAATCAACTAGATGCGACCGCGCTATGGGGAAATCTTACTAACTATGGCGGTGGCGCTGCATTCGATGCTAAAATCGCGTTCGTATATTATAGGGTGTTTGTTGCCAATGATTGTTTCGTAATTGACCAGATGAAGCGTAACGATTTTCCGTACGCCGGAGAGTTTTAACACAATCCCGTCCAGTCCTTCACACTTGCCGCCCCCGACAGTCGGCCGCGTTTAGACGCTTGCCTACTCCGATTGTCGTGGATTATGAGCGTGCCATTAAACGAATTGATGCGGTCATAGTGATAACCTATAGAAATTCGTTGAATAGAAGCACGAAACACACCAAGCTGTGAGAATTTTCGTAGACGTGGAAAGGATACAAAAGGGCACGGTGAGACAATGACATTCCTTGAAGAGGTAATCGGTAACACTGTCAGATTCCAGTGTATTCGGTTCGCCTGAGACAACACCAATAAGTCTTCGAATTCCTCGTTTTACAGAAGGTGCGTTCTGCGTCAAACCGTGGCGGGGGGCCGTTCGCCGCCTTTCAATATCCACCATTCGCCGCTCGTCGAGAGCGATATAAAAAATTAAAACCTCGCGCGCACCGCCATCGATGACGGTAATGCGGACTAAGCGAAGACGATCAGAAGCTACACGACAGGCTTCTAGTGTCGCACGACGATATCGCTTTCGCACAATATTGCGCCAGTGTGCTTCTCAAAAAAGGCTGGCACAATCAACCGTGGGAACGACGCGGTAAGGTGTATGAACAACAGGCCGCGTACACAACAGCGCTCGTAACTGCTTATGGGCGGCCGTTCACACGCAGTAGAGGGTGGCCGCGGCTCCCGGAAGACCTGATCACGTATGATCATCGGAAAGGGTACTGCACGATCAAATCATAAAGATGCGCCACACAGTTTATGCTCATTCTGACAGCGCAAGCTACAAGATCCTATCTCGGCGATCGGTACAGCGAAAGCCACAATAATCCATAGACCGCCGCTGCGGATCACTGCAGGCGACGCAACACTGTTTCTCGCGATGTCGAATAGGTTACTGTCGTCGATCAACGCTCGATATAGTCCCTTCTCGCGGCAGCGGACATAATCCCTCTATCACCTCAAGCCGCTCCCACCAGCGCAACGAGGACGAATATCACCACCCATCGGCGCAGGCGTTAAATTCGGCGGTTTTTGTAGACGGCCCCCCACCGGCTTCCAATGCGCCTGACGCAAATTTTACAAATCTCGGGTTGTGCGTTGAACCGTAGTACGGTGCCGTACACCGTCGTCAGACACCCCCGCGCCGGATCGCTCTGGTTGAGGAGGGGGCGGCCTTCTTCGAAGCGGAGGAGGTTGTCGAGGACGATCGAGGCGGCAGTCGCGCAATCGCAAGCGTTATCGATCCCATCGATCCAGCTCGTCATCGGGCAAGGGATCAAAAACTCGGGACCGATGCTGAATTTGCCGCGCATTGCCCCGAATTCGCGCTTTCCATTGCGTATGGCCGGCACCAACTTGGCGACCGGCGTTCGCCCGCGGGCAATCGTGATCACCTCGCCGGCTTCGACCCGCGCAAGAAGCTTTGACAGCTGCGTCTTGGCAACATGAACCGGGACGGTGTCGTCCATACGAACGGCCTTCCTTGGTCATCTACCAGTGGTACGGATCTGACAGCGGCCCTTCCGGTCATCCTGTATGACCGGCACCAACTTGGCGACCGGCGTTCGCCCGCGGGCAATCGTGATCACCTCGCCGGCTTCGACCCGCGCAAGAAGCTTTGACAGCTGCGTCTTGGCGACATGAACCGGGACGGTGTCGTCCAACGAACGGCCCTCCTTGGTCATCTACCAGTGGTACGAATTTGATAGTTAGTACCCGATCGCCTCTTGCGTCATTCCCGCGAAAGCGGGAACCCAGAGCAACCAAAACCCCGTTTGCCGCCCCTGTTCACGCCGGGGGCAGGCTCTGGACACCCGCTTTCGCGGGGGCGACGAAGGATGCGCAATGGGAACCATCTGTCTAATTCTCACCACTTCAGTAGGAACCGACGCTCAATACCCTTGCGCGGGATCGACTTGGTTGAGCAGCGGGCGGCCTTCTTCGAAGCGGCGGATGTTGTCGAGGATGATCGGGGCGGCGGTCTGCGGATTGGTAATGCCGGCGATGTGCGGGGTCACCAGGATGCGCGGATGTTGCCAAAACGGGTGACCCGGCGGCAGCGGTTCTTCGCGGAAGACGTCGAGGGCAGCGGCTGAAAGCTGGCCCGAATCGAGCGCCGGGATCAGATCCTCCTCGACGAGGTGGGCGCCGCGGCCGGCATTGACCAAGCCAGCCCCTCGGGGCAGCGCCGCGAAGGTGCGGGCGTTGAGAATGCCTTGGGTCTCCTCGGTCAGCGGCAACAGGCAGACAAGGATTTCCGTCTGGGCGAGGAGCTGCGGCAGACCGGCGGGGCCGGCGAAGTTTGAAAAGCCGGCGACCGCCCTTTCATGCCGGCTCCAACCGGAAACCGGGAAACCCAGCGCGGCGAGCTTGCGGCCGGCATCCTGTCCGATCTCGCCAAAGCCGAGAATGCCGACCGGCCTTTCCCCGGCGTTTTTCTGCGGCAGTTCCCGCCAGATCCCGGCCTGCTGCTGGGCGCGGTAGTCGAGATCGCGGCGGTGCAGCCGCAGCACCTGCAAGACGACGTACTCGCTCATCGCGTCGGTCAGATAAGGGTCGACGAGGCGGGTGATCGGCACGCCGGCGGGCAGATGGGGGTCGCATAGGATGTGGTCGATCCCGGCGCCCAAGGACAGGATCAATTTGAGGTTCGGCAGCGCGGCCAGCAGGCCCGGCCTCGGGCCGCCAGACGAGCGCGTAATCGATCTCTGCCGGATCGCCGATATCAGGCCAGATGCGGATCTCCAGCCCCGGCATCAGCCGGCCGAGCTGGCCGCTCCAGCGCGCGGCCGAATCGACGGTGGAGCGGAATAACAGCGCCATCGCCGACGGTCATAGCACAATCGGCGCTGCTGCCATATTCCGGCCCGCTTCCGGGTCCATCAACGCCGCGCCATCACCAAGGGGGGTCGGTCGATGCGCTCGCTGTGGAGGATGATCGCGTTACGGTGGCTCGGCGGCCAGGGCTCGGAAGCGCTGACCGATGATTTGGCGCTGCTCGATCTGTTGACGATCGGGGAGCGCGCGCCGCCGATCGGCTTTGAGGTGAGCCGGCGATCCGGCGTCTCCCATCACGCGATGAATTCCCAGCAGGTTTCCGACCAGGCGGTCGTCGAGCCTGTCATCGTCGGGGAATTCGGCGGCGATCGCTCCCGGTGACCGCCACGCCGGCAGCCTTTTCCGGCTGCGCGCGGTGGTGTTGCAATCGGTTATGATCCGTGTTGTGTTGCCCTGGCGCCGTCTCGCGACGGAACGATGCCGCAGGTTTTGGCCGTCACCGGCGCGGCCACGGACGGCATCGGACAAAAAGGACGAGGGCGTGAGGACGAAGCAGCAGACGGTGTCCGGATCATCGGACCCCAAGGGCAGGATGAGCCTGGCCGAGCGCGTCCGCGACTACTTCGCGCCGCGTGAAATCGTCGACACCTCGCCCAAAGTATCCGACGAGGTCAAATACACGACCTGCTATATGTGCGCCTGCCGCTGCGGGATCAAAGTCCATCTGAAGGATGGCGGCATCCGCTACATCGAAGGCAACCGCGATCATCCGGTCAACCATGGGGTGATTTGCGGCAAGGGCGCCTCGGGGATCATGCAGCAGCAGTCGCCGGCGAAACTGCGCAAGCCGTTGAAGCGGGTCGGCGAGCGCGGCTCCGGCGTGTTCCGCGAGATCGAATGGGACGAGGCGATCGCGACCGCGGTCGAGTGGCTGTCGGCGATCCGCGCCACCGACCCGAAAAAGCTCGCCTTCTTCACCGGCCGCGATCAGAGCCAGGCGCTGACCGGGTATTGGGCGGCCCAATTCGGGACGCCGAATTTCGCCGCGCATGGCGGGTTCTGCTCGGTCAACATGGCGGCGGCCGGGATGTATACGCTCGGCGGCAGCTTTTGGGAGTTCGGCGAGCCCGACTGGGAGCACACCCGGTTCTTCATGATGTTCGGCGTCGCCGAGGACCATGATTCGAACCCGATCAAGATCGCGCTCTCCGGACTGCGCCGGCGCGGCGCCAAATTCGTTTCGGTCAACCCGGTGCGCACCGGCTATTCCGCGATTGCCGACGAATGGGTCGGGATCAGACCGGGCACCGACGGGCTGTTTGTGCTGGCGTTGATCCACGAACTGCTCGAAGCCGACCGGATCGATCCCGATTACCTGGTGCGCTACACCAACGCCGCCTGGCTGGTGATCCAGGCGCCGGGTGCGGCGGATGACGGTCTTTTCGCGCGCAACGAGGCCGGGGAGCCCTTGGTGCTCGAAGGGTCGGGCTCGCCGGCGAGCGCGATGGCGGCGGGGACCGAGGCGCGCCTGGTCGGCGAGGCTGCGCTGCCCGACGGCCGGCGCGCGGTCCCGGTGTTTCAGCTGGTGGCGGAACGCTATCTCGATTCGCGCTACGCGCCCGAGGCGGTGGCGGAGACCTGTGGCGTCCCGGCGGCGACGATCAGGCGGCTCGCTGCCGAGATCGCCCAGGCCGCGTTCGAGGAGGAGATCGAGCTGCCGGTCGCCTGGACCGATTGGGCCGGAAGGCGGCACGATTCGATGCGTGGCCGTCCGGTCTCGCTGCATGCAATGCGCGGCATCTCGGCGCATTCGAACGGGTTTCAGACCTGCCGCGCGTTGCACCTCCTGCAGATGCTGATCGGCACGATCGATGTGCCGGGCGGGTGGCGTTACAAGTCGCCGCACCCAAAGCCGTGCCCACCCGGACCAAAGCCCGCCGGCAAACCCGATCAACTCGCTCCCGGGCAGTCGCTGCCGGGGATCCCGCTCGGCTACCCGATGTCGCCCGAGGATCTGATCGTCGATGCCGAAGGCCGGCCCGCGCGCATCGACAAGGCGTTTTCGTGGGACGCGCCGATCGCCGCCCACGGCATGATGCATATGGTCATCGCCAATGCATCGAAAGGCGATCCGTACCCGATCGACACGCTCTTCATGTACATGGCCAACGCCGCCTGGAACTCGGCGATGAACACCGCCGAGACGATGCGCATGCTGATCGACAAGGACCCGGTGACCGGCGCCTACCGCATTCCCCGGATCATCTATGCCGATGCATATTATTCCGAGACTGTCGCCTATGCCGATTTGGTGCTGCCCGACACGACCTATCTCGAACGCTGGGACTGCATATCCTTGCTCGACCGGCCGATCGGCGGGGTCGACGGCCCGGGCGATGCGATCCGCCAGCCGGTCCTAACCCCCGACCGCGACGTCCGCCCGTTCCAGGACGTGCTGATCGAACTGGGCGAGCGGCTCGGGCTGCCCGGCTTTGTCACACCTGAAGGGCAAGCGCGCTATCCCCGGCGGCTATCCGGACTATATCGTCAATCATGAGCGCCGGCCCGGGGTGGGCTCGTTGGGCGGCTGGCGCGGCCCGCAAGGCGACCAGGCGGCTCGCGGCGCGCCAAACCCGCACCAGCTCGAGCGCTATGTCGCCAATGGCTGCTTTTGGAAACACCGCCTGCCCGCCGACCAGCTCTATTTCAAACACGCCAACAAGGCCTATCTCGAAACCGCGGTGGCGATGGGATTCATCGAAACCGCCGCTCCGATCGTGCTGCAGCTGTACGTCGAACCGCTGCAGCGCTTTCGCTTGGCCGCCCATGGCCATGGGCGGGTGCAGCCGCCCGAGACCCATCGGGAGCGGATTGCGACCTATTTCGATCCGCTGCCGTTCTGGTACATGCCGTTCGAGGAGGCGCGGGTCGACCGCGACCACTTCCCGCTGCACGCGCTGACCCAGCGGCCGATGCACATGTACCATTCCTGGCATTCGCAGAACGCCTGGCTGCGGCAGATCCTCGGCCATAACCGGCTGTTCGTGAACCGGGCGGCAGGACGCGCGCTCGGCCTCGACGAGGACGACTGGGTCTGGGTCTCCAGCCATCACGGCCGGATCCGCGTGCCGACCCGGCTGATGGACGGCGTCAACCCGGATACGGTGTGGACCTGGAACGCGATCGGCAAGCGCGCCGGCGCATGGAACCTCGATCCCAATGTCCCGGAGTTCCGCAAGGGGTTTCTGTTGAACCATCTGATCTCGGAATTGCTGCCGGCGGATGGCGGCTACCGCTATGCCAATGCCGATCCGATCACCGGCCAGGCGGCGTGGTACGATCTGCGGGTGCGGATCGAGCGCGCGCCGCCGATCGAAGCCGGGACGAGCGAGCCTTCGTTTTCGCCGCTGGCGCATCCACGGTCGCTACCGCAGCTGCCGCAGATTCTACGTTATGGCGGGGACGGGGGCGGGGCGTGACCTCGCTGCCGGCGCCGCAGCCGGGCCAGAAAAAGCTTGGCCTCGTCATCGACCTCGATATCTGCGTCGGCTGCCATGCCTGCGCCACCGCGTGCAAGGAATGGAACAGCGGCGGGCATATGGGGCCGCTCCCCGATTTCGACCCCTATGGCGAGAATGCCTGGGGGGTCTGGTTCAACCGCATCCATTCCTTCGAAGAAGGCGACGGCGACGGCGCGCGGACGGTTTATTTCCCACGATCCTGCCTCCATTGCGAGGAACCCGCCTGCGTCACGGTGTGTCCGACCGGCGCCTCCTACAAGCGCGCCGAGGATGGGATCGTGCTGGTCGACGAATCGATCTGCATCGGCTGCAAGCTGTGCTCCTGGGCGTGTCCCTATGGCGCCCGCGAATTCGATGCCGACGAAGGGGTCATGAAGAAATGCACCTTATGCATCGACCGCATCTACAACGAGAACCTGCCGGACGAGGATCGCCAGCCGGCCTGCGTCATGGTGTGCCCGGTCAATGCCCGGCATTTCGGCGATCTCGGCGATCCTGATTCGGCGGTTTCAGAGATGGTGGCGGCGCGGCGCGGCGCGGATCTGATGCCGGAGCTCGGCTATCGGCCGGTCAACAAGTACCTGCCGCCGCGACCCGGGCGAATGGCGGCGTGCTCATCGTCGCCCGAAGCCGGCGCGGCGCCGTCGCCTGAGCCGGTTTCTGCCGCCGACAAGCTGCTGCGTTGGGTCGATCGGCTGCTGTCGCGCTGACGGCGGCATTCACGCGAGACGAGAATGCATCCGGCGTTATCGATTGTCCTGTTTACGACGTCGTCGGGTACCGGCTTTGCCCTGTTGCTGCTGCTCGGACTCGGCGCGCCGCTGGGATTGCTGCCGTCGAGCGCAGGCTTCGCATTTGCTGGGCTCGCGGTCGGAGTGGGGCTCGCCGTCGCCGGGCTGGTCAGCTCGGCATTTCACCTCGGCCGGCCGGAGCGCGCCTTGCGTGCCTTCTCGCAATGGCGTTCGTCCTGGCTGTCGCGCGAGGGGGTGTTTGCCGTGCTGACCTTTGTGCCGCTCTCGGTTTTCGGCATTGGTTGGGTGTTTTTCGGCGCGACTCGAGGATTTGTCGGCCTCTGCGGCATCCTGGCGGCGGCGCTCGCCGCGGCGACGATTTATTGCACCGGGATGATCTACGCATCCCTGAAGCCGATCCACCAATGGCACAACGGGTGGGTCGTGCCATGTTATCTGGCGCTCGGTCTGATGGGCGGGTGCCTGGTGCTCGACTTTCTCGTCCGGCTGTGGGCTGCGCGTGCCGCTGCTCTGGCGGTCTCGACCCTGGCCGTTGTGCTCGTCGCCTGGTGGATCAAAGAAGGATATTGGCGCTTCATCGATACGAGCCCAGCGCGCAGCACGGTCGCGAGCGCCACGACCCTCGGAAGCCGCGGCCGCGTTCGCCTGTTCGAGGCGCCGCATACCGAGGAGAATTACCTTTTGAAGGAGATGGGATTTCGGATCGCGCGCAAACATGCCGCGCGGCTGCGGCGGATCGTCCGGCTCGCCGGCTTTGTACTGCCGGCTCTGGCGAGTCTGTTCGCGGTGTCCCTCGATCGCGCCCCCGCCGCGGTCGCAGCCGGGATCGCCGTTGTCAGCGCCGGGCTGGGACTTGTCGTCGAACGCTGGCTGTTTTTCGCTGAAGCCAAGCACACGGTCACCCTCTATTACGGCACCGAGCGGGTCTGAGTTGGGCGCGGTGCTTCCGGTCGGCGAGGGGACCGGGGGTCGGGGTGGGATTTTGGGTGCGACAGGGGAGTTGACGGGGGTTTGGGGTGGGGGTATAAGCAGCGGCCCCGCTGTGGTGGGCTTGGGCTTTCGGGTTCGGCTCGGACGGCCTGGGGGATTGTTGATTGAGATTGTAGGGAAGGGAAGGGATGCGCGGGCGGCGGCGCGGGTTGCCGGACGCTGGCGCATTTGCGAGCGTTTTGGAGGCCCTGAAATGGGTCCGTCCGCTCGGGTCCGTGCGCCTTGGGGTGTGAGCTTCGGGGGGTGCGGGTCACGACGGAGGGGCCTGGGATAAACTTGAGAGTTTGATCCTGGCTCAGAACGAACGCTGGCGGCATGCCTAACACATGCAAGTCGAACGCTTGTGGGGCTTCGGTTCCAAGGGAGTGGCGCACGGGTGAGTAGCGCGTGGGAACCTGCCCTGGTGTGGGGGATAACCGAGGGAAACTTCGGCTAATACCGCATACGCCCGGCGGACCTCGAAAGGGGAAACCGGGAAAGATTTATCGCAGCAGGAGGGGCCCGCGTCGGATTAGCTTGTTGGTGGGGTAACGGCCTACCAAGGCTTTGATCCGTAGCTGGTCTGAGAGGATGATCAGCCACACTGGGACTGAGACACGGCCCAGACTCCTACGGGAGGCAGCAGTGGGGAATATTGGACAATGGGCGCAAGCCTGATCCAGCAATGCCGCGTGAGTGATGAAGGCCTTCGGGTTGTAAAGCTCTTTCGCCTGCGAGGATGATGACGGTAGCAGGAGAAGAAGCCCCGGCTAACTTCGTGCCAGCAGCCGCGGTAATACGAAGGGGGCGAGCGTTGTTCGGATTTACTGGGCGTAAAGGGCGCGTAGGCGGCGATGTAAGTCAGGCGTGAAAGCCCCGGGCTCAACCTGGGAATTGCGCTTGGGACTAGATTGCTGGAGTTCGGGAGAGGAGCGTGGAATTCCCAGTGTAGAGGTGAAATTCGTAGATATTGGGAAGAACACCGGTGGCGAAGGCGGCGCTCTGGACCGATACTGACGCTGAGGCGCGAAAGCGTGGGGAGCAAACAGGATTAGATACCCTGGTAGTCCACGCTGTAAACGATGTGTGCTAGACGTTGGGGAGCCTAGCTCTTCGGTGTCGCCGCTAACGCTGTAAGCACACCGCCTGGGGAGTACGGCCGCAAGGTTAAAACTCAAAGGAATTGACGGGGGCCCGCACAAGCGGTGGAGCATGTGGTTTAATTCGACGCAACGCGAAGAACCTTACCAGCCCTTGACATGCCTCGTATGGGCCCGAGAGATCGGGTTCTTCGGTTCGGCCGGCGGGGACACAGGTGCTGCATGGCTGTCGTCAGCTCGTGTCGTGAGATGTTGGGTTAAGTCCCGCAACGAGCGCAACCCTCATCTTCAGTTGCCATCGGGTTACGCCGGGCACTCTGGAGAAACTGCCGGTGACAAGCCGGAGGAAGGCGGGGATGACGTCAAGTCCTCATGGCCCTTATGGGCTGGGCTACACACGTGCTACAATGGCGGTGACAGAGGGCGGCAAGGGGGCGACCTCGCGCCAATCTCAAAAAGCCGTCTCAGTTCGGATTGTTCTCTGCAACTCGAGAGCATGAAGTCGGAATCGCTAGTAATCGCGGATCAGCACGCCGCGGTGAATACGTTCCCGGGCCTTGTACACACCGCCCGTCACACCATGGGAGTTGGCTTTACCTTAAGGCGGCGGGCCAACCCCGGTCTTCGGATTGGGGAGGTAGCCGACCACGGTAAGGTCAGCGACTGGGGTGAAGTCGTAACAAGGTAGCCGTAGGGGAACCTGCGGCTGGATCACCTCCTTTCTGGATGTCCAGAGGTCAGATGATCAGGGATCAGAGGTCAGAAATGACTCGGCCTTACCTCCTCCGGTTATCCACAAACGCCAGAGGTTCGGCAGGATCAGATCTCTGATTCTGATCTCTGATCTCTGGCACGACGCCGCCGTCTGCGCATCCCTTCTCCCGAGCGTCGCTGGGGCGCGGCCCTAGGGGGCTGCCCGTTGCGGGCTGCCTGGTGGGGCTAGTAGCTCAGCTGGTTAGAGCGCGCGCTTGATAAGCGTGAGGTCGGAGGTTCAAATCCTCCCTGGCCCACCAATCAGACGACAGAAGATCAGAGAACGGACGACGGATTGCCGTTCTGTCCTCTGTCGTCCGTCCTCTGTCTCTGGCCGGGGGGTGTAGCTCAGTTGGGAGAGCGCCTGCTTTGCAAGCAGGAGGTCATCGGTTCGATCCCGTTCACCTCCACTCGCGCCGACATCGACCGCCGGCGATCGCAGAGCCAGCTGCGCCGCGTCCGCTGAGCGCGATCGCTGCGAGCGATGCTCGGAGAAGACCAGGTTTGGTTCCGGTATGGCCGGTTGGCGGCCGGGCGGGCATGTCCCGCGCCGGCGGGCGCGGCGGGTCCGGGGCTGGTGTTCCGGGGCTGGTGTTGATTGAAGGGTGAAGCGGATTTGTGAATGTGACCGAGGCGGACGGGCCGCGGGCACTGGCTGTTGTCCTGTGGGGCTGTTGCCCTGTGGGGATCGAGCCGGTGCGCGGGCGCCGTCCGAGGAAGTGTCTTCATGCGAGCGGCCGCGGGCGGGGTTGCCCCTCTTTCGAGAGAGGGTGGGGCTTGCCCCTGTGCGCGGCGGTTTTCCGGGGGGCGGCTTGCCGTGCGGGTGATCTTCGGGTCATCCGGCGGGGCGCGGCGTCCCTTGTGATCGAGCGCGAAAGAAGGGCATCTGGTGGATGCCTTGGCACTGAGAGGCGATGAAGGACGCGGCACGCTGCGAAAAGCCCGGGGGAGATGCGAGCGATCGTTGATCCCGGGATCTCCGAATGGGGCAACCCACCCGCGGGGCAACTCCTGGGGGTATCCCGCGCTGAATTCATAGGTTCGGGAGGCGAACCCGGCGAACTGAAACATCTCAGTAGCCGGAGGAACGGACATCAACCGAGACTCCGCGAGTAGTGGCGAGCGAAAGCGGACCAGGCCAGCGGCTGTTGATTTTGGTACCGGAAGCGTCTGGAAAGGCGGGCCATAGCGGGTGACAGCCCCGTACGGGAAACCGGATCGACAGTCCTCGAGTAGGGCGGGACACGAGCAATCCTGTCTGAACATGGGGGGACCACCCTCCAAGCCTAAGTACTCCTCAGTGACCGATAGTGTACCAGTACCGTGAGGGAAAGGTGAAAAGCACCCCGACGAGGGGAGTGAAACAGTTCCTGAAACCGGATGCCTACAAGCAGTCGGAGGGTTCAGATGACAGAAGTCAGAGATCAGGCGGTCAGATGCTGATCCTCTGTTCTCTGATCTCTGTCATCTGGCCTGACGGCGTACCTTTTGTATAATGGGTCAGCGAGTTGGTCTTGGCAGCAAGCTTAAGCCGTTAGGCGTAGGCGCAGCGAAAGCGAGTCTGAATAGGGCGCGCGTTTTTTGCTGGGCAACCAGCAAGGGACAACAGTTGCCGGGATCAGACCCGAAACCGGGTGATCTAGCCATGGGCAGGTTGAAGGTGCGGTAACACGCACTGGAGGACCGAACCCACTACTGTTGCAAAAGTAGGGGATGACTTGTGGCTAGGGGTGAAAGGCCAATCAAACCCGGAAATAGCTGGTTCTCCGCGAAATCTATTGAGGTAGAGCGTCGCTTGGTCGGCGCCGGGGGTAGAGCACTGGATGGGCTAGGGGGGCGCGAGCCTTACCAAACCTAACCAAACTACGAATACCGGCGAGCGCAGGGCGGCAGCCAGACGGCGGGTGCTAAGGTCCGTCGTCGAGAGGGGAACAGCCCAGACCGCCAGCTAAGGTCCCCCAGTCGTGGCTAAGTGGGAAAGGATGTGGGACGGCCAAGACAACCAGGAGGTTGGCTCAGAAGCAGCCATCCTTTAAAGAAAGCGTAATAGCTCACTGGTCGAACAGCTGTCCGGCGCCGAAAATGTAACGGGGCTCAAGCCACGCACCGAAGCTGCGGATTTCAGAAGACAGAGATCAGAGATCAGATTCCAGATGGAACAGAAATCAGAGGAGCGAGTGGGCTCGGAGGGTTCGAGGATCTTGAGGTGTTCCGGCGGGCCTATCGGCTGTCGCTGGAAGTGCATCGGGCGAGCCTCGACTTTCCGGGGATCGAGCAATGGGCGCTGGCCGACCAGGTTCGGCGGGCGTCGAAATCGATCTGCGCCAACCTCGCCGAAGGGTTCGGCCGGCAGCGTAGTCTCGAACCGGAGTTTCATCGGTTTGTGATGATGGCGCTGGGTTCGGCCGACGAGATGCAGGTGTGGACGCTCTATGCTCGCGATCTTGGCTATATCGACGCCGATGTGGCCGAGCGCTGGCGGGGCGAATACCGGGAGATCGCCCGCATGCTGCAGGGCCTCATCCGCCGCAGTTCTGATCTCTGATCCTCTGATCTCTGTCTTCTGGAGCGGTAGCGGAGCGTTCCGTAGGCCGGCGAAGCAGGGGCGCGAGCCCTGGTGGAGGCATCGGAAGTGCGAATGCTGACATGAGTAGCGTAAATGAGGGTGAGAACCCCTCACGCCGAAAGTCCAAGGGTTCCTGCGCAAGGTCATTCCGCGCAGGGTTAGCCGGGCCCCTAAGGCGAGGGCGAAAGCCGCAGCCGATGGGAAGGGGGTTAATATTCCTCCGCCTGCCGAGCGTGACGAAGGCCGCAAGTTGTCGTCCCTTAATGGATTGGGGGGGCAGCGAAGGACTTCCGGGAAACAGCGCCGGCATCATAGACCGTACCCGAAACCGACACTGGTGGACTGGTAGAGCATACCTAGGCGTTTGAGAGAACGGTGTTGAAGGAACTCGGCAAAATGCCCCCGTAACTTCGGGAGAAGGGGGCCCCGTCTGTTGCGCAAGCAGGGGCGGGGGGCACAGAGGAGGGGGTGGCGACTGTTTACTAAAAACACAGGGCTCTGCGAAGTCGCAAGACGACGTATAGGGTCTGACGCCTGCCCGGTGCCGGAAGGTTAAGAGGAGGGGTTCACGCTCTGAATCGAAGCCCCGGTAAACGGCGGCCGTAACTATAACGGTCCTAAGGTAGCGAAATTCCTTGTCGGGTAAGTTCCGACCTGCACGAATGGCGTAACGACTTCCCCGCTGTCTCCAACACCGGCTCAGCGAAATTGAATTCTCCGTGAAGATGCGGAGTTCCCGCGGTCAGACGGAAAGACCCCGTGCACCTTTACTACAGCTTTGCAGTGGTGTTAGGGATGGTGTGTGTAGGATAGGCGGGAGCCGTTGAAGCCCTGGCGCCAGTTGGGGTGGAGGCAACCTTGAAATACCGCTCTCACGGTCTCTGGCATCTAACCGCGCCTGGGCGATCCCCGGGCCGGGACCCTGCATGGTGGGTAGTTTGACTGGGGCGGTCGCCTCCCAAAGAGTAACGGAGGCGCGCGATGGTGGGCTCAGGCTGGTCGGAAATCAGCTGTCGAGTGCAATGGCACAAGCCCGCCTGACTGCGAGAGCGACGGCTCGAGCAGAGACGAAAGTCGGCCATAGTGATCCGGTGGTCCCACGTGGACGGGCCATCGCTCAACGGATAAAAGGTACGCCGGGGATAACAGGCTGATGACGCCCAAGAGTCCATATCGACGGCGTCGTTTGGCACCTCGATGTCGGCTCATCGCATCCTGGGGCTGGAGCAGGTCCCAAGGGTATGGCTGTTCGCCATTTAAAGCGGTACGTGAGCTGGGTTTAGAACGTCGTGAGACAGTTCGGTCCCTATCTGCCGTGGGTGTTCGAGACTTGCGAGGCGCTCTCCCCAGTACGAGAGGACCGGGAGGGACGCACCTCTGGTGGACCGGTTGTGGCGCCCGCCGCAACGCCGGGTAGCTAAGTGCGGACGGGATAACCGCTGAACGCATCTAAGCGGGAAACCCTCCTCAAAACCAGGTCTCGTCGAGAGCCGTGGAAGACCACCACGTCGATAGGCCGGAAGTGGAAGCGGAGCAATCCGCGCAGCCGACCGGTACTAATCGCTCGAACCCGCCCGATCCGAATGCTTTGCCGGCGGCAGCCGGACAAAGCCGGAAAACCGCCGGCGTGCAGCGGCAAGCGCCCATCAGGCACCCGCCCATCGGGGCTTGCCCGCCGCCGCCCGCCAGACACTTCCCCGCCGCCTTCACAAATCCCGCCCGGCCATCCCCCCAAGGGACAGAGGCGCAACTCAAGGGGCAACATCAAGGGGCGCAGCCTCCGGGGCGCAAACCCGCCGCGGGCGGCAAGCGCGATCACCCGCCGCAGGGGCGTAATGCCGGGGCTGTATAATGCTACAGGCTGTAATCTCAGGGGGGCTTGGCCAGCCTGGTGGCCACAGCGAGGGGCCAAACACCCGATCCCATCCCGAACTCGGCCGTGAAAACCCTCAGCGCCGATGGTACTGCCGCTCAAGCGGCGGAAGAGCAGGTCGCCGCCAGGCTCGCCAAACCCCCCAACCCCGCCAGGCGCCGCGCCCCCGGACTTGCGCCGTGGGCCCCCAACACGCCCCCAAACACGCCCCCCTCAACACGCGATTGCCGCGGGGTGGAGCAGCCCGGTAGCTCGTCAGGCTCATAACCTGAAGGTCGTAGGTTCAAATCCTACCCCCGCAACCATCTTGATTTGCTCAGCCAGCCCGGCTGCCGTAAGGCCGCCGGGCTTCTTGCTGTCCGCAGCAAGCCCAAGGATTCCGGCGAGCGCGCCGCGCAGCTCGATCCGCAGCTCGCCGTTCTCGGGCACGAGGCGGATCTCGTCGATCAGCGAGCGGATCAGCGTGAACGCCTCGTCCCGTGTCGACTGGTCCTGCAGGGCATCGTGCAGTTGCGCGACCCGTTGCCGATAGACCTCGGCGAGATTGGGATGGATCAGCGGCGCCGGCGCGCCGGTTGCGGCAAGCTCGTGTTGCAACGTCAACTGACGTGCCTCGAGGTCGACCAGCTCCTGCTTCAGCGCACGCACCGGCGCATCGTCATCGGTAATCAGCTCGACGATCCGGCGAATGCGGCGCTCGATGCGATCGAGGTCGATGCGCTTGGCCTCGACTGCAGCGTTTCCGTCGATGCGCAGACGGTTCACCTCGCGGTGGAATTCCTCGCAGAACGCCTTGAACAGCTCCGGGGCCATCAGCTGGCTGCGCAATCCGTCGAGGATCATCGCCTCCAACGCATCGAGGCGGATATTGAGACGGTTGCCGCAGGTGCCGCGGTTGCGCGTGGCGGCACAGCCGAACAGGCTGGCGCTGATCTTGACGTAGCTGGATCCGCACTCGCCGCATTTGGCGAGACCGGTGACGAGAAAGCGCGGGCGCTGCCGCGCCCAGAACGGCCTGTCGCCGAGATCCGGCCGTGTGTTCCGTTTGAGAGTCTGCTGGCGCTCTTTGACCGCATCCCAGAGATCCTGCGGAATGACGCGCAATTCCGGGACCTCGTGCACGATCCAGCGATCGGGCTCGTTCAAGCGGGAGATGCGCTTTCCGGTTGTCGGGTCCTTGATGTAGCGCAGCCGGTTCCAGACCAGGCGGCCGATATAAAGCTCGTTGTTGAGGATGCCGGTCCCGCGCGCGGCGTTGCCGTTGATCGTCGAGGCATCCCATTCGCCACCGCGCGGGCCGGTGATGCGTGCGCGGTTTAGGTCGTACGCGATCCGGCGCGGAGACTTGCCGGCGGCAAATTCGGAGAAGATCCCGCGCACAATCTCAGCCGCAGCGTCGTTCACCTTGCGGGCACCGTAGATCGGTTCGCCCCGCGCGTCGTGCTCGCGAGCCACGTCGTAACCGAAGCACAATCCGCCGCCGGACCTGCCCGCGCGCACCCGGCCCTCGAGCCCGCGCCGCGTCTTGTCGGCGAGGTCCTTCAGGAACAGCGCGTTCATCGTGCCCTTCAGCCCGACGTGCAGCTCGCTAATCTCGCCCTCGGCCAGGGTGAACAGCCGCACGCCGGCAAACCGCAGCCGCTTGAACAATCCGGCGACATCCTCCTGGTCGCGCGACAGCCGGTCGAGCGCCTCGGCGACGACGATGTCGAATTGTCCCTGGCGCGCGTCCTCGAGCAGGCTCTGATAGGCCGGTCGCAACGCGCTCGCGCCGCTGATCGCGCGGTCGGTGTAGGCGTGCCGGTACCGCCAGCCCTCCAGTTCGATCCGGGCGCGGCAGAGCCGGATCTGATCCTCGATCGAGGCGTCGCGCTGCAAGCCCGAACTGTACCGGGCGTAGATGACGGCAATCACGGGGTATCCCTGTGAGAAGATTGGCGCGGCTTTCGGATCACCCGCGGCCCGCGATCTGTCGATTGCGCGCCAGTCCTTGGCCTCTTTATCGGTCGCGGCGCGGCTTCGCTCCCGCTGCGGATCGCTTCCACCACCTTGTGATGCCGTTTGGCGGCGTCGAGCGCGCGGCCGAGGTTGTAGAATTGCTGCGTCATCCGATAATCGGCGTGACCGAGCAGCGGCTGAGCGATACCGACATGTTCGGGATCGCGGATCGCGAGTTCGGTCGGAATGAGTTTTCTAAAAAGATGCGGGTTGAGGTCGCGGCCGAGCTCCCGTTTTGTGACCGCGCTGATGCATTGGCCAACTTTTTTCGCAGTAAGCGGCCTCCCGGCATCGCTGATCCACAGTGCATTGCCGGCGACCGGTGTCGGCGAACGACGCACCAATTGCGGCCGGTGATGGGCAATATATCTTTCGATGCTGGCGGTGAAGCTAGCCGGCAGGGGGACCTCGAAGGGTCGCCTATTCTTGGTATCTTCCGCACCAAAGGCAACCCACCACTCCTCGCCGCGACGCTGCACGCTGGTGCCGATCGACATGGCGGCGACATTGCGTGCGCGAACCGGGCAAGCCGAGAGGATGCCAATCATCAGCCCATCGCGGAACAACAAGGCGCGTTGACGAGGCGACAATGCGGCTTTTGTCTCGGCCCGCTCCATCAGTTGCAGGCTCAGATCAAGAACCGCGGTCGCCGGCACCAGACGCATCCGATCATCGCGCGCGGGGGTGGCCATGCGATGCACCCGAGCCCGGATTCGACGTAACCATCGCCAATCAGTATCCGGCGCCATCACGGCTGCGGCGCGCACGAGCTGGAGAAGGCGGCCCGCCACGGTGCTGGAGTGATTACGGTCGCGCAGTTCAGCTAGGTAAGCCTCGACGCGAGCGCGGTTGATTCGGGTTGCTGGGGATTGGTGCGGGTCCAGCTCCCCGGTCTGGGCGAGAAACGATAAAAAGCGGCCGTATCCGCCAGCGACTATGCTATTTGTGGCGTCCGCCCAAGCGGCAGCTTGGCCGTCCTCGTCAAGAAGACCGCCGCGATGATGCGCTGCCGCCCAGGCGGTGCGGTCCGGTTCGGGCCATTCTGCCACCGGCAAGCAGCGGCGAAAGGTGCCATCCGCGTCAGTCATGCCGAACCTCCGCGCCACTGTTGCCGCGTCGAATATCCAGAATTGTTCGCGCATAGTGTCGCGCCGCGTTGGCGCCCTCGGCCCCGGCATAAAAGGTGATCGTTGTGTCGCGGTCCTTGTGGCCGAGGAGCTGCCGTATCACCTCGTACTGCCCCGGGTTGCGGTCGAGAAAGATCTTCCCCGCGGCATGCCGGAAGCGATGCGCCGGCATGTCGAGGCGGGTATAGGCATGAACCAGCTCTTTGACTCTGGGTGCTTAGCACGCTCTTTCCCTTGTTTTGGCCGGCGACCTTGCCGGGAAAGAGGAGCCGGCTCGCCCCGGTTGTCAGCAATGGGCGCCACTCGCTGAGATAGGTGTCCAACAGCTCGACTGCTTCGGTCATCAGCGGGAACTCGAGGTCGTTCGCGTTCTTAACCTCTGCCGCCGGGAAACGAAGGTGAACGGCGCGGCTACCGCGCCTGCCGACTTCTAGCAGATGTCGATGGAGGTCGATCGAAGCGAGATTCTGGATCCGCACCGGCGCGTTGAGCAGCAGCTCGATCGCCAGCGCGGTCTGGATCTTCTTTGCGTCCCGGTAACCCTTGCGGCCACTCGCCAGCACCTCGCGAAGGATTCGTTGCGGCAACCGCAGCAGTGCCTCGACAGCAACATGGTCGTCGAATGCTCGTAGCGCTTCCCGATTGCGCGGGGTCATCCCATGCTGGGTGACCTTGAGCTTTTTCTTCATTTTTTTGAGCTTGGTGATCACGTCCTCGGGCATGTCGAGCCGAGCCGCCAGAGTCGGCAGAAAATCGGCGAGATTGGAGATCTGAACGCTCGACGTTCCGCCGTTGCGATCGAGCAGGTGCTGCAAACCCCGAGCAGCCACGTCCGGCATCAGCATTGTGCGGAGATCGACCAGGGCATCCGCAGCAATGCCACTCTTCGCTATTGCCGTCGCCAACAGCCGCAATTGAACACGCCGCGTGATGATCGTCGCGGGCCGCTGCGCCCGAGTGAAGTGGTCGTCGCTGAGATCGAGCCCCGATGCCCGGCGAAGGTAGGCCTCGACATCGGCCTCCAAGTTTGGCGGGAAGGCGCTCCAGGGCAACGAGAAGGTCGTTTGCCGTGACGGGACGGTGAGCCGTCGTTGTGGCCAGTCGGCAATGCGCTCGGCTGCGTTGTTCCAGGATTTTGCCGCTCCCCGGTAGATCTCGTAGGGGTCGCGCACGATGCTCTCCGTCACCAAGGCCCGATGGAACCTGGCGAGCACCTCGTCGTCGATCTCAGACGGTGGTCACGTCCGTCAAGGTGGTGGAAAAACGGGTTAGCGAAGAGGTGGCCAAAGGTCAGGCCGCCATGGGTGGAAGTTTCGCCGGATCGGCGTCGATCAGCGGCGGTGTAAGTTCGGCCATTCCCTCGATCTGCATGTAGCGGTGCTGGAGCAGCCACTCATCGTTCTGTTCGAGCAGCACGGCGCCGATCAGCCGGGTGATGCTGGCCTCGTTGGGGAAGATGCCGACGACGTCGGCCCGCCGCTTGACCTCCTTGTTCAACCGCTCCAGCGGGTTGGTGCTGTGGAGCTTGGTGCGGTGCTGGGCCGGGAAAGTCATGTAGGCCAGCACGTCGTGCTCGCTGTCGTCCATCAGCGCGGCGAGCTTGGGCCAGCGAGGACGCAGCTGATCGGCGACATGCCGCCAGGTCTGACGCGCCGCTTCGGCGTCGGGTTGCAGGAAGGCCTGGCGGATCGCGGCGGCCACCATGGTGTGCTGGCCCTTCGGCACGTGCGCCAGGGCATTGCGCATCCAATGCACGCGACACCTTTGCCATGTCGCGCCGAGCACGCGGGTGATCGCGAGGCGCAAGCCGTCATGGGCATCCGAGATCACCAGCTTGACGCCCTTGAGGCCGCGCTTGACCAAGCCCTTCAAAAAAGCCGACCAGAACGGCTCGGCCTCCGACGGGCCGATGCCGAGCCCAACGATCTCGCGCCGGCCGTCGGTATTCACCGCCACAGCGATTATTGCCGCGACCGAGACGATGCGACCGCCGTCGCGCACCTTGAGGTAGGTGGCGTCGAGCCACAGATACGGCCAATCGCCCTCGATCGGCCGGTCGAGGAAGGCGTTGACCCGCTCGTCGATGTCCTTGCACAGCTTGGAGACTTGGCTCTTCGAGATGCCGGCGAGGCCCATCGCTTGCACCAGCTCGTCGACCCGTCGGGTCGAAACGCCGCCGATCCAGGCCTCCTGGATCACCGTGACCAGCGCCTTCTCGGCGGTCTTGCGCGGCTCGAGGAACGGCGGGAAGTACGACCCCTGGCGCAGCTTGGGGATGCGCAGCTGGAGCGAGCCGAGCCGCGTGTCGAGGCTGCGGTCGCGATAGCCGTTACGGTAATTGAGCCGCTCGCCGGTGCGCTCGTGCCGGCCGGCGCCGATCAGACCCTCGACATCGGCTTCCATCAGGATCTGCAGCACCGCCTCCGCCACGGATCGCAGGAAATCGCCGTCGCCGCTCTTCTGCAGCAGCTCGACCAGCGCCATTCTATCGTCGGTCATCGGGTCCTCGGTCAGCTCGGGGTGAAGCTTGGCAACTCCACCTTAACCGCCCTTCCCGGTGACCACCTTTCGCTCACGCGCGCGCCGGGCTCCAAGTTCTGGGGCATTCCGCCCGACGCGCGCTTACCACCGAATTTCCACCACCACCGCGGACGCTAACCAGACGGTTCGATGCCCTGGGCCGAGGCCCAGTTGAAGAGCCGGCTCAACTGAAAGCTGAGCGCGGTGTCTGGCGGCAATTTCGTCCAGAGCCCGGCCCAGCCCGATGTGAAAGGCGCTTGATAATGCCCGGGCATCGAGGTGAGGCCCGCCCATTCGAGCACCTTGCCCGATAGGGACCTCGCATTGTTCCAGGCGGCGCGGGTGATGCCCAACGAGGCCGGCGCACCCTGGGCGAGCACCCTGCGCAAAAACTCCGGGTGGGCCGGAACCGCGACGGGATCCTCTGCGACCGCACGGGCAACCGTTCTTAACGCCCAGGTCCAATTCTGTCGGGTTCTTAGCGGGAGTTCCTCGTCCGCGGCGATACAGGCGATCAGGTCGGCAAAGGTCGGGAGACTTGGATCGGCAAACGGGTTTCGTGATTGAGGTGTCGTCGACATCAGGTGCCTCATGATGACAGGAGATGAATCCAGGTATTTTTCATGATAACGTCAACATCTAAAGTCCGCAAATCTACAAACGTAAGTAATAATGAGAGTTGGCTATCCTGTTGGTCCAGCAGTACCAACGGCATTCACTGGCATATGTTGTCATCTGGTGTCACCCGCCCTCGATCAATGCTTCGAGCGCTTCAGGACGAATGCGCACGGCGCGACCGACACGCACGATGGGCAGCTTCCCATCTTTGATCAGCCGGCGCACCGAGCGGAGGCTGACGCTCAGCATCTCGGCAACCTCGGCCGCCGTAAGCAGAGAGCGCCGTAGGGTGCAGGGAGGATTGGGATCGGACATGAGGGCCTCTCTCGCGGGCCACTTATTCCCGCGAGGTCAATTCGCGAGCCGCTTGGCGGGCGAGTAGGCGAGCAAGAGCGACTAACTCTGATCGCGGCTCCGCGTGCGCGGTACCCTGCTCTTCCTGCCGCTCCGTCAATGCGGGCGTGGGCAGGGTGACCGGATTCTTTCTGTCAGGGGTTCTACGACGCATGTCGGTGACATGGTCGGGGGCCATTGGCCCTATTAGTCGCCCCGGCGAAACTGGGGTCGCGATTTCAATGTACCGTGTGTTTTCAATATCTTACTAGGGTAATCGTTACCGATGGGAACGAAATTACCGGCCCGGGACCCTTCCACTCTACGGGTACCACGCGCTTCCAGATCCGATTGAACGCCTTGCGTGGGAGGCCATTGAATTGTTTAGTGGCCGCGGCGAAATACTCCGACTTCGCCTTGTGTTTCCGCCCCTTGGCCTGTTCCGTGAGCCATTTCTCGGCATCTCGTTCGCGACGCGCGGTCCACTTGTTCGTCCTCACCCGTCTGAACCAGAACTGCGGAAGGTCGTAGCCCATCGAATCACAATAATAGGCAAGTGCCTCTCGGGTCGTGCTGAGCGCGCGGAGACCGGGCTTCAACAGGTCGTGAAAGTCTTCGAACGACATCGCGGCCAATGTTCGATACGCGGCTTCGCAAATGTCGCTGGTCCAACGGGTCTCATTGGATGGAAGGACGACATAGTTCGTCACATCGACGGTGATGCTGCCGTCCGGATGTTCCTCCTTCCCCGGGGGAATCATTTCTACACTTTCGACCACTGTGAAGCCTGGGTGGTCCGACTGTAATCTTATGGATTCGAGTAGACGTCGACGATCGACGCGAGTCTCCCCGCTCGAACCGAACACCGTGAGTTCGTTCTGCCAAAATGCGCAGAGCAGCTTGTCATGTATCTCTGCCATCGTCCGAACGCCTACGATCTCCCGAGACCAGTATTCGGCGATTATTTCTAGCTGGAGCACGTCGTCGCGTATCGGAAGCATTGCCTATAAACTTGTTCGAGCGATGCCGACAATAGGCTTTCAGTCGTCACGGCAGCCCCATGCCGAGCCACAGTCGGTAGCGCGGGTGAGAGGCGAGCTCACAATATTCACTCGGCCATCCAATGCAACGGCGAGGGTTTAATGGAGGAGGGATGGACACAAAAGGGGGTCGAAAGCCCGTCTGCTATCGCATCGTAAATGAAGACGGGATCGGTGCCACTTCCTATGGGTTCGGATGGAACGTTCTATGGCTAGAGTTGCGCGGGTGTCGACCGACAACAAGGGCCAGGATCCCGAGAACCAGCTGCGGCAATTGCGCTCATGGTGCGAGCGCATGGGGTACCCGGTTGTTGGCGAATATGTCGAGCACGAGAGCGGTGCGAAGGGCATTGAGCAGCGCAAGGAATACGATCGCCTCTTCGCCGGCGCCGCCCGGCGTGAATTCGACATGGTCCTGGTCTGGGCGCTCGACCGGTTCAGTCGCAATGGCATGGCTGCGACCGTCGTGGACCTTCAGCGCCTCGCCTCCTATGGCGTCAGCTTCCACAGCTACACCGAGGAGCACCTGTCAACCGACAACGAACTCGTCCGCAACATTCTGCTCGCGACCTTGGCGTCGCTGGCCAAGCTCGAGCGTGAGAAGGCAAGCCAGCGCACCAAGGCCGGGCTTGAACGTGCTCGCGCGATGGGTAAGCGCCTCGGCCGACCGCCGCTCGCTCATGCGACGCGCATGGCACTGCGGGCGGCACTCGACACCGGCAAGAGCTGGCACATGGTCAGCGTCGAGACCGGCATTGCCTATACGACGGTCAAGAAATATGCGCGGGCACTCGGCTATGAGCCGCGGCGGCGCAATGTCACCAACCCGGAGCAGAACGGGTAAAATCGCCATGGTTGAGGCCCGACAACCCTCCGCCTACGAATTCCCGGGCCAACCTGCTTTCAAAAATAGCCGACCTCCCGGCGCTCAGAGCTATTTCCAGGCGGGTGAAATCCGCGCGGTGCCGGTACGGTTGGCTCGACGTCCGCGACCACTGGGGGCCCCTCCCCGCCTCTGTACCATGCGAATGGGACCCCCGGCCGTTCATCACCCCGACATAGGTTCCCATCACCCTCTCGACCCAGCTCGAAAGCGTCAGGTTGTACAGCTATGCTGAGATGCCCAGAGGGTGCGTCTTAGAGAGGGAGCAGACGACATGCCGGCGCAACTCACCGAGCTCAAGATCCGAGGCGTCGCCATCAAGCTGCACTGCGCCGGGCATGGCCCGACGGTGCTGTTCCTGCACGGCGCCGGCGGGGTGCCGCAATGGCTGCCGTTCTTCGATGCGTTGGCCGAGCGCTATGAGGTTCTGGTGCCCGAGCATCCCGGCTTTGGCGGCTCCGACGACCCGCCGTGGATTACCTCGATGTCCGACCTCGCGATGTTCTATCTCGACCTCGTCGAGGAAGCTCGGGCTCGACCGGATCCATCTGATCGGCAACTCGCTCGGCGGCTGGCTCGCCGCCGAGATCCTGATCCGCGACCGCTCGCGCTTCAAGAGCCTCGTCGCAGCTGGCGCCGGCCGGCATTCGCGTCAAGGGCGTGCCGTGCGGCGACAACTTCATCTGGGGCCTGGAGGAGGCGGTGCGCAACCTCTACCACGACCAGTCCTTCGCCGATCGCATCCTGGCGCTGACGCCGAGCGAAGAGCAGATGGACGTGATGCTCAAGGAACCGCTTCACGGTGGCGAAGCTCGGCTGGCAGCCGCGCTGGTTCAATCCCGACCTCGAGAAGTGGCTGCACCGGATCAAGCTTCCGGCGCTGATCGTCTGGGGCGACGATGACAAGATCATGCCGCCGGCGATACGCGGCACTGTGGCGTGAGCGGCTGCCGGACGCGCGGCGTCGTCATGGTCGAAGGAGTGCGGCCATCTCGCCCCATGTCGAGCAGGCTGATCGTTGTCGCGCGCCGTGTCGGCGATTTCCTGGAGGAGGTCGCGCGCATGAAGCTCGTCTCCTTCCATCTGATGCCGTATCGGCCGCTCGATCTCGCCGCGGCGGCAAAGCACCGCTCGGCCTGGGTGGTGCTGCCGAACCGTCTCTACGATCCGGTCAAGGGTGCCGAGGAATACGCAGCGCCATATCGACGCCCTCGTCTATGCCGAGGAGCTCGGCTTCGACGCGATCGGCGTCAACGAGCATCACCAGACCGCCTACGGGCTGATGCCGGCGCCCAACCTGATCGCAAGCGCGCTGATCCAGCGCACGAAGCGTGTCAAGATCGCGATCCTCGGCCGCGCGTTGCCGATCGTTAACAACCCGATCTACATCGCCGAAGAATTCGCGATGCTCGACAATCTGTCGAAGGGCCGCATCATCGCCGGCTTCGTGCGCGGCATCGGCTCGGAATACCATTCGTCGGGCACCAATCCCTATTTCTCGCACGAGCGCTTCCACGAGGCGCACGACCTGATCGTCGCGCGCCTGGACCGAGCCAGGCCCGTTCGCCTTCGATGGCGACCATTTCAACCTGCGCTACGTCAATCTGTGGCCCCGGCCCTACCAGACAGCCGCATCCGCCGGTGTGGATCCCATCGCAGGGGTCGAGCGAGACGGTGGCCTGGGCCGCCGATCCCCAGCGGAAATATCCGTTCCTGGTGACCTTCTCGTCGGCCGACCTGGTTGCGCGCTACCACACCACTTATCGCGACCGGGCGCGGCAATACGGCTACGAGGCAGCGGCCGATCAGCTCGGCTGGGCCTGCCCGATCTATGTCGCCGAGACCGACGAGCGCGCGCACGCGAAGAGGCGGGGCGGGCGGTCGAGACGCTGTTCAACGACTTCCTGCGCCAGACCTTCGGAGATGCTGATGCCGCCCGGCTACACTTCGATGAGCTCGATGAAGAATTTCATCAGCATGCGCAGGGCGCTGGGCGGCGGCAAGGCCTACCGCCGAAGGTCTGATCGAGAGCGGCACCGCACTGATCGGCAGCCCCAAGACGGTGCTGGCCGGCGATCGAGCGCATGCGCGAGCGCACCGGCTTCGGCATCCTGGTGGCGCTGCTCCAGTTCGGCATGCTCCCGGACGATCTGACGCGGCGGAACATGGACCTCTTCGCCGCCGAGGTGATGCCGCATCTGAGAGACTGAGAGCCGTCAACGCAACGTAGACCGGGCGGAGCCTAATGTAGCGCCCCGAATTTGGCCGCAAATCTGGTGTGCTCGACGGCTGTGTCTCATTCCCAAAACGAAAAACCCCCGCATGGGATTTCCCATGCGGGGTCTGATTTAAGAGAAGCGTGATAAGCGTTCAGTGCTATTCCGCCACCGGCTCGGCGGCGGTTTCAGCCGGTACGAGACGGCCGTTGATATAGCGGTAGTTGACGGGGTCGTCGCATTCGACAACGCGGGTATCGCGGACGGCGAGCCAGCGCATCATCAGGTCATGGACCTGGGCTTCGGCCTCGTGGCGAGTGGGCAAACGCAGCGCGTTTGCGTACCACTTGCCGGTGTCGTCGGTCTGGACTTCGGGCCTGAAGCTCATCTCAGGTCTCCTCTCGGAGCGGGATGCTCCGACGCCTCGACCCTGCCGACCAGTAGATCGGCAGGGTGAAGGCGTCAGGCTGTTTCGTCGTCGATGACCTCGGCCATCGTGCGATGATCGGTGAAGGCCCAGCTCTGGCCGGGCGGCACGTCGCGAGCGGCGACCGCCTTTTCGACTTGCCGCCAGGGGCCGTGGGCCGGGAAGCCGATCACGGCATCGCGTGGTCGGGCGCAGGCGCCACAGCTCTTGCAGGTGGCGTCGGTATAGGTTGCGGGGCAGATCGCAATCCGCCTGCCGGCCGGCGTGAACCGCGGCAATAGAGCGGTGCGGTCACGCCATTCGCCGATCGTCTCCGCCCATTCGTCGCGTTGTCGCTTGAATCGGTGGCGAACCGCCCTGCGGGCGTAGGCTCGGGCGAGCACGGTGACGACCGGGGCGATGCCAAGCTCGGCCAAGGCATCCGCTTGCGCGGGATTGTCGGCCGAGAGGTTGATCGTGAAGCCGGCCTTGACGGCCAGAGCGATCAGCCGCCGGTTCTCGGCGGCGGCAGGAGTGCAGCCGAGGACAGGCTTGTGGGTGAAGGCAATGACGGCTTTGCCGGTGTTGGCGGCGACGAGCTCGTCGAGGAGCTCGGGGTCGATCTGCGCTCCGTTTCCGGGCAGATCGCCCGCTTGGGCGTAGCGCCACAGACGACCGGGGCGGAGTGCCGCGACTTTGGCGCAGAACTCCGCCCAAGACCCGCCGGTGGAACCGTGCGAGATGCGGTGCTAATGGAGGCCGAGGGCGCCGGTTTCGGCGTAGCAGCCATTTTGGAAAAATGTGCAGCCGGGCCAGCAGGAAGCCCGTTCGATGATCGAGACGGGGATGGGCCCGGTCTTGGCGTTCTGGGATACAGCAATAAAATGCGTTTGCATGTCTTGCTCCGTTGAGGCGGAAGTGCCTCAACGCCACAGCCCCGACGTGCTGTTGCACGTCGAGGTTGCAGTCTCTGGAGCGGGATGTTGTGAGGCCTCGACCCTCATCAACGGTGGTCGATGAGGGTGAGGAGGCCGTGCTGGTGGGAGTCTTTCCGAAATCACACCATCGGGGCGCCAGAACTCCGACATAGGCCACAAACGGCGCTTCGTCTGATCGAGCGGGATCCGGTTGTGTCGCGATGCCTGACGGCTCGGCGCCGCGTGCCCCGCCAACGGTCGTTGGCGAGGCGGAGAGGCTCAGGCGACGAGGTGGATCAGCAGCTCCTCGGCGCCGTAGACGCCGGGAAAGCCGCAGTATTCGCACGCGTATTTGCGGGCGTCGGGCTCGACGCCTTCGATTTCGGTTCCGCAGCAGATGCAGAACCCGGGGTTATCCAACGATGTTCGGGCGGCCGCGACCGCATCGGTAACGCGGTCGGCGGTGACGTCTTTGTGGACGAGAACGCCATCGATTTTCATGTCGGGTCTCCTTTCACCGCAGCGCGCCCCGCCAACAATCGTCGGCGGGGCGGGAGCGGTTAGGAGATGCTGGTCACGAGGCCTTTGCCGATCTGGACGGCAAGGCCATCATCGATCATTCCGGCCACGATATCCGGGCAATAGCGGGGTTCCACTGCGAGTGCCGTGCCGAACCATTGGGCTTCGTCCGAGATGTTTTCATCGATCCAGGACGTGGCCTTGGGGGTCAGCGGCCGCAGCAGGTTTATCGTGCCGTGGAATTCGAGTTCGACGTCTTTTGCCACGAGCGTGTCTCCCGGGGAGCGGAATGCTCCCAACGCCGCCGCGAGCCCCGCCAACATTCGCTGGCGGGGGGCGTTAGGCGGCGTCGCTTTCGCTACTGGAGAGTTCGCGCACCAAATTATCGACGACATACCCAAGGATCGGCTCGAATGAGCCGCCGCGGGCCCAGCCAGTGTCACCCCAAATATCGGCCAAGGCTTCTATTAAAGGACGTAATCGGACTGGCGCATGGTCGAGATAATTTTTGGCTTGCAAGAACTTCCAGTTCTCCAAGCGGGAGGTTAACAGTGATGTCTCAGCCATTGCTTGGATCTCCTTTCAACGCCTTGCGCCCTGCCAACATTTGTCGGCAGGGCGGAGAGACTTAGTAGTGGCTCAGCGCCACCAGATAGCGCAGGGCGGCGTCACTGATGTCGATGCCCTTCGACAGAATTTCGTCGGTCGAGGGCATGTGCTCGTCGGTCGGGAACTCGGATGTTCCGAGAATGCGAGCGCCGCGCCAGCGGCCCTGAACGCTCTTGACGCCCCGCCACACGGCTTTACTGCCGCGGTCGTAAGCTTCTTCCCGAGTGTTTGGGATGTCGCCGCCGCCACGTCGTTCGCGGTGGCAGAGCAGAGTGAACAGGGCACCGGCGACGTCGAGCGCCGCGACACCGTCGGGATCAGCCTTTTCGAAAATCTTTGGCCAGGGCGGCGGCCCGCGAAAAGCGAGCATGCCGGCGAGGGTCGGGGTCTGGCCGAATTTCTAAGGGTTCAGATACTCGAGCGTGTCGAGATTGACGATCACGCGACGTTGGCCTTCGGCCACTTCGTGCGGCCGAATTCCGTGCCAATCGCCCGAGCGCGGGACGCGCTGGATGTCGATCGGCTGCAAGCCCTGGCGTTTAAAGTATGCTAACGCGTCGGCAGAATAGACATCGGCGATGACATATTCGCCGATGCCACTGCCGCCGAATTCTTTGGCGTTGGGTTTGAACTCGGATACAATCCCGCCAACCATCGCCAAAAAACCGAACCGAACAGGCTCCCTCAAGAAAGCAGGCGATGCTGTCCGACAGATCGGCAAAGATGAGTTGGCCCGCGGCGGGCGTTCCGTCTGCTGGGTCGCGCAGCGCTGCGTAGAGTTGCGTCAGCGGCGGTCCGTTCCAGCCGGGAATGTCGTTGTCCTCGGCGTAATCGCCTTGGATAAGCACGCGCTTGCCAGCCCACCGTCCAACGACGGGGCTTTGCGATATGTCGGCAGGTCCATTGCCTCCTTTGGCCGAGACCAGCGCCACGAGTGCGGCGCAGGTCCCGGGTCGGGTAAAGAGCTGCTCGGCGGCCTTCAGGCCGCAACCGAGATCGTGAGGCATGAAAGCCTCGGCGACGTCGGGGCAGACGGGGATGTGATATTGACCCATGGTGGATCTCCTTTCGGTGCCGGCGGAATGCCGACAACCCGAAGGCCTCGCCGGCGGTTGCCGGTGAGGCCTCGAGGAGAGGGTCAGTCAGTCTGGTAATCGGGCGGGATCGTCAGGGCGGGACCGGTCGAAACACCGGTCGCGAGGATCTCTTCCTCATGGAGGAACTCTCCGAGAGGGATATCCCCGGTGTGAATGTCTTCACCGAGATTTGGCGGCACGAGTTTGGCGCCACTAATCGTCGTCGGCCGGGCATTATCGCCGTCTTCAGCGGCGTCTTTCCAATCGTGGTCCCCCTCGACCGCCTCCTTGCAGGCGGCGGCGAGGTCGGGCGCCTCGATAACCAGGTGCTGGTAGATCGGCAGCAGAGACTGCCGTTCGATCACGAATTTCGGCATGTTGATCTCCGTGGGAGCCGGATGCTCCCCACACCTTGAGCCCCGTCAACGGTGGTTGACGGGGCTCTGCGTCTTATGCTGCGAGCTTCAACAGCTCGCCCGCGGCGCGCTCGAGTTCGACCCGCTTGTCGGTGTTCGGGATCGAGCGGGCATGGGCGGTGGCGGCGACGGTCGCGTCCCAGATGGTCTCGATCGGCCGGCCCTCCTCGGTTTGGTGGATGGCCTTGAGTGCGGGGACCAGGGATTTGCTGAACCTCGACGCGAGGAACGCATCGAGATCAGTGGCGATGCGTTTTGAGCGGGCGTCTTCGATCGTCTGCATGACCGGCTTGGCGCTGCCTTCCGCGTACTCGGTGAGCACCGGAATGACCTCTTCAAGCCATCGATCGGGGGCACCGGCAGTGTGCCGGATGCGGATCTCGGTGTATTGGTCCGCTCCCCAGACGATGCGGTTGCAGCAGACGCAGTCGAACAGGAAGAACGCGATCCCAAGGGTGAGATAGCTGACTTCGCTGTTCCACACGAAGAAGCCGCGGGCCAGGGAGCCAGGCTCGCCATTGCGGCGAGCCGCGTGTTCGATGGCCAGGGCGCCAACGCCGCAGGCGGAGGACCGCCGGCGTGTCTGCCGCGAGCGCCGGACTTACTGGCGTAGAGCGTGGTGTTGGCCTGGTCGACATCGACGCGACGGCCAAATTCGCCGGGGACGCGCCAGTATCCGGAGATACCGTCGCCAAAGCGCTCGACCAGCGCGTCGACGACATGCGCGTCCCAGATGCGCCCGTAGCGGGGGCCAGTGGCGGCCCGCAGCACGATGGAGCCGTCATCCTGGCGCTGAGCCAGGGTGCCGATCTCCTGGGCTTGCCGGGTGAACCTCAGATTGAAGTTGAGGCAATCGGCAACAACCGGGACAGGAAGGCTGCTCTCCCGGAAATACGCTGCCGGCGAGTTGCCGGGCGATGCCAGGGAGCAAAGTTGTCCGAATGACCAGTGGGTGGGAGCCGCAGCACCTGTCGGGCTGTTGACGAGGAGGGCTCGGTGGCTGGGATCGGCCGCGTCGGGGAGCAATTCGATGTCCCTCGTGCTGGCGACCGTGGCCCGGCTGTGATCGGCCTGCCGGCGCTTGAACACCTGCAGGTCGAGAAGCGAGGTAAACCGCTCGTCAGCGGGCCGACGGGCCCACTGCCGGCTCGCTTGGGTTAGCGTGGTCATGTGAATCTTCCTTTCGGGGAAATCGAGAGCGGGGGGTGCTCTCACGCGGCAGGCCCCCGAAACCGTCGTTTCAGGGGCCTGTTCTAGAGTATAGATATGGTGATTTATGAGAATATTTTCAAGTGTTAGTGAGTTTGTTCTTTGTTTATCAGGTAATTCCTAGGATGCAGTTCGTCGTCCGCGCCGGGAAAAGCGGGGCGATCAACTCCCCCGGAAATTTGGTCTGCGTTTGGCGTAGAAGGCCTCGACACCTTCGCGGAAATCATCCGAGCTGCGCAGGCGGCTATAGGCTTGACCTTCGAGTTCGATGGCGAGCGACAGGCTCGCGTCCTCGGCGTCGTTGAGTAGTTTCTTCGCGGTGCGCTGGGCGAGCGGCGGAAAGCCGAGCAATTCTTCGACGAGCGCGTCGGTCGCGGCTTCGAGCTTGCTGTCAGCGACGCATTCGGTTGCAATACCCCATTCATAGGCCTGCCGAGCACCGACGCGACGCGACCGCATGACGATGTCCTTGGTGCGGGTGATGCCGACCATCTTCTGCAGCCGCGCCGCCCCGCCGGAGCCGGGGATTTGGCCGAGCCGCTGCTCCGGCAGCGCATAGAAACACGTCTCCGAGACTAGGCGGAAATCGCAGGCGAGTGCCAATTCGAAGCCGACCCCGAAGCAATAGCCGCGGCTGGCGGCGATCACCGGCTTGCGGCATCGCGCCGGTGCAACGATGTTCCAGGCGAGGTGCGACACGTACTCCGGGGAGGCTTCGAGGAAACCGCGGATCTCGCCGCCGCTGGAGAAATGCTCACCGATCGCCCGCACCACGACGATGCGGACGCGGTCGTCGGCGTCGAGCCCTTCGAAGGCCGCGCGCAACTGCTCGCGCTGCGCCATGGTTATGACATTGAGCGGCGGCCGGTCGAGGATCACGTCGGCGCGCTCGCCCTTGGTGTCGATCTCGACCCGGAAACCGTCGAGTGCTGCAGGTATTACCGGGTCGGTCATCCGCGTCACTCCGTCCGATACTCGCCCGCCACCAGCAGACGGCGCAAGATCTTGCCGACCGGCGATTTCGGGATCTCGGCGACGAAAATATAATCGCGCGGCCGCTTGTAATCGGCGAGGCTCGACTGGCGGCACCAGACATCAAGCGCCGCAGTATCGACCGCGCCGTCGCGCCTGACGAAGGCGGTGATACGCTGACCCCAGCGCTCGTCGGGCAGGCCGGCAACGGCAACCTCAGCCACCGCCGGGTGCAATGACAGAACCCTCTCGATCTCGGCTGGAGAAATGTTCTCGCCACCGCTGATGATCATGTCGTCGACCCGGCCGGTGACGAACAGATCGCCTGCGGCATCAACGTAGCCGGTATCCCCGGTAAAATACCACCCTCCGCGCAGGGCCTTGGCATTGGCGTCGGGCCGCCGCCAATAGCCCTCGAACGCCTCGTCACCTCCCATGTCGGCGATAATCTCACCCTCCTCGCCAATCGCAGCGGTTTGGTCGGCGGTGGCGGCGCCGAGCTTGACGACACGGATGCGCTGATTGATCCCCGCTTTGCCGGCCGAGCCGGGCTTGGCCGCCGCCTGCGGTTCAATCGTGAAGGTATAGATCTCCGACGAGCCGTAATGATTGAGGAACAACTCCGGCCGGAATGCGGCTTCGACGCGCTTCAGCAAGCCGTGAGGCATCGCCGCGCCGGCGAAGCCGATCTTCCGGACCGAACTGGTGTCGGCCGCGGCGAAGCCCGGGTGGCTCACGAGATCGTGGTAGAGCGTGGGCACGAGATAGAGGTTGGTGACCCGCTCGCGGCCGATCAGCCGCAAAGCCGCAGCCGCATCAAAGCGCGGCAGGCAGATGAACGCGCCGTCGACCAGCACCATCGCCAACAGCGAGCGGATCCCCATCGTGTGATAGAGCGGCATCACGCCCAAGGTGCGCTCGTTGCTGCCATAGTGATTTTGCGCGACATGGGCGAGTGCTGCGGCTCGCTCGGCACGGTGGCTTCGCGGCACCCCTTTCGGCCGTCCGGTCGTGCCCGAGGTGTAGAGCAACACGGAGAGATCCTCGGGTCCAGCTCGGGGCATCAATGTGCAACCGGAAGCAGGCCAGTCGTCGAACCGGCAGGTGCCGTCCTCGGCGTCACCGATCGCAACACGCGGCAGATCTTTCGACCTCCTGGCCCCGGCAACCGCGTCGACCGCAACCGCGTCGAATATGATGGCGCGGGCCTCTGCATCGGCGAGGCAGTAATCGATTTCCTCGGCCTTCAGGCGCCAATTGAGCGGGGTCATGACGATCCCGAGGAACTGGCAGGCCCAATGGAGGCTCGCCATCTCGATGCGGTTTTGCAGGATGACGGCGAGCCGGTCGCCGCGCCTGAGGCTAAGCGCGGCAAGCCCGTCGGCAACGCGCCCAATCTCTGCATACCATTCGGCATAGGTGAGCCGATGCTCGCCGTGGACAATCGCCAGCGCGTCGGGGCTGCGCTCGACGCTCGCAAGAAAGCTGCGGCCGAGATCAAACATCGCGCGTTCTGAGCGCAATAAGCCCGGCCACTCGCGCCGGCGTCAGTGGCAGGGTCAGATCGGCGACACCGAGTGCGTCGGCCACCGCATTGGCTATACAGACCGGCGTGCTCATCGAATTGCCCTCTGCCACCCCCTTCGCGCCAAGCGGGGTTACCGACGATGGCGTTTCCCGATGCAGGATCACCGGCGTCGCAACATCAGAGGCTTTTGGCACGGCATAATCGGCAAAGCTGCCGGTCAGGAGACCGCCATCATCGTCATAGACAAAGCGCTCGAACAGCGCCGCACCGACCGCCATCGCAAACCCGCCGTCTATCTGCCCGTCAAATAAAAGGGGGTTGAGGATGCAGCCGGCATCGTGGAACGTCACGTATTTGTCGATCCGCACTTCTCCGGTATTGCGGTCAATTTCGACGCCGCAAAAATCGAAGACGAAACCGTACGCCGCCGAACTGTTGATCTCGTCCGCCTCGTTGGGCGCCGTCAAGCTTGGCGGCGTCCAGAACACCGTCTCGCGCAGGGCAGCGGCACTTTCATCGGGGAGCATGCCCGGCGACCAATGGGTAGCGGCCGCGGCGCGGGCAAAGCTGATCCCGTTCTCCGGGTTCGCCGCGGCGAAAATGCGCCCATCGGCGAACCGCACCTCCTCCGGCCGCAGGTTCAATTGCGCCGCGGCGATCCAGGCGAGTTTGTCTCTGAGGCGCGATGCCGCGAGATGAGCAGCACCGGCGACCGCCCCGGCGAACCGGCTCGAGTAATTGCCGGCGGCGATCGACCAGGCGTCCTTGCCGGTGTCGAGCGTGGTTTCGACCCGGATCGCAGCCGGGTCAAGGCCGAACACCTCGGCCACGATTTGGGCTGTGACGGTGCGGTGCCCCTGCCCTTGCGGCAATGAATCGATGATGACCGAGACGCCGCCGAGCGGGTCGAACGCCACGGTCGCGCCCGCCTGCGCGCCATCCTTGGGCCCGGCGGCTCGACGATCTGCGGGGCTCAAGACGGTGGTGATGTAGCCCATATTGGAGATCGAGGGTTCGACCACCGCGGCGTAGCCGACGCCATAGAACCGGCCCTCGGCGCGGGCTTCGTTTTGACGGCGGCGCAATTCGGCGAGCCCGCCCGCTTCGATTGCGTGTTCGACGCCGCCTCGATAATCCCCGGAATCGAGCACGGCCCCGGCCGGGCAGCGATAGGGAAAGCGATCGACCAGGTTGCGGCGGATCACCTCGAGCGGATCGAGGCCGAGCCTCACCGCGATGCGCTGCATCAGGCGTTCCAGCGCGAAATAGACCTGCGGGCCGCCAAACCCGCGAACCAACCCGCTCGGTGTCTTGTTGGTCAGCACCACCCGGTTGCGAATGCGCAGATTACGCACCCGGTAGGCTCCACTCATGTTGCCGTGCATGCGGTAGAGCGTCGCCGGCTCGGGCGCGCGCAAATAGGCTCCGCAGTCTTCGAGCTGGTCCCAGTCGAGCGCGGTCACGACCCCATCTTTATCGACCGCGGCGGAGAGTGTGGTCACCCGGTTGGTGGCCGAGGTTGCGGCGACGAGATGCTCGTTGCGTTCCTCAACCCATTTGACCGGCCATCCGGCTTTGCGCGCCGCGATCGCCATCAGCACGATGTAGGGGAAGACCGCATGCTTGGCGCCGAAGCTGCCACCCGAATCCGGGGGCGATTTGAGGCGCAGCCGGTTGGCCGGGACGCCGAGCGCCATGGCCATTACCGCATGCATCGCCAACGGCCCCTGGAAATTGGCGGTGACCTCATAGACGCCCTCACCGGGCAGATATTCGGCGATCACCACAAAGCACTCGATCGGGGTGCCTGAGTTGCGCGGGTAAGTGGTCGTGAGCGTGATCCGGTGGGCAGCGGCAGTAAATTCGGCTTCGGGATCGCCGTAGCGAAATGAGCGGTCGCTGATGACGTTGCATCCGAGCGCCGTATGCAGCAGCGGCGCGGCAGATTCGGCGGCCGCAACCGGGTCGATCATCGCAGGCAGCGGCCGGTACGACACCTCGATCTGTTCGAGCGCGTCCGCGGCGGCGTAGCGGTCGCCCGCAAGTACCACCGCCACCGGCTCGCCCGCATAGCGCACTCGGTCGACCGCAAGGCACCAGTGCTCGACCGGCGCCTTGACCGCGGCAATAAAGGGACGGGTCCAGCGCCTGGCATCGTCACCAGTGACAATGGTAGCAACCCCCGGTCTGACCAATGCCTTCTCGATACCGACCGACAGCAATTCGGCATGAGCGTGTGGCGAGCGCAGGATGGCGGCGTGCAAGGTTGCTGTCCGCACCGGCAGGTCGTCGCCGAAGCGGCCGCGGCCGCTCAAGAGGTCGGCATCTTCGACCCGCGGCAGCGGCCGCCCGACATACGCGCCCGGTCCACCGCGCTGGCTCATCGCTTTGCCTCCCGTCGGAATCGGGTGGGGCGCCAGTCGACGACCGAGGTCGGATCAATCTTTTCGGGGCCATACCGGCCACTGCGCTTAAGACATGGCACGTCAACACCAAACGAGATCATCACATCGATACTTGGGTGTGCGTTTATCACGCCCTTGCCCTCGGCGAGAGCGGGGGGAGCTCCAGCAAGAGAGGGTCCGCGCCCGCGCGCGACCAGCACCAAGCTGATCCGGCAGGTGTGATGCAGGTTCAAGACGATCGCGGCGTACTAAATCATTCCTGGAAAATCGGCCGATCCGATGCCGTTCACCCTGGGCCGGCGCCGCGCCCACGTCTCGGCATCGAGCGCGACAAGCGGTTATGGCTTAGAGCGGGCGCCTTCGGCTGCGAGCCGTCGGTCTTTTCGCGGTGCGGCTCAGCGTTGCAGGATTCGGATGCGGCACGTCACGCCGCACCTCCGCCGCCGGCTTGTCCTCGCGCAGCCCTTCATAGACGACCTGGCGCAAGAGATTGTCTTCGGTCCAGGTCAGGAATTTGACCTCGGCGACCAGCTCGGGCCGCACCCAATGCACCCGGCTGAGAACCAGCGGCGATCCGAACCGGGTCGAGCGCGGCGGCGGCACGTCGAGCGGCATCTTGGCGATCGCGAGCGGTTGCAGCCGCCGCCACAGCCGTTCGAGCTCGGCCTGGTTGATGCCGGTGCCGACGCGGCCGGCATAGGTGAGCCTTCCGTCGGGATCGTAATAGCCGAGCAGCAGCGCGCCGAGAAACGGCCGCGCGCCTTCGGGATCGGTCCAGCCGATCACCACGAATTCCTCGCGGTTGAGGCATTTGACCTTGAGCCACAATCCGCGATTGCCGGGCGACATAGGCGGCATCGGCGCGTTTCGAGACGATGCCTTCGACCCCGAGGGGACAGGCTTTCTCGTAAAAGGCCGGGCCGAGACCGATCTGGTGATCGCTGTACTGCAAGGACGATCCCGCCTGCGGCAGCAAGCCGGCGAGCCGTTCCTTGCGCTCGATCAACGGCCGCGCGGCGAGATCCTCGCCGTCGAGATAGAGAAGATCGAACAGGAAGAACACGAGGCCGGCGGCGTTGCCGGCGTCGGACGCCAGCTGGATCATGCTGAACGAGGTGATGCCGTCGGCGCGCACGCCGCACAATTCGCCGTCGAGATAGGCCTGGCGCGCGGGGAGCGCCGCGACGGCCTTGGCGATCTGCGGATATTTGTGCGGTCCAGTCGAGCCCGTTGCGGGTCAGCAGCCGCACCTCGCCGCGGTCGAGCCGGGCATGCATGCGGAAGCCGTCATATTTGATTTCATGCAGCCATTGCGTCGCCGTCCGGCGCCGCTTCGACGAGCTGCGTCAGTTGCGGCCGTATCCACTCCGGCAGAGCGGCGGCGTCGCCGCCCGGCCGGCGCGCTACCGGTCGCGCCATGCCGGGAGCGGGAAGGGGGTTTGTGCGCCGGGGCATGGGCCTTTCTACGCCTCGGTAAGTCGCGGCGGGCCGCTGTCGCCATAGGCTGCCAGTTCCGATAACAGGCTCGCCAGGCTATAGGACGGTTTGTAGCCCAGCCAGCGCACCGTCTCGGAAATATCGAGCCTGGTCGGCTTCACGGCCGGATCGAGTCCGTAAGAGAGCGCCAGATCGTAATATTCGGGGTAGTATTTCCTGAATGTCGAACCCGGCCCCTCGGCATCCCAATCCGCGAGATCGGCATCGGTGTATTCATAGGCGCTGTCGAGTGTCAGGACGAGCTGCTGTTCAATGCGCTGCCGGGAAAGCAGGTCCAGGCTCAAAATAACCGCCGCGGCAACATCGTCGATGTGCACCGCTCCCTTCCAGAACCATCGCGCCCAGTCGCTATAGCTGGCGTACACCTCGCGGTTCCAATACGGAATAAAGCCTCGCGGGCGAAGGGTGATCACGTTCATATCACGGTGTTTTCGGTAATCCTCGGCAATCGCTTCGGCCAGAATCTTGCTGCTGCCGTACCGTGAATCCGGCCGATAAACACTGGTCGTGGAAATGTAGACGATCTTGTCGATGCCGAGCGAAGCGGCGGCTTCGAACACCTCGAAGGTGCCGCGCACATTCAGGTCAAAGAAATCGTAGGCATTTTTCTCGCCTCGATCCTCGTGGATGCCGTGCCAGGCGGCGATGTGGACGATGCAATCGCAGCCGCGAAATATTTCCGGCAACTGCGGCCGGTCGAGAATGGACCCCTGGATGAACACCGCTCCCTGTTTCAAAGCCCGTGGCGCACGGACATCGAGAATGACCGGCGTATCACCCCTGTCGAGCAGCCTGGGGACGAGGGTCTGGCCGAGATCCCCCGACCCTCCTGTCAGCAGCACCCTCATCGTCTTCTCCTCCGCGCAGGCAATACCGATGCACGCAGGAGCGTTCTGTCTGCATAGAAATAGGATAACCCTGCGCCCACATCGTGACCGAACGAGGAGGAACGGAATGGCCCGCCGCAACCCGCCCCGCAAAGTCACTTATTTCGAGCCGGTGCCGCCGCGCCTCCCGCGCAACACCGTGATCGAGTCGACCTTCGAGGTCGGCCGCCGCTTCCGCTGCACGCTGCGCGTCGATTGCGGCGCAGCTCGACCCCGGACGCGGTGATCCGGCCGGTCGCCGGCGAATGGCACCCGCACATCCCGGAACGCCTCGACGACGAGGAGCTTGCGGACTGGCGCGCGGGCCGCAATGCGGTCTATCAGCTGGCCGCCCTGACCATCGGCGCGCGCCTCGCGGTCGCTGACGCGTGAGGGGCAGCTTCCGCCTTCGGCCCTATCCGCTCGCTCGCGGCGCGATGACAAGGCCGCGGGTGGATCGCCGAGCGGCTCCTTCTTTCGGCCGAGGCGTGAGCGCGCTCGCGCCGAAGTTCCTCCATGCGGGCCCGGATCGCTGGAAAATCGTCGGCGGCGCGCGGCCGGATGCGCTCGCGGCGCAGCTCCTCCATGCGGGCGCGGATGGCCGGAAAGTCGTCGGCGGCGCGCGGTCGGGTCATGTTTCCTCCGATTTCTTGTTAATCCTGAATGAGTTATCTGGCCGCGGCGACCGGCTCGATCAAACGCGGATCGTTTTTCCTGACACTGGCGACGCGCGTTGCTCACCCGCCGCGCGCGCCACGCTATCGCCGTGAGCGTATCGAACCGAGGCGCGAGCTAGGCGGCGAGGCGTTCGGGGGCGAGCTGTTCGTCTTCCGCCGCTGCAGCTCGTTGTCTGCTCGATCTGGGCGAGCAGCCAGGTCTTCACCGCGGCCGCGGCGCGGTCTCTTTCCGCATTGTCGTGCGCGAGCCGGCGCGCCTTGAGGATGACGGAGCACAGCTCGGCGATGCTACCGCAACGAGTGATCGTTGAAGTGCACGAGCGGAAGTCCGGGGCGAGGCATCGCATCTTGGAGGAGCGCGATCGCCGGCGCCGACGGAAGGCGATGCTGGCGGCTCAGATGCAAAAGAGCGCCGACGAGGCAGTGGCCGCCGTTTCCGTCGTCATAACAGCCGCGCGTCCAGTGGCCATCATCCGCGAAAAACTCGAGCATCAGATCGAGCAACTGCACGGCCTTGCCGATGTCTGCTTCGGGCATTGGTTCGATCGCTCCCGGTCCTGGGGTACGCGTCAAGCTATCACCGGAGACCACGGCCTGCATCGCCGCTCTCCTACTGCAAACTGATCGGCTCGATCAGGGCCGGATCATTGTTTTTGACGTTGCCGACGCGCGCGCTGACCGGCCAGCAGATCATTTCGTCGGCAGGGTAGGGCGCCAACAGCGCCTTCAATGCCGCCGCGTCCGCCGGTTCCTCGCCGAGCCAGGCCGGCCATGTTTCGGGCTTGAGGATCACCGGCATGCGGTTATGGATTTCGCCGCACAATTCGTTGGGCGTGGTGGTGATGATCGCGAAGCTGCGCACCCACTCGCCGCCGGGCGCATGCCAGTTCTCCCACACGCCCGCGAGCGCCATGATGCCGCGATCGGCGAGCGCCGATCGCATAGGGCTGTTTCCCGGTCGCGGTCTTTTTCCATTCGTAAAAGTTGTCGGCCGGCACCAGGCAGCGCCGGCGCTGAAACGCGTCGCGGAACGCGGGCCTGGTCTCGATGCCCTCGGCCTTGGCGTTGATGTTGGCGAAGCCGACCTTGATGTCCTTGGCCCAGTAGGGGATCAGGCCCCAGCGCAGCATGTCGAGGCTGCGCTGTTCGGCCTTGGTGTCGTAGCGCACGACCGGCAGGGAGTCGGTCGGCGCCACGTTCCAGCTCGGCGGAAAATTCGGCGTCGGGCCGCTCGGGCGGGATCGAGAAGACGAGCTTGATCTCGCTGACGTCGGAGGAAAGGCGGACGCGGCCACACATGGCGAGACCATAACACGAGCGGTTGGTGAGCTGAGAAGCGCAGTCTCTCGGGACAACGAAGCAATAGTGGAACGTGGTCGCTTATTGTTTTCTGACGCTTCCAAGGTTTGGCCAAGGCCCCGAGCCCAACAAGGGAGGAACGTCTATCGGCGTGATCTGGTCGTACCGCCTTTCCCTACCGCAGGCAGGCATGCTTGGCCATAATACCACGAGGAGTTGGGATGGTTCAGGAACGTGCGAACGATCGAGTTTATATTCTGAAGTTTAATGATCGGGACTCGGATGGGACACTTGAGTGGATTGGAACTCTTTACGAGGAGAGAGCAGAAGACGGTGAGTTGCTTGAGATGTTTATCGAGCCATTTGAAGGTCAAGAACTGATCGGAGATAATCTTCTGTATTTTGGGAAACGCGGTGCAACTACATACGTTTACGCCGATTTCGAGGCGTATCCTGATACAATCGAGCTTGATGATCCAGATGGCCTTGATGCGGGTGAATTAGAGAAAGTGCTGAAGGAAGCGGAAGCAACAATCAGATTAGTACGAGAGTCGAAGCCTATACAAGTCCAGTCTCAGTTTCGTAATGACGATGGTGAACTCAATCCCCTGGACATCCGAAACGAAACACGTAGAGAACGTAATCACCATCGCAAGACATGAGGCGTTCTGCCGAAATCCGGTTTAATCCACCGGAGGAGACCCCATGATCGGGTCCTTGGTTGCCGTCCAAGAAGGTCCTCTATTCACCCCACTTATCCAACTCCTGCGCTTCGCTTCCGCTACGGCGATGGGCTGCCGTCTCTGTAGAATGGCAACGATCGATCGGGCTCGCGCGCTCCCGCGCGGTCGGACCGGGTTTCGGGAACGACCGGAATCGGCGCGTCTTCCTCGTTGCCGCGCGCTCCAACGAAGGTCTCCTAACCGAGCCCACAGCCGCCGCTCAGCCTCGGGGGCCGGAAGCGGTCTTAATGCACCAAAGAAGTCGGCCCCGTTTCGTCGGCTCGCGCGAGTACACCGCGGGCCGACGTTACGCGCGGGCGCTGCACGCCCGGAAACCAGTGACAGGGCCTGTCCAAACTCCCCGATCAGGTTAGGCACCGGTTCCGCCTTCGCGCCCATCAATCATCTCGTCCGGTTTGGCGCTCCGTCCAGGATCACCGGACATTTCGCGGGTGACCGTTCAGCGACCGTTTGACCGGACAAAGCCGGCCAAACCGGCACGCGGCTGCACTCTTGTCGCCAGACAGCTCTCAAATGCCAGGCTTATTTAACGATCAAAAATGACAGTCGGATGTGTCAGACTGCTCTTGTTCCAGGCGGCTGAATTACGATGCAGTTCCATCTCAACGGGTTTCGGCCCGGCGATCCGCATATCTCCGAAGCTGACGTCCGGCACCAAGCGGACGGCACCGCGGACGGACTTCCCACCCAGGTCGACGTCCTCATCGTCGGTTGTGGCCCCACCGGTCTGACCCTCGCCGCGCAACTCGCCGCGTTCCCCGATATCACAACCCGCATCGTCGAGCAGAAATCCGGCCCCCTCCTAGTCGGCCAGGCCGACGGCATCGCCTGCCGCACGATGGAAATGTTCGAGGCTTTTGGCTTTGCCGATCGTGTCATGAAGGAGGCCTATTGGGTCAACGAGTTTGCCTTCTGGAAACCCGACGAGACCGATCGCGGGGCTCAGTTCGGAGCAACCGCATCCAGGACGTCGAGGACGGGCTCTCCGAATTCCCCCATGTCGTCCTCAACCAGGCGCGTGTGCACGACTTCTACCTCGACGTCATGCGCAACTCCCCGACCCGCCTCGCGCCCGATTACGCCCGCCGCCTGCTCGACCTCGCCATCCCTTCGGACGCCCCGGACGCACCTGTCACCGTCCGTCTCGAACGCCTCGATCCCGGGCATCAGGGCGAGGTGGAAACGGTCAGCGCCCGCTTTGTCGTCGGCTGCGATGGCGCGCACAGTGCCGTTCGCCGGTCCCTCGGCCGGGCATTGCATGGCGACTCCGCCAACCAGGCATGGGGTGTGATGGACGTTCTCGCCGTTACCGACTTCCCCGATATCCGCCTCAAGACGGCAATCCAGTCGGCCCACGACGGCAGCGCCCTCATCATTCCGCGCGAGGGCGGATACATGTTCCGTATCTATATCGAGCTCGACAAGCTCGCCGAGAACGAGCGCGCCGCGAGCCTCAACATCACTCCTGAGCGCCTTGTCGCCGCTGCCCGTCGCATCCTCCACCCCTACAGCCTTGACGTGAAGGAGATCGCCTGGTGGTCGGTCTACGAGATCGGTCAGCGCCTGTGCGACCGGTTCGACGACGTACCGGACGATCCGGCCGCCGGCGTCCACCCCCGCGTCTTCATCGCCGGTGACGCCTGCCACACCCACAGCCCCAAAGCCGGCCAGGGAATGAACGTCTCCATGCAGGATGGCTTCAACCTTGGCTGGAAACTCGCCGCCGTGCTGCGCGGCGCTCGCCGCGCCCGAACTCCTCCGCACCTATTCCGATGAACGACGCGCAGTCGCTCAGGAGCTGATCGACTTTGATCGCGAGCTCGCGGCGATGTTCAGCGCACCACCCAAGGACCCGACGGACCTCGACAGCGACGGCGTCGATCCCGCGGAGTTGCAGCGCTATCTCACGCAGCACCTCCGCTTCACTGCGGGAACCGAGACCCGCTACCGCGCCTCGATCATCTGTGCCGTTCCAACCTGGCAGCACCTCGCCACGGGCCTGCCCATCGGGAAGCGATTTCATTCGGCTCCCGTTATCCGTCTTGCCGACGCGCGCCCTCTCCAACTCGGCCACGTTGCGCGCGCCGACGGCCGGTGGCGCCTCTACGCCTTCGCCCCCGCCGAGGACCCGGGCGCACCCTCCTCCCGCCTTCATGCCCTCTGCACCTTCCTCACCGCCTCTCCACGCTCGCCAATCCGCCGCTTCACCCCGCCGGACGCGGACATCGATGCCGTTATCGACCTCCGTGCCATCTTCCAGCAGGGCCACCGCGACCTCGACCTAGCGGCCATGCCCTCCTTGCTCCTGCCCCGCAAGGGACGCTACGGGCTGCGCGACTACGAAAAGATGTTCTGCGCCGACCGCAGGCCGGGCCAGGACATCTTCGACTTGCGGGGCATCGACCGAGATCAAGGCTGCATCGTCATTGTTCGCCCCGACCAGTATGTCGCCCACATACTCCCGCTCGACGCCCACGACGCGCTCGCCGACTTCTTCGACGGCTTCATGCTCCCGGCAGCGTAACCCCCCCCCGAGCAATCTTCTGTTACCGCGTCGCCAAGAAGACTTCCGTATGCGCCTGTAAGGGGAGATCGAACCCAGAAGCTGCACCGATCCACCTGCAAGGCCCGGAATTGGTGCTGCCTTGCCGTCTGCGTTCATCGCGACCAGGGAGCGGAATCCACGTGTTTGCGGCGGTTCAACAATCGACAGATGGTGTATCGCGGCGGCTGCGGCTCAGTCTTTGACGATGAGTGCGCATCCCCTTCTGTGACGATGATTAAATCGAGGTCGGCTTGGCCTCGGGCATCGAGGAAGGAGCGATGAGATGGCGCATTTCGTTGGTCTTTGATCCTGCCGCTGACCAGCGGCAAGGCCGTCCCTTAGAATCAATTGGACCCGTCGAGCGCGAAGGCGCACATCAGGGGTGATCGAATAGTGGGCAAAAACCGCGCGCGGCAGCCTCACAGACCTGCAGCGCCGTTTGCTGAAGGACTGCTCGATCAATCAGGCTACTGGGAACGCATCCCGGCGGGCCGTGGGAAAGGTTCTCGCCTCAGCAGCACTGCTGTTTGCTGCCGCCATTATTCAGCCAGAGGTGGCCAATGCCGCTGATGGCGACGGTGGAGGCGGGGGATTTCGCGGCGGGGGTGGAGGGTTTCACGGCGGCGGGTTCCATGGTTTCCACGGGTTCCATGGCGGTGGGTCCCACGGCGGAGCATTTCATGGCGGCGGGTTCCACCATGCCTTTGGGCATTTCCGCGCCGGGTTCGGGTTCGGAGGCATCTACGCACCGTATTGGTGGGGTTATGGCTATCCCTATTACAACTACTGGTATTCCGACAACTATCCAGAGCATAGGTATTACAGTTACGATCCCGGCAACTATTACGGCAGCTATCCCGACTATGACTACGGCTCGCAGCCCAACGCCAGGAAGACCTGGTACTATTGCTCCGCCCCCGCTGGCTATTATCCATGTGACACACTGCAACACCGTGTGGCAGTACGGTCCCGTCTCTGCAATAAACCGTGAAAGTGCCGCTCCGCCGCATAGATCGCGCGATTGAGGGTGTGGTACCTGTGCAGCAATTCGTCGGCTATCGCGGGGCCTGCGCCTTGGCGCTTTCGATGCGGCGCAGACAGGCTTTGGCGTAGTCCGGGCGTGGCGTGTTGTCGGTCATTGGGTTTTCTTTGCCCAGACGTCCTCTAGATTTTTGCTGGCGACCAACTTCTGGGTCGAAATCGACAAAATCGTCGTCGGTCGTGAGCAGCGGCTCCGGCTGGTCGTACTCGACGATCTCCGCTTCCGGGGCTGCGATCTCGTCGTCGATGACCGGTTGCCGCCCCGCAATCCTTTCCGGCCTGCCGACCGCGTCCCCCGCACGCGAAAGAGGTGGTCTATGAGATCGCGGTGGCGTTGACGAATTCGCGATGGGTGGCGAAGGGCCTTCACGATCGCGCAGTCGCGGCGCTTGGCCGTCTCGGCATCACCGACATCATCACCTTGATGGGTTATTACACCAGCGTCTCGATGACCCTGGCGTTTTACAACGTGCCAGCAGGTGCAGCGCGGCTGGCTCGTTGAGTAATCGCTCGGAGAGACCCGAGAACGTCATATGCAGTCCCGATCGATCGATGCAGCCAGCGCTGTCGGCGGCGACCGGAACTTCCCTGGCACGCTCCGCCGCGGATGCCGCTCTTTCGGGAGGCCTTATTCCGCCGCGATGCGCTCCCACGCGATCTCGCGATATTCCTCGTTGTCGCCCGCGCGGCGCGGCGGCGGCGTGAGGATCATGCGCTCGCCGTCGAAACGCACGCCCCGCACCTGATCTCCGCCAATTCGGCTCGGATCCGAAGCCGCGTCGACCCGCGTGACGAGTTGCGACCCATCGAAGGTGTAGGTGCCGCAATAGGAGCTGTATTCCCGGCTGACGCCGGACGGAGGCTCGGCCCGTCCGTCGCACACGACCGACATCATCCGCCCTTCCGCGGTAAAGGTCACGCGGCCCATCCCTTTTCCGCCATATAGAGCAGGCAACGCCGTGCCTGACTTGTTCGCGCGGTTGCGGACACCAGTTTCCAAGTACCGATGATGGATGGCATGTAATCCTCTCCAAGGACGGAGCCCACATCGTAAACGGAAACGACTGAACTACCGGCAAAGCGAGACCGGTGCGAGCCCGAACCGGCCCAGTGCTCGTCCTGTCCCTTCGCGCCTTTATTGACGCCGGGGCTTTTAGAGCTCGCCGCCGCGCTACGCTGCAGGATCGCGCCGCCCGGCGATATAGGCCACGCCTCGTGGACCAACCTGCTCGGCGTGAACTTCACCGGCGACCACGGCACAACTGTCCCCAGCTCGGAAAGTCTCGGCCTTTCCGCCGCGCGTCACCGTGATCTCACCACCGATCACCATCACGCGAGCATCCCAGTCATGCGCGTGGTCGGTGTTCACCGTGCCCGCCTGCATCCCGCCATAGAAGACTTCGTACCCCTGCCGCCGCAAATCGGCTTCGAATGCGCTCTGGTCGATGCTTACAACTCCTCCGCCTTTGAGGTTACAACCACACGACCTGGCACACCAGCCGGACCGCGCTTCAAAAAGAGCCATGGTCGGCGGCGGTCCTGCTCGACAATAGATCCCGCCGCCGGGGCCTATATCGCGAGGGCGCCGCCGTCGACGCGAATCTCGGAACCAGAATGCCCGCTTCCGGCGGATCTTGCCCCTTACCGCGCGTCGTGGCGAAGGTCCCTTCACCGAGCCCACAACGGCTGGTCGCCGTCGGCAAGGGGAGCGGCGCCATCATCCATCAGCTCGACTGGTGTTTATCGAGCGGGAACGGCCGAGTAGCCGAATTGAGTGGCCGCGAGCACCGCGGGCATTGACTGGCTGATCGTCGGTGGCGAAAGCGGCCCCAGCGCGCGTCCCATGGGAAAAGGCCTGGGTGTGCGAAGTGGCGCGACCAGTGCCTGGCGAACGGCGTGGCCTTCTTCTTCAAGCACTGGGGTGGACTTCGGGCGGTTGAAAGCTCGATGAGCACGAATGGAGAGCCAGTTCCTACGCCTGGCCGGGCTAGCGGAAATGGCGGCCGAGTAAGATGGTCTCATTGAAAGACTACGCGGACTTGTTCGCACGTGCTGCGACCGTCCTCAAGCACGACCCTCTGAATGCGCCTGTCACTCCATAAGGGTGAAGCGAGGCGGGAGGGATTATCTCGCGCTCTTTTGCTCTCTGACGCGCTGGTGTCGCGGTGAGAGAGCTGTCTTCTATAATTCGAATTCCTGATGTGGTGTAGGCGTCGTCGCCGGGGGATAAGTCCGCTGATCCTCGCCGCCCCAGGGGCGCGCGCCACAGTGGAGAGAACGCATGACAACGACCGGAGAAACCGACTTCGATATCGCCACATTGCGGGCGCGGCGCACCAACAAGTGGCACAAGTTTCCGCCCGACGTGCTACCGGCGTGGGTCGCCGACATGGATTTCGGCGTCGCGCCTTCGATCACCGCCGCGCTGGCGCGCCTGACGCGAGACCAGGAATACGGCTATGCCGCGCGCGAGGGCGTGCTGGCCGCGGCCTTCGTCCGCCGCATGGAGCGGCGCTTCGGCTGGCACACCGATCCCGCCGACACGATCGCGATCGGCGATCTGGTGCAGGCCAGCTTCTCCTCGGTCATGGCGTTCAGCGAACCGGACGACGCGATCCTGTTGCAACTTCCCTCCTACCCGCCCTTCATGCGCGCCATCGAGGATACCGGCCGCCGCCTGATCGCCAACCCGATGCGCGATGACGGCACGCGGTGGGTGCTCGACTTGGGCGCCTGTGAGGCAGCCCATGATCCGCGCCTGCGCATGCTGATATTCTGCCATCCGCAGAACCCCACCGGGCGCGCCTTCAGCCGGGCGGAACTGGAGGAGGTGGCGGACTTCGCGATCCGGCATGATCTGGTGGTGGTGTCCGACGAGATTCACGCGGACATCGTTTATCCCGGCAACACGCATATTCCGCTCGCGTCGCTGTATCCGGAGATCGCGGCGCGCACCATCACCATCACCTCGGCGACCAAGAGTTTCAACATCCCGGCTCTGCGCTGCGCCGTCATGCATTTTGGCGCGCCCGCGCTGAAGGAGCGGTTTGAGAAGCGCATCCCGTCGCGGTTGCTTGGCTCGCCGGGGGTGACCGGAGTCGATGCCACGGTCGCGGCGTGGGACGACGGGCAGCCGTGGCTGGACGAGATTCTGGCGCAGTTGCGGGCGAACCGCGATTGGCTGGCGGAGACGCTCGCCGCCGAGCTTCCGGGCGTGACGATGCGGGTGCCGGAGGCGACGTATCTGGCCTGGCTCGATTGTCGGGCGCTGGAACTGCCGTGCCCGGCCGGGCAGTTCTTCCTGGATCAGGCCAGGGTTGGACTGAATTTTGGCGAGACGTTCGGTGCGGATTACGCGGGTTTCGCGCGGCTGAATTTCGCGACACCGGCGGCGATACTGAGGGAGATCGTTACGCGGATGGCGGAGGCGGTGCGGAGGCGGTGAGGCGATGTTAGATGCAGTTGTCGTGAAGCCGGGCAAGAGCGTCGAGCCACTGTACCGAGCGATATCAAAAGCTCTGCCTGAAACCCGTCATCACGCAATGACTTCGGTCGTTCCTCGGCGCGCGAGGACGAACCGGCGAAGGAGCACGGCGTGAGCTACCGGATCCGACCGCAATGCCAGGTCGCGCTGCCACAATCTCGATGTTGAGGTAGGTCTCGCTCGCTTCCGATCTGCCTCCAAGCCGTATCCGCTTACGAGCGCCCCTCCCGCTTCCCTGGAGTATTTGAATAAGGGAAATAGTCCGTGGTAGGCAGCCCATGGTTGGAACAGACTCGTCTGGAGGAAGCGTTCAATTGACCCATATGCTGATCGCGGTCACGGCGATGTTTCTGCAACAAACCTGCGGCTCGATCGCCCGGGCGCTGCCGGCGGTGCTTGCGCCGTTGATCATCGCGGAACTGCATGCCGATGCCGCTTGGGTCGGGATCTATTTCTCGTTGACTGCCTTTGCCGGGCTGATCGGCCAGTTGGGATCGGGCGGCTTCATCATCCGGCACGGCGCTATTCGCATGAGCCAGATCGCCCTGCTGTTTACAGGCGCCGGTTTGGCGGTGGCAGTCCTCGGTGGTGCCGTCGGCTTCGTCCTGTCGGCCTTGATTGGCAACGGCGTTGCCTCGGTTGCAACCCCGGCCAGTTCCCAGTTGCTGGGGCGCTGGTCCGTCATGCGCTATGCGCCATTTGCCTTCTCCATTGCCCAGTGCGCGATCCCGGCAGGCATCCTGCTGACCGGCTATCTTGGTCCCGTGACGGCACAGTCGTTTGGCTGGCGTGACACGATGCTGGCGAGCGCGGCGCTGTGCTGGGCCGTCCCGCTGATGCTCCAGCCACTACGTGGCCGGCTCGATACCGAGCCATCGCCTCGGCATCCGATCCGCCTGTCGGATTTGCGCACCACGATCACTGCGGTGCTGGCGGTCCGCGAGCTGCGCTCCCTGTCGTTCGCTTGCTTTGCGTTCAACGGCACACAGGCCGTGTTTGTTGCCTATTTCGTCACCTACATGACCTCACAGGGCCATCCGCTGGTCGCGGCTGGATCGCTGTATTCGACCGTCATTGCGGTGGCATTGCCGGGCCGCATTTTATGGGCCTGGGTCGGCGGCTTCTATGTCGCGCCACACTTCGTCCTGGGCGGGTTGGCCTTCGGCATGGCTGTCAGCATTGGGCTGCTTGGCGCGTTTACGCCGCATTGGCCGTTGCTGGCGATCGGCGCGGTAGCGATGGTGGTCAGCGCCACGGCGATGTCCTGGCACGGCATCATGCTGTCGGAAGCCGCGCGTCTGGCGCCGCCGGGACGAGTGGGCGCGGTGACCGGTGGGGTGCTGTCATTCGGCCAGATCGGTGCGCTGTCGAGCCCCGCGGTCTTTTCGTTGCTGCTCAGGCTGACCGCTGGCTATAGTGCCAGTTGGGTGGTCTGCGCCGTGCCGGCGGTTCTGGTCGGCGCCAACATGCTGCGCCAGGGTAAGCCTGTACAGCAGCCCAGCGCGCTGGGACCTTCGTAGCGCGGTTGTAGCAGCAAGCTCCAGAGTACTGCCGCGCCCGCCCGATATCTCTCGGCCGAGAGGCGGCTTTTCTCCGACCGCGAGCGCGGCGATGTGGCGAGTGTGTACCGTAATCTTCTCGGCGCAGGCCAATGCCTGTCACTCACTGGTCGACCAGCCTCGCATACTGCTCACAGGGCCGTCATACCGCCGTCCACGAATAGCAGGGCGCCGGTGACGTAGGAGGCATCGTCGGAGGCCAAAAACAGGATCGCGGCGGCGACCTCCTCGGCCCTGCCCGGGCGCTTCAGCATGGTGCCTTGTGCGGCCTTGGCGTTATATTGCTCGACGGTCTCGCCGGCCGCTGCGATGCGGCGCTGATGGAACGGCGTGAAGATCGGGCCAGGACCGACGGTGTTCACGCGAATGCCGTCCGGCGAATGGTCGGCGGCGAGCGCCCGCGTCAAGCCCGCGACCGCAGCCTTGGTGGTGTCGTACTGCAAGTTGCCGCCGCCTGCGACGACGGAACGTACGGAGGCGACATTAACGATGGCGCCGCCCTTGTTGCTGCGCATCAGCGGAACCGCCGCCTTGGCACAGAAGACGTAGCTCATCAGGTTGACGTTGAGGATCTCGTTCCAGCTCGCCTCCTCGACCTTCTCGTATCTGCGGATGCCGGCATCCGGGCACAAGGTTCCGGCGCTCATCCTCCCTCCAGGGGGCGATCGGGACCGGATTATCCCCGCCTTGTTTGACTGACGACAGTCGCGGCAGCGGCCAGATGCAACTGAGCCTTCAGCAATGGTTCGAGACGGTAATCCACGATCGATGTGGGTCTCGAACTCGCCAGCATACTCGGATGTTTCTAAATGTAAATGACCGGGTTGTCTAAAAAGTAGGCACACCTAAACCATTGTAATTACTGATCTCGCGCGGAAAATCGCTCAAGAGATCTTGCACTGCACCGTAGCAGCAAGGTTCACCGCTGACTTTTGGATCTCGTTCTACGGCGCTGTGAAAGAATTTGACCGGCGGATAACGGGTCTAGCCAGTCTCGGTTTTCTGTTGCTCACCTCAGAAGCCAGAGGTGCACTAGCGGCTCCTCCGACTTGCGAGCCGAAAAACCCGAGCGGTGATTTTTCATGACATGGATAGCGCGGTTACCGGTGTCATTTCGTCGTCGCGAGGCCAGCGTCCAACTTTGTGCGGAACCGTACTATTTGACCGACGTTAACAGGGATGATGGACAATCCCAGGACACTGCGTCGGAAGGCAGCACATCTTTTCGAAGGCGCTGGGGCCTCGGCACCCCCGCGGAAGCTGCAAAGCTGACCGAGGTCGGCCGTCAATTAGAGCTTTGGGCGGATGATCTGGAAGAGATGGCGACCTACCAGAGCAAAGACGCCAACAAGACCTCCGATCCGTCAACACCCGGCAAGAAGGCTCACGACGAACCAACCAGATCGTGAACACGCATCGTCTGTAATTTACGGATTTCTAGCGCATCGATGACGTTGCCATCCCGCTCTCCCCGGAGTGGCCCGATTTCCTCAACATTTGCAAATCTTCCTGAGGTATGGCCTCAAGAATAAGATTTTTACTAGTGATCCGGTTTTCCGGAGGCATACGCGTCTCGTACTAGTAGGAGCGGGAGCGCAAGCCTCTCTCTGTCGCCACTTGCCCGAAAGGTCGTCGCGGCGATTTAGTTAAATTGGTCCCAGCCCCGGCCTTTTGCAACGTGACTTAGAAGCCGTGCATGCCCTTCTCGTCAGCGGCACAGCCCCGTTCGCGGTGATCATCAATCTTCAGGTGGCAGGAAACTCAAGCCGGCTGGCTATTTTCCTTCACAGCTCGCCGCGGCCTGCGAGTTCCTTGATGCGGTCGGCGGTGCGCAGCGCGATCGCCTGGATCGTCAGCGACGGATTGACGCCGCCGACGGTGGGAAACACCGAGCCGTCGCAAATCCACAAATTGGGAATGTCCCAACTGCGGCAATCGGCGTTGACCACGCTGCGTGCGCGGATCGTCGCCCATGCGCGCGGTGCCGTTGAGGTGGCGGTGTCGTCCTCCTCGTCCCACAGATCGCGCCCGCCGGCTGCGCAAGACCTTCGCCATTGCTCGCATGGCATGCCGGATCAGCCGCTTGTCGTTGTCACAATAGGAGAAGGTGACGCGCGCGACCGTGCAGCCCGTATTCATCGGTCTCGTCGGCGAGCGTCACGCGGTTTCTCTCCTCCGGCAGCATCTCGCCGACGATCTTCAGGCCGACCAGGTGGTTGTATTTCTCCATCTCGTCGCGCAGCGCCTGACCCCACAGGCCGCGCGCCCCGGCGATCATGCCGGCCCATTCATCGGCAGCGGCCCCTGCGCCATGTAGCATAGCCGCCGAAGAAATCCTTGCCCGCTGTCGTTGTAGTTCCAGTGCTCGGTGATGCTCAGCGAGGGCGGCCCTTTGTACCAGCGCATCTCCTGCTCCATCATGCCCCAGACGGCCTGGTTCGTCTGGACCATCAGATTGCGGCCGACGAGACCGGAGCTGTTCGCCAGCCCGTCCGGATAGCGCGGATCGGCGGAATTCAGCAGCAGCCGCGGGGTCTCGATCGCGTAGCCCGCGACCACAACGTTGTTCGCGCGCTGGAATCGCCACGCGCCTTCGCGGTAGTAATGCACGCCGCTCGACAATCCCGTCTTCGCCCGTCTCGATGCGGCCGACCATCGCCAGGTCGCGGATCTCCGCGCCCGCCGCGACGGCGCGCGGGATCCAGGTGATCAGCGCGCTCTGCTTGGCGTTGGTCGAGCAGCCGATGCACGCAAAAGCCGCGATAGACGCAAGGCGGCGCCGAGCCGCGCGGCGCCGAGACCGTGGCGAGCGGCGTCGGCGCCCAGCCGACCCAGCGCCTCGCAGCCGCGCGCCAGCACCAGCGCCGGCGGCGTTCAACTCGTGCGGCCGGTACGGATAGCGCGGCCGCTTCGGTCCCCAGGGATAACTGACCGGGCCGGAGATCTTCAGCGCCTGCTCGACCTGGCCGTAGTAGCGCCACATCTCGCGCCAATCGAGCGGCCAATCGGCCCCGTAGCCGAGCTTGCTGCGCGCCTTGAACCATTCGGGGCGGAAGCGCAGCGAGACCATGGCGAAGTGCACCGTGCTGCCGCCGACCGATCTTGCCGCTGTTATTGCCGCCGAGCACCACCGGGTTGTCGCCATCGACGATGCGTTCGTCGGTCCAGTAGAGCTTGCTGCTGCTGCGCTTCGTCGGAGGCGAACTCCTCCAGCGGCCGCCACCAGGGGCCGGCATCGAAGCCGACCACCGAAAACCCAGCTCGGCCAGCCGGCAGGCGAGCGTGCCGCCGCCGGCGCCGGTGCCGACGATGGCGAAATCGACCGCCTCGTCGTCGGCGTATTCGCGCATCGGCACCCAGCCGCCGACGCGGAACGCTCGGGCGCGCGGCCGTCCTTGCCGCGCGGCGCGCGCTGCGGGTCAGCGCGACATCGGCGATTCTCCTGGCGGCTTGCGTCTCGCGTCGCCGGCTTGGCTTCTGCGGCTTCCCACGGGTCGCGCCGGTCCAAGCCCATGCGCACATAGCCGCGCGGGCTCGCCGGGCCGCCGAAGCCGATCTCGCTCCACGCGGTCGGATGCGCTGTAGTAGGCGGCGGCGATGTCCCGCAGCAGCCGCTGGCGAAGAAGAGAGCGCGCGGCATGCCGTCCCAGGCGCGCTGCGAGCTTGCCGCGTCCTGCATCGGCGCGCAGCAGGGCATCCTGCTCGCGCGCGTCGAGCTACGGAAGCCGCGTCCGTGCCGCGCCTGCGCCTCGGCATCGAGCGCCGCGAGTCCGCGCCGCCAGGCCTCGCGCAGCGGCGGCAGCCCGGCGTCGCGATACCGTCGCCGCTGTCTCCGTCGAGCTTGCATCGACCAGCGCGGCCACCGGCACCGGCGGCCGGTCCGCCGGCTGCGGCACGATGCGGTCGCAGACCGCGTCAGCGTCGACCATTCGTCCTCGTGAAGAAGCGCGGATCGCGCGGCAGCGCCAGGCGCGCGTCGATCGACGCGGCGCGTCTGCTCGTTCCAGGAAGGCGTGTGCCGCTTCGCGAGCACGTCGTAGCCGGGATAACGGCTCAGCTCATCGGGATGATCCTCGCAGCAGCTCGAGCGCCGCCAGCCCGGCGACGCCAGCGCGGTGAAGCTCGGCGGCGCCGGCAGCGGCGGGCCGTTCAGGATGTTCTGGCTCCAGTTGCGCCAGCCGCCCATGTTGCGCGCGACGCCGAAGACGTGGAAGCCGTCGCCGACGAAGCCGAGCACGGCGGTGAGCCGCAGCCACCAGCGCGTGCACGGCATCGGCGCGCTGCCGGGCGCGAGCGCCGCGTCGCCGAGCAGCGCCGCGCGACCGGCGGCACCGTCACCGGCAGATACCATCGCCGGGTTGTGATAGGCGCCGCGGAAATGCAGCAGTGCCGGCTTCGCCGCGGTGCCGAGCATCCCGAGCGCCAGCCAGCCGCGCGATCGCGCGGCCGGCCGGCAAACCGAGCAGCGGGCGCGGCCGGCTCATTGTCGCGCAGCCGCTCGGCGATGAAGCCGAGCAGGCCGGAGAGCATCAGCGCCGCCGGAGCGCCGAGCGGCGCGGCGTAGAACAGATTGTGCCAGCTGAAGCCGCCGGGCCGCTTGCCGATGTTGTAGAGGTGAAAGCCGGTGCCGACCAGGCCGGTTACTGCGGCCAGCGCATAGACCGAGTTCGCGCGCGTCGATGCGCGCGCGCGCCGATCGGCGCACGCCGTGCAGGCTCGCGCCGAGCGCCAGCGCCGCGACGACCAGCGGCGGCGACCATCGCCCTGTTCTGGAACGAGCCGCGATAGTGCTCGACGGCGCTGTCGGCGAGCACCGAGACGGCAGCAGCGCCGCGGCGCAATTGAGCCGCGCGCGCCGCGGCTGCCGACCGTCGCCGCGAGCGAGCGGCGCCGCTCTGCGGCCGGACGCGCGGCTTCGACCGCCGCGGCGCGCGGCCGCACTCGCGACGAGGTACAGGCGCGAGCGGCGCCTCGTTGCGTCTTGTTCAGCCGATCACCGCGATACCGCTCGGCGTCCTGACGCTTGAACGTCGAGGCCGATGCCCGGGGCGCGACAGGTCCGGACGGATCGCGCCGTCTTGCGGCACGCGGCGCGCCCTCGAACAGCATGTGCTCGATGCGCACATGGTCGTGAAACCACTCGAGGTGACGCAAGCGCGGCGCCGCGCAGGCCACGTGCAGATGCAGCGCCGGCGCGCAATGGCCGGACAGATCGATGTGGTGCGCGTCGCACAGCGCCGCGACCCGCAGGAAGCCGGTGATGCCGCCGCAACGCGTGCGTCCGCCTGCAGCACATCGACCGCGCCCGCCTCCAGCATTCGCGCGGAAATAGTCGGGCGTGTAGCCATATTCGCCGGCCGCGATCTCCATCGCCGGCCGGCGCGCGCTCGCGCACGAGCCGCAGGCCCTTCGAGATCGTCGGAGGAGACCGGCTCCTCGAACCAGGCGACCCTTCTCGCGCGAAGCGCTCGGCCAATGCCAAGCGCCTGCTTGCCGAGAAGGCGCCGTTCGCGTCGACGAACAGAGCGCGGCGTCGCCGATCGCGCGCTTGCGCGGCCGCGACGCGGTCGGGATCCCGCTCGGGCTCGGCTGCCGATCTTCATCTTCACCCAGCGGCAGCCGTCGCGCTCGACCCAGCCGGCAAGCTGCTCGCGCAGCTCGCTCGTCGCTGTAGCTGGTGAAGCCGCCGCTGCCATAGATCGGCGACGCCGTCGCGCATCGCCCGAGCAGCGCGCCAGCGGCAGCGCCGAGCAGCTTCGCCTTCAGGTCCCAGAGCGCGCATCGACCGCCGAGATCGCGGTCGCCGCCAGCCCCGCGCGTCCGAGATTGCGCACGGCGCGCCGCATCGCGGCGCCAGCGCCGGCGATGTCCATCGCATCGGCGCCGTCGACCGCCTCGGCCAGCGTCGCCCTCGATCAGCGCGGCGATCGACGCGATCGCATAGGTGTAGCCGATCCCGGTCTCGCCGCCGGCCTCGACCTCCACGACCACCAGCGTCGTGCTGTCCCACGCGAGTGTGCCGTCGGCCTCGGGCTTGTCGGTCGGAATGTGTAGGCGCGCGCGTCACGCGGCCGATCGGCGCCTCGACTCGGCTCATTTGCCCTTGCCGCGGCAGGACCGCCGCCAGCACCTGGCGCGCGGTGCCCACGATCACGCCGCCTTCGTCGGGATCGCCCTTCAGCAGCGTCGAGGAAAGTTCTTGGCCTGCTTCAGCGTGATGTGCGGCGGCAGCGGCGGCACTTCGGGATCGGTCTTGACCTCCAGTACCACCGGCCGATCGGCGGCGAGCGCCTCTTCCCAGGCCGCGCCGAGCCGTTCGGGATCGTCGACGAAGATGCCCTTCGAGCCCGATCAGCTCGGCGAATTTGTGGTAGGGCACGTCGGGAATGCGCTGCGAGGCCTCGAATTTCGGATCGCCCTCCTGACCCGCTGCTCCCAGGTCACCTGGTTGAGGTCCTCGTTGTTGAAGACGCACGACGATCCAGCGCGGAGCTTCGCCATTGCCGCCAATATTTGGCGACGGTGATGAGCTCGGCCATGTTGTTCATCTGCATGGCGCCGTCGCCGACCAGCGCGATCACCGGCCGGTCGGGATGGGCGAACTTGGCGGCGATCGCGTAGGGCACCGCCGCGCCCATCGAGGCGAGACCGCCGGACAGCGAGCACATCATGCCGCGCCGGATCTTCAAGTCGCGCGCATACCAGTTGGCGCAGGAGCCGCTATCGCTGGTGATGATGGCCCGCTCCGGCAGGCGCGGCGACAGCTCCCAGACGACGCGCTGCGGGTTGACCGGGTCGGCCGGCTGCATCGCGCGGTCTTCCAGCTTCTTCCACCAGTCCCTGGTCCAGCCCTCGATCTCCTTGCGCCAGCCGACGATCGGTCTTCTGCGTGAGCAGCGGCAGCAGCGCGCGCAGCGTCTCGGCCGCGTCGCCGACCAGGCCCACCTCCATCGGGTAGCGCAGGCTCAGCATGTCGGGCTCGATGTCGATCTGCACGCCGCGCGCCTGGCCTTCCTTCGGCAGGAACTCGGAGTAGGGAAAGCCCGAGCCGATCATCAGCAGCGTGTCGCACTCGCTCATCAGCTTCCACGACGGCTTGGTGCCGAGCAGGCCGATCGAGCCGGTGACCCAAGGCAGGTCGTCCGGCAACACCGCCTTGCCGAGCAGTGCCTTGGCGACGCCGGCGCCGAGCCGATCGGCGACCGCGATCACCTCGTCGGTCGCCTTCAAGCGCGCCGGCGCCGACCAGGATCGCGACCTTCTTGCCGGCGTTGAGCACATCGGCCGCACGGTGCAGCTCGCGCTCGTACGGCACGACCTTCGGCGCTGTGTAGCCGATGCCCGAATGCAGCGTGCCGTGCGCGCGCGGCGGTTCCTCGTATTCGGCTCCTGAAGGTCATTCGGGAAGATGATCGCCGTCACCCGGCGCTCGCGCGATCGCGATCCGCACCGCGCGATCGATCAGATGCCGCACCTGCGCCGGCACGTCGCGGTGCTGGACAAGCGCGCCGGCGACGTCCTTGAACAGCGCCGGCAGGTCGACCTCCTGCTGGTAATGACCGCCGAGCGCCGCGCGCGCCTGCTGGCCGGCAATGGCCAGCACCGGCATATGGTCGAGCCGCGCGTCATAAAGCCCGGTCATCAGATGCGCCGCGCCCGGGCCTGACGTCGCGATGCATACGCCCACCTCGCCGGTGAACTTGGCATGCGCCGAGGCCATGAAGGCGGCCATCTCCTCGTGCCGCACCTGGATGAATTCGATCTTGCCTTCGGCCCGGCTGCAGTGCGCCGAACACGCCGTTGATGCCGTCGCCGGGATAGCCGTAGATGCGCCGCACGCCCCACTCGTACAGGCGCTCAACAAAGAAATCGCCGACCGTCTTGGCCATTTGATTTCGACCCCGTCGCAAGGGTTTGCTCGAAAGGCTCAAAGGAAACCTTCGGCCTCACTGCTTCGTTCAACGTTGCGTCGACAGCAGGGTTCCTGTGACACGGAGCGACCAAGGGTGAGCAAGCGGATCGAGGATTACGCCCTGATCGGCGACCGGCGGAGCGCCGCGCTGGTCGCGCGGGACGGCTCGATCGACTGGCTATGCTGGCCGCATTTTGATAGCGACGCCTGTTTCGCCGCACTGCTTGGCGACGCGCGAAACGGCTGCTGGCGCCTGGCCCCGGTCGAAGGGGTCCCGGGCGAAATGCCGCAGCACACGACGCGACGCTATCGCGATAACACGCTGATCCTCGAGACAACGCACGTGACGCGATCCGGCAGCGTCCGCGTCACCGATCTGATGCCGGTCGGCACGAAGCATCGTGCGGTGATCCGCCAGGTGATCGGCGAGAGCGGCCGCGTTGCGATGACGCTCGACCTCGCGTTGCGGTTTGACTACGGCAGCATACCGCCATGGCTGCGGGCGGAGCGACGAGTGGTGCGCGGAGTTGTCGGCCCGGACCTCGTCGTGCTCTGCTCGCCGGTCGATCTCGCCAGCGACCGCGACCGCATCACCGCCGATTTCACCGTCGAGCCTGGCCAGACGTTGGCCTTCACGCTACAATACGGCATCGCGCACAAGCCCGAGCCCGAACCGCTCGATCCGACGGCAGCGATCACTACGACCGAAAGCTACTGGCGTGACTGGATCGGCACGTTCCGCGCACCGACCGATTGGTCCGACGCCGTCAAGCGCTCGCTGATCACGCTCCAGGCGCTGACCGAGGCCGAGACCGGCGGCATCATCGCGGCGCCAACCACCTCTCTGCCCGAGGTTCCCGGAGGCGAATTCAATTGGGACTATCGTTACACCTGGCTGCGCGACGCGACGTTCGCGCTGACGGCGTTTCTCAATGCGGGGTACCAGGACGAAGCGATCTGTTGGCGCGACTGGCTGCTGCGCACCGCGGCCGGCGTGCCCGAGCGGCTGCGCACGATGTACCGCAGCGACGGCTCGCGGCACACCTTGCCGCGCGATGTGCCCTGGCTCCCGGGATGGGGAGCCAGCCGGCGGGTGCATGTCGGCAATCCCGCCGCCGACCAGTTCCAGCTCGACATCTACGGCGAGGTGCTCGACTCGCTGCATCTTTGCGAGCTGGCCGGGCTCGACGACCGGCCTTGGGACATCGCGGTCGAGACCGAACTCGTCGCGCATATCGAGAAGGTCTGGGAAAGGCCGGACCAGGGAATCTGGGAGTTGCGCGGCCCGCCCCGGTATTTCACCCATTCAAAGGTGATGGCCTGGGTCGGCATCGACCGCTATCTCAAGCTCAAGGACATCGCCGCGCCGCGACGGCGAAAGCTCGAAGGCCTGCGCGAGCGGATGCATCGGACGATCTGCCGCGACGGCTTCCATGCCGTGCGCAACAGCTTTGTGCAGACCTTCGATGAGCCGCGGGCGCTCGACGCCAGCCTGCTGATGCTGCCGCTGGTCGGGTTTCTGCCGATCAACGATCCGCGCATCACCGGCACGATAGCGGCAATCGAAAGGGAGCTGGTCGAGGACCGACTGGTGCGCCGTTGGTCGCGCGCCGACGGCCCGGACGAAGGCGCCTTTATCGCCTGCACCTGCTGGCTCGCTGACTGCCTCGCGAAGCAAGGGCGGAAGCGAGAGGCGCGCGATTATCTCGAGCGCGTGGTCGGGCTCGCCAACGATGTCGGGCTGCTTTCGGAGCAATGGGACACGCGCGCCGGACGGATGCTTGGCAATTTTCCGCAGGCGCTGAGCCACCTCGCGCTGATCAACACCGCGCTCGGCCTGTGCGGCCCGGTGCTGCAGCGCGGCGGCGGATAGCGCCGTGCCGCTTCATCTTGACTGGTCCGCCATCGCTCTGCGTCTCGCACTGAGCGCACTGGCGAGTGCCGCGATCGGCGTCAATCGCGGCGAGGAGGATCGGCCGGTCGGGCTACGTACGACGATGCTCGTGACGCTCGCCGCTGCAATCTCGATGATCCAGGTCAATCTGTTGCTGCCGGTCGCCGGCAAGCCCGGCGACTCCTTTGTCGTGATGGATTTGATGCGGCTACCGCTTGGCATCCTCTCCGGCATGGGATTTATCGGCGCCGGGGCGATCGTGCGGCGCGACAGTCTCGTCCACGGGGTCACCACGGCAGCGACGCTGTGGTTCGCGACGGTGATGGGGCTGTGCTTTGGCGGCGACCAAATCAGGCTCGGCCTGGTGGCGCTCGCGCTGGCGATCTTCGTGCTGTGGCCGCTCAAATGGGTCGAGCGCTGGGCGGGCCACCAGCGGCGTGGTATCCTGTCGATCACCACCGACACTGCCAACCCGGCCGAGCAGATGATCTTAGCGCGCTTTGCCGCAGCCGGTCTCCGAGTAGGCGAATGCACAGTTTCGCTCAGCGAGCACGGCAAATCCTGCACGATGCGTTGCGGTATTCGCTGGCATGAGGGTCATTCTTCGCGCTCGCCGGTTGAGCTCGTGCGCGAATTGGGCAGCCTCCCCGATATTGCCGCCGTCCAATGGCGGCCGATCGAGCGCCAGTGATCGGTGTCAGCGAACGCGGCCGAGCAATGCCGCGAGGCCGGTGCAAACCGCGATAACCCCCAGCGCAATTGCGCCGCGATGGCGCGACGCCTCGGCCTGGTAGGAGATGGCGTGGGCGCGGTCGTCAAAACGGCCATGCGCGCCGTAATCGCCCTCCGGGGACGCGAAGAGATTAGCCGGTGCGTCGGCCGGCGGGATCTCTTCGGTGAGCTGGCCGGAATAACCGGTTTTCGCGAGATAGCGGTCGAGCAGCCCTGGCGCGAGCTTGTTGGCGACGATCGCCTTCCAGGTCGGCAGCCCAACCCACACCTCGCGACGTGGCGGCGTGAGCGCGGCGTCGACGATCACGCGTGCCGGCACCTCGGGCTGGAAGATCGGCGGCACCGGCTGCGCCCGCTTCCCGGTCTTGTTGAGCGCCCAGTCGAATTGGGGCGTGTTGACCGCCGGCAGATGCACCATCACCAGCCGCACGTGGCTCTTGTCGTGGAGCAATTCGGTGCGCAGCGAATCGGTGAAGCCGCGCACCGCATATTTGGCACCGCAATAGACCGATTGCAGCGGGATCGCGCGATAGGCCAGGGCCGAGCCAATATTGACTATGGTGCCGCGGTCGCGCTTTCTCATGCGGCGCAGCGCCGCCATCGTACCATGCACTTGGCCGAGATAGGTGACTTCGGTGCCGCGGCGGAATTCCTCGGGTGACACGCGGTCGAACGGCGCGAAGATCGTGGCCATCGCGTTATTGACCCAGATGTCGATCGGCCCGAGCTCGGCGTCGATCCGTTCCGCGGCGGCCTCGACCGCTCCGGCATCGGCGACATCGGCGGCGATCGGCAGGGCGCACACGCCGGCGCCGCGCAGTTCGGCGGCTGCTGCCGCAAGCCGCGCCTCGTTGCGCGCGACGATGGCGACATCGTAGCCGCGTGCGGCGAACTGGCGCGCCGTGGCGCGGCCGACCCCGGCGCTCGCTCCAGTGATGACGGCAAGCATCTCGGTTCAGCTTGCGGCGAGGTCGATCAGCGCGAGGCCGAGTTCCGGCCGCTGCTTGCGGCGCAGATGCGCCGGCGCCTCGACCAGCGTCACTTCGAGCGTCGGCTGAACCATGCCTTCGAGCAGATGGCCACCACGGGTCGAGCCGTCGCTGAGGCCGAGCACGACATGCATGTGCAGACTGGGCTTGCGCTTGTCGTCGATCGCGATGTCGCCGACCGCGCTCAGCACCTCGCATTGCTGCGCGACGGGGATTTTCCGGTAGGTCTTGGCGGCAAGGTCGAACCAGCCGACCGTCGCCTTCGAAAAGGCGCCGAGCGCCGTCAGCGATGCAGCGCTGAGGTGCTCCTCGTCGGCAAACCTGCCGATCGTCTGAAATGCCTCCTCGCCTGGATCGAGGACAAGCACATAAGTGCGCTCGCCGGCATTGTCGGCGACAAGCTTCGATTTCATCAGCCACTCCCGCGGTTACGCCAGCCTAACAGCGTCTGCAAACACGGCGTTCCCGCGGGGAGCGGTGCGTGGAAACTTTCGCACACTTCCACCGGATCATGCAGCTCGTCGCTGCTCTCGCCGGCCCTCTGATCTCCGTCGACGCGCAGCCCTTCCTCCCGAGCGGAGCCGCGAGCGGAGAAAGGCTGTAACCGCGGCTTCCTCGGCGCTCATCCTCTCGATGTTGGCGGATTGATAGCGGCTGACGCGCTGTTCCAAGGTCTTGACGAGCGACCCATCGAGATAACCATCGAAAATCGCCGGGTGAATGTAACATTTGCGGCAGACGGCGACGGTGTTCCCGAGATGCCGCGAAACCTGTTCGGCGGCGCGGACCAAGGTGGAAGCGCGTGCCTTGCCGGCTGCCCGCGCGAGCTCTCGCAAGGCCAAGGCGGCGAGAAACGTCCCGGCCCAGGTTCGAAAATCCTTGGCGGTGATCTCTTCGCCGCTGATCTCGCGCAAATACGCATTGACCTCGGTACGATCCGACCGTGTGTCGATGGCCGTCCTCGCCGACATATTGGAAGAGCTCGTGTCCGGGCAGGTCGCGGCAGCGCTTGACTATGCGCGCCAAACGCCGGTCGCTGACCCGGCTCTCGTTCCACACTCCGCTTTTGCCGCGAAACGCGAGCCGTATCGTATCGACGCTGACGGCTGCGTGCCGATTGCGCAGCGTGGTCAGACCAAAGCTGTTATTGGCCTTTGAATATTCGCTGTTGCCGATGCGAAAGAGCGTCAGCTCCAGGAGGCGGACGATCGCCGCCAGCACGCGCTCGCGCTGCAGCCCGTGACGGCGCAGATCGGCATCGACACGCGCCCGGATACGCGGAAGCGCTCGGCTGAACATCAGCATCCTGTCGAATTTGGTTTCGTCTCGCGTCTCGCGCCAGCGCGAGTGATAGCGGTACTGCTTGCGTCCCCGCGCGTTGCGCCCGGTCGCCTGGATGTGCCCGTTCGGCAACGGGCAGATCCACACCGCTGTCCAGGCCGGCGGTATGGCGAGCGCCTTGATGCGGCTGAGCGTGGCGAAATCGCCGATCAGATGACCGTCGGGATCGAGATAGTCGAAGCCGCTTGCCGCGCGGCGGCGCGCGATGCCGGGGATATCGTCGGTGATATGCCGCAGCCGCGCCGACCGCGCGGCAGCGAGAGGATCGTCGGCTTGCGTCGAGACTGGTGCCGCGCTTGCCATGCCGGCCCGTGCCGAGCTCAGCTGGCCTTCTTGCGTTTTTTCGACTGACCCGATTCCGACATCGCGATGGCGACCGCTTGCTTGCGGCTCTTCACCTTTTTGCCCGAGCCACTCTTGAGCGTGCCGTGCTTGTGCTCGCTCATCACCTTGTGGGCCTTGCTCTTCTGTCGTGATGTTGCCATGGCATTTGTCTCCTGAGGGTGTTTAGCCAACGAACGGGCCGGCGCCCCGTTCCGGTCACGCGGTGCGTCGCCGCGCCTCGCCGAACTGCTCCAGCATCTTTTCGCAGAACGCGGGCAGGTCGTCGGGCTTGCGGCTGATGACAAGACCTCGATCGACCACCACCATCTGGTCGACCCCAGTCGGCGCCGGCGTTTTTCAAATCGATCCTGAGCGACGGCCAGGAAGTCTGCTTCTTGCCGCGTACCGCATCAGCCTCGGTCAGCGTCCAGGGGCTATGGCACGTCGAGCCCCCTTCACGGGCCCAAAGCAAGAAGATCGCCATTGGCGCCGCGGTCTAGCCGAGTGGAACGGATTGCTGCCGGCCTGTGTTCGCGCCGTTGGTCACGTCAGGTTGGTAGCGTGCTAACAATTGTCGAGGCGAAGAAGCGAACTGAAGCCTTTCTGGCTGGCCAGATGCTCGAGGCGCTGCGCGCCGTCGAATATGAGGTGCCGAGCTTTGACGAGGAGCCGGGCGACGTGGAGCTGCCCAACATGGCGCGCGCGGAAGTCGAAATCCGCCATGTTCGCGGCGCTTGCGACGCGGCCTATCTCGTGAAAGCCTTTGATGAAGAATTGTTGATGCAATTGCAGCTCAACGTGCATCGGCTGGTCGTCGTGTATCGCGTGCCGGCGCTGGACGCGCTCGATGCCGCCACCTTGGCCGTACGTCTCGATCGTTGGCGCATCGGCGCTGAGCATGCCGGCTGGCAGTTCGGCTGGCGCGACACGCCGATCGCAGGAGACGTTAGCCGGCACTACGTCGAGACTTATTGCTACGCTTTCGCAGGTACCGATTTTCTCGAAGACGAGCAGCAGCAACTCTATTGGCGTACCGACATCGTCCAGATGACGCGCTATTATATGCTCGAGGCCGCCCGATGCGGCATCCACCTGTCGCCGCGCCGTGCCGGATTCCCGGTTTAGAATTCATCAGCGCCGTAGTGTTGGCTAACTCGCTCGGCCACAGCCTTAGGTGCACGATCGCGCCGCGGCGGCATTGGCCTCGGCGACGATAACCGGGCGCGCTTTCTGGATTTAGTAGGTAATAGGTAGCGGATTCAAGCGCCTCGCTACTCCGAGCCGTCGGCTTCAGACCACGTGCAAGCCGCTCACCACTAGCCAATATGAGCTGCGGCCCGCAGTCGCGAGAAGTGGCGAACCCGCAAGCCGCTCGGACTCCAGTCTCCCGAATATCACGTAGAGCGCTGGCCAGTCACGGGAACCTGCAACCTCGCCCAAGGTTTCTCAATTTGAAGGATGGGTCGCTCTTGCCGAAGGCTTTCCGCCATGATCCGAACGCAGACAAGGCTCCTAGCCTGAAAAATTCATTGGACTGGCTAGAAGGGACGGCGGGAGCGGCATAAACCGTTGGTTTCGTGTATGATTTGGTTGCTCAGGCCGGATCAAACCGAAGCAACGGAGTTCGCGCCCGCCATGGAGGAAGGTACGGGGATTTTGCCGGGTTTGCCAGCCGTTGCGGTAAGCCGGTGCATATCGCTTTCGACGGCGGGCGGCTGACCTCGGATGCCGGCATCTTGTTGCTGGCAGCCGTCGAGCAGCGGCTCAAAATCGCCGAGCGGCTTAGCGGCCTGTCTCGAAGATCCGCGCGACCCGGACCGGGTGCGGCACGAACTGGCCGAGATGATCCGCTATCGCGCCTTGCTGATTGCGGCGGGCTATCCCGACGGCAACGACTGCGACGCGCTCAAAGCCGACCCCGCCTTCAAGATGGCCGTCGGACGATTGCCGGAAAGCGGTGAAGATCTGTGCTCGCAACCGACCATCAGCCGGCTCGAGAACCTGCCGAGCGCGACCGCGCTCAAACGCATGATGGCGGCGATGATCGAGTTGTTCTGCGACAGCTTCGAGCAGGTACCCCGGCGCATCCTGCTCGATATCGACGACACCGAGGACCGGGTTCACGGCGGCCAGCAACTCGCGCTCTTCAATGCGCACTACGACAGCCGCTGCTTTCTGCCGATCCACATCTACGAGGCGATAACCGGCAAGCCGGTCGCCGTCATCCTGCGTCCCGGCAAGACGCCGGACGGGGCCGAGGTGGCGCTGGTGCTGCGCCATGTCATTGGCCGCATCCGCGCCCGCTGGCCGGCGGTCGAGATCGTCGTGCGCGGCGACAGCCATTACGGCCGGCCCGAGGCCATGGCGTGGTGCGAGCGTCAGCAGGTCGGCTACATCTTCGGCCTCTCTGGTAACCCGGTGCTGCTGCGGCAGGTCAGCCCGCTCACCGAGGACGCCGCCTTGGGTCGTCTCGCAGACGAAGGGGAAAAGGTCCGCCGCTATGGCGATTTCCGCTATGCCGCCAAAAGCTGGAATGTCGAGCGCCGCGTCATCGCCCGCGTCGAGGCCGGTCCTCAAGGGGCCGACAGCCGCTTCATCGTCACCAACCTGCGGGGTCTGCCCAAGACGCTCTACGAGAAGGTCTATTGCGCGCGCGGGCAGGCCGAAAACCTGATCAAGGCGCACAAACTGCATCTGGCTTCCGACCGTACCTCCTGCACCAAGGCGACCGCCAACCAGTTCCGGCTGCTGCTTCATACCGCCGCCTACTGGCTGATGCTGAGCCTGCGCGGTCTGGCTCCAAAGACCTCCTTCTGGCGCGATGCCCAATTCGATACGATCCGCCTCTGCCTGATCAAGGTCGCCGGGCGCGTCACCGAGATGGTCACCCGCATCAAGATCGCCTTGCCGAGCGCCTTTCCCTATCAGGCCGGCTTTGCCGATCTCGCCGGCCGCATCGCCAAGCTGCCGCCGTGAGCGACGGGGCGGTTGCCCCAGTTCAAACCCTTTGGCCCAACCGCAAACCCCGACCAGCGCGTCCCCGACGCCACGAAAAGCCGCGCCCGATCCCCGCCATCACTGTGCAGCCGCCAGCCCCTCATGAATGATCCGGGCTAGCAGTCGGCATACCCCATCCGGCGGCGTCAATAATAGATCTGAGCGCGCGCCACCTCTTCGAGTTGCCGATTGGGAATGATAACGAAGACCTTGTCTGTGGTGCATGCGGCACGGTCGTGTTGGCGGGTTGGTCTCGATCGTCCACGGCTGAACGCTTCGTCGTCGATAGCCAAATGTTGATCAGGTGCGGGGAGTGCCGGGCCTTTAACGTCGTGCCGGCTGCAAGGCTGGCTGATAGCTGGCAGCGGCATGAAAAAGGAAGCGACATGGAGGCTCCCCGAGCTTGAAAGCAGAGGCTCCGGAACGGCGCGTTCACAGCCTCCACCGCAGGCAGGTCCGCGCCGAAAATGGGGTCATCTCTTGCGGTAAATTTTGCTGAAGATAGAATTCCCCGGTAAACTCTCACCCCTAGTGCGTAAACGCTGCAAAACCAGGTATAGCGCATCACATCAGGCACATCGCCGAAGTCAACAACATAATCTTTGCAGGAATGAACTTTTCAGTTGGTGGTCTTGTTTCAGCTAAGAATCCCTTGCCCGTATGTGCCGTCAGTTGAACGCTTCGGGTCGGCGGCAGGCACCCGCATCCCTGCCCATTAATCTCTGGAGATGATCCATGACCATCCTAAATGATCTAAAGGCTGATCACCGTGAAGGCGCAGATCGACATAATCCTTGAAGGAGCAGGCAACAAGGAGCGGGCGGCACGCTTCAAGCAATTTCGGACCTTACTGACGGCTCACAGTCGCGCCGAGGAGAAGGTGTTATACCGCCGCCTGGAGAGAAGACCGTGCAGTGTCAAGAGAACAATGAAATCGGCCGCCTGCGGGCGCAACAATATACCTCGCGATGATGGCTAATGCCGATCATCGGCCTGCTTGAAACTCGGATCGGGTCCCGACTACAGAATTCGGAAAGCGACAAAACGGGATTGAAAGGAGAGGGGTATGTCGGTCTCGCAGTTCTTTTCGCAGACGGCCCAATGGACATCGAGACAATGTGGCCGACCTCTAACTTTCGGTGTTGCCTTTTTTATAATTATTGCGTGGGCAATTTGCGGACCTGTATTCCATTACTCTGACACTTGGCAGCTTGTGATCAATACCGGCACGACGATCATCACATTCTTGATGGTATTTCTAATTCAGAACACCCAAAACCGCGACACCGCCGCAGTTCAGCTGAAATTGGATGAACTGATCCGAGTGAGCGAAACTGCCCGTAATAAACTTCTGACCCTTGAAGATTTGACCGAAGCAGAGCTTGACCAAATGAAAGAGAGTTTCTCACGAATTGCCAACCGGGGCGGCATAGGTAAGGGCCTGCTGCAGCAGGTTGAAGCCGGCTTAGAGCAAGCGGAAAAAGGGATATAAAAGGCGAAGGATAAGCTCACTTAAGTTAGTCACTAGAAAAACGACTCTAACGTTGTCGAAGAAAACACAATAAAATGCCACGCCAGCGCGGTCGTGTCCCCTGACCGAAGACTTTTAATCATCCAAAATACGCCGGACCTTTGTCGCTAGGGCCATAAAGGTGAAGGACTTTACGATGAGCTCAACGCCGGGATCAAAATGGCCGTGATGAACAATGGGACGGCTCTAAAAACCGGTTGTTTTTGATGACGAATTGCCCGCCATTACGATCCGGTGGTGGGGGATCGGCGATGGCTGGGCAAGCGGGATTTTTTGACGGCGCGGAGTGGCTGAGGGCGTTGTCGGCGGCGGGCGACCCGCTGGAGCGGCTGGTACGGGTCATCGATTTTGAAGTGTTTCGCGGCGATCTGGAGAGGGCGCTGTCGCGCTCGAATCGGGCCAAGGGTGGGCGGCCCCCTACGACGCCAGTACTGATGTTTAAAGTACTGATGTTGCGAACGCTGTAGACGCTGTCGGACGACCAGACGGGATGCCAGCTGCGCGACCGGTGGTCGTTCATGCGGTTTGTCGGGCTGGCGTTGCATGATCCGGTTTCGGATGCCAAGACGATTTGGCTGTACCCCGAGCTGGCCCGAGCCGGTGCGGTCGAGCGCTTGTTCGCGCGGTTTGACGCGCTGTTGCGAGAGAAGGGCTGGCTGGCGATGGGCGGTCAGATCGTCGATGCGACGGTGATCGAGGCGTGCCGGCCGCGGCTGACCCAGGCCGAAAAGGACACGCTCAAGGGCGGCGGCACCCCGGCTGGATGGACGCTGGCGCGGCACACTCAGATCGACCGCGACGGGCGCTGGACGATCAAGCGCGGCCGCAAGCGCGAGGCCACCCCCGGTGACGGCCACAAGCGCCAGCTTGAAATCGCGGTGCCGGTGTTCGGCTACAAGAACCATGTCGGCATCGACCGCGAGCACGGTTTTGTGCGCCGCTACAGCGTCACTCATGGGGCGGCCTGGGATGGCGGCCAGCTCGGCGCGGTGCTCGATCGCGACAACACCGCCAGTGATGTGTATTAATCTTATGCCGATCGGTTTGCGAGTGATTGGTTATCATCTCGGCTATGCGCGTTTATCTTGTGTTGGCCTTTCTACGTTGCGTTTTCATCTCGCGTCCAAAGTTGTGTGTAAATATTTTCACATCGAGTTCACAGCTCATGGTTGTTGATGGAGTTTAGGCGATCCGATCGTCTCTCTGATTAGCTGCCTGAGGGCTACAACCGCCCAATCATCAGTAGCGAGCTTCACCAGCGCCCGATACCCCTCTAAATTCCGCCCAGATTCTGCTCCTACCCCTTCTCTCTGATGTGGCGGCGCCACCTTCGATTGCCCGTGCTGCTGCTGGTCATCCCGCCGCCGCCGATCATGCCAAAGCGCGCAGCGGCGCAATCCCAGTCCTCCTCCCCGCGATATCGGCAGTTTCGTTGTTCATATCCATCAGCTCACGCAGCGTTTCGCGGCCGCGCGACAGCCGCGAGCGGACGGTGCCGATCGGAATTCCGAGGATCGTGGCGGCCTCCTCGTAGCGCATGCCTTCGAGCCCGACCAACAGGATCACCTGGCGCTGCTCATCAGGCAAGCGGGCGAGCGCCCGTTCGAGGTCGCGCAGCTGCAAAGACGCCTCGGGATCGGCGGCGGCGGTCAGCGCAGGTGCCATGTCCTCGACCGGGATGGCCACGCCTTCGCGCGCCGATCGCCGCACGTCGTTGACGTGCTGATTGTGGAGGATCGTAAAGAGCCAGGCGCGCAGATCAGTCCCTGGCTCCCACAGATGCTGTTTGGCGACGCCGCGGCAGAGGCAGCTCTGCACCAGATCGTCGGCCCGCGATTGGTCCCGGGTCAACGCCCGCGCGTAGCGCCGCAGGCGGGGAATTTCGGTTTCGAGGAGCCGCGCGAAATCGCTCATCAGCGTCACCCTTCAGATGTTCCGGCCGTCGAGCGTGCCGGGGCCGTTGGATGAGCGTTGTATAATGGCCGTTTGTAACCCCTTGATGTACCGCAATTGGTTGTTGGTAAAATCTTGTCTTGTTACTGTAACGAGCGCGTATGTTTAGTAACCGCGCTCACATTCTTGTAAACCGCAGGCGGCTCGAGACAGACCATCCAGCCCTCAACCGCAGGCAAAAGCTCATCAGCGAGGGGACGACGTTCGACGTAAAATGCCAGAATCGCGCTGCCCAGCCTTCTTAGATTGCAGTATTATGCCTTCGCCGCCGAGCTCACAGAGCAAGCGATCCAGCGCCGCAGGTGTGCCCCGGACGTCGCCGAGCTGACCAGCCGCCGCGGCGACAAAAGGCTTTGCTTGTTAACACTAAGTCCCAGACGTTGCCACAATCCGCCACAATCCGTGTCTTTGGGTCTGGCTCGTCGCCTGCCCAAGCCGAAACAAACCTCATCCCCTGCACACCTGTGAGACGGGTCGCCCCGCATTCAGGTGGGAACGTTCGGTCTAGCGCCAAAGATCGGTGGAACCGGTTTTGGGGCGCCGTGGTTCCCGTGGTGGTTGGCCTCTGCGATCACTCGGCCGCAAACAAGCGGCAGCGCGGTGTGCCGCAAGGAATTGACAATGGACGATCAAATAGCGCCAATCGGCGCGGGCGAAACAGACCGGGCGCCGTCCCCTGTCCTAGCGCCTTCATGGGTCATCATACTGACCGCAGCGCTGGTTGCGGTGGGCGTGTTCGGGCGGCAGCGTCCTGCCCGGACCCGCGCGACAGGCGACGGCGCGCGAGGGGTGATGAGGCATGGCGTGCAGACCCAGACGCTATCACCCAGTCTCGGACTCTGGTTGAAGGACGTGTTGCTTCGAGTTTACCGCGGTATTTCAGGCGACCGGATCTTGTTGATCGCTGCCGGCGTCACGTTTTACGCGATCCTCGCGCTGTTCCCCGGCATCGGGGCCGTTGTTTCGATCTACGGCCTGTTTGCCGATCCGGGCGGTATCGTTGCGCATCTCGACACCTTGTCCGGCCTCGCCCCGGGTGGTGCCGTAGATGTACTGCGAGACCAGCTGACCCGTCTGGTTCACCAGGACAGAGCCATGCTTGGTTTCGGTTTCGCTGTAAGCTTGGTCATCGCGCTATGGAGCGCCAACGCCGGTGTCTCGTCGCTGTTTGACGCCCTCACTGCGGTCTATGAAGAGAAGGAAAAGCGCAGTCTTATTAAGTACTATGCCATGACGCTGGGGTTTACTGGCGGGGCGATTGTTCTCGTGCTGATATCGCTTGCCATTTTGATAGCGCTACCTTTTGTTCTCGACCAAATTCCAAATCACGGAGTGGCGTCCGTACTGCTGAAGATGATCAGGTGGCCGATCCTGTTCGTGATCATGGCGCTAGTGCTTTCTGTCATCTACAGATTCGGTCCGAGCCGCAGCGCGCCGCGATGGCGCTGGATCACCTGGGGCAGCATTTTTGCCGCTACAGCATGGCTCGCCGCCTCCGCTCTGTTCTCCTGGTACGTCGCCAATTTCGGCAGCTACAACAGGACCTACGGTTCGCTCGGCGCGATCATCGGCTTTATGACCTGGATGTGGGTGTCGATCATCGTCGTCCTGGTGGGGGCCAAGCTCGACGCGGAAATGGGGCGTCGAACAGCACGTGGCTCGGCGGCCCGCTGACACACAGCCCGCCGCTGCGAAAGCTGGCTGTTACCTCGCAAGAAAAAGCCCCGCCACGGGTCCGCAACGCTATTTCGCGAGTCACGTATTGCGATAATAGGTAAACTAGTCACGCTGATATGGGCGCCCCAGGGAACGCAATCCCGGTTGCCAAGTGTTTGCGACCGAGCGCGCAACCGGACCCTCGCCCTGGAGATAGCCGAAATTCTTCTCGCCTGTCGCGACTGCGGCCAGATTCACCGCGCCGGCAGCGATCGTCCGCGGCGTCGGTGGCTGCTGTGCCGGCGCTGCGGTGCGCGCTTGTGGCGCCTTCCCTCGGTGGGCCGCGCCGAGCTTCTCGCCTTCGCCGCCACCGCCGCGATCCTGTTTGTGACGGCGAACGCCTTTCCACTGTTCGAAGTCGGTGTGGCCGGGGACCGGCGCACTAGTGTGATCGCCAGTGGTGCGGTGACCCTTGCCGGCTACGGCGGCGGTGTCTCCGCAGTCGCGGCGCTGGTGGCAATGATCTCGGTCGTCATTCCGGCGCTAAGTCTCGCCCTTGTAGTGATTGCTCTCGTCCGGCTCAACGTCAGCGCTCATAACGGTGCAAACCCGAGGCCGAGGACCGCTGGCATCTGGCGTACTGTGCTTCATTTGCGCCCGTGGAGCATGCTCGACGTTTATCTGCTCGGCGCCGTGGTCGCCTATACCCGGCTTGGCCAATTGGCCCGAGTTCGCGGTCGCCGCCGGTGGCTATGCGCTCGGGGCTTTGGTTCTTGTGCAGATCCTGATCGAGCAATCGCTCGGCCGCCAGCGCGTCTGGAATGCGATCGGCGATCCGGCAAGACACGCGCCGGCCCCGGGGGAACCGTGGATCCTGTGCCTCGAATGCGACCTCGTCGTTGCCGCTACTACCGTCGACGGGGCCGAACGCCGGCACTGCCCGCGTTGCGGCGCGCGCCTGGTCCCGCGGCGGGCGGGCAGCCTCGCCATCACCACCGCCTTCACCGCCGCCGGGTACATCCTCTATTTGCCGGCCAATCTCTTTCCGGTGCTGACGATTACCCACTTCGGCCGCACCGACAGCTACACGATCCTCGGCGGTGTACGCGATCTCGCGGAGGCCGGATTGTGGCCGTTGGCGCTGCTGGTCTTTGTCGCCTCGATCATCGTGCCGGGGCTAAAGCTCGCCGGGCTCACCTGGTTTCTGATCGCGATCCGGCTGCGTTCGGCGCGGCTGTTGCCGCAGAGGACCGCGCTTTATCGCTTTGTTGACTTCATCGGGCGGTGGTCGAACATCGACGTCTTCGTGGTTTCGATCGTGACCGCGCTGGTGCAGTTCGGGACCTTGGCGACGATCGAGCCGGGACCCGGTATCGCAAGCTTTGCTAGCGTTGTCGTGCTGACGATGATCGCGGTGACCGCCTTTGACCCACGGCTGATGTGGGATGCGGCAGCGGTGAGGAGGCGAAGTTGAGCGGCTCGGACCCGTCTGGACCTATGCCCGACGGGCCGCCTGTGCCCGAACCGAGCGGATGGGCCGGCCTGCCCTGGGTGTGGGCGGTACCGGTCGTCGCGCTGGTGATTGCCGGGTGGCTCGGCTTTCGCGCGCTGATTGAGCGCGGGCCGACGATCACGATCAGCTTCGAAACCGCGGAGGGGATCGAATCCGGCCGCACCACGATCCGCTACAAGGATGTCGAACTCGGCGCGGTCACCAAAGTTGGCCTCAGCCCCGATCGTTCGCGCGCGCAGGTGACGGCCACAATGGCGCGTGAGTTGGAGCCGCTGTTGCGCGCCGACAGTAAATTTTGGATTGTGCGCCCGCGTATCGGGCTTAGCGGCGTCTCAGGGCTGACGACCGTTCTCTCAGGCGCCTACATCGGCATGCTGCCGGGGAAGGGCCCGCCCGGCGCCTACTCCTTCACCGGCTTGGAGACCCCGCCGCCTAAAGAAGGCCTCGTCGACGGTCAAGCCTATACCCTGACCGCCAGAAGGCTTTCCGAGATCAGCGATCAGGCCCCAGTCTATTACCACGGCGTCCAAGTCGGCGAAATCACCGGTCACCAGCTGTCCGACCGCAACGGCAACGTTGCCGTACAAATCTTCATCTATGCTCCGCACCAGGCTTTGATCCATCCCGCCAGTCGGTTCTGGGTCGCGTCGGGGCTGAACGTTTCGATCGGCGCTGAGGGCGTGAAGCTCGCCACCGCGCCCCTGCTGAGCATCCTTTCCGGCGGAATCGTATTCGATACCCCCGACGAGGCCCTCGGCCGACCGCCCAGCCCGCCTAAGGAACGTCTGAATAACCGGTGATCGGGCGGGTGGAAAACATACGATGGCCGCGATCAGCGGCAGGACTGGGTGGAGGGGTGGCTGTGCGGTCGCACTGCGGCGTCCAGCAAGGGGTGGCTCTCTGGGCGGTGCAAGCGCACGACGCCGGCGCCGGTGCACTACGCCTCTGCCACCCGCAAGAGCTGGCGGCGGACGGTGTAGAGATTGGCCAGGGCCGCGGTCACCAGCAGACGATGCAGGTTCTTGTTGAGCCCGCGGTAGCGCACTTTAGCAAAGCCGAACACCCGCTTGATGACCCCGATGGGATGCTCCACTTTGGCCCGCACCTTCGATTTGGTGCGGTTCTTCGCCCGCTCGACCTCGTCTACCACGCCGCGATGGCGATAGCGTCGACAAAGTCGCGCGCCCGCGGCGCGCATTGGCGGATCACCGCCCGCTGGCCGCGATAGGCCTGGTCGCCCCACACCCGGGTCTCCCGGCCGTGCAGCAGTTCGGGCAGCACCCTGCTGTCGGCGACATTGGCGGGGGTCGCGGCCACCGCGTGGATCAGCTTCGATCGGCTGTCGACGGCAAAATGC
>CAWJTR010000016.1:0-96097 GCA_963845735.1 uncultured Alphaproteobacteria bacterium | reverse complement strand
GGGACAAGCGAGCGCCAGCACCGCTAAGACCCAAGCGCTCCGGTACAGCCCCCGCTTGCGGCCGCGGTTCGTCGAGCTCGCGATCATCAATCCGCGCGATCCGGTGGCCTTCAGCGCCGCCATTGCTGGTTGGGGCGCTCGCCTCCACCCATCATCCCGCCGCAGCCGCTCTGTCCGGCCCATCCGCCCGCCGCGGAGCCGTCAGTCTGCGCCTCGAGGTAAATCGCCGGCAACGCCACGAGGGCGATGGCAACGGCGAGAGCAGAAACAGCACGTTTCGTAGTCGAACTTATCATATCACCTCCTTTCACGCACGGATTGAGTAGATGCTCTGAATTACGACGCCATCATGAACACCCTTCGGCGCCGCGTCACCGCGGGCGATCTCATAGATCGCGATCGGCTCCGGCTGCGGCCCCGGCATGCCCGGCAGCCCGGTCGGCATGCCCGGGATCGAGATGCCGACGATTTTCGGCCGGTCGGCCAACAGCTTGCGGACGGCGGCGATCGGCACGTGGCCGATCACGACATAACCCCCGATCATCGATATGTGGCAACCGTCGAGCGCTTCCGGTACCCCCTTGTCGCGGGCCATCGTCATCAGATCGTTGGTCGGCACGACATCGACGGCAAAGCCGTTCTGCCGCAAATAGTCGGCATAGCCCTCGCAGCAGCTGCATTGCGGGTTCTTGTAGAGCGTGACCCGCATCGGCGCCGCCGCAACGGCCGCAGCGGCAGCAAGGCGGAGCAAATGGCGAGAAAGAGCGGCGCGACGATCGATCGGATTCATGGCAATTCCCTTTCATATTGGTTGTGTACGAAATCACGCGACGCGGATGACGGTCATCAGTCCGGCCATCTGGTGGTCCATGATGTGGCAGTGAAACAGCCAGTTGCCGGGATTGTCGGCGACAAAAGCGATTTCGACGGTTTCGCGCGGCTCGACCAGCACCGTGTCGCCCCAGATGTTGCCGGCGACCGCGGCGCCGTTGCGGGTTAGCAGCAGAAAGCTGTGGCCGTGCAGATGCATCGGGTGCCACCAGGCCGTCTCGTTCCTGATGACCAGCACGCAGCTCGCGCCGCGGCGCAAAATCAGCATCGGCGTCATGTCTGCCGAGCCGTCCCCGGTCATCGATTTGCCGTTGATCGCCCATACTGCGCCGCCTCCCATCATACCGCCCATCATCCCCATGCCGCCCATCATCCCCGCCTTGGAGCCGGACGACATGGCGCTTGGCCGCGGCGAGATCGGGCTGGGGCAGCGGGTTCGGCGGCAGGCGGATCGAGGTCGAGGGCGGGTTCGCGCGCAGCGGCCGGGCGCGATCATAGGCCAGCTCGACCAGGGTATAGGCGAGCCGGCCGCCGTAGAAATCGTCGGTGACGGCATGCCGGCTGCCGGGCTCGCCGTCATGTCGAGGATCAGATCGGCGCGCATCGCCGGGCCGAGCAGCAGCCGGCCCTTGGGCTCGTGCGGATCGCAGGGCTGGCCGTCGAGCGCGATCACCGACCGGGCCGGTGCCCTTCGAAGGCGAGCGCCATGATCCGCGCGGTCGCGGCGTTGACGATGCGCAGGCGGATGCGCTCTCCGGCCCGCACTGACACCGCGTCGGGCACACGGCCGTTGATCGTCACCGTATTGCCGACCCGGCCCGCCATCGCCGCTTCCATGCCGTTGCCGAAGCCCGGTGCGATCTGTGCCTCGCGGCTCAGACGCCAGTCCTGGACCACCCAAACCAGCTCGCGATCGGCTGCAAGGCTCGGGCTCCTCGACGATCAGCGCTCCGGCGAGGCCGCGCCCCATCTGTTCGAGGCTGTTGTCGTGCGGATGGTAGAGGAACGTGCCGGCGTCGGGCGGGATGAATTCATAGCGGAAGCTGCCGCCGGGCTTGATAGGCGGCTGGGTCAGCCCCGGCACCCCGTCCATCGCGTTGGGCAGCCGGATGCCATGCCAATGCACCGTCGTGTCCGCGACGAGCCCATTTTCGGCGCGGGCCGGAACGGCTGGCCCTGTGGGATGCGCAGTACCGGTCCCGGCACGGCCCGTTATAGGCAAAGACCGCGGTTGCGGGATGTGCCATCGTCGACCAGCGGCAATTGTGCGGGCGCCGCAGTCAGAAACGCCTGGCTGCCCGGCTCCGGCCGCGACGCGCGCCCCGGCGCCGTTTGGCAGAGCCGCGGCGGCGGCGAGGCAGCGCCGAACTTCAGCAATTGCCGGCGACCATCGGCGACGCCAAATCTACCTGCATAACTCCCGTCCTTCTGGCGCGCGCTTAAGGGCGCCGTCTCCGCCAGTCCGCTCGAGCGGAGGGCGGGCTAACCGAGGACGATGGGTCTAGGCGGGTACGGGTCGGGCGCCGGCGCGAGCGCCGATGGTGCCGGACCGGGTCGGCGCGTGGTCGAGACGTGCAAATGCGGGCGCGTATGATGTCGCCATGCCGCCAATCCGATCGCGGCCCCGGCACAGGCGAGCGCGCCACATGCCATCTTGCCGAGATCGCCGCCATCTTGCCACCGCCGGGGCCTTGTCCGGGCAATGCCCGCAGGGTGTCGCCACCGGCATAGGCATCGCCGACACGCCACTCTCGGCATCGCTGCCGCACGAAAGCGAGGGCGGTCAACACAAGGATCAAGCGTCTAAAAATCCGCCCACACCCCGTAGATGGCGTTTATGCCCCCCTCGGCAAGACCCAACCGCGCGCCGCTCGGAATTGCTTTTTCGGTCTCGGACGGTCGAGCCGTGCGATCTCCCACACGATCGCGGAGCAATGACAGCCAATCACCGCCCGAGCAAGGCCGGCGATCCTCGACCACCGGGCGCTCGGCGTTTAAGGGGGCGGGGTCGGCGAGCCGGGCAAGATCACAAAACGGCGGCACACCAATGCGATACACGTTTTTGTTGTAGCTAGGGCCAGATGGGGGCTGCAACATCGGGTAGCCCTGCCCTCCCGGATGGTGTCGGCGAGGGCGATACCCCGAAGCAAATTCCCCAGCTACCCCGGCCGCCGCCACACCCGATCAAAAGGGGCGTTCAATTCCACGAAGCTCTTATGCCTCGCGATCCATTCCCCCGCTTTCGCCTCGGTCCCGAAGCTACTCATTGTGGTCGGATAGGTGCCGGGTATTGCGATTTCGACGCCGAAGGTCCCACCTTCCAGCGGAACGGTACGGTAGGTCGCCTCAGCGTGCGGGTGTGCCATAGCCATGCTGTCAATATGGGATGCCGAGAGCCGATCGGAAAGCCGGCGTCAAATGGTCCTAAACTCAGACTGACCCACTTATCACAGTGGGAATTATCGGGACTGTCTTAGCGATGCCAATAATGGACATGATCATAGTAGCCATGGCGCCAGCCGTAATGGTGATAGCCGCCGTGGTACACGGTATGCTGGTAATATCCGCAATGATTGTAGCCGTTCCACCAGCAGCCGGCTTCTGCCGTATTTGAGGTCAGTGCGCTTCCGAGCAGAAACGCTATCGAGCGTAGCGGCGACGGTCTTCATGAAGTTATACCTTGCATAGGAGCTGGCCCCCCATTTGTGCCTCAATACCGAGCAAGGGCAACCGGGCGCGAAAAAATTTGCCGAGCGAAGCGAGGGGATCGACTTCGCTCGGCAAAGTGCCCTGAGCCCCATTATTTGTGATTTGGGCCGGGGTGCTACTCAGGATCTGGTCGGTTAATATCGCTAACTGTCCGCCCCCGCTAGGTTCGGAATTCTACTCATGCGGCCATTCGTGCTGGTCTGCGCCAGAGCGGCGCCGCCCACATTTATTGGACCGACACGCGACCTGCATGGGCTGCCCGCCGCCAACCCTCCGCTTGCGATATCTCTTTAGGTCTTGGGCGATCGAGTTGGTTGCGGTCCTGGCCGGCTCCGGGCTATGACCGCCAGCCTCGTCGCGAAAGGATCAACAGGCATGGCGCAGCAGGGGCCGCTTTCCGGCATCACGATCGTCGATCTCTCCCGCATCCTGGCGGGTCCCTATTGCACCATGCTGATGGCCGAGCTGGGCGCGCGGGTGATCAAGGTCGAGCCGCCGCAGCAGGGCGACGACGCGCGCCAGTACGGCCCGTTCAAAAACGGCAAATCGGCCTATTTCGCCTCGGTCAACCGGGGCAAGGAATTGATCGCGCTCGACCTCAAATCCCCGGAGGGCCGCGATATTTTCGAGCGGCTGCTCGACAAGGCCGACGCGCTGGTCGAGAACTTCCGCCCGGGGACGATGGAAAAGCTCGGCTATGGCTGGGATACCCTGCACCCGCGCTATCCGCGCCTGGTCTATGCCGCTGCCTCCGGCTTCGGCCATACCGGCCCCTACTCCCATTATCCGGCCTATGACATGGTGGTGCAGGGGCTCGGCGGGGTCATGAGCATCACCGGGCATCCGGGGATGCCGCTGACCCGCATCGGCACCTCGATCGGCGATCTGGGCGGCGGGCTGTTCACCGCGATCGCGCTCAACGCGGCACTCCTCCATCGCGAGCGCACCGGCGAGGCGCAGAAGGTTGACGTCTCGTTGTTCGACTGCCAGCTGGCGCTCCTCGAAAACGCGATCATGCGCTACACCACCACCGGCGAGATCCCGGGGCCGATGGGCGCCCGCCATCCCTCGATCACCCCGTTCGAAGCTTTCGCCACCGCCGACGGCAACATCATCATCGCCGCCGGCAATGACGGGCTGTTCGTCAAGCTCGCTCATGCGCTCGGCCGCCCCGAATGGGCCGACAATCCGATCTACAAGACGAATGCGCTGCGCAACCAGCACCAGGAGGCGCTAAAGGACGCGATCGAGGGCGTGCTGCGGCAAGCCGGCACCGAGCACTGGATCGACGTGCTCGAGGCGGCGGGCGTGCCGTGCGGCCCGGTCAACAACATCGCCCAGGCATTGGCCCACCCGCAGACCGCCGCCCGCAATATGCTGATCGAGGTCGAGGACCCGGTCATCGGGCCGCTGCAGCTCGCCGGCAATCCGATGAAGCTGTCGGCTTTCGATGATCCGGCGACGCGCGCCCCCTCCCCCGATCTCGACGCCGACCGCGACAGCATTCTGCGCGAACTCGGCCTCTGATGCCTTCCCCCTCCCATTCCCTCCCCCGCCCGCGGGGGAGGGTCAGGGTGGGGGCATGATCCGCCGACTTGTCGCCGGCTTCGCCGTGCTGCTGCTGGTTCTTGCCGGCGGACTCTATCTGTACCTGCGATCGTCGTTGCCGCAGACCGAGGGCCGGATCGAGGTACGGGGACCGAGAGCAACGATCCGGATCGAGCGCGACGCCGACGGCATCCCTCTGATCACCGCGCAGGACGACGACGATGTCGCCTTCGGCCTTGGTTTCGCGCACGCCCAGGACCGGTTGTTCCAGATGGAATTGCAGCGGCGCTATGCCGCCGGACGGCTGGCCGAGATTTTTGGGCCGGACGCGGTGGCGGTCGACAAGCAGATGCGCGTGCTCGGGCTCTACCGCGCCGCCGAGGCCGAAATTCCGTATCTGTCACCCGAGGTCAATCGCGCGTTTCAGGCTTATGCGGCTGGGGTCAACGCCTTTCTCGCCTCGCGCCATGGTGCGCTGCCGCCCGAATTCCTGCTGCTGCGCTTCTCGCCCGAGCCGTGGCGCGAAGCCGACAGCCTGGTCTGGGGCAAGCTGATCGCCCTGCAGCTCGACGGCAATTACCGCGGCGAACTGTTGCGGGCGCGGATGGCGCGGACGATCCCACCGGCGGACATGGCCTTTCTCTACCCGGAATATCCAAAGGATGCGCCGACAACCCTGGCCATGATGCTGCCGATCTACCGCCGGCTGGCGCTCGGCCGGCTCTATGACGCGCTGCCATCGGCGGTGGGGCCGCACTACGCCTCGAACAACTGGGTCGTCGACGGCAAGCACAGCGTCAGCGGCAAGCCGCTGCTGGCCAACGACCCCCATCTCGGGTTCGGCGCGCCGGGCTTCTGGTATCTGGCTCGGCTGAAGACGCCGGGGCGCGAGATCACGGGCGGCACCGTAGCCGGAGTGCCAGTCGTCGTGATCGGTCATAACGATCACATCGCCTGGGGGTTCACGACGACGACCAGCGATGTCGAGGATCTATTTGTCGAAAAGGTCGATCCGAGCGATCCCGGCCGCTACCTGACCCCTGGCGGCAGCGCGCCGTTCGAGACGCGAGCGGAGAAGATAATCGTGCGCGGCGCTCCGCCGGTCGATTTTAGCGTGCGCGCCACCCGGCACGGCCCGGTGCTGTCCGATGCATTGCCTGCCGGTGCCGCCGATCGCGGCTATGTGCTGGCTCTCTCCGCCACCTTTCTCACGCCAAAGGATCGCAGCGCCGAGGCGCTGTGGTACGCCGACCGCGCCACCGACTGGCCGAGCTTTCGCGCGGCATGGCGGAGCTTTGTCGGGCCGATGACGAACATCGTCTATGCCGATGACAGCGGCACGATCGGCTTCATCGCGCCGGGGCTGGTGCCGATCCGCGGCAAGGGAGAGGGCTGGATGCCGGCGCCCGGCTGGACCGGGGAATATGACTGGCAGGGTTTCATCCCGTTCGACAAACTGCCCAGCGCCGTCAACCCGCCCTCGGGCCATTTCGTCAGCGCCAACAACAAGATCGTGCCCGACAGCTATCCCTATTTTCTAAGCCGCGATTGGGATCTGCCGAACCGCGCCGAGCGGATCGAAGCGCTGCTCGCGGCGACGCCGATACAGAGCCCGGCGTCGAGTGCGGCGATCGCAGGCCGACACGTTTTCCTTGATGGCCAAACAACTCGTGCCGCTGATGACACAGATCACCCCCGCGGACGAACCCTCACGCGCCGCCATCGCTCGCCTGAAGCAGTGGGACTTTCGCATGGACCGCGACAAGGTCGAGCCGCTGCTGTTTACCGCCTGGCTGCGCGAATTCAGCCATGCGATCCTGTTCGGCCGCTTCGGCGACGCGGTGGCGGGTTACTGGGACCTCAAGCCGCGGGTAATGGAAGCGGTGTTGACCGAGCGCCCGGATTGGTGCGCCGACCCGAAACGGCCCGGCGCGGTCGGCTGCGCGGCCCGGCTCGCGCAGGCGCTCAAAACGGCGCTCTCCGAGCTGCGCAGCGCGTACGGGGACGATATGGCGACATGGCAATGGGGCAAGGCGCATGTCGCGGTTTTCGCCAACCCGGTCTTGAGCCGAATACCGGTATTGCGCGATTGGTTCGGCGTCTCGATCTCGACCCCCGGCGCGTACGACACGCTCAATCGCGGGCCGAGCATCATCCGCGACGACCGGCGCCCGTTCGAACAGGTCTTCGGCGCCGGGCTGCGAATCATCACCGATCTGGCGTCTCCCGCGGATGCGCGCATGATCATCACCCCCGGCCAGTCCGGCAATGCGCTTTCGCCGGATTACGCCAATTTGCTGCGACCCTGGCGTGATTTTGGCTGGCTCTATCCCGGCCACGCCGCCATTGTCTCGACCCTCGAACTGGTCCCAGAGAAATGAATGATTTGCCGGTAACGATCGCCGATATCCGCCGCGCCGCCGCGGCGATCGCCGGCGCGGTGGAGCGCACGCCGACCATCGCCGCGCCGGGGCTGTCCGAGCTCGCCGGCTGCGAGATCCATCTGAAGCTCGAAACCCTGCACCGCACCGGCTCGTTCAAGGAGCGCGGGGCGCTGAACAAATTGCTGACCCTCGGCCCGGCGCAGCGGCAGGCCGGCGTCGTCGCGATGTCGGCCGGCAACCATGCCCAAGGGGTGGCCTATCACGCCCGGCGCCTCGGCATCCCGGCAACCGTCGTCATGCCCGAGGGCACCCCGTTCATCAAGATCGAGCGCACCGAAGGCTTGGGCGCCGATGTCGTGCTGAAGGGCGACAGCCTCGTCGCCGCGCGCGAAGCGGCCGAGACGCTCGCCCATGAAGACGGGCTCACCTTTGTCCACCCCTATGACGATCCGGCGGTCATCGCCGGCCAGGGGACGATCGCGCTCGAACTCCTCGCCGACCGGCCCGATCTCGACACGATCGTGGCGCCGATCGGCGGCGGCGGACTGATCAGCGGCATCGCGGTCGCCGCCAAGGCGCTCAACCCGCGGATCGACATCGTCGGCGTCCAGGCGACGCTCTACCCCGCGATGCATCGTCTGATGCGCGGCGAAGACCCCGGGCCGGCCGCCGACGCGGCGACCTTGGCCGAGGGGATCGCGGTCAAGGAGCCGGGGCAGCTGACGCGCCGTATCGTCGAGGCGCTGGTTTCCGACATCCTGCTGGTCGACGAGGCCATGCTCGAAGACGCGGTCGAAATCCTGCTCGATCGGCAAAAGCTGGTGGCCGAGGGGGCCGGGGCCGCCGGGACTCGCCGCGATCCTCGCCGCACCCGCGCGCTTTGCCGGCCGGCGGGTCGGGATCGTCGTATCCGGCGGCAATATCGACGTGCGCCTGTTGGCCTCGATCCTGATGCGCGGCCTGGTGCGCGAGGGCCGCCTGGTGCGGCTGCGCGCCGAGTTGCCCGACGTGCCGGGCGCCTTGTCGCGCATCTCCGGGATCATCGGCAAGCACGCCGGCAACATCGTCGAGGTCCACCACCAGCGGCTGTTCCACGACACCTCGGTCAAGCGCGCCGAGCTCGATGTCGTCGTCGAAACCCAGAACCGGCGTCATGTCGAGGCGCTGATCGCCGCGCTCAACGCCGCCGGCTTTCCGACCCGGCTATTGTTGGGCGCCGCCGACGAAACCGGCTAGCCGGCGCCCTCGACCAGCATCACCCGGCCGCGGGAGGCCGCCTGGCGGATCTTCAGCGCGGCCTGGTATTCCTCGGAGTTGTACCAGCGCCGCGCCGTGTCGGCGTCGGGGAATTCGATGACGACCATCCGCTCCGGCTCGGGCGCGCCTTCGAACAGATCAGCCTTGCCGCCGCGCACCAGAAAACGGCCGCCGAAACGCGCGATGCTGGCCGCGGCCAGCGGGCGGTAGGGTTCGTAAGCAGCGGCATCAGTGACCTGGATTTCGGCGAGTATGTAGGCGGCCATCGGATTCCTCCTCGTTGTCGGCGCGCAGCATATCATGGCGCCCGAGACCTGCCGCTTGTCGGAGCCACGGCGATACCCACATGCCCGGCACTGCCTGGCAATGGGGGTTAGCCGTGACCGCCGACTTTGATTTTTCTGCGCGCGCCTATCGCGACGCCCGTATGCCCGACCCGGCGGCGTTTCCCGGAACTTTACGAGGGCGTGCTGTGGCGCCGGATCGCGGCCTATCTTGTCGACCTGCTTTGCATCGGCGTCATCGCGGTCGGGGTCTGGATGATGCTTCGCCATCTTGTGGCTCTTGAGTTTCGGGCTGCTCGGGCCGCTGCTGTGGTTTCTGTTCGGCCTGATCCCGCTCGCCTATCACACGCTTTTGTTGAGCGGCGCGCGCTCGGCGACCCTCGGCATGCGCGTGTTCGACCTCGAATTGCGCTCGGTCTCCGGCGAGCGGCCGAGCTTTCCGCAGGCGCTGATCCAGACCGCGCTGTTTTACATCACCGTCGGGATGACCTGCTCATTGATCCTGCTGGTGGCCCTGTTCAACCGCCGCCGGCGCACCTTGCACGATTTCCTCGCCGGCACGGTCATGGTGCGGACCCTGCCGACGGTGTAGGGGCCTCGTTCCACAACGCGTGCGGCAAGGGCTTGCCGTTGGTCTCGGGCAGGAACGGTGCGGCAATCACCCCGACGATGAAGAACAGGCCGACGATCGTCGCCGCCTTGCCATAGCCGCCCATCGCGACGATCAGGGTGCCGGCGATCAGCGGGCCGACGCAGGAGATCCAGCGCGGCGCGTTGAAGCAAAAGGCGACGGCGGTGCCGCGCATCCGCGTCGGGAACAGCTCGGGCAGCCAAATCGGCGCCCAGGACCAGATCCCGCCGGTGAAGAAGCCGAAAACCGTCACCGCGGCGAGCAACGGCCCATGCTGTGGTGGGTCCACAGATACACGACCGGCGTCAGGACCAGGCACATCGCGTAGTAGAGCATCGCGGTCGGCTTGCGGCCGATCCCGTCGGCAGAGAAAGCCGAGGGTGATGAAGCCGAAGATGGCGACCCCGGTGCCGAGGAGCCCGGCCACCGCGGAGTAGAACGGCGCCGACAGCCCGGCCTTGGCGGCGACGGTGCCGACATAGGTCGGGACGAAGGTGGCCACCCCCCAGAAACCGAAGGTCACCGACAGCATCATCAGAAACGCCGCGATCAGCCGCGGGCGGACGCTCTTGTCGAGGAACATGTCGGTGACCGTGAAGCGCGTCAGCGCCGCGTCGACGCCTTCGAGCGCGATGCCGCTCTGCTGTTGGGCTCGGGCGGCGCGGCGACGCTCGTTCGCCTCTTCCCAGCGCGTCGATTCCGGCATGCCGCGCCGGAGCCACAGCACCAGAAGGGCCGGCAGGACCCCGACCAAGTACATGAAACGCCAGGCATTGGGCCCCAATCCGCCGATCAACAGCCAAACGCCCGACGCGAGGAAGCTGCCGATCCCGGCGCCCGATTGCAACAGCCCGCCGCCCTTGCCGCGAGCGTTGTCGGGCCACAATTCGGAGACGAGCGACGCTCCGGTCACCCATTCCGAGCCGATGCCGACGCCGACCAGAAAGCGCAATATCGCGAACGATTGCCAATTCCAGGCAATGGCGCTCAACCCGGTGGTCAAGGAATAAGCGAGGATCGCCAGCATCATCGTCCGCTTGCGGCCGATGTAATCGGCGATGATGCCGCCGAGGACGCCGCCCGTCGCCCAGCCGAACACGGTGGTCGCCAGCACGATGCCGGCATAGCGAGGCAATGCGGCCAATTGCGCGGTTTCGAGCAGCTGATGCAGCGCAAACCCGACGGTCAGGAACAGCGCGTAGATCTCGAACCCGTCGAACAGCCAGCCGAGGTTCGACATGAAGAGCACCCGCCACTGCTCGCGATTGAGCGTGCGGTACCAGGGTACAGATGCGGCAATCGCCTCTTGAGCCATACAAGCCTCCTGCTCCAACGGACCGTCGGGTGCGGCCCCACGTTTTTTGACGAGCCGGTTTGCCGGACCGCATTTACGCGCAAATCGTAGTGTCGTGCCGATGCCAAGTCAAACCGAGCCGAGACGAGGTATTGTGCGGTGCTAGCGTGGGATGACGGCAGCTTTTTGGTCGCGCCAATCTGGGTCGGGCTCTTCGGCCCCGGCGCGCTTAACCGCTGCCCTATACCCGCGCCGCTGTGTCCGGTGCCAGCAACCACGGATTGAATCATCAAAACATGTTTGCTGCAGCTGCAGCAAGTTTGCAGCGAGACCTCGCCCAGGATTGAATTACGCTTCAAGCGGGCAGTTACCCGACCGCCCTTGGCAAACGGCCGCTCCCGCGCCTCATACCTGATGCGTATCCATCGGCCATCGCTTCCGCCTCGGCCTGGCGAGGTCCCGCTCGGCAGCCGTCACCCGGAATATGCAATGCAAAGAGGGCGAATTTAGGATCGCCAATTTGCAACAGATCGGCGCTAGCGGCGACGAGAAGCGTCGTCGGCGGCGACCGCAACGCGCGCGTCGCAGATGTTCGCGGCAGTCGTCGAGGACGTAGAGGCCGGGCGGCTGAAGGCGGCCTCGTTCGGCCGGTGCATCGTCACGACCTGGATCTCGGCGCGGAAGCCGCGCGCCACCATCTGCAGATAGGCCTCCTCGCGGGCGAGATTGACGCCGGCCAACAGGTTCGGCATGCCGACCGCGGCGGCGAGCGAGCCGCAGCCGTCGAGGAGTGCCGCGAAACGCGCCGCGTCCCCGGCCCCCGGCCGCACCGCGCCGAATTTGACAAAGCAGCAGCCCTCGCCGGCCTCGCTCGCCGGCCCCCAATGGCACACCGCAAACCCGGCGAGCTGGCTCGCACCCTCCCACAACAGCAAGGTGTCGCCGAGGCCGCGCGCCGCGACAGTGCGGATCTCGGCGCCGAGATCGAGGCCGTCATAGAGCATGTCGGTCAGCTCGCGGCAGGCGGCCTCGACGGCGCGCCGATCGCCGTCCGGCCAGTTCGCCATAGCGCGACCAGGAACCCGCATCGCCGGCAGGCCGCGCCGGCGCCGTCATGATCGGGGTCAGAAACCGCGCGCGGAACCCGAATTTGCCGTAAAGCGCGATGTGCAGCGGGCTCTGCGGGAAAGTGCACAGCCCGGCATGGCTGACCCCCCAATCCTCGAACTGGTTGCTGACGGCCTCGACCAGGGCCTTGCCGATGCCCCGCCCCTGCCGTTCCGGGCGCATCGTGATCGGCCCGAAAAAGCCGAAGCTGCCCCAGCGCGTCGCGAAATTCGAGCCGACCAGCTCGCCGTCCAGCTCCGCAGCAAAGCTCGCGACGTGCTCGGCCCCGAACCGGCCATAGACATAGTCGCGATCAGCCCAGAAATTCTCCGGATCCGGCGCGCCCAGGAACGTCCCGAAAGCGGTGCAGCAGATACGCCGCGCTTGCGGCAGATCGGCACTGGTCAATGGTCGGATCACGGCACTCATTTTCCCTCCCTGTTCCGGCAGCCCCGCCGGGCGCGATGCACGGCAGCGACGAGACTGGCGAACTCGACCAGGTCGCCGCCCCGCGGGCTTGACGATACGCCTGCGATGCCCAGCAAGGGGTCATATTGTGATCAACATGAAGATGACGCTTTAGAATTTTGAACCGATCGTCACGGGCTCCCAACGGCCAGCGGCAGGCCCCTGCGACCGCTCTATCTGACGGTCGGAAGTGCCGGGACCATCGTCTTGTGGTTCGAACTGTTCTGGCGGCATTGCCTCTGAGCGCCGCTGGGGTGCTGGTCGTGTTCTGCCGCTAGCGGTCGCCGGCGCGAAATCAGCCGCAATCAGCAGCCCGACGACGTGCTCATCGAAAGACTGCATTGGCAAATTCCTGATGCCGAGATACTCTCTCGGGGAGCAATTCCGTTCCTCCGGTTCAGAGATCCTCCGACCCTCTTGTTCAATTCACGCCAATGACAGACCTGGTTTGGTTGTGGGTTGTGTATCGCGTAGACAGTGACGCGGTGTTCGGAGCTATAAGACGGGCTGAGAGACTCTACAGAACGGCTGAAGAAGCTCGGGGTGCAGTCGGACAGGTAGCCGATCGGATGGGGGCCGGTGAAATCCTTTGGAATCAGACGGACGAAGCCACTTGGGTAGCAAGGACCACAAGTTACGTTTGCGTCGTATGGAGCATTCGGCTACCTGAGTAAAATGAGTTCATGCGTTTCTGTGAACTCGTCGAAACTCCTATCGACGAAATCGAACGAAGAGGCCGGCAATAGTCGGGGCTTGCGGCTCCCGACCCGGAAGGAGCTGGCTGACGGCTCCGCTGCACCAAGTCCGCGCTCGAGACGCCGCAGCTCGCATCGCTCACGCTCAGCACCGTCATCGACGCCGCCCCCCACAGCCCGCCAAAAAGCCGGGGAGATTGACATTTTTAAATTGGACGGCACTGACATTTGCACGTTGCGCCTACAAAAAAATGCTGGATAACTCATGTTATGACAAATCGAGAACTGGCGGTTGAACGGGCGCGGGAGGCTGTCGCCGCTGCAGCGCTTCTTTTAGTCCGCACGTTGCCTGAAAGGGCAAGACGAGAGATTATTGATGTCCTCAGAAACTCCTACTTGGTGAAAAAAACAGAAAAAACTGTGATGTGGGGGACTTTCACCTGTGTGATAAACAAAGCAACCGACAAAAACATAAATAAGATTTTTACCCATAAGGTCATTTGTTAGGATCAATCTGTCATTTTCAGGGATGTGTGGGCCTCTGACCTATATATAAATGAATACGAAGTGAATCCTCCTGTAGTGGGATAGGCAACTCCCTTCAACATCAAATGCTCATCTGTATCCGGAAGTCCACTCAGACACGATGTTTCCAGCGGAGCAAGGGATTCTGATACTCTACCATCCGTCCATTGTTCATCGGTAGAAAATTTACCCCAGTCCATAAACTCGTAAGAGGCTGGCTCGAAATGGATTGAGTGATTTCAGTTAGTTGTGGTACCCGCGGTGTGTCAGAACGCACGGGGGAGACAACATGTGGACTGAAACCACTCGTCGGCAGTATCGGCGAGACGATCTGCGCTATGCAAGCGACATGACCGATGCGGAGTGGGCGCTGATCGAGCCGCATTTGCCGGCGGCGAAGCGGCTCGGCCGGCCACGTTGCGTGGCACCGCGCGCGGTGGTGGAGGCGCTGCTCTATCTGTTGCGCACCGCCTCACCCTGGCGTTTGCTGCCGCGCGATTTCCCGAACCGCTCGACGGTGCAGCGTTACTTCTACGCCTGGCAAGCCGCAGGGGTGTGGAAAACGATCAACGTCCTGCTGCTGCAACAGGCCCGCGAACGGGCAGGGCGCGAAGCCAGCCCTTCGGCCGGGGTAATCGACAGCCAATCGGTCAAGACGACGGAGAGCGGCGGCCCGCGCGGCGGAGCCTGTCCTCGGGCGCGGCATCGCCGCGACCCGGGGGATGCTGGCAAGAAGATCAACGGTCGCAAGCGCCACATCATCACCGATACAGTGGGGCATCTGGTGGCGGCAAAGGTCCACGCTGCCGACATCCAGGATCGTGACGGCGCGCCGAACCTGCTGGCCTCGATCCGCTTCCTCTTTCCTTGGCTGCGCAATGTCTTCGCCGACGGCGGCTATGCCGGCGAGAAGCTGGCGGCCGCCCTGGCCGGACACGGCCAGTGGCAGATCGAAATCGTCAAGCGGTCCGATCGCGCCACCGGATTTTACCTCCTGCCGCGGCGCTGGGTGGTCGAACGAACCTTTGCTTGGCTCAACCGCAATCGCAGGCTCGCCAAAGACTTCGAGATGACGGAGGCCAGCAGCGAGGCTTGGCTTTACCTTGCTTCCGTCCAACTTATCGCGCGTCGCCTCGCTCGACCTACAACTAATAGAGTTTCGGTCAAAACCTAGCTCAATCTACGCGATTCCTGGCCAGGCTCTTAGGGGGCCGCTTCAGCTGGAGGCCTCGTTAGCGAGGATCGCGAAGGGCAAGCAGGGTCTCAATTTCATCGTGGGTCAGAGCGAAATCTAAGATGTCAAGGGCCTCTCGCATGTGAGCGACATCTGTAGTACCGGTGAGAGGCAGCATCCCAAGCTCGCAAGCGAAGCGATAGATTACCTGAGGAACCGTCTTGTTATGATGGTGGGCAATCTCGGTCACGCATGGTTGCAGGAGAGCTTGCCGATTTCCAGAAAGTAGTGCAAAGGCTTGATAGACGATATTTTCCTTCTGACATAGCGTGTACATGTCGCGGTCCCAGCCGGCGCGCGCAAAACAGCGATTCTGCACAAATGTAGGCCTGATACGCGCTCCATTGAGTAGGGCCTTAAGTTGATCGACGGCGACATTACTAATTCCGAGTAAGCCAACCAAACCTTCATCGGCTGCGTCTTCCATAGCCCGCCATGTCTCCCAATCGGCTTGGCTCAACCCTCTAAGCTGTGACGGGCCGTGAAGGATGTAGCTGTCTATGCGGGTCACACCTAAATGTTCCAGGGAGCTGGCAACGGACTGGCGTACTTGCGTAGTGAGATCGCAATCAGGATTATATGGCAGGCGGTGATCCTGGCCGCGCTGATATGTAAACTTCGTTTGAAGAAAAAGATCTTCGCGTTTAACTCTACCAGAGGCGATCGCAGCCGCCACTGCAGCGCCGACTCCTTCTTCGAAATAGTGCTTGCGCTGATTCGCCGTATCGAAAGCGCGGAACCCGGTGGCAATCGCCTCCAACGCCAGCGCCTGAGTACGGTCCTCCTTCCAAGCGGTACCATACATGATCGGTGGCACCGGCACGCGCCGGGAATCAGAAGTTCTGGCAGTTCGCATGAAAGCAAGTATCTTGAGGGTACGGTTGGTAAGCAAGAAAATTGGATTGCTAGCCTGCAATCTACGGCGCCGGCCGCGGTCACGGGGGCTAAAGGTCAGTCATCAGGACAGAAATCCCGGGTGCGTTCGGCGATCTCTGTCAAGGTCCGCTTTCACCAAACCTTGCAGTCCAACGACCGGGTCTCGAATGCCGCGTTTGCCCGACAGCCGCCAATCCAGACGATGCGATCGCCAAGCGCCACTTCGACCCCCGGGGCTGATTTCGTGTCCGGCCGGCCGAACCGGGGCTGAGAAGGCTACGCCCTCTAGCCCCGTGGGGAGCGCCTCCAAAAGCGGGTATTTATAATTCGGCTTGAACTGTAGGAGGGGCAGATGATGAAGACGATCGTGATCGGCGCCGGCGTGATGGGCGCCTCGGTCGCCTACCGGCTGGCTCAGGCCGGCGCGGCGGTTACGGTGCTGGAAGCGACCCGGATCGGCGGCGGCACCTCCGGCATCAGCTTCGCCTGGACCAACGCGCACAATAAGCCGCCGAAGCCCTATCACGATCTGAATGTCGCCGGCATGAAGGCGCATTTGGCACTGGCCGACGAGTTTGGCGCCACGCCATGGTGGCACGGCGGCGGCAGTCTGGAATGGGAAGCCGAACCCGATCGCACGGCGCAGGGTGAAAACATCGAGCGGCTGCGGTCCTGGGGTTATGCCGCGGAGTGGATCACCTTGCGGCAGGTGCAGGAATTGGAGCCCGACATCGATCCGGCGACGATCGGCGACGCGCCGGTGGCGTTTTTCCCGGAAGAGGGATGGCTCGACCCGGTGGTCTACGCGCATGCCATGCTGTCCGCCGCGCGGCTTCGCCATGGCGCGAAAGTCATCTGCGGCGCCCGGGTCGTCGACCTGATCATGGCCGGCGATCGCGTGACCGGCGTCCGCGTCGCAGACGGCACGCAATACGAGGCCGACACGGTCGTGAACTGTGCCGGCCGCTGGACCAACGAGGCAACCCGGGATGCAGGTCTGCACTTGCCGTTGGCGCCGACCGTGGGGTTTCTGGTGTTCACGCCTCCCGTCGCCGCCAGCTTGAGCCGCGTGGTCCGCAGCACGGTAATTGACGCGCGCCCTGACGGCGCGGGGCGGCTGATGCTGCATTGGAACCCGACCGACGCGACACTGAGCTTCGAGGCGAGGCTCAGCCCGTCGATGCCGGAGGCGCGCGATCTGGTGCGGCGCGCCCGACTGCTGCTGCCCTCGATCGGCGAGGTCGAACCGGAGGCGGTGCGCATCGCCATCCGGCCGATCCCCGGCGACCATCTGTCTGCCATCGGGCCGCTGCCGCGGACATCCGGCTATTACATCGCCGTCACCCATAGCGGCGTCACGATGTCGCCGTTCCTGGGCAAGGCGGCGGCTGACGAGATCGTCCATGGCCGGCAAAGGGCCGAGCTCGCCGATTTTCGGCCTGCGCGTTTCTTTAATTGACCTGGAGACATAGCGTCGGCGCCTCCGGCGGCGCGCGGGGCCGCAAATCAGCTAGACTAGATCGGCATTCCGATTCCGGATTGGGCGAGCCTGCCGTCGGGCAGGACGTGGTGATAGCGGTCGAGGTTCATCGTGATCCGTTTCATAAGGCGCCTGGCGCCCGGGTCGAACGGCGTGCGCCGGTGCATCGTAAAGCCGTTGTCCCACACGACCAGGTCGCCGACCTGCCATTGGTGGGCGTAAACGAACTCGTCGCGGGTGGCGCTTTCGTAGACCTCATCCAGCACGGCGAGACCCGAGGCCGTGTCCATGTCGTCGATGCCGACGGTTGTCGTCGAATCAAGGTAGAGCGAGCGGTCGCCGGTCTCGGGGTGGGCGCGGATCAGCGCATGCGTCACCGGCGGCGTCAGGCGTTTCGCGTCTTCCGAAATCTGCTGATCCGCCTCCCGGCCATACCCCGCGAGCCGCTTCGTGTAATCGAAAATCCCGCGCTTTCCGGCGATCATCGCCCGTAGCCGGCGGGGCAAGCCTGCATAGGCGGCGCGCAGATCGACCCAGAAGGTCTCGCCGCCTTCGCTCGGCAGTTCGAGCGCGTAGAGCGCCGCACCGGTCGCCGGGTTCAGCATATAGGACTGGTCGGAATGCCATTGCAGCTCGCCGTCGCCCAGCCCGCCGATCGGCCGGCCGAACCCATCCCTCAGATTGGAGAGTACCGTCACCTCGGGCGTCGTCGGCGAGGCCCAATCGCTGCGCACCGTGCGCTCCAGCGGCCCAAGCAGGGCGCAGAACGCGGCGAGTTCCGCCTCGCTCAATGCCTGGCGACGAAACACCAGGACGCCGAATTGCGCGTACAGGGCGCGCAGCTCCGCGACAGTCGCCTCGTCCAGGCGGTCCCATAATTTGAGGCCGACCACTTCGCGGGCCAGGGTCGGGTGCAGCTGTCGCGTTTCGAGCATGGAAATGTCCTCGATGACTGGCAAAGTGGACGAAGATAATACCCCGCGCATTACCGCAGCCCCACCGAGCCCCTATCCGCGAGCAGATGCCCTCAACAGCGCCCATTGGATGGGCCCACTGGCGAAGACCCGCCGATGCGATGCAACGCCCGCCAAAGCATCTGCCTCGGGGTCAGCTTTTGGCTTGAGCAGGGAGCGGCCAACCCAGCCAATTGCAGACGGCTTCGCCCATGACCAGCTCGAGATCGCGGCCCTTTAGCCACGGCAGTTCCTCGGTGAACAGGGTCACGCATTGCCGCCAGGTGCATTGCATCCGGGTGATGTCGGTGCCCCAGAACATCCGTTCGGGACCGAACGCATCGAAACAGCGATGCAGGTGCGGGTGGAGGCTGCGGAACGGGTACGCGTCTTCGGCGTAGCCCGCCTGACCGGTCGCCTTGACCGCGACGTTCGGGTATTTGGCGAGCGCCAGCAACTCCGGTTGGAACCGATAGGCGGCCTCGCCTGTGCTGGCCCGGGGAACGCCCATGTGGTCGACGATCAATTTGAGGCCAGGGTGGCGCTCGGCGATCTTGCCGACGGCCGGCAGAAACATCGCCGCGCCGAGCGCGATCGGAACCCCGGCGCGCTCGGCGGCTGGCCATAGCCAGTCGAGCGTGCCGTCGGTGAACCAGGATTGCGGGTGCCGCTCGTTGGTATAGAAGCGCAGGCCGAGCATGCCTGGTCGCTCCTTCCAGTGCGCGACGAGGTCGCGGCCATTTGGGTCGTCGAGATAGAACCAGCCCATGATGGCGAAGCGGCCGGGGTATTGCGCGCGCCGCTTCGACCGCCAGCTCGTTCGAGTCCGGGTCCCACAGCACCGGGTGAATCAGCGCGCGATCAACGCCGGCGGCATCCATGCCGGCAATCGCCTGCGCCGCCGAGTAGGGCTCCTGGCGATGGTGGGCGGACGGCGTACCTTTCTCCCAGAGATGGATCTGAGCATCGACGATCAGCATTGGGTGGCGTCCTCCTAGGCTCAAGGAATTGTACCTTACCAAACGGGAGAGCCGGGACGACGATCGATATTACCCGCCAGCCTTACGTTTGGGAGCGCTTGGCCTGAGCAGCGCGGCGAAATTCACCGTTTGGTCCTACCGCCACAATTTAGGGGGTCGGCTGACGCCATCGATCGATCTCGACGGTTGTCGTGCTTTGCGGGCGAGCCGCCGTGGGGTTAGACTGGCGCCCGGCCCATTGAAGGAAACAGCCATGACAGCCATGATCGACATGCATGCCCATTGGCGGCCCGCCGAAGTAGCCGACGCCCTGCGCGCCCGTACCAGGGAACCGCGCATCCTGCGCAATCAAGACGGGGTCGAGGTGCTGCAGTCCGGACGGATGGGCGAAGCGCCGCTGGCCGAGGCCTTCGACGACGTCGATTTCCATCTTGCCCGGATGGACCGCCAGGGAGTGGAGACGAGCGTGCTATCGCTCCTCGGTTCGTTCTGCTGGATCGAGTCCCAGCCGCTGGAGGTGTCCGGGCCGCTGTGCCGGAAGGTCAATGACGGGCTTTCGGCGATCTGCCAGAAGCATCCCGGGCGCTTTGCCGCCTTTGCCGCGTTGCCCTTGACCGACATGTCCGCCGCCGCCGCCGAACTCGAGCGGGCGCTCGGGCTGCCGGGCATGATCGGCGCGCAGCTACCCGGCAACGGCTTCCTGACGAGCAAAGACGCCGAAGCGATGCGTCCGCTGCTGGAGGTCGCGAACCGCCACCACGCGACGCTCTTCATCCATCACGGCCCGCGGCCGGGCGACGCTTTCCCCAAGGTCGCGGCCGACACGGACAACGCGCGCCGGCGCAACGGCACGCTAGACATGCAGGCGAGCCTATCGTCGGTGATGGTGACATTGTGTCTAACCGACCTCCTCGCCGACTACCCCGACGCGACGGTCTGCGTCCACAATCTGGGCGGCAACCTTCCCTACGAGGTCGAGCGCATGGACCATCGCTGCCTGCTCGACACGCCGGAGGAGGAGTTGCCGTCGGCGCGCATCGGGAAGGCGAGGGTGTATGTGGACTGCAACTCGTTCGGCCCGCACGCGATCGAGGCGGCCGTCAGGCTGTACGGCGCCGAGCGCATCGTGTGCGGCACTGACGGCACCGAGTTCGGCTGCGACTGGACCAGGAAGGCGCTCGCCGAAGCGGAGATCGGCGAGGAAGCGCGCGAGCAGATCCTGCAGCGCAATGCGGCAGCGATGCTCGCCAGCGTCGCAAAGGCCGCGCCGAGCCAGAGAGCCGCCGCCGAATAATAACTTCCCGCGGCCGCCGCGGTTGTGGTGCGCACCGCGGCGGCGCCCTCCGGGTCCAGCAACCCGGATCCGGCTGGCGTTCGTTGGGGTGATCCCGGTCGACTGGATGTTTTCGGGAGCGGCTGGGGATTTGCCGCTACGGCTAGCTCGCCTCAGGCCTCCCAATCCTCGATCCGCAGCCCGGGTACGCGCGCGAATTCATCGGTGTTATGGGTGATCAGGATCAGGTCGCGGGCGCAGGCCTGACCGGCGATCAGCACGTCGTATGGACCGATCGCCGACCCCCTTGCCGCCAGAATCGCTCTGATTTCACCGGCTTGTCGGGCATCTTCTTTGCCGAACTCCATGACTGGAAACTGCAGCGCATCGACAAGAGCGACGTTCCGGCTCGCCCGCTGACTCCTCGAGCGCGCCATAGAATAGCTTGTGAGCCACGATCGCCGAGATCGCGACATCTCCGGGCTGCTCCTGGCGGACACGTCGAGCAAGCGTGGAGCCGCGGTCCCTCAGCAAGGCGATGACGGCGTTCGCGTCAAGAAGGCAGCGCATCAACAGAAGATTTTGTCGATCGCCGGCCGTTCCTGCTGCTGCGGTTGCTCCCCGACAGCGCGCACGAAATCATCGTCGAGGGGACCGGCAAGCGCGTCAAGCCAGCTCCAATCATTGGCCACCGGCTCGAGGATAACGGCAGCGCCGTGACGTCGAAATCCGCACTTCCTTCCCACTGAAGCGAAAGTCCTTGGGAAGCCGGACTGCCTGCGACCGACCCGACCAAAAAAGTTTCGCTGTCGGCATCGTGCTCCTCGCCCTATGTGTCATCTACCAATGATATATTGCTCTGGGCTTGCCGGCGCAATATGGGGAACAAGCCAGCCGCGCTGTCACCCAGGCTGGCTGTCTTTCCATGGCCCGACCTCAGGCTTATTCTACTTTCATTAAAGTCGATGCGATGGAGGGTAACGTCCATGGAAGCCGCCGCCGCTGTTTTTCGCAAGGTGCAGGCGCCGCTGACGATCGAACCGGTCGAGGTCGACAAGCCGTGGGGGCGCGAGGTGCTGGTGCGCACCGTCGCGACCGGCGTGTGCCACAGCGATCTGCATGTCGTCGATGGGATCGGCCGCTTTCCGCTCGACCGGCCGATCGTGCTCGGCCATGAGGGCGCCGGCGTCGTCGAGGCGGTCGGGGCCGAGGTGACGACGGTCAAGCCGGGCGACCATGTCGTCGCCTGTCTCTCGGGCTTTTGCGGCAGCTGTCCGCAATGCCTCTCCGGCCATCCCAATCTTTGCACCGGCGGCATCGTCACCCGGCCCGAGAGCGCCGCGCCGCGGCTGTCGCAAAATGGCGAGCCGTTCCGCCAGTTTATCGGCATTTCGAGCTATGCCGAAAAGATGCTGCTGCACGAGAACTCGATCGTCAGGATCGATCCCGAATTGCCGCTCGACAAGGCGGCACTGGTCGGCTGCGGGGTATTGACCGGGGTCGGCGCGGCGCTGCGCAGCTCGGGGCTCGAGGCGGGGCAAACGGTTGCGGTGTTCGGCTGCGGCGGGGTCGGGCTGTCGATCGTCCAGGGCGCGCGCATCGGCGGCGCCCGGCAGATCATCGCCGTCGACCAGTTCGAGACAAAGCGCGAGATGGCGACCCGCGCCGGCGCCACGCATTTCGTCAACGGCGCCGAGGACGATCCGGTCAAGGCCGTGCGCGCATTGACCGGCGGGCTCGGGGTCGATCACGCCTTCGAGGCGGTCGGCAATGCCAAGCTGGTGCGGCAGGCGATCGAGAGCCTGGCGATCCGCGGCACCGCGACGATCGTCGGGGTGTTGCCGCCCGATGCGATGATCGAGTTCCCATGGATGGCGATCCGCCCCGAATGCAAGGTGCAGACCTCGCGCATGGGCTCGAACCGGTTCCGCACCGACATCCCGCTCTATCTCGATTTCTACCGCCAGGGCCGGCTCGACCTCGACGGAATGGTCACCAAGCGCGGCCGTCTCGGCGACATCAACGAAGCCTTCCGCGCGATGAAAGCCGGCGAAGTCGCCCGCACCGTGCTGACGTTCGATTAGGTCTTCGGGAAAAGGTAGATGAAATACCAGCACATCCGAGTGGAGCCGCTCTCGAGCTGGCTCGGAGCCGAGGTCGCCGGCGTCGATCTGGCGGCCCCGGTTGCGGACGAGACTTTCGCCGAGATCCGGCACGCCTTTGGCGAGTACGGCGTCGTGTTTTTCCGCGATCAGCACCTGACGCCGGAGCAACACGTCGCCTTCGCCGAGCGCTTCGCGCCCATTGACATCAACCGCTTTTTCTCGGCCGTTCCCGGTTATCCGATGATCGCCGAGGTCCGTAAGGAGCCCGAGCAGACTCGAAATATCGGCGGTGGGTGGCACACCGATCACAGCTACGACCAGGTGCCGGCGCTGGGTTCGATGCTCTATGCCCGCGTGGTGCCGAAGACCGGCGGTGACACATTGTTCGCCGGCATGTACGCAGCCTATGACGGGCTGTCCGACGGGCTCAAGGCGACGCTCGAGGGGCTGCGTGCGTGTCATTCGAGCCGTCACGTGTTTGGCCCCGAGGCCCATGCGCGCCGCGGCGACCTCGTCGGCCGGATTGGCAATCCCGAACTGGCGACGCAGGACGCAGTCCATCCCGCGGTCATCCGCCATCCCCAGACCGCCCGCAAGGCGCTCTACGTCAACCCCGGATTCACCCTGCGGTTCGAAGGCTGGACCGAGGAGGAATCACGCCCGCTGTTGGAATACCTGTATTGCCACGCCACGCGCCCAGAATTCACCTGCCGCTTTCATTGGCGGGAGGGCTCACTGGCATTGTGGGACAACCGCTCGACCTGGCACTTTGCGGTCAATGACTATCACGGTGAGCGCCGCCTGTTGCACCGTATCACGATCCAGGGCTCGCCGCTGAACTGAGGCCGCTCAGTTTGGGGGGCTGGCGGATAGAGCGATCCGCCCTTCGGTTGAATGCCCTGTTGCACGGGTTGCCGTCGAACGGCGCCGTTCACGTCGGGAGGCGCCAGCTGGCCTTCTTCGCGAACTCCTCGAAGAAATCGGTGTCGTAGGCCCGTTCCGGCGAGGCGCGCACCATCTGGTCAATGATATGCGCGTCCGGGCCGACCAGAATGCGCCAGCGGTCGGCCTTGACCCCATCGAGAATAATGGTTGCCGCCTCGGCCGCGGTGGTCGGCGCATCCTCGCGAAACCGGCGTTCGCGCTCGGCCACCAGTTTCTGAATGTCTTCGTCCGCGAGCTTGGATGCGTCTCGGCCCATCGATGCGATGCGCGCCCGGGCTTGCTCGATCTGCCGCGCACTCATCTCGTCCGAGAGGTTGCCGCTTTGGATCTTGCGCGAGTTGAGCGGGATCGACGTGCCGATATGGCCGGGCATCACGACCGAGCATTTGATGTGGGGCGCGTTGACCCGGAGATCGGCGATCAGCGCTTCGGTAAAGCCCTTGACCGCGAATTTCGCGGCGCTGTAGGCGGTGTGCGGTACCTGTGGTCCGACCGACGCCCAGAAGCCGTTGACGCTGCTGGTGTTGACGATATGGCCCGCCTCGGCCTTTTGCAGCATCGGCAAAAAGGCACGGGTGCAGTGGTAGACCCCGCCCCAGCAGATGTTGAAGGTCCGTTCCCACTCCTCGCGGCTGTGGGCGATCATGCTGCCGCCGCTGCCGATGCCGGCGTTGTTAAACAAGAGATGGATTTTGTCGGTGAAGTGGCGGGCGGCGACCTCGTCGCGAAAGCGCTCAACCTGCGCCGCGTCGGACACATCGGCGATGTGAGTGGTGACGCGCAAGCCTTGCGGCAGTCCCGCCGCTTCGCACAGGTGCTGGGTTTCCACCAGCCCCGACGCCGAGACGTCGCACATCGCGACATTGCAGGCTTCGGCGACCAGCTGGCGGACGAGTTCTCGCCCCATCCCCGAGCCGCCGCCGGTGACGACCGCGATCCTTCCCGCGAAATCCTTCATATGCCGAGCCTCCCTTATTCAGTCAGTTGACGAAGCGCAGTACCGGTCATAACGAGTCGCGGCACATCCTGCGCCCGCAGACATGGGCTGATTTCTAGTCTATCGTCATTTCCGCCCAGCCGGGAGTCCAGGGCCGAGGGTATGCGCCTGAGCTGGATACCCGCCTTCGCGGAGCTGACGAGGAGAAGAAATCCGGCAATGTTGAAAACCACCCGCGACAGGATCATGCCAGCGGCGATCGCCGGGTCGTATCCGCGGCCGTAGTGGCTCGATGCTCGACGCGGTTTCAGCAATAGAGCTTTTTAATGAATTATACAGCGATCTCTCCATCTTTTGTACTTAAGGATATAGCTGTGCAGACTTCGTCTTGATGCCGCGGCGGGAGGTCAAGTGCCTGACATCATGTCGAGTTTACCGGAAACTCTCGAGAAAGCCTTCAGATCCTACGACAATGGAGACTTTTCGGAAGCCGAGCGCTTGTGTACCGGCATTCTTGCGGAAAACGGCGAATTTCTTGACGCACTCCATCTCCTGGCTCTAACGCAATCGGAACTTGGTAAGAATAATGCGGCTCTCGATAACTACAACCGAGCGCTCGCCATTAGGCCGCAGTTCGCCGATGCTCTCAACAACCGCGGCAACACTCTTCAGAAGCTCGGGCGTTTCGACGAGGCGCTGGAGAGCTACGAGCGGGCGCTCGAAATCAGGCCGGACTATGCCGAGGCCTACAACAACCGCGGCAACACCCTTCAGGAGCTCAAGCGCTTCGACGAGGCGCTGGAGAGCTACGAGCGGGCGTTCGCCATCAGGCCGGACTATCCCGCGGCCCTCAACAACCGCGCTGTTACCTTTCAGGAGCTCAAGCGCTTCGACGAGGCGCTGGAGAGCTACGAGCGCGCGCTCGCCATCAGGCCGGACTATGCCGAGGCCTACAACAACCGCGGCAACACCCTTCAGGAGCTCAAGCGCTTCGACGAGGCGCTAGAGAGCTACGAGCAGGCGCTCGCCATCAGGCCGAATTATCCCGAGGTCCTCAACAACCGCGCTGTTACCTTTCAGGAGCTCAAACGCTTCGACGAGGCGCTGGAGAGTTTCGCGCGGGCGCTCGCCATCAGGCCGGACTATGCCGAGGCCCACAACAACCGCGGCAACACCCTTCAGGAACTCAAGCGCTTCGACGAGGCGCTGGAGAGCTACGAGCGGGCGCTCGCCATCAGGCCGGACTATGCCGAGGCTTACAACAACCGCGGCAACACCCTTCAGGAGCTCAAGCGCTTCGACGAGGCGCTGGAGAGTTTCGAGCGGGCGCTCGCCATCACGCCGGACTATGCCGAGGCCCTCAATAACCGTGGCAACACCCTTCAGAAGCTCGGGCGTTTCGACGAGGCGCTAGAGGGCTATGAGCGGGCGGTCGCCATTAGGGCGGATTATGCCGAGGCCTTCAACAACCGCGGTAACGCCTTTCAGGAGCTCGTGCGCTTCGACGAGGCGCTAGAGAGCTACGAGCGGGCGCTCGCCATTCGGCCGGACTATGCGGCATGTCACGTAAATAGGGCATTCTTGCTGCTGCAGGCTGGCCGCTTTGCCGAAGGCTGGCAAGGATACGAATGGCGGCGGAAGATCGACGACGGGACTGTCCGCCCTCTATCCGGGCCCGAGTGGACCGGAGGCGACACGAATGCCAGGCGTCTATTGTTCTATTCTGAACAAGGTCTGGGAGATGCGATCCAATTTTCCCGATTTGCGTGCTCTGTCGCGGCAAGGGGGGGAGAGGTGCTGCTGGAAGTTCAGCCTTCTCTCGGAGGCTTGCTGGGCAGCCTCGAGGGCGTGAAAGTGATCCGCAACGGGGCGACCCTGCCGGAGCATGATGCCGAACTGCCGTTGATGAGTTTGCCCCATGTTCTAGGAGCGACTCTCGAAACCATACCGAGAGATGTTCCCTATCTGTTTGCCGAGCCGGCTCGTGTGGAGGCTTGGGCCAAGCGACTGCCCGCCGGTCAATTTCGAGTCGGGATCGTGTGGCAGGGCAAATCCACCGCGGATGTCGACTTCGGCCGCTCGATCCCGCTTCGTTGCTTTGCACCGCTGTCCCGCATCCCCGGCCTTACCCTGATCAGCCTGCAGAAATACGATGGCGCTGAACAGCTGGCACATCTTCCGCCCGGTATGACGGTCGAAACCCTCGGAGCGGAGTTCGATGCCGGCTCCGATGCTTTCGTCGACTGCGCGGCGGTCATGATGAACCTTGATCTTGTGATCTCCAGCGATACGGCGGCGGCCCATCTCGCCGGAGCACTTGGACGCCCCGTGTGGATTGTCCTCAAACACGTGCCCGACTGGCGGTGGATGATGGATCGGGAAGACACCCCCTGGTATCCGACCGCGCGACTGTTCCGCCAGGCGCGGCGCGACGATTGGGATGAGGTCTTTGAACGGATTGCCGGTGAACTCGCCCGCGCTGCTGCCGCCAAGACCAAGTCCGGGGATCTCTTATCTCAGCGAAGGGCCGGCAGCCTCGATCCGACCCAGGCGGTTCCACCGGGTACGGCGCTCGTTCCCGTTTCCTTCGGCGAGCTCGTCGACAAGATCACGATTCTGGAGATCAAGAGCGAACGGATCGACGATGCCAGCAAACTCGTCAAACATCCGCGTAGAACTCGAGCTGCTCGCGACCGCTCTCGCCCGTTTTTGCGTTCTGCCGCCGCGAGCCGGCGAACTGAAGGCGGAACTGCGCCGGATCAACGAAGCGCTGTGGGAGATCGAGGATCAAATCCGCGATTGCGAGCGCAACAACGATTTCGGCGCCAAGTTCGTCGGGCTCGCTCGCGGCGTCTACCTGACCAACGACCGCCGGTCCGCCGTCAAGCGCCAGCTCAATGAGCTCGCGGGCTCGGCCATCGTCGAGGAAAAATCATACGTTGAACACACATGAGCGGTGAAGCGGTGCCGCTTCCGACGGGACAGTGGAGCCACAATGGCTTCCATTGAAGTTATGCCGGTTTAACGATGAGGGCCGAGCCATGCTGAAAACGACGCGCGACATGATCATGCCGACGGCGATCACCGGGTCGTATCCGCGGCCGTTGTGGTTCGATGCGAGCCTGCAAGGGCGGTCGTTCAAGGCCGCACTCGGCGACTCGCTGTTTCGCGAGCAGTATCTCGACGCGGTCGCCGCAATCATCAATGCGCAGGAGGCGGCGGGGCTCGACATCGTCACCGACGGCGACAGCCGCTTCGACCTCGCGGTCGGCGGCAAGTCGTGGTTCTTCTATCCGATCGAGCGCCTCGGCGGCATCAGCGGCCACCGCAGCACCTCGCAGGGCTGGATGGGCCGGCATGGGCTCGGGCCGGGGCACATCCTGTGGGAGGTGCAGGAAGCCTATCAGCCGGCGATCGTCACCGAAAAGCTCTCCCGCGGCCCGCTCGAATACGCCGCGCTGTGGCAGATCGCCCAGCGGCTCAGCGACCGCCCGGTCAAGTTCGGCGCGATCTGCGCACCGGCCTTGGCCAGCATGCTGTGGAACCAGCACTACCCCGACGACAAGGCGATGGTGCTCGACCTCTGCGACATCATGAACGCCGAATTCCGCGCCTTGGCGGAAGCCGGCTGTCCGTTGATCCAGGTTGAGGAGCCGCGCCAGCACGGGCTTGACGACGCGTCCCGATTGTACCGAAGCGGACCTTGAATTCCAGACCGAGGTGTTCAACCGCCAGCTCGTCGGGGTCGAAGCCGAGATCTGGGCGCATACCTGCTGGGGCAATCCCAACCAGCAGCGGGTTTATTGGGAGGTGCCGAGCTACGAGCGCGCGCTGCCCCATCTGCTGCAATTGAATGCCGACGTGATCACCTTCGAATGCGCCAGCAGCGAAGGCAAGGATTTGCCGCTCTTCGCCAAATACAAGACCGACAAGAAGATCGGCATCGGCGTCGTCAACCATTGCAACACGATTGTCGAGCCGCCCGAGCACGTCGCCGGGCTGATCCGCAAGGCGCTCGAATACATCCCGCCCGAGCGGCTGGTGATCACCACCGATTGCGGCTTTGGCCGCGAGGGGCTGTCGCGCCGCATCGCCTATTACAAATGCGTCTCGCTGGTCCAAGGCACCAACATCGTGCGCCGTGAACTGGGCCTCCCCGAAGCCCATATCCGCGCCGCCGACCCGAAGCTCTATTTCGCCGGCGCGGGTGAAGGCTAAGAGCCTGACTAAAAAGTTTGCACGACCTAATTATCGGCAGCAGCGGACCGCTGTGGAACCCACAACCACCGCTCGCCCTTGACGGCGGGAACCGCTCTTGATGCCCCTTATATTAGCTGCCATCAGGCACTGCGCGCCTCTGAGGTCGATGGACCGCCAACTTCAAGCTAGGTTATAGTTGCGCACTGGCGCGAGATCGGGGGCATGGGTGCGGCTGGTAATTCGATACGTTGCGGCGGCGCTGGTCGCTGGTCTCTCTTCTGCCGGCGAGGGGAAAGCCTTTGCGCAAACCCTTTCAGGAGTTTCCATCGGAGATGACGCCTCAAAGGCGTTCCAGCTTCTAGGGAAGATCCCGCCTCGTTCGGAGCGGTCCGGTCCAGTGGGCTATTACAAATGGCAGCTTGATGATGACAACAGTCTTTCGATCACGGTCCGCATGGCCGACAACAAGATCGTCTTTATGGGCTCAGACTGGGGACATAAGTCCGATATAACGGATTTTCCGGGATTTATATTTGGACGAACCACTCGTTCCGAGCTGTTCAAAAAGCTGGGGTCTAACGGGATCATATTTAAGAACAGGGACCCAGTTTGGATCACGGACAATGGAGATATCGTGTCGTCGAACGCCTATCAGACAGCAGATAACCCGCCCCGAATAGTTACGTTTGTGACGCTGGCTACCCGTGATCGGGCGCAGAAGCTATACGCAAAAGGCAAGCCTTATTTCTCGGCACATTTATGGGATACCGAAGTTCTCGTATCGATCATGGTGGGGGAGCAGGAGTATGTGAATTCCGTCTGGGGCGACATCGCGTACCCACTCCCGAAGGGCTACCACAACGTAAAACTGAGCTCACTGCAACCAAGCGCCCACGCGAAAGAAAACCCGGTCATTGGCGGCGTTAAGATGATCGAAAAGGATGGAAACCTTTGGGTGCCAGTTCAGATCAATGGAAAGCTGCAACTCGACTTCGTTATAGATAGTGGTGCGAGCGAGGCCCAAATCCCTGAAGATGTATTTCGTACATTGGTTAGGACGGGGACCATTTCGAACGCAGATTTTCTGGGAAAGAATATATATACCCTGGCCGACGGATCGAGAGTACCCAGCGATCGATATATGCTTCGACGATTGGAAGTGGGCACGTATGTCGTCGAAAATGTGACTGCTTCGATCGGATCGGCGAACGGTGATCCGTTACTAGGCCAGAGTTTTCTATCGAAGTTCCGATCGTGGACGTTGGATAACAAGAATGACGTCCTGATCCTTGCCCAATAGGTAGACTGAATGGTAACGCCGGCAGGTCTATACCTCCGCTCTCGTCGCGTTTGCCCGTTCCGATCCGAAGCAGTGAACCGGAATTCTTGCCCCAAAGCGGCCGGCCCCCGTTTGCGATAATGCCATTGATCTGGTATTCTTCCGCTCGCCATGAGCCGCCGCCCGCTCGATCCCCGCATCTGCAACGTCGCCATCGACGCCAATGCCCTAAACCGCGACGGCAGTGATCACGACAAGTTGGTTGATCGTCTGCTCGCGCTGCGCGACGCCGGTACAATTCGGCTGCTGTTGCCGAAGCGGGTGCGCGAAGAAATCCTCGACCCGAGGACGCCGGGCTGCATCCAACAGGCGACAGCAGGAGAGATATTTACCATACCCGTGGGGATGAGCTCTGACGAGCAACGCCGCAAACAGATCATCACGGCCGAGCTGCAAGGGAACGCCAACCCGGGCAAGCACGAGGCAGATGCCGATCACCTTTTCGAAGTGGCGAAATACGGGGGCTATTTCATCACGCACGACGACCGGATTCTCAAGAGGGCTGGGCGCCTCCGCGAGGTTCTGCCGCCGTCGCTCACTGTCGTGAAGCTATCGGATTTCCTAGTGATCTTTGACGATTGGCGAGCAAGGTGTCCCCGATACATTCAGCTCGAAGAAGCTCATCTCCGAGCACGCGAAACCGAAAAACAGGATGCCATTGCCGCGATTGAGACGGCGTTGGCAGAGATTGGAGAGCAACGCCGCGAGCCCGACCAATGGGAGCGCGTTTTTCTCTCAGAGGCCATCGGGGCAACGTTTCGGGGTTGTTATAGATTGGCTTGCACTGACGTGAGCATGGCAATGACGCCGACAAACGAGCGGGCGAAGGCTGTGCTCCCGCAAGATCCCTTCTATGATCGGTGTACAATTGCGCTGCTTCGCGACGCACTTCGGGAGACGAAAGCAGAACCTGTTCGGCCTTTCCCACACTTCGGACCGATCGTCTTCACTAGCGCCGAGAGCTCGTCATGAGCTACCTCGTTCCGATCAGCTCATCCCCGCCGCCGTTGCATGTGGCCGGCGCCGGCGAACATTCTTTTTGTCGCATCGACACCGAACCGCTGCATTGAGATGGCGGCTAACGGCGCATCCTCGTCGTTTGCCGCGCGCTCCGGCGAAGGTCCGTTCACAAACTGATTTGCCGACCTTAGCCCTCGCTCGCCAGCCATTTTTGGGTCAGGGTCTAAGCGATCTTGTCTTGCGGATGTTATCTGACTAAAGTCAGGTATGGAGACAGATCATATCGGCTGCGTGCGCAGCTTCAATCGCACGGTCACGCAGCGGATCGGTGCGCTGAACAGCAGCTTTCTCGATCTCGGCCGTCCGCTGGGTGAGGCGCGTCTACTTTACGAAATCGGTCCGGACGGCCGCGACGTCAGTGTGCTTCGCGAAAAGCTGGCGCTCGATTCCGGCTATCTGAGCCGCCTGCTGCGATCGCTTGAACGACAGGGGCTGGTTCGCACGCGACGGGGGGCCGGCGACGGCCGCGGTCGGTATGTCGAGCCCACGCGAAAGGGCGTCGATGAATTGGAAGAGTACCGGCGCCGCTCTGATGGTTTTGCGCGATCCTTGCTGCTGCCGCTGAGCAGCAATCAGCGCGATCGTCTGGTCGCCGCAATGGCCGAAGTCGAAAGGTTGATGCGCGCGGCTGCGGTCGAAATACGAGTGGAGAAACCAGACAGCGCCGCGGCGCTCTGGTGTTTGGAAACCTATTACCGGGAACTCGCGGAGCGCTTCGAGGGAGGGTACGATCCCGCGATGGCCCTTCCGCTCGGCCCGGACAAACTGATCCCGCCGACGGGCTGTTTTATCGTCGCCTACCTCGACGGGGCGCCGATCGGCTGCGGTGCGCTGAAGGTAAAGGATGCCAAGATCGGGGAAATAAAGCGCATGTGGGTCGCCGCTTCCGCCCGCGGTCTCGGCATCGGCCGTCGCATACTCATGTCGCTGGAGGAACATGCGCGGGAATTCGGACTTGGCGTACTCAGGCTCGACACGAACAAGGCGCTGAAGGAAGCGCAAAATCTGTACCGGACCAGCGGCTACCAGGAAGTCGCCCGGTACAACGATGAGCCCTATGCCCACCATTGGTTTGAAAAGGCAGTAATGGACGGTTCCTTTCGCGACTAAGAATTGGATTGATCTGCCGGGTCCGCCCATGATGTCGATAACGTGCTGATCACGCCGATCAAGCGCGAGGCGGGCTCGGAGGGCGAAAAAGCGAGAGCGTCAGCCGCGAACCACAAACCTGGCACGGCGCCGAAAGGGGGAAGCGAATGGCAAAGACGGATGTCGCAGACGTCGCATCACCGGAGCCGGCGCGATCGGATGCAATTCGCGGCCATATCGCGGCGCGCATCGACCGATTGCCATTGACCCGTGTGCAATGGCAGTTCGCCATTCTGGTGCAGGTCACCTGGGGTTTCATCATTTTCGACACCGACGGCATCGCCGCCCGCCTTTATCCCTTTGTCTGGCGCCCGCACCACATCATCACAATTTTCCAGTATTCGGTGATCCAGGCGCTGCAGGTCGGATTGGGCATCCTGCTCGGTGTATTTCTGATGAGCTGGGTCGCCGATCGCCACGGGCGTCGGCCGGCGGTTCTGCTGGCGACGTTGCTGGGCGGCATCTGTATTTGGCCATTCGTCTTCGTCACCAATTTCTGGGGCATGGTCTTCCTCTCGATCCTCAGCACCCTCGGCGCCGGCGGCATCATCGCCACGCACGCCGTGTACCTCTCCGAAATGACCTCGACCGTTATCCGCAACAGGGTGCTGCTGGCCTCGCAGAGCCTCACCGCGCTGGTGGCTGTCTCGGTCAATCTACTCGCTTTTTGGCTGATCCCGAGTCATTGGCAGATCTATCTGTGGGTGAGCGCAGCCATTCTGATCGGCATATTTCTGCCGTTACTGCTCTGGCTATTGCCGGAATCGCCGCGCTGGCTCGAGGCGAAAGGGCGTCACGAGGCGGCAGAGCGGGAGATGGCTCGGCTGGAACAGCGCTGCCGCCGCGCCGGCCATGCGGACTTGCCCGAGCCCGAGCAAGGCCTCCACCCGGTGCTGATCGGCGAGCAGGGCGGCTGGCGAGAGATATTCACCAGCACGCAATATCGCGGCCGCACCACGGTACTAATGGCTGTTTGGCTGCTCGGCTATGCCGGCCTGATTTATGGGACTGGCGCCTTCACCGCGGTGTACATGGTCGATCACGGCGCGTCGGCTCACTTCGTATTCCTGACGTTTGCGTGCGCTTACGCGGTCACGTTCGTCGCCTTTCAGGTCAATTCCCGCGTCGGCGATCGGATCGAGCGCCGCGATGTGATGTGCACCATGGCGGGCCTGTTCATCTTATCGTGGATCGTCATTTACTTGTTCCCCGCGCTTGCCGGTCATCGCTGGTTTCTTGATGCTCGCCCGCATCGGGACGGGGCTATGGCTGTTCAATCTGTACAACTACACCGCGGTCGCTTATCCGACCCGCATCCGTGCCACGGCCTTTGCCTGGACCGACGGGCTCGGCCATCTCGGAGCCTGGGCCGGGGTCACCTTGCTCGGACCGCTTTATGTGTTGGGGCCCAAACCATCTCGGCTGGATCTTGTGGATCCTGATCCCTGGCGCATTATTGCCGGCGATATTGATTCGCACCTTCGGGATCAAGCAGGCCGGCGTGGTATTGGAGCAGGTGTCGACCTAGCGGCGAACGCGCCGCCATACATGGAGGACTCGGATGGTCGCGATCAAATCCGTCGCCCATTTCAGCATTCCGGTCAGCGACGTCGCCAGCAGCACGCGATTTTATACCGAGATCGTCGGCTGCCGGCATTTGTCGACGGTGCCGGGCGGGCACATGGCTTTCCTCGATGCGGCCGGGACCTGTCTGATCCTGGTCAAGCGCGAGCCGCCGATCAACCCCAAGCTCGACGACCATGGCGGCGTGCATCATTCCTTTGCCGTCGCGCATGACGAATACCCCGCCGCACTCGACCATTTGCGCGCGCATGGCGTCGAGATCACCTTCGAAGAGGATCGGCAGGGCGGCGTGGTCAACGGCCCGCGCGCCTATTTCCACGATCCCGACGGCACCGTGCTGGAATTCATCGATCTGACGAGCTACGCCGGCGATCGGGCATGAGAGGTCGCTTGACGCGCCGCGCGAACCGGTCGGTGATGCGGGCGGTTGCGTCGGCGGCGGAGGGAGAGCGGGGTGAAATTCGGCAATTTCCTGTTCCCCGACAGCCGCGATCCCGAGCGCGACGGGGTCGTGATCGACGAGACCCTGCGCGAAGCCTGGCTTTCGGACGAACTCGGCGTCGATGTGATCTGGCTCGCCGAGCATCATTTCGACGGCATCTGCGCCTATGCCGATCCGATCAGCTTTGCCGGCGCGCTCGCGGCCTCGACGCGGCACAGCAAGATCGGCTTTGCGGTATTGCAGATTTAGTCCTTCGGGCGTCGATCAATCTTTTGGCCAGGATTATCAAACCGGGTGCCCGACAGCGCCCCATTTCAACGGCGTGGGACAGCAAACAGCAAATATCGACATTCGGGTCGAGCCCCATCACCAGCGGGAACGATCTCTCAGGTCGATGTTGTCGACTAAGCGCTGCCCGTGGCTCGCGAAGTTAATTAACCACGAATATCGAGTGAATAAAAGTTAATTTAACCATATATTTTATAGATATTTCTACTCCGTACTGGTAGTAATGATCTCGGTAGGTTCCCTCCCCCTTTGAGAAGCGATCCCGATGAAAACCCTCTTTGCGAACCCTGCTGCTCGCGGCGGGGGCGACCACCGCGCTTGCCGCCGGGCAGGCGCAGGCGGGACTGGTCACGGTGACCAATCTCGCGATCCCGGTCTATGAGACCGTATACCTCAACAACATCACACCGGGCGCGCCGATCGAGGTATATGCCGGGCAAAATGTCTTCACCACGTCGATGCTGACGACGATCGACGCATGGTGCATCGATGTCTTCCACGACATCTCCCTGGGCAACAACACCTACACCTTCAATGAGATCCCGTTCGCCCCCGGTGCGACCGACAACGCCACGCCGACCGCCCACCTGCTGACCACCCCGGTCATCGACAAATTGGCCGGGCTGTTCGCGATCGGCAGCGACATCTTAGAGGATGGCGAGTTGGCCAGTTTCAACGCCCATTATGGCACGCCCGGTGCCACCGCCGCCGACTGGTCGGCGGCGATCCAGCTCGCGGTCTGGGACACCGAATATAGCCCGAACTACGGCGCGCTCAATTGGAGCGGCGGGTCGACCACGGCTGACACCAGGGACGTGTACAACGATCTCGTCGCCGATCCCACGATTACCGGCATCGGCTTCGAGCTGGCGGCGATCGACGGTCAACAGAGCTTTGGCGGGCCGGATCCGGTTCCCGAGCCCACCACCCTGGCCTTGCTCGCGGCCGGGCTGATCGGCGTCGGCGTGGCCCGCCGCCCTCGCTTCGGCTTCGGTGGGGCTGCCGCTTAAACGAGGAGCTTGCCGAGCCTCCCCCCAACTGGGGCTCGGCGAGGGCGAGGCGGCGCTGGATCTTTCCCTCTAGGGAAATAGCCGGGGTTCAACGCCCGCCGGACCAACCAAAAACCCCGCCTGGGCCATCCCGGAGCGGGGTTTTTCCCTGTTAGCGACACGGGTGTGGGATCAGGGCGTGCTTGGCTCTCGCCGAGCACTTGTCGCGAGATCCCGATATCGATCAATTTGGTAACGACTTCCGTCAGGTTGATCATGCCCCCGGGTCGCTTTTGATAAGATGTGGCAATTTCTATCAGGCTTGGCAAGACTTACCACATGCCGGCGGCGAACCTAGGCTCACACGCCGAACGTGAAGCGGCTGCCGATATTGGTGGTCACCAGACGGTCGGGCATTTCGCGCTGCATCGCCAGAATGAACTTTGCGCCGCTGCAATGCATCGGCACGACGATTTCGGGCGACAGGCTTTTGAGTTCGGCGACGGTATGCTCGACGTAATCCAGCGGCGCCGGGCCGAGATGAAAGCCGCCGAGCACGGCGTGCAGCTTGCTCACCCCGGACACCGCCATCGCGGCCTTGATCGTGTTGATCAGCCCGACATGCCCGCATGACGAGATCACGACCAGCCCGCGCCCCTGCACGACATAGCAGGTGGCGTGTTCGTCCGGATGCTGATCGGGGACAAGGCGGCCCAAGCGCTCGGCTTCGGTGAAATGGTCGAGGCGCCGGGGTCGCGGGTTCGACCAAGGTGCTGCCCGATATCTGCTCGAACGAATTGCGGGCGATCTGGCCCGGTCGTGAACGGTCCCGCCAGCGCCTGAGCCCGGTCGCAGCACACCGTCGCGACATGCTCCGCTTCGATCGCGGCGCGGTCGAGCCTGCCCCAGGAGACCGGATCGGCGTTGCGCTGCTTGAGCCACTTTTCGGCGAAAGCGCTCTCGCCGCCGGTGAACAATTTGACCTCGGCCGGCATATGGGCGCGGTGGTGCGCGACAAACCCGTCGAGCCCGCCGTAATGATCGCGGTGGCCGTGGCTCAGGATCAGCCCGTCGATCCGCGCGGGATCGAGGTCGAGCAATTCGAAATTGCGGATCAGTACTTCGGGCGTGTAGCCGAAATCGAGCAGATACTGGGATTTGCCGCCGGCCTGCGCGGATTCGAGATGCAATGACAATCCCCACTCGCCGGCAAAGGTCGAGCGCTCGTGCCCCGGGATATGGCGGACATGCTCGATCCTGACCACCGGATGGGTGGCGTCGCTGATGAACCGGTCATAGGCCGAGTCGACGAGCACCCGGACCGAGAGGCTGTCGACGGCCGGCGCTGCAAACGGTTCCGCCCGTGTCAGTTCGATGTCCATCTCAATCTCCGCTATCCGATCGATGACGGAGGCTAACACGCTCATCCCGTCTCGCGCGACCGCGCTATCGGGCCGCGACTGGACAAGCTGCACTGCGGCCGACAGTGTCGCCAGTTGATTCTTCAACGGAGACGGCGACCACCCCGATGGCCCTGACGGATCTGTGGCGGGCTCGCGACAGGCAGGGGCTCGGCGGCATCGTCGCCTTGTCACTCGCTGTCAGCGTGACTGCGGCAGCATTGGCCGGCGTGCTTGGCACGGCGCTGGGTGCGGCGCTCGCCGTCTATCGCATCCCCGGCCGGCGGATCATCGTCATGGCGCTGCATGCGTTGCTCGGCCTGCCGCCGGTTGTCGTCGGTCTCGCCCTGTACCTGCTGTTATCGCGCGCAGGGCCATTCGGCGCACTGGGCCTGCTGTTTACGCCGGCGGCAATGGTACTGGCGCAAAGCGTGCTGGCGTTGCCGATCGTGGCGGCACTGGTCCATGCCGCGGCCGCCGATTTGTGGGCAGAGTACGGCCCGGCATTCGAGGTCGACGGCGCGACCCCGCTGCGCGCCAGCCCCGCATCTGCTGACGATGGCGCGCAGCGCGGCTGGTCACCGCCTTTCTCGCCGGCTTTGGGACGGACGATTTCCGAGGTTGGCGCAATCCTGATCGTCGGCGGCAACATCGCCGGCTACACGCGCACCATGACGACCGCGATTGTGCTCGAAACCAGCATGGGCAATTTGACGCTCGCGCTCAGCCTCGGGTTTATACTGATTGGTGTCAGTGTCGCCGTCAGCGCGACGATTTTTGCACTGAGCACACGCGGGAGAGCGCAGCCGTGAGAACGAAGGCGACATTCTTAGCTGGTGGGCTGGCGGTGCTGGCCGGTGGCGCGAGCTATGCTGCCGATAAGCCGGCATTGCAGTCGATCCTGCTGGCATCGACGACTTCGGTGGACAATTCCGGGCTGCTCGCGCGCATCATTCCGATCTTTACCAAAGAATCCGGCATCGAGGTGCGGGTGCTGGCGCAGGGCACCGGCCAGGCATTAGCCACCGCGGCGCATGGCGACGCCGACTCTGGTGCTGGTGCACGATCCCGAGGCCGAGCAGAAATTCATCGCGGCGGGCGACGGCGTCGATCGCCGGCAAATCGCATGGAACGACTTCATCGTGGTCGGTCCGCGGTCGGACCCCGCGCATATCGCCGGGGATCATGATGCGGTTGCGGCGTTGAAAGCGATCGCCGCCGCCGGGCGCCTTTCGTCTCGCGCGGAGACAAAAGCGGGACCGACGCGCTCGAGCATCGCTTGTGGCGTGTCGCGGCGATCGATCCGGTGAAAGAGGGCGGCGGATCGTGGTACCGCGACATCGGCGGCGGCATGGGAGCAGCGCTGAATGCCGCCCAAGCGATGGGCGCCTACACGATCAGCGATCGCGGCACCTGGCTCAGCTTCGGCAACAAGGGTGACCTCGCCGTGCTGGTCGAAGGCGATCCCGCGATTATTGAACCGTTACGACGTGATACTGCTCGATCCGAAGCGCCATCCCGAGGCCAAGCAGCAGCCGGCGCGCCGCTTCGCGCTGTGGCTGGTCTCGCCCGAAGGCCAAGCCGCGATCGGCGGCTACAAGGTCAAGGGCGAGCAGTTGTTCCATCCCTCGGCCGATGCGCCGAAATAAAGCGACGACTGATCGCGAAGCGGGCTAATGCGTCTCGGCGTCGGACCAGGCTTCGGGGCTGGCCCCGGTGAGCGCGCGGACGCGCTCCTCGTCCTTGGCGAATTCGGCGGCGGCGCCGGAAAAGACGACCCGGCCGTCGTCGAGCACATAGGCGCGGTCGGCGATCTCGACCGCCGCGCGCACATTTTGCTCGACCAGCAGGATCGAGATCCCCTCCTGCCGCGCCGCGGTCACCACCTTGAACACTTCGCGCACGATCAGCGGGGCGAGGCCCTGCGACGGCTCGTCCAGGATCAACAGCCGGGGATTGAGGATCAGCGCGCGGGCGATCGCCAGCATTTCCTGCTCGCCACCCGACAGCTGGCGGCCCTTGTTAGCGCGGCGCTCGGCCAGGCGTGGAAACAGCTCGTGGATGCGCGCGATCGTCCATGGCCCCGGCCGTTCGAGCGGGACCAGCAGATTCTCGTCGACCGTCAGATGGGAAAAGATGCGCCGCCCCTCGGGGACATAGCCGACGCCGAGTGCGGCGATGCGATAAGGCGGCCAGTTGGTGGTGACATGGCCAAAGATCGTCACCGCGCCGTCGCGGGGCGGGGTCAGCCCGACGAGGCTGCGCAAGGTGGTGCTCTTGCCGGCGCCGTTGCGGCCCAAGAGGGTCACGATCTCGCCCTCGCGCACTTCGAGGCCGACGCCGTGCAGGATATGGCTTTTGCCGTAAAAGGTGTGCAGCTGTTCCGCCGCGAGCGCCGGCGCCGGACCGCTCATGCCGCCTGACCCAGATAGGCCGCTTGCACCGCCTCGTTCGCGGCGATCTCCTGCGGCGCGCCTTCGGCCAGCATTCTGCCCTCGGCCAGGACCATGATGCGGTCGGCGAGATGAAAGACGACGCGCATGTCGTGCTCGATCAGCACGATCGACAGTCCTTCCTCCCGGTGCAATCGACGGATCAGCTGGGTGATATGGTAGGTCTCTTGCTCGCCCATCCCGGCGGTCGGTTCGTCGAGCAGCAACAGGCGCGGGTTCAAGGCGAGCGCCATCATGATCTCGGTCGCACGCTGGTCGCCGTGGCTGAGCTCGCTCGACCAGCCGGTCCTCCCGATCGGCCAATCCGCCCTTGTCGGAAAGATCGGTAACCCGCGTGCTGACCACCGCCTCCGCCGCGCGCGAGATCCACGGCCGCAGGCGATAGCCGGCCGCCACCTCGACCGCGATGCGCAGATTTTCGCGCACGGTCAGCTCGGGGAATACCTCGGTGATCTGAAAGGTGCGGGCGATGCCGCGCCACACCCGGCGCGCCGGCAGGAGCCTGGTAACATCCTCGCCGTCGAACAGGATATGGCCCGAATCCGGCACAAGGAACCCGCTGATCATGTTGAAAAAGGTGGTCTTGCCGGCGCCGTTCGGGCCGATCACCGCGCGCAGCTCTCCGGGCTCGACCGACATCGAGACGCCGTCGACCGCGACGAGACTGCCGAACCGGCGCGAGATATTGTCGACTTCGAGCAGGCTCACCGCGCGGTCTTTCGCCCGATGATGCCGAGCACGCCGCGCGGAAAGAACAACACGACGAGGACGAAGAACAGGCCGATGAACGACATCCAATTGGCGGTCTGGCTCGACACGTAATCCTGCAGCACGACAAAGATTGCGGCGCCGATCAGCGGCCCCCAAAAGGCCCGCATCCCGCCCAGCACGGCCATGATCACGAAATCGCCCGACTGGTCCCAGCGCAGATCGTGCGGATCGGCAAAATTATTGAGCAGCGCATAGAGCGTGCCGGCAAGGCTGACGAACAGACACGAGATCACCCAGGACAGCCAGATGTGCCGGTCGACCGGAATGCCGAGAAACCGCGCGCGCCGCTCGTTCTCGCGGATCGCCAACAGGGTGCGCCCAAAGGGCGAGCGCAGCAGCGCCGCCATGATCGCCACCGCGACGGCAAAGAAGATCAGCACAAAGTAATAAAACGCGCGGTCGTTGCCGAGAATGTCGACTTTGGCAAAGCCGAGATCGATCGGCACGCGCTGCCACCCGGAAAGCCCGTCGTCGCCGCCGGTGACCGAGTTCCAGCGAAAGGCGATGAAATAGAACACCTGACCAAAGGCGATCGTCACCATCGCGAAATAGATGCCCCTGAGGCGCACGATCAGCATGCCGATCAGCGCCGCGGCGACGGTGCCGACGACTCACCCCGACCGCCATGCCGGCCAGAGTGCTCGGGACCAGATACTTGATCGTCAGCCCGGCGCCATAGACGCCGAGGCCGAAATAGGCGGCGTGGCCGAATGACAGAACGCCGGTAAAGCCCAACAGAAAATTCAGCGACATCGCGGCCAGCGCCATCACCAGCACTCGGCTTCCCAGCGCCGTATAGCCGCCGATCCAATTGAGCCAGAAGGGCATGGTCAGCAGCAGCAGCCAGACCGCGACGTCGGCGCTGCGCCGGTTGAGCGGGCTCATCAGAACCGGCCTTCCTCGCCGAGCAATCCGCGCGGCCGGACGAGCAGGACGAGCGCCATCATCACGTAGATGACCGCCTCGGAGGCGGACGGGAAGAACACGGTGGTCATCCCCGAGGCGACGCCGATCAACAGGCCGCCCAGCAAAGTACCGGGCAGGCTGCCGAGGCCGCCGATGATGATGGCGACAAAGCTCGGCATGATCAGCGTGCTGCCGATTGTCGGCTCCAACCCGAGCATGCCGGCGGCGAGCACGCCCGCGAGGCCGGCAAGATAGATGCCGAGGCCAAAATTCAGATTGCGCAAAATGCGGGTGTTGACGCCGAGCACCGACACGGTTTCGAGATCCAAAGTCCCGGCGCGGATGCGCATGCCGAGACGGGTGCGGTTCAGGATCAGGAACAGCGCGACAACCGCCGCCACCACCAGAACCACCATGAACAGGCGATAGCCGGTCAGGAAAAAGAACTGGCCGCTGAGCGGGGTGGACAGCGAGGCCGGGATCGCGAAAGGCAGGGTCGACGCGCCCCAGATGTAGCGCGTGCCGTCCTCGAGAATAAAGGCGAGCCCGAATGTCAGCAGCAGGCTGTACAGCGGATCGCGGCCGTATAGCCGGCGGATCAACACGCGCTCGACCAGCAAACCGATGCCCGCGGTCAGGACCGGCGCAACTGCGAGCGCGCCCCAGAACCCGATATAGGGGATCAGGGTGAAGGCAATATAGGCGCCGAGCGCCAGAAACCCGCCATGCGCGAAATTGATCACCCCGGTCAGGTTCAGGATCAGCGACAGCCCCAGCGCCATCAGCGCATAGAACGCGCCGATGATCAGCCCGTTGAACAGGTTGAACAGGATCAGCTGGGTCATGCGGACGAGGCGGCCTGAAGACCCTGGGCCGCCTCCTTCCGACCGTGGTCCGGGGGCCGGACGCCTCTCCTCATCGGTAGGTCAGACCGGCCATTGCAGGTGGCACCCGGTCTCGGCGACCGGCAGCGCGGCGTCGGCGCCTTTGACCAATTCGTCGACATGGAACAGGTCCTCGGGCTCGGGACCCTTCTCGACCGCATGCCCGACATAGAGCGTCGGCATCAGCTGGTGGTCGCCGGCGCGATAGAAGGTGTCGTACGGCATCAACGCGATCTCGGGCGGCAACTTGAAGTCTTCGAGCGCCTTGGCGAGCTTGACCGCGTCGAGCGTCTTCTGCTCGTTGGCGACCAGCGCGCAGGTCCACACCGCGACATAGCCGAACCAATGGCGCGCGGTCGGCACCTTGCCGCCGTTTACCTTTCTGACCTCGGCGACGAACTCCTCGACGTGCGGCACGTTCGGCTGGACCCAATACCATTCGAACACCCAGGTGCCGATGCGCGCGTCGGGCGGCAGGCCCTCCAAGACTTCGAGCTCCTGCTGCGCGCCGGCGATGTGAAAGCGCTTGTCGAGGCCGAACTGGACCGCCTGCTTCAGCGCATTGACCGCATCGTTGCCCGCCTGCAGAAAGATGATGACGTCGGGATTCGCCGCCTGCGCCTTGATCAGGTAGGACGAATAGTCGGTGGTACCGAGCGGCGTCAGCGAAGCGCCAACCTCGGTGCCGCCGAACTTCTTGAGACTGGCCTCGAAGCCTTGCTGCAAGGTGTGGCCGAAGGCGTAGTCGGGGGTCAGGAAATACCACTTCTTGCCGTACTTGCTGAACAGCGTCTTCGAGACCGAGTTGGTTTCCATGCGCGTCGTGTTGCAGACGCGAAAGACGTTCCAATGGCAATCGGTGCCGGTGACCGAATCGGTGTGGCCGCCGGTGACGATGTGCAATGTCTTCAGCTCGTTCGACACCTCGCCGAGCGCGATCGCCATCGCCGAATTGACGTTGCCGAGGAGAAAGTCGACCTTGTCGCGCTCGATCAGCTTGCGGCCCTTCTGCACCGCGATGCCGGTATCGGCGCTGGTCGAATCCTCAACCAGCAGCTGGGCCTGGCGGCCGAGGATGCCGCCCTTGGCGTTGATCTGATCGATCGCCAGTTGGCAGCCGATCTGCTCGTTCTTGCCGAGCTCGGCATAGGTGCCGGTCAACGGATCGTCGAGGCCGAACTTGATCTCGTCCGCGGCCCGCGCGGTGATGACGAAGGGCGCGGCAAGCTGGGCGATGCCGGCCGCAGCCGCCGCCTTGATGACGCTGCGGCGGTCGAGTTTCGGTAAAAGGGTTCCGCTAGTCACGATCATCCTCCCGTTTATGGCGGTTATGGCCAGTTCGCCGGCGGGCCGCCTCACCGGCCGGCTGGCCGCGTCTATACCCCGAACGGGCTAGCGTGTCGCCTGTTAAGACTGGTGTCAGGATGTCGCGCTCGGCACTATCGGCTGATGCCGGCTGACGCCGCCGGGCCGCGGCCGAGGTTTTGCTCTTTTCATCGCGGCGATGGTCGTGATCTGCTGAGTGCCGGAGAGCAGCGATGATCACCCCGACCTATGATTGCCCGGCCTGCGGACGCGCCTGGGCTGCCGACCAGCCGCGCTGGCGGTGCGATTGCGGCAGCCACCTGAACTTGATGCCCGGTGATGGTCTGTCGCGCGGCGAGATCGCCGTGGGCGAGGCTTCGTTGTGGCGCTACGCAGCGGCACTGGCATTGCGCGGACCGCCGCGGGTCTCGCTCGGCGAGGGCTGGACCCCGCTGGTGCGGCGCGACTGGCAGGGCGCCCCGGTCCTGTTCAAGCTCGAATTGCAGATGCCGACCGGGTCGTTCAAGGACCGCGGCACCGCGGTCATGATCAACCATCTGATCGAGGCCGGGGTCGGCCCGATCCACGAGGATTCCTCCGGGAATGCCGGCTCCTCGATCGCGACCTACGCGGCGGCGGCCGGCATCCCCTGCCGGATCTATGTCCCGGCCGCGGCGCCACGCGCCAAGCTGGTGCAGATCGCCGCCTCCGGCGCCGAGGTCCGCGCGATCCCGGGCACCCGCCAGTCGGTGACCGAGGCCGCGCTCGCCGCCGCCGGCGAAAGCTTTTACGCGAGCCACAACTGGCACCCCTATTTTATCGAGGGCACCAAGACCCTGGCCTTCGAGTTGTGGGAGCAACTCGGGTTTCGCATACCCGACAACATCCTGGTGCCGACCGGCTACGGCAGCAACATCCTCGGCCTCGACCGCGGCTTCGACGAGCTCGAAAGGCGCGGCGAAATCACTGCGCCGGAGGCCGCGGCTGTTTGCGGTGCAGGCGGCGAATTGCGCGGCATTGGCCGCCGCCTGGGCCGCCGATGCCGACGGGTTCGTACCGTTCCAGGCGCTACCGACGATCGCCGACGGGATCGCCACGATGCGGCCGGTGCGCACCGCCGAGGTATTGCGGGCATTGCGCCGCTCGAAGGGCGGCGTCGCCGCCGTCGCCGAAGACGAGATCGCGCCGGCGCTCGCCGCTCTGGGCCGGCTCGGTCTCTTCGTCGAGCCCACCGCCGCCACCGCCGGCGCCGCCCTGACCCAGCTGTTGCGCAACGGCACGATTGCACCTGATGAGACGACGGTCGTGGTCGTGACCGGTCACGGCCTAAAGGCCGCCGAGCGCATCGGCGAGCTTCTCGGCATTTTTCCGGAATAAGCAGCGCCAAAGCATCGGCGTTAGAGCGACTAGCGTTGCCGTAAGCCACGCAGTGCCGCGTTTGGCCGGTGAGGACCGGGGCGGTGATGGACACCGGCCCAATAGCAACAGAGATCCTACCGCCCCGATGGCTAGTCTTAGGTGACCCGGCGCGAGGGCGTCCGGCACGTCGGCTCCAAGGAGCGGACTTACGCCTCGCGGTAGCCGCAGTCGAGGATGCGGGCGGGGCCGTCTACGCCCGACTCGAGAACCCTGACACTCCATTCTCTGATGCGTCCGCCGCTTTTCGAGAATTTCTGATTGACTTCGGCGATGGCCATTTCTTTGGCTTGCTGGGCGTTTTCGGCGATCAACGTCGCGTAATAGATTTCCTCGCTTAACGACCTGGTGCAGCTGAACTTGTCCATGTCTCCACCCTCATAGCTCGCTGCCGATCGTATTGGACCAATGGACCGGGATCAACCGGTCAAGCACGATAGGCGGGTCGGCCAGCACGGCTGTCCGGTTTAACTCCATCGACATGATAGGATTAGCTGCGGCAGCATCCGATGCGACCTAAAGCACGCTTTGCCCGGACGTGATCGAGGCATCCACGTCTAGGAAACCTGTCCGACCGAGCCCAGGAAAGGCATGGATGGCCGGGTCGAGCCCGGCCATAGTGACCTGAGGTGCATTGAGTTTCTTTGTACAACCCGTATCGAACTGGACGGTCGTGGTCAGAAGGCAGCGATGCGAGGCTGCCGTGCTAAGCAGAAACCGAAACGCGCCTGGGCCGGAACCGGCTTCACACCAGCCGGCTTCACGTGTAGGCTAAAGTGTTTGTCTCCTTGCAACCTTAGGCCTGTCATGCCCTTTCTTGCCGACCGTCTTGCGCGCGTCAAACCATCCCCGACCATGGCGATGACTGCTCTCGCCACCGAATTGAAGGCGGCCGGGCGCGACATCATCAGCCTGTCGGTAGGCGAACCCGATTTCGATACGCCCGACAACATCAAGGAAGCGGCGATCGCGGCGATGCGGCGCGGCGAAACCAAATACACGACCTTTGACGGATCGATCGAGCTGAAGCGCGCGGTGGCGGCCAAGTTCAAGCGCGAGAACGATCTCGATTACGAGACCTCGCAGATCACGATCAGCGCCGGTGGCAAGCAGGTGCTGTACAACGCGATGGTCGCCACCATCAACCCGGGCGACGAGGTCGTGATCCCGGCGCCGTTCTGGGTGTCGTACCCCGAGATGGTGCTGCTATGCGACGGCACCCCGGTGCCGGTGCCGTGCGCGCAGAACAACGGCTTTCGGCTGCGGCCCGAGGATCTCGACGCGGCGATTACGCCCAAGACCAAGTGGCTGATCCTGAACTCGCCGTCGAACCCGACCGGCGCGGCCTACAGCGAAGCGGATCTGCGCGTGGTCGCCGACGTTTTGCTGCGCCATCCGCATGTCTGGGTCATGACCGACGACATGTACGAGCACCTGGTCTACGACGATTTCGCGTTCAAGACGATCGCGCAGGTCGAGCCGCGGCTTTACGAGCGCACCCTGACCGTCAACGGCGTGTCGAAGGCCTATTGCATGACCGGCTGGCGCATCGGCTTTGGCGGCGGCTCCAAGGCATTGATCAAGGCGATGGGGGCGATCCAGTCGAATTCGACCGCCAACCCGTGCTCGATCAGCCAGGCGGCGGCGGTCGAGGCATTGAATGGGCCGAAAGATTTCATCCCGGTCCACAATCAGAGCTTCATGGAGCGGCGGGACCTGGTGGTCGACCTGCTGAACCGGATCCCGGGCCTGTTCTGCCCGCGGCCGGAGGGGGCGTTTTACGTCTATCCTTCCTGCGCCGGGGTCATCGGCAAGCGCACCCCCGCCGGCAAGACGATCGCCAACGACGAGGATTTCGTGCGCTATCTGCTGGAGGAGACCGGGGTCGCGGTGGTGCATGGCGAGGCTTTCGGGCTGTCGCCGCATTTCCGCATCTCCTACGCGACGTCGAGCGAGGTGTTGCGGGAGGCCTGCGCGCGCATCGACCGCGCCTGCCGCGCATTAACATAATCCGCGCCCGCGAAATCGGCGCGGGCGCGCTCCCGCCTAGATTTCGTTTGCGTTACAGGCGCCGGCCGCGCCAGATTTGAGGGACAGACCGGGCGCCGCCGGGCCGTAGTCTCGGCCCCTCCGCGGTCGTCCAACAAGATGGCTGGAGGCGCCTCCCATGGCGAATACGTCCGCGAATGCACCCGCAGCCCCGCGCTGCGCCGCTCTGATCGGTCCATACCTGTCGGGCAAGACGACCCTGCTCGAAGCCCTGCTGTTCGCGGCCGGTTCGACCGGCCGGCGGGGCAGCGTGCGCGACGGGAATTCGGTCGGCGACCATGCCCCGGAGGCGCGGGCCCGGCAGATGTCGACCGAGCTCAATGTCGCCAGCGCCAACTTTCTCGGCGACCCGTGGACGATCCTCGACTGCCCGGGCTCGGTCGAGCTGCTCTACGAGGCGCAAGGGGCGCTGCTGGCCAGCGATGTCGCCGTCGTCGTCGTCGAGCCCGAGGTCGAACGCGCGCTGACGATCAGCTCGCTGCTGCGCTTTCTCGACCAGCACTCGATCCCGCACATGATCTTCATCAACAAGATGGACAACGCGAACGCGCGGGTGCGGGACGTGCTGGCGGCGTTGCAATCGGTGTCGAGCCGGCCGCTCGTGCTGCGCCAGGTGCCGTTGCGCGGCGCCGAGAGCGAGATCACCGGCTATGTCGATTTGGTCAGCGAGCGCGCCTACCGCTATCGTCCGGGCCAGGCGTCCGATCTGATACCGTTGCCGGACGGGTTCTGGGACCAGGAACGGGAGACCCGCAACGGTCTGATCGAGAAGCTCGCCGATTTCGACGATACCTTGCTCGAACAATTGCTCGAAGAGGTCGAACCGCCGAAGGAGGAAATATACCGGCATCTGACCCAGACCCTCAAAGGGGCGCAGGTCGTGCCGGTGTTTCTCGGCTCGGGGCTGGCTGATTACGGCGTCCGCCGGCTGTGGAAGGCGCTGCGTCACGAGGCGCCTTCGCCGCAGGAAACCGCGGCGCGCCTCGGGATCGCCGCCGAGGGCGAGCCGCTGGCCCAGGTGATCAAAACCTATCACCTGCCGCATACCGGCAAGCTGTCCCTGGTGCGGGTCTGGCGCGGGACGATCACCGAGGGCATGGTGCTGAACGGCACCCGCGTCGCCGGGCTGTTGCGGGTGACCGGCGGGCAGCACGAAAAGCTCGCCTCGGCGCAAGCCGGCGAGGTGGTCGGGCTGACCCGCATGGAGGACATCGCGACCGGTGTCGTGCTGACCCCCTCGGGGAAGGCCGACCCGTTGCCGCGGCCCGAGCGTCCGCAGCCGGTCTTCGGCCTCGCGATCACCTCGGAGAAGCGCGCCGACGACGTCAAATTGACCGGCGCCATCGGCAAGCTGGTCGAGGAGGATCCGACCCTCGAACTCGACCAGAACGCCGATACCCAAGAGATGGTGCTGTGGGGACAAGGCGATATCCACCTGCAGATCGCGATGGACCGCCTGCGCAACCGCCACAACCTCGCGGTCAACGGCCGCCCGGCCGCGGTGCCCTATAAGGAGACGATCCGGCACGGGACCCAGCAGCATTCGCGCTTCAAGCGGCAGAGCGGCGGCCACGGGCAGTTCGCGGATGTGACGATCGAGGTCAAGGCATTGCCGCGCGGCTCGGGCTTTACCTTCACCGACAGCGTCGTCGGCGGCGCGATCCCGCGCAACTACATCCCGGCGGTCGAGGAAGGCGTGGTCGAGGCGTTGCACCGCGGTCCGCTCGGCTTCCCGGTCGTCGATGTCGCGGTCACACTGATCACCGGCCAGTTCCACGCCGTCGACAGCTCGGACCAGGCGTTCCATACCGCGGGCCGGCAGGGGGTCCAGGAAGCGCTGCCGAAATGCGAGCCGATGCTGCTCGAACCGATCGATTCAGTCGAGATCTCGGTCCCCAACGCCTTTACCGCGCGGGTTCAGCGGCTGGTCTCCGGCCGCCGCGGCCAGATCCTCGGCTACGACGCCAAGGAAGGCTGGCCCGGCTGGGATGTGGTCAGCGCCCATATGCCGCAAAACGAATTGCACGATCTGATCGTCGAGCTGCGTTCGCTGACAATGGGGGTCGGCAGCTTCGCCCATCGTTTCGACCATATGCAGGAGCTGACCGGAAGGCCGGCGGAAAAGGTGCTGGCCTCGCGCACCGCCGACGCGGCGCAGTAGTACCCCAGAGGGCGGCGTGTTGCCGCTCGCGAAACCGTGACTTGGAGCCGAGTGTCGGCGCTCCAGATTATGGATCGCAACGATGTGAGAGTGCGGCAATGCTGATCCGGCGCAAAAAGGGGTGGGAGCTTCCCGAGAGCCAAGCCACTCCGGAGACGGTGTATCTCGGGCGCAGAGCATTGCTGAAGGCGATGGGGCTGGGGTCGATATTGGTCCCTGGGCTGGCGCCCGGGCTGATGACGGCGATCGCGGCGCAGGCGACCGAGGAAGATCCTTCGGCCGGGCTCTATCCGTTCAAGCGCAACCCGCGATATACGCTCGACCGGCCGATTACCGACGCGAAATATTCCGAAAACTACAATAACTTCTATGAATACGGCTCGGATAAGTCGATCGCCGATGACGCCCAGCAGCTAAAGATCCGCCCGTGGACAATCAAGATCGACGGAATGGTCGAAAAGGAGATGACGGTCGGCATCGACGATCTCCTAAAGAAGATGCCGCTCGAAGAGCGGCTCTATCGCCACCGCTGCGTCGAGGCATGGTCGATGGCGGTGCCGTGGAGCGGCTTTGCGATGGCCGCCTTCGTCGATTTCGCCAAACCGTTGGGTTCGGCCAAATATGTCCGGATGGAAACGTTTCTCGACCCCGCGGAGGCGCCCGGCCAGAAGCAGTTCTGGTATCCCTGGCCCTATATCGAGGGCCTCACCGTGGCCGAAGCCCGCAACGAACTCGCGTTTTTTGTGACCGGCATGTACGGCAAGCCGGTGCCCAAGCAGGACGGAGCCCCGCTGCGTCTGGCATTGCCGTGGAAATACGGGTTTAAATCGGCGAAGTCGATCGTGCGCGTCTCATTCACCGACAAGCAGCCGGTATCGTTCTGGGAGACCGTGCAGGGCGACGAATACGGCTTCTGGGCGAACGTCAACCCCGAGGTGCCGCACCCGCGCTGGAGCCAGGCAACCGAACGCGTGCTCGGCACCGACGAGCGCGTGCCGACCTTGAAATGGAACGGCTACGGCGAATACGTGGCCCATCTCTATGACGGGCTTCAGAACGAAAAGCTGTTCTTCTGAACCGTGTCGAATGCCTGCTCGAGCGCTTGATCAGGCCGCGCGCCCGGCCTGACGTGCGGTGGATGAACAAAACAGATATTCCCATTGGCCATCCGTTTGTCACCCCCGCGAAGCGGGGCCAGGCGTAAGCGTGTCCGTTCTCTGGTGCCCGCTTGCGCGGGCATGACGAAAAGAGGCATGGGTACCAAATGTCAACTTCGCACCATTAGGTTTCTCCGGAGATCGGCCTCGCGTGATCCATTGACGAGGCTTCGCAAATTTGCTAAGAAAACTTAGCATTCTTGCGAAGGTCCGTGATGAAACCCATGCCCTCCGACCGGCTCGCCGCCAACGACAGCACAACGATCGCCGCCCAGTGTGCGCGAAAGCTGTTGGAGTTGCGCGCCAGCACTGGTCAGACGCAAAGAGCGCTGGCGCAGCGGCTCAACATGACCGAGTCGATGATCTCGCGTCTCGAGCGCGGCGATCACGTCCCGAGCCTCAAGACCTTGTGCCGCATCGCCGACGCCTTTGGCCGGCGGCTCGAAATCGTCTTTCACGAGCACGAGCACATTCACGCCGACGGCACCCGCCATTCGCATCCCCACAGCCATCTCGATCCCGCTCACCGGCATGACCATGGGGAAGACGAATGATCCAAGGCACGGGACTGCTGCTGGTCGGCGCGGTCGCCGCAGTCGGCGTATTGCACACGATCGTACCCGACCATTGGCTCCCGATCGCGCTGATTGCGCGGGAGCGCGGCTGGTCGAGAGCCGAGACCGCGCGGGCGGCATTGCAAGCCGGGACCGGGCATGTTCTGTCGACCTTGGCGATTGGCTTGGCGGTCTGGGCGGCCGGCGTCGCTGTCGCTCAACGCTTCGGCCAGTTCGTCGATGCGGCTTCCGGCATCGCCTTGATCGGGTTCGGCGGCTGGGTCGCGTTTTCGGCCTGGCGCGAGCTGCATCCGACGGGCGGGCACGGGCATCGTCACAGCCATGCGCACGACCCGATCGACGAGCACGGCCATCATCAGCACCCCCACCCGCACGACGCCCCATTTCCGCACGAGCATCAGCTGGCGCCGGCGGACGACCGGCTCTACGCCCCGCTGCGCGGCGACGCCGCGCTGCTGACCCGCCACGTCCACATCCATCGGCACGGCAGCGCCGCCGCCCATACCCATTGGCACGACCATTTTCCGGCGACCGCCCACCCTGTCCTTGCCGGGTTCGCGGCCGACCCGCCATTGCACATTCACCGCCACAAAACGACCGCGCGCACCGCCTTGCTGCTGATCCTCGGCTCGTCGCCGATGGTCGAGGGCATCCCGGCATTTTTCGCGGCGGCAAAATATGGGGTCGGGCTGATCATACCGATGGCCGCCGTATTCGCCCTCAGCACGATCTCGACCTATGTCTTACTGTGCGTCCACGCGACCGCGGGGCTGCACCGCCTGCGGCTTGGCGCATTCGAGCGCTACGGCGAGGTGCTGAGCGGCGCCGTTATCGTCCTGGTCGGGCTGATCTTCGGGCTGTGGCCGGCGCTCTAGCGGGCGGGCTGCGCCAGCGCGGCGCGCAAATCGCCGGTCCAGCGCGAGGCCGCCGCCAGCAGAAACCCGAGATCGGTCTGCGTCGTCACAAAGCGTACGCCTTTGCGGATCAGCTCGACTTGGCGCTCGACATTGCGCATCCCGCCGAGACCGGCGAATTTGCCGTGCGCCTTGGCCGCGGCGATGGCGCGGTCGATCGCCGAAAATATTTCGGGATCGTCGAACCGGCCGGGCTTGCCCAAGGCGGTCAGCAAATCGTTGCTGCCGATATGGATCACGTCGACGCCGTCGACCGCGGCGATCTCCTCGATATTGGCGAGCCCCTCGCGCGTCTCGATCATGCAGACGATAAGGGTCGCGTCGTTCAGCATCCGCATGCTGTCGCCGACCGGCACCGCGCGGTAGTCGAAGACCGGATAGCCGCCGCTGACCGAGCGCTTGCCGATCGGCGCGAATTTGGCGGCGTCGACCCCGCGCTTGGCGTCGGCCGCATTGTTGACGTCGGGAAAGACGATCCCGGTGACGCCGTTGTCGAGCAGACAGCGAGGTATCGGGATCGCCGCAGCTGCGCACCCGCGCCAAGGGCGCCACGCCGCAGCCGAGTGCGGCCTGGGCGATATGGCCGATCGTCTCCAGCGAGAACAGCGAATGCTGGACGTCGATAAAGATGAAATCGTGACCGGTGGTCTTGGCGATGCGGGCGATGTCGCCGGAGCGCGCGATGCGCACATTGAGGCCGAGCGCGACCTCGCCGGCCTTCATCCGCTCCTTGACCGGGTTGGTCAGCATGGCGTCGCCGGGTGCGGGCATTTCCATCCCCTTTTCTCGTCGGTACGATGCCGGGAGTAGCGGCTCGCTGTGAGGGAGGCAAGAGATGAGCGGATTGGGACTGCCGATGGCCGAGCGCCCGGAGGATATCGGCCTGTCGCCTGAACGGCTGGAGCGGATCAAGGCAACCTTGCGGCATGATGTCGAGCGCCGGCTGATCCCCGGCGCGGTCATGCTGATCGCGCGCGGCGGGCGGATCGGGTTCGCCGAGGCCTTTGGCTGGCGCGACCGCGAGGCGCAGGCGCCGATGACCGATGACGCGATCTTCCGCGTCGCCTCGATGACCAAGCCCTTGACCTCGGTCGCGGCGATGATCTTGGCCGAGGAGGGCAGCCTGCAGATCTCCGCCCCGGTCGCCGAATATCTGCCGGAGTTCAAGGAACGCACGGTCGGCGTCGAGCGGGTGCGCGCCCGACGGACCATGACCGTGCAGGATCTGCTGCGCCACACCTCGGGGCTGACCTATGCGGCGTTCGGCGATTCACCGGTGCAGATGATCTGGCGCGACGCCGATCTGATGAACGAGAACCAGACCAACGCCGATCTCGTCGCCAAGCTCTCCCAGCTGCCATTGATGTTCGAGCCGGGGACGACCTGGGAATACAGCATGTCGACCGATGTGCTGGGCCGCGTCGTCGAAGTGGTTTCGGGCCAAAGCCTTGCCGATTTCTTCGCCGCGCGCATCACCGGGCCGCTCGGCATGAGCGGACACCGCCTTCGAGGCGACCGGCGAGCGCGCGGCCCGGCTGGCCGAGCCGCAGACCGACGCCGCGACCGGCGCAAGGCCGCCGATGCGCAACGTCACCCGCCCGCATCGCTGGGCCTCGGGCGGCGGCGGGCTGGTCTCGACCGCCGCGGATTATCTGCGGTTTCTGCCAGATGCTGCTGAACGGCGGCGAGCTCGACGGGACCCGGCTATTGGCGCCAAAGACGGTCCGCCACATGGCCTCGAACCATCTGCCTGATAATGTCGGCTATGGCGATACCGCGCGCGCTCGCTTCGGCGCCTTGGCCCCGGTGCCGGAGATGGGCTACGGCTTTGGCCTCGGTTTCGCGGTGCGCACCGCACCCGGCATGTCGCCGGTGCCGGGCTCGGTCGGCGAATATTTCTGGGGCGGCGTCACCGGCACCTATTTCTGGATCGACCCGGCCGAGGACCTGGTCGCCGTCTTCCTCGCCCAAGCCCCCGACCGCCGCCTCTACTACCGCTACCTCTCCCGCCAACTCGTCTACGCCGCCATCACCGGCCCGGTCGCCCGCTGAGCTCGCTCGCGTTACGGTGCGGGGCAGGGGCCTCCAGCGTTGGCCCAAGTCGTGAATGCTGCGAACGAACTCGGGATAGCTCAGCGGCGGCGTTGTTCTTGGCGTACCATCCAGCCGCGTGCCCGGCGCAAACGCCCACTGCACCAAATGCTCGGTTTCGATGTGCTCCAGCAGGCTGCGGTCACCGGTTAGAGGGCGGTCGCCGTTCAGTGATAGGTCCTTTAAGACGCGTGCATAACTGATTGCCGCTCATCGCGACGTTCGGGCTCGATTCCCAAGCCATGCTGAGCGGCGCCAACGCCCAGTTCGATGCTCCCGGAGCGCCGGTGAAAGCGTTGTTCTGCGACCCGTGGCAGCTCGAACACCGCTCGATGTCCGGGCCCATATTATCCGCGCCGGCAGTCACACCAAAGAAGTGTGGGTGGCGGTCGTTAGCCTGACGCGGATAGCGATTGTCGGGATTACTCGGATCAGCGGCCAGAGTATGGCAGTTGATGCAGCGCGGGTGGGTCAACACCGAATATATTTTCGGCCATTCTTCCGTACCCTTAGAGGTGGGTAGAGTGTATCCCGGTTGAAACGGAAGGCTGAGCGTGCGGAGGAAGCTGACCAACGAGCGGACATCGTCATCAGTCAGCAACCCGGGGTACAGCTTCGGCATCGGCGGCGAAATGGTCTCGAACAGGTTCTTGAGTAGATTCGGGTCGGTCAGAATTTGGGACTGCCGCAACAACACGGGATAGTTGAAATCCCCCAGTGGCGGGAAATCCGTGGCAGCCGTAGCAAAGTCCATGGAATAGACTGTACCCCTTGTCCTCGGCTGTCGCTCCGTCCTGGGGCACTCGATCGGCCTGCACAATCTTTAGCTGGCCGCCGCCATAGAGCCCGAAGATTTCAACTCGCAGCGGGCCGCCGACCCGCAGCGGCCTGGTTATCCCGGGGGGATTCAACGAGATTCCGCCGACCTCGGCAGCGACGTACTGCGTGCCGTCGACCGCGTAGCTGATCAGCCCATTGTTGAGCGCGCCGTGCACATCGATGCGCTTCAGCACCGTCCCGGTCGACGCATCCAAAGCCAGGAGGTTGCCCAGCGTGTCGCCGCCGAAAACGATGCCGCCTTTTGTTGGCACCGTCCCAGCTTGAACCTGCGCGTCGGCATGGTACTGCCACAACACCTTCCCGGTTTGCCCGTCGAGTGCGGTGATCCAGCCTCGCGGCGGCGTGCCCAAACTGTAGTCAGGGGCATCATCGCCGACAAACGCGGCCGGATTGTTGGCATCGGCGTGCAAGAAGAAATACCAGCACCAATCGTTCATGCCGACGTAGAGAGTATCGAGTTGCGGGCTATAGGCCGCGCTGTTGAACTGAGCGCCGCCGATCCCGCCGGGGCAGGCGCGCACCGGCGTCGTGCCGAATGGTCCGCCGTTTTGCTGCGTCGTTCCGGCGGTAACGAAGACCGGCACATGGATAGCTCGGTCGATGCCATAAACATTTCCGTCTTTGCCGGCTATCGCGGCCATGTTTCTTCCGTTCGGGGTAGCATACAGGGCCGGCGGCGTGCCGAGATCCCAATCGTGAATGTCGTGAGCGACAACCTGATAAGACCAATTGAGCTTGCCGGTAGCGGAATCAAGCGAAAGCAGAGCGTTCGTATAAAGGTTGGCGCCGGGCCGTACATCGCCGGTCCAATCGGGATAGGGATTGGAAACCGGGGCGAACACCTCGCCGGTCGCCGGATCAAGCGAAAAGCTCGTCCAAAAAGCGCCGCCACAATATTGGGGAGGATTGTAGAGGGGAGGGACGCCACAATCGTCGGGGACAGTGTAAAAGCGCCATAGCTCCTTGCCGGTCTTGGCGTCGAAGCCCATCACCCGGCCGCGCACCCCAGCATCGGCTGTCGCAATCCCCACGAACACCATGCCGTTCCAGGCGATCGGGCCGGCAATGATCGATTCCGCTTTATCTTGCTCGCCGTTGGTAACCTCCCACAATTGTTTGCCGGTTTTTGCGTCGAGTGAAATAAGGCGCCCATCGGCGGTGCCACGAAAGAGCTTGCCGTCCAGATAAGCCACCCCGCGATTGTTCGAGCTCCCGAAGTTGCCGACTTTGACGATGTCGTGGACGACGTGGCGCCAGCGCAGCTCACAGGTCTCACCGTCGATGGCATAGGTCATACGCCGCGTCGTGACGTAGAGCGTGCGTCCCGACCTTCAAGATGCCGCTGCTGAACCATGACGGTTCGTTGAGGTCGATCTCGCAGACCTCCTTGAGGCCGTGCACATTGTTTGGTGTAATCTGATCCAGATCGACGTATCGCTGACTGGAATAGTCCTTGTTGACGGTAATCCAGTCGTCAGCCCGGGGCGTCGTTTCACTTCCGGTATCGCCGTGACCCCGGCCGCCCATCGGGCATAACAGCAGAAGTCCCAAGAAAAAGGTCGAGACTACTCGCCAAAACCACGGTCGGGTCCAAGAGCGAATGGGTCCCATCGCGAGGCTCCCTCGGCAAAAGGGAAGTGAGCAAGCTTGCGTGCTGTCGCTCTCCCCGCGCCTACACGTTCATATGGCTGTAAGGGATGCGTGTTTGGATTTCACTTATTCTATTCCGGGGCAGAGCGCCGATGTCAACTGCGGTAGCACGTTTTCCCAGCAGACTAACGGCCAAAGGCTTAGCGGAGCGCTGAGAAGTGCGTCAGGCCTCGGTGATAGCCCGATCCGTCCAGCTCTGCGTGCCGGCTTGTCGAGCTCGATCGCTTCGGGCAGAGCGGCCTTCCAGATCGGGCGCGATCGGCGACGGCGCGGCGCCCCCGCTTCCGTCTTCGAGTGTGAAATATCTCACACTTGTCAAACGATATCCGAACTATTCTGTCGAAGGTGGGCGGGATCTGTCGTCCACTTGCTAACGCGGACGAGCTGAAATGCCTGATACCGCCGGGGTAGGAGCGCTCGCTAGGATAGAGCCGCAATTGGCGACCGAAGCAATCGCCAATGAACGATTCATCCGCCAGCTCAACGAGCTCCGGGGGTTGAAGGAATTTCTCTTCGAAGAAAAGGCACAATTTAAAGAGGAAGATTTAGACAGTATCGATCTCGAAGAATTAAATAATCTGTCCTATTCAACTTCCGGCCGTGTCCCCACCGCCGATGAATGAAGAACGTTGGAGGAGAAACTAACCAAACTCGCCTCTTATCTGAGTGATGACTTGAGGCGCAAAATCCGACTACGCGAACTCAGCCTATTTTTCAGAACGCTTCCGATCATTTTCCTTGGAATTTCGGTCGTTTTCACGATGGCCTATCTATATCTCCAATTATATATCGCCAATGGCTCAGCATGGCGCTTGTTGTTATGGATGGCTGTTGTGTCTTTTTGGTCAATCTCCCAGGGAGGACTGGGAGCCTGCGCGTTCTTAGGGACATCGGTTATACGAAAAGTACAATAAAGAATGAGGCAACTCCCCAAGAAAATGTTGATTTGATAGAGCGCAATTTTCTCATTATCAGAGTGATTTTGGGAGCTTCATTTGCGGTGCTTCTTGGCATCCCATTCGCGCCCGCCGGGTTGAATGTTATCGCCGGTCTCTATTGGGGAATCCCGGTGAGCGAATCAACCTTGCCGTATAGTTTGATACCGTTCCTTCTCGGCTTCAGCGCTAATCTTGTTCTGGTAATTCTTGGAAAATTCGTCGTCGCCATTGAAGCGGTTTTTGGGTTTTCGGGCCGTACGTAAGTTGTCAGGCCGTACGTAAAAAGAGCCCTGATAAGATCGCCGCCGGCGGCGGGATGACGGCGTCGGCGGCCGGCGATACGGCAAGTCTTCAGTATACCCGCTCGCCCGGCGGGAACGCCTGTACCTCGTTGGACAGCGGCAAGAGGTGGACCGGGCGGGAGCCGAGGCGCACCCGGCCGCCGCCGTCGAGCCAAGCGAGGGTGTGGACGAGCCAGTTCCGGTCGTCGCGGTCGGGGTAGTCCTCGCGGGCGTGGGCGCCGCGGCTTTCGGTGCGGTAGAGGGCGCTGTGCAGGGTGATTTCGGCTTGGCCGATCAGGTTGTCGAGTTCGAGCGCGTCGAGCAGGTCGGTGTTCCAGATCATCGACCGGTCGGTTACGGCGAGATCGCCGAGCGATTGGCCGACATCGCCGATTTTGCGCACGCCCTCCTCGAGCACCTCGGCGGTGCGGAATACCGCGCAATGATCCTGCATCGTGCGCTGCATGGCGAGGCGGATAGCACCGGCCTTGAGCCGTCCCTGCGCGTGGCGGATACGGTCGAAGCGGGCGATCGCGGACTCTGCCGCTGACGATGGCAAAGGCTCGGGGCGCGCGCCGCGCTCGACGATTTCCGCCGCGCGCTCGGCGGCGGCGCGGCCGAACACAACCAGATCCAGCAGCGAGTTGGTGCCGAGCCTTGTCGCGCCATGCACCGAAACGCAGGCTGCCTCGCCGATCGCCATCAGCCCCGGCACGACGCGCTCGGGGTCGTCCGCGCTCGGGTCCAGCACCTCGCCGTGATAGTTGGTCGGGATGCCGCCCATATTGTAATGCGCGGTCGGCAATACCGGGATCGGCTCGCGCGTTACCTCGACCCCGGCAAAGATCTTCGCCGTCTCCGAGATGCCGGGCAGCCGCAAATGCAATGTCTTGGGGTCGAGATGTTCGAGGTGCAGCAGGATATGGTCCCTGCAGCGCGCCGCAGCCGCGGCCCTCGCGAATTTCGATCGCCATGGCGCGCGAGGCGACGTCGCGTGAGGCGAGGTCTTTGGTGCTCGGCGCATAGCGCTCCATAAAGCGCTCGCCTTCGCCATTGGTCATGTATCCGCCCTCGCCGCGGGCACCCTCGGTGATCAGACAGCCGGCGCCGTAGATGCCGGTCGGGTGGAACTGGACGAATTCCATGTCCTGCAGCGGCAATCCCGCGCGTAACGCCATCGCATAGCCGTCGCCGGTGCAGATATGCGCCTGGGTCGTCGAGAAATAGGCGCGCCCGCCGCCGCCCGTCGCCAACACCACGAGCTGTGCGCGGAACAGATGCAGGCTGCCGTCGTCGAGACGCCAGGCCAGCACGCCGCGGCAGACGCCCTCGTCCATCAGCAGATCGAGCGCCACATATTCGATGAAGAATTCGGCATTGTGCTTCATGCATTGCTGGATAGAGCGTATGGAGCATCGCATGCCCAGTGCGGTCGGCCGCGGCGCAGGCGCGCTTGGCCAGGCCCTTGCCCCACTGCACGGTGTGGCCGCCGAATGGGCGCTGATAAATCAGCCCGTCCTCGGTGCGCGAGAATGGCACGCCCATATGTTCGAGCTCGATGACCGCCGCCATCGCGTTCTTGCACATGTATTCGATCGCATCCTGGTCGCCGAGCCAGTCCGACCCCTTGACCGTGTCGTACATGTGCCAGCGCCAGTCATCCTCGCCCATATTGCCGAGCGCTGCGCCGATGCCTCCCTGCGCGGCGACGGTATGGCTGCGGGTCGGGAACACCTTGCTGACGCAGGCGGTCTTCAGACCGGCCTTGGTCATGCCGAGGGTCGCGCGCAACCCCGCGCCGCCGCCGCCGACAACGACGACGTCATAATCGTGCTCGTTGATCGGATATGCCTGGGTCATGCATTGAGCTTTCGCAACAACCGAAATCTGATGGCAACCGACGCTTGACACAATGGGCAATTGGCGCAGGCTAACTTCGCCGAATCCGAACCCGCGGATCAATCGATGCGCTTCGATCTTGCCGATTTGCGGTTGTTTTTGAATGTTGTCGAGGCCGGCAGCATCACCCATGGCGCCGAGCGGGCGCATCTCGCGATCGCCGCGGCGAGCACCCGCATCCGCAATATGGAGGCGGCACTCGGGATCCCGCTGCTGCACCGCGAGCGCCAAGGAGTAAAGCCGACCGAGGCCGGGCGCACCCTGGTCCAGCACGCGCGTATCATGTTGCAGCAGTTCGAGCGCATGCATGGCGACCTCGGGCAATATGCCGAGGGCATCCGCGGACAAGTCCGGCTGTTGTCCAATACCAATGCGCTAACCGAGTTCCTGCCCGAACCGCTGAGCGCCTTTCTCGCCGCTCACCCGCAGAGTCAACATCGATCTGGAGGAGCGGCTGAGCGACGAGATCGTCGCGGCGATCGCCGACGGCACCGCCGATATCGGCATCGTCGCCGGCACGGTCGAAATGGCCGGCCTCGAAATTCTGCCGTTTCGCACCGATCGGTTCGTGCTCGTCGTCGCACAGAGCCATCCGCTGGCGTCAGTCGAACACAGCTCCTTCGCCGAGGTGCTCGACTGCGATTTCGTCGGCCTGGACCGGACCAGCGCCTTGCAGCGCTTTTTGTCGGAGAAGGCCGAACGGATCGGCCGCCGCCTCAAATTGCGGGTGCAATTGCGCGGCTTCGACGCCGTTTGCCGGCTGGTCGAGTGCAATGTCGGGATCGGCGTGGTGCCGGCGACGACAGCCGAACGTCACGCCAAAACCATGGCGATCCACCGCATCGAGCTGACCGACGAATGGGCATTGCGCAAGTTGACGATCTGCGTGCGGCGCCGGGATGATCTGCCGCTCTACGCTCAGGCTCTGGTCCGCCATCTGGCGTCGGCAGAATAACGCGGCGCTGGCCGCGGAACCACCGCCGATTTGCTTCAATCGTTCTTCATGCACGACTAGGTAGTCCCCCACGGCGTCGGCAGCGCAGACCGGAGCGCCTGCGGCTTTACCTGGCTGGCGGCGCGGTAGAGAGCTGGCGCTGATGAGCACTTCGATCTGGGCCAACCTGATGGATGGCGCGCCACACGCGCTCGGGGGTTGCGGGCATTTCGATATGGGTCACGCCGAATTCGGCGAGCGCATCGACGACGGCATTGATGACGACCCCGAGCGCCGGCGTGGTGCCGCCCTCGCCGGCAGGGCGGATGCCGAGCGGGTGAGTCGGGCTCGGCACCTCGCAGAGCTCGGTCGCAAACAAGGGCATGCTGTCGGCACGAGGCATCGCGTAATCCATCAGTGAGCCGGTCAACAGCTGCGCCGCTCTCCGGATCGTAGACGCATTGCTCGCTGAGCGCCTGGCCGACGCCCCTGGACGATGCCGCCATGGACCTGGCCGTGGACGATCATCGGATTGACCGCGCGGCCGACGTCGTCGACCGCGGTATAGCGGACCGATTCGACGACGCCGGTCTCGGGGTCGATTTCGACCTCGCAGACATGGCAGCCATAGGGGAAGGCGGCGAGATTGACGGTCTCGTCGCTTTCGGCGCCAGAGCGGCCCGCGCAATTCGTCGGGCAGATCGTTGCGCCGCGAGCGCCGCGGCAGCGACTTCGAAGATGCCGATGCGCGCGGTCGGTGCCCTTGACCGTGAAGCTGCCGTCGGCGAATTCGAGATCGGCCACGTCGGCCTCCAGCACATGGCTGGCGATCTTCAGTGCCTTTCTGCGATGATCGTCGCTCGACGCGTTCAGCATGACGATGCTCGCCCAGACGCAAGCGCCCGGCCGGAATGCGCGCCGCCGCCGACCGAGACCCGGTCGGTGTCGCCGGTGACGAGGCGCACGCTGTCGAGCGGCACGCCGAGCCATTCGGTCACGAGCTGCGCAAAGCTGGTTTCGTGACCCTGCCCGTGCGACACCGTGCCGACGACGATTTCGACAATGCCTTCCGGCATCACCGTCATTTCGGCGCGTTCGCGCGGCGCGCCGGTCGCGGTATCGACGTAATTGGCGACGCCGATGCCGCGGCATCTGCCGCGCGCTTGCAGCCTCGGCGCGGCGGGCCGGGAACCCGGTCCAGTCGCCGAGCGCCAGCGACCCGCTCCATCGCCTTGTGGTATTCGCCGCTGTCATAGACCATACCGAACGGGTTGGTGTACGGCATCGCGCTTTCGGGCACGAGGTTGCGGCGGCGCAATTCGAGCGGTCGAAGCCGGATTGACGTGGCGGCGAGATCGATCAGCCGCTCCATGACAAACATGACCTCGGGGCGGCCGGAGCTGCGATAGGGGCGGGTCGGCACCGTGTTGGTCAGCGCCGCCCGGGCGCGGAAATGCACTGCCGGCATGTGATAGATGCTCGACATGATCTCGATGCCCTTGACGAGCGACCCAAAGGCGATCGGGTAGGCGCCCCGACTTGGACAATATTCGAGCCGCGCATCGCGAGGAAATTTCCGTCGGCATCGAGCGCCAGTTCGGCGGTGACGGCCAGATCGCGCGCCTGGTAATCGGCACAAAAATGCCTCGTGCCGCTCGCAGGTCCATTTGACCGGCCGGCCGACGCGGCGCGCCGCCCAGGCGACCAGGGCAAACTCGGCGTTGAACGCGCCGCGCGTACCGAAATTGCCGCCGACCTCCTGCATGACGACGCGGACCTTGTCCTCGGCGAACGCCGAGCATCTTCGCCAGATCCGCCGTGGGCCGCACCGCGCCGCCGATCCCGGCATGAGCGTGTAGCGCCCGGTGTCGCGGTCATATTCGCCGGTCGCGGCGCGTGGCTCCATCGGCACCCCGGCAATGCGTTGCACCCACGTGTCCAGCTTGACGATGTGGGCCGCTCGGCCAAAGGCCGCATCGGTTGTGGCGGCGTCGCCAACCTCGGCGTCGAGGATGATATTGGAGGCGGAATCACCCCTTGCGAGCGGCGCATCGGTCTTCACCGCGGCGAGAGCCTGCGTCACCGACGGCAGCGCCGCATAATCGACGACGACTGCCTCCGCCCCATCCTTAGCCGCAGCGAGGGTGGTGGCGACCACCATTGCGACGATTTCGCCGGCGTGGTGCGCCGCGTCCATCGTCATTGGAAAATGCTCGGGAACAAAAGTCGGCGAGCCGTCCATGTTCGCCAGCGTGATGTCGGCCGGATGCCTTGTCCCGACCGAATGCGGTATCGCCCGCAGACCATCGGCTAGCAGATCCCGTCCGGTCAGTACGGCAAGCACACCGGGCGCCGCACCGGCCGCGCCCGTATCGATCGAGCGAATGACCGCGTGCGGATGAGGCGAACGCACCATCACCGCGTAAGCTTGGTCCGGAAAATTGAAGTCGTCGCTGTAGCAGCCCCGGCCAGTCAACAGCCGATGGTCTTCCCGGCGCCGCACCGGCTGCCCGATCCCCGCCCCGTTGGCGCTCGCCCGCATCGATGCCTCATTCGTGTTTATTGTTCGCTGCCCGATTCTAACCGGCTTGCCCGGAAAAGCTCGCAGCAGTTGGTTTCGCCAGCGTCAATTACGGTCACAAAAAAGCCGCGCGCACTACCCTCGAAATCTCGCCCTCGACCGAGCCGGTCGGCCGCTTTAGCCGCGAGCTATGGACGTCTCGACCGAGGTAATGCCGCGTAGTTATGGCGCTACGCGCTCCTCGGCGGTCAGCCGCCGGGGTGAGCAGTGAAACCCCAGCTCTCGCCCAGATGCGCGAGGAATGGTCGCGAAGATTCGACGGCGAGCTTAACGCCAAGCTCGGAGAATTTGGCCGAGCCCCCGATCCAGTTGTCAAAGCTGGCGCGCGTGAAACTGGCATTGACCGCAATCGCATCGGAGAACGATTTGACCGCGAGCATCTCGATCGCGGTACGCGTTATCGTGTCGGTGCCGCAGCGCGCTAGCACCGCCATCTCCTCGCTCAGCGCGTCGAACCCGCGCGCCATCGCGGCGCGCGACTCCTCCGCCGCGACGAGGGCCTTGCCGCCGAAACCGGCGAGGCCACCGCTCGTAGCGCTGATTGCCGGCGCCAGCGAAGCGCGGCGCGGCACAGCCACATCCGGCTGGCTCGGTGCCACCGCAAGATCTGGCTCCGCCGCATCGTGGGGCTGAATCTGGACCGGCGTTTCGGCCGGCACAGCTTGAGGAATAGGATTTTCCGGCGGCGGCGCGGTACGCCCAGAGCGTTTACCCTTGGTTTCCATGTGGTGATCCTCGCTTCTGGCCACGCTCTTCTTGCGCTGCATGGAGGAATTTATTCTCGTCGGCCCTTGCTTTGCAACTTGAATTGTGCGTTGCACAAAATTCCGATCATGAGCAGCGGTCAAAAATTGCGCCATCGGCGCGCGACCTCATCAGCCGAAACACCGCCAACATAATTGGCAAATTTGCCAAAGGAGCAGCGGTAAAACTGGACAAGGATGCCCTGTTTTTTTACTGTCCTTGGCGATGACTGGGTGGAGTCGGTGATTTTGCGCAGTCCTGGGGGAATTGGGGGTTGTCGTGACAGTCGCAAAGCAGTCAGAAACGCGGCGGGTCCCGCGGGGGCGGGTCTCGTACCTCGAGAATTATTGCGGTCGCTTTGCGGTTGCCGCGAATGGTCTCGCTTTGGCGCTGAGGGCGCACAGGCCGACGCACCATGGTCGTCATTACCATCTCCGGCTAGGGACCGTCGGGTTTGCCCCGGCGCTGGTCAGCGAGGTCGATCGTGCTGGACGCCGACACCGGGCGTGTGTTGAGCGAGAACAACGCCGACGCCATCACCTATCCGGCCTCGTTGACCAAAATGATGACGTTGTACTTGACCTTCGAGGCGCTGAACACAGGACGGCTACGGCTCGATCAGTATCTCCCGGTCAGCGTCGAGGCGGCGAGCAAGTCGCCGACCAAGCTCGGCCTGCGGCCGGGCGATTCGGTCGACGTGCAGGATTTGATACTCGGCATCGTCACTCGCTCGGCCAACGATGCCGCCGCGGTGCTGGCGGAAGGCATCGCCGGCAGCGAGCCTGCCTTCGCCGACCGCATGAACAGCAAAGCCCAACAGCTCGGGATGCGGAGCACCTTCTATCGCAATGCCTCCGGCCTGCCCGATCCCGAGCAACACACGACGGCGCGCGACACCGCCCAGCTGGCGCTTGCGCTCTATCACGACTATCCGCGCGAATATCGATATTTTTCGACCCGCGAGTTCTATTTTCGCGGGAGAATTGTTCGTCGGGCACGATCATCTGCTCGACTGGTATCCCGGAGCCGACGGGATCAAAACCGGATATATCCGTGCCTCGGGCTTCAACCTCGCCACCTCGGCGGTGCGTGACGGACACCGGCTGATCGGCGTTGTTCTGGGCGGGGTTTCGGGAGGCGCGCGCGACCGCGAGATGGCGGCGCTGCTGGATCAGGGGTTTCGAAGCTCTCGGCGTCCCCGGTCGACGATGACCGCCCGTCGTCGAGGCACCCGCGCCACCCATCCGCGACGCGCGCCGCCGCGCGCGCTCGTCGCCGCGGCTGAGCAGCCCGCGCCGCCGCCGCGGGCAAAGCCGGGGCTGCTCGGCAAAGCTGCGACGCGCCTTGCCGCAAATCTTTCGCCGGTCGGCAAAGCCGAGGCGGCGACGTTGCCGCATGAGTCGCCGCACCTCGGCAACAGCACCGGCCGGCCGATCGCTGGGGCATTCAGCTCGGCGCCTTTCATGCCCCCGCTCAGCCGAGAATGCCGCACGGGCGGCAGAGAGCCTGCCTGTCGCCAAAGGCAAACCCGTGCACATCGTCGAGCCGGGCAAGACGACGAGAATCCGCCTCTACCGCGCCCGCCTGCTGAACTTCTCGCCGCGCGAAGCCCAGACCGCCTGCGCCCTGCTCCACAAGAAGAAACTCGCGTGCTCGGTGGTGCTCCCCGACGACGCTCAAAGTCGCCGATCGTTAGCAAACCCGGGGCGGTCGAAGCCCGCGAAGTCGCGGGTAATCCGCCTCAAGCGATCGGGCAACGCGACACCGCTGACGGCGAGTTGAGCGGAGAGTTCGGCCTTCAGACGCGCAAGGCCATCCGCGGTGGTCGATTCGGCGCGGGCGACCAGCACGTCCTGCGTGTTCGAGGCGCGCAGCAGCCACCACCCATCGGCGGTGCGCACGCGCACGCCGTCGATCTCGGTCATCTCGGCTGCGGCTTGGCGCAACCGCTCGCCGACCTCGCGCACGACCTCGAACTTTCGTGCTTCAGCACAGGGAAAGCGCAACTCCGGAGTATTGACGACGTGCGGCAGCCTGTCCCGCATCGCGACCAGGCTTTCCGATGAGCGCCCAAGAATGCCGAGCAGCCGCACCGCGACATAGACCGCGTCGTCAAAGCCGTAATAGCCGTCTGCGTAAAAGATGTGCCCGCTCATTTCGCCGGCCAGCGGCGCCCCGGTCTCGGCGAGCTTCGCCTTGATCGGCGAGTGCCCGGTCGCGGTCATCACCGGGCGACCCCCCATCCGCGCGATCTCGTCGAACAGAACCTGGCTCGCCTTGACATCGGCGAGGATCGGCGCGCCCGGATGCCGGGTCAGCACGTCGCGCGCCAAGACGACCATCAGCTGATCGCCCCACCAGATGTCGCCGCGCGCGTCGATGACGCCGATGCGATCGCCGTCGCCGTCGAAGGCGATGCCGAGGTCGCAGTGCTCGCGCGCCACCGCTTCCTGCAGCTGAACGAGATTCTCCGGCACGGTCGGGTCCGGATGGTGCGCCGGAAAACGGCCGTCGATCACCGCGTTCAGCAGGATATGCCGGCCCGGCAACCTTGCCGTCAGCTGCTGCACGACCTCGCATGTGGCGCCGTTTCCGGGGTCCCAGGCGACGGCCAGCGCGCGCGACCCGTCATAATCCCGCGCCACCCTATCGACATAGGCGTCGCGAATCGGGCGTTCCTCGATCCGGCCGCGCGGAGCCTGCCGGAGCGCCGAGCCCGAGCGCCGTGTCGCCGAGAGCGCGGATCGCAGCGCCGTAAAACGGCTTGCCGCCGAGCACGAATTTGAACCCGTTGTAATCGGGCGGGTTGTGCGACCCGGTGACCATGATCCCGCCATCGACGCCGAGCGTCGCCGCCGCGTAGTAGAGCATCGGCGTCGGCCCTCGGCCGATGCGCACGACATCGGCGCCCTCCATCGTGAGACCGTCGACCAGCGCGGCCTCGAACTCGGGCGAGGTCAGCCTTCCGTCATAGCCGACAGCGACGCGCCTGCCGCCGGCCGCGGCGAGGGTCAGCGCGTAGGCGCGCCCGACCGCCCGCGCGTCGGCGGCCGACAAGGTCTGTCCGACGATGCCGCGGATATCGTATTCGCGCAGGATCGTCGGGTCGAAGCGATGGGGCATCGGCGTTTCCGCTTACAGATAGGTCTTCAGGACCCGGCGCAGATCTTGCCCGAGTTCCGGATGCTTCAAGCCCGAGCGCAATCGTTGCTTCGAGAAAACCGAGCTTGTCGCCGCAATCGAAACGTTTGCCCTCGAAGCGGAGCCCGTGAAAGGCCTGACCGTCGTCGATCAGGCGGGCGAGCGCATCGGTCAGCTGGATCTCGCCACCGCTGCCGGCCTCGGCACGGGCGAGATGGTCGAACACCTCAGGCTGGATGATGTAGCGGCCGATGATCGTCAATGTCGACGGCGCCGCAGCCGGTTCGGGCTTCTCGACGACACCCTGTGCCCGGACCAGCCGGCCATCGTCGGAGACAACGTCGAGCACGCCGTAGCGTCGGGTCTGCTCGCGGGGCACCTCGATCACCGCCGCCAGGTTGCCGCCGGTCTCGTCATAGGCCTCGACCATCTGCGCCAGGCACGGCGTGTCGCAGACCATCAGATCGTCGGCGAGCAGCACGGCGAAAGGCTCGTCGCCGACGAGCCCACGCGCGCACCATACGGCATGGCCGAGGCCGAGCGGCATCTGCTGCCGGGTATAGGCGATCTGCCCGGGCTCGGGCAGCCCCGCCTCCAGCTCTTCGAGCAGGTCCGTCCTGCCGCGCTCGCGCAATGTCGCCTCGAGCTCGAAGGCTCGGTCGAAATGATCGTCGATCGCGCTCTTCGCGCGGCCCGTGACAAAAAAGAACTGCTCGATGCCCGCCGCCTTCGCCTCTTCGACCGCGTAATGGATCAGCGGCTTGTCGACGATCGGCAGCATTTCCTTCGGCATCGCCTTGGTCGCCGGAAGAAACCGGGTGCCAAGGCCGGCGACAGGGAAAACGGCTTTGCGGACGCGTTTGTGCATGAACGCCTCGATTATGTGCTCCGGTGGCCTCGCGACAAGATCTATGCCATGGCGCTTCATCCGGCAAATTGTACGGCCAGAATGCTAACGTCTCGGTGCGGCGCGGTCATCCCTAGCGTGTGCGGCGGAGCCGGGCGAAAAAGAGGACCGAGATGGAAGGCGGCGACGCGATCGACAACCGGCTCTTCGTCCTGATCCTGCAGCATCCGCGGGAGAAGAAGGAGACGTCTGGCGACGGCGGCCCTGACGGTTGCCATGCTGCGGCGGGCCGAGCTGGTCGTCGGGTTTGTCCTGGCCGAATTTGGGGCGGGCGCTCGGCCGGCCGGCCGATCCGCGGCGTTGGGCGGTGCTCTACCTCGGTTCGGTGCGCCCGCAGGGCGTTCGGTCTGGAACGCGACGTCATTGCTCTCGATCGCCACGGCCAGCCTGCGGCGGACCAGGAGGAGATGCTGCGCGACCTCGACGGCGCAATATTGCTCGACGGCAGCTGGAGCGAGGCGAAGTCGCTGTGGTGGCGCAACCCGTGGCTGCTCAAATTGCGTCGGCTGGTGCTCGATCCGCAGCGCCCTTCGCATTATAACCGGGTCCGCCGCGAGCCCCGGCGCGAGGCACTGTCGACGATCGAAGCCGCGGCGTTGCTGCTGAAGCGTATCGAGGGACGGCCGGAGATCGAGGCCGCGCTGAACGGTGCGCTGGACCGCCTGATTGCCGAGACAGGCTCTCCCGCGAGGACCCAGGGTCACGGGCGGGTCGCGAGGTAGATCAGGATCGCAGCCGCGGCGGCGACGTTGAGTGACTGCATCCGGCCGCTTCCCGGAATCGTCACGATTTCGTCGCAGGCGGCGAGGGTCGCCGGGTCGAGACCCTTCTCCTCGTTGCCTAGGATCAGGGCCGGCGGCTTGCCGGCGGGGCGTCTCGTGAGGGGCGCGCCGAGACCGAGGGCGGCGCCGATGATGCAGTAGCCCTGGCCGCAAGCCCGCCAAGGCTGGCCGGCAGCGTGGCCTGGTAGAGACTCAGATGCTCCAGCCCGCCTTCAGCCACGCGATAGCTCGCATCCGAGGGAAGCGCCTGCTCCGGGCGATCGGCGAGCAGCATCCGTTCGATGCCGAAAAACGCGGCGGTGCGGGCGATGGCGCCGAGATTGTGCGGATTGCCAATGCCGTCGAGGATCAGAAGCGGTTTTTCGTCCCGCGCCCAGCCCGGCGCCGCCGCCGGGTCGAAGGCGCCAAGCGGCCGCGGCCGGGCGATGGCGGCGATGCCGCCATGCAGCACGGTGCCGGCGACCCGCGCCAGTTCACTCGCGTCGATCTCGCGATACGGCTTGCGGGCGCGGGCGAGCACCGCGCAAAACCTACCCGCTTCGCCGCGTAACCGGGGCTCGAAAAATAGTCGTTCGACGCGTCCTGGATCGGTTTCGAACAGCGCGCGTACAGCGGCGAGCCCGCACACGCGCAGCAACGTGCCTTCGTGCAGCAACTGACCGCCGCGAGTACGGCGACGATCGTCTTCCTCGCGGTGCGGAGTCTGCCGGCGTCGGGAGGCGATCATTGCGAAGGGGCGCCGGCAGCCGGCGCGGCATAGAGCTGGGCTGCGTCCTGAGCGAGGGCGGCGCGTGAAGTCGGGCGCAGGTACATCATGTGCCCGCCCTCATAGACGCGAACTCGCATCGCATCGCGCGTCGCCGGCGGAATCTGCAGTTGCCCGACCAGCCAGCGCGACGAAAGGTAGGGCGTCACCAAATCATAGCGGCCGTTGGCGATCAGCACTTTTGTCGCGGGCTGCGCCAGCAGCGCTGCCTCGAGCGACGCCATCGGCAGGCCGCGACTCCCTGCCTGGCGCTCGTCCTCCCAGTTCCACTGCCGGGACACATTACCGGCCAGGACCCGATAGGGCCGGTCGGTGTGATAGCCGAGCGCCTCGGCGACATACGCATTGAATGCAGATCCGAAAGCGGCCGCGGCGGGCCGCAACAATGGGTCGGGGCCCCCGTTTTCGCCGGTGGGGGCAGGCCGGACGATGGTCCCATCGTAAACGCTGACCTGATCGCCTCGGTCGCGCAAAATCTCGCGGGCGAACACGTGGTTCGAGACGCGCGCTCGCCAGCGGCGAACGATCTCTTCGCGAAGCCCGATCATTCCGGCAACCCGCACGATAAAGGGGTTACCCGGAGGCGGCCGGCCCTCGAGACCGGCGAGGCCGACGAGGTAATCGGTCAGGGCGAAATGCTCGACCGCCGCGAGGTCGCTGACCGCCGTAGGCACGTGCAGCGCGGCAGCGGTGGCGGCATAGGCCGGCAGGAAAAAGCCCGCAGCAAGCAGGTCGCGCTCGCTCGGATGGAGCGCGGACAGATCGAGGGCCGGCGAGATCAGGACAAGCCCGCTGACCGTAACGTCGACATCGCGCGATAAGGTTCGGGTCATCGCCGCGGCTCGGAACCCGCCATAGCTTTCGCCGACAAGATAAACCGGCGAGGGCCAGCGCTGGTGGCGGGTCAGCCACAGCCGGACCACGGCGTCGAGCGAAGTCGAGATCGGCATGCACGTCCCAAAACGGCTTGTCCGGATTTTGCTCCTTGCCCTCGCCGCGGCTGAAGCCCGTTCCGACCGGGTCGATAAAGACAAGATCGGTAAAGGACAGCCAAGTCACCGGATTGTCGACGAGGCGAACTGGCGGGCTCGGCGCATCGCCGTTTTCCGGCGTCTCCATGACCTTTGGCCCGAGCGCCCCCAAATGCAAAAATACCGAGGCCGCACCCGGTCCGCCATTGAACACAAAGCTGACCGGCCGTGTCGCGCCGGTAACGGCCGCGGCGAGATAGGAGACCGTGAAAATCTGGGCGGTCGTCGCCCCCTTTTGGTCGGTCAGCGCAAAAGTCTCGGCGATCGCGTCGTAGTCGAGGCGATGACCGGGCAGCGTGATGGCGTGATGGGTCGCCACCCGCGCCGGCAGCGCATTATCCGGCTTGTCGTCAGCGCGTGCGCCGGCGCTGCCCAACAAAATCAGGACAAGGCCGACGATCGCGGCAGATTTGGTCATGGCGCCCCTGCCAATCGCGCCGACGCCTGCTCTGATGTTCCTGGTGTTCATATCATTCAAATCATTCGGCAAAAGGCGGCAGATCTACGTTGGTACCAACAACCTCGTCACACCGGCCCACGGGTCCGGCCAATGCCGGCCCGAGGACGGGCTCCAGCCGGTACCATAGCTGCCATAGGTCCCGGTCTTCGAGCGTGTGAAGGAATTGGTCTCGAAACGAAAGCCGGGTGCGGCACGGCCGCCGTGCGTGGTTCGAGACGCGCCTTTGGCGCTCCTCACCATGACGTACGTTATTGATGGCATTGAGAAACCACCTCATCCTGACGAAGCCGCAACGCGGCTGTCTCGAAGAGCCTGCCCTCGCGAAGGCGGGGGACGCACCGCGCCGATCCAGCCATCCTTCAATTTCTTCACACGCTCCTTCGCCGGGAAGACGATGGAAGGGGAACCAGGGTGGATCTTCTGAATGAGTTTGGACACTAGGTGGTGTCGGCGCGAGCCGGCCTCTCGACCGCTCGCGCCGCACGTCACGGTTTCAGCTGGTCACACCACCGGAGACCGGCCGCCGTCGACGTTGATGGCGCAACCTGTGACATAGGAGGCAGCATCGGAAGCGAGGAAGCAGGCAACGTTGGCGAATTCTTCGGCCCGCCCCATACGGCCCATCGGCACCCCACGGCCGGCCTGGGCGATCATTTCTTCGAGCGAGATATTAGCTCCCTCGCGCTGATGGCGGCGAACGATCTGGTCGCTGACGATGACCCCGACATGCAGCGAATTGACCAGCACGTTGTGCGGCGCGCCCTCGTGCGACAATGCCTTGGTGAAGGCCATCTGGGCCGCTCGGCTGACCGAGGTTGGGGCGCTGTCGGCGCCCGGCGCCTTGGCGCCGATGTTGAGAACGCTGATGATTCGGCCCCATTTGCGCTGCTTCATCTGCGGAAAGAGCAGACGGCAAAAGCGGATCTGGGCAAACAATTTGAGGTCGAGATCGGCCTGCCACTGCTCGTCGGTCAGCGTCTCGGACGGGCCGCGGGTCGACTGGCCGGCGTTGTTGACGAAGATGTCGACCTTGCCGAATTCGGACATGACCTGGTCGTAGGCCGCCTTGATCGGGGCCATTTTCGACACGTCGCAGCTGATCGCCGCGACCTTGCCCTTGGCGCCCCGCTGGATCTGGCCCTTGGCATCGGCCAAGGTTGCCGGGTCGCGCGCCAGGATCGCGACATCGGCGCCCGAGGCGGCGAATTCCTTGGCTATCGCCAGACCCAGCCCCTTGCTGCCGCCGGTCACGATCGCGCTTTTTCCGTCCAGTCGAACTTCCATACCCAGTCTCCTTCCCTTGAGTTCGCGAATTATAGAGTCAGCCGATCGATCTCCTGCATCTTGTCCGCCGTCAATGGCCACGCGGCGGCGGCGCGCACATTCTGTTCGACTTGTTCAGGGGTCGTCGCGCCGGCGATGACGCTCGCCACCGCTGGGCGTTGCAGCAACCATCCGAGCGCCAGTCCGAGCAAGGTATGGCCATGCTCAGCCGCGAATCCTTCGAGGCGCTCGGCGAGCGCCCAGTTCGACGTCGGTCAGATAGCGCCCGGCCGGCCGTGACTTCGAACTGAGGCGCGCTCCCAGCGGCAGTGGCGCGCCGCGCTTATATTTGCCGGTCAGCAATCCGTTCGCCAGCGGGCGGAACGGGATGAGCCCGAGCCCATAGGATTCCAGCATCGCCATCATCTCGCGGTCGAGGTCGCGGGCGAGCAGGCTGTATTCTTCCTGGCACGAGACGAAATGGTGCAGCCCGAGATGCTTTGCGGTCCACTGCGCCTCCACCACCTGCCACCCTGGCAGGGTGGAGCAGCCGATGTAGCGCACCTTGCCCTGCCGAACCAGATCGTCGAGCGCGCGCAGAGTCTCCTCGATCGGGGTCAACGGGTCGGGCTGGTGCTGCTGATAGAGGTCGATCCAGTCGGTCCGCAGCCGCCGCAGGCTGGCTTCGACCTGGGCCATAATGTAATGGCGCGAGGCGCCTTCGAACCGGCCCGACCCATCCATCGGCCGAGCGAATTTGGTCGCCAGCACGATATCCTTGCGACGATCGCCGAGGATCTGGCCGAGGCAGGTCTCGGAACTGCCACGCGGGTCGCCATAGGTGTCGGCCTCGTCGAAAAAAGTAATGCCGAGATCGAGCGCCTTGTGCACGACCCGGCGGGTCGCTTCGAGGTCGATGCGCCCGCCAAAATTGTTGCACCCGAGGCCGATCGCCGACACGCGAAGCCCGGATTTACCAAGATTGCGTTGTTCCACCAAACAGTTCCCCCTCGGCGTTTCGCCGGGACACTATAGGGCTTTGCCCGAGAGCGAAAGCAGCGAGGGTCTGGCGAAGGCCGAGATATCGTCATTACATCGGGCTTGCGATCCTCGCCTAGCGGAGCAATTCTGACGGATCACACCCAAAGCGCTTTTACCACACCGGCCCACGGGTCCGGCTTTTAGCCGGCCCGAGGACAGGCTCTGGCCGGTACCCATGGCGCCATGGATCCGGGCCTTCGAGCGTGTGAAGAAATTGTTCTTTCCAAGAAACGTCATTCCGGGGCGGCCCGAAGGGCCGAGCCCGGAACCCAAGAACACCCGAATTTCCAATATGTTCGATGTCCGGTGTTCATGGGTTCCGGGCTCGCGGGCAATGCCCGCGCCCCGGAATGACGACGTTTGGAATTTTTTCACACGCTCCTTCGCCGGGAAGGCGGCGGACGGACGCGGCAGGTTACAAGCGCAGGTGCCCACCACTACCGCGCGAATTTGTGTGCGTTCCCGTTCATTTCTCTACGTTTTAGGAATTCCGGCTGCGGTGGAGAGAATCCACTCATGGGTATGACCGGCGCTCGACGCCGATACCGTCATCTTCGGTGTGCAGCATCTTCAGTTGAATAGGTGAATTCCGGTCTGCTGCACCTGCAGCGAATTTGCAGCAAGACCTCTCCCATAAGTAGAGCATGCTCCAAGCGTCCCCTTTCGGCAGCGGCGGCGTCGCGCGGCCGAGGCCGGCCTCAACCGGTTGAAATATGTCATGTGAAATGGACAATTTTACGACTCTCTTGGAGGCTATGGCCAAAGGGCAGCGTTGCTCAGAGTCATCGGCGCTTCCCCCTCCCAAACCCTCTCCATCAAGGGGAGGGCCTCAATCAGCACTCCTGTTGGTACTCCCGCCCCCTCGATGGGGGCGGGTCGGGGTGGGGGTGGTTCGTGCCGAGTGCATCGACTTCGGTCGAAAACCGCGCTAGCCAGCGTGGTGGAGGACCGGAAGTTCGTCGGATCTGCCGGCTGCAATTTTCTCCATGCCATACCGGCCCACGGGTCCGGCTTCTAGCCGGCCCGAGGACAGGCTCCGGCCGGTACCCATGGCGGAAATGGACCCCGGCTTGCGATCGTGTGTGAAGAAAAAGCCAAACTTCGTCATTCCGGGGCGCGGGCAATGCCCGCGCCCCGGAATGACGTTGCTTGGAAAGACCAATCCCTTCACACGCTCTTGCGCCGGGATGGTCGATGGAGGGGTATCACCGCAATCAGCAAAATTTCACGATCAGGGCGCTGACCTCGCAGGTGAGGTGTTTCCCCCTGCTTCATCGTGTCCGCTCCGCGTCCGAGCGCAGAGAGGCAAACTGGACGGGCGCCGGGTGTGTCTCGAAGCGGGCGGCCGGCACTACGCGCGGCCTCGGCCGCCGAACATTACGCCTGATCAGCCGGGCGCACTTCAGCCGTGGGGCAAATAGCGTATCGCGGCAACAATGATGCCGGTCAGGACGACCATGATACTGCCGAACCGCAACGTCATCCGATGCTCAAGCTCGCTCATGCGCAGCAGCAGTTCCGCCTTAAGTTCTTGAAGATCCGCCTTGGTCGCGACATTGGCCTGAATTGCGTCGAAGATCTCGGTGGCGATACGCTCGGCGGCCTTGCGGTCGATGTTGGCATCGGCGAGGGCATTAGTCAGCGACAGCCGATCGGTGATGACATCCTCCGCGGCGCGATGCTCGATTACTGGGCTGGGTGCATTTCGAAGCCGGCGAGGCGGCCGGCGCGTTTGGCGGCCTCGGCGGGTGGTAGCGAGGGGTCCCAGAGGTTGGCGTCGAAGCGATAGCCGTTGACCTTGTCGGCTTCGCGCGAGACGACGTAGAGCAAGGGCGGCACCATCTCGTCCGGTTCGACGAGGCGCGCGGCGCGGCCGTCGCGGCTCATCGCGCGCATCTCCTCGGCCATTCCCGGCGTGTTGGCGCCGGCGCCGGGGTTGACGATGTTGATCGTCAGCCCGGTTCCATCGGTCTCCTTGGCCCACACCTCGGTCGCCATTTCGAGCGCCGCCTTCGAGGCGCCGTAAGGGTGGGTCCCGGCGCGGTTCATCGTGTCGAGCTTGGTCGTCACATTGACGATGCGGCCCCAGCCGCGCGCGACCATGCCGGGCGCCGCCCGGCGCGCCAACCGGTCGCCGGCGAGATAGTTGGTGGCGATCACGTTCTCGACGATCTCGTCGCCGACCTCCCAGAATTTTTGGATTGTCGGCCGCCGAAAGCGCGGCGGATCGATATAGGTGAAGGTCAACCCGGCATTGTTGACCAGAATGTCGACCCCGCCGAACCGGGCCTCCGCCGCTGCGACAATCCGGTCGCATTCCTCAGCCCGCCGCAGATCGGCGACGAGCGCTCGGATGCGGTCGGCCAACGGCGTTCCCGCAATCTCGCGCTCGATTTCGGCGACATCGGTCTCGATATGCCCGACCGCGAGGACCTGGCAACCTTCACGCGCGAGGCCCAGCGCCATCGCCCGGCCGAGGCCGCGCAAACCGCCGGTGACTATCGCATTGCGCTCTTCCATCATCCCCTCCCCTTCCAAATTTCACCACAGAGACACAGAGAGCACAGAGGAATTAACCCCGCATTCCCCGGATGGTACCGTATTTTGCGCTGCAATGGGTCTGATTATCGTATAGGCTACAATATCGTTGAGTGGGATCGAATGAGGCAGCCGTGGCGGACCCGGCGGGTGAAGCGGACGGCGGGGCACTGAGGCTCGAATTCGACCGGCGAGTGATGCTCCGGTTCCACGGCTCGGCGATCACCTCCGATGGCGGATTGCTGGCGTATCGCGAGCTTGGACGACGTGCTCGCTCTGACCACAAGCGGCGGCGAGAGATTGGCAGAGGCGCGCACTGGCAGGAACCGACGCCACCTGTTGGTCGGGTTGCTGCGGCAGTCGGTATTCGGTCGGCTGGCTGGTTACGAGGATGTGAACGACGCCGATCGGTTGTGCCGCGATCCGGCGATGCGCTGGGTGGTCGGCGGCAAAGCGCCCATGGATCGGGCTGCCTCAGCCAGCCAGATGGGCCGCTTCGAGACCGAATGGCTGGCGGGGCCGGAAAACCTCGCCGCTCTTGCCGATCTGCCGGGCCAATGGATCGACGCGGTGCACAAGCGGCGTCAGCCGCGGGTCGTCGTGCTCGATATGGATTCGAGCGAAAGCCCGACTTACGGCGAACAGGAAGGCAGCGCCTACAATGGCCATTTCGGCTGCACCTGCTATCACCCGCTGTTCGTGTTCAACCAGCTTGGCGATCTCGAGCGGTGCGCCCTGCGCCCGGGCAACGTGCACAGCGCCGCCGGCTGGCGAGAAGTGCTGGAGCCGGTGGTCGCCCGCTACCGTGGCACCGTGAAGCGTCTCTATTTCCGGGGTGATGCGGCCTTCGCCAACCCGGAGATCTACGATTTCCTCGAAGCCGAAGGCATGGGTTATGCGATCCGGCTACCGGCCAACCGGGTGTTGCAAGACAAGATCGGCTACCTCCTCAAGCGCCCGGTCGGGCGACCGCCACAGGAGGTGCGCCGCTACTATGCCAGCTTTGGCTACCAAGCCGGCTCGTGGAACAAGCCCCGACGAGTGGTGGCCAAGGTCGAGTGGCACCCCGGCGAGCTTTATCCGCGCGTCGGCTTTATCGTCACCAACCTGGCGCGGCCGGCCGAGCGCGTCGTTGCCTTCTACAACCACCGCGGCACCTGCGAGCAGTACATCAAAGAAGGCAAGAGCGCGATCAAGTGGACCCGCCTGTCGTGCCGCTCCTTCGCCGCTAACGCCGTCCGCCTCCAGCTCCACGCGCTGGCCTACAATCTCGGCAATTTCATGCGGACGCTGGCGATGCCAAAGACGGCGGAGCCGTGGTCGCTAACCAGCTTGCGCGAGAAGCTGATCAAGATCGGCGCGAAGGTCGTCAGCCACGGTCGCTACGTCACTTTCCAGCTGGCCGAGGTGGCGGTGTCGCGACAGATGTTCACCGAAATCCTGTCGCTGATCGCCCGGCTGCGGGCACCACCCACGCCAGCATGAGAGGCGCGGGGTCAGATTTGCGAGAGGCAACAGCGTACGGAGGAGGTGCGCCTTGGTGCACGCAAATCAGCGTGTTTACCGCCTCGCCGCAGCCGGCTGGCTGCTTTTGACCGACTGCTGCGGGCGCGATGCGCGATTTACCGTTGTCGAAACGCCCCAAAAGGGGCGATCCTGGACAGCCAATCGCCCGGCATCGGGGGAATGTCGGTTAAGATGCAGTCCCCGCTTCCCACGAGGGTAATGGACAACAGACATCTTACCTAGACCGAGGCGATCCATGTGGCGGCACCGCACATTCGCTGTGATCGCGGCGAGCTTGATCCTATTTGCGTCACAGGCCTGGGGACAGCAGCAGGTTCATCGGATTGGATATTTCGGGAGTACCCCGCTTCCCGAGATAAGGCAGGCTTGGCTGCAGGGATTGCACGAGCACGGGTATGTCGAAGGACAGAATCTGCAAATTGAGTATCGCTACTCCCAGGGCCAGTCGGAAAAAGTCCCTGCGCTCATCGCCGAACTGATCGCGTCTAATCCAGAGGTTATCGTCACCTCCCAAAGCAATCCTGCGCTCATGATTCACACCACCGCTCCGTCGATTCCCCTGGTTTTAACGGGTGTGGGCGACCCTGTTGGCCTGGGTCTGGTCAAGAGCCTCGCGCACCCCGGTGGGAACGTGACCGGAATCGCAGGGCTAGTCCCCGAAAGATTTATTGGCAAGCAACTCCAAATGCTCAAGGAGCTGGTGCCGCACGCATCCCGCATAGCCGTATTGATCGATCCCACGATGTCGGCGCACCAGCTGGAGTTGCGGAAGCTCCCCGAGGCCGGTCGACAGCTGGGAATAGAGCTGATCATAGTCGAGGCGAGCAGGCCGGAGCAGTACGAGGCCGCTTTCGAGAAAGCACGCGCCGAAGGCGCCGCGGCGATCCAGGTTTGGAATGGCCCGCTCCCCATCGTTCATAGGGCGGAGATAGCGAAGCTGGCGGCACGCTATCGATTGCCGGCGATTTATTTGGAGCGCCGCTACGTGCAGGACGGGGGGCTGTTGTCCTACGGTATGAACTCAGCCGACATCTTTCGGCGCGCCGGCGGCTACGTGGACAAGATTCTAAGGGTGAAAAACCCGGTGACATACCGGTCGAGCAGCCAACCCGCTTTGAGCTGATCGTAAATGCAAAGGCGGCGAAGGAGCTGGGCCTCACGGTCCCGTCCTCAGATTCTTGCGCAAGCCGACGAGGTCATCGAGTAACCTGATAGAGTTGTTGCATGAACCGGTATCGCGCGGCTCCTGCTATCGCGTCGGCCTAGCTCCTATCCGCACCGCAAGCCAGGGACAGCAGCTCGGCGCGGAGGCCAAGCGGTCAGATTGATTAGATTCCGTCGAGCGTATAGCCGCTAATTTGGCTGCGGCGTTTCGCACCTCGCGCGCGACCATGTGACCCGCCGCCGTACTACTGCTACAACCACGCTATTCGACGAAATCGCCACCAAGCGATGTGGCGTCGGCCCGGCGCCGCTGGAAGCATTCCGCGACCCCGGCCGTTAGTTGAATTTCCTTATCAACATTCGTGGCCACTGCCTGCCGTGTCCAAAGCTCGTGGGGACCGCTATTGTAATGGCAGACCAGGGTATAGCGGATTAAAGAACAATTCTACGGATACCGTCTTTGAGCACGACGTGATTGAAATTAATCACAAGGGCCTACTCTTATGCGGCTCAGCCGCAAATAAGTCAGTATCTGCGCCTCATGGATCGGCAGCAATCTGTCAACGGCATTTATTTCTAACAATAGCTTGCGATTGACAACAATATCGATGCGGTAGCCGCAATCAAGCCGAACGCCATTGTAATTGACTGCGAGCGGAACCTGCCGCGCGAAAGCAATCCCGTTCTCCTTGAGCTCATGACAAAGACATTCTTCATAAGCCGACTCGAGAAGTCCGGGTCCGAGTTCGCGCTGAACGGCGATCGCCAACCCTATGACTTGTTCGGTCAACGGATCGCGAGGCGTGATGGTGTCCACTTGCCCTCTGTGCCCTCTGTGGCTCTGTGGTGAATTTAAACCTGGGCGAGCGACAGCGGCGAGTCGGCGAAGGCCGGCATGATCTCCTCGGCGAAGGTGCGCAGGCCGGCAACCGAGGCGCCGGGGGCGGCGAACAGCACATTCTCGACGCCGCCGGCTTCGAGCCGCTTCAGTTGGGCGATGATCTCCTCGGGAGTTCCGAGCAACGGCGCGTCGTCGAGCACGAACGAATCCTCGTCCTCCTTGATTTGGGCGTAGTGATCGGCGCCTGGGCCGCGGGCGAGATCGCCGATGTTCTTCAGCACCTGGCGGCGAGTGGCGATCGCGCGCCGGCGCTCTTCGTCGTTGTGGACGATCTGCAACCCCCGGGTGACGCCGACCATCATCGGGTCCCAGGCGCGGCCGACCCGCTCGCATTCCTCGCGGAAGGTCGCGACGCGATCGATGATCAGATCGGTCGGGGCGATCTGGTCGAGCAGCAGATTGTAGCCCTCGCGCGCGGCGCGGCGGATCGACTCGGCGCTGCCGGCGCCGAGCCAGAACGGCGGGTGCGGCTGCTGGATCGGGCTCGGCTCGACGACGACATTGTCGTAGCGCCATCTTGCCGTGATAGGAGAACCGGCCGGCCGAGTTCCACGCCTTGCGGATCACCTCCATCGCTTCGTCGAAGCGCTCGGTCGCCTCCTCGGGCGGCATGCAGAAGCCGGAGAATTCGTAGCTGCGGTAGCCCTTGCCGACGCCGAAATCGAGCCGCCCGTTCGATAAGAGGTCGAGCGTCGCCGCCTGCTCGGCGACGAGGATCGGGTTGTGCCACGGCAATACGACGACCGCGGTGCCGAGGCGGATGCGCTCGGTGCGCGCCGCCAGATAGGCAAGCATGCTCATCGACGCCGAGACCTGGCCAAAGCCGGTGAAATGGTGCTCAACCAGAAAGACGCTCGAAAAGCCGAGCTTCTCGGCCTCGACGACGTAATTGATGAAGTCGTGATAGGCCTAGCTGTCGCCGGCAGGCCCACCCTTGCGCCCGCGCCCCGCCAAAAAGCCCGAATTTCATGCCGACCTCTCCCGACTGCGTTGGGCAATCATTCGCCGTCCCCGCCTGGTCGAGATGGTGGGAACAAGAGCGGGAAAGGGGGATGCATGCGACGGGAGCGACAGCGGATCTCTTTCGATAGCGCTTATCGCCGCGCTCGCCTGGGTCGCGCCGCCGCTCCGGGAGGTAACGGCAGCCGACTGGGCCAAGGCCCGGCTCGTCACGGTCGTGACCGTCGAATATCGCTTTCTGCCGAACCATCTGGTGTTTCGCCGCCGGCGTCGCCTATCGGCTGCATGTCGTAAACCGCGGCCATGAACTGCACGAGCTGACCGCGCCGGACTTTTTCAAGACGGTCGCATTGCGCAACCCCGAGGCGCTGAACCGGGAGCATACCGAACTGGCGCTGCAGCCGGGCGAGCAGAAAGATCTGTATTTTGTCGCGAAACGGCCAGGGCGCTACGACATGCGCTGCGCCGATCACGACTGGGCCGGAATGACCGGGGACATCACCGTCAAATAACGAAGCGGTAATCCCGGTGAGGGCAGACGCATCAGCCGCCTACGTAACGGCGCTCGCCGGTCGAGGGATGGTAGTACACGGTGACGAGCTTGCCGCTCTCGGGGTCGACAAAGCGCTCCTCGGTCGCGACCCACTCGGGGCCCGGCCGGCTGCCGGTCAGCCGCTTATAACGCCAGCGCTCGAACAGGATCGCGACGATCAGCAACGAGGCCAGGGAGAGCGAGGCGCAGGCTGACGCCGAGGCCGCAGCCGGCATGCGCGAACGCCGCCGCGCCGCGCGAGCAGCAGAGCAAGCGCCGACGACGAGCAGAGCCGCGCGCAGCACGCGCGGGATCATCCGGGCAGGGTTCGACGACCGCCGCGGTCCCGTAGGCGACGATCTCGCTCATCGTCTGACCGATCTCGGCGGAATCGAAGCGCATCATCAGGATCGCGTTGGCGCCCATCGCCGTGGCGTTTTCGACCAGGCGGTCGATCGCGTGGCGGCGCGCCTCCTCGAGCAGCAGGGTGTATTCGTGGATCTCGCCGCCGACGATCGAGCGCAGCCCGGCCATGATGTTGCCGCCGAGCCCGCGGCTCCTGACGACGACGCCAAAGCATTGGCCCTTGATCTCCGTCACCTGGTGGCCGGCGATATTTTCGGTGGTAACGACCAGCATGATTTTCTCCGTTGGGTGGGGCGCTCGAAGCCTCGGCCGAATCGCCTCTCGGGGTCGGAAAGACGACGCAGTAAGTAAAATGAGCGTACTTATGATCTCATAGGCTTACTATTACGCAACCCTGCAATGATCAAACGCTCGGTTGCGGGTTCGGCCGGCGCGGCGCTAGGCTACGACACAGGGCATCGGGAGAGGAGCGGCGATGGCGATGGGCACGGACTGGACCCGCAGCGAGGTCGAGGTGGCCGGGGGCAAGCTGCACCTCGCGCGCGCCGGCAGTGGCCGCCCGGTTGTGGTGTTGCACCACGATATCGGCACTCCCGATCAGCTCGAGTTTTACGACGCGCTGGCGAGCCGGTTCGACGTGATCGTTCCGCATCACCCGGGTTACGGCAAATCCGAACGCCCGCAATGGCTGCGCAGTGTGCGCGACGTCGCCGTGATCTATCAATGGCTGTTGTCCGATCTCGGCATCGAACGGGCCTCGCTGGTCGGGCTCGGCTTTGGCGGCTGGATCGCGGCCGAGATGGCGACGATGGCGCCCGACACGCTGCACCGCCTGGTCCTGGTCGGCGCGATGGGGTTGAAGCCGCCCGAGGGCGACATCCTCGACCAGGCGATCGTCAGCTATCTCGACTATGCCCAGGCCGGGTTTCACGATCAGGCGGCGTTCGCCCGCATCTACGGCGACGTGACGACCGACCAGCTGGTCGACTGGGATCTCTGCCGCGAGATGTGCTTCCGGATCGCCTGGAAGCCGTACATGTACAGCCAGACCCTGCCGCATCTGCTGGGCGGGGTGAGGGCGCCGGCACTGGTCGTTTGGGGCGACGACGACAAGATCGTGCCGCGGAGCGCCGGCGAACTCTATGCGGCGGCCTTGCCCAAGGCGCGGTTCGAAATCGTGCGCGGCTCGGGGCATTGCGTCGACATGGAGCAGCCCGAAGCGCTGGCTCGGCTCGTCAGCAGTTTCATTGCCGAGAATTGACGGACATCCGCGTCGCGTTCGCGCGGCGCGGGGCGAGAGGAACAGGAGGAAGCCATGCATGTGATGTATTTCACCGAGCAGCCGATGTCCGCCTATCCGGCCGATATCGGCCTCGAATTTGGCGCCACCGCGCTGATGTTCTCCAATAAATATTACGATCCGGTTGCCGGCAGCCGGCTCTACAATGAATACCTCGAGCAATATATTTACGCCGAGGAGATGGGCGTCGAAGGCTTCATGCTGAACGAGCACCACAATGCGCCGTTCTGCATGCAGGCCAAGTGCAACATCTTTGCCGCGATCCTCGCCGCGGTGACCAAGAAGGCGAAGATCGTGCTGCTCGGCAACCCGCTGCCGTTGGCCGAGAACCCGGTGCGGCTCGCCGAAGAGCTGGCGATGATCGACATGATTTCGCGAGGGCCGGCTGGTCTCGGGCTTTGTGCGCGGCGGCGGCCAGGAGCAGCTCGCCAACGGCGTCAGCCCGGCCTACAACCGCGAGCGCTTCGAAGAGGCGCACGATCTGGTCGTCGCCGCCTGGACCCGGCAGGGACCGTTCCGCTGGGAGGGCACCCACTATCAGCACCGCGTCGTCAACCCGTGGGCGGTGCCGTTGCAGAAGCCCTATCCGCGGGTGTGGATCCCGGGCGTGCTGAGCAAGGAGACGATCATCTGGGCGGCCAAGCAGCGCTATCCCTATATCGCGCTCAACACCTCGATCGAGGCGACCAAGAACATCTGGAAGCTCTACGACGAGGTCGCGCGCGAAGTCGGCTATGAGGCGGGGCCGCAGAACCGCGGCTATCTGCAGCAGGTCCACGTCTCCGACAGCGAAGAAAAGGCGGAGAAGAACGCCCGCCAGTTCTTGTGGATGCAGGGTGAGTTCACCGGTCTCGCCCATCCGGTGTGGTCGAACCCGGCGGGCTATTTCTCGCCGAGTTCCGGCGGAATTTTGTCGAGTTCGCGGTCGGACGGGCGGAGAGCCCGCGCGGCCGGCCCACCTTCGAAAAGCAGGTCGCCGACGGGCGAGTCATCTACGGCACGCCGAAAACGGTCATCCCGAAGCTGCGCCGCGTGCTCGAAGAGACCCGGCCCAGTATCTATGGCTTGTGGGGCAATGACGGCAACGTCAGCAACGAAGACGCGCGGACCTGCATCCGCCTGCTCGGCCAGGAAGTCATGCCGGCGATGCGCGAGATACGGCAAGGAACTCGGCCTGACCGACCCGTTCGAAGCCGACGCCCCGGTGCACCTGCGCTATTCGACCGACATCAAGCAAATGCCGCAGGCGGCGGAGTAAATTCCGAAGGATGGCGTCGTCCCGGCGAAAACCGGGACCCGCTCCTGAGCGCCGAGAGCCTCGAATTACAGGGTGGAGCCGAATTCCGACATCCATCCCGCCTTCAATGCGACATCAGTACCGGGATAGTCATGCTGGCGAGGATCGAGCGGGTGGCGCCGCCGAGCAGCAACTCGCGAACGCGCGAATGGCCGTAGGCGCCCATCACCAACAAATCGGCGCCGAGATCGGCGGCGCGTGACAACAGCAGCTCGCCGATTGGGACGCCGACGGAGACGATGCGCTCGATCTGCGCCTTGACGTCGTGACGGGCGAGATGCAGCGCGATGTCGGCGCCGGGAATCTGACCGTGCCCGTCCAGTCCCGGCTGCGGATCGACCGCCAGCACGGTCACGGCATCGGCCGCCACCAACAGCGGCATCGCGTCGGCGACTGCGCGGGCCGCCTCCCGGCTCGCATCCCACGCGACCAGCACGCACTTTCCGACCGCCGCGAAATGGCCGGCATAGGGCACGACCAGGATCGGCCGTCCGGAAGCCAGCGTCACCCGCTCCGGGCGCGGACGGATCAGCGCCATTTCGTCGCTGTCGGGATCGCGTTGGCCGAGGATCGTCAGATCGCTATAGCGCGCATGCAGAGCCGGATCGGCTTCTTCACCCTCGGCAACAGCACGCCACTCGGTCGATAGTCCGTGCAGCTGGGCCGCATGCTCAAACGCTTGGCGCAGCTCCCCGGCCTGCTTCAGCGCCCGCTCGCGCCACTCGCGATAGACCGGTTCGAGCACCGCCAGATCGGGATAACCGGCGCGTATCGGGAGTTCGATGTTCGGAATCGGATAAAGCCCGATCAGATGCGCCGCGAAGCGCTCGGCCAGTGCGGCGGCTAAGGTGATGCGCCCGAGTGTGTCGGCCGCCGAATCGAGCACCACCACCAGATCCTTGTAGCTCATCGATCGCTCTCCTCGCGACGTCGCGGGTCGCCGTCTTGCGGGTCATAGCCTATCCGGCAAAGCATCCCCGCCGCAACGCGTCGACCGCGCCGATGCGCTATTGACAGACAGCTCTCGCTGGATCTGGGGTATCCTCCCGTTTGATGTTCGACAGCTTTGTCATCGTCGATTGGAGTGCCGCAAACCTGCCGCGGATCGGCCGTGACAGCATCTGGATCTGCCGGCGCTGCCGCGATCACGAAACCTTGGTCAATCCGCCAACTCGCCACGCAGCCAAAGCGTTGCTCGCCGAGTTGCTGATTGCGGCGTGTGCGAGCAGCGAAAAGGTTCTGCTGGGCTTCGATTTTCCGCTCGGCTATCCCGCCGGCTTCGCTGCCCGGCTCGGCCTGTCGGGGCCGCCTTGGCGGGCGGTTTGGGACGAGATCGCCGGTCTGATCGCGGACGACGGGCACAACCGCAACAACCGGTTCGATGTTGCCGAATCATTGAACAAGCGTGTCTCGGATGGACCGTTTCCGTTCTGGGGCTGCCCCGCCGCGCCGACCAGAACCCATCTCCACGGCAAGCATCACCGTCGCCACGAAAGCGAGGGGCTGGCCGAACGCCGGGTGGTCGATCTCTATACTCCGAGCGCCCAGCCGTGCTGGAAGCTGTTGGGCGTCGGATCGGTCGGCGGCCAGGCCTTGACCGGCATCCCGGTGGCGCGCGCCTTGCGCGACGACCCGCGCTGGCGCCGGCAGACGCAGGTCTGGCCATTCGAGACGGGGCTAAACGCCCGCTTTGACGCACCGATCGTCATCGCCGAGGTCTATCCGTCATTATGGTCCGTGTCGCCGGCACCGGGTGAACCCAAGGATTGCGCCCAGGTTCGCACCGTCGCTCAATTCCTCGCCGAGCGCGACCGCGCGGAGGAACTCGCGGCGTTGTTCGCCGCCGACCCGGGGTTGACGTTGGAGCAGCGCCACCGAGTCGAGACCGAGGAAGCGTGGACCTTGGGGGTGACCGCCGCCCGGCAGCGGCGGATTCAGCCAAGCGTGTGACGCGGGTGTTGTCTACCATCCCCGCTTGACGGAAATAATCATCCAAGATCACGCGGAGGGCCGCTGTGCAACAAGGTCGCGACCAGCGCATTCTGTTCCTGTTCCGTCATGGCGAAACCGATTGGAACCGCGAGGGGCGGCTGCAAGGGCACACCGATACCCCGCTCAACGCCACGGGCCTGGCTCAGGCCGAGGCGCTGGCTCACCGGTTACGCGCGCACCGCCTCGATGCCGTCCTGTCCAGCGATTTGACGCGGGCGCTGACCACCGCGCAGATCGTCGCCGGCGCTTTGGGTGTGCCGCTGGCGACTGATCTGGGCTTGCGCGAGACCAGCGTCGGCGCTGCCGAAGGGATGATCTGGGCCGACGCCAAAGCCCGCTTTGGCGAGGAATTGACCGAGCGCTGGTACAGCGACAACGACGTTGCCTTCCCCGGCGGCGAAACCGGCCTCGCCACCCTGACCCGTGGGTTGGCGGCATTGCGGCAATTCGCCGTCGCGCACCCCTATCGGCGGATCGGCGTTTCGACCCATGGCGCGATGGTGCGCCAGCTGGTCAAACATTCGCTGCCGCCGGGCAGCCCCCCGGCCAGGGCGCCCAACACGGCGCTCTTTGTCCTGCATTACGAACCGGCGGCCGATCGCCTCATCCCGATTGCGGAGAATGAGCCCGAGTGATCTTCAGAACGGCCGGTCGCCCTTGATCTGCGAGCGGTGCATCAGCCGGCGGCTGGACGGGTCGAACTCGTCGCGGCGGTGCATAACGCAGCGATTGTCCCACAGCACGAGATCACCAACCCGCCATTGCTGATACCAGGTCAGTTGCGCCCTGGTCGCATGCTCCCACAGCGCGTCGAGCAGCTGCTCGCTGTCGTCGAGCGTCAAGCCCTGGATATACGCGTTGCGCCGGCGGCCGAGAAACAGCGCCTTGCGCGCGGTCACCGGATGAGTGCGGACGATCGGGTGCTCCGCGCCGGGCGCCTGCCGCGGATCGGTCACGTCGGTATAGCCGCGGCGCAATTCGCCGGCGCTGTTGCGGCTGGAATCGTGCCGGCACAGGCGGCCCTCGATCCGCTGCCGCAGCTCCTCGGGCAAAGTGTCGTAGGCCATGTACATATTGGCAAAGCCGGTGTCGCCACCCGCGGGCGGAACTTCGAGCGCATAAAGCGCGCTGCCGATCGGCGGCTCCGGATTGTATGACATGTCGGTGTGCCAGATCGCCTCATACGCGCCGAGCGCGCCGATCGCGACCCCGTTCTCGACGATGTTGGAAATAATCGAGATGTAGCGGTGGCCTTCCTCGGCCGAATCGACATACCGGTCCTCGCCGCGGATTTGGACCCGCGATGCGGCGATGACCGGGGCAAGATCGAGCTCGCCGAACAGCACGCTGAAGCGCATCAGCTGATCGTCGTCGAGATGCTGGCCGCGAAAGCGCAGCACCAAATGGTCGGACCAAGCCTGGTTGATCGCATCGATTGTCGACGGCGAGAGCTGCTCGCGCCAGGTCGACGCCTTCGATATCGGCGCCGAGCGCCGCACCGGTCGGCCGCACTCGCCAGTGCCGCTGCAACACCGCTGCCATCGATCATGACTTCTTATTCGAATTGCATGCTGATGGTTTCGGCGACGAGAGCCGGGCGCGCCGCACCCTCGACCTCCATCGTGCTTTCCGAGGTGATGCGCACGCCGCCGCCCTCGACCGGCTCGACCGATTTGATCGTCTGCCGCAGGCGGACGCGCGAGCCGGCCGGCACCTGCCCGGTGAAGCGCACCCGGTTCGACCCGTAATTGAGGCCGCGCGAGCGCTTCTTGACCCGGAAGAGGGTCGCGGCCAGCCGCGGCACCAGGGACAGGGTCAGATAGCCGTGGGCGATCGTCTTGCCGCCCGGCATCTCGCGCTTGGCGCGCTCGACATCGACATGGATCCATTGATGGTCGCCGGTCGCCTCGGCGAATTTGTCGATGATCGCCTGGTCGACGGTGAACCAGTCGCTGACCCCGATCTCCTTGCCGATATATTGGGCGAGATCGGCCGGCCGCTCGACCTCTATCATCCTCTTCGCCTTTCTGGCATGTGCGGTGCACCTCCTTTGCCGCCGGTTTTATCTCGCGCGCCAGTTTAGGAGCCCGCTCCCGCCGCCGCAACGATGCGCTATACCAAGATCGCCCTGCTGACCTTTGGCGCCGGACTCTTGCTGGGGCTGCTCGTCGTCGTGATCGAGATCGATTGGCTCGGCCGCGTCGCCAGCAGTCTGATGGCGTTGGGCCTGGCGGCGGTCCCGTTCGGCATGATCGTCGACTGGCGGCTGGCGGCGAAGCCGGCGCGAAAGCCGATAAAAGCGCGCGGCAAGACGCGGGCGCGGCGCAACGGCCGCGCAGCCGCGCCGCAATCCCCGGCCGCGCAAACCCGCCCCGTCGAAGCCAAAGCGATAGGATGACGAGGATGGCGCGCGCGTCACCGTACTAGGATCGCGGCGGAACACGCGGCGCGCTGGGCCGCGACCTGATGCGGAGGAAGACCGAATGCCGAAGAACAAGATAGCGATCGTCGGCGCGGGAGCGGTCGGCGGTTATGCCGGCGCCCATATGGTGCAGGCCGGCGAAGACGTTACCTACATCGACCCGTGGCCGGAGAACGTCGAAGCCATCCGCAAGGACGGTTTGCGGATCACCCATATCCGCGATGTCGAGCCGTTCACGGTCAAGCCCCGCGCGCTGCATCTGACCGAGGCGCAGCAGCTCGCCAAGGAGGCGCCGATCGACATCGCTTTCATCTGCATGAAATCCTACGATACCGCCTGGGCCACGACGATGATCAAGCAGTATTTGGCGCCGGGCGGCTATTGCGTCTCGTTGCAGAATTGCATGAACGAAGAAACCATCGCCGGCATCGTCGGCTGGGGCAAGACCTTGGGCTCGATCGCCAGCTCGATCACTGTCGAACTTCATGCGCCGGGCCAGGTGCGCCGGGCCGCCGGCAAATCGGGCTCGCGCCATACCGTGTTCCGTGTCGGCGAGGTGCATGGCCGGATCACCGACCGGGCCAAGGAAGTGTGCCGGCTCGTCGGCTACGCCGACAGCGCGATGGTGACCGAGAATCTGTGGGGCGAACGCTGGTCGAAGCTCGTCACCAACGTCATGGGCAACGGGTTGTCGGCCTGCACCGGCCTGATCTCTCGCGACATGATCAAGAACGACGCGATCCGGAATTTCTCGACCCGGCTCGGCAGCGAGGCGATCCGAGTCGGCCAGGCGCTCGGCTATACCTTTGACGAGGTCAGCCACATGGACCCGGAGACGATCGCGCGCGCCGGCGAGGGCGACGCAGCGGCGACCAAGGAAATCGACGAGCACCGCCTCGCCGAAGCCAACCGGCCCGGCGGCGGCGAGCATCGCCCGTCGACCGGCCAGGACATGTTCAAGGGCCGTCGCACCGAGATCCAGTTCCTCAACGGTTTTGTCGTGCGCAAGGGCGAGGAGGTCGGGATCCCCACCCCGACCAATGCCATCCTGACCGACATCGTCGCCCGGGTCGAAAACGGCGAGTTGAAGCCCGACCCCAAGCACATCGTCGATCTGCGGCTGAACTGACGATGATCCACTGATCATCGTCATGACCGGGCTTGACCCGGTCATCCACGAAACTTTGCCGAACTGAAGACGTGGACGGCCGGAACAGCCGGACCACGACAGTAGTCTTGGGGCGGCTAGCGGGACATCGTCAGATGCTCGCTCTCGTCAACACGCCAAACGGCACGGCGCCGGTCGAGCTGCGCGAGGTGCCCGAGCCCGCCCCCGCAGCGAACGAGGCAGTGGTCGAGGTGCGCGCCTTCTCGCTGAACCGCGGCGAATTGCGGCTGATGCAGGTGCGCCCCGAGGGCTGGCGGCCGGGCCAGGATATCGGCGGCGAAGTCGTACGCCAGGCGGCCGACGGCAGCGGGCCCAAAGCCGGCACCCGCGTCGTCGCGCTGACCGACAATGGCGGCTGGGCGCAACGCGTCGCGGCGCCGACCCATCGGCTTGCGCAATTGCCGGAAAATGTCCGGTTCGAAGAGGCGGCGGCCTTCCGGTCGCCGGGCTTACGGCGCTGCGCACCCTGCGTCACGGCGCGCCGCTGCTCGGCAAGCGGGTGCTGGTCACCGGCGCCGCCGGCGGAGTTGGGCATATGGCGGTGCAAATCGCGGCGCGATCGGGCGCTCATGTCACCGCCATCGTCGGTAGCCCTGAGCGCGGCCGGCATGTACGCGGCGCCGAGGCTGTCGTCACCGGCATCGACCAGGCGGAGGGACGATTTGGCCTGATCCTTGAAGCCGCCGGCGGCGCCTCGCTTGCCGCCGCGATCGCGCGGATCGAGGCCAAGGGGACCATCGTGATTTTCGGCAACTCGTCGGGCGAGCCGACCGCGATCAATTTCCGCGAATTTGCCGAGCATCCGAACGCGCGCATCCAAAGCTTCTCCTATTTCACCTCCGAGGCCGAGGACCGGTTCGCCCCGGATCTCGCCTTGCTGGCGTCGCTAGTCGCCGAGGGCTCGTTGAAGCTCTCGCTCGTCGAAAGCAGCTGGCGCGATCTGGCGCGCGTTGGTCCTGAATTGCGCGATCGGCACATCGCCGGCAAAGCCGTGTTCCAGGTCGAGCAGGGTTGAGCCACCAAGCTGGCGGAGGGCGGAGAATGGCCGATCGCATCCATTTGAGTGTCGCCGAGGCGCGCGAGCATGCCGAGCGCGCGCTCCGCGGCATCGGCTACGACGTCGAGGAAGCTCGCATCCTCGCCGACCACATGATCGATGCAGCGCTGTGCGGCTACGAATATTCGGGGATGGCCAAAATCCTGAACATCCCCGAGCACCGCCGTTTCAAGCGGCCGCGCCAGCCGATACGGGTGGTGCGCGAGACCGAAGTCTCGGTTCTGTATGACGGCGGCAACAATGTCGGCATGCTGGCAATGTATCACGGCGCCCGCGCCGCGATCGCCAAGGCCGCGGCGCACGGGTTTTCTGTTGTTGGCGTCACCAACAGCTGGATGAGCGGGCGCAGCGCCTATTATGTCGAGATGATCGCCAACGCCGACCTCGTCGGCATCCACACCGCCAGCTCGTCGCGCAGCGTCGCCCCATTCGGCGGCGCTCGCGCGGCGCTCGGCACCAACCCGATCGCCTTTGGCATGCCGTCAGCCGACGGGCCGGTGGTTCTGGACATGGGAACCTCCGCGTTCATGGGGACCGAGTTGGCGCTGCGTGAGCGGCTCGGACAGCTATTGCCCGAAGGTGTGGCGATCGATTTGCAAGGCCAGCCGACGCGCGACCCAGCAGCGGCGAGGCTCGGGGCGCTGCTGCCCTTTGGTGGGTACAAAGGCTATGGGCTCGGCTTCATCGTGCAGGCCCTGGGCGTTCTCGCCGGCTCGGGCATGGACCCCGACAAGGATGACGGCTATCTGTTCGTCGTGTTCAAGCCCGATCTCCTGATTCCGCTAGACCAGTTCAAGCGTGAAGTCAGCGGGCTGGTCGACCGCATCAAGAGCATTCCGCGTCAGCCCGGGGTTGACGAGATCCGTATCCCAGGTGAGCGCTCGTTTCGCAGCCGCGAGCGGCTGCTGCGAGAGGGCATCGAGATCGATCGCCTAGTCTACGACGCGCTCGCCGCGCTGTGTGTCTGACCACCTCGGCGGGAACCCTGGGATTGCACCGAAGACGCGACATGAGATCACGCCGGCGCTCCTGGCTGATGGCGCCCATTCATGTCGCGGCGCTCGCGACCGGCGCGAAGTCGTTCCGTGACAATCCGATCATCGGCAGCCCAACTCTGAACCGGGCGGGACTGCACGTCGCCCGCATGCGCCTGGCTTATCGTATGGCCGAACGGCGCCGGGAAAGACTGGCGCCGCTGATCTCGAATGAAGATCGGGCCGCGTTTGCGCGCGACGGCTTCGTCATCAAACGCGACTTTTTGCCATCTGCCGCCTATGATGCGCTCAAACAGGAAGTGGTTTCGTTCGAGGCGCCGGCGCGGCAGCAGTCGCAGGGTGACGCGATCACCCGGCGGATTGCCCTGGACCGGCGAGCGATGAAGCGGCTGCCGGCCGTGCGCGCCTTGGTCGAGAGCCCGGAATGGCTCGGCCTTGTGCGCTACATCGGCTCGTATCGGCTCGAACCGTTTCTTTACGTTCAGACGATCTTCGCGCACGCGCGAGACGCGGCGCCCGATCCTCAGACCCGGCTGCACGCCGACACCTTTCACCCGACCGTCAAGGCGTGGTTTTTCCTGACCGATGTTGGCGAGGATCAGGGGCCTTTGATCTATGTCCCAGGCTCTCACCAGCCGACGCGGCGGCGGCTGGCTTGGGAGCGGCGGGCTTCATTGACCGCTAGGGAAAGCGCCGATTTTCAATCGTCTCGCGGCTCGTTGCGAATCAGCGCGCCAATGCTGCGGCGTCTGGGGTTCGCACCGCCAAAAGTGTTCGCCGTACCGCAGAATACGCTTGTGGTTGCCGACACGATGGGGTTTCACGCGCGCAGCATCTCGACGCGTCCGGCTGTCCGCAGCGAGATTTGGGCTTACGGCCGCCGCAATCCATTCTTGCCGTGGCTGGGGCTGGACGCGTCCAGTCTGCCCCTGGTGAAGGGCCGTGCCGTACCGCTTTATTGGTCGGCGATGGATCTTTGTGAGAGGTTGCGGCTGGCTCGCAACCCGTGGCAGCCAGCCGGAACGTTGGCCCCGCTCAGCCCGCCGCATCCATCCTTTGGGGTGGAATGAACCTCGCTGTGCGGACCAGCTTCACCTTCGGCGACGGCGCCCGATGAGCCCAAATTGTCACGTCAGCAGCACTTTCGGTCGTCCTCGCGGCGGTTGACATTAACGCCGCCATCGACGACGACAATTAAGATTGGATTAACAGATAGTCGAAAGCCGGAGGCCTGGACGACGGCTTCGATCGCGAGGGGGCAAATGGGGAAAGCTGGTGCTCCGGGGCGACCGTCCGGCTGCTATGAGTGACGGATCGATCGCAATCGTCGGAGCATCCTGCCGATTTCCCGGGGGTGACGGCCTGGAGGGGTTTTGGCAGCTGCTCGCTTCCGGCGGAGACGCAGTCTCGGAGGTCGATCCGGAGCGATGGTCGACCCGATTTTTCTATCATCCGGATCGCAGTGAACCGGGCAAAAGCTACACTTGGTCGGCCGGCCTGATTAGTGGCGTCGACCAATTCGAGCCGTCGTTTTTCGGGATCTCTCCGCGCGAGGCGGTGCAGATGGACCCGCAGCAGCGGCTGTTGCTGGAACTCGTTTGGCACGCGCTCGAAGATGCCGGAATCCCGCCGAGCCAGCTCGCGGGCGCCCAAGCCGGGGTCTATATCGGCGCATCGGCGACCGATTATTCCGATTTGCGGCTCGGCGATCCGGCCGGGGCCGACTTGTACTTCATGACGGGGAATGCGCTGAGCATCCTCGCCAACCGTATTTCCTATGTCTTCGATTTGCGCGGCCCGAGCCTCGCCGTCGATACCGCCTGCTCGTCGTCGCTGGTCGCTCTGCATCAGGCCTGTGAGGCGATCCGCGCCGGGCGGATCGACAGCGCCGTCGTCGGCGGCGTCAATCTGCTGTTGACGCCGTATCCGTTTATCGGCTTCTGCCGCGCCTCGATGCTGTCAAGGCGCGGCCGCTGCTTCGCCTTTGATGACCGGGCCGACGGATATGTCCGCGGCGAAGGCGGTGGCGTGGTGATCCTGAAGCCGCTCGCCGACGCGCTTCTCTGCGGTGATCCAATTCGCGGGGTAATCCGCGCTACCGGCACCAATTCGGACGGTCGAACCATCGGATTGTCATTGCCGAGCGAGGCGGCGCAGGCATTGCTCCTGCACTCGGTATATGCGCGGGCGGAGATTGATCCGGACGACCTGGCGTTTCTTGAGATGCACGGTACCGGGACGCCGGTTGGCGATCCGGTCGAAGCGGCGGCGGTTGGACACGCTCTCGGGCAGAGACGGCGCGAGCCGCTGCCGATCGGGTCGGTCAAGACCAATATCGGTCATCTGGAACCGGCGTCGGGTATGGCCGGGCTGCTGAAAGCAACCCTCGCGCTCGATCGCGGTGTCATGCCGCCGACCCTGCACTGCGCCAGCCCGAACCGGAATATTGCATTCGACACGCTCAACCTGCGCCTGCTGCGCGAGGCTGAGCCGCTGACGACTGCCAGACATCAACGCTACGCCGGGGTCAACTCGTTCGGTTTTGGCGGTACCAACGTGCATGTCGTCCTCGCCGGGCCACCACGCCGGCAGGAGAGCCCGCCGCATCCTGGACCGACCCCGCCGCTGTTGGTGTCGGCCGCCGCAGAGGCCTCGCTTCGCGAGCTCGTCCGCGGCTGGTGCGGCACCCTCGCCGCCCTGCCGGACCACGAGATCTCCGGGGTAGTGCGTGCTGCCGCCCGCGGGCGCGATCACCACCCACATCGGTTGGTTGCCCTCGGCGGTGATCGTGCCACCAATGCCGTCCTGCTCGAGAGTTTTCTCGACAACCGACCGGCGGCGGATCTTGTCGCCGGAACTGCCGTTAGCGGCGCAAAGCTCGCCTTCGTTTTCTCCGGCAATGGCGCGCAGTTCCCCGAAATGGGACGGGCCGCCTTGCGTGCCAACCCAACCTTCCGCGGCGCGATCGAGAACGTCGACGGCATATTGCGCCCGCAACTAGGCTGGTCAGTCGCAGAGTTGATCGCCCGCGGCGTTGACCGCGAGCGGGTGGCGCGCACCGACATTGCCCAACCGCTGCTATTCGCCATCCAGGTTGGTGTCGTCGAGGCGCTGCGCGAGCTCGGCATCACCGCCTCAGGATATCTCGGGCACAGCGTCGGGGAGATCGCGGCTGCCTGGGGAGCCGGCGCGCTCTCACTTGCAGATGCCGGGCGCATCGTCGTCGCCCGCAGCCGCAGCCAACAGCGAACGCAAGGGGCCGGGCGGATGGCGGCGCTGGCGCTCGACGGCGATGCAGCGCGCAGCTTCCTCTCCGAGCTCGACAGCACCGCGGAGATCGCGGCGCTCAACGCCACCCGTTCGGTCACAATTTCGGGTTCGGGCGTGGAAATTGAGCGCCTGGCCGACGAGGCGCGCAGGCGCAATCTTGGGTGCCGCCCGCTCGATCTCGACTTCGCCTTTCATTCCGAATGGATGGACCCAATCCACGACGAGCTGCTGATAAGCCTCGCCGACTTATCCTCGCTTTCCCCGACAGCGCGTCTGATTTCGAGCGTCACCGGCGCCGCCATCCAAGACGCTGTGCTCGATGCCCATCATTGGTGGCGAAACATTAGAAATCCGGTGCGCTTCGCCGAGGCGGCCGCGACGCTAATCGGCGACGACTTTCGCATCTTTGTCGAAATCGGGCCCGGCGCGATCCTCCACGCCTATTTGGCGGATGGGCTGCGCGCGGCGGAGGTCGAAGGCCGCGTCCTCCCCAGCCTTTCGCGAAACGACGGCGACGGCGATCCGTTTCCGAGGATCGCCGCCCGCTGCTATGTCGCTGGGTACGATCTGCCGGCGACGCCGTTGTTCGATGGCCCCGCCGACTTGCAGAGCGTTCCGCTGTATCCGTGGCAACGCCAGCAATTCTGGCTCGACAAGACGGTCGAAGCGAGCGATCCGGAAAATTCGGCCTTTGACCACCCGCTGCTTGGCTTCCGTCAGCATGGTCCAGCGCCGTACTGGCTTAATCATCTGGACCAGCAGGTGCTGCCTTGGATCGCTGACCACGCGGTCGGAGGAATCTCGGTCTTCCCGGCCGCCGCGATCCTCGAAATCGCGCTTGCGGCGGGACGATGGCGGTGGCCCGAGGCCACGGTGCTGGAAGCCTTTGATGTCGAAATCCGGCGCCCGCTGCCGTTCGACAAAGAGCGCATGCGCGAGCTGCGCACGACGCTCGTCTCCGAAGACGGTGACTGGGACCTGGCGAGCCGTCCGCGGCTGTCGAGAGAGCCGTTCACGGTTCATGCGGTGGGCCGGATCTCGACGGCAAGCGACGCCCGGCCGGTTCTGCGCTGGGCCGACTGTGCGCCTGGCGGGCGTCGCATCGACGCCGAGGCCCTTTATCGGGTGGCACAGCGCGCCGGGCTCGATTACGGCCCCCGGTTCAGAACAGTCGATTATGTCGAGGTCACTGCGAACGACGCCGCGATCGTTCATCTCGATCCTGCGCTGATTGGCGAACGCCTCGACTCTTATCTGCTCCATCCCGCTTTGCTCGATGGAGTGTTGCAGGGACTGCTCGCCCTGCTGGAGGGGCATCGCCGGGAGCTGCCGGGTACAGGTTTTTTGCCGTGGCGCTTCGGTAGGGTGCGGCTGGCGGCGCCGTTTGGGCGGGTTGCGCGCCAAGCGCAGCTTCGCTTGACGCGGAGCGGGGTGAGGTCTGTGTCCGCGGACTTCGTTCTCTACGACGGGGCCAACTCGGTTGTCGCCGAGATCGAGAATTGCTGGTTGCGCCGCGTCGAGCTCGGCCGGCGGGTATCTCCCGACGGGCGCTTGTTTCACGTGGATCTCGTTCCGGCGCCGCTTGAAGAGCTCGAAACTCCAGTTGTGCTGAACCGAGCTGGCGCCGCTTTGGCAAGCATTGCAGCAAGCCGAGTACCGGATCTCGAGCAACCCGACCAGGCCCTGTTGCTCAACGCCCTGATCAGCGCGAGCGCATTCCCCTGCTTGAACGAACTGGTTG
>CAWJTR010000015.1:0-255351 GCA_963845735.1 uncultured Alphaproteobacteria bacterium | reverse complement strand
CGGTGCACTGTAAAGCAAGGATGGGTCGAGCCTCGCGAAACCCATCAATGCTGGGCGGCGTGGACGCGCCCGTCCAGCGCTGGACGGTGAAGCTGAGCCTCGTCCAATGAAACGTCGAAGACGCCGTTGCCCGCGAGCAAAGCGCCGGTCATGATTGCAGCATCGGCCGGCCGCGCTCGCCCGCGCAACCAGAGAGCGATGGGTTTCGCTGCGCTTAACCCATCCTACCTGCTTGCTGGAAGTGAAGCTGAGCGGCGTCCAATGAAACGTCGAAGATGCCGTTGCCCGCGAGCAAAGCGCCGGTCATGATTGCAGCATCGGCCGGCCGCGATCGCCCGCGCAACCAGAGAGCGATGGGTTTCGCTGCGCTTACCCCATCCTACCTGCTCGCTCTCGGCAACCCAGATGCCAATCAAATATTACCAGCTGCCGCTCGCGCGAGGCGGCGCAACATGGCCGCGGCAAACGACTGATAAAAGGTAGGGTTTCGATGCCCAGCAGCGATGATGTCCGCTTGCGATGTCCGGCGCTCGCTGAGAGGTGATCAGTGTTGACACGTGCCACCAGTGGCGGAACCCTTCCCAGATCTGGGAAGGTTTGACGGCCGCGTCCGATCAGTGGACGCTTTCCGAAACTTCGGCTTCGCGATGATGGACACGATCGAGTGCGATGACATCGATCAGGGAGCCAGGCTGAAGCGACATGCAAACGATTGATTTTCTACCGATAATAACCGCGTGCGGCGGCGCAATCGTCGGATCCCTTGCAACCTATGTTATGGAGAGGACTAAGCGACGCAGTGCCATGAATGATGCCCGTCGCAAGGCTTACGCGTCGTGGTTCACTGCGGAAGCATTATTGCAGCACCGAACCGAGATCGTTAGCAGAAGGATGGTTGGATTTCTGCCAGATCGCGACCGGCACGAAGCCCTGATGGTCGAAGTCAAGTCGTTGGTGGATGAAGGTCGCACACTGGTAACGGCAATGAACGAGGCATTTTTGAGCGAAAGAAGTCGGCGCGTTCGGGCAATTTTGTCCAAGCTGCACCATTTCTTGGCCTTTGTCGTCAACGCTCTAGAGTTCGTGGCGCATAAGGAAAATCTGGAATTTCATGCCCACTACGACAGCAAGACGGATATAGAGGTGGACGCTTTACCTGATGCCGAACGTGAGGAGTGGATATCGCTGAGAGAACGGTTTCAAAAACACGATGCCGAATGCCCATTCAAGTCACCGGAGTTCGGCACAGAACTGAGGGAGGCCCTGGGAGAAGTGCATAATCAGGTGGAGCGGCTTCGGGAAACATTGGCCGGAGCGCTCTCGCGGTAGGTTGCGGAAAAGCTGCTTAACTTAGCCGAGCGCTGATGACACAACAGCGGGCGGGACCGGCGCCAGCCGCGGGTATGCTGGGAAACCATGGTTGCCTCGGCGGGCGCGTCCGATCAGTGTCGGGCCGATCATAAAAATTGTCATCGGCACGGCTTGATCGTCAGGCCAGGATCGAGCTTCACGTCAATCCCGCAAGCGTTATTCAATTGCTTCTGAGAGATGTTTCTCGCACCCCTCAGGTCGTCAGGTCTGATACCGTCGAAGATTACAAAAGCGCGTAGGATAGGTTGAGCCTTGCGAAGCCCATCAAAGGGCCGGCTTCATAGCTCGGCCGCTCACCTCTGGTGCTGCGGAGGCCCCGCCTGCGGACCCATCCGCCGGCGATTATGCTCGATCGCGAAGATGTGGCTGTAGAGGGTCGCGGTCCATTGCTTGCCCTCCATCGTCATTTCGAGATAACGCAGGGCGTCGCCGATATAGCGCTCGATCTTGCTCCAATAGAATTGCGGATAGCGATCGACCATATCGGCGGGACTACTATAGCCAAGCTTCTCGTTAACGCCGGTCTCGGCGAATTCGTGGTAGAGCGCGTTCAGCTTGCGCGGATAGAGCGGGTCGCCCAATTGACCGATCAGATCGCCGGCCCTGACCAGGCCTGCTTCGGTATCGGTTGCGGCGTGGTCTTCATCGTCGGGCACCGGGAAACGGGTGAGTTCGATCGCCGGCGGCGATGCGCTCCTCATCTACGTAAGCAACGGGTGCGAAGCGCTCGCGGACCAAAATCTTTCCCCGTTCCACATGATAGGGCGCGAGATAAGCGTCGGAGGCCCCGCGCGGGGGCGTTACCGTATTGCCGGCGGCATCGATCACGAAATGGTCGGCCGTGTCGCCGGCGCATATGCCGCGCACGTATCCGATGTCGTGGTTCAGCGCAGCCAAAATGGTGTGGCCCCAATCGCTCGGCGTGACGGTCCGCTCGAGCCGGCGGCCGCGCAAAATGTCTTGGACGCAAAGGGTAACCAGGGCCGTGTGTTCGCAATCATGATAGAGCGCATCGCTGCTGGCGATGCGTTCGATGACGAGCCGGCCGGCTTCGTCCAGGCCGCGAGGCGATATGCGGCTCTTGGTCGCCATAGATCCTGCGGTAGGTCTCGGCCAAGTTCCGACCTAATGCATCCGCTAGCAGGCTCGTCGGGTTCAACATCATCGCCTCGTAATAAGCCAACCGGCTCGACTTAATATGACACGTTCACAGGGATCGCCAGCACGCGTCGCTATTTGGCCATCTTGATGTGGACCGCAAGGCCGGCGCGACGGCGAGCGCCGTCGGGGTATCAGGAGGGAGCGATGAGTAAGGATGAAACAGGGGAGGCGAGGGGGCCCGCGGACGCATTGGACCCGGCCCGGCGTCGATCCACGACCGCGAGACGCGAAGGGGCGGTCGCCGTCGGCGCGCTGGCTTTGGGAGCGGTGGCGCTGGGCGCGCTGGCGGTGGGCGCCGTGGCCATCGGCAGGCTGGCGGTCGGCCAGCTCGCTCTCGGCCGAATGAGGCTGCGCCGCGGCCGGGTAGACGAACTCCGGATTACGAGGCTGACCGTCGGGGAGTTGCGAGTGGAGCGGGTACCGGGGCCCAAGACACCCTAAAATTGCCCAACTCGCCTGTTATGCAGACAGGTCGCTGCATCGCACGCGCCGCTATCGGATCAGGGAATTCTCTCAGCAGGCCAACCCGCCCGCCGGGGGGCTTTGCTGCGGATGCAGCAGGATGTAGCGATTGCAACCATGATGACCGATATTGCGCTCGGCTGCGCTGCCTGCTGCTGACGGCTGCCGCGGATGCTGTTGTCAGCGAACAGCGGCGGCCCAGCCGAAATCGGTGCCGTCGCGCGCGCCTCCCATGGTTCCGCTGTTGACTCGCGCCGCAATCTCAGGCACCGATCGGGCGAGAATGCCACGTCAGGGAGGAGATCATGGCTTCACCGCGGAAGCTGTCGCATATCGTGTTGCAGACCAATCGCCGGCGCGAGATGATCGATTGGTATTGCACGGTGCTCGGAGCCGAAATTCTTTACGAAGCCGAGCGCATCTCGTTCATCAGCTACGACGACGAGCACCATCGGGTCGCCTTTCTCGACCCGGGGCCGTTGGCCGAACGCGAACCCGACGGGCCGAAAGCCGGGAAGGAAGCGGGTCTGCATCATGTCGCGTTCACGTTTGCCGGCCTCGACGATTTGACCGGCAACTATCTGCGGCTCAAGGCGATCGGCATCAGCCCGCACCGCTGCGTCAACCACGGGGTCACGACCTCGATGTACTATTACGACCCCGACCACAACCAGGTCGAGCTGCTGGTCGACAATTTTGCGACTGCGGCCGAGGGCCAGGCCTATATGCGCAGCCGCTCGACCACTGACAAAAACCCGGTCGGCATCGTCTACGACCCCGAAGAATTGGTCGGCCGCGTCCGCGCCGGCCTGCGCGTCGAGGAACTAGCATCGATCAACTGAAAGAATACGGCCCCGCGTCAAAGGAGGATAGGATGGCGATATTCACGCATGTCACGGTCGGAACGAATGATCTTGCCAAGTCACGCGCGTTTTATGACAGCGTGCTGGCGCCGCTCGGGTTGAAGCGCCTGAACGATCTCGGCGAGAATGGCTCGATCTGGGGGGCGGGCGATCCGGAATTTTTTGTGCTGAAGCCGGCTAACGGACAACCCGCGAGCCATGCCAACGGCGGCACGATCAGCTTTGTCGCACCCAGCCGCGCCGCGGTCGCGGCCTTCCATCGGGCCGCTCTCGCCGCCGGCGGCAAAGACGAAGGCGCTGTCGGACCGCGCAGCTGGAAGCCGAACGCGTATGCCGGCTACGTCCGCGACCTCGACGGCAACAAGCTCGCGGCCTACTGCTTCAAGGCGGAGTAGTCAAAGATCCTTCGGCCAGGCCCGGTCGATGACCGGGCCGGCTCAGTCTGCCGCTTCGGCGGGATCGTTCAATCGGCGTCGGCGATCGCGGGGGCCGGCCTGCGGGCTTGCGCGGCGTAGTAAGGCGGCCATATTGGCATCCCCACTCCGTTGGAGGAGAAGATGGCCATCATCCTCTACGATCTCGCTGGCGCCGAGGCGGACCGTCGCTTCAGCCCGTTTTGCTGGCGCACCAAGATGGCGCTCGCCCATAAAGAGCTTGCGGTCGAGACCATACCGTGGCGGTTTACCGAGAAGGACAAGCTGCCGCAGCCCAATGGCGGACGGGTCCCGGTCATCGTCGATGGCAATCGAGTGGTGCACGATTCCTCGGCGATCGCCGCCTATCTTGAAGAACATTATGCGGACCGGCCCTCGCTCTTCGGCGGTCAGGCCGGGCGGGGGTTGACCACCTTTGTGCAGAACTGGACCGAGACGGTGGTTCAACCGGGGCTGGTCGGTTTTGTTGTGCTCGACATCTATCGCCACGTCGCACCCGAGGACCGGGCCTATTTCCGGCAGTCGCGCGAGGAGCGCTTCGGTCGCACACTCGAGGAGGTGGTAAAGGACCGAGAGGCTCGGCTGCCGGCTTTTCGCGACAGCCTGATCGCCCCTGCGCCGCACCGTCGAGCGCCAGCCATTTCTAGGCGGAGCCACCCCAGCCTATGCCGATTACATCGTCTTCGGCGCTTTTCAATGGGCGCGCGCGATCAGTGATTTCGAACTTCTGGCCACCGACGATCCGGTCGCCGCATGGCGAGGGCGCATGCTCGATGCCTTTGACGGGTTCGCACGCAAGAGCCCGGCCTACGGCGTTTGAGCAATGGCCGGGAGCGCTGGGTTGGCGACCGTCGCGCTGATTGTCCACATTCTCGCGGCCATCGTTTGGGTTGGCGGCATGTTCTTTGCCCATCAGGTGCTGCGGCCGGCCGCTGCGATGCTCGAACCGGGACCGCGCCTGACCTTGTGGTCGCGTGTGCTCGGCCGGTTCTTCGCCTGGGTCATCGCCGCGATAATATTACTGCTGCTGAGCGGCTATGCGCTGGTGTTTGGGGTCTTCGGAGGGTTCCGAGCGATCGGTCTCTATATCAACTTGATGCAAGGGCTCGGCATCCTAATGATGCTCTTGTTTCTGCACCTTTATTTCGCGCCTTGGCGCCGGTTCCGGATGGCGGTGGCGCGGCAGGACTGGACCGAGGGCGGTCGCCAGCTCGGGCAAATCCGAACTATCGTGACCATCAACCTGGTTCTCGGTCTCGTGGTCGCCGCCATCGGTGGCAGCGGGCGGTATTGGGGCTAGGTTTTCATCGCGCCGCAACGGCAGTGCAGATCTCAAAACTCGCGGCGAACTGGCAGTAATAGCGAAAGCGGTCATTCCTCCCGCAGGGTCATCAACACAATCGCGGCCAGAAGGACGCCAAACGCCGCGAAGCCGGCGTCGATCTGGCCGAACGCCATACTCAGCAAGGTAGTTGCCGCGGTTGCGGCGCCGATCAGAAAGGGCATAGATCTTCCCCCGGTCGCCTCGGGTTGAAACTTCGTTAAAACGGATGAGGGATCGTTCTATTCCGGCTGCCCCGATCGGAGGGATGCGATGGTATCTATCTATGTGGCGCGCAGCGCGAAGCTCGGTCGCTGGGCATCGGATGTCGGGTTGGGCAGGCATGTCTACAAAGTCGGCGTGGCCGAAGGCGATCCGAAAGCGATCGTCGCCCAGGGCTGGGCCGGCGAAACCGATTGGACGATCGTGCGAAAACGCGAGGTCGAGGAGTTGAGCGAGGAGGAAACGCTGGCGCGTCTGGCCCGCAAGGAGAAGATGATCGATCCCAACCTTTATCCGAAACTCAAAGGCGCCGTCGGAGTGTTTCGTCTAACGGCGCCGCAGGTCGAAAATCATATGCTGGTGACGCAAGCGCTGGCGGGCGATGGCGGGCGCGTCGAAATCAAGCTGAAGCCGGCGGATTTCGCCGATTACCTGATCCACAACGCATTACGCTGAACGCAACGTCGCGGCCGATCTCCCCAGCAAAGTCGACCTGATTCCGCGACACCCGGTAAGGTCGGGTCGAGTGTACCTTAAGACGGAAGCGAGATTTGGCGGCCGAGCCAATGCGGTCTCGGCAAACGGGCATGCGCCGCCGCTGCCGCCGCCACCCGCGTTTGCGCTTCGCCCAAAAATGGTACGACCCGGCGCATGCCGAGGTCGATCGACAGAAACATCAGTTCCTGCGTCGCCGCTCGCTCTCCGTCCGCGATGCGGAACATCTCGTGCGCCAGATGCAAGCGCTTGTCGTCGGCGCCGATGATCAAGCTGACCACCCGAACCCGCTCGCCGACCAGCAGTTCCCGCTCGTATAGATTATGCGTCTCCACGACGAAGGTACCGTGGTTGGTCGCCCGCTTGTAATCCTGCCCGATGCCGATCGACTGGAACAGCAGGTCGGTGGCGTAGTCGAACAGCACCGTGTAATAGGCGAGGTTCATATGACCGTTTATATCGATCCATTCGGCCAGTACCTCACCCTGGTAACGGTCGTAGGGCGCCGGAATGGTCATCGCTGCGAAGGAACTCAGCGCAGGCTCGGCGCGTAGCCTTTGCGGGGATATTCCTCCCAATACTGGCGAAAACCGTGATGCGTTGCCTCCTGGTGGGGATGGGCGCGCAGCTTCTCGACGTCGATTTCGATGCCCAATCCCGGCGCCGTCGGCAGGTCGATCCAGCCATCCTGAACGGTAAGCGAGGAGGTTGCGATTTCGCCGCACAGAGTCCTGGAAGTTGACGAAATATTCGGCGATGCGGAAATTCGGGATCACCGCCGAGAGATGGACGGTGGCGGCGAGTCCCGCCAGAGTGCTGTTGTAGTTGTGCGGCGCCATTACAATCGCGTGCGGTTGAGCCATCGCAGCAATATCGAGCATCGCGGTGATCCCGCCGACGACACAAATATCGGGATTGAGAATGTCGGCCGCGCGCTTGGCCACGCATTCGAAAAACGCCTCCTTGGTATAGATCGCCTCGCCGGTGACGATCGGGATCGGCACGGCGCGCCGCACCTCGGCGACGAGGTCGATATTCTCGGAGAGGCACGGCTCCTCGTACCAGTCGATGCCGAATTCGGCGAGGCGATGACCGATGCGAATCGCGTGCGCCGGGGCGAAGCGCCGGTGCGCTTCGATCAAGAGCTCGAAATCGGGGCCGAGCGCGTCGCGCATCGCCCTGACGTAATCGATGGCGAAATCCTCGTCCCGGCGGTCGACAAAGGAGCGCCACGGGCCAGGGAACGGATCGAATTTGGCGGCGGTGAAGCCCATTGCCTTGACCTTCAATCCGCACTCGACGCGTTCGTCGATGGTCGACCCCCGCGACCAGCCATTGGCGTAGACGCGGACCCGCTCGCGCGAAGCGCCGCCGATCAGGTTGTAGACCGGAAGCCCGGTGCGCTTACCGAGAATGTCCCAGGATGCGATCTCGACCGCACTCCACGCCGAGGACAATTCCGGCGAGCCGCGCTTGATCGCAAAATCCTCGAACATGATCTGGCCGGTGTGGCGAATGTTGAAGGCGCTGCGGCCGATCAGGTGCGGCGCCATCGTCCGGATGATCTCGGCGACGACGGTTTCCTTGCCGTGCGTGACGTAGGCTTCGCCCCAACCATGGAGCCCATCCTCGGTTTCGACGCGGCAGAACAGCAGATCCTTCGAACTGCCGGTGCCGAGGATGAAACTCTCGATGCGCGCGATTTTCATGTCGTAATCTCTCGCAATGCTCTTGCGGTTGGAAGCCCCTGACTGTGACCGATCGTAGCACCGGCCGCGAACCCGGTGCCAGTACGACGGCTGTCGTTGCCCGGAAAGGAGGCCCGTCATAATGTGCCCGCGGCCCGCTTGGTTTCGTCCGGAGAACGGAAAACGAGATGACTGACGAGGTTTATTCTGTTTCCACTGTAACTGCCGGACATGGTGGCGAGCCGCAAGAGACGCGCCGCGACTTTCTGATCCTGGTTGCGGGCGCAGCGGGAGTGCTGGGGGCCGGGGCGGCGGCGTATACGCTCATTGATTCGATGAACCCGGCAGCCGATGTGCTCGCCGCCGGCGAACCCGTCGAAGTCGATTTGAGCAAGGTGCAGCCCGGCCAGCAGATCATCGTCCTGTGGCGCGGTAAGCCGATTTTCGTCGTCGATCGGACGCCGTCACTGCTCAAAATGTTGCAGGATCCCAAGCTGGTCGAGAGACTGAGCGATCCCCGATCCGAAGCGGACCAGCAACCCCCCTATGCCGAGAACTGGCATCGCTCGATCGACCCGAAATATTCGGTGCTGGTCGGGATCTGCACTCACCTCGGCTGCATTCCAAGCTTTTTTCCCCAGCCGGATCCGAGCAATCCGGCGCCCGATTGGCTTGGTGGGTATTTCTGCCCCTGCCATGGCTCGAAATACGATCTGGCGGGCCGTGTGTTCAAATCGGTCCCCGCGCCCTACAATTTGCCGGTCCCCCCATACCACTTTCCTGAGAAATCTACCCTGCGCATCGGCGAGAACCCTCCCGACCAAAGCTGGGATTTCAACTCGATCGAACAGGTCTGAGGCCGGCGCCACCGGACTCGGGCGGTCATCGACCGCTTCGCCACTTCAGCCATGGCGGTGTGTTGGGCGGCGCTCGCTCGACGATCGTGTTCAGGCCGATGCCTGTGCTACAAAGATAATCGCGATGCCGGATCGTCGAAGGGCGGTCCACTTCCGTGTCGTCCCAATCGTCTGGAGTAGATCGCGATGAAGACCTTTGTGCGCTGCGGCCAGCTCTTTACCGCGGGCGAGGACGATGCCCGGATCGGCCAGACCATCGTCTTCGACGAGGAAGGAATTCTCGACTATGTCGGGGCCGAAGAGGGAGCGCCGCGGCGCACGCGGGGCGACCGGGTGCTCGACTACTCCGGGTTGTTCGTGATACCCGGTCTGATCGACGTGCACACCCATCTCGCCTACGGCAACGCCAAGAGCGAGGAAGACATCGACCTCTACAGCCCCCTCGAATTCCGCGCGCTGCGTGGCTTGTTTTTTGCCCAGAAGGTGGCCGCTGCCGGATTTACCGCGATCTGCTCGCCGGGCGATGCGGGGCAGATCAGCCTGTCGATTCGCAATGCGATCCGCGCCGGCCTGTTCGATGGCCCGCGGGTCATGGCGGCGGGGCGGTATCTAACGACACATCAAGGTCTTACCGACTGGTACCCGAGCTGGATTGGCGTGCCCGAAACCTCGATCGGGAAGCTGGTCGCCACCAGCGCCGAGGCGGTCGAAGAGATTCGTCGCCAGGTCAAAGATGGGGTCGACTGCATCAAGATCGCGCTCGATGGGATCCAGCGCCGCGAAAACGGAGAACTGGTCGCAGCTTTCAACCAGGAAGAGACCGAGGTGATGGTCCGCGAAATCCATCGCCTAGGCAAAAAGGCGGTGGCGCATGCCCGCGGCCGCGAAGCCACGCTCTACGCGGCACGTAGCGGCGTCGATCTGATCTTTCACGCCAACCACCTCGACGGTGACTGCATCGCGGCGATGTTGGAGACCGGTAGTGCGATCGGCCCGACCATGACCCATCCGCGCAATACCATCGACTTTACCCAACCACACGAACCGGCATATCAGAAGGGGCGTCCCGGCCATGCCCAGCGCGAGTACGAGATCGGCTGCGCCAATTGGAAAAAGGCCCGCGCCGCCGGCGTGCCGCTGATGACTGGAACCGACACCGGCTTTGCAATTACCCCCTATGGCGAGTGGAATGCGCGTGAGCTCGAACTGTTCGTCGAGGATCTCGGGTTCTCGCCGGCCGCGGCGCTACGCGCCGCGACCGAGGTCAACGCGCGGTTCATGACCAGCGGCGACCGCATCGGCACGCTCGAGCCCGGCCGGTCCGCCGACTTCGTGGCACTGAGCGCGTCGCCGCTCGCCGATATCAGCGTGTTGCAGGATCCGGGCGTGGTCCGCGGCGTCTATATCGCCGGCAAGGAGGTTTGCATCGCCGCTCGCGACTACGATCCGCGCCAAGTCACCGACTTTGCACTGTCCAACTGGACCGATATCTACACCAGGGCGCGCGTCGCCGAATTGCAGGGTCAGCGCCCGAGGCTCGCCGCCGCCGAGTAAAGCGTCCAGAATCGGGGTCGGACCGCCCTGTGCGGGGGGCAGCCTGGGCCAGGGCTGGCCGAAATCAACCGTCCCCGTCGCTGGTTCCATGGCTGGTTGACGGCAATGCCAGGTAGCGGCTCGTCCCGTGCCGGTTTATCAGCATCAGCACGGTTTTATCGGGGCTGGCCGCGGCGGCTTCAATCTTGGCGAGAGCGTCCTTCGGAGAGGCGACCGGCTGCTGGTCGATTGTCTGGATCACATCGCCAGGCACGAGATCAAGCTCCGCCAGCGGACTGTCGCCCCCGATCGCGGTCACGACAACCCCGCTGATATTGCCCGGAACGTGCAACCTTTGGCGCTGCGTTGTGCTCAACGGGGCGAGCTTAAGACCGGCGACCACGTCCAGGGGGCTTTTCTGCCGGCCTTCGTTTTCGTCTTGCCCGAGGCTTGCAGTTTCCGGGCCTTCCGGCATCTCGCCAATGACCGGTCGCAAGGTAATTTCGCGATCGCGCCGCCAGACGGAAACGTTGGCTGGTTGGCCTACCGGCATTTCGGCGACGACAAGCGGCAGATCCCGCATTCTGCTGATCTCGTGACCGTTGACCGCCAGGATGACATCACCTTGTGCGAAACCAGCGCGGGCCGCCGGACCGTCGGTGCCAAGCCCGGCGACGAGTGCGCCCGCCGGCCTGGCTAACCCGAAGCCTCGCGCGATTGCCGGCGTCACTTCCTGAATCTGTATACCAAGCCATCCGCGCTCTACCTTTCCGTGCTCTTTCAGTTGCTCGACCACCGGCCGGGCAAGGTTCGCAGGTATGGCGAAGCCGATGCCGACTGAACCGCCGTTAGGTGAGTAGATCGCGCTGTTGATGCCAATGACCCTGCCATGGAGGTCAAAGGTTGGTCCGCCGGAATTTCCTCGGTTGATCGATGCATCGATTTGCAGAAAATCGTCGTAAGGGCCGGAGTGAATGTCCCGACCTCGGGCTGAGATGATCCCGCTGCTGACCGTGTCGTCGAGGCCAAAGGGATTGCCGATTGCCAGCACCCAATCACCGACGCGCGCGGCGTCGCTGTCGCCCCAGCGCACATAAGGCAACGGTCGCGATGTGTCGACCTTGAGCAGCGCCAAGTCCGTCAGTACGTCGCGTCCGACGATACGCGCCTGATGCTGGGTGGCGTCGTGTAAGGTTACGGTGATGCTGTCTGCGTTCTCCAAGACATGGTAGTCGGTGACGACATAGCCGTTCGGATCGATGATAAAGCCCGAACCTAACGCCAGACCGGGAGTTTTCGGCGCGACTCTATGTTGTTGATCGTCGAAGAACCGACGCAGTAGCTCATCGAGCGCCGAGGACGTCAGTTCCGAGGCCGTATCCCGGCTGTTGACCGGGCTGACGCCTATTGGCGGCGATTCGTCAGCCGCCGCCTTGCCGGGTCTCTGAAGTGCCGAGACGTTGACGACCGCAGGTATTATCTCGCTTACAAGGGGCGCGAAACTGGTCATCGTCACCTTGCCCGCGTTCCATGGGAGCGCCGAGGAATCCCCGCCGATCGAAGTGCAAGCGACCGCGCTCAGCGCTAGGCCGAGCACGATCGCCAAGGCGACGGCCGTGCTGAAGCGCTGCCTCAGGTTCGCGCTGATGATGGTCGCATCGCACATGATGCTCTCCACAGATTTGCGCCACGATAGCGCGAATTACCGCACCGTGGGTTAACACCGGTAACGATCCGCCGCATTCCAGTCCCTCTGGCGCTCATGCGAGAGCGTCCCGAACAAGAAAATCGAGGACCTTGTCCGGACTTATATGGGGAATGCTTTCGACAGCGGCAGCAGGGAGGCTCGCCGGCTGAAACATCGAAAATTCGGTGATCGACAGCCCGGTGATCAATGCCGTCTTGCCGGAGCCGGTAAAGTCGACCGCACGTATGATAGCGCGGAAGCCCTGGACGAGCTCGGCAGCGCGTCGGTCTCTGGGAAAGTCGATTTGGCGAGCGGGGCTGGCGTCTCCAGCTCGCCCCTAACTCGGTGGCTTCATTGCCACATCGAGCATGACGTTAGGCAGGATCTCACGGATCGCGCCACGCAAGGTGGCCTCATCTGCCGCTATTGCCGAGGCCAGTAGCCGGCGGGATCCGCGGCGCAGAATTCGAGCGGTGGCCCGCCCGTCGCGCCCGGGGCGAATCGTCGCAAAGGCGTCGGCTGGCTCGATCCGTTTTAAGATGCGCTTGAGGGCTTGGAGGCCCTCCCCGGTTTCGACGTCGTAAATCGGAGTCTCCGGACTTTCGGGCTCTTGCTCTTCCTCGACTGCGGCGTCGATCGCCTCGACGGGGCGGTAGCGCGCTAAAGAAAGATAGATCGCCCGGCCTGGCTCAGCGTCTACCCTTGATTGCAATTCCCAGCTCTCACCACGGGCTGATAGCTCGGTGACGAGTGCGAATAGATCGTCGCTGTCCTCCTCGTGCGAGCAGGTCAGAAAAGCCAGGCGGCCATCGTGTTCGACCACCCTGTCATCGTCTTCGGCAAACCCGAGTTCTGCGAGCGCATTGTCGAGCGCGCGGCGCGAAGCGACCAGGAGCGTCGTCACATGCAATCGCCGCCCGCTCTCCGCGGGATCCTTCTCCGCCATCAATCCCTCCGCATCGGCGCGATCCGCCAGCCGGAGCAATCCTAGGCGGCGTCGGCCGAGGGCGCGACCAAAATCAGCGGCATTGTCCGGCCTAGTCGAGCTGACGCTCACCCGCCCGATTCAAGCGCACATCACGGTCGACGCCCACGCTCATCAGCAAACCAAACCCGAGCATGACCGTCAGCATCGCGGTCCCGCCATAAGAAATCAGCGGCAACGGGACACCGACAACGGGTATCAGGCCGGTCACCATCGCGGTGTTGATGAAGACATAGAGAAAGAAATTTGTAGTAATCCCTGCCCCCAGCAGCCTGCCAAAATGATTGCGGCTACGTAGGGTGATTGCGAAGCTGTAAGCAAATATTCCACAATATAGACCGAGCAAAGTTAGCGCACCGAATAACCCAAATTCTTCGGCTAAAGTGGTAAAGATGAAATCAGTCTGCTTCTCTGGCAGAAAACTGAGATGGCTCTGGGTACCATGAAGAAAGCCTTTACCAAACAGGCCACCCGACCCCAACGCTATTTTGGACTGAAGAATGTGGTAACCGGCGCCCAAAGGATCATTGTCGGGATCAAGAAAAGTATAGATCCGACTCTTCTGGTAATCGCGCAAGAACCGCCAAACGGTCGGTACTGCCGCCCCTGCCGCCATGCCCATCAATAGGAAAAGGCGCAGGCGGACCCCGGCGAGAAAGAACATCACCGCTCCGCCCATGAGCAGCATGATCGCGGTGCCTAGGTCGGGTTGCTTGAGAACGAGTGCCACCGGAAAGAGGATCATCAGTGACGGAAAGATTAAAAAACGGATCTTTAGGTCCTCTTCATTTCCCAGGTGATGAAAATAGCGTGCCAGCGCCAGCAGCAGGGCTACGGTCATCAGTTCGGACGGCTGCAGCTGAATAATTCCAAGATCGATCCAGCGTTGTGCCCCCATGCCGACAATGCCCCGTAAATCTACCGCTACCACTAGAAGCAAAGATACGGCATATGTCCAATAGGCGAGGCGAAACCAGTAATATACGCCTAGGATCGCCGCGCCCAGCATCAGGATCAGCGCAATTCCAAAGCGTATTAGTTGTTTTTCTCCCCAAGGTTGCATATTGCCATCGGCGGCCGAATACAATATCAAGATGCCGAAGCACGCAACTATGGTGATAAGGAGCACCAGCCCCCAACTGATACCGAGCATCCTCTGCGCAAACTTCGGGTTGGACCGATTGAGGTCGGTATGGAGGCTGGTCAACGCTCAGCCGCCGGCGGAACCGGGAGCCGCGGGGGAGGGCAGGGCGGACACGGCGGATTGGGCGACCGAGGGCCCGGCCGGTACCCGCCGTCCCGGGTCGCGTTGCTGCACCGCGCGCAAAATGTCTCGGCAAATCGGCCCGGCAACCGCGGAACCGCCGCCGCCGTGCTCGACCACGGTCGCGCAGACGTAGCGTGCCGCACCGACCGGGGCAAACCCGACAAAGAGTGCGTGATCGCGTTCCTTCCACGGGATCTCATCGATCGGGCGCAACCCGTGGTCGCGCTCGTACTGGGTAATCTGCCGGACTTGCGAGGTACCGGATTTTCCGCCCATGGCGAGGCCCGGATCGGTGATCCGCGCCCTGTAAGCAGTACCGCCCGGCTCGTTGACGACCGCGTTCATCCCGTCGAGGACGAGGGCGAGCGCCTCTGGGTCAATGCCGAGGATGGGAAAGTTCCGGGCCGGCAAATCTTCGCCCTCGGGCATCACTCCGGCGTCGCGCACAAGGTGTGGCACAACCGCGCGGCCGGTCGCCAGGCGTGCTACCATAGTCGCGATCTGCAGAGGCGTGGCGAGCACCGATCCTTGACCGATGCCGGCAATCAGGGTCTCCCCTTGCTGCCAGCTGGATCCGGTGGTCGCGAGCTTCCACTCGACGGTCGGGATCAACCCGGGCCGCTCGCCCGGAATGTCGATACCAAGGACGGCGCCGTAGCCAAAGCGGCGAGCCATTGCCGCAAGCCGGTCGATCCCCAGTCGTCGCGCCGTCTCGTAAAAAAAGACGTCGCAAGATTCCTTGATCGCGTTTCGAAGGCGGAGGGTACCGTGACCGCCGTGCCGCCAACAGTGAAATACGGCATTGCCTAGCTGGAGGTATCCAGGGCAAGTGATCGCGGTCTCGGGCGTCAGCACTCCCGCCGCTAACGCACCCAGCGCGACCACCGGCTTGAACGTCGACCCCGGCGGATAAACGCCGGCGATGACCTTGTCTATCAGCGGGTGTGCTGGATCGGTCGAGAGTTGCCGCCACATCGTCCGGCTGAGCCCGCTGGAAAACATTGTCGGATCAAAGCTCGGGCTAGATACGAGAGCCAGCACCTCGCCGGTCACCGCGTCAAGGAGAACGCTCGAGACACTTTGCTCGCCGCTGCATCGACGGGTCACGAAATCCTGCATCGCGATGTCGAGCCCGACCACGACATCTGATCCTGGCTCGGCCTCCACTCGAGCGAGTTCTCGCACGACCCGGCCAACAGCGTTTATCTCGACCTGACGGGTCCCGGCAGTGCCGCGCAGCGACAGGTCTTGAGATTTTTCGATACCGCTCTTGCCGATATGGAAATCTGGCAACTCGAGCAACGGATCTCCGGTCAACTCCTGCTCAGAAGGTGCAGCGACGTAACCGACGGTATGCGCCGCCGTTCCGCCGAACGGATAATGCCGGGTAAGTCCCTGTTCAATCGAAACGCCGGGCAGTTCCGGCACGGCAACCTCGATCCGAGCCATTTCGTCCCAACTCAGATTGGCTCGGATCACGACCGGGACGAACGAGTGCTTGCGCCGGACCTCACGCAAAACCCGGTTGCGGTCCGCGTCGCCGAGTTCGATTAACGCAGCGAGCGCAGCCAGTGTCGCAACGATGTCACCGGCCTGCTCGGCAACGATCACGAGATGGTAGTCCTGACGATTGTCGGCGAGGGGAACACCGAAGCGATCCAGGATGCGCCCGCGTGGCGGTGCTAGAAGCCGCAGACTGACGCGGTTCTCGTCGGCCATCACCTTGTAGCGCTCCGAGTCCACGATCTGGAGCTGGTACAGGCGGGTTGAAAGAGCGGCTACGAGCAGCGCCTGGCCGCCCGCGAGGACTGCTGCGCGCCGGCTGAACCGCTTGTTGCGTTGAACTTCCCGCCGCATCGCCACTATCCGTTGAGGCGCGTTGCCAGACCGTACGATCAGCGCCCGCTCATCAGCGCGCGCTGGGTTCGGCCCAACAAAAAGCTGGCGAAGGGGAACAGCGAGATCGTCAGCGCAGCACGAAAAACGCTGCTGCGGAATTCAACGGCCTCTGCTTCCAGCAATGAGTGCAATAGCCAAAGTGCCAACATCGCGGCGGCGGTGAGCAGAGCAAAGCCACCCCACACGAAGGGAAAAGCTCGGTCCGGGAACCAGCGCCGATATCGCACCACCACCGCCCGGGCGAGGAGGAGGACGACAGCGGTCACGCCCAGCGACCCTCCCGCCAAAAGATCATGGCTGATGCCGATTAGAAAGACTGCCGATGATGGCAACAAGTCCGGCCGGTAGATCGCCCAGTGATAGACCGCCATTAACATGAAGGCCGGGGTCAGAGCTGCGTAAGACGGTAGGTGTACCGGCTGGATCGATAGGATCGCTGCTGCGGCGGTCGTGGCGACCGGGATCAGGCGGGAGACTACACTGTCGACCTGGGGCAGGACAGGGGCGTGGGCTATTTTGAACGTCATCTCTCGCTCAATGATGCTTCGTTCCAACGGTGGTCGCCGGCGTCACTCGCCGTACGGAGTGCGGGACGCCGGCGACCGGCTTCGGCAACCCGCTAGCTAGCCCGTAATCGACGATGCGCAGATATTCGACCCGCGACAACTCGACATAGGGCTCCACCCGCGGCGCCTCGCCGTTTACTCCGGAAACTACTCCGACCGGCAAATCCGGCGGAAACACGCCACCCTCGCCCGAGGTGATGATCCGATCGCCGATCCTCACCGCGCTAGCCGGATCGAGGTACTCCAGTAGAGGGCGTTCGGAATTGTCACCGGATAGGATCGCTCGCTGTCGTGACCGCTCGACGATGACCGGGACGCGCGAGTTGAGGTCGGTGACCAGGAGGATCCGTGCCGCCCGCGTCCCGACCTCCACAACTCTGCCGACAAGGCCGGCGCCGGTGATCGCGGCCTGGCCGCGTTCAACGCCGCTGCCGCTGCCCGCATTGACCATCAGGTTGCGCGCATAGGCTCCGCCCGAATTGGCGATGACCCGAGCGGTGACATAGGAGATGGCCGATTCCGGAACCAGTTTCAGCAAGCTGCGCAACTGCGCGTTTTCGGTGGCCAGCGTCAGCGCGGCCTGCTGCCAATGCAGCAATCGGCGGTTCTCCTCCTCGAGACGGCCGTTCTCCCGATAGAGCTTGATGAGCCCATAGGCGCGGTCCATCAGGTTGCCGGCGGCGGCGATCGGGCGGGACAACGCGTCAAGAGTTGGGGCGGCGGCATCGGTAAGCGAAATTCGTAACGGGTCGAACACTACCTGGTCCAATTTGCCGAGAACGATCATCATTACCGAAAGGAGAACGAGAACCGGGAAAACGAGCCGCTGGAGGACGGCGCGGCGCGGCGCCGAGAGGCGAATCACACCGCCCTCAGCCGCTGGCGAGCAAGGTCGCAGCCGTATGCGCGCCTCCGCCCACAACCTTCGGCGCCCCAAACCCCTCGCAGCCGCACGGCAGCGCCGGCTTTCATGGGTCCCCCCCGCTTGTCGCCCGCCAGATAAAGACCTTTACCAAGTATTGATCAACACCGATCTCAACGTCTTCATCTCTTCGAGCGTTCGGCCGGTTCCAAGCGCCACGCAGCTCAGCGGGTCATCGGCGATCGAGACTGGGAGTCCGGTGGCGTGACGCAGCACCAGATCCAGATTGCTAAGTAGCGCGCCGCCGCCAGTCAGCACGATCCCCTTGTCGACGATATCCGCGGCGAGTTCGGGCGCGGTGTGCTCAAGCGCTACTTTGACCGCCTCGACGATTGATCCAACCGGCTCGGCGAGACTCTCCGAAATCTGACGTTCGCTGATCACGATTTCCTTTGGTACGCCGTTCATCAGGTCGCGCCCCTTAATCTCCATTACCCGGCCCTCCCCGTCTTCCGGCATGCATGCGGAACCGATTTCCTTTTTGATCCGCTCGGCGCTGCTTTCGCCGACCAGAAGATTATGGTTGCGCCGGATGTAAGCGATGATCGACTCGTCCATTTTGTCGCCGCCGACCCGAACCGATCGGCAATAGACGATGCCGCCCAACGAAAGCACCGCCACTTCGGTCGTGCCACCGCCAACGTCGACCACCATCGAGCCGGTCGGCTCGGTAACCGGAAGGCCTGCGCCGATCGCTGCAGCCATTGGTTCCTCGATCAGGAAAACCCGCCTGGCGCCGGCACTTTCGGCGGATTCCTGGATCGCGCGCCGCTCGACGGCAGTCGAGCCTGACGGCACGCAGACGACGACCTGCGGGGTGGCGAAGCTGCGGCGGTTGTGAACTTTGCGGATGAAATGCTTGATCATTTCTTCCGTGACTTCGAAATCGGCGATCACGCCATCGCGCAACGGGCGGATCGCCTGGATGTAGCCCGGGGTGCGGCCGAGCATCAGCTTCGCTTCCTCGCCGACCGCGAGCACCTGCTTCTTGCCCTTGACGCTGGCGATCGCCACCACTGACGGCTCGTTGAGGACGATGCCTCGCCCTTTCACATAGACGAGGGTGTTCGCCGTACCGAGGTCGATAGCCATATCGGCGGACAATAGGCCCAACATTCTTCCAAACATCTTGCTGCGAACCCAACGTTGCCGAGGATTAGGCGGCCGCGCTGCTGTCGATGAGCTCCCACGAACCGGATCGCCCATCCATCCGTGTCATGCCCCGGTACATGCTAGGATGCCCGCCACGTATATTCCCCCGGGGCGAGGGGGCGATCCTTGCGGATCGAGCTCTCCTTTGCAAGCCGCCTATCGATGAGCCCGTTCGTGGAGGCGCCAATGCCTCAATCGGCTATATTTCGGCAAAATAACGCGCGAATAGAACGGCAGCCGTGAGGATCGTTAATCTCAACAAATATCGCAAGCCTATCGGCGCACGAAGGATGCGCGACAGACTGTGGAAGACCGGCTTTAAAGCGGTGCGCAGCGAATGGTTGACCGCGACTTCGCATCAGCTCGATTATTGCCGCGCGACGCCGATCAATGAAGGCTCAGCTCGCCCCCGTTTCTTAAACCGATCTCGTGACCGGCCGTGTCCGCTGGCCTGATGTTCGATCGGCAGGACTGACCACCCTGTCGAAGCCCCCGGCCGTCCCAGTGAAACGCCGGGCTGGAATGCGACCGGTGCCGGCATCGGATGCTTCGTCAGCAGCGAACCCCATGAGCCGGCGCAAGGCTTCACGACCACGCGACAGCCGCGAGCGAATGGTTCCGACCGGTACGTCGAGCACGGCCGCAACCTCATCGTAGCGCATACCCTCCAATCCAACCAAGAGGAGCGTGGAACGCTGTTCCTCGGGGAGCTTGGCGATCGCACGCCCGAGGTCGCGCAATTCAAGCCCGTGTCCCTGCTGCGGAGCTCGGGCCAGCAACGGCTCGTTGTCACTCAATCGGACCCCGGCTCCCTCACGCACGGAGCGGCGCACGTGATTGACATATTGGTTGTGAAGGATCGTAAACAACCACGCGTGCAGATCGGTGCCCCCCTGCCAGAGGTGGAGCTTCGCCAGAGCGCGGGTCAGGCAGTCTTGAACGAGATCGTCGGCGAGTACAACGTCACGGGTCAGCGCCCGTGCGTAGCGCCGAAGGCGCGGGATTTCAGCCTCGATCGCCTGATGAGGATCCGCCACGAAGCCTCCCAATGCCGGCGCCAATCGGCCCGAGGGCCGATTGGCGCCGCTAAACCTATCGCGAGGATGTAATTCGATGATGTCAGTCCATGTGGTTTTGTGTAAGGATTTGTAACCTTATGTATGATGCTCCCTCCAGGGTCACGGCGTCGGGCTCTCACCGCCCCGCTGCGCAGGCAAGTGGCGGACCGAAATGAGCGACAATGGTCATATCCTGGTCGTCGACGATCAAAGGGAGATCTGCGAAATGGTCGAGGACTATCTGTCCGGCGAGGGCTATCGGGTCTCGACCGCTCATGACGGTGCCGAGATGCGCCACGCCTTAGCGCAATCGCAGGTCGATCTCGTCATTCTGGATCTGATGTTGCCCGGCGAGGACGGGCTGTCGCTCGCCCGCTCTTTGCGCGAGGAATCTGACGTCGGAATTATCATCCTGACCGGACGTGGCGAGACCGTCGACCGCATCATCGGCCTCGAAATGGGTGCCGATGACTATCTGCCGAAGCCCTTCCACCTGCGCGAACTGTTGGCGCGGGTCAAGAGCGTGCTACGCCGCGTCTCGAGCCGGACCGCAGAGCGGGCGCCGGCGCTGCGATCGAAGGCACGGTTTGCCGGCTGGAACCTCGATCTTTCAAGCCGCGAGCTCTATTCGCCCGCGGGCAAGGAGGTTCGGCTGACCACCGGCGAATTCGACTTGTTGGCGGCGTTCGTCAACAATGCCAACCAGGTGCTGACTCGTGATCAGCTGTTGGACTTGGCGCGCAATCGCGAGGCCGGGCCGTTCGACCGGACGATCGACGTGCAAGTCGGACGGCTTCGCCGCAAGCTCGAGGACGACCCGCAGCGACCGTCGATTATAAAGACCGTGCGCGGCAGCGGCTACATCTTCACCCCGGCGATCGAAACCAGCTAACCCCGATCGTGCCCCGCAGGTGCTGACCCCTCTTGCGCGTAAGATTTAAATTTCCAGGGAATGATGAATTCCCGATCGTTCTGGGAGCAAACAATCCAATTCCGGCCAGCGCCAGCGCTTTCCGAACCGGGCTCCCTTGCGGCTCCTTTCCCTGCCTCGACGGGTTTTGCTAATTGGGCGCAATCAGGAAAGTGACTGGGTATAGCTCCCCACCTTTCCGATTAAACGGTCAGAAAGGTGCGAATTGCTGCCTCATCCATGTCCTCGCGGCGGCCGGAGGCGACAACTTCGCCGCGCTGCATGACGAGGTAGGAGGCAGCAAGGTCGCGGGCGAATTCGAAATACTGCTCGACCAACAGGATTGCCATGTCGCCGCGCGCGGCTAGACCGCGAATGACGCGCTCAATGTCCTTGATGATCGAAGGCTGGATGCCCTCGGTCGGCTCGTCGAGGACCAGAAGCCGGGGCCGCGTGACCAGCGCGCGCGCGATTGCCAGTTGCTGCTGCTGGCCGCCGGAGAGGTCGCCGCCACGCCGACGCAGCATCTCCTTCAGCGCCGGAAACAACTCGAAGATTTCGTCAGAGACACGGCGCAGGCCGCGCGGCAAGACGGCAAATCCGGTCTCCAGATTCTCCGCAACGGTCAGACGCGGAAAGATCTCGCGGCCCTGCGGCACCAGCGCCAAGCCGGCACGGGCGCGCTGATACGGAGATAGGCCGGTCAGATCTCGGTCTTCCCAAGCAATCTGTCCGGCTCGGATCGGCTGGAGCCCGAAGATTGCCCGCAACAGGCTGGTCTTACCGACGCCATTGCGGCCAAGGATGCAGGTCACCTCGCCCTTTTTCGCCGTCAGGCTGACGCGGCGCAGCGCCTGGCTCGCGCCGTAGTAAAGGTCGATGGCGTCGACCGACAGCACGTCTCACCGCCCGAGATAGACTTCGACGACGCGCGGATTGTCCTGAATGGCGTCGATCGAGCCTTCCGCCAGCACCGCCCCCTCATGCAGCACCGTCACCTTCACCCCAAGCGCCCGCACGAACGCCATGTCGTGTTCAACCACCACCACGCTGCGGGTACGGTTGATCTCGCGCAGCAGATCCGCCGTCGCTGCGGTCTCCGCATCGGTCATGCCGGCCACCGGCTCGTCAACCAGGAGCAATCTGGGGTTCTGAGCGAGCAGCATGCCGATCTCCAGCCACTGCTTCTGACCGTGCGAGAGGTCGGCCGCACGGCGGTAGCGTTCGGCACCGAGACGTGTCGTCAACAGGATCTCCTCGATTCGCGCGCGCTCATCGGGCGTCTCGCGCGCCCACAGCGCGAAGCGGGGAGAGCGATCGCCATCGAGCGCGAGCAGCACGTTGTCGCGCACCGACAGCGGCTCGAACACCGTCGGCCGCTGAAACTTGCGGCCGATGCCGAGCCGGGCGATCGCCGGCTCGTCGAGCCGCGTCAAATCGGTATCGTCGCCAAACACGACCCGCCCGGCATCAGGCTTTGTCTTGCCGGTGATCACGTCCATCATGGTGGTCTTGCCGGCGCCATTGGGGCCGATTACCGCCCGCATCTCGCCTGGTTCGAGCACTAGGGACAGTTCGTTGAGCGCCTTGAAGCCATCGAACGAGACGCTGACGCCGTCGAGATCGAGGAGGGTTCCCCCAGTCACCCCGTGACCTCGCGCGCCGCCGCGGCAGCAGGCGATTCGGACTCTGGCCTGGCGCCGCCGACCGAGCGCGCCGCGAACAGACCGATGATTCCCCGCGGCAGGAATAATGTCACCAAGATGAACAATCCGCCGAACGCAAACAGCCAGATTTCAGGCAAGGCGCTCGTCAACCAGGTCTTGCCGAGATTTACTATGACGGCGCCGAGGATCGCTCCAGCGAGCGTGCCGCGCCCGCCGACCGCGACCCAGATCACCGCCTCGATCGAATTGCCGGGCGCGAATTCCGACGGGTTGATGATGCCGACCTGCGGCACGTAAAGCGCACCGCCGATCCCGGCGATCACCGCCGAGACCACCCACACCACGAGCTTGTACGATTCTGGCCGGTAGCCGAGAAAGCGGGTACGCGACTCCGCATCGCGCACCGCCACCAGCACCTTGCCGAACCGCGAGCCCGTAATCGCGCGCGCCAGTAGGAACGCCGCCGACAGCACGATCGCGGTGATCAGCATCAACCCGATCGAAGTGCTCTCGCGGTTGAGCGGAAAGCCTAAGATGTCTTTAAAGTCGGTCATTCCGTTGTTGCCGCCGAAACCCATGTCGTTGCGGAAGAAGGCAAGCAGCAGCGCATAAGTCAGCGCTTGGGTGATGATCGACAGATAGACGCCGGAGACGCGCGAGCGGAACGCGAACCAGCCGAACACGCCGGCCAGTACGCCCGGCACCAGCAGCACCATGATCAGGGCGAACCAGAAATGGTCGAACCCGTACCAGTACCAGGGCAGCTTGTTCCAGCCGATGAAGATCATGAAATCGGGCAAGGTCGGATTGGCATAGACGCCGCGGGCGCCGATCTCCCGCATCAGGTACATGCCCATCGCATAGCCGCCCAGGGCAAAGAACGCGGCATGGCCGAGCGTCAGGATGCCGACATAGCCCCACACCAGATCGACCGCCAGCGCCAGGATCGCGTAGCACAGATACTTGCCGGTCAGCGAAATTACGAAGTCAGGGACGTGTGCTGCGCTCGCCGCCGGGGCGAACAGGTTCAAAACCGCGAGCAACGCGGCGCCGCCGAGCACGCAGCCGAGTGTCGCTGTCGTGATGCGGTCGGTCGACATCAAGCCTCGGCCGCCCGACCCTTAAGCGGGAACAGCCCTTGCGGGCGCCGCTGGATGAACAGGATCAGGAATACCAGCACCAGGATCTTGGCCAGCACCGCGCCCTCGAAGGGTTCGACGAACTTGTCGACCACCCCGAGGGTCATCGCCGCGAACAACGTTCCCCACAGATTGCCGACGCCGCCGAGCACCACCACGAGGAAACTGTCGATGATGTAGCTTTGGCCGAGATTGGGGCTGACATTGTCGATTTGGCTCAGTGCCACGCCGGCCATGCCGGCAATGCCGGAACCAAGGCCAAAGGTCAGCGCGTCAATCACCGGTGTGCGAATGCCCATAACCGCCGCCATGCGCCGGTTCTGGGTCACGGCGCGGATGGAGCGTCCGAGCCCGCCCCAGCGCAGCGTTGCCATCAGGGCGCCGAGCACGAGCAACGCGAACAGGATGATCCAGAGCCGGTTGACGGTCAGCGAGAGCCCGCCGAGCGCTATCGAGCCGCTCATCCATGAGGGCGAACTGACGTCCTGGTTGGTCGGGCCGAAGATGCTGCGCACGGCCTGTTGCAGGATCAGGCTGAGCCCCCAGGTAGCGAGAAGGGTCTCGAGCGGTCTGCCGTAAAGGAAGCGGATCAGAGTGCGCTCGATCACCACCCCGAGTGCGCCCGCCACTAAAAAGGCCGCCGGCACCGCCAACAACAGGCCAAGATCTTCAAGCGCCGGGGCAAAGGCAGAGATTAGCTGCTGCACCACGAAGGTGGTGTAGGCGCCGATCATCACCATTTCGCCATGCGCCATGTTGATGACGCCCATCACCCCGAAGGTGATGGCCAGCCCGGTCGCGGCCAACAGCAGCACGGCGCCGAGGCTCAAGCCGTAATAGACGTCCTCGGCAAGGCCCCATAGTTGCAGCTGGCGGTCGATGTCGTGGATCGCCGCGCCGATTGCCGCCTCGACAGGAGGCGATTGCCCATGCAGCGAGGACAGCAGGCTTCGTGCCGAGAGATCCGCCCGCGCCGCCACTTCGTGCACGGCGGTGAGCCGCGCCGAGATCGACCCGGTGTCGGATTTCAACAGCGCCGCGGCCTGGGCCTCGTCCAACACGCGGACGACCGCGGCATCGTGTTCCTTAGCCAGCGCCCGCTCGATCAGTGGCAACGCACCGGCATCGGCCGATTGGAAAATCGCATCGGCCGCCTTGCAGCCGCGCTGCGGCGCGCTCTTCGAGGACAGATCGAGCGCGCCTTCGGCGGTCTCGATCGCGAGCGCGCACCGAATCGTTGACGATGACCAGCCGCAGGTTCACCGGCGCCGGCGCTGCCACCGCAGAGCCGGTGCGCGCATCGACGAACCCCTTATCGGTGCGGATGTAAAGCGGCGTGTCCGGCCGCGGCCACTTCCAGGCAAACAGCTGCCGGTCGCGCAGAGCGGCGATGACCGCCGCGGCACGCGGGCTGCCCGAAACGGCCAGTTCCTGCACGCCCTTCGCCACGAGGTCGAAATTGGTGGCGGCGATATTCGCGAACGGGTCGCCGGCAGCGCGCGCCGCACCCGGCAGCGCCAGTATTAACCCCACCAGCGCGGCGAGCATGAAGCCGTGCGGAAAAAAGGGCCGGCGGCACCAGCCCTTCCTCAAGCAACGGCGCATTCGCTCAAGCCTTGTGATTGCCCAAGCACTTGCCGGCGACGACGTCATAGCTGCCGCAGGACATCGGCGGCAGCCAATCGCCGATCAGGTTCTTGCTCTCCGGCAGATAAGGCGACCAAGGCTGAGCGACGACCAAGCCCGGCGTCTGCCAGACGACGTTGAACATCCCGTTGCCCTGCACCTCGCCGATCAGCACCGGCTTGGTCAGGTGATGGTTGGGCATCATCGTCGCGAAATCGCCCGAAAGATTTGGATGGGCAACCCCGACCATCGCGTCGATAACCGCGTCGTGATCGGTGCCGCCGGCCTTCTCGACCGCCTTCACCCACATGTTGAAGCCGATGTAATGCGCCTCCATCGGGTCGTTGAACACTCGCTTGTCGTCCTTGGCGAAGGCCTTGAACGCGGCGACGACTTCCTTGTTGAGCGGGGTATCGACGCTCTCGAAGTAATTCCATGCCGCGAGATGGCCGATCAGTGGCTTGGTATCGATGCCGGCCAGTTCCTGTTCGCCGACGCTGAAGGCCACCACCGGGATGTCGGTCGCCTTGATGCCCTGGTTGCCGAGCTCCTTGTAGAACGGCACGTTGGCGTCGCCGTTGATCGTCGAGACCACCGCAGTCTTCTTGCCGGCCGAGCCGAACGCCTTGATCTTGGCGACCTCGGCCTGCCAGTCGGAATAGCCGAACGGCGTGTAATTGATCATCAGATCGGCCGGCGCGACGCCCTTCACCTTCAGATAGGCTTCGAGGATCTTGTTGGTCGTGCGCGGGTAGACGTAATCGGTGCCCTCCAGCACCCAGCGCTTCACCCCGGCCTGGTTCATCAGGTAATCGACCGCCGGGATCGCCTGCTGGTTCGGCGCGGCGCCGGTGTAGAACACGTTGCGGCTGCACTCCTGACCCTCGTACTGCACCGGGTACAAGAGGATGCCGTTCAGCTGTTCGAACACCGGCAGAACCGACTTGCGGGACACCGAAGTCCAGCAACCGAACACCGCCGCCACCTTGTCGACCGACAGCAGCTGCTTGGCCTTCTCGGCGAAGAGCGGCCAGTTGGAGGCCGGATCGACGACCACCGGCTGAAGCTGCCGGCCCATGACCCCGCCTTTCGCGTTCTGCTGGGCGATCAGCATCATCATTACATCCTTCAGCGGCGCCTCGCTGATCGCCATCGTGCCGGAGAGCGAATGCAGGATGCCGACCTTGATCGGCCCGGTCTCGGGCTCGGCGGGAGCGGCCTGCGCCCGCGGTACCAGATCGGGGATCACGCCGATGCCGGAGGCGGCGACCGCCAGGCCGGCGCCCAGCAGCCCAAGTCGGCGACGATCGATGGTGATGCCTTTGGATGACATAAGGAGCTCCCCCATTTATTACGGTGGCCAACAGCGCATCCCGAGTGAGCGGAGCAAGATTGAGGCCAAGCCCGGAGAAGGGTCGTGCTGGAGCGTGCGTTTCCGCCATACGGCGACACCGCAAGATCGATCGGCCGCATCGGTCAAGGATCTGTGAACCAATAATGCCGGCGGGGGCAGCTTTGGATATCGCGGCTTGACGGCGTAATCGTGATCTCCGCGTGCAAGCCGGAACGAAGCTAATCAATCTGCCGCGTTTTTAGGCAATGTGCCGAATCGAGCGCCACCTGCGAAGCCGAAACTCGTCTGTGGTGATCTTTCCCCATTCCTATGTCTACGCTGAGACCAGACCGCATCGACATTCTCTTCGGCGAGGCTGCTCCGAGGGTCGATTGGTCAGCTCTGTTGTCCCTCCGCCTCAGGCGGGCTTGGTTCCCACCGCGCAATGAAAGGGCTGGGCGATGAAGAAAGTACCGTCGCTTTCCGCCTGCGCCACCGCCGCGTGCCACGCCTCGGTCTCCGCCGGGTTCAATGCCGCCAGGATCTGCTGCTGATAGCGCGGGAGCCTGAGCGAGCCCGGCCTCACCGCGACGAGCTGCGGGAAGCCGCGCAGCCCTGTTAGCCCGAGCGCATGAAACCGCGTGTAGAGGCTCGCATCGGCGCAGCCTTGCGGGGCCATCCCGCCGCCGATCATCCCCGGCATCTCGACCTTTGCCTTGAGCGCCGGGTCGAGCGGCAGGTTGACCCAGCACCCCCGATCGATCGCGCGCACGATGACGCCGACCCTTCCGCCGGGCTTGGTGACCCGCACCAGCTCGGACAGCATGCGTTCGGCGTCGCCCTCTTCGGCGACTGTGCTGCATACGGCGACGTCGGCGAAATCCGCCGGCAACGGCAGCGCTTCCCCAATTCCTTGGCGAAACTCGATGCGGTCGGCGAGTCCTTCGCGCGCCGCCAGTTTCCGCGCCTCGCCCAACAGATAAGGGCTGCGGTCGACCCCGGTCAGCGGGTTGGCGCCCGCCGTCCGCCGCGCCAGTTCGCGCATGATCACGCCCGAGCCGCAGCCGAGTTCGAGCACCCGCTCGCCCGGCCTGATCGCCAGCGCGTCGAGCAGGTTGCGCACAATGGCGATGTAGCCCGACCTGCCGCGCTCTTCGAGGCTCGCCACGCTGCCGAGATGGACACCGCCGAGGGCGATCGTGCACCAGCGCGCGGCCAGAACCGGGACCAGCGCCGTCCATTGCGTCGGCGAAAGATCGAGCGGCAACAGCACCAGCGGCGGCCCGGCGCCGCGAACGCTGTAGGAAATGCCGGCGATCTCGCCCTCCTGCTCGGGCACGCTCGCCGCCGGCAGCGGCTGACGGCTTTCGCGGCGGGCAAGAAAATCCTGCATCGCGCCGCCGATTTCGCCGCCGCGCTCGACGGCGAGATCGGACCAGGTCAGCCCGGCATAGTCGCGCAATACGACTGTGGTCGCCTGCGGCAGGTCGGGCAGCACCGCCTGAACCCGGCGCGGGCCCGCGCCGTGGTCTCCGGTCACGACCAGCAAGCGCGACGCCAGCGGCTGCAAGGCGCCGCGGTCGAGCGAGGCCGGACAAAGCAAGGTCAACGATGCGACGCGATCGGGGTATCGGGCGGCGAAGCCCTCCCAATCGCTGCCGGCGCGGCCGGCGAAATGGGCGCGGGCGATCCCCAGATGGTCGAGAAGCGCCGCCAAGCGGGCCTCGACCGGGGTTTCTTCTGATGCGGTCACGGTGTTGATGGCGCTGTCTCCCCAAATCATCGAGGCGAAGCCTAACATGCGCTGCTTCCCATCGGGCAAGCCTCCGCTTACGATCATCAGGCTGAAAAAGGAGATCCGCCGATGCTGCTGCGCAACGCCTGGTATATCGCCGCCTGGGCTGACGAGATCGGCGGCGAGCCGCTGGCGCGCCGGATCTGCGACGAGCCGATCGTCCTGTTCCGCGACAAGGCGGGCCGCGCGGCGGCATTGGCCGACCGCTGCTGCCACCGCGCGGCGCCGCTGCATCGGGGCGCCGTCGTCGAGGAGGGGATTCAGTGCGGCTATCACGGGCTGATCTTCGACGGCTCGGGGCGCTGCGTGCATATCCCCGGGCAAAAGCAGATCCCGGCGGACGCGGCGGTGCGCGGCTATCCGGTGGTCGAGAAGGACCAGCTGGTGTGGGTGTGGACCGGCGATCCGGCCAAGGCCGACACCGCCAAGATCGTCGACTTTCCCTATCACAACGATCCCGGCAAATGGCCCAACAAGCACGACGTCTATCCGATCAAGGGCAATTACATGCTGATGGTCGACAATCTGATGGACCTGACGCATCTGGGCTATCTGCACGCCAAGACGGTGGGCGGCAACCCCGCGGCGCATGTCGAGGCCGAGATGAAGACGACGCGCACCCCGACCGGGCTCAAATTCACCCGCTGGCTGAAGAACTCGGTGCCGCCGCCGAGCTATGTCCGGGCCGCGGGCTTTACCGGGAGGGTCGACCGCTGGCAGGAATTCGAGTTCGTCGCCCCGTCCAGCGTCCTGCAATGGACGGGGGCGGCCGATGCCGGCACCGGCGCGCCGGAAGGCAAGCGCGACGGCGGGTTCCAGTTCCGCCTGTTCCACGGCCTGACCCCGGAGACCGAGACCAGCTGCTTTTATTTCTGGTCGGCGGCGAACGGCTATCGCCAGAACGACCCGGCGGCGACCGAACAGCTCTACCAGGAGATCGCCCCGACCTTTGTCGAGGACCGGGTCATGGTCGAGGCGCAGCAGGCGCGTCTGAGCGAATTCGGCGAGGCCGGCCTCGTCGACATCGCCTCCGATGCGACCCGCATGCACATGCGGCGCATGGTCGAGCGGCTGATCGCCGAGGAGCGCGCTGCTCTCGCCGCCGAATAGCCCGACCCTTATCCGGGCTTCGGCCGGCCGCTACCGCGGACCCGTCATCAGGTCGCGCAAGCGCTTGCACGACCGCCTGCGGGGTTTCGCGCGACAGGAAATGGCCGGCGACCGGCACGACGCGGCGGTCGTATTGGCCGGCGAAATGGACGGCGTGACGCGCCGATTGCTCGACCGGCGAGACGCCGTCGGCGGCGCCGTGCAGCACGATCGCCGGCACCGTGATCGGCGGTTGGGCGGCGAGACGCTGCTCGATCGGCTCCAATGCCGGGTCGCCCGGGGCCAGGCCGTAGCGGTGGCGGTAGGACTGGATCGTCACGGCGACGAAATCGGGGTTGTCGAAGCTCGGCGCGGTCGCGTCAAAGGTCGCATCGTCGAATTGCCAGTTCGGCGACCACAGCCGCCACAACAGCCGGGCGATGTCGCGGCGGTTCTGTTCGAGCCCGGCACGGCCGCGCTCGGTGTGGAAATACCATTGGTACCAGAGGCGATGTTCCTGCGCCGCCGGGGCCGGATGGCCGGACACGGCGATGTTCTGGATGTTGTAGCCGCCGATCGAAACCAGCCCGCGCACCCGCTCCGGCCATAGTGCCGCGACGACGCAGGCCGCGCGCCCGCCCCAATCGTAGCCGGCGAGATGGGCGTCCTCGATGCCGAGCGCGTCCATGAAATCCCTGACATCGGCGCCCAGTGCCGCCTGCTGGCCGGAACGCGGCGTGTCGCGGTGCAGAAACCGGGTCGGGCCATAGCCGCGCAGCCACGGGACCAGCACATGGCAGCCCTCGGCCGCCAGTTCGGGGACGACCCCGTCCCAATCGTGCGGGTCCGAAGGCCAGCCGTGCAGCAGGATCACCGGCGGCCCTTCGGCCGGCCCGGTCTCCTCGTAGCCGATCTCCAGGGTGGCGGTGCGGACGGTGCGGAACATCGGCTTAGCCTCCGAACCCGGCGCCGAGCCAGTCGAGGCTGTCCTCGTGCTCGAGGCGCTGCAGGCGCTCGAACAACGGGCCGGAGCGGTCGCCGAGGGCGGCGCGGGTCAGGCGGGTGAATTTGTCGCCGAGGTCGGCGGCGTCGAGGAGGCCGTCCTCGGCGCTGTTGGTCGAGGCGGCGGCCGCCTTTCAGATCGACCGTGACCTCGGTTGCCGAGGCGCCGTGGCCGGAGGCGGGCGGCGCCGCGAGCATTGTCACCCGGCGGGTGAGGGCGCGGATCTGGGGGTCGTCGAGCGCGCCGTCGGCAAAGGATTTCGGGATTGCGCGGATCGCGGTAAAGCGCCAATGCCGCGCAAAACGGCACGCTGTACTGCGCCATCATCAGATCGGCGGGCTCGGGGATGTTGTGCAGGGTGGCCATGCGCTCGGTGCCGGAGATCGTGATCGCCTCGACCTCGCTGCCGGTGAAGCCGTGCTCGGCCTGCAATTGCGAGAGTGCCTTGACCGCGGCGTGCGCGTTGACGTGGCAGGGATAGCGCTTGAGCGCGATGCTGGTCGTCGCCCAGTATTCGCCAAGGCCCTTGGTCAGCTCGGCAAAATCCCATTCGCGGCAGAACACCTGCAAGAATCCGAACGGGCCTTCGAGCACCGTATCGGGCGCGGTAAAGCCGTCATGTGCCAGGCTCGCGGCCAAGACGCCGCCCTCGGAGGCGCGCCCCAGATGCAATCGCTTGACCATGCCGCCATTGCCGGCGCGGGCGAATTCGAGCAGGCCCGAGGCGAGCGAGCCGGCGATGCCGAGGGCGTTGGTCATGCGCGCCGCGTCGAGCCCCAACAGATGCCCGGCGGCGATCGCGCCGCCGAACGGCCCGGTGTTGCCCGGCGCGTGAAAGCCGCGCTGCTCGTTGGTGTGGCCGGTGGCGCGGCCGATCCGCACCATGACCTCGCAGCCGGCGACAAAGGCGGCGATCAACGCCCGGCCGCCGAGACCTTGCTGCTGGGCGATGGCGAGGGCAGGGGGCAACAAGGTGGCGCCCGGATGCACGCCGGCGCCCGGCCGGGTCAGGCTGTCGAGCTCGAAGGCGTGCGCCAGGGCGCCGTTGGCGAGCGCCGCCGAGGGCGCCTGCACCGCCGGTCCGCCCGACCCGAGGATATGGCTTTTGCCGCCCGGCCCGGTGCGCTCGGCATAGGCGATGACGATCCGGCTCCACGGCAGGGCGGCGCCGCAGATCACCCCCGCGACCGTGTCGGCGATGCATTCCTTGGCCCGCCGGATGATGTCCGCCGGCAGATCCTGGTAGCGGAGTGCCGCCGCATAACGGGCCAGCCGAACGGTTTCCTGCGCCATGATCTCGATCCCCAAACGATGCCCTGTCGGGGGAATTAAGCAGAGTTCCGATGGCCGTTCCACATATGCCGCTTTGCTGTGCCGACTTTCCCTTGCTGCCCCGGCGGCCCCGCCCCGACCAAGAGCAGCGGCGTATGCTGAAATTCCCGTGAATTCGGGAAATTTAACGGGAATTTTCCAATTTTCATTGCCCGCACCTCGAATAATATTAGCAATTTCAAGATCATAGAGAAATTCACGCATCCTCGAACCGGGAATTCAAAATTCGCTAACCGGGAACTCGAATCGGGTAACCGGGAATTCACGGGAAATCGGACCATCGAGTGAGAGTAGGCCGGCAGGGGCCCCTGGGCCTCGCCCTTGAGATCCACCTGGACATCCCCACCGGTTGCTTCGACAGGAAATTCCTCGCTGGCAAAGTCGCGCCGACCGTCTCGGGAGCGTCACGATACGACGCGATTATGGCAATTTTGCCCTCGACGAGTTTCGGGAGCCGGCGTGCCCGGGGAGGGAGCTACGCGTCGCCTCTAACCTCCCTCCGTTTCTAACGCCCGATCAATCGGTTGCTCTGCGAGCGAGAAGGTCGATTTCGACGAGCGCGCCGCGGGCGAGAGCGGTGACGCCGATGCAGGTTCGCGCCGGCAATCTTCCGGGTGCAAAATAGGATTGATAGACGGTGTTCATCGCCGCGTAATCCCGCTCGAACTCGGTCAAGTAAACGCGAGCGAATACGACCTGGTCGAGGGCGCTACCGGCGCCGGCGAGTACGCGCTGCAGATTTTCGATGACCTGGCGGGTCTGCGCTTCGATACCATCAGGTAATGGTGCACGGTCGTCTTCGGGATCGGTTGGCATCTGGCCGGTCACGAACAGCCAGCCGTCGACCGCGGTGGCATGGCTGAACGGCGCGACCGGCGTCGGCGCGCCGGGAACCATCAGGAATTCGATCATCCGGTCATTCTCACAGCAAATGGGGGCCGAAAAGTGTAACGGACTGGTACTGGGGGCATACGATCCGCGGACTTTGCGGGTCACTTGGACTACATTCACTTCAACCCGGTGAAACACGGTCTGGTGGAAAATCCGGCGGCTTGGCCGCATTCTTCGTTTCGCCGGTGCGTGTGGCCAACGGGCTCAAATCCAAATGGCAGGATGGATGGGCGGTGGTGATGAACCGCGGAAGACAGGCGAGCAGCCGTAAGTCCGAAACGGAAAGCGCGCGGAGCGCAGCCGAGGCCGGTTCGAGGGGAAGGCGCTGCGCTTTTCCTGGCTTACGCTTGCTTCCGAATTTACTGGGATGCTTCCCTGCGTTTTCGCTCAAGCAGTTTCGTTATTTCCTCGTCAGGCATGCCATATATACTTAGCACGACTACGATTATTGCTTCCATTACTGCTATACGCGAGATTTTATAGTCTGCGTATATTTTATCAAGGCGCGACACCATTTGCCCGGCGCTTAAATTTCCAAAGTCGTGAGTAAGCATCTTTAATGCCATGTCCTCAGCAGAGACGAGTATTCTTGCCCTCGCGGGACTCCATAATTTGGTCTTTGGATCGGCTTGAGCGAGTAATGAAGCACCGTCGACAATTCTTTCTCCATATATTTGGTCATCAAAGAAACCGACGGCGTATGTAAGTTTTTGATTATCTGTTCGATCATTCCACCATGCACCGTCTCTGTTTGCGACGGCGTTGGCCAAAGGCGCACCCATAATAAGTAATACTAGAGACAAGACAATCGTGAAAATCGTCATACGCATGAACCGCCTCCAAATGCTTCTGCGCGGGATTACGGCCGATACCCTTTCGACAATCACCGGGTTTTGGAAAATCGCGACTGCGATTACCAGTCCCGGTAGGGGATTACCGACGGCCGGACTACCGGCTTCACTCCGCCAGAGAGGGTCGGCTGCTTCCGATGCAAAAGTCTAGTAACGGCGTCAACGGAAAGCTTCATATGAGGACACGGACCAACAACCACCTCTTCAATCGGCGCATTGGCAGATGAACCGTGGAATTCCATCTTCTTACAATACGGTATAACCATAGACCTTCCTTTCCGAAAGTGCAGTTCCTGATCAGCTAGTGGTCGAGAAACGAGCCTCCACTCATCCTCCTGAGAAAATGAGGGATCTTTGAAAAAGGCGCCATAGCTAATGACCGTCGCTGCAAACTGCTTTACTATAGCTAGCTCGTTAATTATGATACTTGTAAGGTAATATTCGCATATTTCTTCTACAATTCGGTTTTGCAATTTCGTGTCGTACACACATGGTCGTAAAACGTTCCGACCGGCGGTTGAGCAATTTGACCGCGAAGAAGAACGTTCCGCAGGGAACCTGATTTCGGCGATGCTCGGGCATGAGGGAAGTATGCCCGGCCTTGGAGAATGGCGGAATGCGCTACGCTGTTCCGCGCTACGCTTGCTGAGAAGCCTAGCTGGGAAGCGACCCGCTAGCGTTCTGATTTCCAGAGTCTTTCGGTCCTAGTAGTTCCTAGGGATCTCACCTGCTTTCTCCTCACACCGGCGAAGGCCGGTGCCCATCGCCGATATGGGTCCCGGCCTGCGTGTTCCGTCTCAGAAGATTGGCGCGACGGCACGCGGCTGTGGCAAGCTGTGTGCTTCTTGCGGGAGCGGCTGATGCCGGTCGCGGCGCAGGTCGTCCCGGTAGTCCACAGGAGGGACCCGCGCGACCGCGCCGCGACCATCGCGAGTCTGGCGGCGCGGCGCGCGGGAGGTCCCTGTGGACCCACCGGGGCGAGCGTCTCCCGGACGCGACCACGCCGCCGCAAGCCGCGACAGGGGAGTGCCGGCTGATGGATCTGCAACTGCACGCCAACGCCACCACCACGCCGCGCACCCGCGCCTACATCCAGAAGAGCCGAGCCAGCAACGCCGCGCTGGCCCGCGAGCTCGGCATCCACAACCGCACCGTGGCGCGCTGGCGCGCCGCCACGATGTCGCCGACCGCTCGACCCGCCCGCATCGCCTCAACACCAGCCTGACGCCATGGGAAGAAGCCCTGGTCGTCGAACTGCGCCGCAGCCTCGCCCTGGCGCTCGACGACATCACCGAGGCGATGCGGCGCTGCGTCAATCCCGCGCTGTCGCGCAGCGCTATTCACCGGTGCCTGCAACGCCACCGGATCTCCGCTCGCCTCACGCCCGAAAAAGCTCCGGCCGTTGCCTTTCAAACCGATGCGCCAGCCGGCTTCATCCACATCGATGTCAAATACCTGCCGCCGCTCAATCGCCGCCGCGCCTACGCCTATGTTGCCATCGACCGGGCCACCCGCTTTGTCTGTCTCGAGATCCTGCCCGATCGCCGGGCCGCCACCGCCGCCGGCTTTCTCCGGCGTTTTCCTCGACCGCTTTGCGCTCAAGGTCCACACCGTGCTCACCGACAACGGCTCCGAATTCACCGACCGCTTTGCCGTCGACAAAAAGGCCAAGCCCCACGACAAACCCTCCGGCCAGCATCCCTTTGACCGGCTTGCGCCCAGCACGCCATCACCCACCGCCTCACCCGCCCGTTCCGGCCGCAAACCAATGGCATGGTCGAGCGCTTCAACCGCCGCCTCGGCGAGCATCTCGACCGCATGCCGCAAAACCGCACCGCCCACCACCGCCGCTTTCTCGATCACGCCGAACGTGACGCCTACCTGCTCACCTTCGTCGCCGACTACAACGCACCCGGCTGCGATGCCTCGGCTATCAGGCGCCCGCCGAACTCCTCGCTAAACTTATGGGACACAACACCTGCGCCGGGATGGTGAGGGTGGACGAGGGCGGATTGATTTCTGCCACAGGACAAGCACGCGCGCGGTCGAACCGGTGGAGGCGGGCGCTCAGATCTGGAGGTCGTCGGCTTTTTTGTTCAGCGAGGCGATCAGGCCGTCGATGCCGGTGGTGCGCAGGATGGCGGCGAATTCCGATCGCCGCGTCGCCAGCTCGCTGATCGTCCCGGATAGGTAGATGTCGCGAATCTGCCAAGCGGTGTCGTTGTCGTGCACCACGTAATTGATCGAAACCGGTTCGCCGTCCGCTTTGATGATTTGAGTTCGGACCAATGTGCCGTGCTTGATCTGCTGTTCGCCGAGGACCTGGAACCGTTCGCCGGCGTAATCATCGAACCGGGTGGCGTAGACGGCGCCGATGTAGCGGCCATAGGCGGCCGCGGCGCGCCGCTTTTGGTCGGTCGTCAGCCGGTACCATAACGGCCCGATCGACAGCCGCGCCATGAACGGTATGTCAAACGAGGCGAGCAGGACCGGCTCCAGCTTCTGGTAGCGGCCCTTGGCCCCCAAGGCCGCGGCATGCTGCATCGTATCGAGCAGCTGAGCATAGAACTGCTGGACCGCCTCCGTCGGGCCCGGCGCCGCCACCGCCGGGACGGGTGACCAGAACACCAGCCAGCCGACCAAGACCAGGCAGAAGCCGGCGAGCTTCCGCATTGGGGATGATCGGCGTTGCAGCATGGTCACCCTCCAGTTTCACTCAGTCGCTACATGGTCCACGACGCCCTCCGAGCGAGGATGGGCATCCCTTAGCCGCAGCCCACACGATAGTCGAGAGGTTCGGCTTGGCGCGTTCCGGCCCGGGGGTATGTCGGTCTTTGACAAACCGTGGGGCTTGGGGTCGTCGAGATTGCTTCGTCGCTGCGCTCCTCGCAATGACGAGCCGCGCGGACGGAGGTGGGGATTTTCATCGAGGCGGCGCGGGGCTAGGGTGGGCGATCCTGAACCCGAACGCGGCAGGGCCGCCATGCTCGACCTTTCTCCCGATATCGCGCCGCCGCAGCCGGTCCGGCTGGCGGATTACCGGCCACCCGAATTTCTGGTCGATACCGTGGACCTGGTTTTCGACCTCGACGGCGCGAACACGCGGGTCAAGGCGCGGCTCGGCATCCGCCGCAACCCCGCGGGCGCCGACCTGAAGGCGGCATTGCATCTCGACGGCGAGGAGTTGGAGCTGGTCTCGGTGGCGCTCGATGGCGAGGCGCTTGGGACGAACCGCTACCGGCTGCCATCGGAAGGCGGGCTGGTCATCGACGACGTGCCGGATGCCTTCACCCTCGACATCGAAACCCTCATCGCGCCCGACAAAAACACCGCGCTGTCCGGGCTCTATATGTCGGGCGGCAATTTCTGCACCCAATGCGAGCCCGAGGGCTTTCGCCGGATCACCTATTTCGTCGACCGGCCGGATGTGATGGCGCGCTATTCGACGACGATCGTCGCCGACAAGGCGCAGTTTCCGGTGCTGCTGTCGAACGGCAACCCGGCCGGGTCGGGCGAGGCCGAGGCGGGCAAGCAGGAGAGGGCCGGCACTGGGCGAAATGGGTCGACCCGCACCCCAAGCCCTCCTATCTGTTCGCGCTGGTCGCCGGCGATCTGGTCGCGGTCCGCGACCGGTTCACCACCCGCTCGGGCCGGGAGGTGGCGCTCGGGATCTGGGTGCGCCGCGGCGACGAGGACAAATGCGGCCACGCGATGGCCTCGCTTGAAAAAGGCGATGCGCTGGGACGAGGAGGTGTTCGGCCTCGAATACGATCTCGATGTGTTCAATATCGTCGCGGTCAGCGACTTCAACATGGGGGCGATGGAGAACAAGGGGCTCAACATCTTCAATACGCGCTATGTGCTGGCCAAGCCCGAGACCGCGACCGACATCGATTACCAGAGCATCGAGGCGGTCATCGCCCACGAATACTTTCACAACTGGACCGGCAACCGGGTCACCTGCCGCGACTGGTTCCAATTGTCGCTGAAGGAAGGGCTGACCGTCTTTCGCGACCAGGAGTTCTCGGCCGATCAGGGGAGCCGCGCGGTGCGCCGCATCGGCGAGGTGCGCACCCTGCGCGCGATCCAGTTTCCCGAGGATGACGGGCCGCTGGCTCACCCGGTGCGGCCGGAGAGCTATCTGCGGATCGACAATTTCTACACGCCGACGGTCTACAACAAGGGTGCGGAACTGGTGCGGATGATCCACACCCTGATCGGCAAGGACGGGTTCCGCCGCGGCATGGACCTCTATATTCGCCGGCACGACAACCATGCGGCGACGATCGAGGATTTCGTCGCGGCGATGCAGGAGGCGAGCGGGGTCGATCTCGGCCGGTTCAAGCGGTGGTACGCGCAGGCCGGGACGCCCGAAATTACCGTCGAAGACCGCTGGGACGCGGCGACCAACAGCTATGAGCTGAATGTCGCGCAGAAAGTGCCGCCGACGCCCGGGCAGCCCGAGAAATTGCCGATGCTGATCCCGCTGGCGATGGGACTGTTGGCCGCGGACGGCGCCGAACTGCCGACCCGGATCGAGGGCGAGAGCGAAAGCCGGGCGGGGACGCGGGTCCTCGCGCTCGCCGAGGAGCGGGAGCGGTTTCGCTTTGTCGATCTGCCGGCAGCGCCGGTGCCGTCGCTGCTGCGCGGCTTTTCGGCCCCGGTCAAGCTGAAGGGCGTGCCGCTGGAACGGCTGAAATTTCTGGCGGTGCACGATCCCGAGCCGTTCGCGCGCTGGGAAGCGGGTCAGGAGGTCGCGACCCGCGCCCTGCTCGACCGGATCGAGGCGTTGCGGCGCGGTGCAGCGGCGGCGGCGCTCGATCCCGACCTCGTGGCGGCGATGCGGCAAACCCTCGCCGATGCCGGGAAAGACCCGGCCTTCGCCGCCGAGGCGCTGATCCTGCCGACCGAGTCGTTCCTCGCCGACCAGATGGCGATCGTCGATGTCGATGCCGTGCATACAGCCCGCGAAACCGCCCGCGGCGAGATCGGCCGGGCGCTGATGGCCGAGTTCGACGCCGCATACGAAACGTTCGCCGATCCCGGCCCCTACCGGATCGACGGCGCCGCGATCGGACAGCGGGCATTGCGCAACGTCTGCCTCGCCTATCTCGCCGGCGCCGATCCGGCGAAAGGAGCGGCGCTTGCCGAGGCCCAGTTCGACGCCGCGGGCAACATGACCGACGTGCTGGCGGCGCTGGCGGTGCTGAGCCGATCTCGACCGCCCCGAGCGCGAGGTCGGCGTTGGCCCGCTTTTTCGCCGATGTGGTCGTCTGATCCGCTGGTGATCGACAAATGGTTCAGCCTGCAGGCGCGTTCGTCGCTGCCGGAGACGCCGCAGCGGGTTCGCGAACTCGCCGCGCACCCGGCCTTCGAGCGCAAGAACCCGAACCGGGTACGGGCCCTCGTCGGCGCGTTCGCGCAGGGCAATCAGGTGCGGTTTCACGATCCGAGCGGCGCCGGCTACGCCTTTCTCGCCGACGAGGTCATCGCCATCGACCCGAGCAACCCGACGACCGCGGCGCGCCTGGTTCAGGCGCTCGGCGCCTGGCGCCGGCACGACCCGGCGCGTCAAGCGCTGATGCAGCGCGAGCTTGAACGCGTGCTCGCCGCCCCTGACCTCAGCAAGAACACCTACGAGATGGTGTCGAAAAGCCTCGCCTGAGCCGGCCGGCAAAAGAGCTCGGCGCAGCGGGTCGATCGCGCGGCATCGCGATCGTCTGCCGACAGCGATCGAGCCCGCGCCACCGGGCTCCTCCGGGTGGCGGTAACCGTTATGCGGTTCGCCGAATACGACGATAAATCCGGCGACAACCGTTTTTTGTCGGAAATGTGAACTAGCTCACAGAGCCAACCCGCGATTCGGATTAAATTCATTTTGGTTAAGACACTACCAACCGAGGGGGGTGGAGGGAGCCATGGCCGGCGAGCTGGAGCTAAACCTCGACCCCAATGGCGAGCACATCAAGCTGCGGTGGAGCAAAGATGACGAGCCTCCGTCGAAACCGCTGCGTCTAGACATCGACCTATTGCGCAAACGCAGCCGGGCGGTTCGCGAAGCGCTGAGCGCGCTGAATAATTACGTTTGCGCCAACCAGAACCTAGAGGAAGAAAAAGATTCCGGATGGCGAAATTACGCAAATATTATAAAGACGTTACGACAGAAAGGCCAGGCCTTGTTCAGCGCTTTGCTGAACGAAGAAGACCCGCGTTCGCAAGAGCTCTTGCGCGTTATCGGGGGTTTGTCAAAGGGCTCAGAACTGAGGGTCAATTGCTCCGACGATGAGGTGAGCCTGCCGCTCGGGTTTGTCTTTGAAGGCGAAGTTGGATCGCCGATCGGAAAACCCTCCCGGGCCGACTTTGCTGGGTTTTGGCTGGATCGCTTCAAGATCACGATGCTGGTGGAGGGAAGCGGCTGTGGTCACGAACGTCGCAACGTTGATCCCCAATCGCTAAAGACTCTCTACGCTTTGCACCGTACGGAAGTAGAAAATGCGCTGCCTTATCTCGGCGCCGACACGACTTCCAAACTCAAAGCACTTACCTTACTTCCGGTTCGACAATATTATAACTGGGACACCGCAAAACGAGCCTATTCCGAGATCCGTGACGCCGAAAATATTATTTTTGTGTTTGCACATTCGGATGGGGACAGCCTCGAGCTCGACGATTCCAACATCGACTGTAATACGTTTAGTCTAATGTTGCACAAGGATCGTGATCCGTTGCATCCGATCTTGCTGATCCTGAATTGCTGCCTTTCGGTAACCGGCGGCGACGGCGGATCGCTACTGTCCGCTGCGGCGCGCAAGGGCTTCTGCGGATTGGTCGGCACCGAGGCCGAAATTCTCAATACCTACGCTTTGCGCTGCGGCACCCGGCTCATGTGGGAACTTTGCTTCAAGGGGCGATCGCTCGGCGAAGCCCTGGACGAGATGCAGAGCGCGGCGGAGCTGTTTCCTCTCAATCTTCTCTACACCTGCTACGCGCAGCGGGACTTTCAGTTGCTACGGCCGATCGATCAGCCGTGCGAACAGCTGCAGGCGGCTTGAACCATGGACACGATTGCGATCACCGCCAATTGGCCAAAGCATCCCTATCGCGGTCTCGACTTTTATCGCGAGACCGACGCATTGCTGTTTCGCGAGCGCGATAAGGACGTTCAGGAATGTTCGACCATTCTCCTTGGGTTCGGCGTCAAGATTTTGGTTCTTCAAGGGTCAAGTGGGTCGGGAAAGTCGTCGTTTTTGCGCGCGGGGCTAATCCCGGATCTGAAACGGGTCGACCGGAGAAATTTCTTCCTCAGCGGCAGGGACAGCGTGATCCGGTGCACCAGCGATCCGTTGCTGGAAATTGCGCGATCGCTGGTCGACACCTTGAACAGCGGCGCTTCCGGCGAACTGGCCTCCTTCGGAAGCGACCGGGGCGGGGAAACCCTCGCCGAGGCCACAATCGGCGAGCGGGTCCGCAGCAATATCGAACAGGCGCTTGCGGGTCCGCGCGACCGGCTCGCCGAAATCCTCGTGGCGGTGCTTACAGAAATATGCGGCGACCTGCCCGGCAAGTTAATTCTCGTGTTGGACCAGGCTGAGGAGGTATTGACGCGCGCTCCCGGTGGCCGGGCTGGCGATGAAGCGGCAACGGCGTTTTTTCGCTTTATCGAAGATGTATATTTGCGCAATGTCGATATGCGGATCGTCGTAGCGCTTCGCACTGAATACTATGGCCGCTTTCGCGACGAACTGCGCATCAGCGACAATCGTCTTGGCAAGCGGCCGCGCAGCGGCGGCGTCGAGCCGTATCTGCTCCGGTCGCTACGCGAAAAAAGCGCGCTGCTTGGGATTGTTAACGCGCCAACCTTGGCTCGCAGGGAGGACGGGACCTCCGTTTACGATTTTGCATTCGAGAAAGGACTGTCCAATTGCATCGTCGAGGATCTTCTCGAAACTTTCCAATACGCGTCGGTAACGCCCGCCCTGCAGGTGGTGTGCGCCAGCCTTCACGAACGCCTCACCGATAAAAATCGAATAATTACGCAAGCCGAATACATCAAGCGCGGTCGAATCATCGGTATTATCGACGACTATCTGAAAAGGGGCATCGCCGCCGCCGGGGCGCGCAGCAAGGCCGAGCGCGATCAATGGGGCGAGCTTTTGCACTCCCTCGTCAGCCGGCAAGGAGGCGGTACTCTCGTCTCACTGATTGAGCCTGTGGAAGAACTCAAGAAAAAGGCCCGAGATCTGGGTATCCACGGCGATATTGGAGCGGCTCTGGTTAAACTGACCGGAGGCGCCGCATCGTTGCTTCGCGGCGAGCCGCCGGAGAAGCCGAGACATTTTAGCCTTAAGCACGATGTCCTGGCGGTTGTGCTCGCGCGCTGGTACGCCGAGCACGAAGGAGCCGTAAAGGCAAAAAGGGAGATCAGGCGCTGGCTGCTGGTCGGCGGCCTCGCTACCCTGGTGATCGGCTTGTTTCTGGGATCGATCATTTGGCAACGCGCCGAGGAGGCATTTCGGGCCAAGGCCAGGGGGATCGATCTGACCAACAGATATGCACTACACGCGCCCGAGGGTGACTTTCGGCTGAGCTTCTTACTGACCCTGGCCAATCTCGATGCCACAGCGCGACCCGGCGATTTCCAGGAGTGGATCACCGGCGATAATAGGAAAATCCACACCAAAACCCTCGCAGATCTGCGCCAGATCCTGCCTCGTGCGCCATGGTTTGGCGGCCGTTATCGCGCCGCGGGCGTCGATCCCGCCGGGGACCGCATCGCCATGCTCACTCCGGACCAGAGCGCGCTGCTCGTTCTGACATTTCCGCCCAGTGGCGCGGACGCCGTGGCGCCTGAGCCAAAGCGTTACCTACTGCCTTTCCAGAAGGTCCAAGACTCACCGCTTCGCCCCGCCGCGGGGTTTGTCGCCGGTCTTGGCCCGGTCGCGCTGGTGAACGGCCGCGCGTTTTTCTGGAACGAGCACGACGAGAGGCAAGTATGCGATGTCGGGCATAGCCTGCCTTCGAGTATCGCATCGGGATGGACCCGCACAGAGTTTGTCGGCGGACGGCTTCAAATATCTACGGCTGAACGCCACAACCTGACATCGAGCCTGCGGGTCCTTGCCCTGGATGCAATGCATCTGCGTGCTTGCTCCAGTGCAATTCAGGCTGCGGCGGCCCTGCAAATCCCGGAGCGCCCATTGTCGCAGCCGGTGCCGGTCTTCTTGGATGCGCCGGACCTGCCGCAGTCCTACGCATATCTGGAGGAGACCGCCAAACCGGTGCCTAACGAGCTCAGTGCAAACCTGCCGGTCGATCCGTCGCGCAGCGAAGCTGGGAAACTGGTGGAGCTCGACGCTGTCGTAAGCTTGCCCGATCGACAAGGTCAGCCGGTCCATGCCCCAGTCGGTCAGGTTTCTCCCCAACGCGGGGTTCCAGAGCGCTTACATTATACGATCGCGGCGGCGGCCAACGCTGAAGCAGTGCTGTTCAAGTTCGATGGGCCCGACTTTTACGTCTATGACCTGACGAAGGGGCGCCCGAGCAGTGGGCCGGGGCGCATTGACATAGCGCCGCAACATATAGCCGTGGCGAGCAACTTCCCGCCGGACGCCTGGCGCCTCCAACCGGGCCGCAGCCCTTGGGTTTACCCGCCGTTTGCTGCGGCGAGAATGGGCCAGCAATGGCGCGGTGCATGGCTCGCTGCCAGCGGAGTTTGGGCGGTCGAGAGCAGCGCGCTCGACCCTGGTACGGCACGGCCGATCCTCGATGCACCGCTGATCGGCGAACCTGATGGGGCGAAGCTCCAATTTACCCGAGATGGGCAATTCCTGGTACTGCAGCGGGCACAGTTCCAGTTGCCGGTGCTGGTGCGGATCTGGGATCTGCGGTCGTCCTGGCGGCGCTGGATTGACGATCCGAAGACAACCGAGCAAGAGCTCCGTGGGGCAGCCTGCCGCATTGTGCGCATGGACGGAACCGGCGGCGCGTTCGATGAACCCGAGATAGAACTATTTCAGATTGATCCGGAACATCGGGAACCTTGTCCTGGGCCAAAGGGAGCCGGCTGATGAGCGACGTATTCGATACTGTTTCGCGCGTCTGGAACGAGCTTCGCGCCGGACATCAGCCGCTTCCGACAGTCGCGGCCATTCGGCCGGACCACTGTCGGCCCGCGAACGCCGCGGGTTACCCGATCATCCGCGACCAGATGTATTTCACTGTTCGTATCAATGAGATGCACCTCGTCGAGAACCGGCAGTGGTGGACGGTCTACGATCCCCTCGTGGTTGTCGTCATCGAGTTCAATCATGCCCAAAACCGGGTCGCGATACCTACCGTCATTGGCCCCGATCTCATTCGCAAACAGGCGCAATCCGACGAGCCGCGTCACGGTATCGTATTACTCGACACGCGAGTGACCGGCCCGCATCCGTATCGCGGCGGCGACGTGGATGTGTCGGTCAGCTTCTACCGGGTGCGGCGCGCCGATTATGCCCGCTCATTGCTGAGGGTCGTAGACAGCCTGTCTGCGTCGCTCGGCGGCGCAGGCGATCTGCCGCTGATCGCCAAGACCGGCGGGGCGCTGTTGGAAGGCGTCGAAGGGTTGCTCGGGCTTGAGGAGACCACCTATCTCGCCGGGCATCGCATTTCGATGGCAATCTCGCCGCTTGATCCGTTCATGTCGGGCTTTTCCGCTCTCATCGCGCCGCCGGGGCCGGAGGATGACGCGAGTCTGAGGGTGGTGGAACGCCGACTTTATCTCGAGGCGAACAGCGGCACCCGGCCCTATCGGGATTCTGACTTTGTGCTGCTGAGCGTAACCGGCACCGAGGCGCGGGGCGACGAAAACCTGCTTCCGTTTTATCCTCTGAAAGTCAATGCACTGACCGCGCTCTGGGATGGTGATGACGGGGTCAAGCGCGCCAAGGCCAATCTGATTGCCGCCTACCAGCAGATGCGCGGGAGCCCCGATGTCACCGCAGCCGAAGCCAGCCGCCTGTTCGATGCCTGGTTACAGGAGTTCGAAACCGAAAAAAAGCGGGCCGAGCAGGTCAGAGCAATGCCGATCGCTCCCCAGAAACGGGAGCCGGATCCGATCGCCCAAAACCTCAACGACGCCGTAAGGCGGCTGGCCCTCTAGCGCCAACCCGGCGTCCAGATCGCTTGCAGTCGGGCTCGCCGACCTCGCCAGCTCCTTTAGGTGCGTGAGGCATGCCCGTCGCGGTCGGCGGCGAAATCGCCCGCTTCCCACCAGCGCTCGACAGCGTCGAGCAGATGCGCCGACGCGCGGGCCGGGCGGGATCCCGAGGGCGGTCACGTCGTGCCCGGAAATTGGGAATTCCGGCGCGCGTCCAATCGCCGACAAATGCAAGCAGGCCGGCCAGCCGCTCGGCATCTACTTGCCCGTCGGCCGCCATCAGCAACGCTATGTCCCGGTAGCGCTCGGCGCCGAGGCGGTACAGCGTGCGCCGCTGCGCCGCGGCATCGGCGTGCGGGTCGATGGGCCAGGGGGGGCGAGGCCGCGCAGACGCTCGCGCCAGGCATTCGGGAAATGCAGCCGCTCGGCCAGCGCGGCGGCGCCGTCGGCATCGGCCTCGATCAGCGCGGCGAGGCGCCGCAGCGCGTCGGGCTCCGGCTCGATCGCGATCATTCGTCTCAAGGCGGTCGAGGTGCCGTGCCTCGGGCAGCACCACGGCCAGCGCCCCGTCCTCGGCCATCATTTGCAGCGCGCGGCTCGGGTCCGGGGTTTCGAGCAGGCGGATCAGCTCCTGCGCGACGCGCTCGGCCGACAGGGTCGGCAGCAGATGGGCCGCGGCACGGCAGGCGGTGCGCGCCGGTTCATCGCCACCGCCGGCGCCAAAGCGCGCCTCGAAACGGTAATAGCGCAGCAGCCGCAGCACATCTTCGGCGATCCGGGTGGCCGGGATCGCCGACAAAGCGGACGCGGCCAGCCTGCAGATCGGCGAGGCCGCCGACCGGGTCATAAATCGTGCCGTCGGGAGCGAGGAAGATCGCGTTGATCGTAAAGTCGCGGCGCGCCGCATCGGCAGCCCAATCGGCGTCGAAGGCGACGCGGGCGCGGCGGCCATAGGTCTCGATGTCGCGGCGCAAGGTCGTGATCTCGAAATGCCGCGGCGGGACCACGGCGGTCACGGTGCCATGGGCGAGACCGGTCGGCACCACCCGGATACCGGCTTTTTCCAACAGCTCGGTGACCCGCTCAGGCGGTGCCGGGGTGGCGATGTCGATGTCGCCGATCGGAAGCCCGAGCAACGCGTCGCGCACTGCGCCGCCGACAAATCGCGCGTCCACCCCGCCCGCGGCGAGCGCATCGAGAACCGCCCGGGTCGCCGGCTCCGTCATCCATTCCTGGGGGGCGATCCGGGGCCGATGCCCGGGCTCTGTCATTGGGGAGCCTTAGGTTCGATGTGCCCGGGGATGATGTGCCCGTTCTGCCAGCGTGGAGCCACATAGACCCCTTGCTGCGATGTGCCGAAGCCGACGGCCACGACAAACAGCACGACCGCCAACAACACCGCGCCGACGCCGGCAAGCCACACCCACGGCACCGAGGCCCATGGCATCGTCCCGCCCTCATGCGGCGCCCCGAGGGTGCTGACCCATAGCAGATAAAGCGCGGTCGGCAGCAGCAGCGGCAGGACGATGGTGATGAAGACCCGCACATTGCCTCCTCAGCCGGCGAGCACCTCGGCCAGGTTCACCAGCATCCCCGCCGTTGCCCCCCAGATGTTTCGGTTCTCGTATGGCAGCACGAAAAAGACCCGCCGGCGCTCTTCGAAGACGCGCTCGGTGCGCCGATGATTGCTCGGGTCGAGGATGTAGGAGAGCGGCACCTCGAAGACCTCGGCCACCTCAAACGGGTCGGCGACGAGCGGGAAGGGGGGCGCCACGATGCCGACGATCGGGGTGATTTCGAACCCGGTTCCGGTCACATAAGTGTCGAGCCGGCCGATCACGGTTACGTGATCCCGTGGCAGACCGACCTCCTCCTCGGTCTCGCGCAGCGCGGCGGCCACCGCGTCGGGGTCGCCCGCCTCGATGCGGCCGCCGGGAAACGCGACCTGGCCGGCATGGGCGCTCAGATGGGGGGTCCGCAGGGTCAGAAGAACCGACATACCCTCGGCCCGGTCGATCAGCGGAACCAGCACCGCCGCCGGCCGCAGCTCGGTGCTGGGCGGCGTCATCCCCGGATTGAGGTCGTGGTCGCCGCGTGTGGCCCGCCTGAGCGCGGCCGCTTCGTCAGGGTCCGCGGTTCCGCCAAAACCCCGCCTTCCGGGCTGGCCGAGCCGCGCGAAACGCGCAACTGCCCAATCTTTTGACAGCCAGTCGGCTCGTATGCCCGGTCGATGCGTCACTGACCCGTCCCCCGATCCCTCGCTGCGCGCTGGTGCTGCGGCGGCTATTGCCAGTCCGGTCCCGGATCGCCCAGGCTGAAGAAAGCGCCGTTGCTCCAAACCCCGAACTGGTTGGCGCCGGCGATCTCCTCTTCGGCGCCGAGATCGACCAGATCATAAAAAACCGATCGCACCAGCCTCGCCTCGAGCGCGCCGCGCACGAGTATATAGGGTGCGGGCTCGCCGCTCGCTGCGGTCTCGACACGCAGCCGATTGTCCGGCCCTGCCGTCACAATGTCGTCCAGATTGGTCCGGAAGATCAGTCGCCGGTCGCGGCCTTCACCGGCGACAGTCAGTTCCACGGCGAGAAAAGGAACGTCCTCGACCTCGATGCGACCGCGCTCGGCCGGGGTCACGAGCCAATAGGATCCATCTGCTTCGCGACGCAGGACGGAGGCGAAGAGCTTGACAAGCGGCAGGCGGCCGATTGGAGATCCACGATAAAACCAAGTGCCGTCGCGGGCGATGCGGATGTCGAGATCGCCGCAATCGATCGGCAACCGCTCGCCCGTACTAGGAGTACTTTGTGGGGAATTGCCGGAGCCGGTATTTTCCATCAGGCTCGCACCCGCCGAACAGCTTGAAAGAGGGATCTTAACTTTTGTCCTCTCCTCCGCACGTCAACACTGCCTCCGCCGATCTCGTCGCCGAGGTCGAAGCGCTGGGGCGGAGCCTCAGCCTGGCCCGGGCGCGAATTGGTGAAATCATCTTTGGCCAGCAGGAGGTCGTCGAGCAAGCCCTGATCACCTTGCTGTGCGGCGGTCACGCGTTGCTGATCGGCGTTCCGGGCCTTGCCAAGACCCGGCTCGTCGAGACCTTGGGGGCGATCCTCGGGCTCGACGAGAAGCGCATTCAATGCACGCCCGATCTGATGCCGGCCGACATTCTGGGGTCCGAGGTGCTCGAGGAAAGCGACGCCGGGCGGCGCTCTTTCCGCTTCATCGCCGGGCCGGTTTTTTGCCAGCTGCTGATGGCCGACGAGATCAACCGGGCAAGCCCGCGCACGCAATCGGCGCTGCTGCAGGCGATGCAGGAAGGCCGCGTCTCGATCGCCGGCCAATATCATCAGCTGCCGCGGCCGTTTCACGTGCTGGCGACGCAAAATCCGCTCGAGCAGGAAGGCACGTATCCGCTGCCTGAAGCGCAGCTCGACCGGTTTCTGTTGCAGATCGACGTCGATTATCCCGACCGCGAGGCGGAGCGCGAAATGCTGATCGCGACGACCGGCATCGCCGAGGACCGGCCAAGGCCGGCGATGAATGTCGCCGAGCTGACGGCGGCGCAACGCCTGGTGCGCCGCATACCTGTGGGCGAGAGCGTCGTCGAGGCAATCCTGGAGCTGGTCCGCTCCGGCCGGCCAAATGGCGCCGCGGCCGAGGGGATCACGCGCTTTGTCTCGTGGGGACCGGGCCCGCGCGCCAGCCAGGCTTTGATGCTCGCCTGCCGCGCGCGGGCGCTGATTGACGGCCGGTTCAGCCCGTCGGTTGACGATGTCGTGGCCTTGGCGCCGCCGGTGCTGCGCCATCGCATGGCGGTCAGTTTTGCCGGGCGGGCCGAAGGGGTCACGGTGGCTCAGGTCATCTCGCAAATATCGGCGCCGTTCCGGTGAATTCTGCCCCGTCGCGACCGCTTGCCTCCCTGCTCACGCGCCAGAGGGCGCCGGTCGCCGCCTTGCGCGACCGCGCCGAGCAGGCTGCGGCGGGATTGCCGCCGCTGCTGGTCGCGGCGGAACGCGTCGCCGCCAACGTGGCGCAGGGCGTGCACGGGCGTCGCCGTGTCGGGCAAGGGGAGACCTTCTGGCAGTTCCGGCAATATGCGCCCGGTGACGCCGCGAGCCGAATCGATTGGCGCCAGAGCGCCAAGTCTCAGCGCCTCTACGTCCGTGAAACCGAATGGGAAGCCGCGCAGAGCGTATGGCTATGGCGTGACGCGTCAGCCTCGATGGATTACAGCTCGGCTCAGTATATCTTCGACGCCAGCTGGCCGACCAAGCGTGATCGCGCCGAATTGCTGCTGGTCGCGCTGGCGAGCCTGTTGGTGCGCGGCGGCGAGCGGCTGACGTTGCTCGGAAGCGGCGTAGCCCCAATCAGCGGACGCGTTGCCCTGTCGCGGATCGTCGAGCTGATCGCCCAGCGGGCCGAGCCGGGAAGCCTCCCGGCCTTCGAGCCGCTGCCGCGCGCCGGCCAGTTGGTTCTGATCGGCGATTTTCTGTCTCCGCTCGACACGGTCAATGCCGCGCTCGCCCGCTTTGCCGGCGCCGGGCTCAAAGGGCATCTGCTTCAGATCGTGGACCCGGCCGAAGAGGACTTGCCGTTCGATGGGCGGGTGCGGTTCGCAGGGATCGAGGAGCGTGACGAGGTCGTCATCAGCCGCGTCGAGAGCATCCGCGATGATTACGCGAGCCGCTTTCTCGATCACCGCGCCGGTCTTGGCGCGATCGCCGGGCGGCTCGGTTGGACGTTCGGAGTTCATCGTACTGATCGCCCGCCCGGGCTGGCGCTGCTGGCGCTCTTTGAAGCGTTGTCGGGTGAAGAGCGGCGATGAGGAATTGCCAGGGTATCTTGACCCGCCTCGGCACGCTCGGCACCCCAGGTCCCTCTCCGGCTGTGCGAGAGAGAAAGGACCCAGCCGATTGGCTGGGTGGGTGAGGGTGGCGTCGGCAAGTTCGCGGTGAGCTGAGCGATGTTGGCGCTGGGCCCCCTCGCTTTCGCCTCGCCTTGGCTGCTGGTAGCGCTGGCGGGGCTGCCGATTATCTGGTGGCTGCTGCGGGTGACGCCGCCAGCGGCGCGCCGCATCGATTTCCCGGCCATCCGCCTGTTGCTCGGGCTGGCGCCGCGCGACGAAACCCCGGCGCGGACCCCGCTCTGGCTGATTCTTCTGCGCATGGCGCTGGCCGCGCTGGTCATTGTCGCGGCGGCTCACCCGCTCCTGAACCCGCAGGCACTCCTCGCCGGAACCGGACCAATCATTCTGGTCGTCGATGATGGTTGGGCAGCGGCGCGCGATTGGCCGGTCCGACAGGCGGCGCTCGACGATCTGCTGGCCGAGGCCGCGCGCGAAAGCCGCCAGGTCGTCCTCGTCACCACCGCCCCGCCCGCCGGCGACACCGCATTGCCGCCGCTGGCGCCCATCCGTGCCGTCGATGCCCGCGCCGCGATCGACGTATTGCAGCCAAAGCCGTGGCCGGTCGATCGGCAGGCCGCGCTGGCCCGGCTGAAGGCGCTGTCTTTGCCCGATATAAACGCCTCGATCTGGCTCAGCGACGGCATTGCCGACAGCGGCGCAACCGCGCTGGCCGCGTATCTCGACGATTTGGGCAGCTTGCGCTACCTCGACGCGGGGCCGGGCGAGGCTCCGGCGCTGCTCGCCGCAGGCGATCGGGAGGCCAAGGATCTCAGCGTCGTGCTGCGCTCGCTGCCGGCGGCAAAACCGCGGCTCTACGAGGTGCGCGCGAGCGGTGCGGACGGCCGCTTGCTGACCCGCCGGGACGCGACTCTCGAGGCCGGTGCAAAATCGGTCAAGGTCGAGCTGGCGATGCCGAGTGAACTCGGAAACCAGACGACCCGCGTCGAGGTCGAGGACGGCCAATCGGCCGGCACCGTGCTTTTGCTTGACGAACGCTGGCGCCGCCGTCCGGTCGGGATCGTCGGGCCGCCGAACGGCAGCGGACAGCCGCTGCTCAGCGAGAATTTTTATCTGGAGCGGGCGCTGGGACCGTTCGCCGAAACCCGCCGCGGGCCGGTCACCGATTTGCTGAAGCGCCAGCTCGCGGTGCTGATCTACTCGGATTCGGGACCGGATTCTCCGGCGGAGGCGGCGGCGGTCGACAACTGGATCAAGGCCGGCGGCCTGTTGCTGCGCTTTGCCGGGCCACACCTCGCCGAGCAGGACGACACGCTGTTGCCGGTGCGACTGCGCCGTGGCGGTCGCACGATAGGCGGCGCGATGTCGTGGGAGCAACCGGCAAAGCTCGCCCCCTTTGCCGCCGACAGCCCGTTTGCCGGACTGGCGATTCCGAGCGATGTGACAGTTTCGCGCCAAGTGCTGGCGGAGCCCGATATCGACCTCGCGGGCAAGACCTGGGCGCGGCTAGCCGACGGCACCCCGCTGGTGACCGCGGAAAAGCATGGCCGCGGCTGGATCGTGTTGATGCACACGACGGCAAACGCCGATTGGTCCAATCTCGCGCTCTCCGGCTTGTTCGTCGAGATGCTGCGGCGGATTGTGGCGACCAGCCAAGGGGTGACCGCGGCGAGCGAGGACATGTTGCCGCCGATCGAGACGCTCGACGGGTTTGGCCGGCTGCAGCGCCCCCCGGCGACGGCGCGCCCGATCCCCGGCAAAGAGATCGCTGCCGCAATCGTCTCGCCCCAACACCCGCCGGGCTTCTACGGAACGCAAGACTCGCGCCGCGCGCTCAATCTTTCGTCCGGGATCGGCGAACTAAAGGCGATTTCCGGCCTGCCCGGCGACGCGCGGCGCGAGACCTTTGCCCGCGGCCGTGAAACCGATTTGCGCGCGCCGCTATTGACTGCCGCGCTGTTGCTGGCGCTCGCCGATCTGCTGATCGCCTACGCGCTGCGCGGCCTGCTGCGGCGGCGCCCGGCGCGAGTCGCGGGCATCTTTATCCTCGCGGCGCTCGTCTTTCCTGGCGCGCCGCGCGCCGACGACGCGTTCGTCGTGCGCGCCACTGCCGAGCTGCGCCTTGCTTATGTGCGCACCGGGGACGACGCAGTCGACGCGGAGAGCCGCGCCGGGCTCGTCGGCCTCAGTGATGTGCTCAATCGGCGGACCGCGGTCGAGACTGCCGATCCCCTCGCGATCGACATCGAAACCGACGAGCTGATCTTTTTCCCGCTACTCTATTGGCCCGTGACCGCCGACCAGCCGCCACCGTCACCGAGCGCGATCGAGCGCATCAACCGGTATATCGAGACCGGCGGCACGATCCTGTTCGACACCCGCGACGGCGACGAGCAGACGCCCGGCCCGTTTGGCGGCGCGGCGATTGCGGCGGAACGGCTGCGCCGGCTGACAGCGGGGATCAAGATGCCGTCGTTGGTGCCGATACCGCCCGACCATGTGCTGACCAAATCCTTTTATCTGATGCATGAGTTTCCCGGCCGCTGGGATGTCGGGACTCTTTGGGTCGAACCGGTCGAGAACCATGTCAATGACGGGGTTTCGAGCGTCATTGTCGGCGCCGATGATTGGGCCGGCGCCTGGGCGATCGATAAGGATGGCCGGCCGCTCTATGCCGTGGTGCCGGGCGGCGAAGAACAGCGCGAAATGGCGCTGCGCTTCGGCATCAATCTCGTCATGTACGTGCTGACCGGCAACTACAAAGCCGATCAGGTGCACGTGCCGGCGATCCTTGAGCGCCTCGGCCAATGAGCGGCAGCGGCTTTACGCTCGCCGCGGCGCCGCTGTTGCCGTGGCTGTTGCTGGCCCTGCTCGCTATCGCCGGCGCGCTCTGCCTCGGTTTCGGCATCCTGCGGCGGGCCCCGGGGCTGGGCTGGCGGGCCATCGCGATCGTTGTGCTGCTGGCCGCGCTCGTCAACCCGTCCCTGATCGAGGAGCAGCGCGCGCCGCGGCGGGACGTCGCCATCGTCATCGTCGACGATTCGCCGAGCCAGAGTATTGGCGATCGGCGGCAGGCGACCGAGACGGCGCTGGCGGCGGTCAAGAAGCGCCTTGCCCGGGAGCCCGATCTCGATCTGCGGGTCATCCGGGCGGGGGCGCCGCAGCCGGGCGCCGGCGACGAGGGAACCCGGTTGTTTGCGGCACTCGATCGAGCCATGTCCGATGTGCCGCGCCAGCGCCTCGCCGGGGTGGTCATGATCACCGACGGGGAGGTGCACGATGTGCCGGCCGGTGATTCGAAAACGCTGGCGCAAGCGGTCGGCGCGCCGCTGCATGTTCTGCTGTCCGGCCGGCCGGACGAGGGTGACCGGCGACTTGTCGTGGCTCAGGCGCCGAGCTTTGGCCTCGTCGGCAAGCAGGTGCAGCTGACCGTCCGGGTCGAGGACCTGCCCGAAACCGCTGCTGAGAAAGCCGGCGACGATCAGAACGAGGCGAGGGTGACCTGGCGCAAGGACGGCGGCGCCCGACAGCAACTGATGGTCCCGATCGGCCGCGACGTCCCGCTGACGCTCCCGATCGACCACGGTGGTCCCAATGTGCTGGAGCTCGAGGTTGCGCCCGGCCCGCGCGAGCTGACGCTCGTCAATAACCGCGCCGTCGTCGTGGTCAACGGCGTGCGCGACCGCTTGCGGGTGCTGCTGGTTTCCGGCGAACCGCATGCCGGCGAGCGCGTCTGGCGCAACATCCTCAAATCGGATCCGTCCGTCGATCTCGTTCACTTCACGATCCTGCGCCCACCCGAGAAGCAGGACGGGACCCCGATCCGCGAGCTGTCTCTGATTGCCTTTCCGATTCGGGAGCTCTTCGACACCAAGCTCGACGATTTCGACCTGATCATCTTCGATCGATATTCGCGGCCCGGGGTCATCCCGCAGGCCTATCTCGAAAACGTCGTGCGCTACGTGCGCAATGGCGGCGCCTTCCTCGAAGCCGCCGGCCCCAATTACGGCACGCCGATGAGCCTGTCGCGCACGCCGCTCGGGTCGATTTTGCCGGCCGAACCGACTGGGGAGGTCTATGAGGACGGGTTCAAACCGCAACTGACCGATCTCGGCCGGCGCGATCCGGTAACCGAAGAACTGCCGGGGGCGGGCCCGCGGGGTGGGGCGCCGAGCTGGGGACGCTGGTTCCGCCAGGTCGATTCGCGGGTCCGTAACGGCGTGACGGTGATGACCGGCGACCGCGGCGACCCGCTCTTGGTTCTCGATCGCGTCGGCAAGGGACGGGTGGCGCAACTCCTGTCCGACGAGATGTGGTTTTGGGCGCGCGGCTTCGAAGGCGGCGGCCCGCAGGCCGAGCTGTTGCGCCGGCTCGCCTATTGGCTGATGAAGGAGCCCGATCTCGAGGAAAACGATCTGCGCGCGGCGGTCGACGGCGACAGGCTGATCATCACGCGCCAATCGCTGGAGCCCGACGACCACCCGGTCACAGTGACCGCCCCCGACGGGTCGAGCCGCAGCCTGAAGTTGACGCCGGAGCATGGCGGGCGCAGCGGTGGCAGTCTGGCGATCGATCAGATGGGGCTCTACCGGGTGACCGATGGCACCCGCACCGCGCTCGCTGCGGCAGGGCCGCTCAATCCGATAGAGTTCGCCGACGTCCTGCACGACGCCGGAAAAGCTGGCGCCGGTCGTCGCCGCGACCGGCGGCGGAATCTTCTGGGTCGGCTCGGGTAAGATCCCGGAGGTCCGCCGGGTTTCACCGGACCGGACCGCGGCTGGGAATAACTGGATGGGCTTCCGCGCGAATGGGGACTATACCGTGACCGGGCTCAGCGAGATCCCTCTGCTGCCGGCGGTTGCGGCCTTGCTGCTGATCGTCGGCGGGCTCGTCGCGGCATGGCGCCGTGAGGGAAGCTGAGCCGCCCCTGCCGGCCTCCCAGGTGGATTTTCGTGCTGAGAAGGGTTCTGGCGCCGCTGCACCCGGACGGTTTCAAATTTGTCCTCGCGGCGGCGCTCGCCACGGTGCTGCTGTTTCTGCTTTGGACCCCCGCCGGGTGGGCGGCCGCGGTGGTCACGTTGTGGATGGTCTATTTTTTCCGCGACCCGTGGCGCGTCACCCCGACCCGAGAGGGGCTGCTGGTCAGCCCGGCCGACGGCATCGTTACGTCCGTGACCCCGGCGCGCCCGCCGCCCGAGCTCGAGATGGGCGACGGTGAGGTTGCCCGGATCGGCATTTTTTTGAACATTTTCGACGTCCACGTGACCCGCGCCCCGGTTGGCGGCCGCGTCGTGGCGTTGCGCTATACCAAAGGCCGCTTTGTCAATGCGAGCCATGAAGAGGCGAGCCTCAATAACGAGCGGATGGCGATTCGCGTCGCTCCGCCCGAGGGTCCCGAAATCGCGTATGTGCAAATCGCCGGTCTCGTCGCCCGCCGCATCGTCTGCGACCTGCGCGAGGGCCAGCGTATTGCGACGGGCCAGCGGATGGGCATCATCCGTTTTGGCTCACGGGTCGATGTTTATTGTCCACCACCTTATGTAACAATGGTGGTCGCCGGGCAGCGGATGGTGGGCGGGGAAACCGTCCTCGCCGACCGTTTCGCGCAGGAGCCGTCGCGACAGGGGTTCGCGCACTGAACGGGGAGGGCGCGGTGAGAGGAGCGGAGCAGTGAGAAGGCGATCGGGCCGGGTGCGGCGGCCGCGGGTGCATCGGCTCTCCGATCTGTCGTTCAACCGCATGGTCCCGAACATCCTGACCTTGCTGGCGTTGTGCGCCGGGATGACGGCGATGCGCTTCGCGATGAACGGCAATTTCGTCGGCGCCGTGTTTGCGATCATCGTCGCCGGCATCTTTGACGGTCTCGACGGACGCATCGCCCGGCTGCTCAAATCGACCTCGAGCTTTGGCGCCGAACTCGACAGCCTGTCGGATTTCGTCAGCTTCGGCGTGGCGCCGGCTTCGGTGCTCTATTTGTGGACGATGTCGACTTTGCACGGCCTCGGCTGGGCGATCGTGCTGTTCTATGCCGTCTGCTGCGCGCTGCGCCTCGCCCGCTTCAACACCGAGGCCGGCAGCGATCGGCCGGCCTACGCCGTCGCCGTTTTTCAGCGGGGTGCCGGCCCCGGCCGGCGCCGGGCTCGTCATGGTGCCGATGTTCCTGAGCTTCGAGTGGGGCGATTGGCTGTTCCGCTCGCCCTATCTGAGCGCGCTGACCGTGACCGGCGTGGCGCTGTTGATGGTCAGCAAGGTGCCGACCGTGTCGCTGAAACGGATCCGCATTCCCCATGACCTGGTCGTGCCGACCTTGCTCGGCATCGGCATATTGGCCGCCTTTGTCACGACGGCGCCGTGGCCGACCTTGACCGCGATCGGCGTCGTCTATATCGGCTCGATCCCGCTGACGATCCGCGCCTACTACCGACTGCGCCGCGCTGCGGCGGCGCGGCGGAGCGAACCGGCCGAGACCGCCGCGCTGGTCGCCGCCGCCTGCCGCCGGCTATCCGCTGAGTGGGGACGAGGCACCCGCCAGCCAGTGGCGGCATTGACCCGCCAGCCGGCCGGCCAAGCGGTTGCTTCGCGCCCGCTTACCCTTTAATTTTTGAGCGGTCACGAGACCGCCGCCACTGGAAGGAGCGCACAATCATGCCAGTAAAAGCCGGAGTCATTCGCGCCGGGGCGCGCACCACGAGGCGGGGCGCCGCCGAGACCTTCACCGGGGTCGTGTTCCAGGATCCGGTAATCACCGCCGAAGCGCCGTCGCGCCTTGGAGGTTCGGTCGTGACGTTCACGCCGGGCGCACGCACCGCTTGGCACTCTCACCCGGTTGGCCAGACTCTCTTCTGTTTGTCCGGGGTCGGCCGCATCTGCTTCAAGGGCGAGAAGCCGCAAGCGCTGAACCCGGGCGACACGGTCAATATCCCGCCTGATACGATGCACTGGCACGGCGCCTCGCCCGATCGCCTGTTCGCGCATCTGGCGCTGTCGGAAGCCGGCGAGCAAGGCCAGGGCACCAAATGGGGCGAGCACGTCAGCGACGCCGAGTACACGGCGCCGGCGACCGGAGGCTGAAGCAAGAGGCGGAGCCCCTCACCCTCCCGCGGCGCAGGGTCCCTCTCCCCGCGCTGGCGGGGCGGGTGAGGGGCAGCCGCTACCGGTCGGCGATCAGGGGCAGGCCCTCTTCGCGGCGCACCTCGTTGATGATCTGCAAGACGCGCTCGCGATAGGGGCGGTACTGGACGCCGAATTCCTGGACGAGGCGCGTGTTGTCGATCAGGTAGTTGCCGGACAGCTCCTTGCCGCCGGTCTCCTTGTCGAAGGTGATCTTGGCGTCGGGCAGGAACTCGCGCACCATGTCGGCGATTTCGCCGAGGCTGATCGCGATGCCGCCGGTGTTGTAGACCCAGTGCTGTCGGCTTGTCGGTCATGATCACCCGCGCAAAGATCTCCGCGATCTCGTCGACATGGACCGGGCAGCGCATCGCGTCCTTGTAGGGGAACGAGACCGCCTTGCCGCGCGCCGGATCGGTAATGCAAAAGACATGGTCGACCGAGCCGACGATCTTGTCGTTGCCGGTGACGTTGGCCGGGCGGATCGCGGTGATCTCCATCCCGTGCTTCTCGCGGTAATCCTGCGCCTGCCATTCGTTGAAGATCTTGTGCATCGCGTATTGGACGTGGCCGTGACGGAAATCGTCCTCGGTCACCACGCGATCGCCGTAATGCTTCTGCTCGCCGCTGACCGCCAATGAGCTGGCATAGGCGACGCGATTGACGCCGCACAAATGCGCTGCCTCGAAGCAATTATCCATGCCGAGGATGTTGAGCTTGAACGCGGCATGCGGCGGGTGCTCGCTGCCGAGGTAATAGGCGAGGTTGACGACCCGCGTCGGCTTCGCCGTCGCCATCACCGACATCACGTCGTCGAACTGCGCGACATCGCCGCGCACGACGCGGACCTGCTTGCCCAGATTGTCGTACGAGGCGGTGCCGGGGTTGATGTCCATGCATGTGATTTCTTCGCCGCGCGCCGCCAATAGCGGGATGAGCCGGCGGCCGATGAAACCGGTGCCGCCGATGATCAGTGTCGACATAGCTTTTCCTCCCAAGGGATGCCTGTCGCGACGTTAATCGCCGCCCGGCGGTTGGGCAAGGAGCCGGCTTCCGCATATCTGGTATCCGGCCTAAGCTCGCGCGGGCAACCAGGGGATTTCGGTCGATGGCGGCCATCATTTTCGCCAACTGCGCGGTTCTCGACGGCACTCGACGGGAACGGCGCGAGGATCATCACGTTCTGGTCGAGGGCGGGCAGATCCGCGAGGTGTCGGACCGGCCGATCACTAGCGCCACCGCCGAGACTGTCGATCTCAAAGGGCGCACCTTGATGCCCGGATTGATCGACGCGCATGTCCACGTGATCGCGGTCGACCAGGCGCTGGCGCGGCTATCGGAGCGGCCGGTCAGTCTGGTGACATTGCAGGCGGCCCGCGTACTCGAAGGGCATGCTGCAGCGCGGCTTCACGACGATCCGCGACGCCGGCGGAGCCGATGGCGGGCTCGCCGAGGCGGTGGAGGAGGGGCTGGTGCGCGGCCCGCGGATTTTCCCCTCGGGACAGGCGTTGAGCCAGACCGGCGGACATGGCGATCTGCGGCCGCGCACGCGCTCGGTGTCGGTCGTAGCCTGCGCCTGCTGCGAGGGCGGCGCCGGGCTCGCCCGCATCGCCGACGGCGTCGCGGAATGCCGCCGCGCGGCGCGCGACGAGCTGCGCAAAGGGGCGACCCAGATCAAGATCATGGCCTCGGGCGGCGTCGCCTCGCCCTACGACCCGGTGTGGAACCTGCAATACAGCGAAGAGGAGGTGCGCGCGATCGTCGAGGAGGCGCGCGGCCTGGCACACCTATGTGATGGCGCACGCCTATTCGCCGGAGGCGATCCGCCGCTCGATCGATTTCGGGGTGCGCTCGATCGAGCACGGCAATCTGATCGACCGCGCCACCGCCGAGCACGTCGCCGGCGCCGACGCCTTTGTTGTGCCGACCCTGGTGACCTTCGACGCGATGCACCGCTTTGGCCGCGAGTTGGGATTTCCCGAGGTAAGTCTCGCCAAGCTCGGCGACGTGCGCGAGGCCGGGCTTGCGCTCGCTCGAAATATTGCAGGCGGCGGGGGTCAAGATCGGCTTCGGCACCGATCTGCTGGGACCGATGCACCGCCACCAGTCGCGCGAATTCGTGATCCGCGCCGAGGCGATGGCGCCGTTCGACATCATCCGCTCGGCGACGACCGTCAACGCCGAACTGCTGAACCGCGCCGGCGAGCTCGGCGTCATCGCCCCCGGCGCCCGCGCCGACCTGATCGCCGTTGACGGCGATCCGCTGGCCGACATTGCCTTGCTCGACGGCCAAGGCGAACACCTGACCCACATCATGAAAGACGGGGTTTTTTATAAGCGGATGTAGCCGCCGGCGGGCGCCGGCGGGCAGCCGCACGCCAGCTTGGGGCAATCTCGACATTCAGGGTTTCGCACCGTAAGTTTCGTTACATGGGCGCTGTGCCTTTCGACACGCTGAAGCTCGCGCGACGGCTCGAAACTGCCGGCTTCCCGCCAAAGCAGGCGGGCGACACCGCGGAGGCCTTGGCCGAGGCGATGTCCGGCGCCGAGCTCGCGACCAGCGCCGACATCGCCTCGGTGCGGATGGAAGTTACTACGCTGGGGGCCGAACTGCGGGCGGAAATTGCCGCGCTGCGGACCGAGGTAAGGGCCGAAATCGCTGCGGTGAGGGCGGAGATCGAATTGCTGCGGCGCGATCTGACGATCCGGCTAGGCAGTATGTTCATCGTCGCCGTCGGCATCCTGTTGGCCGCGATCCGCTATCTGCCGCCGCCCCACCCGTAGCTCCCTGCCGGCAAAAGTCGGCGTGATAATTCCGGCGTCGCGGGAGAAGGACCCGCAGTAGCCAATAAGACATGGTATGTTGCGGCTGTCGGCGGAGGCAGCGCTAATGGCGGAGGAACGGGTCGAGCGACGGCTGTTGGCGATCCTGGCCGCTGACGTCGTCGGCTATTCGCGGCTGATGGGCGAGGATGAGGAAGGCACGCACGCGGCGATGAAGGCGATCCAGGGCGAGCTAGGCGATCCCAAAGTCGAGGAGCACCGCGGGCGCATCGTCAGTAAAACTGGCGACGGGCTGCTTGTCGAATTTCCGAGCGTCGTCGATGCGGTGCGGTGCGCCGTCGAGCTGCAGCGCGAGATGGTGACGCGCAACGTGGCAATCCCGGCCGAGAAGCGCGTTGAGTTTCGCATCGGGATCAACCTCGGCGATATCATCATCGACGAGCACGACATCTACGGCGACGGCGTCAATGTCGCGGCGCGGCTCGAAGCTTTGGCCGATCCAGGCGGGATCTGCGTCAGCCGGGTTGTGCGTGACCAGGTGCGCGACAAACTCGATGTTGCCTTTGTGGATTTGGGCGAGCAACAGGTCAAGAACATCGCGAGGCCAGTGCGCGTCTACCGTATTGCGATCGCCGAGAACGCTATGGCGAAAGCGCCGTTGCCGCTGCCGGAGAAGCCGTCGCTGGCGGTGCTGCCATTTCAGAACATGAGCGGCGATCCGGAGCAGGAGTATTTCGCCGACGGGATCGTCGAGGACCTCACGACCGCCATTTCCCGCCTGCCGTGGCTATTCGTCATCGCGCGCAATTCGAGCTTCACTTACAAGGGTCGGCCGGTCGACGTGAAGCAGGTAGCCCGCGAATTGGGCGTGCGCTATGTGCTCGAAGGCAGCGTGCGCAAGGCCGGGAACCGCGTTCGTATCGGGGGTCAGCTGATCGACACGACCAGCGGCGCGCATATCTGGGCTGACCGCTTCGACGGCGAACTCGACGACATCTTCGCGCTGCAGGATCAGGTGGCAAGCAGCGTCGTCGGCGCGATCGAGCCACGGCTTCGCCACTCTGAGATCGAGCGAGCAACGCGGAAGCCGACCCAACGCCTGGACGCCTACGATCTGTACTTGCGCGCGCTTGCGCAATTTCACAAGCACTCAGGAGAGGGCACACGAGAGGCTATTACCTTGCTCAAACGAGCGCTTACCGTCGATCCGTGCTATGCACCGGCGGCCTCGATGATCGGCTTGTGTCTCGCCCTCCGAAGAGCAAGAGGTGGGGAGCCGCTCTCGGACGCAGAGATCGCAGAAGGGCTGCGCCTGGCGGGACAGGCGATCGAGGCGGGCAAGGACGACCCCGACGTTCTCTGGATGGCCGGCGACGCACTTTCTATACTTGCTGGCGAGCACGCTACGGCGGCAAGCGCCATCGACCGTGCCTTAGTGCTCAATCCCAATTCCGCGCACGCGTGGATGGCAAGTGGTTGGGTGTCAGGCTTCCAAAACCGGCCGAGTGCAGCGATCGAGGCGCTCCAGCGCGCGATGCGATTGAGCCCGCTCGACCCGCTCGGCTATATGTTTTCGGGCGGGCTCGCTTTCGCCCATCTTACCGCAGCACGATACCAGGACGCTTTGGAGTGGGCGGATCGGTCGCTGCGCGATCAGCCGCGCTTTGGCAGCGCGATCAGCGTCAAGGTGGCCTCTTGCGGCCATCTCGGCCAAATCGAGGAAGCGCGCGATTGGCTCAGGCGGCTGATCGAGCTTCGACCCGAGTTGACGATCGCCGGGTACAAGGTTTCTATGGCGACGTTCCTGCCGCCGGAAATCCTGGCCATCTTCGTTGCGGGTTTCCGCACGGCCGGCCTGCCGGAGAACTAAGTGCTTCCCTACCCCGTGGCGTTTTTGCGGCCGTAGCGGCGGACGCGCAGATCGGCTTGCTCCTTGTGGCCCCAGAAGCGTTCGATCGCGCAGAGGCGGCTGCAATATTCGCCGATCATCGCGCTCGCCTCGGGGGTCTTGACCTCCTGATAGGTGCAGGTCTTCAGGAACTTGCCGACCCACAGGCCGCCAGTGTAGCGGGCGGCACCCTTGGTCGGCAATGTGTGGTTGGTGCCGATCACCTTGTCGCCATAGGAGACATTGGTTTCTGGGCCGAGAAACAGGGCGCCGTAATTCTTCAGCCGGTCGAGCCAGCTTCGCGGGCTCGCGGGTCAGCACCTCGACATGCTCGGCGGCGATGCGGTCGGCCTCTGCCGCCATCTCGTCGTCGTCGGCGCAGAGGATGACCTCGCCGTAATCGCGCCAGGCGATGCCGGCGACATCGGCGGTCGGCAATACGCCCAGTTGGCGATTCACTTCAGCGATCGTGGCATGAGCAAGCTTTTCCGAGGTGGTCAGCAGGATCGCCGGCGAGGTTGGGCCGTGCTCGGCCTGGCCCAACAAATCGGTCGCGCACATCTCGGCGTCGGCGGAATCATCGGCGATGACCAGGATCTCGGTCGGGCCGGCGAACAAATCGATGCCGACCTTGCCGTAGAGCTGGCGCTTGGCTTCGGCGACATAGGCGTTGCCGGGGCCGACCAGCATGTCGACCGGCTTGAAGCGTCTCGGTGCCGAGCGCCATCGCCGCCACCGCCTGCACGCCGCCCAGTACATGGATCTCGTCGGCGCCGCCGAGATGCATCGCCGCGATCGTCTCGGGATGCGGGCCGCCTTGGTTCGGCGGGGTGCAGGCGGTGATGTGCCCGACACCGGCGACCTTGGCTGTGACGATCGACATATGCGCCGAGGCGACCATCGGATAGCGCCCGCCCGGCACATAGCAGCCGACCTTGCCGACCGGGATGTGGCGGTGGCCGAGCACCACCCCCGGCAAGGTCTCGACCTCGACATCCTTCAGCGAAGCGCGCTGGATCTCGGCGAAATTGCGGATCTGCGCCTGCGCGAATTTGATGTCGGCGATCGTCTGCGGCGAGACCTTGGCGACGAGCGCGGCGATTTCGTCAGTCTGACAGCCGGAAAGCTCGGCGGCGACCATTTGTCGAAGCGCTCGGACAGTTCGCGCACCGCCGCATCGCCGCGCCTGGCGACATCGGCGATGATGCTTTCGACAGTGGCGCGAGTCCTTGCGTCGGCCTCGTCCTGGGTGCCGGCGAGCGCCGCCGATTTGATGTGTCGCGGCATCTGCATCCCTCCTGTGGCTGTGACCAGCTAGCCCTTGGGACAAAGAAGTTATCACCGGACAAGCCTGGCCGCGCCTCGTTTGAGCCAGCCTGGACGCGAGGTCGACGATATCGTATCTTCATAGACAGATTTTTTCTGCCATGGTAACCCGATGGCCCTGAACATCAAGGACCCGGCGACAGAAAAATTCGTGCGCGAACTCGCTGCAGCGGCCGGAGAATCGGTTACAACCGCAGTGCGGCGAGCGGCCGAGGAACGTTTGCAGCGGGTTCGCCTGCGGCATGGCGGCCGCCGCCTCGCCGCCGAAATCCTAGAGATCGGCAAGCGTTGCGCGGCCTTGCCGGATCTCGATACGCGCTCGGCGAACGAAATTCTCGGCTATGACGAGCACGGGCTGCCGCGCTGATGGTCATCGACAGCTCGGCAATCGTCGCAGTGCTGCTGAGCGAGAAAAACGCCGCCCAAATCGCCCAGGCGATCGAAGCTGCCTCGCAGCGCCTGTTGTCGGCGGCAAACCTGCTGGAGGCCTCGATCGTGATCGAGAGCCGTAAGGGCGAAGCCGGTGGCCGCGAACTCGATTTGCTGCTCTATCGCGCCGCGATCGAGATTGTCGCGGTCGATCAAGACCAGGCCGAAACCGCGCGCATCGCCTGGCGGCGTTTTGGCAGAGGCCGGCATCCTGCCGGGCTGAATTATGGCGACTGCTTTGCCTATGCTCTGGCAAAGAGCAGGGGCTTGCCGTTGCTGTTTCAGGGCGACGATTTCTCGCAAACCGACATCGATGCGGTTCCACTGCAGCCGGACCCGACACGGCCGGAAATCGGAGCGAGTTGAGCGGGTATGTCCTCATTCGGTGACCTCGTCGGCCTGCGCCAACAGCGCGGGCGGCACGGTGAGGCCGAGCGCCTTTCGGTTTCAATTGATCACCAGCTCGAATTCGGTCGGCTGCTGCAACCGGCAGATGCGTCGAGTCCTGGGCGCCACTGAGGATCCTTTCCGGCGATACATACCGACCTGGCGAAAGCTATCCGTCCATGCTCGCTCGCGTAGCTGATCAAACCGCTCCGCTAGACGCCCAATTGCCGGAACACATCTCAGTATCGCTACAGGACTTGCCGCTACGACCGATTTTCGGAACGCTGCTCACGTGCCACTCAAAATCAGGCTTGCGGCCTTTTCGCCCAGCGACGAAAAGGTTCCAGGCTATGATGATCAACGCGGCGCGAACGACATCGTGAACTCTGCCGCTAGTAACCGATTGCAACCCCCAGATTTTTCTTTGCATTAGGTCAATCGCGTTAAATTCGGGTGCTTTGTTGCCGGATTCCCAGGCATTCGCGAAATCGGATGCCTTAGCGAAATTGGCTTTATGGAACAGATAAAGTAGCGCCGTTACCAGCGACAGGGGCTGCCCGGTAGTGGCATAGATCCAGCGGGCTTGGCGTATGTAATCCGGCAAGGTCCCGTAGCGTTCCTGCAGCAATCGGAGAACCTCTGGCGCTGGGTACGTGTACGCGATTCTGGGCACGCTAGGTCTCGATCAGCTGTGCCAGCGCACCGCGCCACTTAGCGCCGCGGTATTCGAATATCCGGCGATTGCCAGCACGTCGGAGCCGCTGCGGTTGCGGCCCTGGTCCATACGATCGAAAGCCGCGTCATCAATTCCAAAGACAATGTAGGTGGCGAACACGGCTCCCGCCCGAACACAGGCGGCTAGCCGGTTCTGCCCGTCCCTTAAGCGCTTCTCGTTGGAGAATTTGATTGTATCGCCGGTCAGGGACCAGCGCCGTGCAGCCATATCGTCCGCATAGCGGGCGATGGCTTTCGGTTTTTTCGCAGGTTTTCGAAATTGTAGTCACGAGCAGCACCTCGGCTGTCGCTGGCGTGATCGTGAAAATCTTGCTGGTTTCTCGGGGATTGTCGCCGTAGCGGCGAATTCGTTCGAGCGCTTTTTGCTCGTCAGCCGGTTCTTCAGAACCGGCAGCAAAATTTCCCGCAGTCGCCTTCTTGTCTCTCGGGTGAAATACGGGTGACGGCGGTCGCCGCCGCTGCAGCCCCAGTCTGCGCCGATATGACGATCTGCCCTACCTTGGTGGTCATTCCAGTCTTCCGCCCCCCAAGTACCCGACCAAACTGACATACGGAGCGTCCAAAAGCCGTCAGCACTATTCGTTACAATTCAAAACTGAGAACTACCCGATAGCCGGTCATCGTCGATGGGTTTCTGCCAGGTGCGTCGGGGTCAACCCATCCTAGATCTGGGCAGCAGATCACCACGCGGTCCAGCCGCCGTCGGCGAGCAGTGAGGAGCCGGTGACGAGCGCGGCGGCGGGCGAGGCGAGGAACACGACCGCGGACGCCACTTCCTCGACCGTGCCGAGCCGGCCCAATGGGATGCGGTCGAGCACCCATTTGCGGAATGTCGGATCGTCGAAAAATGGCCGGACCAGCGGGCGTATCGATAAAGGTCGGGGCGATCGAGACGACGCGCACGCCCTTCGGCGCCAGTTCGACCGCCATCGCCTTGGTCAGCCCTTCGATCGCGTGCTTGGTCATGACATAGACGGTGCGGTCGCGCTCGGAGCCGACATGGCCCATCTGCGAGGACATGTTGATGATGACGCCCTCGCCTTGGGCGACCATCCGCCGCGCCGATGCCTGCGCCACCAGAAACGCCGCGCGGACGTTGAGGGTCAGCAGCCGGTCGAGGGTTTCCTCGTCGACCTCGAGAAAGGGCTGCGGCCGGTTGAGGCCGGCATTGTTGACCAGGATGTCGAGGCCGGCCGAGACCGGCGACGGCGTCGCGCACCGCGGCGCTGTCGGTCACGTCGAGCGGCAGCGCCCGCGCCCGGCCGCCGTGTTGCGCGATTTCGCGCGCGACCTCTTCAAGCTGGCTCAGCGTTCGGCTGACCAGCACCAGCTCGGCGCCGGCCGCCGCGAGGGCCAAGGCGACGGCGCGACCGATCCCACGCCCGGCGCCGGTGACGAGCGCGGTCTTGCCGTCGAGACGGAAAGGCGTCGCTCGACCTGCCATCCGCGTCAGCCTGTAATCTCACCCGCATAGGATTTCGAGCAGCCGCCATGCCGCCGGACCGGCCTTTTCGCGCCAGCGCGCGTAAAACCGGCCGAGGCCGGCCCGGAAGCTCGCGACATCGGCGGTGTTGACCGCCATGCCGCGGCGCGCCAATTCCTCGGCTCCGGCGGCATTGATCGCTTCGGTGTCCTGGCGCTGGAGCAGCGCGTATTTCTCGGCGTTGCGCTCGACGACCTCCTGGATGTCGCGCGGCAGAGCGGCTCCAGGCATCGGCATTGGCGAGGAGGGTGAAGCCCGACCACCAATGGCCGGTCAGGCTCAGATAATTCTGCACCTCGTAGAGCTTCAGCGACAATACGACGCCGAGCGGGTCGCTCTGGCCGTCGAACCGGCGCTCTTTCAGCGCATCGTACATCTGGCTGAACGGGACATACCCCGCCTCGGCCCCGAAGGTCGCAAAGAAATCTTGCGCGATCTCACCCCCCGGGCTGCGGATCTTCACCCCGGCGAGATCGGCGGCTGAATGGATCGGGCGCGTGCTCGTCGTCAGATGATGAAAGCCGTTCTGCATCGAAAGGCGGAAGGCGTGGAGGCCGTTCTGCGCCAGCTCGCCGCGGATCTTGTCGCCGAGCGCGCCGTCGAGTGCCGCGAACACCGCCGCCGAATCCTTGAACGCGAACGGTAGCAGCGGCAACGCGCTGGTCGGCGCGACGCCGCCCAGGGTTGCCCCGGCGACCATGAATTCGAGCCTGCCGGCGCGCAGGTCGGCGAACATCTGAGGGTCCGGGCCGAGGCGGCTTTCCGGATACACATCGATCCGGAACTGCCCGTTGGTCTCGCGGCCGATCGCCTCGGCCATCTCGGTCAGCCGTTTTTGGGTCGGGCTGCCGATCGGTTGGTTCAGGCCAAGCCTATAGCCGAAAGCTGCTGCATTCATGATTGAAACCTTCCCTCTGCCGCGAGACGGCCGGCGACTGATATTGAACCTTTCCACGCCGGTGTGCCATCAGGTGACGAGCGTCGGCGGCGGCGTTGCCGGAGGACCGAATCGGCGCCACAGCGCGAGCGACAAAGGAGCAAATGATGCCCGATCCTGCGATCGACCAACCGACCGTGCCGACGCTGAGCGTGGCGCAAGGTCGCGCGATCGTGCGGCTCAACCGGCCGCGCCAGCACAATCGCCTCGAACCGCAGGATCTGGCGGTGCTCGAAGAGGTGTTCGCACGGGCCGAGGCCGACCCGTCGATCCGAGTTCTGGTGCTGACCGGCACCGGGAAAAGCTTCAGCTCGGGCTTTCATATCGGCGCGCTCGCCGACCGCCTTGCGGGGAATGAGGGCAGGGCGGAGGATCGCGATGCGTTCGAGCGCACCGTCGATCGGCTCGAAAGCCTGCGCGTGCCGACTATCGCCGCGCTCAATGGCAGCGTTTATGGCGGGGCCACCGATTTGGCGCTCGCCTGCGATTTTCGCATCGGCGTCGAAGGCATGCGGCTGTTGATGCCGGCGGCTCGGCTCGGCATCGTCTATTACGGGAGCGGTATCCGGCGCTATGTGACCCGGCTCGGTGTTGCCGCGGCGAAAAAGCTGTTTATGACCGCGCAACCGATCGATGCCGACGAGATGCTTGATATCGGCTATCTCGACGAAGCCGTCCCGGCCGAGAGCCTGATGGCCCGCGCCGAGGCGCTCGCCGCCACTCTCGCGGCCAACGCGCCGCTGGCGGTTGCCGGTCTGAAGCGGGCGATCAACGAGACCGCCGCGGGCAATCTCGACCGCGACGCGCTCGCCGCCATTCGCGCGCTGTGCTCCCAATCCGAGGACCACGCCGAGGGGGTGAGAGCCTGGACCGAGAAACGCGCGCCGACATTTGTCGGACAGTAGTGAGCGCGCTAAAGCAGCGATCTCGAAGGACTGGTCGCCGCAGCGTCGCTCCCTGGCTCGGGGTCGGCGAGCAGCGGCGTCCACTCCGGGGCCGGTTCGGAGAGACGCACCGGCGTGGTGGATTCCTCGTATAGCTGGCGCGCCTCGATGGCTGGGCCACGGCGGGTCGCCGAGCGCCAACACCCGCACCGTGCGCCGAAATGGGCCTTGCGGCACGATGACGATGTCGCCGATCCGAATCGCGTGGTTAGGCTTGCGAACGGCGGCTTGATTGACGCTGACCGCCCCCTCTGCGCACAACCGGCCGGCGAGCGAGCGGCTTTTGACCAGACGTGCGAACCACAGCCACTGATCGAGCCGCCGGCTGGAGGTTTCAGTCGAGCGATCGCCGGCGATCAAGCGAGCTTAAGCTCCTGCAATTTGGCGAATGGATGACCCTCCCTCGCCGGATGCGGCTGGCCGCGATCGATCGCTTCGCGACGGCGGCGCGGGCGGGCGACAAAGATCTCGGCGCCGGCGTCGATCACCGCGCGATAGCCGAGCGCGGTGAGCAGCGCGCGCAGTCTGGCCGGTTCGACGCCGGCAATCGATGCGAGCCGCTCGTCGGCCGCGAACGCACCACGGCGGGCGAGGCGTCGCGCCGCGGCGGCAAGCCGCTCCACCCGATCGGGACGCAAGGCGAGCCGGTCGGCGACGAAGAAACCGAGCGCCGCGTAGAACGACGGCGGAAGGGCCGGATCGATGTCGATGGCCTTGGCGAGCCGGCGGGCCGGCGGCAGGGTTGGCACCGCGCACCCGTGTCGCACGGCCCAAAGCAAGGCGCGAAAGCGCAGCGCCTCGGGGCGCAGCAGCGGCTCGACATAGACGGTTTCGGTGCCGAAGCGCACCCCATGCCGGCCAAGAGCCGCCCGGTCCGCCGGGGCGAGCGCCACGACTTGGCTCGCTACCTCGCGCGCCGGAAGGGCGCCGAGCGCGTCGACCAGCTGAAAGGCGAGACCTCGCCCGACCCCGCCAAGCGGCAAGGCAGACGCGGCAAACAGCGGCGCCAGCCGGCGCTCGATTTCGGTGCGGACGAACGCCGAGAGCCGTTGGCGGATTTTCTCACGTGCTTCGCCTTCGACGAAATCCCCGGCGAGCGGCTCGGCCCGCGGGGTCAGCATCCGCTCGCCGGCGACGAGGCGGCCGACAGGTCCGCCGCGCCAGCGCAGCATACCGGCGCCGTCGATCGTGAAGGCGGCGTCGGAATCGGCGGCAAGAAGCTGCGCGCGGGCCGCCACCTCGCTACGTAACACGCGGTTGGCGGCGACGGTCAGCATCCGCATCTCGATCCCGTCGATCGCGTCGGGGACAAACCGCAAACCGTCGAGCCGGCCGACATAGGCGCCCTCGACCCGCACCTCACCCGCAGCAGACACCGACGCGATCAATTCGTCGTCGGAAGCGAGCCGGCGCACCAGAAAGGCGGAGCGGCGGTCGACAAAGCGCTGGGTAATGCGGTCGTGCAACGCGTCGGAGAGTCGGTCCTCGATGCCGCGGGCGCGCTCCTGCCAGGCCGTCGCGCCCTCAACCCAGTCGCCGCGATGGGTGATGTAGGTCCAGGTGCGGGTGTGGGCGATGCGCACCATCAAGGTATCGATATCGCCGTCGACGCGGTCGAGATTGGCCATCTGCCCGGCAATCCAGGCGGTCGGCAGCCGCTCCTCCGGCCCGGCGAGATGGGTGAAGATATGGGCCAGCAGCCGCGCGTGGCTGTCGCTCATCACCTTGCGGAAATCGGGGATCTGGCAGACTTCCCAAAGGAGTTCTAACTGCGCCGCGGTGGCGGGCAAGTTCGGCGACTTCGCGATTGCGGGCGAGTGCTTGCAGCGCGCGGTGGTCATCGGCTTCGCGGGCCTGCACCAGCCCCGGCTGCGAGGGCCGCTCGTCGAGGCTTTTGAGCAGGGCGCCAACCGAATCGAAGCGCAGCCGGGTATTGCGCCAATTGAGCCGGGTCAGCGGATCGAAGCGATGCGCTTCGACCGCCTCGACGATCTCAGGGTCGAGCGGTCCTTGCTCGGCGGTCGTGCCAAAGGTGCCGTCGCTCATGTGCCGCCCGGCGCGGCCGGCAATCTGGGCGATCTCGGCGGCGGTGAGCCGGCGCGGGCCGCGGCCGTCGAACTTACCGATGCGGGCGAAGGCGACATGGTCGAGATCCATGTTGAGACCCATGCCGATCGCATCGGTGGCGACCAGATAGTCGACCTCGCCTGCCTGGAACATCCCGACCTGGGCATTGCGCGCCCGCGGGCTCAGCGCGCCGAGGACGACCGCAGTGCCCCCGCGCTGCCTTCGGATCAGCTCGGCCAGCGAGAACACGTCCGCGACGGCAAAGGCGACGACGGCGCTGCGCGGCGGCAGCCGCGTTACCTTCTTTTGGCCGGTATAGGAGAGTGTCGAAAAGCGCGGCCGGCTGACATGTTCGAATTCAGGGACCAAACGGCGCATCAACGGCTTGATCGTGTCGGCGCCGAGAAACATCGTCTCCGCGAGACCGCGGGCATGCAACAGGCGGGCGGTAAAGACATGGCCGCGCTCGGGATCGGCGCAGAGCTGAATCTCGTCGACGGCGAGGAAATCGACCGGCCGATCGAGCGGCATCGATTCGACGGTGCACACGAAATAAGACGGGTTGGGCGGCAGGATCTTTTCTTCGCCGGTGATCAGCGCCACCGATCGCGCGCCGCGCAATTTGACGATGCGGTCGTAGTTCTCGCGTGCCAGCAGCCGCAGCGGAAACCCGATCATCCCGCTCTTGTGGCCGAGCATGCGCTCGATGGCGAGATGGGTCTTGCCGGTATTGGTCGGCCCGAGGACCGCGACAAGTCGCGGAGCGGGGCTGAACATGGCCATGAATAAAAGGTATCGGGCGACGGCGGCGGCAAGGCAAGAGCAAACCGTCGGATCGACCCGCGATGCGACGCCGCGGGCGGTAATTTAATTGCACGCGCTGGCCGTGGGATTTACCGATTCTTCGGCGAGCTGGAGCAACTTTTGCCGTAGTGCCATAGGCGAGGGAAAAGTGTCGTGGAAAGCGATGACGGACCTGAAGGCCAGGAACGCAGGATCGGGCGAGTAATCGCGGTGTCCGCTGCACAGGCGACGGTATTGCTTAGTCGGCAAGACATCGCACCACTCGAGATGGGAAATCTCGTCAAGATGCCCACGCGGCTCGGGACCGCCTACGCCATGGTCAGCCGCCTCAATGTCGAAGAACCGGCGCTGGAGCCATTGGACAGCGACCTCAAATTGGCCGAGATCGAATTTGCCGGCGAGATCGGCCAAGGAGACAGCGCTTCCTTCCAGCGGGGAATATCGGCCTACCCGACGCTGGATGATCCTGTTTGGCTTGCTGCCGCTGCCGATTTGCAGAAGATCTACTCCCGCCCCCAGGGTGCAAGCGCGCCCATCGGGTCAATCCACCAAGACGCCGCCGTTCCCGCGTATATTCTGACAGACGAGTTGTTCGGCAAAAATTTCAGCATCATCGGGAGTACAGGCTCAGGCAAATCGTGTCTTGTCGCAGCCATTCTCGCTGAGGTGCTCGACCATGCCCCAAACGCGCACATCGTGTTGCTCGATCCTCACGGTGAATACGCCACCGCCTTTGGCAGTCGCGCTGAGGTCCTCAGCCCCGAAAAAGGCCTCTTTTTTCCATATTGGTTGTTCAACTTAGATGAGCTGACTGAAATCGTACTAGGCGCCGAACGTCAACCGGATCAGGCCAAGATCCTCGCTGACGCGGTGCTCGCCGCCAAGCAATCCTATTTCGAGAAGACCGGCCTCGATCGCCGCGGCACTGTCGACACGCCGGTTCCGTATCGGATCGCCGACGTGCTGTATTGCGTCGACGCAATGATGGGTTCGCTCAACCCCCCGGAAAGCATCGCCGCCTATCGAGCTGTCATCGGACGCATTACTGCTCTGCAAAGCGATGCGCGCTACGGTTTTGTCTTCAGCACCCGGATGACCTTGCGCGACGAACTTTGCGATATCCTCGCGCAGCTGTTTCGCATCCCGGCGGGCGGTAAGCCGCTCACCATTCTCGATCTCGCCGGCATTCCGTCGGAAGCGGTGAATGTGATCGTATCCGTGCTGTGCCGGCTGGCCTTCGATTTCGCGCTGTGGAGCGTGACTTCGCTCCCGATCACGATCGTTTGCGAGGAAGCACATCGCTATGCCCCGCGCGACAAGTCGCTGGGCTTCGAGGGGGCGAAGCGGGCTTTGTTCCGCATCGCCAAGGAGGGGCGAAAATACGGCGTATCTCTGTGCGTGGTCAGTCAACGACCCTCAGACCTCGCGCCCGGCCTCCTGTCAGAATGCAGTACGATGTTTGCCTTCCGAATGACCGACCACGAAGACCAGATTATCGTGCGCAGTGCCGCCCCCGAATCCTGCTCTGGCCTTCTAAACTTCCTACCTGCCCTGCGCACTGCCGAAACGATCGCGGTCGGCGAAGGGGTATCGCTGCCAATCCGGATCCGCCTAACGCCGTTGACGGCGGAGCGCCGTCCGAAAAGCGCCACCGCATCCTTTACCGAAGCGTGGCAGACGGAAACTGATGGAAGCCGGATCGAAGAGACTGTTGAACGCTGGCGTTGGGGCTTCCACCAGCTGGGATGATATCTGCGGCCTCGCCGATCTTGCATGCGCAGCCGTCTCGCTACATATCCCAGGCGCATCAACGACAAACCGCGACGGCAGGAAATGACCCAGGAAACCAGAAGCTTCCAGGCGGAAGTCAGCCGCCTTCTCGAAATCGTCGCGCATTCGCTTTACAGCGAAAAGGAAATCTTCCTGCGCGAACTGATCTCCAATGCTTCGGACGCCTGCGACCGGCTACGGTACGCCGCCTTGACCGAGCCGGCATTGGCGGAGGGCGACACCGACTATCGTGTCGTGCTGGCTCCTGATAAGACCGCGCGCACCTTGACGCTCGCCGATAACGGCATCGGTATGAACCGGGACGAGCTGATCGAGAATCTCGGCACGATCGCGCGTTCCGGGACCGCCGCCTTTGTCAACCAATTGTCGGGCGACGCGCGCAAGGATATGAGCCTGATCGGCCAATTCGGCGTCGGCTTCTACTCGGCTTTTATGGTCGCCGACAAGGTCGAGGTGCTGGCTCGCAAGGCCGGCGAGGCCGAGGGCTGGCGCTGGGTTTCAGAAGGCAAGGGTGAGTTTACGATCGAGCCGCTGCCGGAGGCCGCGCGCGGGGCCGCGATCGTTGTCCATCTGCGCGAGGGCGAGGACGAATATCTCGATCCAAATCGGCTGCGCCAAATCGTCCGCACCTATTCTGATCATATCGGGCTGCCGATCGTGCTCAAAGACGGCGGTAAGGAAGAGACGATCAACACCGCCTCGGCGCTGTGGACACGGCCAAGGTCCGAGATTACCGACGATCAGTACAAGGAATTCTACCATCATGTCGGCCACAGCTTCGACGATCCGTGGCTGACTTTGCACACCAAGGCGGAGGGCGTAATCGAATACACGAACCTGCTGTTCGTGCCTTCGACCAAGCCGTTCGACCTGTTCGATCCGGAGCGCAAGAGCCGGGTCAAGCTCTATGTCCGGCGGGTGTTCATTACCGACGAGGGGACCAACCTGCTGCCGGCCTATCTGCGCTTTCTGCGCGGCATCGTCGACAGCGAGGATTTGCCGCTCAACGTCAGCCGCGAGATGCTGCAATCGAACCCGACGGTGGCAAGAATCCGCCAGCAGTTGACCCGGCGCGTGCTGACCGACCTCAATAAGAAGGCGGCCGAGGCGCCTGAGGAATACGCGAAGTTCTGGGACAATTTCGGGGCGGTGCTTAAAGAGGGGCTGTACGAGGATCGCGACCAGCGCGACACGCTGCTGGAACTTGCGCGCTTCCGCTCGACCACCCGCGACGGGCTCGTATCGCTCGACGACTATGTTGCGGGGATGCGGCCGGGGCAGGAGGCGATCTTTACGATCACCGGCGACAATCTCGACGTCGTCAAGCGCAGCCCGCAGCTCGAAGGGTTTCGCGCGCGCGGCGTCGAGGTGCTGCTGCTGACCGATCCGATCGACGAGTTCTGGGTGCCGGCAATCGGCGCCTACAAGGAGAAGCCGTTCAAATCGGCGACGCGAGGGGGCGTCGATCTCGATAAGATTGAGGCGCCCGAGGAGCAGCCGCAAGAGAAGCCGGCGCCGCCGGCCAAGCTCGCCAGCCTGATCGCGATCTTCAAGCTGGCGCTCGGCGACGCGGTCAAGGACGTGCGCGGCTCAGAGCGGCTGACCGATAGCGCCGTCTGTCTGGTCGCCGACGAGGGCGATATGGACATGCATTTCGAGCGGCTGCTCAAGCAGCACCGCCAGCTCGATACCACGGCCAAGCGGATCCTCGAACTCAACCCGCGCCACAAACTGATCGAGCGCCTCGCCGCGACGGTGGGCGAGACCGGCGCCTCGGACCAGCTGGCGGAATTCGCTTGGCTGCTCCTCGACCAGGCGCGGATTGTCGAAGGCGAGCAGCTGCCCGACCCGCCGGCCTTCGCCCGCCGTCTGGCCCAATTGCTCGAGCGCGGCCTGCCTCAGGCGGCGTAGATCGAGCGTCTTGTCCTATTCCGGAAAGGGCTGTGGGGCGCCGGCGGGCAGCGCGACCTCGAAGACGTTGAGCGCGTTCCCAACCGCGGTGTAGTAGCCGATGATCGTACCGAGTTCGACGACGCCCTGTTCGCCGAATGCCGCGATCGCCTCGGCGAAGGTGGCGTCGGAAAGCCGCTTGGTGTTGATGAGCTCGGTGACGATCCGGTAGACGAGCGCCTGCTCCTTGGCCGCGAAGTTCGGCGCAGCCCCGGTGCGGATTGCTTCGATCGCGGCTGCCGGCACCCCGGCCTCGACGGCCAGCGGGGCATGTGCGTGCCACTCGTAATTTGCCCGGATGCTGCGCGCGGTTAAGCAGATCGCCAGTTCGGACAGCGCCGGCGGCAGCGAGCTGCCCCAGCGCAAATACTCGCCGAGTCGCGACAGATGCCGACAAACTTCGGGCGCACGGATCAGGAGCTGGAATGGCCCGCCGAACCGGCCGCGCTTGCCGGCGACGATCTCGTCATGAACTTGTTTCTGCGCCGGGGTCATCTCGGCGGGGCTGATCTCGCGGTAACGGCTCATCTGAGGCTCCCTCTTTGTCGCTGGTGCACATGATAGGGAATTTCGCGCGGTTGCTGGCGGCGATTCGGCGGACGCAGACCATCCCTGCGATACGGCTTCGGCGAGGTTACAGCGAATTAATCCCGGCGAAAGGCGAGTGTCACATGGTCGGGCCAAATCTGCAGCGATCCCGCTCTCGCACATTGCGCTCTTTGTGGCAGGCGTGAGCACCCACTGCTCGGCAAGAGGATAAGATGGCAGACCTATCAAAAACCCGCCTTCCGCGATTGACCCGCGGCCGCGCCGCCGCAGCCGCCTTTGGGCTGGGCGCGACACTCGCGCTGACACCCATGGTGTGGGCCGAAAATCCGACGGCAGCGTCGCCCGCGGCGCCGCAGACGATGACGTCACCGGTGGCGCTGATCCAGCAGGAAAGCTTCGCGCCGCTGGTCAAAAAGGTGTTGCCGGCCGTCGTCAACATCTCGGTCACGCAGAAGGCCGGCGCGGATCAGATGGCGGATGAACAGGACCAAGGCGGGCCATTTCAGGGTTTTCCCAACTCGCCGTTCGACGAAATGCTGCGCCGCTTTTTCGACCAGCAAAACCCTGGCGGCGGCCATCCTTTTCCGCAAATGCCGGGGCCAGGCCCAGCGGATCGCGCTCGGCTCCGGCTTTATCGTCGATCCCTCCGGCTACATCGTGACCAACAACCACGTGGTCGGCGATGCCGCAAAGGTGCAGGTCATCCTTCAGGACAAGACCAAATATACGGCCAGGATCGTCGGCCGCGACCCCAAGACCGACCTCGCGGTTCTGAAGATCAAGGCCGATCAACCGCTGCCCTATGTCACCTTCGGCGACAGCAACGCCGCCCAGGTCGGCGACTGGGTGATGGCGGTGGGCAATCCGTTCGGGCTCGGCGGTACGGTGACGACCGGGATCATCTCGGCGCGCGGCCGCGACATCAACGAAGGCCCGTATGACGATTTCCTGCAGATCGATGCGCCGATCAACCGCGGCAATTCGGGCGGTCCGACCTTTAATCTCGAATGGCCAGGTGATCGGCATCAACACCGCGATCTATTCGCCCAATGGCGGCAGCGTCGGCATCGGCTTTGCCGTGCCCTCGAACGTTGCCAAGACCATCGTCGCGCAGCTTGAGGAGCACGGCAAGATCAACCGCGGGTGGCTCGGCGTACAGATTCAAGAGGTGACGCCCGCGATTGCGGCGAGCCTCGGTCTTCACAGCGAGCGCGGCGCTCTCGTTGCCGTCGTCACCCCCGACGGCCCGGCCGCCAAGGCCGGCCTCAAGCAGGGCGATGTGATCCTGGCATTCGACGGCAGCAGGGTGAGCGAACTGCATGATCTGCCGCGTCTGGTCGCCGCGGTAGCCCCCAATACGCGCAGCGACGGTGGCAGTCTGGCGAAATGGGCGAGAAATCGAGCTGCAGGCCAAGCTCGGTGAACTTCCGGACAACAACCAAGTCGCCTCGGCGAATAGCGGGCCGGCAGAGGAGGGGTCGGCACAGGCAACGGCGTTGGGGATGCGCTTCGCGCCATTGACCAACGAGCTGCGCCAGGAGTTGCATGTCGCCAAGAGTGTTGACGGCGTAGTGGTCACCCGGGTCGAGAGCGGCAGTGCCGCCGAGGATGTCGGGCTTGCTCAGGGGGATGTCGTGGTCGCGATCAACCAGCAGCCGGTCCACACCCCGCAAGAGGCAGCGGCCAGATTAAACGAGGCTGTCCATTCGCCTAAAAAGACTGTGCTACTGCTGCTGAACCGCCACGGCGTCACCGAATATGTCGGCATGAGCCTCGGCGCCAATCAAGGATAAGCATAAAAACGGTCACCGGCTGCCCTGCTCCCCGCGCACGGGAAAGCGGGGCAGCCGACTCTTAAATTAAACGAGCACCTCAGCGATGCCGGAATAAGGGTGCTGTTTGCCCGATCTTGTCCCGCGCCGGCAGCGGTGCGCGCGCCTCGAGGCGTTCCAACTCGATTCGCGTACGGGCCCCGGCCCGCAGCAGCCGATCGGTTGCCTCACGCAGTTCGGTGCGAGTCTCGGGGGTGTCGCGATCGAGGGCGGCGTCGAACGCTGCGAGAAAGACGGCGATATCGCCATCGACCCGTTCTCGTAGCGCCCTATCGATAAACGCACCACCTTCCTTGCCGCGCTGCCCCTCGCCGGAGGGGCGATTTGGAGCCGTATCGTGCACCCCATCGGGCTGACGCATCGGCGCAGCAGTGGCCCGCGCGGAAACGTCCGGAGAGTCCGGCGCGGGACGATGATCGATCGGACCCTGCCGTGGAGGTTGGCCAAGGGCCGATTGCGCGCCGGTCGGGCGCGGATTGAAACGGTCTCCGGAGCCGGCATTGGCGATGTTTGGGGTGCTTTGGTGCAGCGAATTGGGACTGTGTGGGCCGCCGTTTCCGTGAGGCAGCGACAGGTGCAGGGTTCGTCGCGATTCGCCGTTCTGCGGCTGCCCCCCGGCAGGACCCGGTGCGCGCTGCGCGTTGCCGTTGCCGGCTGGGCTCGGGTCGCCGCGCGGGATATGACCGTAGCGCGGAATTGGCCCATTGCCCGCAGATGACACAGGATTCGCGGGCAAATTCGGTGCTTGCGGCGGTTCGTCGGGGAACAGCCCCGGTTCTCTCGGCTGCGGCGCGCCGGCAGGCTGCTCGATCAGGCGCGGCTCGGTGACCGGAAGGTCCAATGGGCTGGCTGCGCCGGCTGCCGCCGTGCCATGCAACATTGCAGCGGCAGGTATGTTGCTTGTGGGAACCTCCGATGACGGCCCCTTCAGCAACTGCGGTTCCGCGGCTGCTGCCGGCGTGGTCTGCGCAGCTGCCTCGGCGGCTGCGCTGCGCGCCTTGGTCCTACTAACTATGTAGCTAATTGCCGGCGGGGAGCAGTCATAGGTGCGGGCGATGCTCGCCAGCGTTTCGCCGGCCTCGTATCGCGCGATGATTGATGGCCAATCCTGCTGGGGAATTTTCCCTCTTTTACTAGATTTTTCCATGCAAGGGACCTTTGGCTGTAACTCTTGTGTGCTGTCTTCTAGGCCTCCGGCGCGCACCATTGGCGGTGCGGCGCCCAACTAGCATCGCCAACAAACGCGCGGTAAGAAATCGAAGGCCAGCACGATGCTCCCGCCAGTCGGCTTACTGAGGCCTACCCGGAGCGCCGAAGCCCGAGCCCATTCTCTTCAGATGTCGTATAATACCAATCGATAAGTAAACAGTGAAGCAGTTTATTGGTTCGACCCCGTCTGCTGCGATGCAATCAGACCCGCACGATTTTTCCCGGATTCATGATGTTGAGCGGATCGAGCGCTTTCTTGATCATGCGCATGACGCTGACCGCCTCGCCGTGCTCGGCAATCAGAAAGTCCATCTTGCCGTATCCGACCCCGTGCTCGCCGGTGCTGGTGCCGTCCATCGCTAGCGCGCGGGCCACCATCCGGTCATTGAGCCGATTAGCCTCGGCGATTTCTTCGGGTTGATTCGGATCGATCATGAAGACTAAGTGAAAATTGCCGTCACCAACATGCCCGACCAAAGCCGAGGGGATCGGCGACTGCGCGAGGTCTTGTTTTGTTTCGCGGATACATTCGGCAAGTCGCGAGATCGGGACGCACACGTCTGTTGCCCAGCCTTTTGATCCCGGCCGCAGCGCCAGTGCGGCATAATAGGCGTCGTGCCGGGCTTGCCACAGTTTCGAGCGCGCCTCCGGCGTCGTCGCCCAGCGAAAATCGTCCCCGCCATGCTCCGCGGCGATTGCCTTGACCGTTTCGGCCTGCTCGGCAACACCGGCCGGGCTGCCGTGAAATTCGAAAAAAAGGGTCGGGGCGACTTTGTGGTCGAGCTTTGAATATTTATTGATCGCGTCCATCTGCGATTCGTCGAGCAGCTCGATGCGCGCGACCGGAACGGCGCTTTGGATCGTCAGGATCACGCTGTCGACGGCCGCCTCCAACGTCGGAAAGGCGCAGACCGCTGCCGAGATCGCTTCCGGAATGCCGTAAAGCCGGACGGTCAGCTCGGTAATGATGCCGAGAGTGCCTTCCGAGCCGACGAAAAGCCGGGTCAGATCGTATCCTGCCGCCGATTTGCGGGCGCGACGCGCCGTGCGGATGATTCGGCCGTCGGCGAGCACCACGGTCAGCGACAGCACATTCTCGCGCATTGTGCCGTAGCGTACCGCATTCGTGCCGGAGGCACGGGTCGCCGCCATGCCGCCGAGCGAGGCGTCGGCGCCCGGGTCGATCGGAAAAAACAACCCGGTGTCGCGCAGATGCTCGTTGAGCTGCTTGCGGGTCACCCCGGCCTCGACGGTGGCGTCGAGATCCTCGGCATTGACGCGCACGATGCGGTTCATCTGCGTCATGTCGATCGAGACGCCCCCTGCCAGCGCCGCTACGTGACCTTCCAGAGAGGTGCCGGTGCCGAAAGCGATGACCGGCGTTCGTATGTGCGGCGCACAGCTTGACGATCGCGGCGACCTCCTCGCTGGTGTGCGGGAACGCGACTGCGTCCGGCGAATGGGCGGGATGATAGGATTCGTCCTTGCCGTGCTGCGCACAGACCGCCGCCGAGGTGGAAAGACGTTCGCCCAGAAGCTGGCGCAGCCCGGCGAGCAGCGATGGGGCGATCGGTTCGCGACGAAGGGCGGATGCAAGCATGCCAGCGACCATAAATGTACGGCGGGCGTGAAGCGGGAGCATTACTCCCGCCTTGGCGTCGCCGCAATGCGCATTGCGGGAATTCTGTTGCCGGACATGTCGCGGACCGGGGCCGGTATATTGTTTCACGCCGGAAAACCCGACTGCAGCGGCAGTTCGTTGCATTTTCTCGATTCGGTCGCGGTTGTCATTGAGCAACCACCGGAGAAACACCACGTTTTGGGAAATTTGCGCGGCGGGTTCGGGAGGTCGCGATGGCGCTCAGGGCGGTCACGCTCGACGATAAATACGTACTCGACAGGGGGCGCGTCTATCTGACCGGGACGCAGGCCCTGGTGCGTCTGCCGATGATGCAGCGCCAGCGCGACGTTGCCGCCGGGCTCAACACCGGCTGTTTTATCTCAGGGTATCGCGGCTCGCCGCTGGGCGGCCTCGATCAGGCGCTGTGGGGCGCGCGCCGGTTTCTCGAACGCAATCACATCCGTTTTCAGCCGGCGATCAACGAAGAGCTGGGCGCCACGGCGATCTGGGGTAGTCAGCAGCTGGGTCTGTTTCCCGGCGCAAAATACGACGGCGTCTTTGCCATGTGGTACGCCAAGGGACCGGGCGTCGATCGCAGCGGCGACGCGCTAAAGCACGGCAATTCCGCCGGCTCGGCGCCGCATGGCGGCGTATTGCTGCTCGCCGGCGACGATCACACCTGCAAATCCTCGACCCTGGCGCACCAATCCGAATACGCGTTCATGGACGCCTGTATCCCGGTTCTTAATCCGTCGGGCGTACAGGAGATCCTCGATCTCGGCCTTTATGGCTGGGCGATGTCGCGTTACTCCGGCTGCTGGATCGCGTTCAAGACGATCGCCGAGACAGTTGACAGCTCGGCCTCGGTAGACATCGCCCCGGAACGAACCCGGATCGTGTTGCCCGAGGACTTCGAGATGCCGCCGGGCGGGCTCAATATCCGCTGGCCCGATCAGCCGCTCGAACAGGAATACCGGCTGCACAAGTACAAGCTCTACGCCGCTCTTGCTTTTGCTCGCGCCAACCGGCTCGACCGCATCGTCATCGACAGCCCGTCTCCGCGCTTCGGCATCGTCACGACCGGCAAATCCTATCTCGACGTGCGCCAGGCATTGGACGACCTCGGCATCGACGAGGCACATGCCGCCGAAATCGGTATCCGCCTCTACAAAGTGGCGATGTCGTGGCCGCTCGAACGCGAGGGCATCCGCCATTTCGCCGAGGGGCTCGAAGAGATCCTGGTCGTCGAAGAAAAACGCGCGGTCATCGAAAATCAATTTAAAGAACAGCTTTACAATTGGCGCGAGGACGTGCGCCCGCGGGTCATCGGCAAATTCGACGAGAACCGCAATTGGATCCTCCCGTCCAATGGCGAACTGACGCCGGCCCAGATCGCGCGGGTGATCGCCCAGCGCATCGGCCGCTTTTATACGTCGCCGCGCATCGTCGAGCGGCTCGCCTTCCTCGAGGCGAAGGAGCGCCAGCTCGGCGGCAATGTCGTGCCGTTCGCTCGCACGCCCTATTTCTGCTCGGGTTGCCCGCACAACACTTCGACCAAAGTGCCCGAGGGAAGCCGTGCAGTTGCCGGCATCGGCTGCCACTATCTGGCGCAGTTCATGGACCGCTCGACCGCGACCTTTACCCAGATGGGCGGTGAGGGGGTGCCGTGGATAGGCCAGGCGCCGTTTACCGAAACCCCGCACATCTTCGCGAATCTCGGCGACGGCACCTATACCCATTCGGGCGTGCTTGCGATCCGCGCCGCGGTCGCCGCCAAGGTCAACATCACCTACAAACTGTTGTTCAACGACGCCGTGGCGATGACCGGCGGCCAGCCGCTCGACGGCGGCCTGAGCGTGCCGGTATTGACCCGCCAGCTTGCCGCCGAAGGGGTCGGGCCGATCGTCGTCGTCACCGACGAGCCGGACAAATACCCGCTGGGTGTCGATTTTGCGGCCGGCGTGACCGTGCGCCATCGCGACGATCTCGATATGGTGCAGCGCGATTTGCGCGTGATGCCCGGCGTCAGCGCCATTGTCTACGATCAGACCTGTGCCGCCGAAAAGCGCCGCCGCCGCAAGCGCGGCCGCTTCCCCGACCCGGCCAAGCGGGTCTTTATCAACGATCTGGTGTGCGAGGGTTGCGGCGATTGCTCGAAAACGTCGAACTGCCTGTCGGTGGTGCCGGTCGAGACCGAGTTCGGGCGCAAGCGGGCGATCGATCAGTCGAGCTGCAACAAGGACTATTCCTGCGTCGAAGGCTTCTGCCCGAGCTTTGTGACCGTCCACGGCGGCGGGCTGAAAAAGGGCCGGGCCGGCGATCTCGGCGAGGACGGCCTGCCGGCATTGCCCGATCCCACCCATCCCGCGCTCGACGAGCCTTACGGCATCCTCGTTACCGGCGTCGGCGGGACCGGCGTGGTCACGATCGGGGCGTTGCTCGGGATGGCCGCGCATCTTGAAGGCAAAGGGTGCACGATCCTCGACATGACCGGGCTCGCGCAGAAGGGCGGGGCGGTTTACAGCCATGTCCGGATCGCCCGCGCAGCCCGACGAGATCCATGCGGTGCGTATCGCCGCGGGCGGCGCCAAATTGCTGCTCGGCTGCGATCTCGTGGTTTCAGCCAGCGCCGACGCGCTGTCGAAGCTCGAACCCGGCCACAGCCGCGCCATCGTCAACAGCCACGAAATCATCACCGGCGATTTCACCCGAAATCCGGATCTGGTCTTTCCGACCAGCGCGCTGGAACGCAGCATCGCCGAGGCGACCGGTCCGGCAAACGCCGAGTTTGTCGATGCGACGCGACTGGCGACCGGCCTTTTCGGCGATTCGATCGCGAGCAATTTGTTCATGCTCGGCTATGCCTATCAGCGCGGGCTGGTGCCATTGTCGGCCGAGGCCATCGAGCGCGCGATCGCCTTGAACGGCGTTGCCGTCGAATTCAATCAAGGCGCATTCCGCTGGGGACGGCGGGCCGCGACCGATCCGACGCTTGTCGAAGCCCGCGCAACCCCGGCGGCGGCGATCCCGCCGAGCCACCGCCTATCTGAAACCCTCGATCAGGTGATCGAGCGCCGGGTCGAGTTTTTGACCGGCTATCAGGATGCCGCCTATGCCGCCCGCTACGCGAGCCCGCGTCAGCCGCGTACGCGAAGCCGAGACGGCCTGCATCGCCGGGCGTCACGGCGCTGACCGAGGCGGTCGCCAAGGCCCTGTTCAAGCTGATGGCGTACAAAGACGAATACGAGGTCGCCCGGCTCTACACCGAGAGCGACTTCTTGAAGCGGGTCGCCGATCGCTTCGAGGGCGCCTACGAGCTGCGCTTCCACCTTGCCCCGCCTATTCTCGGCGATCGCGATCCTCAGACCGGGCATCTGCGCAAGCGTGAGTTCGGCCCGTGGATGCTGACTGTCTTTCGGATTCTGGCCAAGCTGCGCCGGCTGCGCGGAACGCCGTTCGACATCTTCGCCCGCAGCGAAGAACGACGCACCGAACGCCGGCTGATCGGCGAATACGAGGCGGTCGTCGACGAAATCCTCGCGCATCTGTCGCCCGCGAATCACGCGATCGCGGTCGAACTCGCATCATTGCCGCTCGAAATCCGCGGCTTCGGCCACGTCAAGGAGGCCAACCGCGTCCGAGTGAAGGCGAAGGAAGCGGCGCTGCTCGTTCGGGTTCGCTCACCGGCGACCGCGCCCGCGCTAGCCGCCGCGGAATAGACCTGCCGGCCTCGCGCGGTTGGGTCGCTGGGAGCGGGCGAGCCCTTTTGTCGTTCGTCATCACCGGACTTGTCCCGGCGATCCACGCCTGCTGCGGTGCCGACCGCTGTGGTTGCCGAATTCGTGGGTGGCCGGAACAAGTCCGGCCATGACGATTCGAGGATAGTCCGGCCCAGGCCCACTACAACCTGATCTCGCCGTATTCGAGGCCGAGCCGGACCTTGCCGATCTGGCCGAGTATCGCCGGGGTGACGATCCCGTGCTTTAGGCCGGTGAAAATGTCGCGCAGGCAGCGCTGCAGCGGGTTTGTCGCATGGACGACGGTGGTCCCGGCCTGGTCGAAGGCGAACACGGTCATGTCGCGCGCTGCCCGCGTCAGGGTATGGAAGGCTTGCAGCATGTCGAGCGTGCGGTTCGGGTCGAGCATGCGGCCTTGTGCGAGCGCTCGGTCCTGCTCGGCCACCAGGTCCAGGCAATAACCCCGCGCCGCCCGCAATCTGCCTTCGAGTTCGCCAATTCCGAACTGCACGACATTGTCTTCGGATTGCATGCCCTCGGCCTGCAGGCGCTTGGTCTTGGGCGCGGCGGCGAGCAGTTCATCTAGCGCCCGCAGTCCGATACCGCTGGCGAACGCCGCCATCCCCGGCCGGCCCAGTTCCACAAGCCCGCGCGCCGAGGGATGCCGCGGGTCGCCATCCGACAGGAACGGATATTCGAAAGTGCGATGCGCCGGCACGAACTTGTCGGTGATCGCGTAATCGATACTGGCGGTGGCGCGCAGGCCCATCACGTCCCACGAATCCTTCTTGATGTCGACATCTTCCTTGGGGAGGAGATGGGCGCGAAACCATTGTTGCCCGGCGCGATCGGCGACCGGCTCGGCGACGAAAACCCAGCGAGAGAACGAGCTGCTCGAGCCCCAGGCAAAGTTACCCGAAACGCGAAACCCGCCCTCTGCCTCGACCGATCTCGCTTAGGTAGCAACGTTGCCCAGCACGCGACGGGGCCGTTTCTGAACAACTCCGAGCGCGCCGCGGCGTTGGCGCCGGTGTAGACGAAGGTGCTGACCGCGTTGGAAATCAGCATGCACCAACCGGCGGACCCATCGGCGCGGGCGATCTCCTCGGTGGCTTCGAACAGATCGACACCGGTGCCGCCGAGACCGCCATCCTCTTTTGGGAGCCGGATCGAAAACAAATTGGCGTCCAGCAAGGCGGCGGCTACGTTGTCCGTCAGCCGCCCTAGGCGTTCCGAGGCGAGCGCTTGCTCGCTGATCAATCCACTGATCGCTGTAGCGCGATCAAGCGGCCGGGCGTCGGCACTGACGATTCGGTCACCGTTGGCGACAGCACCTTCGCTGAAGCCGATATTCATGAGGGCCCCCTGTCTTGGCTGCGCCCTCAGTCCCACGATCAGGAGCGATGGCTTATGTCAATGCTGACGCGCAGCCTGCATTAACTAGACGGTCGGTTAGCGAGTCTTGTGTGAGCTAATTCACACAAGATCGCTTTTTCCCATTCCCCATCGGGCAGACTGACCCGCTACGGCCCTCCCGCGTTCGGCTCGCAGCCAACGCGGCGGATGGATGCGGCCGCGACGCCGCGCGGCCTTATCCGCCCTGGGACGGAAGTGCCACGAATCGGGTGTTGCCGTCGCGCTCGACGCGGACCAGGAGATCTTTGCTCCCCTTCTTGGTCGAGGCGGCTGCTTTCTGCTCCACTTCTTCCGGTGTTGCGACCGGCGCGCGGCCGATCGCGGCGACGAGATCGCCCGGGCGCAACCCCTGTGTCGCGGCCGCGCTATTTGCCGGCACATCGATGATGACGACCCCCTTTGCCGACTCCGGCAGGGAAAACTGCTTGCGCAGTTCCTCCGTCACCTTGGCGATCTTGAGGCCGAGTGCATCGACGCTCGGCGGCGGTTTTGGCTTTTCCGGCTCCGGCGGGGGTGGCGGCGGACGGTTCGGATCGAGCGCCGCGACATTCAGCGTGACATCGTGTTCCTTGCCGTCGCGCCAGATCGTCAGCTTGACGGTTTTGTCCGGCGGCGTGCCGGCCACCAGGATAGAAAGTTGCCGGCTGCGCTCGATCGGCTTACCGTCATAGGTCAGGATCACGTCACCTGGTTCCAGTTTTGCCTGGGCCGCGGGGCTCGCTTGGTCGATCGTCGCGATCATCGCGCCGCGGCTTTTGTCGAGGCCGATCGCCGTGGCGAGCGCGTCGGTGACCGGCTGAATGCGGGCTCCGATCCAACCACGCTCGACTTTGCCGGTAGTCTTGAGCTGATCGATGATCGGCCGCGCAAACGTAGAAGGCACCGCAAACCCAATGCCGATCGACCCTCCTGATGGTGAGTAGATCGCGGTGTTGATCCCGATTACCTGCCCGGCGAGGTCGAACATCGGGCCACCCGAATTGCCGCGGTTGATCGATGCATCAGTCTGCAGGAAGTCGTCGTAGGGTCCCGAATGAATGTCGCGTGCCGTAGCCGAGATAATGCCTGACGTGACCGTGCCACCGAGCCCGAATGGATTGCCGATCGCGAGCACCCAATCCCCGACCCGGGCCTTGGTCGAATCGCCCCAAATTGCCGCAGGCAGCGGTTTCGCCGCGTCGATCTTCAACAGCGCCAGATCGCTGACCGGGTCGCGCCCGACCACCCGAGCCTGCAAGGCCGTATTGTCGGATAATGTGACCGTAATCTGATCGGCATTGGCGATCACGTGGTTGTTGGTGACGATCAGACCCGAAGGATCGATGATGAATCCCGACCCCAGCGACGCAACCGGCGGCGCCAATCCGTTCGGGCTGCCCGGTGCCCCGTTATCGCCGAGAAAGTCGTGGAAAAACTGGTCGAGCGGCGAGCCCGGCGAGGGGGGCTGTCCTTGGGGGGCATCCTTCGGCAGTCCTGCGACGCCGGTCTGGGTGGTTGAGATGTTGACCACCACCCCGAGTAGCCTCGCGGCCAAATCAGCGAAGACTTCGGAAAACGGCATGTTTGCCGGCGGGTCGGCACGGCCCGGCGCCGCCGCGATCACCAACGCAATCGATAATGCCGCCCGCAACACGCCTCGGCGGCCAACCACTTTCACGAGACCTGTTCCTTCCCCCGGACTATGCCATGCTTACCGCCGGGGATCTAACGCTGGCGTTCCCGCGGCGCTCGATATGAAATGGCGGCGGGGAGCTTGGCAAGACGGAAGCGCGACGTGACGATACGCGATGATCAGGCGGCCGGGGAGTTTTTGCGGGCCCTGTTCGATGCCGCTCTCGCCGCGGCCGATCCTGATCGGGCGCTGGCGGACCGGATCCCCGCGGCGGTCCGCGGACGCACTGTCGTGGCTGGCGCAGGCAAGGCCGCGGCGGCGATGGCGCGCGCTTTCGAGACCAGGTGGCGGGGTCCACTGGAAGGCCTCGTCTTGACCCGCTACGGTCATGCTGTTCCCTGCGACCGGATCGAAATCGTCGAAGCAAGCCATCCTGTGCCCGACGCCGCCGGAGAGCGCGCGGCGCGGCGGATCCTCGAGCTCGCCCACGGACTCGGGCCCCAGGACCAGTTCGTGTTTCTGGCTTCGGGCGGCGGCTCGGCGCTGCTTGCCTTGCCGGCTCCCGGCCTTACACTCGCCGACAAGCAGGCGGTGACGCGTGCGTTGTTACGCTCAGGCGCGACCATTACCGAGATCAACACGGTGCGCAAGCATCTCTCGGCGATCAAGGGCGGCCGGCTTGCCGCCGCCGCAGCGCCGGCGCAGGTCGTCACCTTGGCCATTTCCGATGTTCCCGGCGACGATCCCGCAGTCATCGCCTCGGGACCGACGGTGCCCGACGCGACGACCTTTGCCGATGCCCGCGCGGTTCTGGCGAAATATGGCATCAACGAGCCCGCGGCAGTCATCGCGCACCTCGCGGCGCAGCAGAGCGAGACCCCGAAACCTGATGACCCGATCTTCGCGCGGACACGGTTCGAGCTGATCGCCAGCCCTCAGGAATCGCTGCGCGCTGCCGCCACTGTCGCGCTGCGGCAAAACATCACGCCGATCGTGTTGAGCGACCGGATAGAGGGGGAAGCCCGCGATGCTGCCCTCGTTCACGCCGCGATCGCGCGTCAGCTGCGCGCCGGCGAGTTCCGCGTGGGGGACCGGACGGTGGCGCTTCCCGCTGTGTTGTTGTCGGGCGGCGAGACCACCGTAACCGTCAAGGGCCAGGGCCGCGGCGGGCGCAACGTCGAGTTCCTGCTGGCGCTTGCCGTGGCGCTCGACGGGGCCGCAGGAATTTCAGCGCTCGCCTGCGACACCGACGGCATCGACGGAACCGAGGACAATGCCGGAGCGATCCTCTATCCGGGCAGCATCGCGCGTGCCGCGACCCGCGGGATCGGAGCAACCGCCGCGCTCGCCGACAATGACGGGTACGGGTTTTTCTCTGCCCTCGGCGATCTCGTGGTGACCGGCCCGACACTGACCAATGTCAACGATTTCCGGGCGATCCTGGTGCGCGACTGAGCAGGATTCACTGGGGAGACGGAGATGCGCCGCCAGCGCAGTGCAAAGATCGTCGCAACCCTCGGCCCGTCGAGTTCGACGCTCGAGCAAATTCGCGCGTTGTTCGAGGCCGGCGTCGACGTCTTTCGCCTCAATTTCAGCCATGGAACCCTTCGCGAGCATCTTGCTCAATTCGAGGCGATCCGGCAGGTCGAGCACGAGACCGGGCGGCCGATCGGCATTCTCGCCGATCTGCAAGGGCCAAAACTGCGCCTCGGCACGTTCGAGGCAGGGCGAATCGAGCTCACCGCCGGCGCTCGTCTGCGCCTCGACCTCGATCCGTGCCCCGGCGATCAGACACGCGCACCATTGCCCCATCCCGAAATTTTCGCGGCGTTGCAACCGGGCACCCAATTGCTGCTCGACGACGGCAAGGTGCGGCTCGAGACCGAGAGTTGCGGCGCCGGGTTTGCAGAGACGCTGTGCCGGGTCGGCGGGCCGCTCTCGGACCGCAAGGGGGTAAATGTCCCAAACGCTGTGCTGCCAATGTCGGCTATCACCGAAAAAGACCGCGCCGATCTTGCCTTTGCGCTCGATCATGGCGCCGATTGGATTGCATTCTCGTTTGTTCAGCGACCCGACGACGTGGCGGAGGGCCGCAAACTTGTCGCCGGTCGCGCCGCGGTCATGGTCAAGCTCGAAAAGCCCGCGGCGATCCAGCGTTTGTCGGAAATCATCGAGCTTGCCGATGGCTTGATGGTGGCGCGCGGCGACCTCGGGGTCGAGATGCCACCGGAGGATGTACCGAGCGTGCAAAAGCTGGTGGTGCACGCCTGCCGTCTCGCCGGCAAACCGGTCGTCGTGGCGACCCAGATGCTCGAATCGATGATCACATCGCCGACGCCGACCCGCGCCGAAGCCTCGGATGTGGCCACTGCGGTTTATGAGGGCGCCGACGCGGTCATGCTGTCCGCCGAGACCGCCGCCGGGCGCTATCCGGTCGAATCCGTGGCGATGATGAACCGCATCGCCTGTCGGGTGCAGCAGGATCCGCTCTACTTCACCATGATCGAGAGCGCCCTGATCGAGCATGAGCACACCGCCCCGGACGCGATCAGCGCCGCCGCTTGCCAGGTCGCAAGCACGGTCGGGGCCGCGGCGATCGTTTCCTACACGACCTCGGGGGCCACCGCGTTGCGCGCCGCGCGCGAGCGCCCCGAAGTGCCGATCCTCGTGCTCACTTCGAAGCTCGGCACCGCCCGGCGGCTCGCCGTCCTATGGGGGGCACACTGCGTACATACGAGCGATATCAAGAGCTTCACCGACATGGTGCAAAAAGCGGTACGCATCGCCCACCGCGAAGACATCGCGCAACCCGGACAACGTGTCGTCGTCACCGCTGGAGTTCCGTTCGGCACCCCCGGCGCGACCAACGTGCTGCGCATCGCCTGGGTCGATCGCTGATCGCCCCCTCGATCGTCGACGAAGCGACGAGCGGCGACCCGTGCCTCATGCCCAGACAACGGTGCTCCGGAGGGGTCTGTTGCGCCCTCAGGAGGGCGTCGAACCCGGCGGCTAGCCCGATTTGTCGCAGCTGCGGAACATGCTGCATGTGCCGCCCGTTGTGACACAGCCTAGCCGGCCTTTGCGCACCCCCGTCGGCTTACGCTCCTGCACGGCGAAGTCATGGACCTATCCGTCGTTATCCCCGTAAGAAACGAGGCCGGAACATCGCGCCTCTCGTCGGCGAAATCCGCGCCGCCCTCGACGGGCTGTGCGCCTATGAGATCGTTTACGTGGATGACGGCAGCACCGATGCGACCGCCGCCGAGATCTTGCGGCTGACGCCACAGGCGCCGCAGTTGCGGTTGCTGCGCCATGCGCAAAGCTGCGGGCAGAGCGCGGCGATTCGTACCGGCGTCAGGGCGGCGCGGGCAGCCTGGATCGCGACGCTCGACGGCGACGGGCAAAACGATCCGGCCGACATTCCGGAATTGTGGGAGCTCGCCCGCGCCGCGCCGCCGGCTCCGCCGCTTTTGGTCGCCGGCTATCGCCGAATTCGGCGCGACAGCTGGTCTAAGCGCGCAGCGTCGCGGATCGCCAACCGGATCCGCCGCCGGCTTCTCGGCGACGATACCCCGGACACCGGCTGCGGGCTGAAGCTGTTTTCGCGCGCACTGTTCCTCGATCTGCCGGATTTCGACCACATGCACCGGTTTCTTCCGGCGTTGGTGCTGCGCGCCGGCGGCAACGTGCGCTCGGTGCCGGTCAATCATCGGCCGCGGCAGGGCGGCGTCTCGAAATACGGCGTGTTCGACCGGCTGGGCGTCGGGATCGTCGATCTGTTCGGCGTGATGTGGCTGCAGCGGCGAGCGACCCGTCCACACCTGCTTGTCGAGCCGGCGCCGGACGAGCCCGCCGCGGCGTCCTCGCCCGCCGTGCCGGTGCTTCGGTGATGCAAAGCAGCAAGGGACGACGACGCTCGCCGTTCCCGCGACCTGGTTTCACCGCATGGCGCGCCTGCTCCTTCTGGGCCTGCTGCTGGTCGGGGCCGTCATCGCCTGGCGCTGGCGCGCATTGTTCGGCCCCGCTGAGCTCGGCGCCATTATCGGCCGCTATCCATTGGCGCCGCTGGTGTTTCTCGCGGTGCACGTTGTCGGCAGCCTGTTGTTCGTCCCGCGCACCGTGCTGGCGGTTGCCGCGGGGCTGTTGTTCGGCGTTGGATGGGGCATTGTTTGGGCCGCGATCGGCAGCGTCGCCGGCGCGGCGGCAGGATTTCTCGTCGCTCGCCATCTCAATGCCGGCCTATTCGACCTCTATCGCAGCGATGCCATCCGCTCGATCCTCGAGCGCGTGGAGCAGGGGGGCTGGCGTGCCGTTGCGGGACTGCGGCTGATCCCGGTCATTCCCCACTCCCTCTCGAATTATGCGCTGGGACTGACGCGGCTGCCGCTCGGGGGCTATGCGTTCGGCTCGCTGCTCGGCCAGCTGCCGATGACGATCGCCTATGTCGACTTCGGCGCCGCCGGCGAGCAGGCGATGCTTGGCGCCGCCGGATGGCTGGCGCCGACCCTGATTGGCCTAGCCGCGCTCGCCGTGTCGCTGGCAGTACCCGCCGTCGCCCGCAAGCGCCCGCGTTAGCGGCCAGCGAGAGCCCGCGGCATCGGCCCGCCGGTAGCCCAGTCGAGCAGCTCGACGGTATGCACGACCGGCGCGGCGCAGCCGGGGGCGAGTTGGGTGATGCAGCCGATATTGCCGGTGGCGACGATATCGGGCCGGGTCTGGGCGATATTGGCGAGCTTGCGCTCGCGCAGTTTTCCCGCGATCTCGGGCTGCAGCAGATTGTAGGTCCCGGCCGAGCCGCAGCAGAGGTGGCCCTCGGGCACTTCCAGCGCTTCGAACCCGGCTGTTGTCAGCAGCGATTTCGGCCCGCCGTGAATGCGCTGGCCGTGCTGCATCGAGCAGGCTGAATGATAGGCGACGCGCCGGCTAGTGGCCGCGACCTCGGGCGAGGGTGGGCGCAACCCCAGCGTCTCGATAATTTCGGTGATGTCGCGGGCGAGGGCGGCGATCCGCGCCGCCTTCTCGGCATAGGCGGGATCCTCGCGCAGCATGAAGCCGTAATCCTTGACCGTCGTGCCACAGCCTGAGGCGTTGATCACGATCGCGTCGAGCCCGCCGGCGATGCGTTCGCGCTCCCAGGCGTCGATATCCGCGCGCGCAAAGGCCAGCGCCTCCGCCTCTTGACCCAGATGATGGACCAGCGAGCCGCAGCACCCGCTGCCTCGCGGAACGACGACCTCGCAACCGTGGCGGGTCAACAGCCGGATCGTCGCTTCGTTGATTTCGGGGGCCAGCACCCGCTGGGCGCAACCGGTCAGCAACGCCACCCGCATCCGCCGTTCGCCCTCGGCGGGAAAGACGTGCTGTCGATCGGTTGGCGAGGCCTTCGGGACCGAGGCTGGGGCCAGCGCCAGCAACGGCGTGAGCCGCCTCGGCAGAAATCGCGCGAACGGCTTGGCGAGAACGGCGCCGCGCAGTGCCAGGCGGAACCGCGCTGGCCGGGTCAGCACATTGCCGAGCAGCCGCCGCAATGCCCGCTCGGCCCAGGGCCTCCGGTATTTCTGCTCGATCCAGCGTCGGCCATGATCGACGAGGTGCATGTAATTGACCCCCGACGGGCAGGTCGTCATGCAGGAGAGGCAAGAGAGACAGCGGTCGATGTGCTTGACGGTGTCGGCGGCGACGTTCCCGTCGCCCGCCAGCATGTCCTTGATCAGATAGATGCGCCCGCGCGGCCCGTCGAGCTCGTCGCCGAGCAGCAGATAGGTCGGGCAGGTCGCGGTGCAGAACCCGCAATGGGTGCAGTTTCGCAAAATCTTTTCGGATTGCGCGGTATCGGGATCGGCCAGCTGCTCGGCCGAAAAGTCGGTGCGCACGGCCTCAGCTCCCCTCGACCATGCGCCCGGGGTTGAGGATATGGCGGGGGTCGAAGCTGTCCTTGACCCGGGCCGCGAGCGCCGCCAGGGCAGGGGGCTGCGGCTCGAACACCGGGACGGCGCGGCGCAGCGCCGCCGAGCCTTTGATCAACGTGGCGTGCCCGGTGCCCTGCCCATCCACGCCACGGATCGCCGCGCGGATCACCGCCGCGCCGCCATCCTCGGCCCCATCCTTGCTCGAGGCGACCGCGACCCACAACAGGCCGCCACCCCAATCGACGAACCACGTCGCGTCGATCGGCGCGGGCAATCGCCTCGCCGAGCTCCGCGCCACGGCTTGGCGCTACCGAAACGCGCCAGACCGTGCGATCGGCAAGACCGGCGAGCGGCTCGACATCGCGGATCGCCCGCCAGAACGTCGTCGAGGCTTCGTCCTCGAGCACCGTCGCATCGCAACCCGCGGCCAGCTCCGCCAGCAACCGCTCGCGCCGGAAGGCGACCGAGGGCGCCGGCCCTTCGAGGCGAAGGGCGGCGATCCCAGGGAGATCCGCCAGCGAAGTCAGCGCCGCGGTCGCGCCAGCCGGCAGATAGGCGGCGCCCGAGACCTCGTGCGGCGAGGCGAGCGCCCGGCTCATCGCGCGCACCGCCGCCGCCGGATCGAGACCGCACAAGACGACGGTTGCGGTGTGCTCCGGCCGCGGCAGCACCTTGACCGTTACCTCCTCGAGCGCGGCCAAGGTCCCATAGGAGCCGGCCATCAATTTCGAGAGATCGTAGCCGGTCACGTTCTTGACGACCTTGCCGCCGGATTTGAACACCTCGCCGCGACCGCTGACGCCGCGAAAGCCGAGGAAATGGTCGCGCGCCGCACCCGCCTTGATCCGCCGCGGCCCCGACAGGTTGCAGGCGAGCGCGCCGCCCATGGTCGGCGACCGTCGCCGCCGGACGCCCAGCAATGCCGCGCCAATCGGGCGGCTCGAAGGCCAGCATCTGCCGGGCTGGGGCGAGCGCCGCCTCGATCACCGCGAGCGGAGTCGCCGCGCGCGGCGGTCAGAACCAGCTCGTTCGGCTGATAATCGCGGATCCCGGAGAGTTCGGATAAATCGAGCGTGCGCGGCACCTGCAACGGCCGGCCGAGCCCGCGCTTGGTACCCGCCGGCGACAAGTTCGACCGGCTCTTCGGCGGCCAGCGCCTCGCCGACCGCTCGCGTAATTCATCGATCGAGGTCGGGACGAACCAGGTCATAATGCGACTTAACGCCTTATAGCGGACGTGCCAAGCGAGGTGTCGCAATGCCCGCAATCCGCGGAAGCTGCCTATGCGGCGGCGTGAAGTTCGAGATCGACGGTGCCGCTGCAGCGGCCGCTGAATTGCCATTGCTCGCGATGCCGCAAGCAGCACGGCGCCGCGTTTCGCAGCCGGGTCCGGGTCCGTGTCGCCGATTTCAAATGGATCCAGGGCGAGGATTTGGTGAGCTACTATGAATCCTCTCCCGGTTTTCGCCGCGGTTTCTGCCGCGTTTGCGGCTCGCCGGTGGTCAACCGGCCGGGTCCCACCTACAAACCGGCCCTGGCAAATCCGGCGATCGCCTCCGAGCTGGGCATCCCGCTGGGCATTTTGGATGATGATCCGCGCGTCCGCCCCGAGTGCCATGGCTTTGTTGCCAGCAAGGCGCCCTGGTTCGAAATCACCGACGACCTGCCGCAATACCCGGATTACCCTCCGGCCGGCTAGAACCGCGGCAGGTCGGGGAACGGCACTCGGCCGGCGTGGATGTGAAGACGGCCGAGTTCGGCGCAGCGGTGCAGCTGCGGAAACACTTTGCCCGGGTTCAGCAAGCCGTCGGGATCGAAGGCGCATTTGACCCGCTGCTGGTGCGCCAGGTCGCTTTCGTTGAACATCGTTCCCATCAAGTCGCGCTTTTCGACGCCGACCCCGTGCTCGCCGGTCAGGACGCCGCCGACCTCGACGCACAGCCGCAGGATGTCCGATCCGAACGCCTCGGCGCGCTCGGTCTCGCCGGGCTTGTTGGCGTCGTAAAGAACCAGCGGGTGAAGGTTGCCGTCGCCGGCGTGAAACACATTGGCGACGCCGAGCCCATACCGCTCCGAGAGCGCGCCGATGCCGGTCAGCACCTGCGCCAGCCGGCCGCGCGGGATCGTGCCGTCCATGCAGTAGTAATCCGGCGAGATCCGCCCGACCGCCGGAAAGGCGGCCTTGCGCCCGGACCAGAAGGCCAGCCGCTCGGCATCGTCGCGGCTGATCCGGACCGAGGCGGCATGGTGCTCGCGGGCAATCGCCTCGACCTGGGCGATCAGATGGTCGATTTCGGCCGGCGGCGCCATCGAGCTCGACGATCAGCAAGGCCTCGACATCGAGCGGATAGCCGACATTGACAAAAGCCTCGGCGGCGTGGATCGCCGGCCGGTCCATCATCTCCATCCCGCCCGGAATGATGCCGGCGGCGATCACCGCGGCGACGCAATTGCCGGCATCCTCGGTCGTGGCGAACCCGATCAGCAGCGCGCGCGCCGCCGTCGGCTTGGGCAGAATGCGCACCGTGACCTCGGTGACGACGCCCAGGAGCCCCTCGGAACCGGTCACCACGCCCAACAGATCGTAGCCTTCGGCGTCGAAATGCTTGCCGCCGAGCCGGACGATCTCGCCATCCATCAGCACCAGCTCGACGCCGAGGATGTTGTTGGTGGTCAGCCCGTATTTGAGGCAATGCACGCCGCCGGAATTTTCGGCGACATTGCCGCCGATCGTGCAGGCGATCTGGCTCGACGGATCGGGCGCGTAATAAAAGCCGGCATGCTCGACCGCCTGGGTCAGCGCCAGATTGGTGACGCCGGGCTGAGCCACCACGCAGCGATTGTCGTAATCGATCTCGAGGATGCGGTTGAACTTGGCCATGCCGAGCAGCACGCCGTCGGCCAACGGCAATGCCCCGCCCGAAAGCGAAGTGCCGGCGCCGCGCGGCACGACCTTGACGCCGATCTCCTTGCAATAGCGCAGCACCGCCGCGACCTCTTCGACCCGCGACGGCAGCACCACGACCAATCGGCAGCTGGCGATAAGCGGTCAGCCCGTCGCTCTCATAGGCCCGCCGCTCGGGCTCGGAGACGATGACGCCTTCGCCCGGCACGATCTGGCGCAACGCCTCGACGATCTCGGCGCGGCGCTGCAGCACCGCGGCATCGGGCGTCGGCATCTTCATCGGCTTGGTCCGCCGGTCGCGGCGGTTAGCGGTCAGCCCTGGCGCGCCTTGTAGCGCGGGTTGGTCTTGTTGATCACGTAGACGCGACCCTTGCGCCTGACGATGCGGCAGTTTTTGTCGCGCTTCTTTAGCGATTTCAGCGAGTTGACGATCTTCATCGTGTAATATCCTTGGGCTGAGCCCGGAACATAGGGAGCGACCGTGGCGCATGTCAAATCCGGGACAGCTCTGACAATCGTGGTCGGCGTTGGAGCTGGTGCGGTCGAGAAAACTCGAACTTCCACGGAGTTTCCCCCACAGCGACCTCAACGCTGCGCGTCTACCAATTCCGCCACGACCGCACGGCAGGGGGAACAGCCTCGCATCTCGCCGCGAGGCGGCGTGATTAGCAAATCCGCGCTACCATATCAAGCAGCATGGGGCTTGAGACCGTAACCGAAGGCGCTGCGGTGGAATGGCGATCGAGCGCGACCGCCGTCCCCTACGCGCGCGCCGTCGAAGAGATGGAGCGCCGGGTGGCCGCGATCCGCGCCGGCACGGCGCCCGAACTCGTCTGGCTGCTGGAGCATCCGCCGCTCTACACCGCCGGGACCAGCGCGCGCGACGAAGACCTGCTCGACCCGAGCCGCTTGCCGGTGCACCGCACCGGCCGCGGCGGGCGGTACACCTATCACGGGCCGGGACAGCGCGTCGCCTATGTCATGCTCGATCTCGCCCGCCGCGGCGAAGACGTGCACTGCTATGTCCATCATCTCGAAGAATGGGCGATTCGCACGCTTGGCGCGTTTCGATGTCAGCGGCGAGCGGCGCGAGGGCCGGGTCGGCATCTGGGTCGAGGATCGGCGCCGGCGAGGCCAAGATCGCCGCGATCGGGGTGCGGGTGCGGCGCTGGGTGACCTATCACGGCATGGCGCTCAACATCGATCCCGACCTCGACCATTACCGCGGCATCATCCCCTGCGGCATCGCCGAGCACGGGGTCACCTCGCTCGCCGATCTCGGCATCGCCGCGACGATGGCCGATGTCGACGCCGCCTTGCGCGCCACCTTCGCCGAAGCCTTTGACCAAGCCGCCCGCCTGCCGATGAGCACGTTGTTCGAGAACCAGGCGCCGCGGCCGCTCGCCGACCGGCTGCGGCCGAAGAGCCTCGCCGAGGTCGTCGGCCAGGATCATCTGCTGGGTCCGGACGGCCCGATCGGGCGGATGGTGGCGAGCCGGCAGCTGTCCTCGATGATCCTGTGGGGCCCGCCCGGCTGCGGCAAGACCACGATCGCGCGGCTGTTGGCGCATGGCACCGACCTCCATTTCGAGCCGTTGTCGGCGGTGTTTTCCGGCGTCGCCGATCTGCGCAAGGTGTTCGACGCGGCCAGGAAGCGGCGCGAGATGGGCCACGGCACGCTCCTCTTCGTCGACGAGATCCACCGCTTCAACCGCGCCCAGCAGGACGCCTTTCTGCCGGTGGTCGAGGACGGCACCGTGGTGCTGGTCGGGGCCACGACCGAGAACCCGTCCTTCGAGCTGATCGGGGCGTTGCTGTCGCGGGCCCAGGTTCTGGTCTTGCGCCGGCTCGGCGACGACGACCTCGAAACCCTGCTGCGGCGGGCCGAGGACGCGCTCGGGCGTAAGCTGCCGCTGACCGACGACGCCCGCGCTGCGCTGCGCGCGATGGCCGATGGCGACGGCCGCTTTCTGCTCAACCTCGTCGAGGAGGTCGCCCGCCTGCCTCCAGGCGCCGATGCTGGGACCGACAGAGCTCGCGCGCCTCGTCCAGCAGCGCGCCCCGCTCTACGACAAGGCGCAGGAGGGCCATTACAATCTGATCAGCGCGTTGCACAAATCCCTGCGCGGCTCGGACACCGATGCGGCGCTTTATTGGCTCGCGCGCATGCTGGCCGGCGGCGAAGACCCGATCTACATCCTGCGCCGGCTGACCCGCGCCGCGGTCGAGGATATCGGGCTCGCCGATCCGCAGGCGGTGGTGCAGGCGCTGGCGGCATGGGACACATACGACCGGCTGGGCTCGCCCGAAGGCGAGCTGGCGATCGCGCAATGCGTGATCTATCTGGCGACCGCGCCGAAATCGAACGCGGCCTATACGGCCTTTGGCGAAGCCCAACAGATGGCGCGCGAGACCGGCTCGTTGATGCCGCCGATGCACATCCTGAACGCCCCGACGCGGCTGATGCGCAATCTCGGCTACGGCAAGGGCTATGTCTACGACCACGCCACCGAGGAAGGCTTCTCGGGCCAGAACTATTTCCCGGACGGGACCGCGCGCCGCACCTTCTACCGGCCGGGCGAGCGCGGTTTCGAGCGCGAGGTCAAGAAGCGGCTCGATTATTGGGGAAAGCTGCGCGAGCGCGCAGCCGGACCGCCGCCATGACCAGCGCCGTCGAGACCGTGACCGTCGACGGCGAGGACGGGCCGGTTCGCCTTGATCGCTGGTTCAAGCGCCATTATCCGGCGCTGGCCCATGGCCGGCTCGAAAAGCTGCTGCGCACCGGGCAGATTCGGGTCGACGGCAAACGCGCCAAAGCGGGCGACCGGGTGATGCCCGGCCAGGCGATCCGCATTCCGCCGCTAGATGCGGCGCCGTCCTTGGCATCCGCGGCGCCGCGCCGGTTGCTCCCCGCCGACGAGGCGATGCTGCAGGACGCGATCCTGCACCAAGACGAGGCGGTCATCGTGATCAACAAGCCGCCCGGGCTGGCGGTTCAGGGCGGGACCCGGTCCGAGCGCCATCTCGATGGTTTGCTGGACGCGCTCCGCTTTGGCCATGCCGAACGGCCGAAGCTTGTTCATCGGCTCGACAAGGACACGAGCGGCGTTCTGGTGATCGCCCGCAGCGCCGTGGCGGCGGCGTTTCTGACCCGGGCCTTTCGCGAAAGGACGACGCGAAAGATCTATTGGGCGCTGGCGGTCGGTGTCCCGAAACCGCCGCAAGGGCGTATCAGCTCTGGCGCTCGCCAAGCGCTCCGGCCAGGGTGGCGAACGCGTCCGCGCCGACCCCGACGAGGGCAAGCACGCGGTCACCTATTACCGCGTCGTCGACAGCGTCGGCGAGCGGGTGAGCTGGCTTGCGCTGCTGCCGGTTACCGGGCGCACGCACCAGCTGCGCGCCCATTGCGCCGCGATCGGCGCCCCGCTCCTCGGCGACGGCAAATACGGAGGCGCCGCCACGCACCTCGCCGGGCCGCCGGGCGCGCGGCGGCTTCATCTGCATGCCCGCGCGCTCTCGATCCCGCACCCGCATGGCGGAATTCTGAAGATAGCCGCACCGCTGCCGTCGCACATGCGGCAGAGCTGGGAATTCTTCGGCTTTTCCGCCGATGTCGAGGATCCATTTTCCGGACTGGATCTGCCGGAATGAAGCGCTTCTATCAACAGACCGGGATCGTGCCGGCGGCAGGCGGTTATGGGGTCGTTCTCGACGGCAAACCGATCAAGACCCCGGCAAAGCAGCCTCTGGTCGTGCCGAACGCGGCACTCGCCGGCGCGATCGCTGCCGAATGGGAGGCTCAGCAAGGGGAGATTCGTCCGGCTCAAATGCCGCTGACCCGATTGGCCAGCACCGCGATCGATCGGGTGGCGCCGCAGCGCGAAGCAATCGTGCAGCAGATCGCCGATTACGCCGGGACCGATCTGGTCTGCTACCGGGCGGTACATCCGCCGGAGCTGGCGATGCGCCAGCATGCGGTGTGGCAGCCGCTGGCCGATTGGGCGGCGCTGCGCTACGACGCTCCGCTCGAGATCGCCGCGGGGGTCATCCCGAAACCCCAGCCGCAGGCGAGCCTGCGCGCCTTTGCCGCCGCGGTCGCCGAACAGAATGATTTCGCGCTTGCCGCGTTGCATCTGGCGACCGGCGCCTGCGGCTCGCTGGTCATCGCATTGGCGCTGATCGAGGGCCGTCTCGATGCAGCCGAGGCCTTCGCGGCCTCGCAGCTCGACGAAAGCTTTCAGATCGAAGCCTGGGGCGAGGATCCGGAGCAAGCCCAGCGTCGGGCAGCGCTGGCCGAAGATATCGCGGCGGCGGCGCGGTTTCTGGCGCTGTTGCGCGCGCCGACCGGCGGGTAGCTCGATCACTTCGCTTCGAGCAGGTGAAAGACCGACCGGCAATGCTCGGTAAAGTCTCGCGTGACGATCGACCAGCCGCAGCTGTCGAGCCGGTCCTCCCAGACCCGCAGCGAATAATTCCGGTAACCGACTTCCCATTGGTGTCCACCCGGCGGTTCGACCGCGAACCGCTTTCGCCACAGCAGTTTCTTCATCGAAAAATATTGACGAAATGTGGTCCGGTTCAGATAGACGTCGAGCGATACCTGGAACGCCATATAGGGGACCGAGACGATCAGGTATCTGGCGCCGCTCGCTCGGAAGGTCGACAGGACCGGCCCGACGCGCTGCCAATCGATATGTTCGAGCGTTTCGCAGCACAGGATCGCGTCATAGCCGGCGATCTCTTCGCTGCGCAGATCGCAGATGTCTCTTTCAAGATGCGGCACGTCCGGATAGGCGAACGCGCGCGGCACCCGGTCGAGAGTGTGAACATCGTACCCGACATTGACCAAAAGGCTGGTGACCAGCCCGAGCGCCGGTCCGACTTCCAGGACCTTTTGGCAATCGATCGTGCCGAGCAAATGAAGCTGCATCCATTGCTGCACGATTCGCTTGCGGGAGTAGTAGGCGTTCCACTCCTGCCGAGAAAAGAAATTGGCCGTTTCCATTTCCCGATGTTGGAGATCGATCGTCGTCATCGTTCAAGCACCGATGCCTGCACGCACCTCAGTCGCTGGGTTTACGCACTCACCGGTTTTTCGGCGCCCTGTTCAGCCCGGAACTCCGCAAACACCTTGCTCGCCACCATCAGCGACTCGCGGATGATCGGCACGCCGACATAGCCGGACAGGTGCAGCAATGCCTCGGTCAATTCCTCCTCGGTCCAACCCTGGCGCAACGCCATGCGCAGATGCAGCGCAAGTTCGGGCTCGCGCCCGGTGGTCGTGTCCGAAATCACGCAGATCAGCGCGCGGGTCTTCAGATCGAGCCCGGGCCGCGTCCATAGCGCGCCGAACACGGTTTCGGTGGCGACGTCGATGAACTTCTTCATGACCGGGTCGCTGTAGATCTCGCGGGCAGAACGTTCGACCGCCGCATCGCCCATCAGCCGGCGACGCATCGCCGCCCCTTTTTGATAAAGCTCGCTCTCCGCCATCGTCCTGACCTCGATCCGTTGGTTCTCGACGTGCCGGCAATTCTGCGCTTGATCGCCGGCGCCGAACAAGCCGCACAAAGGCTCGAACCAACCGCAGGTCTGGCCGCAGCGCACCGGTTGATGCTATCTCGCCGGTTCATTGTCGCGAGGCGCCATGGACAACATTCTCGACCGCCTGGAAGAAAAGCGGATAGCGGCGCGGGCGGGCGGCGGCGCCCAGCGGGTCGAAGCGCAGCACCGCCGCGGCAAGCTGACCGCGCGCGAGCGGCTCGAGCTTCTGCTCGACGCCGATTCGTTCGAGGAATGGGACATGTTCGTCGAGCACCGCAGCCATGATTTCGGCATCGACCAGCACAAGGTCCCGGGCGACGGGGTCGTCACCGGCTACGGCACGGTCAACGGACGCCTGGTCTTTGTGTTCAGTCAGGATTTCACCGTGTTCGGCGGTTCGCTCAGCGAGGCGCATGCCGAAAAGATCTGCAAAGTCATGGACCAGGCGATGAATGTCGGGGCGCCGGTGATCGGGCTCAACGATTCGGGCGGAGCGCGCATCCAGGACGGGGTGGCCTCGCTTGCCGGCTATGCCGAAGTGTTCGAACGCAACGTGCTGGCCTCGGGTGTCGTGCCGCAGGTGTCGATGATCATGGGGCCATGCGCCGGGGGTGCGGTCTATTCGCCGGCGATGACCGATTTCATCTTCATGGTCAAGGACACGTCCTACCTGTTCGTGACCGGGCCCGAAGTGGTCCGGACGGTCACGCACGAGACGGTGACGCAAGAGGAATTGGGCGGCGCCGTCACCCATACGACGCGCTCGGGGGTCGCCGACCTCGCCTTTGAGAACGATGTCGAGGCGCTGATCGAGCTGCGCCGGTTCATCGATTTTCTGCCGGCGTCGAACCGCGTCCAACCGCCATTGCGGCCGACCGCCGACCCGCGCGACCGGATCGAGCCTTCGCTCGACACCCTGGTTCCGAGCAATCCGAACAGGCCCTACGACATCAAGGAGCTGATCCTCAAAACCGTCGACGAGGGCGATTTCTTTGAAATCCAGCCGAATTTCGCCCGCAACATCATCGTTGGGTTCGCGCGAATGGAAGGATCGACGATCGGCATCGTCGCCAACCAGCCGATGGTGCTGGCCGGCTGTCTCGACATCGACAGCGCCCGCAAGGCGGCGCGCTTTGTGCGCTTTTGCGACTGCTTCAACATCCCGATCGTGACCTTTGTCGATGTGCCCGGATTTTTGCCGGGAACCGCCCAGGAATATGGCGGCATCATCAAGCACGGCGCCAAGCTGTTGTTCGCGTTCGCCGAGGCGACCGTGCCCAAGGTGACCCTGATCACCCGCAAGGCCTATGGCGGCGCCTATGACGTGATGAGCTCAAAGCATCTGCGCGGCGATCTCAATTTCGCCTGGCCCTCGGCCGAGATCGCGGTGATGGGGCCGAAAGGCGCGGTCGAGATCATCTTTCGCGCCGATCTCGGCGACGCCGCGGCGATCGAGGCGCGCACCGAGGAATATCGCGAGAAATTCGCCAATCCGTTCGTCGCGGCGAGCCGCGGCTTTATCGACGACGTGATCCTGCCGCGCGACACCAGGCGCCGGCTGTGCCGCGCGCTCGCCATGCTGCGCGGCAAGCAGCTCGACCAACCCACCGAAAAAGCACGACAACATCCCGCTGTGAGAAAATTGCCGGATACTTCGGCGAGATTGCTTCGTTGCTCCGCTCCTCGCAATGACGGCTCCGTTCTTGCTGTCATTGCGAGCCAACACGAAGCGATCTCGTGCCGCAGCTTGGACCTCATGTTCCGCAAAATCCTGATCGCCAATCGCGGCGAGATCGCCTGCCGCGTGATCCGCACCGCGCGGCGGATGGGGATCGCCACGGTCGCGGTCTATTCGGATGCCGACGCCGAGGCGCTTCACGTGCGCATGGCCGACGAAGCGATCCGGATCGGACCGCCGCCGTCGGCCGAAAGCTATCTGCGGATCGACCGGATCGTCGAAGCCTGCCGCGCGAGCGGCGCCGAGGCGGTTCATCCGGGCTACGGGTTTCTGTCGGAGAACGTCGGCGTTCGCGAGCGCGCTCGCCGAGGCCGGTATCGTGTTTGTCGGGCCCGGACCCAAAGCGATCGCGGCGATGGGCGACAAGATCGAATCGAAAAAGCTCGCCCGCGCCGCCGGAGTCTCGACCGTGCCCGGGCATCTCGACATCGTTCCCGATGCCGAGAGCGCGGTCAGGATCGCGCGCGACATCGGCTATCCGGTCATGATCAAGGCGTCGGCCGGCGGCGGCGGCAAGGGGATGCGCATCGCCGCCTCGGACGAGGAGGCGCGCGACGGGTTCCGCGCCGCCACGGGCGAGGCGAAGTCCAGCTTCGCCGACGACCGCATCTTTATCGAGAAATATATCGAGGAGCCGCGGCATATCGAGATCCAGGTGTTGGGCGACGCGCACGGCAACATCGTCTATCTCGGCGAGCGCGAATGCTCGATCCAGCGCCGGCATCAGAAAGTCATCGAGGAGGCGCCGAGCCCGTTCCTCGACGATTTGACACGCGAGGCGATGGGCCGGCAGGCGGTGGCGCTGGCCCGCGCCGTCGATTACCGCTCGGCCGGCACGGTCGAGTTCATCGTCGATCGCCAGCGCAATTTCTATTTTCTCGAAATGAACACACGGCTGCAGGTCGAGCATCCGGTGACCGAGCTGGTCACCGGGCTCGACCTCGTCGAGCTGATGCTGCGCATCGCCGCTGGCGAGAAGCTGCCGTTTCGTTCAGGAAGACATCCGGCTCGACGGTTGGGCGATCGAGGCGCGCATCTATGCCGAGGACCCGACGCGCGGCTTTCTGCCCTCGACCGGCCGTCTCGTCCGTTACCTGCCGCCATCAGGGGAGGGGCTGCGGCTCGATGACGGCGTCTTCGAGGGCGCCGAGATCAGCGTCTACTACGATCCGATGATCGCCAAGCTCTCGGCATATGGAGCCGACCGCGACGCCGCGCTCGACCGTCTGCGCGCCGCCCTCGACGGCTTCTATATCAGCGGCGTCCAAAACAACGCGGCCTTTTTGGCCGCGATCGCGGCCAAACCGCGTTTTCGTGCGGGGGCGCTGTCGACAAACTTCATCGCCGAGGAATTCCCCGGCGGGTTCGCACCTCCCGCCGATTTTGTCGAGCCCGACCGAATTATCCTGCTTGCCGCCGCGCTCGCGGGACGCCGCGTCCGCGAGGGCGAGACCGCGATCGACGGCAAACTCGCCGGGGGCGGCGGCGAAATTCCCGAGCAATGGACGATCCTGCTCGACGGCACGCCGCACTCGGCGTTGGTGCGGCCAGAGGGCAGCGATTACGCGGTCGAGTTCGGCGAGACGCGCCAGATCGCAAGGACCGATTGGCAGCCGGGCCAAGCCTTGTTGCATGTGTGGATCGAGGCGCATATCGCGACCGTGCAGATCGAACGGCTGCCGGGTGCGGAGTTTCGCCTCGTGCATGGCGGCGTCATCCGCCGGGCGCAAGTGCTGTCGCCGCGCGCCGCCGAGCTTTCGGCGCTGATGCCGCGGAGGAAGGCTGCGGATACCTCGCGGCTGCTGCTGTCGCCGATGCCGGGTTTGCTTTCTTCGGTCGCGGTGGCGCCGGGTCAGGAGGTCAAGGCCGGCGAGGCGCTCGCGATCGTCGAGGCGATGAAGATGGAGAACGTGCTGCGCGCCGACCGCGATGGGCGCATCGCCAAAATTCTCGCCAAACCCGGCGACAGCCTTGCCGTCGACGAGGTGATCCTCGAATTCGAGTAACGGCCCGGCCGATGCCCTGTCATTGCGAGGAGCTAAGGCGACGCGGCAATCTCGATCAGCTCCCTAAGAGGGGCACGAGATTGCTTCGCTTCGCTCGCAATGACGAAGCCACGGCGCGCCCGCGTTACAGCATCGGCAGGCTGCCCTGGCCGGTGCCGAGCGGGAAGGCGGCGTCGATCCGCGCGAGTTCCTCGGTCGGAGAGGTGCAGATCGCCGGCGCCGGCATTCTCCTCGACATGATCAAGATTTGCGGCCTTGGGGATCGCGAACACCGACGGCCGGCGCGCGAGAAAGGCCAGCGCTACCTGGCGTGGCGTCGCATTGCGCGCGGCGGCGATCTCGGTCAGCACCCGCCCGCCGGCTGTATGCGGGCCGGGAAAGCGGCTGTGTCCGAACGGGCTATACGCGACAACAGCAACGCTGTGTTGCTCGCACCACGGAATCACCGAGGATTCGATGGTGCGCTCGAGCAGATGATAGAGCACCTGATTGCAGGCAAGACGCCCTTCGCCGGCGATCGCCAAAACCTCGTCGAGGTCGCGGACGTCGAAATTGCTGACACCCCAGCTGAGGATTTTGCCCTCCTCGCGCAGCTCCTCGAACGCGGCGATCGTCTCGGCCAGAGGGTGGGGACCGCGCCAATGTAAGCAGGTAACAATCGAGCCGGTCGGTGCGCAGACGCGCGAGCGAGCGCTCGCATGCGATCCGCGTTCCCGTGCGGGAGGCGTTATGCGGCAGCACCTTGGAAACCACAAAGACCTCGTCGCGGCGGCCGGCGATGGCCTCCCCGATCAGCTCTTCCGCGACCCCCGAGCCGTACATCTCGGCGGTGTCGATGTGGTTCATACCGAGATCGAGGCCGCGCCGCAGAGCGCTGATCGCGGTGCGGCGATCGGCCTGCTCGAAATACCAGGTGCCCATGCCGATCGCTGCCACCTGGCGCCCGGTCGGGCCGAACAATCGTCGCTGCATGGCTGTCCTCCGTGCTCCCAGTCGAGCTCCCGCGAATACCGGGCCCAGGGGCCGAGCGAATTCGCCCTGGGTGGATGGGCGTTCGCCGGCTATTTTGGCACCGATGAAAACCGTTCGGCTACTGATCGCTGGCAAGGTTCAGGGTGTCGGCTATCGAGCTTGGGCGACACGCATCGCGGTTTCTCTCGGGCTGCGCGGCTGGCTGCGCAACCGCACAGACGGAACGGTCGAGCTATTGGCAACCGGCGAGGAAGATGCTGTTGCAGCAATGACCGAAGCTTGTCGCCGCGGCCCCTCCGGCGCTCGCGTCGACTCGATCGACATACTCGAAGCCGAGGATCCCGGCAACGCTGGCTTTACGGTGCGGGAGACAGCTTAAGACCCTCCAGGACGGCCGCTATGCAGCCTCCTCAAAGGACAACCCTGTGATCGTTCAAACCGCGGGTTAGGCAGCGTCGGCTTCTTCCTGTTCCTCGGTCCCGGTCGGACCCGAATCCTTGCCCTTGGCCGCCGGGTCGCGATCGACGAGCTCGATTACCGCCATCGCCGCATTGTCGCCGTAGCGGAAACCTGCCTTGATGATGCGGGTATATCCGCCGGCGCGGCCCGCATACCGCTCGGCCAGGGTCGTCATCAGTTTGTTGGCGAGAGGTGCGTCTTGCAGCCGGGCGATTGCCCTCCGCCGGTTGGCGAGCCCGCCATGCTTGCCGAGGGTGATCAGCCGCTCGACGATCGGCCGCAGATCCTTGGCCTTGGGCAGGGTCGTGGTAATTTGCTCGTGCTTGATCAGCGCGGCGGCGAGATTCTCGAACATCGCCTTGCGATGCTCGGACCGGCGGCTGAAGCTGTGGCCTTTCAGGCGGTGACGCATCGGGCCCTCAATAAGGTTCGTCGAGTTGCTTGGCCAGCTCCTCGATATTTTCGGGTGGCCAGTTCGGGATTTCCATCCCCAGATGCAGACCCATCTGAGCCAGCACTTCCTTAATCTCGTTCAGCGATTTACGCCCGAAATTCGGAGTCCGCAGCATCTCGGCCTCGGATTTCTGCACGAGGTCGCCAATGTAGACGATATTATCGTTCTTGAGGCAATTGGCCGAGCGTACCGACAATTCCAGTTCGTCGACCTTGCGCAGCAAGTTCTTGTTGAAGGGGAGCTCGCTCGGCCGCGTCTCGTCGGAGGGGTGGCGCGGCTCCTCGAAATTGATGAACAGTTGGAGCTGATCCTGCAGAATGCGCGCGGCCAGCGCCACTGCGTCTTCGGGCGTCACGGCGCCGTTGGTTTCGAGCCGCATCGCCAGCCTGTCGTAGTCGGTGACCTGACCAACCCGCGTGTTCTCGACGCGATAGGAGACTTTGCGGACCGGGCTGAACAGCGCATCGACGGGGATCAACCCAATCGGCGCGTCTTCCGCCCGGTTCTGCGTCCCGGGCATATAGCCCTTGCCGCTCTCGACGGTCAGTTCCACCGCGATCCTGGCGCCGCTGTCGAGTGTGCAGATCACCAGTTCGGGGTTCATAATGTCGATGTCGTGGCCGGTTTCAATGGCGCCGGCGCGGATCTCGCCCGGGCCGACGGCGCGCAGCCGCATGCGCTTGGGTCCTTCGCCGTACATCCTCAAATCGATGCTCTTGACGTTGAGGACGATGTCGGTCACGTCTTCGAGGACGCCAGGGATAGACGAGAACTCGTGCAGCACCCCCTCGATCTGGATCGAGGTCACCGCGGCCCCTTGCAGCGATGAAAGCAATACGCGGCGCAAGCGCGTTGCCCAAGGTTAGTCCAAAACCGCGTTCCAGCGGCTCGGCAACGACCGTGGCGACGCGCTTGGGATCATCGCCCGGCTCTACCGAAAGCTGTTTCGGCTTGATAAGGGTTTGCCAATTCTTTTGAATCACAATTTGCACCTCAGTCGGTGGAGGCGGAGGCCATCCGCAGCATCAGCCGGCGGCAGCGCAGCCGGCATCTCTCAATAACAGCCCCGGTCGGGGCCGATCTTTTGGTCAGACGCGGCGCCGTTTGGGCGGCCGGCAACCATTGTGCGGGATCGGAGTCACATCGCGGATCGAGGTGACGGCGAACCCCACCGACTGCAGCGCGCGCAGTGCCGATTCGCGCCCCGAACCCGGCCCTTTGACCTCGATCTCGAGGGTGCGCATGCCGTGCTCCATGGCCTTGCGCCCGGCGTCCTCGGCGGCGACCTGCGCCGCGTAAGGGGTTGATTTGCGCGAGCCCTTGAACCCCTGGCTGCCCGACGACGACCAGGCAATGGTGTTTCCCTGCGCGTCGGTGATGGTGATCATCGTATTGTTGAAGGTGGCGTTCACATGCGCCGTGCCCGACGTTATGTTCTTGCGTTCGCGCCGGCGAAGACGCGGCGCGGGCGCCGCCGTTCTGGCCATCTATCTCTGTCCGCGGTTGTAGCTGGATGTCGGGCTTTATTTCTTTTTCCCGGCGATCGGACGGGCCGGACCCTTGCGCGTACGCGCGTTCGTATGCGTTCGCTGGCCGCGTACCGGCAGCCCCTTGCGGTGGCGCAACCCACGATAACAACCGAGATCCATCAGCCGCTTGATGTTCATCGCCACAAGCCGGCGCAGATCCCCCTCGACGGTAAATTCGCGGTCGATCACTTCGCGCATGCGCAAGACTTCGTCATCGGTCAGCTCGTGGACCCGCCGTTCGGGCGGAATGCCGATCCGGTTGCAGATCTGAAGGGCGGTGCTTCGCCCGATCCCATGAACATAAGTGAGCCCGATGGGCACTCGCTTTTGGTTCGGGATATTGACGCCAGCGATACGCGCCACTTGCGCTTCTCCTCAACAGATTCAAAAATGATAGCGGGTGGGGCTCGTCACAAGGGCGGGCATTATATCGGCGCCGGGGGCCACGTCAATCCCGGTTGCGGCATTATAGCGCTGCCGACGCGTCGGTCGGCCCATCATCCCAGGATCGTTTCGATCTGCCGCGTCACCTCGTCGATGCCGCCCATCCCTTCGATGCAGTGCAAAATGCCGCGATCACGATAATACGGCAGGATCGGCGCCGTTTGCCGGCGATAGACCTCAAACCGCGCATGTACTGCCTCCGGCCGGTCATCCGGCCGTTGCGCGAATTCGTGGCTGCCGCAGACATCGCATACCCCTCCGATCTGCGGCCGGTGATAGCGTTCGTGATAGCTGGCTCCGCATCCAGCGCAAGAAAATCGCCCGGCGAGTCGGTCGATCAGTACCGCCTCGTCGACCTTTATCAGAATGACGCGGTCGAGGCCGAGGCCGCGTCTCGCCAACATATCGTCGAGAGCTTGCGCCTGCGGCACCGTTCGCGGGAAGCCGTCGAGGACAAAGCCAGCGCGGCAATCCGGCTCGTCGATTCGTGCGGCGATCATATCGATCATAATCCCGTCGGGAACCAGCTGTCCGGAATCCATGATGCCTTTGACCCGCGTCCCGAGTTCGCTTCCGGAGGCGGTCGCCGCGCGGAGCATGTCGCCGGTGGCCAGGTGACAAATGCCGCGGCTCTGTTCGATCCGCTTCGCCTGGGTCCCCTTTCCCGAGCCCGGCGGTCCGAGCAGGACGAGGTTCATCCGCGTCGACCCCTCAGTTTCGCCTTCCTGATAAGGCCCTCATACTGGTGGGCCAGCAGATGCGAATGGATCTGTGCGACCGTGTCCATCGTGACGCTGACGACAATCAACAGGCTCGTCCCACCGAAATAGAACGGTACCGAATATTCCGAAATCAGAATCTCGGGCAGGATACAGACCGCGGCCAAATAGGCGGCCCCGACCACGGTCAATCGGGTCAGCACGTAATCGAGATAGTCGGCCGTATTCTTGCCCGGCCTGATGCCGGGGATAAACCCGCCGTATTTGCGCAAATTATCCGCGGTCTCGGTCGGATTGAATACAATCGCCGTATAGAAAAAGCAGAAGAAAACGATCAGCACGACATAGAGCGCCATGTAGAGCGGTCGGCCGTGCGCGAGATAGGTGGTGATCTGACCGAGCCAGCCATAGCTGCCCCCGCTCACCTCGAAATTCGCAACCGTCGCCGGTAAGAGCAGCAGCGAGGAGGCGAAGATCGGCGGGATGACCCCCGATGTGTTGATCTTAAGCGGCAGGTGCGAGGCGTCGCCGCCGAACATTTTGTTGCCGACCTGACGCTTGGGGTATTGCACCAAGAGGCGGCGTTGGGCGCGCTCCATGAACACGATGAAGCCGACCACAAGGATCGACACCACCAGGAACATGATGATGAAAAAGCTCGAGATCGCCCCGGTGCGCCCGAGTTCGAGGGTGGAAGCGAGGGCATGCGGCAGGTTGGCGACAATGCCGGCAAAGATGATCAGCGAGATGCCGTTACCGACCCCGCGCGCGGTGATCTGTTCGCCGAGCCACATCAGAAACACCGTTCCCCCGACCAGGGTTACGACCGTTACCAGCCGGAAAAACAGGCCCGGGTTCAGCACCGCCGTTTCAGCCCCGGCGCGCATGCCCTCGATCCCGACCGCGATCCCGTAGGCTTGGACCGCCGCCAGCAGCACGGTGCCATAACGGGTATACTGGTTCAGCTTTTTGCGTCCGCTTTCGCCCTCTTTTTTCAGCGCCTCGAGAGTGGGCGAAACCGCTGTCAGAAGCTGGATGATGATCGATGCCGAAATGTACGGCATGATGTTCAGAGCAAAGATCGTCATGCGCCCGAGCGCGCCGCCCGAGAACATGTCGAACATGCCGAGGATGCCGCCGGCATTGCGCGAGAAAATGTCGTGCAGAATCGCCGGGTCGATCCCGGGAATTGGGATGTAGGTGCCGAGCCGGTAGATCACCAGCGCCCCAAGCGTGAACCAGATGCGGCTCTTGAGCTCGGTCGCCTTGGTGAAGGCCGAGAGGTTGATGCTGGAGGCGAGTTGCTCGGCGACTGACGCCATTCGATTTCATCCCTACCTAAAAGCCTGGCCCGACCGAAAGCCCGGCCCATCGACAGCCGGCTCGACCAAGGACAGCCCCGAGCTCGAGGCCGGCCGCGGCGAGCTGCCGCGCTCAGGCAGAGGCGGTTACCTCCGCCTTCGGCTTCCTCTTACTGGCGCGCAGGATCACCTTGCCCCCGGCTTGCTCGACGGCGGCAATCGCCGCCTTGGAGGCGCCCGCGACCTCGATCGTCAAGGCCGCACGCAACGCTCCCTTGGCGAGTAGGCGAACCCCGTCGCCCTGCCGCCGCAGCACTCCCGAAGCGACCAGTGCCGCGCCGTCGAGCGTGCCGTCGGCTTTGAGTTTACCCGCGTCGAGCGCCTGTTGCAGCCGGCCGAGATTTACCGCCTTGAAATTCGGACGGAACATCTTGTTATTGAAGCCGCGCTTGGGCAAACGGCGGTGCAGCGGCGTCTGGCCGCCTTCGAAACCATTGAGCGCCACCCCGGTGCGCGCGGTCTGACCCTTACCGCCTCTTCCCGAAGTCTTACCCTTGCCCGATCCGATGCCGCGCCCGACGCGTTTCGCCCGATAGTGCGCTCCCGGATTATCCTTGATCTCGTTGAGTTTCATCGTCTCGTTCGTCCGCGGCTGCGCCCCGCGTAAAGGGCAATCGATTCCGGCTGGCCCCCGCACCCGCAACGGGGCCGCGGGCAGAGGCCTCCCGAGCCGTAGCACGGGCGTGGGTTCTGTCTAGCCTTCCTCAACGATCCGCACCAGATGCCCGACTTTACGGATCATGCCCCGCACGGCCGGCGTATCTTCGAGGACCCGGCGTCGGTGGAGCTTGTTCAAGCCTAGCCCCTTGAGAGTTGCTTCCTGGTCGTGCCTTCGCCCGATCGGGCTTCCGATCTGCTCGATCGTGACCGACTTCGCGCCTTGCATTTACGCTGGCTCCCGAGCTTCGGCGTCGCCGCGACCGAGGATCTCGCCAACCTTCTTCCCGCGCCGGGCCGCCACCGCGCGCGGGCTCGTCGCCCGGCCGAGCGCCACAAAGGTCGCTTTGATCATATTGTGCGGATTGGCGCTGCCGATCGACTTGGCGACGACATCGTGCACGCCGAGCGCCTCGAAGATCGCGCGCATCGGACCGCCGGCGATGATCCCGGTGCCGGGCTTGGCGGCGCGCACGATCACCCGTCCGGCCCCATAACTGCTGACAATGTCGTGATGCAAGGTCCGGCCTTCCCGCAGCGGCACTCGGATCATGTTGCGCCGCGCCTGTTCGGTGGCTTTGCGGATGGCTTCCGGCACCTCGCGCGCCTTGCCAGCGCCATAGCCGACCCGGCCTTTTTTGTCGCCGACGACAACGAGAGCGGCAAAACCGAAGCGTCGACCACCTTTGACCACCTTGGCGACGCGATTGATGTTGACGAGCTTCTCGGCAAATTCGCTCTCTTCGCGATCGCGCGACTGACGGTCGCCATCGCCCCGTCCGCGCCGTTCGCCCTGGTTGCGTGACATTGTTCGCGCCATGACCGGCCCCTTTAGAAATCCAGCCCGCCTTCGCGGGCGGCGTCGGCCAGGGCTTTGACCCGGCCATGAAACAGATAGGCGCCGCGGTCGAACACGACGCGCTCGACCCCCGCCGCCTTCGCCCGCTCGGCGATCAGTTTGCCGACCGCACCAGCGGCAGCGATGTCGGCGCCGGTCTTGACGCTCGCCTTCAGCCCTGGATCGAGGCTCGATGCCGCCGCCAAAGTTCGCCCGGCCGCGTCGTCGATTACCTGTGCATAAATATGCTTCGACGAGCGGAACACCGAGAGCCGGGGCCGATTACGGGCCAGGCGGCGTAAGTTCGCCCGCACCCGCTGTCGCCGGCGGAGGAACAGAGCTTTGGCTTTTTGGGGCATCGGGGTTACTTCTTTTTGCCTTCCTTGCGGCGGACGAACTCTCCAGCATATTTGATTCCCTTGCCTTTGTAAGGCTCGGGTGGGCGAAATGCGCGGATCTCGGCGGCGACTTGACCGACGCGCTGGCGGTCGGCGCCGCTGACGGTGATGACGGTCGGCCGCTCGCAGGCGATCCTGACATCCTCGGGTATCGGAAATGGGATGTCGTGGCTATAGCCGAGTTGCAGGTTCAAGATATTGCCCTGGACCGCGGCGCGATAGCCGACCCCGTTGATTTCAAGACCGACCGAGAAGCCTTTCGACACCCCGGTGACCATGTTGCTGACCAAGGCGCGGGTGGTGCCCCACATCGCGCGTGATTGCTTGGTATCGTCGGCTGGCGCAATCGTGATCGCGCCATCGGTGATCGAAGCCGTGACCGCGTTGCTGACGACCAATTTCAATGTGCCGAGCCCGCCTTGCGCGGTCAGAGTGCGGTCCGAGAGTCGGACCTCGACGCCGCTCGGGACCGGCACCGGGTTCTTGCCGATACGTGACATTCCGGTTACCTCAAAAGACGCGGCATAGCACCTCGCCGCCGACCTTTGCGGCGCGGGCCTCGTTGTCGGACAATACGCCGCGCGGGGTCGAAAGGATGGCGATGCCGAGCCCGTTATAGCTGCGCGGCAGATCGGCGATCCGCGAGTAGATCCGCCGGCCAGGCTTCGATACTCGGCTGATTTCGCGGATGACCGGCTCGCCATCGACGTATTTGAGCTCGATCTTGAGCTCGCCGACGCCAGGGCGCAAATCCTCGCGGGTAAAGCCGCGGATATAGCCCTCGCGCTTTAGCACTTCGAGCACGTTGGCGCGGATCTTCGAGGCGGGCGAGGCGACGACGGCCTGGCGCGCGCGCTGCCCGTTGCGAATTCGGGTCAGCATGTCTCCCAACGGGTCGCTCATCGTCATCGCCGGGGTTCTCCTACCAGCTCGACTTGAGCATGCCTGGGATCTGCCCCGAGGAGGCAAACTCGCGCAGCGCAATGCGCGACAGCTTGAACTTCCGGTAAAAGCCGCGCGGCCGGCCGGTCAAGGCGCAGCGGTTGCGCACCCGCGTCGGCGAGCTGTTGCGCGGCAACAGGGCGAGCTTGAGCTGCGCTGCAAAGCGCTCCTCGGGCGGCGCGGTTCGGTCGATCGCGATCTGCTTGAGCCGAGTCCGTCGGGGGGCGATCTGCTTGGCGAGTTTGATCCGCCGGGCATTCTTCTCGATCGAGCTCTTTTTTGCCATTTGGCTAAATTCCTCGCTCCGTCAATTCGCAAACGGCATGTCGAAACCCTTGAGCAGCGCCTTGGCCTCCGCATCGGTTCGCGCCGTCGTCGTAACCACGACGTTCATCCCGCGCACCGCATCGACGCGGTCGTAGTCGACCTCGGGAAAGACGATCTGCTCCTTGAGGCCGAGCGCGAAATTACCACGGCCGTCGAAGCTCTTGCCCGAAATGCCGCGAAAGTCGCGCACCCGCGGCAGGGCCACGTTGATCAACCGGTCGAGAAACTCGTACATGCGCTGGCGGCGCAGGGTCACCTTGCAGCCGATCGGCATGCCCTCGCGCAGCTTGAAGGTCGCGATCGACCGTTTGGCGCGGGTGATGACCGGATGCTGGCCGGTGATCGCGGTCAGCTCGCTCGCCGCGGCCTCGACCTTTTTGCTGTCCTGCACCGCCTCGCCGACGCCCATGTTGACCACGATCTTATCGAGCCGCGGCACCTGCATCGGGTTGGTGTAGCCGAACTCCTGCATCAGCGCCGGGCGCAATGTGGTCTCGTAATGATCCTGCAACCGCGGCTTGCTCATTTTCTCACCTGTCGATGACTTCGCCCGAGCGGCGGGCGACGCGGACCTTGCGCCCGTCGTCGAGCACCTTGTAGCCGATCCGGGTCGGCTTTGCCGATGCCGGATCGACATGGGCGACATTGGAGATGTGAAGCGCCAATTCTTTCTCGACGATCCCGCCGGGATCGCCCATCCGCGGCTTGGTGTGCCGCTTGACGAGATTGACCCCCTGCACGACGATTCGCCGCTCGGCGGGAAGGACGCGCAAGACCTCGCCGGTCCTGCCCTTGTCGCGTCCGGCGATGACGACGACGTTGTCGCCCTTTTTGATCTTCAGCTTTGGCATGACCTCGACCTGCGCGAGCAAATCACAGCACTTCGGGGGCGAGCGACACGATCTTCATAAACCGTCGCGCCCGTAGCTCGCGGGTGACCGGTCCGAAGATCCGGGTTCCGATCGGCTCGCCCTGCTGGGTAATCAGCACGGCCGCGTTGCGATCGAAGCGGATCGCGCTGCCGTCGATGCGGCGGATCTCCTTGGCGGTGCGGACGATGACGGCGCGATGCACGTCGCCTTTCTTCACCCGGCCGCGCGGAATGGCCTCCTTGACCGAGACGATGATCACATCGCCAACGGTTGCGGTCCGGCGTTTGGAGCCGCCCAGCACCTTGATGCATTGAACTCGACGCGCGCCCGAATTGTCGGCGACGTCCAGGTTCGTCTGCATTTGGATCATGCCGCACCTCCCGCTGGCGCAACGGCGTCGCCGCCCGACTCGGCTGCGGCCCGGTCGGCATCGGCGACCCGCGAACGGCGCCCGCCGCCGCCTTGCTCTACAGCTCCCAGCACGACCCAGTGCTTACGCTTCGAGATCGGGCGGCTTTCCTCGATGCGGACGGCGTCGCCGGCGTGCCAGCGGTTGTCTTCGTCGTGCGCCGCGTATTTTTTCGAATGGGTGATGAATTTTTTGTAGACGGGGTGCATCACTCGGCGCTCGACGCGGACGATCACCGTCTTGTCGCAAGCGTCGCTGACGACGACTCCTTGGAGCACGCGTTTCGACATTCTGCTTCTTCCCTAGGGCGCCTGACGGCGCCGCTCGCCGAGAATGGTCTTTATACGGGCGATATCGCGCCGCACCTGGCGAAATCGGGCCGTGTTTTCGAGCTGCCCGTTGGCCCGCTGAAAGCGCAAGTTGAAAATCTCCTTGCCGAGCAGATCGAGCTGTCCGGTCAGCTCGTCATCGGTCTTGGCTCTGACGTCGCCCGCTTTCATCACACGACTTCTTCGCCCGGGCGCGTGACGAACCGGGTGCCGAGCGGCAATTTCGCGGCGGCGAGGGCAAACGCCTCGCGCGCCGTCTCGGCCGGCACGCCGTCGAGCTCGAACATGATCCGCCCCGGCTTGACCCGGCATATCCAGAATTCGGGCGATCCCTTGCCGCTGCCCATGCGCACTTCGGCCGGTTTGTGCGAGACCGGCACGTCGGGGAACACGCGGATCCAAATCCGGCCGGCGCGGCGGATGTGGCGGGTAATTGCGCGCCGCGCCGCCTCGATCTGGCGCGCCGTGATCCGGCCGGGATCGGCGGCCTTGAGCCCATAGGCGCCGAAGTTCAACGTCGTCCCGCCTTTGGCGAGACCATGAACGCGGCCTTTATGCGCTTTGCGGTATTTGCTCCGCTTCGGACTGAGCATGGATCGTCACCCCAACGCTTCGCGCCGGCCGCGCTCGTGACTTGCCGGCGGGCCTTGTCCTTCGAGCGCCCGCTTCTCTTGCGCCATCGGGTCATGCGCCAGGATCTCGCCCTTGAACACCCATACCTTAACGCCACAGATGCCGTAGGTCGTTTTGGCGGTGCCGTAGCCGAAATCGACATCGGCGCGCAGCGTATGCAGCGGCACCCGGCCTTCGCGATACCATTCCATGCGGGCGATCTCGGCGCCGCCGAGCCGGCCCGAACAGTTGATCCGGATCCCTTGCGCGCCCAATCGCATCGCCGATTGCACGGCACGCTTCATCGCCCGGCGGAAGGCCACGCGCCGCTCGAGCTGTTGCGCGATGCTGTCGGCAACCAGCTTCGCGTCGATCTCGGGTTTGCGGATTTCGACGATGTTGAGGCTGACCTCGCTTGCCGTGATCTTGGCGATATCGGTGCGCAGTTTCTCGATATCGGCGCCCTTTTTGCCGATGATCACGCCCGGGCGAGCAGAATGCAGGGTGATCCGGCTCTTTTTGGCGGCGCGCTCGATGACGATGCGCGACACGCCCGCCTGCCCCAGCCGCCGATTGAGAAAGCGGCGCAGCCCGAGATCGTCGAGCAGCAGGCCGGCATAGTCCTTGCGCGCAAACCAGCGCGAATCCCAGGTGCGGTTGATGCCGAGCCGCAGCCCGATCGGATTGACTTTCTGACCCATCAGGTCGTCTCCATCTCAGGCCGTTTCCTCGGGGCGTTCGCGCACGATCACCGTCAGATGCGCGAAATGTTTTTCGACCCGCGCCGAGCGGCCGCGGCCGCGGGTGTGAAAGCGCTTCAAAACAAAGGCCCGGCCGACCGTGGCTTCCTTGACATAGAGCCGGTCGACATCGAGCTGATGATTGTTCTCGGCGTTGGCGATCGCCGCCTGCAGCACCTTTTTGACGTCGCCGGCGATGCGGCGCCGCGAAAATGTCAATTCGGCCAGTGCCGACGCGGCGGTTTTGCCGCGGATCGCCCGGGCGACGAGGTTGAGCTTGCGCGCACTGATCCGCAGCCCGCGCAGGCTGGCCAAGGCCTCGCTGTCGTCGAGTCGGCGCTCGGCTGCCGGCTTGCTCATCTCAGGCTCTCCTGGCCTTCTTGTCGCCGGCGTGGCCGTAGAAGGTTCGTGTCGGGGCGAACTCGCCGAGCTTGTGGCCGATCATGTTCTCGGTCACCAGCACCGGGATGAATTTGTGCCCGTTGTAGACGCCGAAGGTCAGCCCGACGAATTGCGGAAAGATCGTCGAGCGGCGCGACCACGTCCTGATTACCTGGTTACGCCCGGACCGCCGCGCGTCTTCCGCCTTCTTCAACAGATAGCCATCGACGAAGGGGCCCTTCCAAACCGATCGGGTCAAGCTGTGTCTCCGTGCTCGAAATGGGGGCTAGCGCTGATGGCGCCGGCGGACGATCAGCCGATCCGCCGCCTTGTTGTGACGCGTCTTTTTGCCCTTGGTCGGCTTGCCCCAGGGGGTAACCGGATGGCGGCCGCCCGAGGTGCGGCCTTCGCCGCCGCCATGCGGATGATCGATCGGGTTCATCGCCACGCCGCGAACCGAGGGCCGACGGCCGAGCCATCGGTTGCGCCCCGCTTTGGCGATGACGATGTTCTGCTGGTCCGGGTTCGACACCGCGCCTATCGTCGCCCGGCATTCGGCGCGCACCATGCGCAATTCGCCCGATGACAGGCGCAACAGCGCGTAGCCCTGATCGCGGCCGACGAGCTGAACGTAGGTTCCGGCGGAGCGCGCGATCTGGCCGCCCTTGCCGGCTTTCATCTCGACATTGTGGATGATCGTCCCGACCGGCATGCTGCGCAACGGCATCGCATTGCCGGGCTTGACGTCCACCTTCTCACCCGAGACGACCATGTCTCCAGCTTTAAGGCGCTGCGGCGCCAGAATGTAGGCGAGTTCGCCGTCCTGGTAGCGGATCAGGGCGATAAAGGCGGTGCGGTTTGGATCGTACTCGAGCCGCTCGACAGTGGCCGGCATATCCATTTTGCCGCGCTTGAAATCGACGATGCGGTAGCGTCTTTTGGTTCCGCCGCCGCGCCAGCGCACGGTGATGCGGCCGGTGTTGTTGCGTCCGCCCTTGCCGCGCAAACCCTCGCTTAAGGCTTTGACCGGCTTCCCCTTCCACAGTTCGCTGCGGTCGACGATGACCAGCTCGCGGCGCGACGGGGTGGTTGGGTTGAAGGTTTTTAGCGCCATTGCCCCGGCTCCGTCTCAAATCCCCGTGGTCACGTCGATCCTCTGGCCTTCGCCGAGGGTGACGATCGCTTTCTTGGTGTCGGAACGGCGCCCGAGACGCCCGCGGAAGCGCTTGATCTTGCCCATGACGCGGATCGTGTTGACCGCGGTCACCTTGACATTGAACAGCCCCTCGACCGCGGCTTTGACTTCGCGTTTGGTCGCCGTCAGCGACACGCGAAAGATCACCTGGTTGTGTTCCGAGGCATTCGTCGCCTTTTCGGTGATCACCGGGGTCCGAATGATGTCGTACATCTGCTCGCGCGTCAGTCTTGTCTCGGCGCGCGGAATGACGCGAAACCGGCTCATTTGAGGCGGGCCTCTAGATGCTGCACCGCGTCGCGGGTGAGGACGAGCATGTCGCGCCGCAGGATGTCGTAAACATTGGCGCCCTGCTGCGGCAGCACGTCGACCCGCGGCAAATTTCGCGCGGCCCGGGCGAAATTCTCGTCGACCGCCGGGCCGTCGATGATCAGGACCGAATCCCAGCCGAGCACCGCCAGTCGGGCCCGCAGCGCCTTGGTTTTGGCTTCTTCGGACCGGGCGGCGTCGATGACCACGAGCTTGCCCTCGCCGTGCTTCGCCGACAGCGCGGTCTTGAGGCCGAGCCGGCGCACTTTCTTTTGCAGGCTGAAGGCGTGGCTGCGCACGACCGGGCCAAAAATCCGGGCGCCGCCGCGAAACTGCGGCGAGCGCAGGCTGCCCTGACGGGCGCGGCCCGTACCCTTCTGCTTATAGGGCTTTTTGGTCGTGCCCTGGATGTCGCTGATGCCTTTGGTCTTGTGCGTGCCGGCGCGGCGTTTGGCGAGCTGCCAATTGACGACCCGGGCGAGGATGTCGCTGCGGATCGGAAGCCCGAACACGGCGTCGTCGAGCTCGATGTCGCCGACCTCCTGATTGTCGAGATTGCGCACGACGAGCTTGCTCATGTGGGCTCTCCCGCCGGGGCTTCGACCGTTTCCGGCGCGCCGCGCACCGCGGCGGGGAAGGGGAGCCCCTCCGGCGCCGCGCGCTTGGCCGCGTCCTTGACCAGGACAAAGCCGCCCTTGCTGCCCGGGACCGCGCCCTTGATCATCAGCACACCGCGCTCGGCATCGGCCGAGATCACCTCGAGGCTCTGGATCGTCACCCGGGCGGCCCCGAGATGCCCGGCCATCTTCTTGTTTTTGAATGTTTTGCCCGGGGATTGGCGTTGGCCGGTCGAGCCGTGGCTGCGGTGCGACACCGAGACCCCGTGACTGGCGCGCAGCCCGCTGAAATTGTGCCGCTTCATCGCGCCGGCAAAACCTTTGCCGATGCTGATGCCGACGACGTCGACCCGCTGTCCCGGGACGAAATGCGCGGCGCTGATCTCGGCGCCGACCTCGACCAGCGCATCCGCGGAGACGCGAAACTCGGCGAGCCGGGCCTTTGGCTCGACCTCCGCCTTGGCAAAGTGGCCGCGCTGCGCCTTCGAGACGTTTTTGACCTTGGCCGTGCCGACGCCGAGCTGCAGCGCGCAATAGCCATCCTTTTCCGGGGTCCGCACCGCGACGACCTGGCAATTGTCGACCGCGAGCACGGTTACCGGCACGTGATTGCCGTCATCGGTGAAGATCCGGGTCATGCCGAGCTTGCGCGCGAGAAGGCCGGTGCGCATCGCACGACCCTCAGAGCTTGATTTCGACGTCGACGCCGGCGGCGAGATCGAGCTTCATCAGCGCGTCGACGGTTTGCGGCGTCGGATCGACGATGTCGAGCACGCGCTTGTGGGTGCGGATCTCGAATTGCTCGCGCGACTTCTTATCGATATGCGGCGAGCGCAGCACGGTGAACTTCTCGATCTTGGTCGGCAGCGGGATCGGGCCGCGTATCCGCGCGCCGGTCCGCTTTGCGGTATTGACGATCTCGCTCGTCGACTGGTCGAGGACGCGGTGATCGTAGGCCCGCAATCGTATGCGGATGTTCTGATTGTCCATTTGGCGTTTTCGTCCCCCAATAGGGCCTTGTTGGTCCGGCTTGGTTATTTGATGATTTTGGCGACGACGCCGGCGCCGACGGTTCGGCCGCCTTCGCGGATGGCGAAGCGCAGGCCTTCATCCATGGCGATCGGCGCGATCAATTCGATCTCCATCGAGATGTTGTCGCCGGGCATGACCATCTCGGTGCCCTCGGGCAGGTGCACGGTGCCGGTCACATCGGTGGTGCGGAAGTAGAATTGCGGCCGGTAATTGCCAAAAAACGGGGTGTGGCGGCCGCCTTCCTCCTTGGTCAGGATATAGGCCTCGCACTGAAAGCGGGTGTGCGGGGTGATCGAGCCCGGGGCGGCCAGCACCTGGCCGCGCTCGACCTCCTCGCGCTTGGTGCCGCGCAACAAGGCGCCGATATTGTCGCCGGCCTCGCCCTGGTCCAAGAGTTTGCGAAACATCTCGACCCCGGTCACCACGGTCTTGGCGGTCGGCCGCAGCCCGACGATCTCGACCTCGTCGCCGACCTTGACGATGCCGCGCTCGACCCGCCCGGTGACCACCGTGCCGCGCCCGGAGATCGTGAACACATCCTCGATCGGCATCAAAAACGGCCGGTCCTTGGCCCGCTCCGGCTGCGGAATGAACGAATCCACCGCCGCCATCAGTTCGAGGATCGAGGCGTGGCCCTGCTCCGGGTTCTTGCCTTCGAGCGCAAACAGCGCCGAGCCGCGCACCACCGGCAGATCATCCCCGGGAAACCCGTAGGACGACAGCAGCTCGCGCATCTCCAGCTCGACCAGATCCAACAGTTCCGGGTCGTCGACCATGTCGACCTTGTTCATGTACACCACCAGCGCCGGCACCCCGACCTGGCGCGCCAACAGGATGTGCTCGCGGGTCTGCGGCATCGGCCCGTCCGCCGACGACACCACCAGGATCGCCCCGTCCATCTGCGCCGCCCCGGTGATCATGTTCTTGATGTAATCGGCATGGCCCGGGCAGTCGACATGCGCATAGTGCCGGTTGGCGGTCTCGTATTCGACATGCGCGGTGGCGATCGTGATCCCCCGCGCCCGCTCCTCCGGCGCCTTGTCGATCTGGTCGAACGGCACAAACGTCGCCCCGCCGGTCTCCGCCAACACCTTGGTGATCGCCGCCGTCAACGTCGTCTTGCCATGGTCGATGTGACCAATCGTCCCAATGTTGCAGTGCGGCTTGGTCCGCTGAAATCTCGCCTTCGACATCGTCTTGTTCTCCGCTCAAACCCGCTCGGCGCCGCGTTCAGGCCATCTTGGCGCGGACTTCGTCCGCCACCGCCTGCGGCACCTGTTCATAGTGATCGAAATGCATCGTGTATTGGGCGCGGCCCTGGCTCATCGAGCGCAACGTATTGACATACCCGAACATATTGGCGAGCGGCACCATCGCATCGATGACCCGTGCATTGCCGCGGGTGTCCATGCCGGTAATCTGGCCGCGCCTGCTGTTCAGATCGCCGATCACATCGCCGAGATACTCGTCAGGCGTCACTACCTCGACCCGCATGATCGGCTCGAGCAGCTTTGGCGCGGCCTTCATGACGCCTTCCTTGAAGGCGGCGCGGGCGGCGATCTCGAACGCCAGAACGCTCGAATCGACATCGTGATAGGCGCCGTCGAACAAGGTCACTTTCAGATCGATGACCGGAAAGCCGGCGAGCACGCCGGTTTCGGTCGACGCCTTCAGCCCCTTTTCAACACCGGGCACATATTCTTTCGGCACGGCGCCGCCGATGACCTCGTTCTCGAAGGCAAAGCCCTCGCCGGGCGCCAGCGGCTCGAAACGCAGCTTGACCCGGGCGAACTGGCCGGCGCCGCCGGTCTGCTTCTTGTGCGTGTAGTCGACCTCGGCGGGGCGCGTGATGGTCTCGCGATAGGCGACCTGCGGCGCGCCGACATTGGCGTCGACCTTGAATTCGCGCTTCATCCGGTCGACGATGATTTCGAGGTGCAGTTCGCCCATCCCCTTGATCACGGTCTGGCCGCTCTCGTGATCGACGGCGACCCGGAATGACGGATCCTCGGTCGCGAGGCGGGCCAATGCCTGGCCCATCTTCTCCTGGTCACCCTTGGTCTTGGGTTCGACCGCGATCTCGATGACCGGCTCCGGGAACTCCATTCGTTCGAGCACCACCGGGGCGGCCGGATCGGAGAGCGTATCGCCGGTTGTCGTACTCTTGAGCCCGGCAAACGCGACGATGTCGCCGGCGCGCGCCTCCTTGATGTCCTCGCGGTGGTTCGCGTGCATCTGCAGCATGCGGCCGACCCGCTCGCGGCTGTTTTTGACCGTGTTGAGCATCTGGCTGCCGCTGGTCACCACGCCGGAATAGATGCGCACGAAGGTCAGCGAGCCGACAAAAGGGTCGCTCATGATCTTGAAGGCGAGTCCCGCGAAGGGCTCGTCGTCGGAGGAGCGGCGCACAACCTGCTGATTGGTGCCCATCCTGACGCCCTTGATCGCGGCGACGTCGGTCGGAGCCGGCAGATAGGCGACAACTGCGTCGAGCAGCGGCTGCACCCCCTTGTTCTTGAAGGCCGAGCCGCACAGCACCGGGACGAAACCGGCGCTGATCGTGCCGCTGCGGATGCAGCGTCGCAGGGTCTCCTCGTCGGGCTCTTCGCCGGCGAGATAGGCTTCGAGTGCCGCATCGTCCTGCTCGACCGCGGCTTCGACCAATCTGCTGCGGAAGACCTTCGCCTCGGCCATCATCTCCGGCGGAATCTCGACGATGTCGAACTGGGCGCCCAGGGTCTCTTCGCGCCACTTGATCGCCCGCATGCCGACGAGATCGATGACACCGACAAAATCGCTCTCGACGCCCAACGGCAATTGCACGACCAGCGGGCGCGCCCCGAGCCGGTCGGCGATCATCGCGACGCAGCGCGGGAAATCGGCGCCGGTCCGATCCATCTTGTTGATAAAACATATCCGCGGCACGCCGTACTTGTCGGCTTGGCGCCACACGGTCTCGGATTGCGGCTCGACCCCCGCGACCGAATCAAAGACGGCGACGGCGCCGTCGAGCACGCGCAGGCTGCGCTCGACTTCGATCGTGAAATCGACATGGCCGGGCGTGTCGATGATGTTGATGCGGTAATCGTCCCAAAAGCAGGTCGTCGCGGCCGAAGTGATCGTAATGCCGCGCTCCTGCTCCTGCGCCATCCAATCCATCGTGGCGGTGCCCTCGTGCACTTCGCCGAGTTTGTAGGACCGCCCGGTGTAATAGAGAATGCGCTCGGTCGTCGTGGTCTTGCCGGCATCGATATGCGCCATGATGCCGATGTTGCGGTATCGCTCGAGGGGTGTCTGTCGTGTCATGAAAGAAGCTCCGAGGTGCGGCGGTAACGCGCGGCCGACTAAGATGTTGTAATGACCGTCCTCTACGGCCCGGCTGCCCCGCCCCCTCGCTACCAACGATAGTGCGAGAAGGCCTTGTTCGCATCGGCCATCCGATGCGTGTCCTCCCGTCTTTTGACCGCGACACCGCGATTATTGGCGGCGTCGAGCAGTTCCCCCGATAGCCGCTCCTCCATCGTGTTTTCGCCGCGCCCGCGCGAGCTCGAAATCAGCCAACGGATCGCGAGCGCCTGGCTGCGGTCGGGGCGAACCTCGACCGGCACCTGATAGGTGGCGCCGCCGACCCGTCGCGAGCGCACCTCGACGGCAGGCCGCACATTGCCGAGGGCGTCGTGGAAAACGCGCAGGGCGTCCTGCCCGCTGCGCTTGGCGATGCGGTCGAGGGCGCCGTATACGATCCGTTCGGCGACCGATTTCTTGCCCTCGTACATCAGGCAGTTCATGAACTTGGTCAGCACGGGGTCGCCGAATTTGGCGTCCGGCAGGACCTCGCGTTTGACCGCGGCGCGACGGCGCGACATGGTCTTCTCCTATCTCGGGCGCTTTGCGCCGTATTTCGAGCGGCGTTGCCGGCGATCCTTGACACCCTGAGTGTCGAGCGTTCCGCGAATGATGTGATAGCGCACCCCAGGCAGATCCTTGACCCGACCGCCGCGGATCAGGACCACAGAATGTTCCTGTAAATTGTGTCCTTCGCCGGGGATGTAGCTCGTCACTTCGAAGCCGTTGGTCAAACGCACGCGCGCCACTTTGCGCAGCGCCGAGTTCGGCTTTTTGGGGGTCGTCGTGTAGACGCGGGTGCACACGCCGCGCTTTTGCGGGCAGGCCTCCATCGCTGGCACCTTGTCGCGCGCGACCTGGGGCCGTCGCGGATTTCGGATCAGCTGGTTTATCGTCGGCATTCCTCACACCCTCAAGCACGAAAACCGCCCGACGCCATTGTCGCGCCGGTGCGATAAAGCACCTCCACCAGGAATAATATCGCACCCGCTCGCAAGGGCGCAGAGCCACGCCGTAGTGATCAGGCTGCGTCTAGGTGGCTTCCTACGGCCAGCCCCGAGAAAGAACGCTCATATAATTGCCCGGTGCCCCGCGGGTCAAGCCCCCTTGGCTCGAAAGCGGGTGTCGAGGGAGGCGGGCGAGCCTGCCTCCGTCGACGCTAGGCAGTCTGCTTGTCGGCCTCGACGAGCTGAGCCTGCTCTTCGTTGGCCGCATTGGCGGCGATCGCGGCGAGCTCCCGGTCGCGCTCGGCCGCCACCTCGCGCAGCCGGGCGATGACGCTGCCGGTGCCGGCCGGGATCAGCCGGCCGACGATCACGTTCTCCTTGAGCCCGGTCAAGGTGTCGATCCGCCCGGACACGGCGGCTTCGGTCAGCACCCGGGTCGTCTCCTGGAACGAGGCGGCCGAGATGAACGAGTTCGTCTGCAGGCTGGCCTTGGTGATGCCCTGCAGCACCGGGTGCGCGATTGCCGGACGCAGCCCCTCCCGTTCGGCCTTGAGGTTCTCATACTCGAACTCGGTGCGGTCGACCTGCTCGCCGGCGAGCAAGGTGGTCTCGCCTGGCTCCTCAATCTCTACCTTTTGCAACATCTGGCGCACGATCACCTCGATGTGCTTGTCGTTGATGCGCACGCCTTGCAGCCGGTAGACCTCCTGGATCTCGTTGATCAGGTAGCTGGCCAGCGCCTCGACCCCGAGGATCCGCAGAATGTCGTGAGGAACCCGGTTGCCATCCATCAACAGATCGCCCTTTTGGACGTAGTCGCCCTCCTGCACGCTGATGTGCTTGCCCTTGGGGATCAGGTATTCTACCGGCTCCTGATTCTCCTCGGTCGGGACCACGATGATCCGCCGTTTGGTCTTGTAGTCCTTGCCGAACTCGACGCGTCCGTCGCTCTCGCTGATGATCGCGAAATCCTTGGGCTTGCGCGCCTCGAACAGTTCGGCGACGCGCGGCAGACCGCCGGTAATGTCGCGGGTCTTGGAGGATTCGCGCGGGATGCGGGCGAGCACGTCACCGGCCTTGACTTGCGCTCCGTTCTCGACCGACAGGATCGCGTCGACCGACATGAAATAGCGCGCCTCGAGCCCGTTGCCGAGCAACAGCACCTCACCGGCCTCGTCGCGCAAGGTGATCCGCGGCCGCAGCTCGCTGCCGCGCGGTTGCTGCTTCCAGTCGATCACGACCCTCGACGAGATGCCGGTCGCCTCGTCGAGGACCTCGCGCATCGATAGGCCTTCGATCAGGTCTACGTAATGGGCGATCCCGTCCTTCTCGGTGACGATCGGGATCGTGTAGGGATCCCACTCGGCGAGACGCTCGCCGCGCTGCACCCGGGCGCCGTCGTCGGCGAGCAGCCGCGCGCCATAGGGCACCCGGTGGCGCGCCTTTTCCCGTCCGGCCTCGTCGAGCAGGACGATCTCGAGATTTCGGCCCATGACCACCGGCACCCCGGCCGAGTTCATCACCACATTGCGGTTCTTGACCTCGAGCGTGGCGTCGAAGGCGGCCTCGACCGAGGATTGCTCGGCGCCGCGCTGCGCCGCCCCGCCGATATGGAAGGTGCGCATCGTCAACTGGGTTCCAGGCTCGCCAATCGACTGCGCGGCGATCACGCCGACCGCCTCGCCGATGTTGACGACGGTGCCGCGGGCGAGATCGCGGCCATAGCATTTGCCGCATACGCCGATATGCGATTCGCAGGTCAGCACCGAGCGGATAGGCACCACGTCGATCCCGGCCCGCTCGATCTCGTCGACCGCGTCCTCATCGATCAGCGCCGCTGCCGGCAGCACGACGTCCCCGGTCAGCGGGTTGAGGATGTCGACCGCCGCGGTGCGCCCGAGGATGCGGTCGGCGAGCGGAGCAATGACCTCCCCGCCATCGACGACGGCACGGGTCATCAGCCCGCGGGTAGTGCCGCAATCCTCCTCGGTGATGATCGCATCCTGCGCGACATCGACCAGGCGGCGAGTCAGATACCCCGAATTGGCCGTCTTCAGCGCGGTGTCGGCCAGGCCTTTTCGCGCGCCGTGCGTCGAATTGAAGTATTCGAGCACGGTCAGCCCTTCCTTGAAGTTCGAGATGATCGGCGTCTCGATGATCTCGCCCGACGGCTTGGCCATCAGTCCGCGCATGCCGGCCAGCTGCTTGATCTGCGCTGCCGAACCGCGGGCTCCGGAATCCGACATCATCCACACCGAGTTGATCGGCTCGCCCGGGGGCGCCGAGCGGATCATTTTCAGCATCTCCTCGGCGACCTTGTCGGTGCAGCGCGACCAGACGTCGACCACTTTGTTGTACTTCTCGCCCTGGGTGATCAGACCGTCCTGGTATTGCTGCTCGTACTGCTTGACTTGGTCTTGCGCCTCGGCGACGAGATGCCGCTTCGCCTCCGGGACGATCAGATCATCTTTGCCGAACGAGATGCCGGCCTTGCAGGCCTGGGTGAACCCGAGGGTCATCAGCCGGTCGCAGAAGATCACGGTCTCCTTCTGCCCACAGTGGCGATAGACCTGGTCGATGACGTTGCTGATCTCCTTCTTGGTCAATAGCGTGTTGACCAGATCGAAGCCCACCGCCGGGTTGCGCGGCAGGATCTCGGACAGCAGCATGCGGCCCGGGGTTGATTCGACGCGGCGCACCACCGGGTTATTGTCGGCATCGATCGTGTGATAGCGCGCTCTGATGTGGGCATGCAGCGAAACCGCCTTCGATTCGAGCGCCTGCTCGATCTCGCCGATGCTGCCGAACACCATGCCCTCACCCGGCTCGCCGTCACGCTCCATCGTGATGTGATAGAGGCCGAGCACGATGTCCTGTGACGGCACGATGATCGGCTTGCCGTTGGCGGGCGACAGGATGTTGTTGGTCGACATCATCAGGACACGCGCTTCGAGCTGCGCCTCCAGCGACAGCGGCACATGAACCGCCATCTGATCGCCGTCGAAATCGGCGTTGAAGGCGGTGCAGACGAGCGGGTGCAGCTGGATCGCCTTGCCCTCGATCAGCACCGGCTCGAAGGCTTGAATCCCGAGCCGGTGCAAAGTCGGGGCGCGGTTCAGCAGCACCGGGTGCTCGCGGATCACCTCTTCGAGGATGTCCCACACCTCCGGCCGCTCCTTCTCGACCATGCGCTTGGCGGCCTTGATCGTGCTGGCGAGACCGTAGAGTTCGAGCTTCGAATAGATGAACGGCTTGTACAGCTCGAGCGCCATCTTCTTGGGCAGGCCGCACTGGTGTAATTTGAGCTCGGGCCCGACGACGATGACCGAACGGCCCGAATAGTCGACGCGCTTGCCCAAGAGGTTCTGGCGGAAGCGGCCCTGCTTGCCCTTCAGCATGTCGGAAAGCGACTTCAGCGGCCGCTTGTTGGCGCCGGTGATGATGCGCCCGCGCCGGCCATTGTCGAACAACGCGTCGACGGCCTCCTGAAGCATGCGCTTCTCGTTGCGCACGATGATGTCGGGCGCGCGCAGCTCGATGAGCCGCTTCAGCCGGTTGTTGCGATTGATGACCCGGCGATAGAGGTCGTTCAGATCCGAGGTCGCGAACCGGCCGCCGTCGAGCGGCACCAACGGGCGCAGCTCCGGCGGGATGACCGGAACGACTTCCAGGATCATCCATTCCGGCCGGCTGTTCGAGTCGATGAACGCCTCGACCAGCTTCAGCCGCTTGACGAGCTTCTTGCGGCGTGCCTCCGAGTTGGTCTCGCGCAACTCGACCCGCAGCCTTTCCCGCTCCTCGCCGAGATCGATGGCCGAGAGGACTGTGCGCAGTGCTTCGGCGCCGATCGACGCAGTAAACTGGTCGTCGCCGTAATCGTCTTGCGCCTGCAGATACTCCTCCTCGCTCAGCAGCTGGTGCTGCTTCAGCGGGGTCAGTCCCGGCTCGATGACGACGTAATTCTCGAAATAGAGAATCCGCTCGAGATCCTTCAACGTCATGTCGAGCAGCAAGCCGATGCGGCTCGGCAACGACTTGAGGAACCAGATATGCGCGACCGGTGAGGCGAGTTCGATATGGCCCATGCGGTCGCGGCGAACCTTCGACAAGGTGACCTCGACGCCGCACTTCTCGCAGATGATGCCGCGATACTTCATCCGCTTGTACTTACCGCACAGGCATTCGTAGTCCTTGATCGGGCCAAAAATCCGGGCGCAGAACAAACCGTCGCGCTCGGGCTTGAAGGTCCGGTAATTGATCGTCTCCGGCTTTTTGATCTCGCCGTATGACCAGGAGTGGATGCGCTCCGGGCTGGCAATCGAGATGCGGATCTGGTCGAAGCTCTGCGTCCCGGTGACCTGTCCGAAGATGTTCATCAACTCGTTCATGAACGACCCCTTTTGGAAACTCTGTGATTGCGGCGGCCGGCGCGTGGCGGGCTGTCTTACTTGAATCGGGTCCTAGCTCAATAGTCGCGCTCCTCCAGCTCGACATTGAGGCCGAGCGACCGCAGCTCCTTGACCAGCACATTGAAGGATTCGGGGATGCCGGCCTCGAAATTGTCGTCGCCGCGGACGATCGCCTCATAGACCTTGGTGCGGCCCGACACGTCATCCGACTTGACCGTCAGCATCTCTTGCAGAGTGTATGCCGCGCCGTAGGCCTCGAGCGCCCAAACCTCCATCTCGCCAAACCGCTGGCCGCCGAACTGGGCCTTGCCGCCCAGCGGTTGCTGGGTGACGAGGCTATAGGGGCCGATCGAGCGCGCATGGATCTTGTCATCGACGAGGTGGTGCAGCTTCATCATATAGATATAGCCCACCGTAACCTTCCGATCGAACGCCTCGCCGGTGCGGCCATCGACCAGGGTAACCTGGCCCGAGGACGACAGCCCCGCCTTTTCCAGCATCGCCACGATGTCGGCTTCGCTGGCGCCATCGAAAACCGGGCTCGCCATCGGTACGCCGTGCGTGAGGCTTCCGGCGAGCTCGATCAGCTCGTCCGGCGCAAGGCGGGCGATCTCGGCGCCATCCGGTCCCTGATACATCTCGCCAAGAACGCCGCGCAGCGTGCCGTCGCCAGCGCCGCGCCTGACCGCGGCCAACACGTCGCCGATACGCCGGCCGAGACCGGCCGCGGCCCAGCCGAGATGGGTCTCGAGGATTTGGCCGACATTCATCCGGCTCGGGACGCCGAGCGGATTAAGGACGATATCGACCGGGGTGCCGTCCTCGAGATAAGGCATGTCCTCGCACGGCATGATGCGCGAGATCACGCCCTTGTTGCCGTGACGGCCGGCCATCTTGTCCCCGGGCTGCAGCTTGCGCTTTACGGCGACGAAGGCCTTGACCATCTTCATCACGCCGGGCGGCAGCTCGTCGCCACGCTGCAACTTCTCGACCTTGTTCTCAAAGCGAGCGGTGAGTTCGGCGACGGCATCCTCCATCTGCTTTTTCAGCGCTTCGATGTCGGCCATCCGGGCGTCGTCGCGAATCGAAATCTGCTTCCACAGCGCCGGCGCATGCTCGGCCAGCACCGCTTCGGTGAGCTCGGTCCCCGATTTCATCCCCCTAGGACCACCGACGGCGATCTGACCCAGCATCAATTCCTTGAGCCGGGCGGCAAAGCTGCGCTCGAGGATCGCGCGCTCGTCGTCGCGATCCTTGGCTAGCCGTTCGATTTCGGCGCGCTCGATCGCCAGCGCGCGCTCGTCCTTGTCGACGCCGCGCCGCGAGAACACCCGCACTTCGACGATCGTGCCGGAGACGCCGGGTGGCAGGCGCAACGACGTGTCGCGCACATCGGAGGCCTTTTCGCCAAAGATCGCGCGCAACAGCTTTTCCTCGGGCGTCATCGGCGACTCACCCTTGGGGGTGACCTTGCCGACCAGGATATCGCCTGGCTTGACCTCGGCCCCGATATAGATGATGCCCGCTTCGTCGAGGTTCTTCAGCGCCTCCTCCCCGACATTCGGGATGTCTCGGGTGATCTCCTCCTGACCGAGCTTGGTGTCGCGCGCCATCACCTCGAACTCCTCGATATGGATCGAGGTGAAGACGTCGTCAGAGACGATGCGCTCGGAAATCAGGATCGAATCCTCGAAATTGTAGCCGTTCCACGGCATGAAGGCGCACAACACGTTGCGCCCCAGCGCCAGCTCGCCGAACTGGGTCGATGGGCCGTCGGCGATGATGTCGCCGGCGCCGACCTGATCGCCGACATTGACCAGCGGCCGCTGCGTGATGCAGGTGTTCTGATTCGAGCGCTGGAACTTCAACAAATTGTAGATATCGACGCCCGAGGCGGCCGACGAAGTCTCGGCGGTGGCCCGAACCACGACGCGGGTTGCGTCCACCTGGTCGACGACCCCCGAGCGGCGGGCGATGATCGTAACGCCCGGAGTCGCGGGCCACCGTCTCCTCCATGCCGGTGCCGACGAGCGGCGCCTCGGCGCGGATCAGCGGCACCGCCTGGCGCTGCATGTTCGAGCCCATCAGCGCGCGGTTGGCGTCGTCGTTTTCGAGAAACGGGATCAACGCCGCGGCCACCGAAACCAGCTGCTTCGGCGACACGTCGATCAGGTCGATGTCTTGCGGCCGCTGCATGACGAAATCGCCGCCTTTGCGGCAATTGGTCAGGTCGGCGGTGATCCGGCCCTCGCCATCGGTCTCGACATTGGCCTGGGCGATCGCGTAGCGGCCCTCGTCCATCGCCGACAGGTAGACGACGTCGTCGGTGACCCGGCCGTCGACGACCCGACGATACGGGCTCTCGATAAAGCCGTACTGATTGACCCTGGCATAAGTGGCCAAGCTGTTGATCAAGCCGATATTCGGGCCTTCCGGCGTCTCGATCGGGCAGATCCGCCCATAATGGGTCGGATGCACGTCGCGTACCTCGAAGCCGGCGCGCTCCCGGGTCAGACCTCCGGGACCCAAAGCCGACAGCCGCCGCTTGTGGGTGATCTCGCTGAGCGGGTTGGTCTGATCCATGAATTGCGATAGCTGCGAGGAACCGAAAAACTCGCGCACCGCTGCGGCCGCCGGTTTCGCATTGATTAGATCGTGCGGCATGACGGTGTCGATCTCGACCGAGCTCATCCGTTCGCGGATCGCTCGCTCCATGCGCAAGCAGGCCGACGCGGTACTGGTTCTCCATCAGCTCGCCGACCGAGCGCACCCGGCGGTTGCCGAGATGATCGATATCGTCGATCTCGCCGCGGCCGTCCTTGAGCTCGACCAGTACTTTGAGGATCGCCAGAATATCGGCCTTGCGCAGGGTGCGCACGCTGTCGTCGGTGTCGAGCCCCAGCCGCGAGTTCATCTTGACCCGTCCGACCGCGGACAGATCATAGCGTTCGGAATCAAAAAACAGGCTGTTGAACAGGGTTTCCGCGGTCTCCAGGGTCGGCGGCTCACCCGGGCGCATGACTCGATAGATGTCGATCAACGCGTCCTCGCGCGTCGCATTCTTGTCGATCGCTAGGGTGTTTCGAATGTAAGGGCCAACCGTCACGTGATCGATGTCCAGCACCGGCAATTCACCGATTCCCGCTTCGACCAGTTGGGCGAGTGCGACGGCGGTGATCTCGTCACCGGCTTCGAAATAAACCTCGCCCGTCTCCTCGTTGATCAGATCTGAAGCGAAATAGCGGCCGATCAATTCCTCGTCGCGCACAAGGATGTCGGTCAGGCCTGCCTCGCGCAGCCGGCGGGCGACGCGCGGCGTCACCCGCTCACCCGCCGGCAGCACTACCTCGCCGGTGCGCGCGTCGCGCAGATCGTTGATCAGCTTGCCCTTGAAATGATCGGGGTCGAACGGCGCCATCCAGCCCTGTGGGCCATGGCCGAACAGGATCGCCCGGTAGAACCACGAGAGGATTTCCTCCTTCGGCATCCCCACCGCCTCGCCGGGCTGCAGCGGCTTGTTCTCGGCCATGCGCTCCGTACGCAGCTTCTCGGTTGCGGCATCGTCGAGCGCCATCAGCAATGTCGTGGCCGGCAACTTGCGGCGCCGGTCGATGCGAACGTAAACGTGGTCTTTGGCGTCGAATTCGAAGTCGAGCCAAGAGCCGCGGTACGGGATCACCCGGGCAGCGAACAGATATTTCCCGGAGGAATGGGTCTTGCCCTTATCGTGATCAAAGAACACGCCCGGGCTGCGGTGCATCTGCGAAACGATGACCCGTTCAGTGCCGTTGATGATGAAGGTGCCGTTCTTCGTCATCAACGGCATGTCGCCCATATAGACGTCCTGCTCCTTGATGTCGCGGATCGAGCGCGACCCGGTATCCTCGTCTATGTCCCAGACCACGAGGCGCAAGGTAACCTTAAGGGGAGCGGCAAAGGTAATCCCGCGCTGCTGGCATTCGCCGACATCGTATTTCGGCGCTTCAAGCTCGTAACGGACAAATTCCAGCTGGGCACGCTCTGAGAAATCTCGTATCGGGAAGACTGATTTGAGCACTTCCTGCAAGCCGGCATTAGCCCGCTCTTCGGGCGCTTCATCCATCTGCAGGAAGTGGTCGTACGAACTCTTCTGGACTTCGATCAAATTCGGCATCGGCGCCACCTCGGGCACGCGTCCGAAGCTCTTGCGGATACGCCTCTTACCGGTAAGGGATATAGCCATGCATGCTCCTCGCTGTGGGTCGCCGCTGCCTGACCCGATCTCGGTATCCCGGCCGGTCATCGGTCTCATGCCGGCGACATAGCGTCGTCGCTATGCCGATCGGTCGAGCCGACCACCAGCCCTATTACTCTTCTGCGGCCGTTTAGCCGGCCCGCACTAACGCTACTCCTCTCAGACGCCGAAACCCGGCGTGCGCGACCGATCGCGCCCCGGTTTCCAGGTTCGGTGTCGGGCGCGGCGGCTACCAATGATCGGACGCCGGCCCCCGGTGGGAATAAGCTCGTAGCAGGCCTACTTTATTTCGACAGTCGCACCCGCATCTTCAAGCTGCTTTTTTATTTTCGCCGCCTCCTCCTTGTTGACGCCTTCCTTGACCGGCTTCGGCGCCGCCTCGACCAGATCCTTGGCTTCCTTCAGCCCAAGACTGGTGATAGCACGGACTTCCTTGATGACGTTAATCTTTTTCTCGCCGATCGCAGCCAGGATCACATCAAACTCGGTCTGCTCGACCGCCGCCTCGGCGGCCGGCGCCGCAGCGGCCGCCGCCACGGCGACCGGCGCCGCCGCGGAGACACCCCATTTCTCCTCCAGCATTTTCGACAGCTGGGCCGCCTCGATCACGCTCAACGCCGACAGATCGTCGACCAACCTCGCCAAATCCGGCATCTTCCACTCCCGATTTCAAAGATGAACCCTGATGATGACAAATAAACCGCGGCCCGCTATCTGGTCTCGCCCTGGCTCTCGGCGTGCGCGGCGAGAACCCGGGCGAGTTGCCCGGCGGGCGCCTGCAACACCCGGGCGAGCCGTGTCGCCGGCGCGAGCAACAGGCCGATCAGCTTGCCGCGTAATTCGTCGAGCCCGGGCAGCAGGGCCAACTCCTTGACCCCTGCAGCATCGATGACCTGGCCGGCGAGCCCGCCGCCGATGATCGTCAGCTTGTCGTTGCGGTTGGCATACTCGACCGCCACCTTTGCCGCGGCGACGGGATCGCGCGAGAAGGCAATCGCTGTCGGGCCGGTGAACAGCGGCGACAACGAGGCAAAAGGGGTTCCGCCGAGCGCGCGCCGCGCCAGCCGGTTCTTGGTCACCCGGAAGCGCGCCCCGGCGCTCCGCATCTGACGGCGCAACTGGGTCGCCTCGGCGACGGTAAGCCCCGACTGGTGCGTCACCACGACGCAGACTGTGTCGGCTAGATCCTGCTGCAGGGTCTCGACCAGCTTTTGCTTTTGTACTCGGTCCACTCGCCTCTCCGACCCCGATCCATGGCCCTCTTCCGAAGAGAGCTCAAAGCGCTTGCGTTACCGCCGCCGGGCTGCAGCCGATACCACGACAGCTAAGCCCTGGCCTCCTCGGCCAAATCCGACAATTCGACTTTGACGCCTGGTCCCATCGTCGAGCTCAAACTGACTTTCTTGATGTAGGTGCCTCTGACGCCGCTCGGCTTGTTCCGGGTGATCGCGCCGACAAAGGCGCGGACATTATCCGCAAGCGCGTCGTCGGTAAAGCTCGCTTTGCCGACTCCGGCATGCACCAGCCCGGCCTTTTCGGCGCGGAACTCGACCTGCCCGCCCTTGGCCGCGCGCACCGCCTCGCCGACATTCTGCGTGACTGTGCCCAGGCGCGGGTTCGGCATCAGACCGCGCGGGCCGAGGATCTTGCCGAGCCGACCGACAAGCGCCATCAAGTCGGGGGTGGCGATCGCGCGGTCGAAATCGATATTCCCGGCCTGAACCTTCTCGGCCAGATCTTCGGCCCCGACGACGTCGGCCCCGGCGGCCTCGGCTTCCTTGGCGCGGTCGCCGCGCGCAAAAACCGCGACCCGTACCGTCTTGCCGGTGCCGTGCGGCAGCATCACCGTGCCGCGCAGGTTCTGATCCTGTTTGCGCGGATCGAGATTGAGATTCATCGCGATCTCGACCGTCTCGTCGAATTTGGCCGAGGCGCGCGATTTGATCAGCTGCACGGCTTCGCCGAGGCGATGCGCCGCGGTCGGATCGATCCCGTCATACGCCTTTTTGAGCCGCTTACCCATTTTCGCCATTTTTCTTCACTCCACCACGTCGAGGCCCATTGAACGCGCCGACCCGATCAGCATGCGGCAGGCGCCCTCGATATCGTTCGCATTGAGGTCCGGCATCTTCTTTTCCGCGATCTCGCGGATCTGCGCCATCGTCACTTGCCCCACCGTGCTGCCCTTGCCGGTGGTCTGCGAACCCTTCTCGATCGCCGCCGCCTTCTTCAGGAAATAGGTGTTTGGCGGGCTCTTGGTCACGAACGTGAAAGAGCGGTCGGCGAAAGCGGTGATCACGACCGGGATTGGCATGCCGGGTTCGAGGTTTTGGGTGGCGGCGTTGAACGCCTTGCAGAACTCCATGATGTTCAGCCCGCGTTGACCGAGCGCCGGGCCGATCGGCGGCGAAGGGTTTGCCTTGCCGGCGGGAACTTGCAGTTTGATGATGCCGACGACTTTCTTTGCCATTTGTTTTGCTCTCGTGAAACCGGCAGCCGCGGGGCGGCGCGCCGCTCAGACCTTTTCGACCTGCGAATATTCAAGCTCGACCGGGGTTGCACGGCCAAAGATCGATACCGCGACCTTGAGCCGCGCCCGTTCCTCGTCGACCTCCTCGACGAGACCGTTGAACGAGGTGAAGGGACCGTCGCAGACCCGGACCTGCTCGCCGATCTCGAAGGTAATCGACGGTTTCGGCCGTTCGATTCCCTCCTGGACCTGGTGCATGATGCGCGCCGCCTCGTTGTCGCTGATCGGCGACGGCCGCCCGCGACCGCCAAGAAATCCCGTGACCTTGGCGGTGTTCCTGACCAGATGCCAAGTCTCGTCGCTCAAATCCATCTTGATCAGCACATAGCCCGGGAAAAACTTGCGCTCGGAGCTGACCTTGGCGCCGCGCTTGACTTCGATGACCTCCTCGGTCGGCACCAAGATCTCGTCGAACCTGTCCGACAGCCCCTTCTGCTCGGCCTGCTCGCGGATCGAGGACGCGACTTTCTTCTCGAAGCCGGAATAGACGTGGATCACATACCAGCGGCTCGTCATGCTCGATGTCCAAGCCTTAATGTCCAAGGCCGAAGACAAGCCGCACTCCGGCCGAAAAGATCTGATCGACGACGAAGAAAAAGCCCGCTGCAATAAACACCATTACGAATACCATTGCCGTGGTGACGACCGTCTCCTTGCGGGTCGGCCAGGTAACGCGGGAGACTTCCTGGCGGACCTCTTCGATGAACTTGACCGGGCTCGTTTTCGCCATACCTAACCGCACTCGAACGAGAGGGGCGCCACTACCCATATGGCATCGCGCCCGGCCGCGTTCCAGCAGCGGCCGCCGGCTGGCAGGAGTGGAGGGGCTCGAACCCCCAACCCCCGGTTTTGGAGACCGGTGCTCTACCAGTTGAGCTACACTCCTACGCTGATTTCAAGGGGTTGTCCGTCTCTGCCCGGCCTTGGTGACCCGGTGCGCCACCGGATTGCCACCGAATGCATCCGCCGAAGCGGGCGCGCGTTCTATATAGGTTCGGATCAGCGTGTCAACTTTGTTCGCGGCGTCCCGTCCCATGCCCGGCAGCAGGTGGCTGTAGGTATCCATCGTGACGCCGATGCTCGAATGCCCGAGGGCTTCCTGGACAACCTTGGGATGGACGCTCGCCGCCAGGAGCATCGAGGCGTAGCCATGGCGCAGATCGTGGAATTGCACGCCGAGCTCGAGAGACCCGCGCAGCGTACGAAACGCCTTGGTGACCCGGCGCGGGCTGAGGACGGCCGAGCGTGTCGCAGCAGATCAAATCATGGTCCTGCCAATCGCGCCCCATCCGTAACCGCTCCTCGGCCTGGCGCGTGCGGTGGCGCCGCAGCGCCTCGACCGCGAATGCCGGCAGATCGACACGACGTTCGCGACCGCTCAGTTTTCGGCTGCTTTAACGCCGTGCAAACTAGAACATTAGGCGAACGCCGGGCCTTCCGGTGGCAAGTGCGGTGGCAGAACCGGCGGACGGTATGGAAACCCTCAGCAATGTCAGTGACATGGTCTGCGGTGTCTTCCCGGTCTTCAAGACCGGTGCCGACCAAAGCGTTCGACCGCGCGCACTGCGAGTGGTCAGCGTGCAGCCTGTGGCGCGTGCCGCACGGTGTCGGCAATCTGCCGCGTACCCTCCGACCGGGCGATTGTCGCTGGCAACCGATCGCGGGGGGTACCCCCGGTTTCGCCGTCTCACGCCGGTCGTATCCATGGCGCGCGGCATTTCTCTCGTTTCCCCAGTTTTGCGCCTTCAACCCGAAGATGAATGCAAACGGGCAGCGGGTGCGGGACAGGCGCGGGTCGCTGGCGGCAGGCGCGCGGTGGCGATGAGCGGTCGCCCGGCGTCTAGCCGACTGACGGCGCCGGAGGTGCTGGCGGCTGTCGCGACGACCATGCGGGCGGCCGGGACACGCTGGAAGGTTATCGAAGAAGTGCTCGGCCGTTGGCGAGTGCAGCTATAGCGCGACCGCCAATCGCCAAAGATGAAACAAAAAACACGAAAGATGAAACACTTTGGCGATTGCAATTCGGCGGCGATCCCGGAAACTTGACCGGAAACGAGCAACGGCTTTTGAGAAGAAAAACCGCGATGCCCGAACAGTGCCAGTATCCAGGTTGCGACCAACCCGCGACGACTCTGCGGGCCGGCTCTCATTTCTGCGCCAATCCTCATCACCGGGTCACGCACGAATCCCCCCGTGGTCTACTGCGAAATTTCGGGATCTGCCGTCCCGGCTGTTCGCCAGATGGCGGGTCACAATCTATGTGCGGTCCACACGCCGGCGCACATCCCTCAGGCTGCCTAAGGTGCCCCGAGCCTCGGCACCCGGACCAAGGCCGGCCTGAAATACGAAAGGCTGGCGTCGGGCAGGGAGACGCGCACGCACACCGGCGACATCGGCATGACCAAGAACGTCACTGCCTCGATCACCTTCGGGTCGGCGCGGCGACCGGCGCCAACGGCACCTTCACCGGCACCTTTGCGGTCAACGACCCGGTGCTGGTCGAGGGAACCAACCTCAACAACGGTTATTTCACGGCGACCGCGCTCGACACCGTCAACGCTGCATTTCTGATGCTCGACCCGCCGCCCAAGGCCGAAGGGCCGATCACCGCGACCCTGAGGACGCCCTAAGATGGCCGGCATCTTCGATCAGGTTATTGCCAAGGCGCGCGACTGGCGCGAGGGCAAGGACGCCCCACTCAAGCACGAGGAGCTGGATGCCGCGATTGCGCGGCTCGGCGCGCGGCAGCAGGCGGTGCAGAGCGAGCTTGAGCCGGCGATCGTCGCCGCAATGTTCAGCAGCCGCGACGGTCCAGAGCAGGCGCGCGTCAAAGCGCTCAAGGATGAGCTGTTGGAACTCGGCGCGCAGGTCGTGCGCCATCGCGAAGAAGCCGCCGGCGTCCGGAACCAGCACAGCGCCAAGGGCGAGGCCGAGCGCCGGGCAATGGCGCGGCGCTGCCGAAAGAGCTGGCCGAGCGTGGGCGATCGCTTCGGCTAAAGTCGGAGGCGGTCTCTGCGGCGGCACAGGCCTTCGCAGCCCTGTTGAGGCAAATTCAAACCGAGGGCGCCGACCTCGCCGTGTTGCTCGGCGATCGACGGCTTAGCGCGCATTCGAGTTCGGCCCCTTTTCGCAGCGGATCATCGACGGCGTGGCGCCGTTGCTGCACATCGATCCGCCGCGCCCACCTGGCGCCGACCAGGATGAAACCGGCCACTACGCGCTGCCCGGCGGTCGCATGCGGAGCAATTCCTTGTTAGGTATCGTTTCCAGCCGCAGCGGCCCGGCGGCGCATCTGACTTTCGACGCCCTGCAAAACGAAGCGCTCGACCGATCGTGTCGACACTTCCTGACCGAGGCGGAGGCCAAGGCCTGTCGGGAACGATTCGCGGGCCGAGGCGAGAAGACCGTCATCGTCCCCCTGGCCAGCGGCGTCTTCAGCTTGGTGGCAGCCGAGCATGTATTCGGGTCGAGCGCCGCCGCCGAACAGGCCGCCAACAAGGCAGGCGCCATTGATCATCGGCGTCTCATCGTGATGCCGCATGGTGACGGCTTTGTTTTGATCTCCTCGGATCTTGTCGCAGGGGCGACGTAGCATGGCAGCACCGGAGCGGATCACCCGCGCTCGTGCGCTGCTGGCCTTTCGACTGCTGGACAAAGTCCTTGCCGAGGCGGCCGAAGCCGGCAAGGTGCCCCCGGCGGGTTCGCGGTGGCTGGACGGCGACACTGCGGAAAACGCCCGAGCGCTGTTCACCTGGTTTTCACAGCAGCCTGAGGTCAAGGCGGCGGCACGCAACGTGGCGGACCCCGATCACGCGATGATCCAATACGTCCGGTCCGTGCTGGAACATTTCGCCTTCGATCGCCCACAAACCGCGGGCGGCGATCCGACGCCCTGGCGCGAACCGGTATCGTCGAGCCTGGTGCGATGGGCGGCTGGGCTAAGCGACGGGGTTGCGCCCGCCGATCTCGATCACCCGCACGAAGGCGCGGAGCTGGCCCGGTTCGGCGAGGCGCGGGCCGACCTGCGCCGGTCCCCGGCCGAGGGCGGCGCCGATCCCGCTCTGTTTCAGGCGACCGTCCACGACGGCTTATGCACGCGCCAGCGAACCGGCGGCCGAGCCAGTCGAACCAGCCGAGGGCATCGCGGCTGAAGGTCGAACTCAACAGGAGGACATGGACACGATGGCGATCAGCGACCAGGGGCGGATAGATGCCCTCCGCCAGGCTTTGAGGGGGCGCATGTCCGCGCCCGATCGGCGAGCCGCCAGCGTCGAACTCGGCGAGTTGTTGATCGCGGCTGAGGCCACTGGCGCCGCGGTCGCACCGCTGTCGTCGGCGCCGGTTGCGCCCGATGCATTCAGCGGCCGTCAGCACCAGACCACCCTCGCCTCTGGGCCGCTGGTCAGCGCCAAGCGATCGAGATCGCCGACCGGCTGCGGAACGACCGCTTCAGGGGTTCGACCGAGCACCGCGCCGACCTCGCGGCCCTTGAGACCGAATTGTTGGCGGCGCCGCCGCGTGATCCTCACCGCCGCGGGATCTTCCTCGAGAAAGCCGGTCGCCGCCGGCGCGCCAGATTGGTTGAGCGCTGCCAGCGCAGCACGGCCGCCGGCATCATTGCCGATCGGGCCGGGGACATCACCGCCGCCCGCGACCTCGCCATTGAAGGCGATGCGTGCCCGCCACGCCGCCGGCGAGCTCGCCGCCCTGATGGCGCGGTTACTCGCGAAATCCACATGAGCGAAGCCGGCGAGATCCTGAAATTCGTCTTCAAGGATGGCGTCCCGATCCGGGCTAAGATCATCGACGGCAAGCCTTGGTTCGTCGCGTCCGATTTGTGCCGCGTGCTCGGACTGGGCAACCCGACGACGGCCTTGATGCGCCTGGGATGACGACGAAAAGGGGCTCTGTACTATAGAGGGCCTTGGCGGCCCTCAGAGGAGCAATCTTGTCTCGGAAAGCGGTCTTTATGGGCTGGTGATGCGCTCGCGCAGACCCGAGGCAAGACCATTCCAAAAATGGGTTTACGTCGAAGTGCTGCCCTCGATCCGGCGCAGCGGCTTCTTTGTCGGTAAGTCGCTGTCTGCGCCCAAGGCGCGGCACCTCGCCGAAGCCTTCCTGCGGGCGGTCAATGAGCAATCGCTTGCGGACGGCGGCCACGGGTTGAGCGAGCACCGTATGTGCAACGACCTCGCACAGCGGGTCGTCACCGAGTTTCCCGAATGGGTGCCGGCGGGCATCGGCCAATGGCTTCACGATTGCGTCTATCACCCGTATGCGCGCCGCGAGAAGCGAGCGATGCGGTCCTATGACCCGGCGCAGCCGTATCTTCCGACCTTGCTCTCGGTCATGCGAGACGGCCGTGAGCGCTGGGTTGACCGGCGAGGGCTGCGGCGTCCCGAGGCCGTGACCACCGTTACCAGAAACTACCGGTCGCGCAAGGGCTTTGGCGGCTGGGAGAACGGTCCCGGCTGAGGGATTTGGCCTTCGTCCGGGAGTTTCAACGAGCTGCACCCGGACGAACCGATCACAGATGACATGTTGAAGCTTTATGCGCCGGATCTTCCGCCCCTAATCAGCAATGTCAAGCCCGCGTCACGAGACGAAATCGCAGTCAGCGCCGAGGAGATCGCCAGCGCGGTGTGGCGCGCGCATCAGCCCGACTCGCCCGGCGCCAGCCGCCGCCAGCTCCTACAGCTTGCGCCTTATGCTGCGTTGCACGCGTTTCGACATCGTGACCTTGCGGCTCGGCGACGTGCACTGGGAACTCATCACCCGTGAGGCCGGCCATGATCACCGGCCGGCCGCAGCGCCGGCTGCCGGATAGGCGAAACGACCTTGTCCGCTGTCCATTGCCGCGACCGGCGCCAGGCGCACCAGCAGTCCTTGAAATCGATTTTGCGAGAAGGACCACAGGTGATGACCCGTGATCAATTCGACGACCTCACGGCGATTGCCGCGCTGGCGTTGGCGGCGCCGTTGCAGCCCCTAGCAGAGGATGATCGGCACGCCAGTCGCGACCAGCGCGCCGCGGCCCCGGCGCTCCCGATCGAGACGGCGCCGGCCCAGCCGGACGTGGAATCCTGCCTTTGTTTGTTGTTCCCCGGTCCGCCCCGATATCCGCCGGAATGGACAATCGGCCTGTGGAGCGGCACCGGTTGGTGCGACCGGCTGGCGTCGCAGTGTTTTCCGACGCATTGGGCCCCGTTGCCGCCGCTGCCACCCAGGCGGATCGCCATTCGAAAAGGGGCATGACAGGTGGAACGGCTGTTGTCCTTTGTGGCGGACCGGGAAAGGCCGGCCTGCCGCCGCCGACAAATGCAGCGCAAAGCGGACTCTGTTGTTGGCAGGTCCAGCCGACCGGCGATTGGTCTGCCGACTGCGACATCGACAGCCGGCTGGCGCTCGAATACCTGGAAGCCGGCGCCGAAAGCCATGCGCCGTCCTTGCAACGGATTGTCGCCGACATGCCGCGCGGCCTCACCGGCGTTGAGGTCGGCTTTCTGTCGGTGATCCGTGCAGCCGCCACGGCCGACAAGAACGCCGGCCGGCGTTACGTCGAGCGAGGGATCGCGAACCAAGTCTGGTACGAGCTGCAGGTGATTTGGCTCCGTCACGCTCGCCGCCGTCAGCGCGCAGCGCGGTCGTCATAAGCCGTCCCTATTGGACCTTCGCCGGTGCTTTTTTTGTCACCGGATTGCTACCGAACTTGCGGTGACAGGCGGTGAACCACCGTGAACTGCGGCAGGTGGCGCTATAGAAAAAGTGAGGAATACCGCCAATTGGAGAGCACCGGTGACGGTCCGGCCGGTTTTGGAGACCGGTGCTCTACCAGTTGAGCTACACTCCTAATCCGGTGCGACCCGATCCGGCTGGTTATTTGATGATTTTGGCGACGACGCCGGCGCCGACGGTTCGGCCGCCTTCGCGGATGGCGAAGCGCAGGCCTTCATCCATGGCGATCGGCGCGATCAATTCGATCTCCATCGAGATGTTGTCGCCGGGCATGACCATCTCGGTGCCCTCGGGCAGGTGCACGGTGCCGGTCACATCGGTGGTGCGGAAGTAGAATTGCGGCCGGTAATTGCCGAAAAACGGGGTGTGGCGGCCGCCTTCCTCCTTGGTCAGGATGTAGGCCTCGCACTGAAAGCGGGTGTGCGGGGTGATCGAGCCGGGGGCGGCCAGCACCTGGCCGCGCTCGACCTCCTCGCGCTTGGTGCCGCGCAGCAAGGCGCCGATATTGTCGCCGGCCTCGCCCTGGTCCAAGCAGTTTGCGAAACATCTCGACCCCGGTCACCACGGTCTTGGCGGTCGGCCGCAGCCCGACGATCTCGACCTCGTCGCCGACCTTGACGATGCCGCGCTCGACCCGCCCGGTGACCACCGTGCCGCGCCCGGAGATCGTGAACACATCCTCGATCGGCATCAAAAACGGCCGGTCCTTGGCCCGCTCCGGCTGCGGAATGAACGAATCCACCGCCGCATCAGTTCGAGGATCGAGGCGTGGCCCTGCTCCGGGTTCTTGCCTTCGAGCGCAAACAGCGCCGAGCCGCGCACCACCGGCAGATCATCCCCGGGAAACCCGTAGGACGACAACAGCTCGCGCATCTCCAGCTCGACCAGATCCAACAGTTCCGGGTCGTCGACCATGTCGACCTTGTTCATGTACACCACCAGCGCCGGCACCCCCACCTGGCGCGCCAACAGGATGTGCTCGCGGGTCTGCGGCATCGGCCCGTCGGCCGACGACACCACCAGGATCGCGCCATCCATCTGCGCCGCCCCGGTGATCATGTTCTTGATGTAATCGGCATGGCCCGGGCAGTCGACATGCGCATAGTGCCGGTTGGCGGTCTCGTATTCGACATGCGCGGTGGCGATCGTGATCCCCCGCGCCCGCTCCTCCGGCGCCTTGTCGATCTGGTCGAACGGCACAAACGTCGCCCCGCCGGTCTCCGCCAGAACCTTGGTGATCGCCGCCGTCAACGTCGTCTTGCCATGGTCGATGTGACCAATCGTCCCGATGTTGCAGTGCGGCTTGGTCCGCTGAAACTTCGCCTTCGACATCGCTTCCGGCTTTCCGTCAAAAATGGAGCCACGACACCTGCGCGCGGGCTGGAGCGGGTGATGGGAATCGAACCCACGTAGCCAGCTTGGAAGGCTGGTGCTCTACCATTGAGCTACACCCGCGCTCCGCCGCACCTGCCGATTCGATCCTTGCCGCTGTCCGCTTCTTCGCCCGATCCGCCTCGGCCACCTCGCTTGCCGGCGCAGGCCTGGCGCGTTGGTGGAGGGGGTAGGATTCGAACCTACGTAGACGTACGTCAACAGATTTACAGTCTGCCGCCTTTAACCACTCGGCCACCCCTCCAGGATCGCGTGCCGCCTGGCGCAGCGGAAACCGCGGCTCATAGGGCTTCGCCCTGATCTTGTCAATCCGGCTCCGTCGATCGACGCCCTGTCGGCGCGGCCCGCGCTCGTGTTAGAGGCTGCGGGCGATCAGATCGCGAGGCCGTCGGAGTGAAAATCATGAGTCAGATTCGGCCCTCCCGCCAGGATCGGGGCGCCTCCCGCCGCCGCAATCCCGCGATCGTCGATCCGGCCGCGGCCCGAAGCAGCCCGTTACGCGCCCGACCGCGCGCGCCGCGCGCCGCGCGGTCGCGCGCGCAAGCCGGGGACCGTCGAACGCTGGATCTATGGGCGGCACGCCGTCGCCGCGGCGCTCGCCAATCCGGAACGAAGCTGGCGCCGTCTGGCTGCTCTCGCCGGGCACGAAAGCGAGGCGCAGGCGCTCGCCGCCGGCGCGCGAGCGGCCCGGCGCGGCGACGGCGAGCCGGTGCGAGTGCTCGACCGCGCCACGCTCGCGGCATTGCTGCCCGAGGGCGCCGTCCATCAGGGGCTTGCGCTCGAAGTCGAGCCGCTCGTCGGGCGCGACCTCGATGAGCTGCTGCGGCAGGCAGCGGCGACATCAGGTCGGGCGGTAATCGTAGCGCTCGACCAGGTCAGCGACCCGCACAACGTCGGCGCGGTGCTGCGTTCGGCCGCCGCCTTCGGCGCGCTTGCCGTCGTGCTTGCCGAGCATGGCGGGGCGCCGGTGACGGGCGCTCTGGCCAAATCCGCCTCGGGTGCGATCGAGCACGTGCCGCTGGTCAAAGTGGTCAACCTCGCCCGCGCCCTCGATCGGCTGAAGCAAGGCGGGTTCTGGATCTGCGGCCTCGACGCGACTGCGGCGGCGACCTTGGCGGCGCTCGATCTCGGCCAGCGCATCGCGATCGTGCTGGGCGGCGAAGGCGGCGGCATGCGCCGGCTGGTGCGCGAGCATTGCGATTATCTGGCGCGGCTGCCGACCTTGCCCGCGCAGCCGACGCTCAACGTCTCCAACGCCGCTGCAATCGCGCTCTACGAACTCGCCCGCGAGAGTCCAATCGGCTGACCCGCGGCTATGCATTGCCCCCGTCACCCGCGGGAGACGAGCGTGAGAAGCCATCCGATGGGGCTGGGGCATTAGCGTTCACGGGGTCAATTGTTCGGCTAGGGCCTTGATCTCAAACGGGGTCGCCGCTCGGCCGCCGAGTTCGCCCATGAAAAAATCGAGATACTCCTCGATGCACTTCAAAAAGCCGCGTAGATCCGACTCGCTGCGCACATAGGGCGTATTCCCCGGGGCCAGCGACGGGCTGTGGTAGGTAAAGCTGAAGACGCGATGACCATGGCTCAAGAGCGCGCGCGTCAGTCGGCGCTGTTCGGCGAATGAGATGCCTTCGGGGGTCAGAGTGATGCGCTCGACGAGACCGAGACGGGCAAGGATGCCGGGTACATGCAAGGCCTTTAACCGCTCGTTCATCGTGAGCACGTAGGCCGTCCGTCCGGACTGCGCCAATAACCCGGTGTAGCCGATCGAGAGCGGGATCTCGAGCAACGCCGGACCGGCGCCGAACCAATAGGGGCGCGCGCCGCAATGCGAGAAATCAGGCCCAAATTTGCGGCTCAGATCCGTGCCCGGTACGACGCTGACATCGATCTCATAGCCGAACTCGGCCAGAAGCTGGGCCGTGGCAGGACCGACGCCATAGCGACCCGCCTTATAGATGCGCGGCCGTACTCCGATGTTTTCGCCGATGATCTGGGTCAGCTGCGTTAGTTTCTCGCGCTCGAGCTCGTATGGCAGGTTGCCCGGATATGAGTTCTGGTCCGTCGCCTGTTCGACCAAAGGCGGCGTGTCCCAGGGCTGCAGGTGAGCGCCGATTTCACAGGCCCCCGAGCGGTGCAGATCGCGGATGAATTCATATCCCTCGGGCGTGCTGCTCACCGGGTAGTCGAGCACGAAGGTCGGCCGCACGCCGTATCGGTCGAAGATCGGCTGGGTCTGCGCCTGGCGCCTGACCGAGGCCACACCCATGGCGCGTCGAGGCTGTTCGCTCTCCCAGTCGAATTCGGCTTCGGTGTCGACGACGACGACGACCATTGGCGGCTGGTCTGCCGGCCAGTCGATCACCCTCCATGTTTTGGGATCGAGCATGCCTCGGTGAGGGTAGCCAGCGTTTACGTTTGCCGCGGCGGCAACCGGTCCATGCCCGGCTGCCGTGAGCGGCGAGGGGAGGGCGAAGGGCGCTGGACTTGCATCTGTTTAGACCTAATTCTTATGCTGTAGCGTAACACGGCGAGGTTTAATATGCGACGAATGAGGGCGCCGCCTGCCGAACTTGCACTATCATGTTACCAGGGGGTAAAGATTCTCTCGGCACAGCGGCGCCGACGGGCTTGACTGGATAGTTCGCGGTCGATGGCGGGCTCTACGCCCGCAGCGCTTCGCACGATGGCAACTCCCGCCCAGAGCATCCCCGAATCGCGCCCACGCCCGCACTTCGTTCACGTTTTTCCGAGCTTTGGGGTTGGCGGGGTACCGCTTCGGATGGTGCGGGTGATCAACCATTTTGGCGCAAGGCTACGCCACACCATCATTTCGCTCGACGACAATCTCGAAGCTGCACAGAGTTTTGCCGGAAATCTGGATGTGCGGCTGATGGCGGCTGGGCGAAACCGGCGCGGGCTCGTGCGCACCCTCATCGAGAGTGCTGCTGCGCTGCGGCGGCTGCGCCCCGATCTGCTGATCACCTATAATTGGGGCGCCATCGAATGGGCGATGGCCAACCGCTTGCGACCGGTCTCCCGCCACATGCATTTCGAGGCCGGCTTCGGCAAGGAGGAGGCCGACGGCCAGCTCCCGCACCGGGTAATGTTCCGCCGCTGGGCCTTGGCGCGCTGCGCCAAGGTCGTGGTGCCCTCCCGCGTGCTCGAGGATTTTGCGCATAAGGTATGGAAATTGCCGGTGGAGCAGGTCGCCTATATTCCGAACGGCGTCGATGCCGGGCGATTTGCCGATCCGGCGCGCGATGGTGTAGATGGCTTCATCCGCCGGCCCGGCGAGTTGGTGGTCGGGACCGTGGCGCCGTTGCGGCGCGAAAAGAATATCGGGCGGCTGCTGAGGGTGTTCGCCAGTCTCGACCCGTCGCTTCCGGCCCGCTTGGTGATTGCGGGCGACGGAGCGGAGCGGCAGGCGCTGACGCGGCTCGCTGACGAATTTGGTGTCACCGAACGGGTGATTTTCACCGGTCGGGTCGCACCCGAAGCGGTGCTCGGCACCTTCGATATTTTTGCACTATCCTCGGATACCGAGCAGATGCCGAATGCTCTGCTCGAGGCGATGGCCGCGAGCCGCGCCGTCGCCGCGGTGGATGTCGGCGACGTAAAGAGGATCCTCTGCGAAGACAACCGCCAATTTGTCGCGGCGCGTGACGACGAGGCAGCCTTCGCGGCGGCGTTGTCTCGGCTGCTGCGCGATCCGGCCAAGCGCGTCGAGCTCGGCCGCCGGAACCGCGAGCGGGTCGTTGCCGCGTTCTCGCAGGCTCGCATGTTTACTGCATATTCGCTCATTTTTGGCTTGAATGACGGTGAATGAGCCGGATCCACGCCGAATACTGGCCGGTACAGCCGAACGATGGAGCCTATTTTTGCCGAGGCGGAGGTTTCGCTGCCGGCCGCGAGATCAGCTCGCTCGTCGATGATCGCTGTTTGATGCTCGCCCTGCACAAAGCCGCCGACGAGCCGGCGACGGATCGGCTGTGATGGGCGGCTTTTTTCTTGTGTGTAGAGGGCCGAGCCGCGATCGATCGAAAGAGTTGACTGGGTTGCAGCGGGCTTTTGCCGAACTGGGTTTTGCCTCTCCGGAAATCGTCGAGGCTCGAGACTATGTCTTTGCCGGCTATCCGCCCTTTGGGGAGGGATCGGCGCCGCTGACACGATCCCCAAACGGTGACTTCGTCTATGTCTGCGGCACCTGCATGGATGACGACGGGTTCGGTGCGGCGGCTGCCGCCCGGTTGCATGATTGCGCATCAACGGTGGCGGACGACGCAACGATGGGTCATTACGCCGCTGTTCTCAGCCGCCATGGCCGCACCGAAATCCGGCTTGATCGTTTCGGCGGCTACCATCTCTTCTATAACCTCGATGCGGGTATCGTCTCCTCGTCGTTTTACGCGATCTGCTCGGTTCTCGGTTGCTTGACCCTGTTGCGGCAGAGTGCCTACGAGTTCGTGTTCAATGGTGTGGTTTCCGGTAATGAGACGCTCTTCGGCGAGGTCGCGCTGGCGCCGATCGGCGCCACGATCCGGGTCGGCGCGCACGGGCTGGAAATTATCCGGCCCGTTCTGCGCGTCACCCGAACCTTTACCGCGGAAACGCGCGAGGCCTCGCTCTGCCGGAGCGTCGCGTTGCTCGATCGTTATTTCGGCGCCATTGCGCGCCGCTTTGGCGATCGCGTCGGATGCGCCCTCTCGGGTGGTTATGATTCACGCCTGATTCTGGCCTTTTTGCGCCGGCACGGACTTAGGCCGCGCGTCTACGTGTATGGCGGCGCGGGCGAAAAGGATGTGCTTCTGGCCTCGCAAATCGCGCGGCGCGAGGGCTTCTCTCTCGATGTCATCGACAAAGACGACCGCCCGATTATCCCGCCCGACCAGTTTGCCGAAACCGCGCGTCTCAACTTTCTTGCGGCCGACAGCTACCAATATACAGGCATCTTTCAGAACGGTGCCGAGATCGCCGAATCGGCGCGGCGCGTGCGCGGCAACACGATCGCCTTCAACGGCGGCGGTGGCGAAATCTTTCGTAATTTCTTCTATCTCCTCGATGGCAAATATACCATTCGTGAACTTTTGTGGAGTTTCTATAGCCAGTTTGATCCTGCCGTGTGTACCCCGATCTTCGACAGCACGCGCTACTACAACGCGCTCGAGAATAAGGTGATGGATTTGTTGGCCAGCGACGAGCGCCGGCTGCCGCGCCCGACCGTCGAGTGGCTCTACCACAGCTTTCGCTGCCGGGCCTGGGACGGCAAAGTCGATAGCGTAGTCGCCCGCTACGGGTTCACCGCCATGCCGTATCTTGAGCGCTCGATAACCGAGCACGCAAGCGCACTTCGGCTGTCGTGGAAAAATCACGGCGCCTACGAGGCCGAGTTGATACGCCGAGTCGATCGCGGGCTGTCCCGGTACCTCTCGAATTACGGTCATGATTTTTCTAAACCGCCGCCCGCGTCGCGGCGCTTGGCCGATTACGCAACCTACGTGCGGCCTCCCTGGTTGCGGCGCTACACCTATCGGATCAAATATGCTCGGCGTCGATCCGGAGATTGGCCGGGTTATCTCGCCGAGCCCTATCGAAAGGCGGTGCTGCCCGGCGGGGCCGAAGTGCTGAGCCGATTGTTTCGGCTCGACCGGATCGGAGACGAGGCCCAATTCGCCAGAGTTCTGTCTCTGGAATATGCGCTGCGCCGCTATGGCGAGCGTGTTAGAACCGACTTCTGAGGGTCAGGCGGGTCTATGTGCGGGATAGCCGGCATCTTTGATTATCGCGGGCGTCGCGACGCCGACCGCCGCCTGCTCCGCCGCATGACTGACATTCTCATGCATCGTGGCCCTGATGGCGACGGTTTCCACTATGCGCCGGGGGTGGGGCTCGGCCACCGCAGGCTCGCCATCGTCGATTTGGCTGGGGGCGATCAGCCGATCTACAATGAGGACCGTACGGTTTGCATCGTCTACAACGGCGAGATCTATAATTTCCAGCCGCTGATGACCGAGCTCTCGGCACTCGGTCATGTCTTTCGCACGCGCTGCGATACCGAGGTCATCGTCCATGCCTGGGAGGAATGGGGCGAAGCGTGCCTCGATCGCTTTAACGGGATGTTCGCCTTTGCCCTGTTGGACGAGCAACGTCGAGACTCTGTTCCTGGCGCGCGATCGGCTTGGCGAAAAGCCGCTCTATTACAGTTTTCTCTCGGACGGCAGGTTGCTCTTCGCTTCGGAACTGAAATCGCTGCTGTGCTGCCCGGAACTCGATCGCCGGCTCGATCCGCAGGCGGTCGAGGAGTTCTTTGCCCTCGGCTATATACCCGATCCACGCTCGATCTATAGCGGTGTGCACAAGCTTGCGCCGGCGCATTGTCTGCTCGTTCGACGCGGCGAAGACCCGCCGCAACCGCATGCCTACTGGCAGCTGCGATTTGTCGATGGCAGCACGACCCGCAAGGAGGAGGCCGAGGAAGAGCTGATTTCTCGTCTGCACCAGTCGGTTCACATGCGCATGATCGCCGACGTCCCGCTCGGCGCCTTTCTTTCGGGAGGCGTCGATTCGAGCGCCGTGGTGGCGATGATGGCGGGGCTCCAGGCAGAGCCGGTCAGCACGTTCTCGATCTCGTTCGGGACGAAGGGGTTCGACGAAGCGCCCTATGCCGCCATGATTGCTGAGCGTTACGACACCGACCACCACCTCCGAGCGGTCGATCCCGACTCCTTCGACCTGCTCGATCGATTGGCGGCGATCTATGACGAGCCGTTCGGCGACAGCTCGGCCTTGCCAACCTTGCGGGTCTGTGCTGTGGCCCGCGAGAACGTGACGGTGGCTCTGTCCGGAGATGGCGGGGATGAGGTCTTTGCCGGTTACCGGCGCTATCGCTGGCACTGTGTCGAGGAGCGGGTGCGCAGGCTCATCCCACAGGGCTTGCGCGGTCCGTTGTTTGGCGCCCTCGGAGCGCTTTATCCAAAGCTGGACTGGGCGCCGCGCCCGTTGCGCGCCAAGGCAACGCTGGAGGAGCTGGCGCGCGGCACCGACGAGGCGTACTTCGCCTCGGTCTCGGTTTGCTCCGACGATCTGCGCCGCCGGCTGTTCAGTCCCGCGCTCATCGCCGAGCTGCAAGGCTACACCGCTATCGAAGTGCTAAAGGAGCACATGACCCAGTGCGGCAGCGAGGATCCTCTGTCGCGAGTTCAGTACGCCGATATCAAGACTTATCTGCCCGGCGATATATTGACCAAAGTGGATCGGGCGAGTATGGCGTCTTCGCTCGAAGTGCGTGTTCCGTTGCTCGACCATACCCTGGTCGAATGGGCCGCCCGCCTGGCTCCGCAGCTCAAGCTGCGCGGGCGCGAAGGCAAGTATGTCTTCAAGTCGGCTCTCGAGCCCTATGTCCCTCCCGAAATCCTCTATCGTCCCAAGCAGGGTTTTGCGGTGCCGCTAGCCGCGTGGTTTCGCGGCCCGCTGCGGCGGCGCTTGCGCGAGACCTTGAGCGGACCGGTACTCCGCGAGTTCGGGCCTGTTCGACGTGGCGGCAATCGCCGCTCTGCTCGACCAGCACCAGTCTGGTGAACGGGACCACAGTGCCGCGCTGTGGACGCTCTCGATGTTCGAGTCGTTTCTGCGGCGGGTCCATAGCGGCTCTTTTCAGGGTGAGCTGCATGACGGCAGCGTCGGATTTGTTGCCTGACGGCGCGCTTATGTCGCCTCGGAACGAACCTGTGCGCGCGGCCCTGCGGAACCCGCGCATAACGCCTAACGGCATGGACCGGAACCGGAAAGCGACCCAGGCCGTTTGCCGTGGCACACCCTTGCTATGGTGAATTGCTGATACAAGGTGACGCCGCTGGTCGTCAGCGCGCCCTGAGCGAAGGTCTGGGGAAGCCATCGGAATGCCGACTGGTAATGAGATTCCGATACAGCACGAGCGCGAAGTGCGCGCCGGCCATCGCTTCCGGTTTGGCGCGAACTGGACACGCTTTCTCCGGCGTCTCAACGATGTCCGGATCGCCGAAGCCGAAAGCAATCTCAAGGAGTTTTTGGGAGAAGAGCTGCGTCGCGGTAAGACTTTTCTGGATGTCGGCAGCGGCTCCGGCTTGTCGTCGCTCGCCGCCCGGCGCCTTGGCGCGACCGTCACCTCATTCGACTTTGACCCCCAAAGCGTCGCGTGCACCGCGGAACTGCGAGGCCGCTATCTGGCGGGCGATCCGTTGTGGACAGTTGGGCAAGGCTCGATCCTCGACAAAGGATATCTCGGCGGTCTCGGCCAATTCGACATCGTTTATTCATGGGGTGTGCTGCACCATACCGGCGCGATGTGGCAGGCGATGGAGAACGTCAAGCCGTTGGTCAAGCCTGGCGGTCTGTTGTTCATTGCGATCTACAACGATTGCGGTCAGATCAGCCGAGTATGGCATCAACGCAAGCGTCGATATAACGGACTGCCGCGGTTGCTTCGCCCGCTGTATGTGCTCTACGTTTGGGCGCCCATCGAATTAAGGACGCTGTTGAGCTCCTTATACTCCGGAAAGCTGAAGACCTACTTTGGCGAGCTGACCAGCGCCACCAGCCAGCGGGGAATGAGCCGGGTTCACGATATCGTTGATTGGGTTGGCGGTTATCCATATGAATATGCATCCGTTCGTGCGATTACCGGCTTTTATGAAACCGACGGCTTCCAAACCGTAAAGGTGCGTGAAAATGGGTCGTACGGATGCCATCAAATCGTTTTCCGGCGCCAGCACTAGATCAATTCGACAAACTCCACGCTATCTCCTTGATATCATCCTCTTTGCCTCTTGGGTAATGTCCAATGGGACCGAAGTCTGATACCGGGTGGGTTAGACCTTACTGTGCGTCGTCCGCTTGCGAGCGCTCAGGTTCGCCGAGGGTGACGAGGCACGACGTGTGGGTCGTGGCGTCGGTCAGGGCGGAGGACCAGTCGCTCCGGTTGTCGACAATTCCTAAAGCGTCGGGGCAGTTTAAATCTTGTTCGCCCCTTGGCGTTGTGGCCGCTTAAAGTGCGGACGAGGCTGAGTTGCTTCTTGACGGACAACCCGAGGGTTAAGGCATTCTTGGCGAATTTGTTTGACTATGACATTCTAGCAAGTATCCATTCTCGATGCCCGTAGACCAACGCGCACATATGTGCTAGCCTCATTCGGTGCAGGAGCCTTGCGAATGCAAAACTGTTCGTTACCGCAAGTTAGCGTTGTCATGCCCGCGTACAATGCGAGCAAATACATTGCCGAGACCTTGGAAACAGCGCTCAATCAGCGCTTTCGCTCGTTTGAGATCATTGTCGTAGACGACGGCTCGACCGATGACACGCATGCGATTGTCGAAAATATCGCGATCAGAGAGTGGAGTTGATGTCCCCTTTCGGAACGGAGTGTAGCTCCCTGAACCGGTCGGCCTCGGCGTCTTCGAAACCAGCGCCGTATTACCTCGCTTCGGGTTCACTCGATGAGCGCTAGTGAGCCCATCCCACGGCTCCCCACCAAGCCTGCTCGCCCCGACGTGTCACGGACGAGCCCGGAGGAGGTAATCGGGCGTAGGCGGGTCGTGTTCCTGGTCGGGGCGCCGAGGAGTGGGACGACGTGGCTTCAGTTGCTGTTGTCCCGGTCGCCCCGCGTCGCGACCGCGAACGAGACATACCTGTTCACTGGGTATACGCGCTCGCTGTTTGCGGCATGGGCTCACCATCAACGCAATGTGCGCGCGGTCGGCCTGCATAATTTAATGAGCGAAGAGGAGTATTTCGACCTCATCAGAAATTTCGCGTGTAAGGTGATGCTCCGGATACTGGAAAAGAATCCGGAGGCAGATATCGTATTGGAGAAGACTCCCGATCACGTTCTGCATTGGCGCGATATCTTGAAAATTTTTCCGGAGGCCTACTTTCTGCATATCGTCAGGGACCCCCGCAGCGTGGTTGCGTCGCTTTGTGCCGCTTCACGAGTCGCCTGGGGTGCTAAATGGACGTCGCGTGAGGTGCTTATGAACTGCGAGACTTGGATAAAATATGTCAAGGAAAGTAAGAAACTCAAAGCGGCTACGGATAATTTTCTGCAAGTCACATATCAAGATTTATGGCATAATGGAGAAGAAACTCTAATATCAATATTCTCGTGGCTCGGCGTACAGGTCAGCCAGACAGAGTGTAGCACGATCTTGCGCGAGTGCCAAATTGCCAACCTACGTGGCGGGCGTTTGGAGGGAGCACCGTGGGACATGGGCACAGAGCCAAAGGAGTTCTACAGGAAGGGGGGGACCGAGAATTGGCGGAGCGAATTAACCCCGCGGGAAGCATTTCTCGTCGAGTACTTGACCCGCGACCTGATGACCGAGTTCGGATTTGTCGCAGACTCTCGACCGAAAATTATCTTTCCTCTGGTTATTGCAAGCCGTTTGCGGTTTGCGATCGCTTGGCGGCTGCTCGCCCGCCAATCCAAGCGAGAGGCGCTCTTTGAGCAGTAGGGAGGATACGCGATGGTCGATCGGCTTGACCGGTTGATGGCCTCAGACAGCCTTGAGATTCGCGGTCGTCTTGCGCCCCGATCGCTGGACGGTTTTCGGCTCCTGCGACCCAGTAGCTTCGGACGCCGCGACGGTCGCGGCTGGGCGCTTGCCCAATCTTCAGATCGAAGGACGATCAAGTTCTCACGGTGTTTGGCTGAGCGTGCATATCACTTCACCGGCTGAGGACGCCTGGGAGACACGGCCATTTCTATTTCTGAATATCCAATCGTTGTTGTCGGAGCCGGATTCTTCGGTGCGACTGTAGCAAGAGAAATCGCTGCCCGTTATGCCCTCGAGGTATTGGTCATTGATAAACGGGAGCACATCGGCGGCAACTCTTACTCGAAAATCGACGAGGAAAGTGGCATCGAATATCACGCCTATGGGTCGCACATATTCCACACGTCAAACGACGACGTTTGGCGGTTTGTGAGCCAGTTCACCGAATTCAACAACTATAGGCATCGCGTATTAACTCGTCATAACGGGCGAGTATATAGCATGCCAATCAACTTAATGACGATCAACTCATTTTTCAATAGCAATTATACTCCGCCGGAAGCTGCAGCTTTTCTGTCCAATGAGATCGCACGTGAAAGAATTAAACATCCGACCAACCTGGAAGAGAAAGCGATATCGCTGATCGGCCGCCGGCTTTATGAAGCGTTTATCCAGGGGTATACCCAAAAGCAATGGAATATTGATCCACAACTGCTTCCCGCTGAAACTATCAACCGGCTTCCAGTGCGCCTTAACTACAACGATTTTTATTTCTCGGATCAATTCGAGGGTATTCCCCTTGAAGGTTATGCACGCCTCTTCCAACGCATGTTGAACCACCCAAAGATTACCATAATGACCCAATGTGACTATTTTGCGATTGTGAAAGAAATTTCGCCGAATGCCGCGATTGTCTATACTGGCCCTGTGGACGCCTATTTCGGCCATCGTCTCGGCAGGTTGGGATGGCGTACCTTAGACCTCGAGCTTGAACGACTTCCGTTGTCTGATTTTCAGGGAACAACCGTGATGAACTACGCCGACCTGGACGTCGGGTTCACCCGAATTCACGAATTTAAGCATTACCATCCGGAACGACGGTATTCGAGCGAGTCTACGTTGATCATGCGAGAGTATCCTCGGTCGGCAACTCCGCGCGACGAGCCCTATTATCCGATTAACACGATGCACGACAAGGTGCTCTATGACGGGTACAAAAAACTTGCGGAGCGCGAACCACGCACTATTTTCGGAGGGCGACTGGGTACGTACAGATACCTAGACATGCATCAAGCGGTCGCCGCCGCGCTCCGGGCGATTGACCTTGAGATCGTGCCCCTGTTGATCCGGCTTTCGGTACTTTCCTGCCAACGTTAAACCAAACAATGCACGGTAGGGAGGGGCTAACGTGAAACGTGTTTTACTCCGTCTGATTGACCGCGTAGCAGATCGGGCCATTGATCGGGCCGACCGCCGCCTTTCTCTTATCGGGCGGCCGTTCGGTAACTGTTTCAACTTGATTGACGTAGCGTTTTTCGAGGCTTCGAAGGAAAGCGCCGCCTATTGGCGAGAGAATATGATCACTGCGAAGGCTTTAAAATCTCGGTCTGACCTTCTCGTGCACGCGCTGAGTTTAGTTAGGCGTCGGGGCCTTTTTCTGGAATTTGGCGTTGCCACAGGGCGCACTATTTCGCAGATTGCCGAACTCAGTCAAGTACAAGTGTTTGGATTTGACTCGTTCGAGGGGCTCCCGGAAGCTTGGCGAACCGGATTCCCCAAGGGTCATTTTTCGGGAGCCAACCCACGAGTACCCCAGAACGTATCTCTGGTTAAGGGATGGTTCGCCGAGACATTGCCCGAATTTTTACGTGATCACTCTGATCCGGTAGCATTTCTTCATATCGATTGTGACCTTTATTCCTCAACCAAATGCATCTTTGATTTACTTCATCCGCGGATCGGCCCAGGCTGCGTGATCGTGTTTGATGAATATTTCAATTATCCTGACTGGCAGAACCATGAACACAAAGCGTTTAAGGAATTAATCGATAAAAGTGGGCTCGACTTTCGTTACGATGCCTTAGTTCCGGACCATGCGCAGGTTTGCGTCGTAATCCAGTAGTTATCTTTATTCATCGTGATGTTAGTACAATATAACTTGCGTCTCGGTCATCTCAAACGCTCCTCTGTCAGAGCCGTATAACCTCCAGTATGATAAATCGTTGTCAGTAAAAACACGGTGGCGAGGACTCCAACTCAATCTTAGCACGCGAGAGAACGTGGATTCTTCAAAAAAACTTCCCGTTGTAGAGGGCGAATTGCTTGTTCCTGCTATTGGAGGTGCGTGCTAAAGCGGATTGTGAATGAGTTGGTAGGACGTGGGCTGCCTTACCCAGACAACGAGTCGGAGCCGTTTGTCGTTAGTCCCGAAAACGATTCGGTGCTTGTCGGCCTCCCAGGCCGCGGCGGATCCATCCCTAGCCCGCGCCTCACTCAGGGCCGCCATTGACTTGAAGTTGGGGCGACGAATTTCGCTAGGTATCTAGTGTCGTCCTGTCGTCCGACCAGGGCGCTGCCAATCGGATCATCGCTCTGGCCGAGCCACGAATTGCCCCGCAGCGCAAACGCCATTGCGAATCCTCGGCCAGCAACGTACCCTGCTCTTGAAGGCCACGAGAGAATTTGACGTGGCCAAGTCGGGGAAATAAGCTCCGATTTTGGCATTGGGAGTATTACCACCATCTGAGATTGGAACAGATCCTTAACTGACGGGCGTTAGGTTCAGTGGAGCGTTCCACCCGCCCTGTAGTTAGCCGGAGCAGTTCGATGGCGCAGAGTAAATCCCTTCCGGTCGTAAGCATCATCATCCCGGCCTACAATGCGCATTTGTACATTGGGGCCACCTTGGAATCAGCAGTTAAGCAGACCTTTCGGTCATTCGAGATCATCGTGGTAGACGATGGTTCGACCGATGACACGCAGTCGATTGCCCAGAATTTTTATGACCGCGGCGTTACGGTAATTTCGCAATCCAACGCCGGTCCGGCGGCAGCACGTAATCGCGCCTTGTCGATTGCGCGGGGAGAATATGTCGCACTCCTGGACGCCGACGATATATGGGAACCTGACTATCTGCAGACTATGGTTGGTTTTCTGAACTCGCACCCGGAGGTCTCCATCGCGTTTTCCGAATTCAGTGTTTTTTGGCAAATCGAAGTTCAACGGAAGGAGATTTCAGGAGGTCTATCCCCCATGCACCCCCATTACCTTTGCGAAACTGGCGGCGCAAATATCTCATGTATCCGTTGCAGCTACAATAAGAAGGGAAATTTTCGACCGTATTGGTTTTTTTGATGACCGTCTGCGGGCTATAGACGACTTTGACCTCTGGCTGCGCGCTCTGCATGCCGGCTGCCGGATCGAACCTGTTCCGCGAGTTCTGGTTCGATATCGCCGCCACGTCTCCGCCCTCTCGTTCGAAGGAACCACCAATTATTCATCGGGGCTACAGATCCTCGCAAAGTGGCGCGACCGGGAAGAGCTCGGCGAGGAAGAGCGGCAAGCGGTGGAGAAGACCTGGCAGGAATTCCAATATCACCTCTTCGTAAGAGAGGCGCTCGGCAATATTCATAAACGAAATTTCCCATTGGCAGGGGAACAGTTGCGGCAGGCATGGGAGCGCATTCCCAAGTGGCGCTTTCAGGCCACCCGTCTTGGCCTTGCCCTTGCACCCGAGGTTACCCGCCTCGCCATCCTCGCATGGAGACGATAAAAGCAATCCACCATCCGCCCTGTTCCGATCGGGGATCCGTTATTCGAGCGAAGCCCTCCGAGCTGAGGCGTTCTGTCGTCGACGGCGGTTGCCTTTTCGTTTAGCGGGACTGGCTCGCGCTAGGACGGTTGGAAACGAAGAGGCGGCAGCGTACCATCGGCGATGGAGGAGAAAGCGGCCTTGATCGAACGCAACGGGTGAGGCTAGCACCAGATATTTACGACCCACCAGTTATTCGCCAGCGACCCGATGTAGTCAGGTGATGAAAGGATGCCCTTCCAAGCGCGGTTCGCAATCCGGCGGCCCGCTTTCTCGTCGGACGAAGCCCCTGTCGCCGAAACGGCCCCAGATTGAGCGCGCCCGATAAATCAAAATGCCCTGCCGCTGCGTCCCGCATTGAGGGGGGCACGGAAATGCGGGGGCACGCGATCCGCGGCGCGGCGTGGATGATGACGCTGCGCTGGGCCGTGCGCCTCCTGAGCATAGCGAATACCGCGATACTCGCACGACTGCTGACGCCACGGGATTTTGGTCTGATGGCCATGGCAACCCTGGCATTGTCGATGGTCGCCGTGTTGGGAGGTAAGGGCGAAGATTTAGCCTTGATCAGAATGGGACGTCCCAGCCGCGATTATTTAGACGCTGCTTGGGGTCTCAATATAATTTCAAGTATCATACTTTTCATATGCATATTGGGTGCGGCACCTATTGCTGGTCTATATTTTGGGTCGAGGAATGTAGAGTTGCTCGTTTATGTCATATCTCTGCGTGTATTGCTCGATGGGTTTGTGAATATCGGAATAGTTTTATTTCGCATCGAATTGGATTTTTCCAAAGAATTCAGATATTTGATGTATCGCAAGCTATCCGACATCGCTATCGTTATTCCTTGCGTGTTGGTTATTCGTAATTTTTGGGGATTGGCGATATCGGTGGTCCTGTCAAAAATCGCTGAGGTGATCTTGAGCTATGCAATGCAGCCGTTCCGTCCGCGATTTCGACTGCAGAGGGCACGTGAAATCTGGGCATTCTCATCATGGACTATGCTCGTCTGGATCGGCGCGCATTTTGCCGGAAAGGCCGACGAATATATTGTCGGCGCGACGAATAGCCCAGCCGTCATGGGGGCTTACACCGTTGCAGCAGAAGTCGCCGTGACGCCGACAACCGATCTGATCCAGCCGGTGATGCGGGCGATGTTTCCGGTCTATTCGCGGCTGCTGGGTGATACCGAGCGGCTGCGGGCGGCGGTGGTTTTGGTCATCGGTGCGACGGCGAGCGTTTGCCTTGCGACTGGGCTGGGTGTGTCCGGGATCGCGCGCGAGTTGACGCTTTTGCTGCTCGGGCCACAGTGGGAGCAAGCTACATCGCTGGTCTTCTGGCTGGGTATCGGTGCGATCCCGGTCGGCATGAACTTTTGCATCTATTCGATCATGAACGTAACCAACAAGTTCCGCCTGACCTCGATAACGGTTTGGGGGCGGCTTGCGCTGCTGATCCCCACACTCATCGTAGCCGGACGCTGGGGAGGAGCGCCGGCGATCGCTGCGGCGCAAGCCGGATTGGGATTTGTGGCCATGTTCGCCGATTTTTTCATGCTGCGACTGGCGGTCCGGTACAGCGCCGCGGATCTCGGCGGTTGCCTCTACCGCCCGATCGCAGCAGCCCTGGTCATGGTTTTCGTGCTGCACGTGGTCGATCAGGCGCCTCACCTTCCGCTGCTCACCTCCATGGTCTTGAAGATTATTTGTGGCGGGATCGCCTATCTGGGCACGCTAACGATTGCGTGGTTATTTGCCAGGCGACCCGACGGCATCGAGGCCCTGGTGTTCGGAGTTGGCGCCAGGTTCATCAGGCGTCGCGCGCAATCGTGGAGCTAGACCTGGCGTGAGCGGGGTGCAAACCCGGAACCGAACCGAGACCCGCTACTGCTGCGGGCCCGGTCTTCTTCGAGTGGGGGGCGTGGGCCTCAGCGCGCCATCAGCACCGGCAGGTTCGCCTCCATGATGATGTGGCGCGTCGCGCCTCCGAAAATCATCTGGCGGATGCGGCTTTGCGTGTAGGCGCCCTTGAGCAACAGATCGGCCCCGGCGGCTAGCGCTTCCCTCAGGAACAATTCGCCTTGCGGCTTTTGCCGGCCAACGGCGATACGCAGGCTGACATCGAGCCCGTGCCGTTCGAGCGTGCGGGCGAGTTCGTCGCCCTCCGGCCCCGGTTCGGGCATGTGCTGCGAGCCAACGGCGACAACGCAAACATGACGCGCCTGTTTGAGAAACGGCATGCCGAGGGCGACGGTCAGCGCGGTCTCGGTGCTGCCGTTCCAGGCGATGGCGATGACTTCGCCCAATTTCGACGGCGCGCGCTGCGGCACCATCAGCACCGGTCGCCCGCTCTCGAACAGCGCATCCTCGAGCGTGGCTTCGGCGATCGATGCCAGCTTCTCCGGCTGCTCGACCACAATCAGGTCGAACACCCGCCCGATCAGCCCGACAACCGCGTTCTGCCGGCCATCCTCCTCACGCCAGGATGCGCTCGGACCGTTGTGCCCCGGCGGCACCGGGCCGATCGGCACGCCGCGCGCGCTCATGAACTCGCGAAACAGCCGCCGTGCCTGATCGCGCCGCTCGTGACCTTCGCGTTCGAGGGTGCGGTCGACCTCGGACGAGATCGAAAAACCCATCTCGCCGCCGAACACCACGGCGTACTCGGTGGTCAGGCTGTGAAGCCCGACGATGTGGCTGTCGAAACGGCGCGCCGCCAGCATCGCAACTTCGAGAACCGGCGCCGCATTGCCGTCTCCGACCACGGTCAAGAGATTCTTCATCTTCCGATCCCTGCACCGCTCGACCCCTTCGGCAAAGGGGTCCGTTAACACATCATTACACCATCGCGCCTCCGTCTACGAGAATTAGCGATGGAGGTTGAAACGGCGGGTGAAAGGTTCCATCCTGCGGGCAGCAAACCAAGAGATACTCGCGCGCGGCGAACTAGGTGGGGGAGACAAGCCGGCGCGGCGTTGACGAGAAGCGGGGGATGTCTAGGGGGTCCAAGGCTCACATTGCGCGCACGCGGTTGCTGCAGGCGGTAGCTGCCGCCCTGCTGGCGGCACTGCCGCTAACGCCGAAGGCGCAGACTGCCGTGGGCGATAAGCTGCCGCGATTCGCCAGCCTGCGTTCCGACGACGTCAATCTGCGGGTCGGCCCGGGCGAAAATTATCCGATCGAATGGGTCTACAAACGCAAGGACATGCCGGTCGAAATTATAGAGGAGTTCCAGAACTGGCGGAAGATCCAGGATTGGCAGGGCGCCAACGGCTGGGTCTTGGACCGCATGGTCACCGGCAAGCGTGCCGTCATTGTGGCGGGCACGACGCGGCTGCTCTATCGTCGGCCCGACCCCACTTCGCAGGTAGCCGCTCGCGCCGAGCCTGGCGTCATCGCCCGCCTGGTCGAATGCCAGGGCCCATGGTGCCGAATCGAAGCCGGCGGCTACAGCGGCTGGGTGCAGCGCAGCGAGGTCTGGGGCGTCCTACCTGACGAGACCGTGCAATAACGCATTCTACTCAATCGAGTGTCGGCGCTATTGGCACGATGACGACGTATGGCGGCAGTAGCCTCGATTTGCACGAGCACTGGCGCCTAATCGGCACGCTCACAGGCATTGATCCGGGCGCGGCCGCAACGCCTAATAGGACGACGATCGAGGAGGACGCCAGAGATGCTGTTCAAATGCCTGCCGCCCGGCGCGCCGATCCCGGGGCGGTTTCCCGGGCCTGCCCATGCGCGCGGCAAATGGTTCACGGTCGACATCCACTGCCATGTGCTGACCCCCAAAGCGGCCGAGATGGTCGCCGGCAACGCCGCCGCCACCCGTCACCCGCGCGAGGTCTACGCCAACGAGCGCACCCGCGAGGTCAACCGGCAGCAGGCCGAGCGCAACCGCATCCAATTCACCTCGATCGAAAACCGGCTCGCCGACATGGACCGGATGGGGATCGACATCCAAGCGGTCTCGCCCTCGCCGAACCAGACCTATTACGGCGCCGACCCAGATCTCGGGATCGCTACAGCCCGCGTCGTCAACGACAACCTCGCCGACATCGCCGGACGCCACCCGGATCGCTTCGTGCCGCTCGGCACTGTGCCGTTCCAGGCGCCCGATCTCGCCGTCGCCGAGCTCGGCCGGCTGCACAAATCCTTGGGCTTCCGCGGCATCGAGATCGCGACGAACGTCGGCGGCGAGGATCTGTCGGGCGCGCGCTTCCGCAAGATTTTCGCCCGCATCGAGGAGCTCGGCCTGCTCGTCTTCATGCACCCGACCGGGTTTCCCGAGGCGCGGCGGTTCGGCGACCATTATCTGGTCAACGTCATTGGCAACCCGCTCGACACGACAGTCGCGGTGCATCACCTGATCTTCGGCGGCGTGCTCGACGACCACCCCAATCTGAAACTCGTCCTGTCGCATGGCGGCGGCTATCTGCCGGCCTATTCGGGCCGCATTGACCATGCCGCCTCGGCCCGTCCCGATGCATGCGAGCAGATCCACCGGATGCCAACGACCTATCTCAAGCGGCTCTATTTCGACACGATCGTCTACACCCACCATCAGCTCGAATACCTGGTCGGCAAATACGGCGCCGACCATGTGCTGATGGGCACCGATTATCCCGCCGATATGGGCGAGGTCGACCCGATCGGCTTTGTCGAGGGTGCGAGGGGGCTCGACGACCCCGAACGCAGCGCGATCCTCGGTCACAACGCCGCGCGTCTATTGGGCATCGAAATCCCGCCCGGGCAACGCTGAATTGGGGAGAAGGCTAAAATGTTGTTCAAATGCCTGCCGGAGGGGGCGCCGATCCCGGGACGCTTTCCGGGACCGGTCCATGCCCGCGGCAAATGGTTCACGATCGACATCCATTGCCACGTCCGAAATGAACAGGCGACGCAGATGGTCGCCGGCGATCAGAATGTCTCGCGCTGGTTCCTCGAAACCCAGGCCAGCGAGCGCAGTCGCGGCGTCAACCGGGCGAACGGCGAGCGCACCGCCGAGCAGAGTGTGTCGCCCGAAAAGCGCATCGAAGACATGGACCGGATGGGGATCGATATTCAGGCGATCTCGCCGGCGCCGCGCCAAACCTATTACGGCGCCGACCCCGATCTCGGGCTGGCGACTTCGCGCGCGATCAACGATTTCCTCGCCGAGATCTGCGGCCGTCATCCCGACCGCTTTGTCGGGCTCGGAACGGTGCCGTTCCAGGCGCCCGAACTGGCCGTCGGCGAGCTCGACCGCCTGCACAAATCGCTGGGCTTTCGCGGCATCGAGATCATGACCCATGTCGCCGGCGAGGATCTATCGGCCGAGCGCTTTCGCAAGATCTTCGCCCGCTGCGAGGAGCTGGGCCTCTTGGTGTTCATGCACCCGGACGGCTTCACCGAGGCCAGCCGCTTTGCCGATCATTATTTCGCCAATGTGATCGGCAACCCGCTCGATACGACGGTTGCACTGCATCACCTGATCTTTGGCGGCGTGTTGCGCGACTATCCGAACCTGAAGCTGGTCTGCGCGCATGGCGGCGGCTTTCTGCCGGCCTATTCCGGGCGCATCGACCATGTCGCCGCGGCGCGTCCGGACGCCGGCGAGGTGATCGACCGGATGCCGACAACCTATCTGAAGCGGTGCTATTTCGACGCGCTGGTCTACACCCATCACCAGCTCGAGTATCTGGTCGAGGAATATGGCGCCGACCACATCCTGATGGGCACGGACTATCCCGCCGATATGGGCGAGATCGACCCGGTCGGCATGATCGAGGGCTGCCCCGGTCTCGACGACGCCGAGCGCAGGGCAATCTTTGGCGGCAACGCCGCGCGGCTGTTGAACCTTGAAGCGCCGGCGCGATCACGCTAGAGGCATGGCGCGATGCCCAGTCCACCCCTAACGGGGCGGCGGATGAACATGGTCTTAGATTCCAGGGAGGAAAGCATGAAGTTCCTGACCGACGAACAACTGAGCGAATTGTTGCCGGCCGAGACGTCGTCGTTTCCATCGCCGGTGCCGACGCAGATCGTATCGAGCGACGAATACCTGCCGGTGCCGCAGACCGAAAAGCAGCGCGAGGTCGAAGCCCGGCTCAAGGAAATCAGCGACCGGCTCGCCCGCCGGCAGGGCGTCTCGCGTCGCCGCTTTTTCCAGACCGCGTCCGGCATGGCCGCCTCGTTCGTGGCGATGAACCAGGTCTTTGGTCACATCTTCGACGCCAGCCTCGCCGAGGCGGCGACCCCCGACATGGCGGCCGACCGCGCCCAGGCCTTGTCGGGCCAGTTCATCATCGATGGCCACACCCATTTCCTGCGCGACGACACCCGGCTTACCGGCTTTGTCAAAATGCGCAACGCCTTTGGCAAGCTCGGCTGGAACAAGGAGCTGACCGGCGATCAGACCCTCGACGACCTCAAATACGCCAATTATATCAAAGAGGTCTACATGGACAGCGACACCAAGGTGGCGCTGTTGTCGAACTCGCCCTCGGATGTGCCGCAGGACTGGTTCATCCCACAGGCGCAGGTGTTCGAGACTCGCGCGAAGGTCAACAAGCAAGCCGGCTCGCGGCGGATGATGGCGCATTTCACGATCACCCCCGGCCAGCCCGGCTGGCTCGACCAGGTCGATCAGGCGATCGAGATCTACAAGCCCGATTCATGGAAGGGCTACACCGTCGGCGACAACACCCACAAGGAACTCGCCCGTTATCCGTGGCATGCCGACGACGAAAAGCTGATGTATCCGTTCTACCAAAAGATAGCGAAGTCGGGCATCAAGAACGTCTGCATCCACAAGGGGCTGTTCGCCCCCGGTGTCGAAAAGCAGTTCCCGCGGCTGCGGCCCTATGCCGATGTCAGCGATATCGGCAAGGCGGCCAAAGACTGGCCGCAGTTGAATTTCCTGGTTTACCATTCGGCCTATCGCTGGGTCGGCGGCACGCCGGCCGACGGCATGGCCGAGTTCGACCAGACCGGGCGGAGCTCGTGGACCAGCGATCTCGCCGAGATCCCGCAGAAATACGGCGTCACCAACGTCTATGGCGACCTTGGGCAGATCTTCGCCTGGACCGCGGTTGCCGAGCCGCGCCTCGCCGCGGCGTTGATGGGCATGCTGGTCAAGGGGCTCGGCCCCGACCATGTCGTCTGGGGCACCGACGCGGTATGGACCGGCGCGCCGCAATGGCAGATCGAAGGGCTGCGCCGCCTCGAAATCCCCGAGGACATGCAAAAGAAATACGGCTTCCAGCCATTGGGCCCGGCCAACGGCCCGATCAAGACCGGAATCTTCAGTGGGAACTCGGCGCGCCTCTACAATTTCGAGCAGCACGCTCTCCTCGGCCAGCCCGACCATTTCGCCGAACTAAAGGCCGACTATCTCAAAAACGGCCCCGGCCGCAGCAACCTGCGCTACGGCTACGTTCGCAACGCAAGCTGAGGCCGCCCGCGCCACATCCGACCATCGGCCGCACACCTCACGCTCACCGCTAAGGAAACACTGAAATAAGTCAGGTTTCGGGTGGTCGGATCGGGTAGAATTGGCGGGTCCGGGGGGACCGAGGGGCGGGGCAATGCGGCGGCAGGGGACTTTTTCGCAGGCGGAATATGCCGCGAAGAAAAAGCAGACGCGACGGGACAAGTTTCTGGCCGAGATGGAGCAGGTGGTGCCGTGGGCGCGGCTGGTGGATCGCCTGCGGCCGCTTTATCCGAAGGGTGAGCGCGGCCGGCCGCCAATCGGGCTGGAGCGGATGCTGCGGATCTACTTTTTGCAGCAATGGTATGGGCTGGCGGATGAGGCGCTGGAGGATGCGCTGTACGACAGTCAGGCGCTGCGCGGCTTTGCCGGGGTTGAGCTGAGCCGCGACCCGGTGCCGGACGCGACGACGGTGCTGCACTTCCGCCATTGGCTGGAGCGGCACGACCTGACCCGGGTGCTGTTCGACGAGGTCGGCAGGATGCTGGAGGAGCGCAGCCTGTTGATGCGCCAGGGGACAATCGTTGACGCCACGATCATCGCCGCTCCGTCCTCGACCAAGAACAAGCCGAAGAGCCGTGATCCTGAGATGCACCAGACCAAGAAAGGCAATCAGTGGCACTTCGGGATGAAGGCGCATATCGGGGTGGATGTCGCCTCGGGGGTGGTGCACACGCTCATCGGCACCGCCGCCAACGAAGCCGACATCAATCAGACAGCGGTGCTGCTGCACGGTCGGGAGGAGTTGGTGTTCGCCGATGCCGGCTATGCCGGGGCGGGCAAGCGGCCGGAACTTGCCGACCGCGATGTGTCCTGGAACATCGCAATCAAGCGCAGCATCATCAAAGCCTTGCCCAAAACCTTGCGGGATTTGGCGGAGCCGGTCGAGCGGGCGCTGGCGCAGCTGCGGGCCTGGGTCGAGCATCCCTTCCACATCGTCAAGAACCTGTTCCGCCATAAGAAGCTGCGCTATCGCGGCCTGGCCAAGAACACCGCGCAGCTGCGCACCCTGTTTGCCCTGGCCAACCTGGTGATCGTCAAGAAAGCCCTGTTCGCGCAAACGCCAGCGTGATCACACCCGGACTCTGCCCCGATCCGGCAAAACAACACAGAAAAACGCCAGCACAACCCCGATTTCTGCTACCTCCGACCCTTCCAAGCGGCGCGCCGCGGCCCGAAACAACTCCTCGACCGCCAGACCGCCGGTTACCCAGGATTGCTCAGTGTTTCCCTAACGCTCTTTTCGTCTTTCCGGCGCAGGCCGGGACCCATGCCTGCAATGGTACCGGCCCGTTCCAGTGTTACGAGAAGAGTGGGTGGATCTGGCGGAAATGCAGAACCCCCGACGGGGTATGTTCGCCAAGGGAAAGCATGTGCGAGGCAATCACGGTCGCAGTGAGGGAAGCCGGTCGAGCGCGATTTGGACCATCCGGTCTTCAGGACCCGCTTCTCCCGTGGCCCTTAGGCAACGTCGCCGCACGGAACGGAATGGCCGCTCGCCCACCCAACAGCGCCGTTCCCCGCGGCTATTGCCAACGGCAAGTGTGGGGCAACAGCACGCGCCCGTCGGCCATAGCAGGACGGCCCAATCGCGCCGACAGCGGGTCATCTCGCGGTCTGATGGTGGCCCACGACCCCGCGCTCGCTGTTCATTTTTGAAAGGTGAAGAGCCATCGCGCCGCTAGAGATTTGCTGATGCGGCGCGTGTTGACTTAGGCATGGCTTCCATAACCAAAGGAATTTGCTTCGAGTTGCTGGTCCAGCTGGGTCCTGTGACGCCAGCGACCGTTATTCGACTGGTGTTACGATGCTGTGCACTACATTCGAAGGATCTCGGAAGCTACGCGCATTCGCCGCCTGGTACCCAGGTTGCCGAAGCCGATCAGAAGCACGATCCTGGCTTTGAAACCGTCGGAATTTGGCACATGCTGGCTAGTATCGCTTGCGGTGGGTCGAGTTCCGCACAGGCAATCAGCCCTGTGCGGACTCGGGACCGCCCGTCTCGGAAGATCACACAAGGGAGCAGGTAGCTTGGCCTCACCGCTCACAGTCAGGACGACACGGCGTTTGGTGCTGGCCGCCGGCGGCGGGCTGTTCGCCGCCACCGCATTGCCGCGCATCGTGCGCGCCGCCGACAAGCCGCCAGTCGGCACCTGGCCCGCCAGTTCGCAAGGCGACACAGTCACGATCGGCGCCACCATACCGCAGACCGGCACTTATGCTGTGCAGGGCGAAGACGAGCTGAAGGGCACCCAGCTTGCGGTCGACCACCTCAACAGCGGCGACCCGATCATCAAGATGATCTCGCCGAAGACCAAAAAGGGCGTGCTCGGCAAGGAGGTCAAGCTCGTCGTCGCCGATTCCGAGGCGAATCCGAACATCGCCGTGCAGGAGCAGTCGCGCTTCATCAGCGAGAACAAGATCGTGGCGATGACCGGCTCGACCTCGAGCTCCGTCGCGGTGGCGCTCAACGAGCTCGCCCAGCGCGAAAAGGTGCTGTATCTCGTCGCGATCTCCGGTTCGAACGACACCACCGGCAAGGATTGCGTGCGCTACAGCTTCCGCCAGTGCTTCTACGGCCAGACCGCCGCGGCGGCGCTCGGCCCGGTAATGGTCAAGAACTACGGCAAGGGCAAGAAGGCGGCCTATCTGACGCCCGACTACACCTATGGCCACACCGTCCAGAAATCGATGGAGGATTTCCTCAAGACCGCCGGCTGGACCACAGTGACCAACCAGGTTGCGCCGCTCGGCGCCCCCGATTACAGCTCGTACCTGCTCAACATCGCCAATTCGGGCGCCGACTACCTGCTCAACATCAACTGGGGCCACGATGCGGTGCTGTCGATCCAACAGGCGAACCAGTTCGGCATCTTGAAGAAGATGAAACTGGTAATTCCCTACCAGGTCCCGTTTTTCGCAAAGGAGGTTGGCGCCCAGATCATGCAGGGCGTGCTCGCCGCCACCGATTTCTGGTGGACGCTCGAAGACAAGTTCCCGATCGCCAAGGCGTTCGTCGACGCCTTCGACAAGAAATACGGCTACAAGCCAGATTGGGGCGCCAACAGCGCCTACATGCAGTTTGCGATGTGGGCTCGCATGGTCGAAGCGGCCGGCAGCTTCTACCCGCCCGATGTGATCAGAGCCTACGAGAAGGGCGAGACGATCCCGTCGACCGTGGGAGACGTGCATTTCCGCGCCGCCGACCACCAGCTCGTCCGCCCGGTCATCATCGTCGAAGGCAAGGCGCCGAGCGCGATGAGGAACAAGGAAGACTGGTGGGATCTCAAGGAGATCGTGCCCGGCGCCGGGCTGATGCAGGCGCCCGACGCGTTCGGCTGCAAACTCGGCGACTACACCTGAACCGGCACAGTGCCGGGCCGGCCCTTGCCTCTCCTCACAGCGGCGAACTGGCCGGAAAGGACCGCGCCATCTCGGGTGCGAAGCCGGCTTTAACCGCGAATAAAGGGCAACGGCTCGCAATCGATTGGCAGAGTAACGGTGATCATTTGAGGGGCGCTTATGGGCGCCCAGGTCTTCGACTCTCAGCCGCGACTGACCCTGAGCAATGGCCGGTTCGGGCATGAAGACCAAGTCGCCAACCAAGGCCGAACGACCGTAGTTGGTTTCGAAAGCGGTCCTTTGCCGCTGATGATCAGAGCCTGGGCTTTTGGGTCAGGCTCTTAAGAGTGAGGCAGAGGCAGACGACGATGTGGGACCGAAAACAATGAAAACCTATCAGCCAGGATAATTATTACTACCTAAGAGCATTACGTAACGCGGTGGCTTTACAGAAGCTTTGATCCTTCAAATATCGGTCTCGTTGATTAATCGCCCGCCCCTGTCGGCAAATCTGGTTTGGTGCTCCTTTCGATCTCGGCGCAGCACGTTGCGGCCGCAAAATTGTCTTATTCGCATGGCATCCTCCGAACGGATGTGATGCGGGGAAGAGCCGCGTCGGAATACACTCGGAATACACAAGGTGATGTCAATGGACCTTTTCGGAAACCGGCGAGATGGGTGCGCCGGCGGCCGTTTGCGAAGGAGTGCTCGGGAGCCCGCCGGACGTCGGATTGGCATTCGCAATCTGACGCCCATGCGGTCCACCCAGCCCAGGGTGGCCTTAAACCTAGAGGCGAGATCTCGCTGCTGATTTCGTGCAGGTGCAGCAAGTGAGAAATGCGCGGCTCAATGGAAGGTTGTATCAACGCGGTCTACTGCTAGCCCGTTTCGCCCGCCTCTGGCGACGGGAATATGCGGGTTTTCGCGTGAGGTCGGGCACGGTTTTTGCTACAAAAGCCAAAGCGGTTGGCGCAGGCGGAAACGTCTCGCCTGATGTCCAAAAAACCGCGCGTTGAAACCGATCGTTCGACAGGAGGCCCGTATGGCGACCAGAGCCCCGTTCTTGAAGACGCGGTATGGCGGCTATTTCCACCGCGATGTTCCGGAAGAAGATGCGGAACTCACCCATGTCGGCCCTGGCACGCCGGGCGGCGAATATCTGCGCCGCTTCTGGCAGCCGGTCTGTTTCTCGGACGAGCTGAAGGACCTGCCGCTCCGGCTCAAGATCATGGGCGAGGATCTGGTCGCGTTTCGCGACACGGAGCGGCGCCGCGGGCCTGCTGGAATTGCATTGCCCGCATCGCGGTACGTCGCTCGAATTCGGACTGATCGGCGACCGGGGAATCCGCTGCTGTTACCATGGCTGGCTGTTCGGCGCCGACGGCGCGATCCTGGAGACGCCGGGGGAGCCGGCCGACAGCACCCTCAAAGACCGGCTGTTTCACGGGGCTTATCCGATCCACGAGGCCAACGGCGTTGTCTTTGCCTATATGGGCCCGCCCGAAAAGCAGCCGCCCTTCCCGATCTATGACACCTATGTCCGGCCGGGCTATCGGATGATCCCGGGCCGCAAATATTTCTATCCGTGCAACTGGCTGCAGATCTTCGAAAACACGATGGACCCGGCGCACACCGCCTTTCTGCACACGATCGTCAGCGGCGCAATGTTCACCGAGGAGTTCGGCGTGTTGCCCGAGCTCGATTTCGTCGAGACCCCGATCGGCATGATCTATGTCGCGACCCGCCGGGTCGACGACAATGTCTGGGCGCGGATGGTCGAGACTGTGCTGCCCAATATCTGCGCAGGTGGCGCCGATCTGGGAAACCGGCCGCGAGGAGCGCACGTTCAGCGGCCCCATGATGACGCGCTGGAAGGTGCCGCTCGACGACAACAACACGATGTTTATCGAATTCCGGCATGTCAGCGACAGCGACGGGGTGACGCCGGCGTGGTGGGCCGATCGCAATATCATGCTGCCGGGTCAGATCGCCGCTGACAGCTACGAGGAGGGCCAACTGCGTCCCGGCGACTACGAGGCGCAGGTCTCGCAGCGTCCGATCGCGATCCATGCGCTCGAGCATCTCGGCGCCACCGACCGCGGGGTCAGCATGGTCCGCCGGCAGCTCCGGCGCGGCATCCGGGCCGTCAAAGCCGGCGACGACCCAGCCGGTTTGTATCGCGATGCGGGCTCGGTGATCCCGACCTATTGCAACAACACGGTCGTACGCCTGCCGCCGGCGGCGGGCCTGGCGCGGGACAAGCAACTGATGCGAGAGACCGGGCGGCGGCTCGCCGAGGGCTATCTCGCGAACCCGCCATTATCGAACGGCGGCTGACGGCGAGGGGCGGCGATCTGTTGAGGCGCAGCTTGCTGCGCGCCGCGGTGTCGGCGGCGGCTTTCGGAGCGGCGATCCCGCTGGCCGCGGCGCAGCAGAAGATGTCGCCGGCAGAAGCGCAATATCAGGACCGCCCGAAGAACGGCTTCAGCTGCGCCGCCTGCGCGCTATTCCGCCCGCCGCCGCCTGCGTCGTCGTCGCCGGGGCGATCAGCCCCAATGGCTGGTGCCGGTTTTTCGATTTGCCGGATTGATCTGCGTGCCCCATCTTTTGGGGGAAATTCAACATCGGGAGGTCAATATGGCGTCGTCCGTTCACCCGCAGCTTTCGCATTGCGGCGTCTATGCCCGCGACGTGTCGAAGATGGTCGATTTCTATACCAAGGTCGTCGGCCTCGTCGTCTCGGATCGCGGCATCGGCAGCCGTGGCGGCGAGCTGGCCTTTATGACCGCCGCACCCGGCCATCACCATCAGTTCGTCATCGTCTCGGGCCGCGCGCCGGAAGGGGTCAGCACGGTCAACCAGCTCTCGTTCAAGGTTCCCGATCTCGACGCGCTGAAGACGCTCTATGGCCGCGCCCGCGAGGCCGGGATCGAAACCATCCGGCAGACCAGCCACGGCAACGCGCTGTCCTGCTATTTCCCCGATCCCGAGGGCAACCAGATCGAGATTTATATGGACACGCCCTGGTATGTGCCGCAGCCGCACGGCGTGCCGATCGACCTGTCCCTGCCGAATGACCAGATCATGACGCAGACCGAACAGCATTGCCGCGAGACCCCCGGCTTCATGCCGCTCGACCAGTGGCAGGCCGAGGTCGCCAACCGCCTGAGCCGCGCCTGATCGGCGATACCCCTCTCCCCGCTCGCGTCGCTTGCGGAGAGAGGGGCCGAATGCCGACTACAAAGCTTTGGTCGGGCGGATCAGGGTGCGCCACATATGCGCGACCGGGCTGTTGTCGTAGCCGAGCCCTTCCTTAGGCTGGTTGAAGTTGCGGCCGATCACGTCGGTGAAGTCCTCGAGGTCGACCACCACATCCGGTTCGAACGAATAGATGTCATGGACGGTGATCATCCGCGCGGTCATGTACCATTTGTGATTGCGGGCGCGGTTATATTCGTCCTCGATATAGGGGTCTGGCTTGTAGTCGGCGCCGAAATTCTTGACGTAGGATTTGGGATAAGAATAGCCGACCGATTCGTCGGGGTAAAAGCGCAGCGCCTGGTGGGCGCGGATCGCCCAGGTCACTTCTGGTTCGACATAAGGCTCGACCAATTGCGCCCCCCAATAGCCGTGGTCGGCGCGGATGAAGCCGATGACCCCGATGTCGTGCAACAGGCAGGCGAGCACGACTTTCTCGTCCATGCCGGCGCGGACCGCGTGCCGGGCGCTTTGCAGCAGATGGTTCGCCGGGCCGAACCGGTATTTGAAGAAATCGACCAATGTCGGCTGCGCCGGCATCTTTGGCAGGCGCGGGTCGTCGCCCATCAGCATGTGGCTGCCCGGGCGCTGCGCCATCAAGGCCGCACCGTTGGGCATGCTCATATCGCCATCGGCCAGGTTGAACAGGCGGGACTTGACGATAATGGCGTCGTCGAGTTCGCGGATCATCTTGTGTTCGAGTGCGTCGGCGCGCTCGGCCAACGTCATCGCATCGTTCATTTCCCGGTCCCTTTCCGATTGGCGGGGGATAGGTCAACTTAGCAGAACGGCGCTGTGGGGTCGACAGGATCTCCAGACGATAAGTAGGATCATTCGGCGAACTTCATAGAAAGGTCCGCGATATGCCGCGTCATTTCGGTGTCTTGATCCCCTCGACGAATACGACCGTCGAGATGGAAGCCCGACTATTGCCGTCCCGCTATCAGGCGCATATCGGGCGACTGATGACGAGCGCGCCAGGCCAGACCTTTTCGCCACCAAGGGATGACGATGTTGACTATCAGTCGCGGCTTCTGGGGACGGCAAAGGTGGAACTGGTGATCCTGGCGCAGACCTCGGCCAGCGTCTTCGCCGACGATTACGACGAGGTTACGACGCGGAGGATGAGCGCCGGGGCCGGCGTGCCGGCGGTGACCTCGGCGCAGGCCGTCGGCCGCGCGGTGAAGGCATTGGGGGCGCGGCGCATCGCCCTGGTCTCGCCCTATTCGCAGGCGGTCAACCAGCGTGCGGCGCACCTGTTTGAGACCAAGCACGGGCTCGAAACCGTGGCATTCGAAGGTTTTGGCGCCACCGATTCCTACGCGATCGGCAATCTCGGCCCGGAGAATGCGCGCGACGCCTTTGCCCGCATCGACCGGCCAGAGATCGAGGTGTTTGTCGTCCCCGGCGGCAACTTCCCGACGATGGCCTCGATTGCTGGGTGGGAGCGCGAGTTCAGTAAACCTGTCGTTACCACCAACCAAGCCTCGATCTGGGCGATGCTGGTGATGCTGAAGACCGGCGACAAGGTTTCCGGGTATGGACGCCTGCTCGAAGAAGTGCCAGCGATGCGGGCAAGTTAGGGCAGGTAGTAGGCGAAGACGACCGGCGAGACGAACGCCCAGGTCTCGATGAAGGTCGAATGGTCGGGCTTGCGGCCGAGTTCTTCCATTGCGCCCAACAGGCAAAACCAATTCAGTACCTCGTGCTGGCCGCTGTCCTCGATCTGGTCGGTGGTATAGCCATGCCAAGCCGCGTAATCGGCCTTTTCCAAGGCTTCGTACAGGCGGCGGTCGGCCGGCACGTCGGGCCACAGCTGGTAGTTTTTTTCGGTCAGGAAAGAGTGCGACCAGCTCGACGAGGCGACGATCGCGGTGCGCCACGGGCTTTGGGCCATGACCCGCGCCGCGGCGGCGCCGACCTCCATGCAGCGCGCAGGGTTGGGCGAGGGTGGGTCGAGGTTGCGGATATCGTCGCGCATCGCCAACGGAAGGCGCAGCCCGCGCGCCGCGTTGACCCGGCGACCATAGCAATTCACGGATATTGGCAATAGCGGGTAGTCGAACCCGGTCCGCTCGTCGTCGAGCAATAGGATCGTGTTCTCGAAGGCGTGGCCCAGCGAGTGATGCAACGGCTTATAGGCATAAGCCATGTCGATGCCGCTCTCGATCAGACCGGTCGCGAGATATTTGCCGGCCTCGCGGTGGCCCTTCAGGCAGAAGGTCGTGTCGGCGGGCTCGCCCCACGGGTTATCGGGCGTGCGACGGTGCTGCCACGGCTGGATATCGCGGTCCTCATAAGCGAGCACGGCGAAGGGCGGGACGATGTCCTCTTTGAAGTTTTCGTACTGGTCGTCGCCGAACATGATGATCACGTCGGGCTTGAAGTCGTCGAGAGCGCGGCGCGCCTCGGCGAAGTGGCGGCGATAGACCTCGCGCGCCCGTCCCGCCGCCGCCGTGCCCCAATCGTTGCCCAGTTCCTCGCGCAACTGCGGCGGCCAGTTCGCCGGGTCCTTTGCCGCTTCGGGCATGTCCGGGTCGTCGAGGGATGTCCGCATCATGAACGTCCAGTCCTCGTCTCGACGCAGCATTACCGGCCGGTGCGTGCACCCCAATCCCAGGATCTCGGCCATTTCCTCGCCTCCCTCCGACGATTACTTTGCCTTGTCTTCTGGCGCCGATCGGGCGGAGGCGGCTCAGCCGCGCTCCGCGAGCGACACGTAATGGCGCTGATCCGAGCCCGTGAACAGCTGGCGCGGGCGCATCAGCTTGGCATCGGTGTCCTCGATCATCTCGGTCCATTGCGCGACCCAGCCGACGGTGCGGGCGATCGCGAACAGCACAGTGAACATCGAGACCGGAAAGCCCATCGCTTTTAGGATGATTCCCGAGTAGAAGTCGACGTTCGGATACAGCCGCCGCTTTATAAAATAATCATCGTTCAGCGCGATTTTCTCAAGTTCCTTTGCCAGGTCGAGCAATGGGTCGTTTGTTATTCCAAGCTCGTCGAGCACCTCATGAAAGCTGTCGCGCAGGACGTGGGCACGTGGGTCGTAGTTCTTGTAGACGCGGTGGCCAAAGCCGAACAGCAGCTCGTTGTCTTCCTTGGATTTGACGTGATCGAGGAATTCCTTGATGTGCGATTTGTCGCCGATGCGATCCAGCATCTTCAACACCGCCTCGTTGGCCCCGCCATGCGCCGGGCCCCAAAGCGAGGCGATGCCGGCGGCGATACAGGCAAACGGATTGGCGCCGCTCGATCCGGCATTGCGAACCGTCGCCGTCGATGCGTTCTGCTCATGGTCCGCGTGAAGGATAAAAATCCGATCCATCGCCCGCGCCAGGATCGGGTTGACCTTGTAGTCTTCGCACGGGACGGCAAAGGTCATGTGCAGGAAGTTTTCGGCGTAGCCCAGCGAATTCTGCGGGTAAATGAAGGGCTGGCCATTCGAATATTTGTAAGCCATCGCCGCGATCGTCGGCATCTTGGCGATCAGCCGGTAGGATGCGACCATCCGCTGATAGGGGTCATGGATGTCGGTCGAGTTCGTGGTAGAATGCCGACAGCGCGCCAACCACCCCGCACATGACCGCCATCGGGTGCGCGTCGCGGCGGAACCCGCGGAAAAAGGTCGTCAGCTGTTCGTGCACCATCGTGTGGTGGGTGATGTCGTGGACGAATTGCGCCTTTTCTTTCGCCGTCGGCAACTCGCCGTTGAGCAGCAGGTAGGCGACTTCGAGAAAATCGCTCTTGTCCGCTAGCTCTTGGATCGGATAGCCGCGGTACATAAGGATCCCTTCATCACCGTCGATATAGGTGATGCTCGAACGGCAGGCGGCGGTGGCCATAAAGCCCGGATCGTAGGTGAAGTGCCCGGTCAGGCCGTAGAGCTTGCGGATGTCGATTACCTTGGGCCCGATCGTTCCGCCCAGCACCGGAAAATCAACCGATTTGCCGGTTTCGTTGTCGGTCAACGTCACCGTCCCGGTCGTCATATTGTTCCCGTCCATCGCTGCACCTCTGGTTGCCGCGCCAGCTGGCGATTGCCGAATCAACCGGGAAAATAGACTTCCTCGCGTCGGTTGGCAAACCGTTCGCAAGTGCGAGATGGCGGTTCCTCAGCGGCGAGCGCCGGCCGCGTCGGCGATGCGGCCCAAGCTCTCTTCGCGCCCGAGAAATTCCATGACTGCGAAGATGCCGGGCGAGGCGACCGATCCGGTCAAGGCGGCGCGCAACGGCTGCGCAACGGCGCCGAGCGTCACGCCGTTCGCGTCGGCGAAGAAGCGCACACATTCCTCCAGCGCGTCCGCTCGCCACTCTGCGCGGTCAAGAGCGGGGAGGAGCGCCGCCAGCTGCCGACGCGCTTGCGATGTCAACAGCCTCGCCGCCTTGTCGTCCGGATGAATCGGCCGCTTCGCGATCAGAAAGCGGGCATTGGCCGCCAGCTCGGCCAGAGTCTTCGGACGCAATTTCAGCTCGGGCATCGCGTGCAGCAGGCGGTCTCGGTCGGCTTCGATAAGTGGATGGTCCAGGGTGTGCTCCAGCCGCTCGGCCAGCAATGCGACCAGCCGCGCGTCGTCGGCCTCGCGGATATAATGCGCGTTTACGCTGTCGAGCTTGGCGAAATCGAATTGCGCGGGTGCGCGGCCGACAGCGTCGAGGTCGAACCACCGGATCGCCTCTTCGGTCGAGATGATCTCGTCGTCGCCATGGCTCCAGCCGAGCCGCAGCAGATAGTTGCGCAGCGCTTCCGGCAGGTACCCCATCTCGCGATAGGCCTCGACCCCGAGTGCGCCGTGGCGTTTGGACAATTTGGCGCCGTCCGGGCCATGGATCAGCGACAGATGGGCAAATTCGGGGACCTGCCAGTCGAGCGCCTTGTAGATCTGGGTCTGGCGAAAAGCGTTGTTGAGATGATCGTCGCCGCGGATCACGTGGGTCACGCCCATGTCGTGGTCATCGACCACGACCGAATGGTTGTAGGTCGGGCTGCCGTCGGCGCGCAGAATGATCAGGTCGTCGAGTTCGGCATTGGCGACCGTGACCTCGCCCTGGACCCGGTCGTGGATCGTCGTCTCGCCCTGCTGGGGCGCCTTGAGGCGGATCACCGGCGGCACACCCGGTGGAGCCTCGGCGGGGTTGCGATCGCGCCAGGTACCGTCATAGCGCACCGAGCTCTTTTCGGCGCGCGCCTTGTCGCGCATCGCTGCGAGCTCGGCCGGGGTGCAATAGCAATAATAGGCGCGGCCCGCGGCCAGCAATTGCCGAGCGACCTCGGCATGGCGCACGGCGCGGGCGGATTGATGGACGATCTCGCCGTCCCAGCCGAGACCGAGCCAGTCGAGCCCGTCGATGATCGCCGCCACCGCTTCCGGGGTCGAGCGCACCCGGTCGGTATCTTCGATGCGCAGCCGGAAACTGCCGCCGTGATGACGCGCGAATAACCAATTGAACAGCGCGGTGCGAGCGCCGCCAATGTGCAAAAACCCGGTCGGCGAAGGTGCGAAGCGGACGACGGCTGTCATTCCCGAAGGATGGGGAAGCCGAGGCCTGATATCAACGATCGGGCGGGGTGCGGGGACAGAACATCTCGCGCAGTCGGGTCTTCATGATCTTGCCGGTTGCGGTATGGGGCAACTCGTCAATCGTCGCGACGTCGTCGGGCAGCATCCAGCGCGGGAATTGCTGGCCGAGATACGCGATCAGCTGGTCGCGCTCGGGCCGGCAACCGGGACGCGGCGCCACAATCAGCAAGGGTCGCTCACCCCAACGCGGGTCGGGGACGGCGATAACGGCAGCCTCGGCTACGTCTTCATGGGCGACCGCCGCGTTTTCGAGGTCGATCGAGCTGATCCATTCGCCGCCCGACTTGATCACGTCCTTGCGCCGGTCGGTGATCTGCATATAGCCGTCGGGGTCGATCGTCGCCATGTCGCCGGTGTGGAACCAGCCGTCCGGCTCGACCGCGGCGGCGCTGGCCTCGGCATCCTCGAAATAGCCGCTGACGATCCACGGGCCGCGCACGAGCAATTCACCCATCGACTTGCCGTCATGCGGCTGAGCATGTCCCTCGTCATCGACGATCTTCATCTCGACGCCGAATACCGGCCGGCCCTGCTTGGTCTTGACCGCGAGCTGCGCCGGCGGATCGAGGCCGCGGTGCTTTGCTTTCAGCGCAGCCGTCGTGCCGAGCGGGCTCATTTCCGTCATTCCCCAGCCTTGACGCATATCGATGCCGTGGCGCGCGAAGGCCTCGATCATCGACGGAGGCACCGCCGATCCGCCCGATAAGACCCGGTGCAAGGTGGAGCAGCGCGCGCCTGATGTGGACAGATGCGCCTCAAAGCCCAGCCATACGGTCGGCACCCCTAGGGCATAAGTGACGCCTTCGGCCTCGAACAGCTCGTGGAGGCTGGCCCCATCGAGACGCGGTCCGGGCAATACCAACTTTGCGCCGTTCATCGGCACCGCATGCGGGATGCCCCAGCCGCAAGCGTGAAACAGCGGTACGACCGGGCAGACAACGTCGGCTGCCGAGATCGATATCGCATCGGGCAACGAGATGCCGAAGGCGTGCAACACCGTCGAGCGGTGGCTGTACAGAGCGCCCTTGGGATGGCCGGTGGTGCCGGAGGTGTAGCAGAGCGACGCGGCGGTGCGCTCGTCAAATTCGGGCCAGATGAAGTCCATGTCTTCGGCCGCGATCAGCTGCTCGTAGCACGGCAGCACCGGCATTTCGGTTGCGGGCACATTATCGGCGTCGGTCATCGGCACGATCCGGCAGTCAGGCGGGAGGCGCGGGGCGAGGCGCTCGACCAGCGGCAGAAAGGTCGTGTCGACGAACAGGAGGCGGTCGGCGGCGTGATTGACGATGTAGACGATCTGATCGTCGAAGAGCCGCGGATTGATCGTGTGGCAGACTGCGCCAATGCCGGAAATCGCGTAGTAGAGCTCGAAATGGCGAAACGTGTTCCAGGCAAGGGTGGCGACCCGGTCGCCGGGTTCGATGCCGAATCGCAACAGCGCCCGGGCGAGCTGCTTGGAGCGGCGCTCGGCATCGCGATAGGTATGGCGGTGGATCGGACCTTCGACCGTGCGCGAGACGATTTCGACATCGCCGTGATAAGTCGCCGCATGGGTGATGATCGACGAGATCAGCAGCGGCCGCTCAGACATCAATCCCAGCATCGTTTCCTCCCGCGCGCACCTCAATTCGGTATGTGAAGATTTGGTAGGGCATATTCTACGCGAGGTAAACGGCATCCTGCACGCGATGCTGGCTGTTCGCCGCGATTCGCATAGGACGGATCGGCTCGGGCGCGAGCCGAATGGACGCGCCGCCCGCTGGCCTCTATATCGGCTGCGTTCCGTTTGTGTATTAGTTCCGCCATGCACGACATCAGATGGATCCGGGACGACCCTGCGGAATTCGATCGCGGGCTCGCCCGGCGCGGCTTGCCGCCGCGCGCCGACGAAATCCTGGTGCTCGACCGCTCCTGGCGCGCCGCCGAGACGCGCGCGCAGGAAGCCCAGGCCCAGCGCAACCGCATCGCCCGCGAGATCGGTGCTGCCCGATCAGGTCGGGGTGAAGCGATCGGAGCTAACGTAGAAACCAGTCCGCTCGGGGCCGACCCGAAAATCCAGGAAGCTGCCGAGGCCAGAAAGACGGAGGCAGAGGCGGCAGGCGAGGCCGCACGGCTGCGCGCCGAGATCGACGAGATCCTAGCCGGGTTGCCGAACCTGCCGGCCGACGAAGTGCCGGACGGTGCCGACGAAACCGCCAACCTGCTGGTGCGCCGTGAGGGCGAGCCGCCGCTGTTTAATTTCGAACCGGCTACACATGAGGCGCTCGGCGAGCGTCTTGGACTGATGGATTTTCGGCGTGCGGGCAAGCTTTCCGGCTCGCGGTTTGTGGTGCTGCGGCGGGATCTGGCGCGCCTCGAACGGGCGCTCGCCCAATTCATGCTCGATCTGCATACAAAGGAATTCGGCTATATTGAGGTGTCGCCCCCATTGCTGGTGCGCGACGAGGCGGTGTTCGGCACGGGGCAGCTGCCGAAATCTGCCGAAGACATGTTCCGTACGACCAACGGCCTGTGGCTGATCCCGACCGCCGAGGTGCCGCTGACCAATCTCGTAGCCGACGAGATTCTCGACGAGCGCGACCTGCCATTGCGGTTTACCGCCTGCACCCCGTCTTTTCGTTCCGAAGCCGGGGCGGCCGGCAAGGATACCCGCGGCATGATCCGCCAGCACCAGTTCATGAAAGTCGAGCTGGTCTCGGTGACGACGCCCGAACAGTCGGCGGCCGAACACGAGCGCATGACCGCTTGCGCTGAGGAAGTGCTAAAGCGCCTCGGGTTAGCCTATCGCGTTATGCTGCTGTCATCAGGCGATATGGGTTTCGCGGCGCTGAAGACCTATGACATCGAAGTCTGGTTACCGGGGCAGGGGACCTATCGCGAGATTTCGAGCTGCTCGAATTGCGGGGCGTTTCAGGCGCAGCGGATGAAGGCCCGCTATCGTCCGGCCGAGGGCAGAGGGACGCGGTCGGTGCATACACTGAACGGCTCGGGGCTGGCGGTCGGTAGGACCCTGATCGCGATCCTCGAAAATTTCCAGCATGCCGACGGCAGCGTGTCCATCCCGCCGGCGTTGCAACCCTCTATGGGAGGGCAGACGCTGATCGATCGCCATGGCTGAGCGCCCTCATGGTTGAGCCCGGGGCCGAGCCCGGCCTTTTGCAGAAGAAGCTGCGACTGTTGATGGAGTTGCGGCGCGCGGGGATTAGCGACCCGCGGGTGCTGGGCGCGATCGAGAAGACGCCGCGCGAGCAATTTGTGCCGCCGTCTTTTGCTGATCAGGCCTATGAAAATGTCGCTCTGCCGATCGATGCCGGGCAGACGATCAGTCAGCCCTACGTGGTCGCGCTGATGACTGAGGCTCTCCTTGTCGGCGACCGGCACAACGTCATCGAGATCGGCACCGGCTCGGGCTATCAGACCGCGATCCTCGCGCGTCTCGCCCGCCGGGTATTTACGATCGAGCGTCATCGCGAGCTGCTGCGCGGAGCTGAGCGCCGCCTCGATGGGCTGGGTCTGCGCAACATCGTCTACCGATTCGGCGACGGTACCAAGGGCTGGCCCGAGCAGCTGCCCTATGACCGGGTTATCGTGACCGCCGCGGCTGCGCAGATTCCAGCGATCCTGGTCGACGGGCTGGCGCCGGGCGGGGTGTTGGTGGCGCCGGTCGGGGCCGATCATCACGACCAGCAGCTAAAGCGCATCCGCCGGACCGAGAGCGGGTTTGTGCACGAAGATCTGGGCCCGGTGCGGTTCGTGCCGCTGGTCAGTGGGCTGCCGCGGTAGCACATGGCGCCGCGGGGTTGACATGTTTTGATCATCGAGTACCAAGAGTAAGCAGTGCTTGCACGCCCCGGGGGGCGGGCAAGGGGGGAAAGATGGGGAAAACCAATGTCGCACGGCGCGGTGCGGGGTTCGCGCGCTCAATAATTCTGCTCGCGTTGCTGCTCGCCGGGTGTGGGCCCCGAGAGCCGGCGCCCGTCGTCAGCGGCAACGAATTGCCTCCGCCGCCGGTGCAGGTGATCGTGCAGCGCGGCCAGACCTTGTCGGGGATTGCACAGGACTATCACGTCCCGATGCACGTCGTGGCCGAGGCGAACCACCTGTCGCCGCCTTATCGCATCCTCGTCGGACAAGCCCTGATCATTCCCGGCGGTGGCCAGCCGGGTTCGCTTGGTTCGTCGGTTGCTATGGCGACGCCGCCGACACCCTCAACTCAGGCGCCGATCGGTGCGCCGCTGACCCCGCCCGAACCGGCGTCGGTACAGCCGATCCCGCTCGACCGTCCGGCCCCGGGATCCTCGGTGGGGCCACCGGCAGCTGCCCCCCCGCCGGTGGCAACTCTGACCCCGCCGGTCTCGGTCCCTCCGCCACCGACGACCGAAAACCCCTCTTCGCCGAAAGGATCAGCCCCGGAACCCACTTCATCGGCGGCTCGAGAGTCGATACACCAGCCTTTGGCTGCTCCCGGCCCAACGGCCTCGGCCGAGCCGCAGCCGGCGTCTCACAGCGGTATCTTTCTCTGGCCGGTTCGAGGTCATGTATTAGAAAATTATGGCGCCGGCCCGGACGGGACCCACAATGACGGGATCAACATCGCCGCGGCGCGCGGCGCGCCGGTCCAGGCGGCCGACGCCGGGGTCGTGGCCTATGCCGGCAACGAGCTGCGCGGCTATGGCAACCTGATCCTGATCAAGCATCAGAACGGCTGGATTTCGGCCTATGCCCATTGCGATCTGATCCTGGTCAAGACCGGCCAGAAGGTCGCCCGCGGACAGGTTATCGCCCGGGTCGGCTCGACCGGCAACGTCAGCGAGCCCCAATTGCACTTTGAGCTCCGGCGCGGCAAACACCCGGTCGATCCGCGCGACTATTTGGCGCCATTGCCGACGGCGACGGCCGAGCCGGTGCACGCGAGCTAAGCGCCCCGCTCTGGGGCAGAGGCGGGGGGTCAGGCCAGAGGTTTGCCGAGGCGGCCGGCGAGATCCTGGATGAACTGCCAGGCGACGCGGCCCGAACGCGCGCCGCGGGTGATCGACCATTCGTTGGCTTCGGCCGTGAGCCGCTCGACCGGTAGATCGAGCCGGTAACGGTCGGCATAGCCCCGCACGATGGCCTGATAGGTGTCCTGGTCGACATTGTGAAAGCCGAGCCACAGGCCGAAACGGTCCGATAGCGAGACCTGCTCCTCGACCGCCTCGGCCGGGTTGACTGCAGTCGAACGCTCATTGTCGATCATGTCGCGCGGCATCAGATGGCGGCGGTTCGAGGTCGCGTAAAGGACGACATTCGCGGGCCGGCCCTCGATGCCGCCTTCGAGCACCGCCTTTAAGGATTTGAAGCTGGTGTCGTGCCGGTCGAAGGAGAGGTCGTCGCAGAACAGCAGGCACCGACGCGCAGCCGGCCGCAACAGAGACAGCAGCCGCGGCAGGCTCGGGATGTCCTCACGATGGATCTCGACCAGAGCAAGGGCGTGAGGCTGCTCTCCATTGACCGCAGCGTGGGCGGCCTTGACTAGGGAACTCTTGCCGGTGCCGCGTGCGCCCCACAGCAGCACGTTGTTGGCAGGAAGCCCGGCGGCAAAACGCCGTGTGTTGTCTAGCAGGATGTCGCGCACCCGGTCGATCCCGCGCAACAGATCGATCTCGATGCGGTTGACCTCGCGCACCGGCTCGAGCCCGCAGCGATCGGAATGCCACACGAAGGCGTCGGCAGCGTCGAGATCGACGGGCGGCGTCGGTGCTGGGGCGAGACGTTCGAGAGCATCGGCAATCCGCTGAAGCAGAGGTAGCAAATCCGGGTTGGTCATCGGTCGAGCAACGGCTCCGGCTCTAGCTGAAATCGGGGCGCGGACGCTATCACAGGGCGTGCAGCGCAGGAAATGTGCGCACAACCCGACCATTGCTCTTTAACCAGGCATCGCGTACCTATCGCCGTGCCGCGCGGCTCCATCATTTGCCGCCGCCTGTAGGTGCGCCCCTGTGGCGGCGCGGCGCATGATCTCAAGGCTCGAGGCCGATGCTGATCTCCACCGCCTATGCCCAAGGAACCGGCCTCTCGGGTCTGTTCGACAATCAGAGCGCGCTGATCCAATTTCTTCCGCTGGTCCTGATCTTTGTCGTGTTCTATTTCCTGCTGATCCGCCCACAGCAGCGCAAGGCCAGGGACCACCGGACGACGCTTGACGCTCTGCGGCGCGGGGACCGGGTGGTGACCGGCGGCGGCATCATCGGCACCGTCGTGCGTGTCGACAGCCCGGACGAAATCGTGGTCGATATCGCCGACGGGGTGCGGGTGCGCGTCGTGCGCAGCACGATCACCAGCGTTGTCGCCAAGCCCGACCCGGCCGCCGCGCGCGAGGCGGCCAAGCAGAAGGAGCAAGCGCGGGCTAAGGTGGACACCAAGGAGTGAAGGCGATCGACCGACAACGCGCGAGATGGCTTTCCCTGACGATCGAACGAAGGCCCGCGGCGCGAATGCACGTTATGGGCTGGCGGCGAACCAATCCCTCGCCGGAAGCGGGGTAGCTCAGTGCATAATCGACGGGTAATTCTGAGTGCCGCATTGGCGGCGTTGGCTTATCCGCTGCGCGCAAGGGCACAGCCGGCATATCCGCCGGGTCCCCCGCCATCCGCCGGTCCGCCGCCATATCACCATCGGCCGCCGCCACCGCCTGTGCCGCGGGAAACGCGGCCGCCCTATCCGGGAGGATATTACCACTGGCATTGGGTGTCGGGACATTGGCGATGGGAGGGCTATCGCTGGGTATGGGTCTCCGGGCATTGGCGGCGCTAAACTCCAGCGGGGAAGCTCGGGCGAGCAGCCGCTCCGGCTGCTAGCCTCTGGAATTCAGAGAATGCTGTATTTCGCGAATTGGAAGATTTTGCTGATCTGCGCGATCTGCGCACTCGGCGTCCTGCTGTCAGCGCCAAACCTGTTCAGTCCGGCTTTTCTTGCGCAGCTACCCGACATCGTGCCGCATAAGCAGGTAGCGCTCGGGCTCGACCTGCGCGGCGGCTCGTATCTTTTGCTCGAGGTCGATGTCGCGGCGGCGCAGCGCGAGCGCCTCAACTCAATCATCGACAATGTCCGCAACGCGCTGCTCGACGCCAATATCGGCTATACCGGCCTCGCCGTAAAAGGCGATGCAATCGTGTTCGCGATCCGCGAGCCGGGACGGATCGACGATGCGCGCCAGGCGCTTGCCAAGATCGATCCCGACCTGACCGTCGCTGTCGCGGCCGACGGAGCCGGGACGGTAGGCTTCAGTGCGGTCGCGACCGATCAGAGGCGGCGCCTCGCCGTAGACCAGTCGATTGAGATTATCCGCCGCCGAATCGACGAGACCGGGATCAAGGAGCCGACGATCGAGCAAGAGGGCGAAGACCGTATCCTGGTGCAATTACCCGGCATCTCCGATCCCGAGCACGTCAAGGCACTGCTGGGGCGTACCGCGAAGCTGACCTTTCAGCTCGTCGACACCGGCGCTTCGCTGGAAGACGCGCGGAGCGGCCGGCTGCCGCCCGGTGATGAGATCCTGCCCGCCGAAGAAGCGAAAGCCGTACGAATCGGACCGGAGAGCTACGTCGTACGCAAGCGGGTGATGGTCGGAGGCGACACGCTCGTCGATGCTCAACCGAGCTTCCAGGGCAACGAGCCGGTCGTCAGCTTCCGCTTCGACGCCGACGGCGCCAAACGGTTCGCCGAGGCGACCCGCGAGAACGTCGGCAAGCCTTTTGCGATCGTGCTCGACAACAAGGTGATCAGCGCACCGGTTATCCGCGAGCCGATCCTGGGCGGTTCCGGCATAATCTCGGGCAGTTTCACGGTCCAATCGGCAAGCGACCTTGCCCTGTTGCTGCGGGCGGGCGCCCTGCCGGCGCCGATCACGATCCTCGAGGAGCGCACCGTCGGCCCGAGCCTCGGTGCCGATTCGATCCATGCGGGTGCAACAGCGTGCTTCGTCGGGGTAGGGCTGGTCGTTGTCTTCATGATTCTGTTTTATGGCCTGTTTGGCGTGTTTGCCGACATTGCCTTGTTTTTCAACCTGTGCCTGATGCTGGGCAGCCTGTCGCTGCTCGGCGCCACGTTGACCTTGCCGGGAATTGCCGGCATCGCGCTGACGATGGGCATGGCGGTCGACGCCAACGTGCTGATCTACGAGCGCATCCGCGAGGAGGTGCGCGCCGGGCGGACGATGCTGTCGTCGCTCGACGCCGGGTTCACGCGCGCATTTGGCACGATCGTCGACAGCCACGTGACGACGCTGGTCGCCGGCGCGCTGATGTTCTGGCTCGGCTCGGGGCCGGTGAAAGGCTTTGCCGTAACCCTCAGCATCGGTGTGTTGACGTCGCTATTTTCTGCAATCCTGGTGACCCGGCTGCAGATCGTGACCTGGGTGCGACGGTGGAAGCCGCGCGCGATACCGATTTGACCCGCCATTTTACTGTGATCGCGCCATGTTGAGACCGCTGATCGTCATCCGGCGCACGCCGAAGATCGACTTCATGAAGTGGCACAAGTTCGGCTTTGCCTTTTCCGCGCTGCTGACCTTGTCGTCGATCGTCCTGTTTCTAACCGTTGGGCTCAATTACGGGATCGATTTCGTCGGCGGCACCCAAATGGAGGTGAGGGCGACGCCGGGGCCGGCAAACCTTGCCGACATGCGGCAAAAGCTCGACGCGCTACATATCGGCGATGTCTCTCTGCAGGGTTTCGGTCCGCCGAGCGATGTGTTAATTCGGCTGCCGCGCCAGCCGGGCGGTGACGCGGCGCAGGAGCGGGTTGTCGGGCTGGCGCGCCAGGCGCTGGGGTCGGGGATCGAGTATCGCCGGATCGAGGTGGTCGGCCCGACGGTGGGCGGCGAGTTGATCCGCGCCGGCGTGATCGCAACCATCCTCGCCCTGATCGCCATCGCCTTATACATCGCCTTTCGCTTCGAATGGCAGTTCGGCATCGGCGGGATGATCTCGACCCTACACGATGTGATTACCACGGTCGGGCTGTTCGCGCTGTTCCACCTCGAATTCAACCTGACGACATTGGCGGCGATCCTTACCGTCGCCGGGTATTCGGTCAACGACACCGTCGTGATCTACGACCGCATCCGCGAATCGATGCGCAAATACCGCACGATGCCGTTTGGCGAACTGATCAACCTCGCCCTGAACGAGACCTTGTCACGCACTATCCTGACCGTCAGCACCGTGGCGCTGGCGGTGCTGTCGCTGCTGTTCCTCGGCGGAGAGGTGCTCCGCGGGTTCAGCATCGCGATGCTGTGGGGAGTCGTGATCGGCACCTATTCGTCGCTCTTCATCGCCGCTCCCGTCATCTACTACGTGCGACCGAACCGAGCGGCGGTCGCGCGATCGAACGAGGGGGCCAAAGCTCCGGTGTCCCGGGCGCGGTAGCCGGCGCGTCGACAATGGATCTGACCCCGATCGTCCCCGCCGGCCGGCAGGTCATCGAGCGTTACGGGCCGACCGGGTTTCGCGTGACCGGGATGATCTGGCGCGGGCCCCTGCTGGTTTTTCCTGATCTGACCCTGCCGTGGACACCCATCGACGCGGCAGCGGTTGACTGGGAGAGCTTGACGCCGGTCGTCGAGCACGGCGGCGTGCAGATCCTGCTGCTCGGGCTCGGCAGCAGTATGGCGGCGGTCGCCGGGGAGCTGCGCGCCAAGCTGCGCGTGGCCGGGATCACCCTCGAGCCGATGGACACCGGCGCTGCTTGCCGCACCTATAACGTGCTCGTCTCCGAGGACCGCCGTGTCGCCGCAGCGCTGATCCCGCCGCGCTAACGGGCAACCGGGACGGCGAGGGCACGAACGGCAGTCGGCGTAACAGCGCTAAGCGATATATCGGAGACGTTATTCGGGAACCACTCGCCCCGCGCGGCGGTTTTCAGCATAACCGTCACAACCGAGTTGAGCATTGCCATGCATACCCGTGTCCTGACCGCCGCCGCGGTTGCTGCAGCTCTCGCCTTAGCGCCCGCCGCTAATGCGGCCTACTGGCATCGCGGCTGGCATGGAAATTATCACCACCGCGGCGGGGCCGCCGTCGGGGCTGCGATCGCGGGCGGGCTCGTTGGCCTCGGGGTCGGGGCGGCGATCGCGTCGGGTGGCTACTACCCTTATTACTACGCGCCGCCGCCGGTCTATTACGGGTACCCGTACAGGTATTACGCGCCGCCGCCGGCAGTCTATTACGGGTATTGATCGAACGGCACGGCTAAAGGGCCGGACCCATCGCCGCGCGGCCGGCAACTTTTGCCGAGCAGCGGGCAACATGACAGCGAGGAAACAGTCGATGAAATCGATCCGCTTGAGTTATTTGGCCTCGGCAGCAATGGTTGCGTTGCTGGCATTGCCTGGGGCGGCCCTGGCGCAATCCACAACGGCGCCGGCGCCGGTCACGCCGCCGCCCGCCACCTCGGCTTCACCATTAGCGACCCAGCCTGCGCCGGGTAACAATGCCGAACAGCGTGTCGAGACCCACATCAAACAGCTGCACGCGCAACTGCGCATCACCCCGGCCGAGCAGCCGCAATGGGATCAATTCGCCCAGGTCATGCGCGAAAATGCCCGAGACATGGATCAGGCGTTCATGCAGCGCGCTCAACAGTACCCGACGATGAACGCGGTGCAGAACATGCAGTCCTACCAGCAGATTGCCGAGGCCCACGCCCAGCATTTGCAAAAGCTGGTCCCCGCCTTCGACAGCCTCTATAATACGATGCCTGAGCAGCAACGGCGGCTAACCGATCAGGTGTTCCGTGCTAATGCAGAGACAAATCAGCAGAAGCGGATGCAAACTGGCCAAAACGGGTAAACTTCCTCAAATTCTTACGTTGAAGCCCCGCCGCGCGCGGGGCTTCGCTTTTGAGGATTTTGCGGTGGACGAGGCCTAATTCACGGAGTTGGCGCGGTTCCTGCCCGATTAGCAGGAACAAATCGGAGGGCGGCGATGGCGCTCGTCGATGCCGGAGCGGTTTCTGTGACTCCAGGCCTCGGCCATAATCGTGGGCCGCTGCTCGACCCGGGAGCTGACTGGCGGGCATTCTGCTGGAGAAAAGCTCATGCGCAGGCGTGGAAGACGCCGCCGCGCGAGATCGCGCTGGCTCGCCTCGCCCGAGCTCAGGCTCTTGGCATCAGTTACCGGCAATATAACGCGGTGCTGCTCGATCGCGGCGTTCACCTCTGATGCGCTACCGGGGACGCTGATTTAAAAAGTTAAATCATGGCGGGGGGTTGATGCAGCATTGCGATCAGAGGATGTTATCCCTTTCCGGCTCAGGATGGTAAATGGTCCCACCAGATTGTCATCGGCCTGGACGCTCATAAAAATCGCCCGATGATGGCTCGACCCGTTGCGTTGTGGTTAGGAGCATTCGGGATTCTCCTGACGTCGGCTGTGGTCGTGCACGCCCCCGGTATCCTGTTCAACGTCGGTGTTCGCAACAACGACTTTGATGCCCACTATCACTGGGCAGTGCAGTTTGGCGAAGGGCTGCGCGGCGGTGATCTCTACCCGCATTGGATGTGGCGGGGCAATTTTGGTCTTGGCGAGGTCGCGCTCCTCTATTATTCGCCGCTCTTCTATTACATCAGTGGCTCAGTTCGGCTCCTGACGCCCAACACGTGGGAGGCGATGCGGATTGTCTTCGTTATCTCGACATTACTCACTGGATTATACGGCTGGCGATTGCTGCGGCTGTTTTCGAACGATGCTTATGCGCTTGCCGGCGCGGTGCTGTTGCAGTGGGTGCCGATGATCTTCATGCTGTTCTATTACTTCAATAGTTTCCCTTGGGCCGTGGGGTTCGCTGCGCTCGTGGCGCTTACATATTATGCGGTGCGTCCGGGCGCGTTTGAGCGCTGGGTCGACCTTCCGGCGAGTCTCGCCATTGCCACGCTTGTGCTGACCCACATCGTCTCGGCGCTGATGGCGCTGATCTGTTTCAGTTTCATGTGCTTATATTTCGTGCGGCGCTCGCACCGGGGTGCTCGGGCCTGGCGGCGGGCGGTCTCGTGGTTCGTTTCCGCCGGATTTGGTCTGGCGCTGTCGGGGTTTTATCTGGTCCCCGCGATCAATTCGATGGGTTTGATATCGTCCAAAGTTTGGACCACCGCCTACACGCCATGGAATGCTTTTGCCTTCCCTACCGTAACCAGCGTCCTCTTCGGCATGCGTTGGTTTTCGTTCCAATGGACGGTGCCGGCGGTGGCGCTGCTCGGCGTTGCTGTCGCGACCCGGCATGCGAAGCGGCGCCAAGATATGTCGGATCGCCTGGGTGAGGCATTGCTGCTGCTGCTGGTGGTATCGTGGGCATCGCTGGTGCTGGCGAGCGAGCTTTCCTATCCGTTATGGTTGCTGAACACGCCACTGCGCATGGTCCAGTTTCCGCACCGCTTCATTTACGTTACGTCGGCGACGGGCCTCGTGGCTAACCTCTTCGCGTTGTGGGATTCTCAGCGCATGGGGCAGCCCTGGCCGCGGAAACTGGTTCTGGTACTGCCGCTGGCACTGGGTTTCGCGACCACAGCGTTGCTGAGCGCGAAGATGTTGCTCATCGACGGGAAGCCGCTTCACCTATCCGTCGACGAGACGGCGCCGTATCGCGGGCAGGCCGAATATCGGCTCGCCGGCCAAGGGGAGCATTGGGAGGATTATTATCGCGCCGGCGGGCTTGCGGCCGAGTGCCGAGAACAGATGGTGATCTGTCGTGCGAGCGAAGCAGGCAGCCGGTTGCAGGTCTGGAACGTATCTGGTGCGCAGTCGGCCCATCTACGCTTGCCGCTCTTTGCCTTTCCGGCATGGCAGGTGACGATCGACGGGGCGGCCGTGCCGACTGCCACCGACCCTGCGACGGGGCTGATATCCATTGACTTACCGGCAGGCGCCCACCGGGTCGCGGCGACCTGGAAACGGCTCGGCGTGGAGCGGGCCGGTCTCGTCATCAGCGGTCTCGCGGTGCTTGCCCTCGGCATCCTCGCCTTGAGGCGGGGATCGTCGGTTTCGGCTCGCTCAACCCCGCGATCCGCCTGAATTCGGGGGCCGACCGGACGACCATCGACACCCAATTCTGAGAAGAGCCCCGCCTCGGCGGGGCGCCTCTCCGAAAATCGGTCTTGGTCAGCCTGCCTTTGTCAGGTTCTGGGCGGCAAAATCCCAGTTCACCAGATGGTCGAGAAAAGCCTGGACGAAATCCGGCCGGCGATTCTGGTAGTCGAGGTAATAGGCGTGTTCCCACACGTCGCAGGTGAGGAGCGCAGTCTGACCTTCGGCCAGCGGGGTGACCGCGTTTGGCGTGCCGACGATCTTGAGCGCACCCTTGTCGGCGACGAGCCAAGCCCAGCCGCTGCCGAACTGGCCCACCGCCGTCGCCTTGAATTGCTCCTTGAACTTGTCGAGACCGCCACAATCGCGAGTGATCGCCGCGGCGAGGTTGCCGCCGGGCGCGCCGCCGCCATGCGGTTTCATCGAGCTCCAGAAAAAGGTGTGGTTCCACACCTGGGCGGCGTTGTTGAACAGCCCGGTCTTCGTCGTATCCTTGTAGCTCCCTTTGATCAGGTCTTCGAGCGACTGGCGCTCGAGCGGCAAGTCTTTGATTAGATTATTCAGGTTGGTGACGTAGGCTTGGTGGTGCCTGCCGTGATGGAAATCGAAAGTCTGTTCCGACATGTGCGGTGCGAGCGCGTTTTTCGGATAGGGCAGGGGCGGCAGTTCGAAAGCCATGGCGACCATCCCAGGTTATGTTGAGAAAGTTTGGTGGAGAAACGTCCGTTCACAGCCAGCGTTCCAGCGATCCGCAGCACCTGTCGCCGGCCGCGGCGATCACCCGCCGTCACGACCGCGACCGGTTCCAGACCGCGCTGTTTGCGCCGGCCGCGCGCCGCGAGGCGCTGTTCGCGCTTTACGCCTTCAATTACCAGATTGCAAGGGTGCGTGAAGCCGTTACCCAGCCGATGCTTGGCCGGATCCGGCTCCAGTGGTGGCGCGAGAACATCGCCGCCGCGTATGAAAACACCCCGGCCCGCCGCAATGAGATCGTTGAAGCGCTGACCGTCGCGATCCGCGAGCGCAGGCTGACGCGCGCGCACTTCGACCGGCTGATTGACGCGCGCGAGGCCGATTTCGACGAAGACCCGCCGGCGAATCTCACCGCGCTCGAAGGCTATGCCGAGGGAACCGCGTCGCAGCTGGTCTATCTTGCGCTGGAGGCCCTGGGCGCGAGCAATCAGACCGCGCGTGAGGCCGGGCATCATATCGGGATCGCCTATGCGTTGGCCGGCCTGCTGCGGGCGCTGCCGCTGCTGACGGCGTCGGGGCGACCGATTATCCCCCCCGACATTGCCGCGCGCGCCGGGCTCGATCTTGGCGATCATCGGGGACTGCGTGGTTCGAACGCGCTGTGCGCCGCGGTCGCCGAGATCGCGGCAGCCGCAGAGGGCCATTTGCGGGCGGCACGCGAGTTGCGCCGCGCTGTTGCGCGTGCCGCCTTCCCCGCACTTTTGCCGGCGGTCGTCGCGGGGCGATCGCTGACGCGGCTCAAGCGGGCCGGGTACGATCCGTTCGACCCGGTGCTAGTGCGCTGCGACCCGTTGCAGAGCTGGCGCTTGACTGTAGCCGCGCTACGCCGCCGGTTCTGATGCCGGCGGTCAGCGGCCTCGGAAATCGGGAAGGCGGCGGTCGGCCATCGCCTTGATCCCCTCGGCGAAGTCTTCGGTGCGGCGCAGCCAGTCCTGCTCGACCAGCTCGCGCTCGGTGGCGGCCTCGATCGCATCGATCAGCCCGCGGCGCACCGTTTCGCGCGTCGACATGACGGCGAGTGGTGCGGATTGCGCGATTTCGAGCGCCAGTGCCTGGGCGGCGCTACATACCTCGGCCTGCGGCACCAGCAGATCGGCGAGGCCGATGCGCACCGCTTCGTCTCCGGGGATGCGGCGGCCGGTGTAGAACAAGCAGCGCCGCCTGCTGTGCGCCGACGAGCCGCGGCAGGGTCGCGGTCAAGCCAAAGCCGGGGTGAAAGCCGAGGCGGTTGAAATTGGCGCTGAACCGCGCCTCCCGACAGGTGACGCGAAAATCCGGAACGAGAGCGAGGCCGAGCCCGCCGCCGACCGCGGCGCCGTGCACCGCGCCGACAATCGGTTTCCTGGTGCGGAACAGGCGGATCGCCTCTTTGTACAGGTGGCGGCCGGCGGCGCTGCGGGTCCCCTCGGAGACGGTGCCGGTGTCCACGCGCTTCGAGAAATCGGCGCCGGCGCAGAACGAGCGGCCTTCCGCGGCAAAAACGATCGCGCGGATATCGGAGTCGGCGTCGAGCTGCTCGAAGGCGTCGCCGATCTCGGCGACGAGCGCCGAGTCGAAGAAATTGTGCGGCGGCCGCCGCATCTCGACGGTAGCGACATGGCCGTCACGGCTGACGCCGATCTCACGATACGAAGGGGTGTCGGTCATGTCGCAGCGTCCTCTGTCCGGATTGGGTACAACGTAAGATTTAGTTGAATGTTGCCGCGTCGCTGCTCCTGCAGGAAAATAACAGCGGGGGCTCTCTCATAGGTTGCTGTCGAACGCCTGCATGCCGGATAGGGTCGCCCGCGCATGGGCTGTTGTTTAGTATCACCGGCCAAGATTGTCTCATACGGCGCGGGACCGAGCCAACGGATTCGCTAGACGGGGAATATTATAATCGCAATTTGTCGAAATATCAAGCTCGAAGCGGCCCCTGCGGAAGCCAATCCTTACCGATCACAACGTCAGCCCGTATTTATGAACGGCCGCCGCCGCACGCTCTCGATCCCTACCGGGCCTGAATCGCCAACGCTGATCTCCCGGCTGCACCAGGAATATTGCACAGGAACAAGACACTTCTATCTAGAGGGCCGTCGTGTTCGCGCGGGAAGATCGGCAGATTAATGCCCGCCATTCCGGACCTTTGGGCAGTCCAACTCCCCACGCGGGGCCGAGGACAGCAGCGAACCTAGACCATTTTGTTGTTCTTGTGCCCAGGCCGGCACACTCGTTAAGCCGATTTTTGGAGCCGACGACGCACCGCGAGGCCCGTCAACCCTGCTAGGCCGACAACCAGGATCGGCAGGCTGCCAGGCTCCGGCACCACCGGGGCGAATACCGCGATGCAGCCCGGATTCGCTTGCGTCGCCGGGCAGGGGTCCAGCCCGGTCGTGCCAGCGAGCGCCACGAAAACATCGCCATTGAACGGATCTACCGTGATCGAATGGGCGCTCGTGGTGGCGGGCAGGTCGATCATCTGGCTAATGACGCCCGCGCCGTCGTCGGGGACGATGTCGAAGAACCGGGTGGTGTTGGAGCCATCATTGCCGGTGACGTAGAACGCGTCGGTCGCCGGATCGTACCACAGCTCATCGGTGCCACCGAGGCCCGGGACTGTCGCAACGAGCGAGCCGGTGTGCAGGGCCCCACCGGTGGGATCGATCAGGAGCGCTGCCGCTCCCACGTTGCCGCAACCGACCATGAGATTGCCGCTGGCGCCGACCTTGAGGCCCGCGGGCGAACAAGATGTGACGCCAAAGGAGGCGAACGAGATCGTTCGCAGGACATTGCCGCTCGTGTCGATCTCGGCAAGTCCTCCTGGATCATTGGCCGCATTCGTCAACTGAGGGATGGAAACGAAGAACGTTCCTGTCTTCGGGTCCCACTCCGGCTGCTCCATGCCGCCGGTCGCGGGCTGACCCGGGACGGTGATGGGGCTCTTCAAGAGCGTGACCGGCGAGGTGCCATTTGTCGTATTAAAGAGATTTCCGAACGCTGGGGTATCCGCGTTGTTAGCGGCGAGGACCTGTTGCGACAGTGGCGAGTATGCCATTTCGTCGACCCGGAAAGTGCCGCCGGTCGATATCGATTGCAGCAGGCTCGGTGCCGCTGGATTGGTCGCGTTGAATACCTTGAGGGTGCTGTTGCCGTCACCGGCGTAAAGGGTTGTGACCCCGCCCGAGGTGACCGTCAAAACGCCATCCGGGCCGGAAACCGATGTTGTCGCCTGCTGCCCGGTAAACCCGGTGGCCCGGCCAAGGAACGTCAGGCTGGATCCGGAAAAGATATCGACAGCGGCATTGGACCGGTCGGCGATAAAGATGTTTCCGGTCACTGGGTCGGCGAAGCTGATGTCGAACGCAGAGAACGCGCCGCCCGGCTGCACGTTGGCCGCGTCCGCCGGGACCGGAATAAAGGTGTCGAATGCCACCATTGGACCCGCAACGGCCGGGCCAACGGTCGCTGCCATTGCGATCACGCCCGCCAGCGCAACTGATTTTGTTACGTTCCGCATCCGCTCCTCCCTGCGAATTCGCGGGTTTTGTCGATATGGCCGCAAAGCCACCCCCGCGTGCAGGCAGGTTCAAGCAAATTTCGCGCCACACCAAAAAGTATGGTTAATCGTTAAGGGTTAGCCCTCTACAACGCGGCATCCGTCTGGGTCTGTAAAAATATCCGACACTCGCTGCAGTAACCCTTCAACCCTTCGAGGCCAGCAACATTGCCATGCAACGAAGCGGAAATCTTTCCAGTTCAAAGGGTTGTGGGTCACCGATCGGCGTGCCGCCGCGGCGTGGATCATCAACGGTGCGGGTCCCGTCACCCCTGATACTTGTAAAAATTTCCGACGCCGCTTTTGTAGGGAGATAGGCCAAGTGCCGCCTGGCTCCATAAATTGTCCGCGGCGTGGTCTTCGGGCTGGTCCGCGGAACAGTAAAATTCTCCGACACATCCCGGGAACAGCCACTCCTTGGGTTCCCCCGAGAAGGACTCACATCGAGAAGGACCCACATAACGGGGGTTGCGCTTACTAGAGCGGGCCGTACGCCGGCCGTCGCGATGATCCTTCACGGGCAGGAAGGCCTATTAGAGCGGAGTTCGCCATGGAGAAGGAGCAATCGCCTTATTTAGACGTCGATATTCCCGGCATCGGCTGACGGTCGCGATCGATCAAACCGCCCGTTCCATGATTATGGCCGAATGACCGTTAACGGCGCTCCGTCGACGCGCATAGCCAAGGACTACTTCCACCGGTTTCGGGCGTGGACCCGCGGAGCGGGACTGCGGCTTTGGGAGTTCGCGGGTTGGCGCTTGACGATCAGGGCGTCGACGACGGTCAGGCCTTGGCCTTGGGTGGACGATGACCGGGTTCAGGTCGATTTCGTCGATCTGGTCGGCGTGATCGGCGGCGAAGCAGGAGAGGGCGGCGATCAGCTCGGAGAGGGCGGCGCGGTCGGCGGGCGGGGCGCCGCGCACGCCGTCGAGCAGGGCGGCGCCTTTCAGCTCGCCGAGCAGGGCGAGCGCATCGTCCGGCCCGATCGGGACCGGTGAGAAGGCCACGTCGCGCAATACCTCGACATGGATGCCGCCGAGCCCGACCATCAGCATCGGGCCGAAAACCGGGTCGCGGGTAATGCCGAGGATGATCTCGACGCCGGGCGGCGCCATCCGCTGGACCAGCACGCCCTCGATCGCAGCGTTGGGATGGGCGGCCTTGGCATTGGCGAGGACCTTGCGATAGGCCTCGCGCACCGCGGCGTCGCCCTCGATGCCGAGCGCCACGGCGCCGGCCTCGGTCTTGTGGGTGATGTCCGGCGATTGCACCTTGAGCGCCACCGCGCCGCCGATCCGGGCGGCCGCGGCGACGGCTTCGATCCGCGGAAGTCGCCAATGCCTCGGGCGGGCGCGGGACGCCGTAAGCCGCGAGCAACGCCTTGGCGCTGTTCTCGGTCAGGACCCGGCCGGCCGCGGCGAGCGCGCGCGCGGTCTCGTCGCGGATCGATGGCGGGGTTATCGGCGGCGGCGCGGCGCGGTCCCGACGCGCCTGGAAACGGGCGTAATCGACCAATGCCCGGATCGCGCGGGCGCAGCTCGGCATCGAGGTGTAGCAGGGGATGCCGGCCTCGGCGAACGCCGCCATCGCGCCCTCGGTCGCGGTCGTGTAGGTCGACAGGATGATCGGCTGCTCGGTCGAGCCGGTGACCGCGGCCAATTCCTCGGCGCGGGTCTTTGCGGTCGCTTCATTGGCGAGCGAGCCGATCAACAGGATCGTGTCGATATGCCGCGACTCGCGCACGATCTCGACGAGCTTGGCGTAGCCGACTTCGTGGATCGCCTGCGCGGTGCCGTCGACCGGGTTCTGCGCCGAGGCGTAGGACGGCAGCAGCGCCATCAGGCGCTGCTGCAGATGCTCTTCGAGCACGGGAAGTTCGAGCCCGTGGGCCGACAGAATGTCGGACATCCACACCGCGCTGCCGCCCGAGCCGGTGATCACCGCGACGCGGTTGCCCTTCGGCAATTTGCAGAAGGCAAAGGCGGCGGCGATGTCGAGCGCATGATCGAGGTCTTCGCCGCGGATGATGCCGTGATGGCGGAAGATCGCATCGTCGATCGCTCCGGAATTCGCCAAGGAGCCGGTATGCGAGGCCGCGGCGCGCCGGCCCGCCTCGGAGCGGCCGACCTTGGCGAGGATCATCGGCTTCCTGGCCTCCGCTGCCTTTTCGGCGACGGCGCGGAAGCGCTCCGGGTTTTGGATGCTTTCGAGATAGGCGATGAAGATATCGGCGCCGCCGGAATCGATCAGCCAATCGAGGTAATCGTGCGCTTCCAGGCAAATCTGGTTGCCGGCGCTGGCCTGGTAGGTAAAACGCAACTGCCGGGGCCGGCCGCGGCTCAAGAACGCGAAGGTCAAAGCGCCGCTCTGACAGCTGACCGCGATTGCCCGGCTCTTGTTGCTCTGCGGGAAGAGGCTCTGCTTCGGGTCGTGGAACACCGGGCTGAAGGTCGCGACGAGCGGCTTCAGCGGGTTGACGATGCCTTCGGAATTGGGGCCGCAGACGATGATCCCGTAGCGCTCGATGACCTGGCGCAATGCCTGCGTCGCGCGCCTGCGCCGCCTCGCCGCGCTCCTCGGCAAAGCCGGAGCTGATGATGACCGCGGCGCGCACGCCCTTCTTGCCGCACTCCTCGAGCGTCGGCGCGACATAGGCCGCCGGCACCACGACGACGGCGAGATCGGGCGCCTCCGGCAATTCGGCGACGGTCGCATAGCTTCTCAGCCCGAACACTTCGGGCTGGCTGCGCGTCACCGGATAGATGCGGCCAGGGTAGCCGTGCGCGATCAGGAACTCGGTGGTCCGGCCGCGCAAGGTGTGCGTATCGCCCGCCGCGCCGATGATCGCGACACTGTCCGGAGAGAAAAGAGGACGAAGGTCAGGCATTTGGTTGCTGCATATGACAAAATTCGATGACCTTGAGCACAGTCATTCCGGGATGCCCGGCAGGGCACGCCCGGAACCCAAGAACACCAACCTTTCCATTATCGCGCGCATGCCGTGTTCATAGGTTCCGGGCTCGCGGCTTCGCCGCGCCCCGGAATGACGGAAGTTTGGCATCCTCCGGAAAGCTTTCACCGCAGGCCGAGGCCGCGGGCGATGATGCCGCGCAATACCTCGCGGGTGCCGCCCTGGATCGTCAGCTTGGGGGCGATCAGGGTGGTGTAGCGCAACGCCTCCTCGAAGCGGTCGTCATTGGCGTCGGGCTGCGAATCGCTGGGCGGCGGCGCCAGCAGGCGCACCTTGTCGGGCAAGGCCTGCTCGAAATTGGTGCCGAGGTCCTTGACCACGGCGGATTCGACAGCCGGCGTCTTCCCGGCCTGCAGCATGCCGGCGACCGACAATGACATCCGCCTGAGGGTGGCGAGATGCGCGACCTGGCGGCCGATGCCTTCGGCCAGATGCTCGCTCGGTTCCTCGCCGGCGACGCGGACCAGTTCGACCAGGCACGAAAACGTCTCGATCCAGCGGTCGGGGCCGCTGCGCTCATAGGCGAGTTCGTCGGTCGCCTGCTTCCACGCCATGTCGACCTCGCCGATCAGATGCGAGTCGGGCAAGAATGCGTCGTCGAACACGACCTCGTTGAAATCATGACCGCCGGTCAGGTTGATGATCGGGCGAATTGTGATGCCCGGGGTGTCCATCTTGACCAGGAACTGGGTCAGCCCGTGCCGGCGATTCTCCTTGGTCGAGGGCGAGGTGCGCAGCAGCGCGATCATGTAGTCGGCTTCGTGCGCGTTCGAGGTCCAGATCTTGCGCCCATTGACGAGCCAGCCGCCATCGGTCTTGGTCGCGCGCGTCGAGGCGGCAAACACGTCGGAGCCCGAATTCGGCTCACTGAGGCCGATGCAGAAGCACAATTCGCCGGCGGCGATCTGGGGCAGGATCTTCTGCCGGATCTCCTCCTGGCCGTAGCGCAGGATGACCGGGCCCGATTGGCGGTCGGCGGTCGAATGAGCGCGGGTCGGCGCGTGCGCCGCCAGCATCTCCTCGGTCACCACATAGCGCTCGAGCTGGGAGCGCTCATGCCCGCCGTATTTCTTCGGCCAGGTCATGCCGATCCAGCCCCGGGCCCCCATCTTGCGGCTGAACTCGCGCGAGAACGAGCCCTTGCCGCTGTGCGGGGAAAACGTGCCGGCTTCCTCCTCCTGGCGCAGAAAGGCGCGGACCTCTTGGCGCAGTTCCTTGGCCTCGGGCGGCAGTTCGACCGGGTCGAAGCGAAAGCTGGTGGTCATCGGGTCCTCACGATCGCGGGGGCTACGAGTCTTGGGTGATGAAGGGCCAGAGCTGGTCGGCGCCGGCCGCGGCGACCATACGGCCGAGACGCTGGGCCCAGACCGCCTCGTTGCCGAACTCCTCGCGCCACGCCCATAGCCGGCGCGTCGCATGATGCAGGGAATGCTCGTAGGTGAAGCCCATCGCGCCGTGCACTTGATGGGCGATCGCCGCACCGGCGCCGGCCGCCTCGCCGGCGCGCACCTTGGCGATCGCTACATCGGCAATGCCGATTTCCTCGCCGGCGCAGGCCTCGGCGGCGAGGTCGGCGGCCGCACCCGCCGCGGCAACTTCGCCCGCCAGAGTGGCGAGGTTGTGCTGGACCGCCTGGAACTTGGCGATCGGACGCCCGAACTGCGAGCGGTCGAGCGCCCATTGGACCGACTGATCAAGGATCTTTTCGAGCGCGCCGGCCATCTGCTGCAGTCGCACCGCGGCGCCGAAAAGCTGGATCGTGTCCTCGTCGATTTCGGCGGGTTTTGCCGTTTCCGGTATCGCGCCGTCGAAGGACACCGTGTCGCGCGCCTCGCCGGCGAGGCTCTTGTCTTGGCTGATCGGCAGGCCCGCCGTCGCGACCAGCGCCACCATCGGCTCATTCCCGCGATGCGCGAGCACCGCGATATGGCCGGCATTGCGGGCGAAGGGTATTCGCCGCGCGCGGCCGCCGAGTCGGCCGCTCGGCGTCAAGCACGATACGGCCGTCGGCATGCACCGGGGCGATCGTCAGCGGCCCGGCCGGCACTGCAATCCCGGCGCGAGCCAGCATCCAGCCCGCCATCAGGGTCTCGGCGAGCGGCGCCGGAACGGCGAAGCGGCCGGCCGCGCGCAATACCGCGAAGCCGTCGGCCATCGCCGCACCGCTGCCGCCGAGATCTTCCGGAACCCAAGCGACGGTCAGCCCCAATTCTTCGAGCGCATCCCACAGCGCCGTGGGCCACACACCCTTTTCGGCGTCGTTCACGGTGGCGGGCTCGCACAGATCACGAAAGATCCGGGTCGCGGTATCGACGATGATGTTGTTGGTGTCGCTCATCGCCGGCGTCATATCCCTTCGATCAGGACGACGCGGCCCTGCGAAGATCTGAGCCTGATCGGCAATGCGACCTGGTACTCCGGCGACCGGTACCAGCGTCGTGCGGCCGCAGCATCGGGAAATTCAATGATAATGCTAACCTCGGGCACGGGCCAGCCATCGAAGAGTTCGGCCTTCCCGCCAGCGGCCAGCAACCGGCCGCCATATTGGGCGATACTCGACCCCGCCGGCGCGCGATATGGTCGAATTGGGCTGGGTCGGTTACGTGGATGTCTCCGAGGATGTAGGCGGGCACGGCATCCTCCCTCGATCGTCAATTTCGTCACGGCACTTTGCGGCAAAGCGGCGCGCTGCCGCAATGGGCTCACGCGCATAGCTGTGGGGAGCGGCGTCCTATCGGAGTAATCTCCGGTCAGCTAGTCGAACGGAAGGGAGCTCGATGTTTATCGCGATGAACCGCTTCAAGGTCGTTCCCGGCGCTCAGGCGGATTTCGAACGGGTGTGGACGACGCGCGACAGCCATTTGGGCGACATCCCCGGCTTTGTTGCGTTCCATCTATTGCGCGGGCCGGAGCGTGACGACCACGTATTGTATTCCTCGCATACCCTGTGGCGCAGCCGCGCCGATTTCGAGGCATGGACCCGGTCGGAGGCGTTTCGTCTCGCCCATCGCGACGCCGGTTCGAACCGGCCGCTCTATCTCGGCCATCCCGAATTTGAAGGCTTCGAGGTCATTCAAACCGTGGAACCGTCGCCTGCGGGCCAATGAAAATCCGCTGTCATCGGTGATTATATCTGTGTTAAGTTTGATGTAAGAAATTCGGGTTGTCGCCATTTTTGGCGCGGGGCTCACTCGGCTGATCGACTCCAACGATAAGCGGTTGCCGAGCGGCCGGCGCACGACCGATGGCAGCCTCGTCCGTCGTAAGGTCGGCCGGAAGAAGCACGGGAGCGGGGAATGACGGATCTGCGAGTTGCTGCGGTCGACGGTGGAGAGACGATTGTCGAAGATGCGGCAGTAAAAGAATTAAAGAATAGCTTGCGTGGTCCGCTGCTCTCCCCAAGCGAGGGCGGCTATGATGAGGCCCGCAAAGTATGGAATGGGATGATCGATCGCCGCCCCGCGCTGATTGCGCGCTGTGCCGGAGTGGCAGACGTGGTTGCGGCGGTGCGCTTCGCTCGCGCCCATCGAGTGCTGGCATCGGTGCGGGGAGGTGGCCACAACGCCCCCGGTAATGCTGTGTGCGACGGTGGCCTGATGATCGATGTCGGTGGTATGAACAGTATCCGAGTCGATCCGGTAAGTCGGACGGCGCGCGCCGAAGGCGGTACGACCTGGGCGGACTTTGATCGCGAAACCCAGGTCTTTGCTCTCGCGACCACGGGCGGCGCGATCTCCAGCACTGGTATTGCGGGCTTGACCCTCGGCGGCGGCCTTGGTTGGCTCGCGGGGAAACACGGTCTTGCGTGCGATAATCTGCTCTCGGTCGATCTTATTACCGCTGAGGGCGAGTTGCGGACCGTCAGCGCTGCCGAGAACGACGACCTCTTCTGGGGTCTGCGCGGCGGGGGCGGCAATTTCGGCGTTGTTACCTCGTTCGAATATCGGCTCCACCCTGTAGGCCCGGTGCTGGGGGGAGTGGCGCTCTACCCGTTCAGCAAGGCAAGAGAAGCGCTGACCTTTTATCGCGAATTCGCAGCAGCGGCGCCCGACGAGTTGAACACGGTCGGCGCGCTGATCACCCTGCCCGACGGCGCTCCGGCAGTGGCGATTCTGGTCTGCTATAACGGCGACCTCGAAACCGGAGAAAGGGTTTTGCGGTCTTTGCGTACCTTTGGCCCGCCGCTAGTCGACCGCGTGGCGCCGATGCCTTACCGCCAAGTCCAGACTTTGCTGGATGCCTCGACGGTCCGCGGGCGCCGCAACTACGTGAAGACAATCATGATGCGGAATATCAGCGACGGCGTGATCGATCTGATTGTCGAACGTTTTGCCACGGTGCCCTCGTCGTTGTCTTCGACGTTCTTTCAACAATTGGGCAATGCGGCAAGCCGGATCGACGCGACGGTCACCGCCTTCAGCCACCGCGGCGTGTTGTGCGAATGGAACTGCCGCGCAACCTGGCTGGACCCTACGGAAGACCGCCGGAACGTGGAGTGCGCGCGGGCTGACTGAGGCGATCCTCCCCCACAGCACCGGCAGAGAATACGCGAACCATCTTGGCCTCGAGCCCGATGAGGGATCAGAGCGTATCAAGGCAGCTTACGGTGCGAACTACGAGCGGCTGGTGGCATTAAAGAACAAATACGACCCGACAAACCTGTTCCGCCACAACCAGAACATCAAACCGATGGGTCAGGCGTCGCGTCTCTAAGCTCAAACTTGATCGGTTGGGGAGCGCGATCGTTTGCTGGGGTATTTGGTCCTGGCGCCCGGAGAGGTCGGGACGCTAGGGGCCGCGACGGCGGATGTCTTCGTAGGGCGTTCCATCCCGGTGGGTATAGACGGCGGGCTTGCCGCCGGCCGGCGCGACCATGTCGATATCCGAATAATATCCGATGTCGCCGGCGATGCGGGTGCCGACTTCGAGGACCCGGGCGTCGCTGTCCGAGCGGTTCTGCAAGCAGTGGCCGTTGGTGTCTCCGGCCGGGAAACCGGCGCAGTCGCCGGCGCGAAGGATCTCTTCACCGCTGTCGGTCACCAACGTGACCTCGCCGGACAGGACATAGACGAACTCGTCGCCGGCCGTGTGCCAATGGCGCTGGCTCGACCAGGCGCCCGGCGGCAGACGGAGCAGATTGACCCCGTACTGCGACAGTCCGGCCGGCGTCGCCGAGTCTGGTGCGCTCGCGCGTGCGGCCTGTATATCAAAAGGCGGCGGATAGGTTGTGCCGACCACTGCCGTCAGCGCCGCCACATCGATCCGTTTCGTCATTGACAATATCCTTTCGAAGGTTGCGCCAAGTCAGAGCGATCCGAACCAGTCGATCGACTGGCCATGCGGGCGGGTCCAGGCCAGCGGCCTGCCGTCCACTGCCAACAGAAAGCTCCCGGCGGTCGGCGCCGGAGGCGCCCTCTCGGCGAAGGACGGGAATACCGACGGCGCCTCGTTGCTGATCCAGATCGCCTTGGTACGCCCTACGGCTTCGGCGAACCGATCGCGCGCGACGCGTGGCGCGACGTAGGCGAGCACCGCCGAATGGAAGACGACCAACGTCGCATCCTGCGGAGCGGTGGCGGCGAGCGGCTCCAGATCGGTCAGCAGGTCGCCTTTGACGACGGTTGGCAATTCGCGGCGTGCGATCGCGATGGCGGCCCGCAGTCGCTGCGCCCGCTCCTGCTGGCCCGGCCAGACCAGATGCTCCAGCCAGGCCGCCCCATCCTCGGAGCCCAAATCGATCGGGTTCAAGTCGATCCCTCGGCGCCAAGCGATCCGGGGAACTGCCGCAGGGAGGGGAACCTCACCCGTGACCTTGCAGGGGAAAACCGGTGCCGATGCAGTAGCCGGCTCTATCCGTTGCGTGCCGTAGTCGTACCCGTAACGGTCGGGCAGCAGGCACAAACCGGCCGATGCGCCGACTTCCAGCAGCGCCAGCGGCTGCGGGAGCCGCGCCAGCACTGGCAACAGGACGCTGCACCGCGCAGGCTCGTTGGTTTGCGTCGTGCGGGACAGCATGACCTCGCGGATGCGCCGGTGCTGCTGGCGGACGATTTGGACAAGACCCTCGCTACTGTCGGGCACACCGCAAAGGCACCGCACCGCCGCGAGAAAGAGGTTCGGTTGGCGCCGGTCCACCGGCAAGCCTGCGAGGAATGCCAGCAGCTCTTCGGAGCCGACAACGGCGGCGGCAAGTTTCTCGTAGATCTCGCATTCGTCATGAGCCTCGTCGGCGGCAAACCTAGCGTAACGCTCCGCGATGCGCGCCAATTCGCCGCCCGCGTCGGTCATCGAAGGAATCTGCCCCGGATCAAGCCGCCGGGTCGGCGGATCAGACAAAGGCTTTGATGACGAGCGATAACGACGCAGCGAGGTTCACGCCCACCATCCATTTGAGGACCGCGAGATCCGTCTCGATCTTTGCAAACCGGCTTTCGTAACCAGCTAGTTCTTCTGCCGCAGCACGGGCCTTGTCCTCTGGCGCACCCGCGGCAACGAGCGCGTCGTAGGTTTTTGATAGCATCACGGCCATTTTCTAGCGCCTCCGTCCCTTTAAGATTGGCACGCAGAGCGCCATCGGCAACTGAACCGCTATTTAAGCGATGACCTTCGCTTCCCGCAATTCGCCGAGGGTGGCGCGGTCGTAGCCGAGGATGCCGGAGAGGAGTGCGTCGGTGTGCTGGCCGGGGGTCGGGACCGGGCCGATACGGCCGGGGGTCTTCGACATCTTGATCGTGGCGCCCGGCAGATACATCTCGCCGGCGACCGGGTCCTCCATCTTGACCAGCATCTCGCGCTCCCACAGATGTGGGTCTTCGGCGACCTGCGGGATGGTCTTGACCGGCGCGACCGGAATGTCGGCCTCGACGAGGGCGGTGACGATCTCGTCGACGGTATGGGCGAGGCACCACGCCTCGACCGCCTGGCGCGGCGAGTCGTCGAGGCTCATGCGCCCGGTAAAGGCGCCGGTGTTGGCGACCGCATTCGCGTCGCCGGTCGCGATCTGCAACAGCTTTGAGCCCATGACGCGCCCCGAGGCGGAGATCACGACATGCCCGTCCTTGGCCTGGTAGGGCGGCCGGCCGCCTTCGCCGCCCTCCTTGCCGGTCGCGAGGTAGTAGGAGGTCGGGATCTCGACCATGGTCAGCGCCGAATCCATCAGGCAGACATCGACCACCTGGCCTTCGCCGGTGCGGTCGCGGTGATGCAGAGCGGCCAGCATCCCGATCGTCGCGTGCAACGAGGTGTAGCGGTCGACGATCGAGGAGGCGGTGCCGAGCGGGCGGCCGACCGGCGTCCCGGTCAAGGTCATCAGCCCGCTCATCGCCTGGCCCAGCGGATCGAAGGCCGGGCGGTCGCGATAGGGGCCGTATTGGCCGAAGCCCGAGACCGAGCCGAGGATGATGTCCGGCTTCAACTCGCGCAGCCGATCGTAGCCGAACCCCATCTTGTCCATGACGCCGGGGCGGAAATTCTGCAGGACGATGTCGGCAGTCTTGACCAGTGCCGCAAAGATCTCCTTGCCGCGCTCGTTGCGCAAATCGAGGCAGAGGCTTTTCTTGCCGCGGTTGTAGACCGAGAAATAGACGCTCTGGCCGCGCACCAACGGCGGCGATTGGCGGGTTTCCTCGCCGCCCAACTTTTCGATCTTGATGACTTCGGCGCCGAGGTCGGAGAGGATCATGCCGCCGCGCGGGCCGGCTTGATACCGTGCCAGTTCGAGCACCCGCACACCTTCGAGGGCTCCGCTCATCGCCGTCTCCCAATATCTGCGCCGTGCCCAAACCGGCACTGGGGTTGAGCTAACACCCGGTCCCGCGTAGTGTCAAACCATCGGGGATCCCCACCAGGAGTGCCAGAAATGGCCTTTGAGTTCATTCTGACCGAGCGTCTCGACGGGGTGGCCGTGATCACGTTGAACCGTCCGGATAAGCTCAACGCGCTGAGTTTTGGTCTGGCGCGCGAGCTCGACGAGGCATTGACCGAATACGAGGCCGACGACGCGATCAAGGCGGTGATCCTGACCGGGGCCGGGGAGCGCGCCTTTTCCGCCGGCGCCGACATCCATGAGATGGCCGGGCTGTCGCAGCGAGGAGCTGGGCGCACGGCAGGCTTTTCGCAGCGAGGCCACCTGGCACATCGCGACCTTCTCCAAGCCGCTGATCGGGGCGATCAATGGGCTCGCCTATGGCGGCGCGGCATTGCTGTCCTCGACCCTCGATCTGCGCATCGGCTGCGAGCGCACCCAGTTCCGGTTTCTTGCAGCGAGCTATGGCCGGGTCAACTCGACCTGGTCACTGCCACTTTTGGTAGGTCTGCCGAAGGCGAAGGAGCTGCTGTACACCGGCCGGGTCGTCGCCGCCGAGGAAGCCGAGCGGATTGGCCTGTTGAACCAGATCGTACCGGCAGCGCGGCTGGTCGAATCAGCCGTCGAGACGGCGCAAATGATCGCCAAGAACGATGCGCGCATGGTGCAGGGCATCAAGAGGCTGCTGCATGAGCAGCTCGGCATGAGCTGGCGCGACCGCTACGCCACCGAGGAGGATGCGCGCGCGACTTGGCTCGCCGCCGGCCATCCGCGCGAGGGCTTCAGGGATTTTCTTGCGCGCAAGGGATCCTGAACCGCAAGTCGACAGCCCACCGAGCCGAGCGGGGCGCGACGCCAGATCTAAGCGCCCGGCGGAGCGTCGGGAGGGTTGTCGCTCGTCGCGGGCCGGCTTCGCCGAACTGTCCATAATCGGTGGTCATCGGATTTTGATGAAGAGGTCGTTCACCTTTCCGGTATTTATTAAAGCGTTCGGGCTGCATCGTCCCAGGCATTGATGTTGTCGAGATTGCTGCATGACGCCGCCTCCGACGTGGCGGAGACCGAGACCGCGCCTGCGGAGATCAGCCGCTCGGCAATGAGTGCTGAACTCACCATCGTCGTGCCGACGTTCAACGAGCGCGACAACGTCGAACTGTTGATCGCGCGGCTCGACGCCGCGTTGCGCGGCATCGCGTGGGAGGTCTTGTATGTCGACGACGACTCTCCCGACGGCACCGCCGCCAAGGTTCGCGAGCTCGCCCAAACCGATCCCCGCATCCGCTGTCTCCAGCGAATCGGCCGCCGGGGGTTGTCCACCGCGGTGATCGAGGGAATGCTCGCGAGCAGCGCCCCGTATCTGGCGGTCATCGACGCCGATCTCCAGCACGACGAGAGCCTGCTGCCGCAGATGTTGGCCGCGATCAAGGCCGAAGACCTCGACGTCATTATTGGCAGCCGGCACGTCGCCGGTGGTGGCGTCGGCGATTGGGACCGGCGCCGGGTGACGATCAGCGGGTTTGCCGCCCGGCTCGCCCGGCTGATCATCGCCGCCGAGCTGAACGATCCGATGAGCGGGTTCTTCATGGTCTCCCGACCGGCATTCGAGCGCGCGGTCAGGCGACTTTCCGGACAAGGTTTCAAAATTCTCCTCGACCTCTTTGCATCGACGCCCGTCGCTTATCGATTTAAGGAAATCCCCTACGTGTTTAGTCAACGCCAGCACGGTGAAAGCAAGCTCGACAGCCTAGCCATTTGGGAATACTTGATGCTGCTGCTGGACAAGCTGTTCGGCCGCTATGTCCCGGTGCGTTTCGTCTCTTTTGCCGCGATCGGCGGCTCGGGAGTCGTGGTCCACTTCCTTACGCTGTATTTCGCATTAAAGGCGGTCGAGTTCCCGGTAGCGCAAGCGCTCGCAACCGTGGTCGCGATGACCAGCAATTTTGTTCTGAACAATATGCTGACCTATCGCGACCGCCGTCTCGTCGGCAGGCGCTTCGTCACCGGCCTCGGTTCATTCTATGCGGTCTGCAGTCTTGGCGCGGTCGCCAATGTCGGCATCGCCTCGGCGGCGTTTGCGCATCATTACACCTGGTGGTTATCCGGCCTTGCCGGAGCCGCGGTCGGCGTCGTGTGGAATTACGCCGTTTCCTCGGTCTTCACATGGCACCGCAAGTGAGCCGCTGATCGGGGGTAAATCTCGAGAAATATTGGATAGGGGCTACGCCGCAAATCGTCGAAGTCCCAAAATCAGATGATCGGCCGCCGGCGCGGCAGCGAACTCGGCTCACGATACTTCCCGTGATCCGTCCGCGAAATCGGTCACCACGACCTCTTCGGTGACGGTGTCGAGCACCGCGCAGCTCAATTGCCGGCCGTTGCTGGTGTCGCGCGCCTCGCCGGCCGAGCCGGGGTTGATCACCAATACCCGCCCGACGCGGCGCACCAGTTGATGGTGAGTGTGGCCGTAAAGGACGAAATCCGCGCCTGGATCGGCGAAGCGCTCCAACAAAGAGCTGTGCGGGTAGACGTAAGTGCCGCGCGGCTCCCACGGCGTCGAGTGCACCGCGAGCAGCTTTTTCCCGCTGATCGAGAACTCGACCCGATGCGGCCGTTCGGCGAGCCAATCGAGCAATGTCCGGTCGATCCAGTCCTGCTTGGCGAGCGCGGGCGCCATGCGGGCCGAGGAAACCCTCTTCGTGGTTGCCGAGGATTACATGCGCGCCGCGGTCTCTAAGAATGCGCACGACCTCGTTCGAGAAGCGGTACTCATAGATGCTGTCACCGAGGCAAACCAACTCATCGACGTCGCCGATGATGTCCAATGCCCGCAGCAGACCGTGATAGTTGCAGTGCAGATCCGAGACGATGCCGATCTTCACGCGTCCGTCTCTCGGCCGGTGGGGCGACAGCGCAGCAAATTCATCGGCTTCAGGCTCATCACGATTTCGCCGTTCTGGTTCAGCACTTCGACCAGGGTGCGCACCATGCCGCGATCGGGCCGGGATCGTGAGCGGGTCGCTTCGAGCACCCTGACGCGGATGCTCAGCACATCGCCGGGGCGGACCGGGCGGGTCCAGCGCAATTCGTCGATGCCAGGTGAGCCGAGGCTCGCGACCTTGGGCAGAAAGTGACCGACGAGGAGGCGCATCATGATCGTCGTGGTCTGCCATCCGCTCGCGATCAACCCGCCGAAATTGCCGTGCGCGGCGGCTTCGGGATCGACATGGATGTCCTGCGGATCATAGCGGCGGGCAAAATCGATGATTTCCGCCTCGGTCACCGTGATGCTGCCATATTCGTAGACCGCGCCCGGCAGGTAGTCCTCGAAATAGCGGTCTTCGATCGGCGCGGCAAAATCGGTTGCGCTCAAAGCCACCTCTCGCAAAAGCGATGGCCGGGCTTGACCCGGCCGCCTGCGATTGCATTACATCATCGCTGCGGAAAAGTCGTGGCTGCGCGGGTAGCATCAGGTCGCACCCCGGGCATGACGAAAGAGCACCCGAGAGGGAGGACATGACGCACGATTACATTATCGTCGGCGGCGGGTCGGCCGGGTCGGTCATGGCCAACCGGCTGTCGGCCAAAAGCGCCAACAAAGTATTGCTGTGCGAGGCGGGCCAGGACACGCCGCACGGCAAGGTGCCGCCCGAAATCCTCGACAGCTATCCCGGCACCGCCTATTTCGACCCGCGCTTTCACTGGACCGAGCTCAAGGTCCATACCGAGGTCGTCTCGCACAACCGGCCCGAGGAGAACCGGCCGCCATTGCGCAAATACGAGCAGGCGCGGGTATTGGGCGGCGGCTCGTCGATCAACGGCCAGCTCGCCAACCGCGGAGCGCCCACCGATTACGACGAGTGGGAGGCGCGCGGGGCGGCCGGGTGGAACTGGAACGCCGTGCTGCCCTATTTCAAAAAGGTCGAGCGCGACATGGATTTCGACGGGCCGTGGCACGGCAAGGACGGCCGCATCCCGGTTCGCCGCATCTTTCCCGATTTGTGGAACGGGCACGCCAAGGCGGTGGCGAAAGCATTCGAGCAGGCCGGGTTCCCCTACATCCAGGACCAGAACGGCGAGTTCAAGGACGGCTATTTCCCGATCACGATTTCGAACCTTTACGACCGCCGCGTCTCGGCGGCGATCGGCTATCTCGATCCCGGCACGCGGCTGCGCGAAAATCTGACGATCTCGGCCGAGACCCAGGTCAAGCAGCTGCTGTTCGAAGGCACGCGCTGCGTCGGGGTCAAGGCGCTGGTCCGGGGCAAGGAGACCGAGTTCCGCGTAAACGAGTCCCGAGGCGAGGTCATCGTCTCGTCGGGGGCGATCCATTCGCCGGCGCATCTGCTGCGCGCGGGCATCGGCCCGGCCGGCGATCTGCGCGATCTCGGCATCGAGGTCGTCGCCAACGTGCCGGGGGTCGGCCAGCGGCTGATGGACCATCCGTCGATCTCGGTGTCGTCGTTCATCAAGCCCGAGGCGCGGCTCAACGACATGACCCGCCGCCATATCCTGCTGGCATTGCGCTATTCGTCCGGCATCGGCGATGCGCCCGCCGGCGACATGTTCGTCGCCGGGGTCAGCAAATCGGCCTGGCACGCGGTCGGCGAGCAGATCGGCTCGCTGCTCGCGGCCGTCTACAAGACGTTTTCGGAGACCGGCCAGGTCAAGCTCGCCTCGCGCGACTGGCGGGCCGAGCCGATCGTCGAATTCAACCTGCTCTCCGATCGGCGTGACCTCGAACGGCTGATGGACGCGTTTCGCCGCCTGGGTGCGATGCAGATCAGCGCGGCCTTGCGGGAAGCGACCAGCGACCCGTTCCCGGCGAGCTACACCGAGCGGGTGCGCAAGATCGGCGTCGTCAACGCCAAGAACAAGCGGATCACCGACGTGATCGCCAAATTGCTCGACGGTCCGGCCTGGCTGCGCCGCTATGTGATCGAGAAGGTCATCGTCGAGGGCTATCGGTTCGACCAGCTGATGCGCGACGACGAGGCGCTCGAAGACTTCATCCGCAAAGCCGCGATCGGCGTCTGGCACGCTACCTGCACCTGCCGCATGGGCGCCGAAGACGATCCGATGGCGGTGACCGACAATCAGGGCCGGGTGCGCGGGGTCGGCGGCTTGCGCGTCGTCGACGCCTCGCTGTTCCCGGTAGTGCCGTGCGCCAACACCAACTTTCCGACCTTGATGACCGCCGAAAAGATCGCCGACGCGATGGTGGCTGCTTCGTGAGAATTGGCAACGTCATTGCGAGGAGCAAAAAGACGAAGCAATCTCGACTGCCGGTCACGAGCATCGCGAGATTGCGTCGCTTCGCTCGCAATGACGGTTTTGCGCGCGGCGGGTGACAGAAGACAGAGAGAGGCAGCAACATGCGTTTTGGGATTTTCGACCATTTGGACGACAGCGGCGTGCCGCTGAACCGGCATTTCGAGGACCGGCTGAAGCTGATCGAGGCTTACGATCGGGCCGGCTTCTACGGCTACCATCTGGCCGAGCACCACAACACGCCGCTCGGTTACGCGCCGTCGCCGAGCGTTTTCCTGGCCGCCGTGGCGCAGCGGACGACGGCACTGCGCTTCGGGCCAATGGTCTATCTGCTGCCGCTCTATCATCCGCTGCGGCTGATCGACGAAATCTGCATGCTCGACCAGATGAGCGGCGGGCGCTTTATGTATGGGGTCGGGCGCGGCATCTCGCCGGTCGAGGTCGGGTTTTACGGCATCGATTTCGCCACCGGCGCGGCGCAATTCCGCGAAGCCTTTGATGCGATCCGCATCGGGCTGACCGAGGATGAGCTGACCTATCACGGGAAGTTCTACGATTTCGACCATGTCCCGATCGCGATGAAGCCATTTCAGAAACCCTATCCGGAGCTGTGGTACGGCCTGGGCAACCCGGCGAGCGTTCCTTGGGCGGCGGCCAATGCCGCCAACACCGTGACACGGCGGCCGCCGGAGCAGGTGCGCGCGATCACCGACAGCTATCGCGCCGAGTGGAAAAAACTGGGCCGCACCGATGCCGATTTGCCGCTGCTCGGCGTCAACCGCCACATCATCATCGCCGACACTGAAGAGAGGCGCTCGACACCGCGCGGCGCGGCTATCCGGCGTGGCGTAGCCATATGGGCCAGCTGTGGCATAAATATAACGTGCCGTTCCCGCTCGAAGCGGCGTTGCCCGAGGATTTTGCCGTATTGCAGAAGCATGGCGACGCGATCGCCGGCACGCCCTCTCAGGTGCGCGATTACATCGCCGGCGAAATCGAGGCGACCGGCGTCAACTACTATGTCTGCGACTTCGCCTTTGGCACGATCAGCCATGACGAGGCGATGCGCTCGATCTCGCTGTTTACGCGGGAGGTGATGCCGGCCTTTGCCGACGCCTGATCAGGAGGAATATCCCATGGGCACGATGATCGATTTCGCCCGCCCCGACGGCGGGGCGACCAAGGGCTATCTGGCGATGGCGGGGCAGGGGCGGCCTGGCATCGTGGTGATCCAGGAGTGGTGGGGCCTCAACGACCAGATCTGCGGGGTTGCCGATCGTTTCGCGCGCGCCGGGTACAACGCGCTGGCGCCCGATCTATACAAAGGCCGCGTCACCACGACGCCCGACGAGGCCAACCATCTGATGACCGGCCTCGATTTCCCCGGCGCGACGCACCAGGATCTGCGCGGCGCGGCGCATCATCTTAAAGGCCAGAGCGGCAAGGTTGCGGTCATGGGCTTCTGCATGGGCGGGGCGCTGACAATCGCCGCGGCGGTGCATATCCCCGAGGTCAACGCCGGCGTTTGCTTCTACGGTATTCCACCCAAGGATTTCGCCGACCCGGCCAAGATCCGGACGCCGTTCCAAGGCCATTTCGCCAATAAGGACGATTGGTGCACCCCCGCCGCGGTCGACGACCTCGAAAAGACGCTGAAAGCAGCCGGCGTCCGCCACGAGATCTACCGCTACGACGCCGCCCACGCCTTTGCCAACGAGCGCAGCGCCGCCTATGACGTCGCCTGCGCCAACCAAGCCTGGGACCGCATGTCCGCGTTCCTGAAGGCGCAGCTCGGCGATTAATCCTTCTCGGAGACCACTGCCGCGTCATACCGGTCTTCCGCCGGTATGACATGGAACAGAGAAGTGACGCTGCTTTCTGACTACCTGACCTCAACCAGCTCGATGGCTTCGCGGCTGGGGCCTTCGATCATGAAGGCGCGGGTGTCGCCGAGCTGGTAGGGCTGTTCGAGAAAGGTGACGCCCTCGCTCTTGAGCTTGTCGGCCCAGGCGTCGAGATCGGCGACGCTCAGTGCGATATGGTCCTGCAATTGGCCGCGCGAGCCGACCAGCGGCCGGTCGCCCTGGTTCGCGTACCACATCATCGATACGTCCCCGAACTCGACGCCCGGCGCGCGGTGAGCGGAACATCCCTTCGCGGTTCAACGCTGGCCACGTACGGTCCGGCCCGCGCACGGCCTTGCCACCTGACCCGCTCGCCGGTGTCGGCGCGTAGCCCGGCCGCAGCGGCGCGTTTAGGTGCTGCTGGTACCACTCGAGCGCGGCGATCGGGTCCTCCTGGTAAAGGTGCACGTGGTTGAAACGCTCGGTCGGATGGTTGCCGGCATATTCGACTAAGGCATGGTCGGGGCCGCGCATATACGAGAACCCGCCGCCGCCCACCGGCTTGACACCTTTCGCCTTGGACTCGGCGATCTGCGCCTTGGTCAGGCCGAGCACATTGCCGATGCTGGGCCAGGTGTCGCTTGATATCAACACCGAGCCGCCTTCATCGGTTGTGTAGAGCGGCAACAGCTCGACCTCGGGCCGGTCCTTGTAGGTTTCGAGGCATCGGCGGGCATCGGTGACGTGCCAGCCGAAATGCCAGATCGCGCTCTGCGGCTCCATCGCCGGTGGCTCATCGACCTTGGTGAACAGCACCAAGACGTTGTTTGGCGATTCGAGCGCCGGAAAGCCGCCCCAGCTGCTCTTCGTGGTCGTTGGAAACTGGCGGGTATAAAAGCCGATCGCCTTGTCGGGATCGACCGAGTTCAGGTGAATATGATGAAAACCCGGCGTCGGAAGCATGTCGTTTCCTCCTCGAAAGTCAGCCTTTTCCGAGCGGAGCTGCGCGCAAGCGATTGCGGCAGACGGGCCCCTCCAATCCAGTCCATCAGGATTCGCGCCAACGGGGCCTGAATGCAACTCTCGAATGCCTCAGCGATGTTGCCCGGACAGCCGCTGGCCTTGTACTGACCCGTTGCTTCCGTCTCGAATTATGTAATGGCCCAGCAGACCCAAACCACGACGCTCCATTTGTCGCGATCGGAGATCGTCTCGGTCCTGTCCGGGTTGATGTTGGCGATGTTCCTGGCCAGCCTCGACCAGACGATCGTCGCGACCTCGCTGTCGACGATGGCCCAGGATCTCAACGGCTGGTCGACGATGTCGTGGGTGGTTTCGGCCTATCTCGTCGCCACCACGGTGACTACCCCGATTTACGGCCGGCTCAGCGATCTTTATGGCCGGCGGCCGATCCTGCTCGTGTCTATCATGTTGTTCCTGATCGCCTCGGTGCTGTGCGCGCTGTCGCGGACGATGCCACAGCTGATCGCGGCGCGGGTGCTGCAGGGTATCGGTGGCGGCGGCTTGCGCTCGGTCTCGCAGGCGGCTGTCGCCGACGTGATCCCACCCCGCGAGCGCGGCAAATACCAGGGCTATTTCGCCAGTGTGATGGCGATCTCGAACTTGTTGGGCCCGGTGCTGGGCGGTTTCTTCTCCGACTATCTGTCATGGCACTGGATCTTCTGGATCAACCTTCCGTTTGGAGCCTTGGCGCTCGTTCTGTGCAACCGCAATCTGCGGCGGTTGCCAAAGCCGCGGCGCAGGCCGGTCATCGACTGGCTCGGGGCGGCATTGATTATCGCGGCGACGACGCCGATCCTGATCGGCGTCGGGCGGGTCGAATCGGCCGGCGGCTGGGGCCGCGTCGACGTGTTCGTGCCGATCGCTATCGGCATCGTAATTCTCGGCGGCTTGATCGTGCGCGAGCGCGAGGCGCCCGAGCCGATGATCCCGCTGCGCCTTTTCGCCAACCGCATCTTCGCCGTGGGCAGCCTGACCGCTTTCACGATGTCGATGGTGATGATCGCGCTGATCATCCTGGTGCCGCTCGATTTCGAGCTGGTTTCGGGGCTGGCCGCGAACGAGGCCGGCATCCGCCTGATCCCGATGACCGGCGGCACGGTGCTGGGCTCGTTCATTGCCGGGCAACTGGTCACCCGCACCGGGCGGTACCGCATTTATCCAATCTTCGGTGCCGCCGCGATGACCGGCCTGTGCGCGGCGATCGCCGTTTTCGGCCTTGGGAACTCGGTCCTCGTCGACACGGCGCTCACCGGGGGGCTCGGCCTTGCTTTCGGTTTTCAGCTCTCTCCGGTCGTCGTCGCGGTGCAGAACGCGCTCGAATTGGCCGATACCGGGATCGGGCTGTCGGTGCTGCTGTTCTTTCGCCTGATCGGCGGTGCCTTTGGCGTCGCTTTGTTGACGGCGCTGCTAGTGGGCGCGCTCGATGCGGGCGCATTGGCGGTGCCGGGCCACGATGTGCTCGGCGCCAATCCGGGGATGGCGATGCTTCATCTCGACCAGCTCGACATCATCAAAAGCTCGGTGCTCGCCGGGCTGACCGACGCGGTGCGCAGCGCATTTGCCCACGTCTTTTTCTACGCCACGGTCATTTCCGCGCTAACCGCGCTCGGGTCGCTCGGCTTGCGGGAGATCCCGCTGCGCACCCGATGATTTAGCTGTCGAAGACTTCGACTTCCTGATCGAAATCGGCGGTGTCGCCGTCGCGGCCGAAGTTGCGCCGGTCGATCGCCACGGTCTTGATCAGCGCGAAGACTTGTCGTCCCGGTTCGAGGCCGAGCGCCTCGCCCGACCGCCGCGTGACCCGGGCCAGCAATCGTTCGGGCCCCAGGCGAAGCTGGACTTCGAGCGCCCCCTCGCCAGTCGGAACCAGTACTTCGACCTCGCCGGCCAGTACGTTGAGCGCGCTAATCCCGGCGGGCCGGGCGAGCGCCAGGATCACGTCACGGGCGCGGATGCGCACCCGCAATGGGGCCCCGACCGGGAGATCGAGCCGCGGTACAGTCAGCCGTCCGAAGCCGCCGACCAGTTCAGTCAGTCCCCAGCGCGAATCGTGCGCCGCGACCGTGACCGCGAGCACCGCGCCGGCCTCGAAGCCGCCGGCCAAAGGATAAAGGCCGGCCCGACCCATCACCTCGGCCACGGGCCCGACCGCCCGCACGCTTCCCTCCGCGATCAACACGATCGTCGTGGCGAGTCGGGCAACTTCCGCGGCGGCGTGGCTGACATAGACGATCGGCACCATCGCGCCGTCGCGCAGGCGTTCGAGATAGGGGAGGATCTCGTCCTTGCGCGCGGCGTCGAGCGAGGCCAGCGGCTCGTCCATCAGCAACAGGCGCGGGTTCGCCAACAGCGCGCGGCCGATCGCCACTCGTTGTTTTTCGCCGCCCGACAGCCGGCCGGGGCGGCGCATCAGCAAGGGCCCGATCCCCAACAGATCGACGACGTCGTCGATCCCGACCGCCCCTTCACCGCGCGGCGCGAACCAGCGGCCGAACAACAGGTTCTGACGCACCGTCAGATGCGGAAATAGCCGGCCTTCCTGGAACACGTAACCGATCCGGCGGCGATGGGACGGCGTGACAATTCCGCGCTCCGTGTCGAGCAATACCGCTCCGTCGACGGCGATGCGGCCGCGTTGTGGCCGGATCAGCCCGGCGATGGCGTTGACGACCGAGGTCTTGCCCGCCCCCGAACGGCCGAACAGGGCGGTCAGGCCGCGCCCGCTCGTAAAATGGATGTCGAGCGCAAAGGCGCCGAGCCGGTGCTCGATATCGACTTCAAGCACCGGCTCAGTCTCCTGCAAGGCGGCGGCCGATCTGCCGCGCCAGAATCTCGGAGGCGAGCAGCGCCAGCATCGCCAGCGTGACCGAGACGACGGTCAGGCGCAGCGCCGCAGGATCGCCGCCGGGGGTCTGGGTCAGGGCGTAGATCGCCAAGGGCACAGTCTGCGTTTCGCCCGGAATGTTGGAGACAAAGGTGATCGTCGCGCCGAACTCGCCGAGGCTGCGGGCAAAGGACAGCACCATGCCGGCGACGATCCCCGGCATCATCAGCGGCAATGTCACCAGCAGAAAGACAAAGATGCGCCGGGCGCCGAGGGTGCCGGCCGCTTCTTCGAGCCGGCGGTCGATCGCTTCGAGTGACAGCCGCATCGCCCGCACCATCAGCGGAAACGCCGTCACCGCCGCTGCCAGCGCCGCGCCGGTCCAGCGAAAGGCGAAGACGATGCCGAATGCGGCGAAGAAGCGGCCGAGCGGGCCGTTGTGACCGAACAACAACAGCAGCAGATAGCCGGTGACGACCGGCGGCATAACCAGCGGCAGGTGGATGGCGCCATCGAGCAGGCTCTTGCCCCAGAATCGCCCGCGCGCCAGCACCAGCGCGGCGGCGAGACCAAACGGCATGCTCCACAGCATCGCCCAGAACGCGACCCGTAGGCTGAGCCGCACCGCCTCGATCTCGTCGGCGCTTAGGTGAAACATCTCAGCGGCGCAGGCGCCAAGGCTCACGGCTCGGTTCGTCTACCGGTGATCATTGCCAGGCGCGCCGACGACATCCGTTGTATATGTAATGAAGCTATCGAGCCGGAATAATGGCGGCTTTCGGTAGCGTGTGCTAGATTGTTATCGTGGTTTCTGCCAGGAGGCTCACGCGATGAAGGTCCGGATCGAATACTGCGTACCTTGAAACTACCTACCCAGAGCCCTCCGTGCGAGGGCGCGACTTGAAGAAAAGTACGGCGCCGAAGTCGAGCTGGTTAAGGGGGTCGCCGGTGTGTTCGAGATCACCGTCGACGGAAAGCTCGCCTTTTCGAAGAAACAGCTCGGACGCTTCCCGGAAGACGCCGAAATCGACGCCTTAGGCGGAGGTTAGGCGGGCCTCGACGGTCACGGCGACGGCTGGCCGGTCTGTCGGGCGGTGCGAACGTAGATAGCGGCGCGCGCGTCCCGGTAGACGCGCCGCCAACCCGGCAGATGGTCAAGACAGCCGACCGCACGTTGCCGCGGCTCGAGCAACGTCCAGCCGATCTTCCAGCTGTCGAGGAGGTTGCCGAGAACGCGTTCGTCGCCGTTTTCGGCATCGAGGTAGCGGGCGAGAAACGCGTTGCCGAACAGCTCGATGCGGCCGTCGATAAAGGTCGGGATGCCGCGAAAGACCAGGTAGCCGCCAAAAGCCTCGCTGTTGAAGAGCCGCCCCGACAGCCCGAGGCGCGCTGCGGCGGCGAGCGCCGATGCCGGGGTCACCGCATCCTCGGTGCGCACAATCGGCCGCAGCACCAATGGCAGGCTTAACGCCAGCGCTACGGCGAAAGTCAGCGCCACCGCCGGCGCGGCGGCCGGCGCGGCAAGGCGAACGGCGGCGCGGCTGACCCACGAGACCGGAGCCGCAGCGGATTTCTGGCGGCCAATTGCGGGCCCAATGATCCTGCGACAGCGAGCGGGCCGACGAGGCCGAGAAGATCGGCATGGCGGGTATGGGCAAGCGCCATGTGGCACAGCCCTACCAGCACCAGCACCCGCGTCAACGGCACCTTGACCCCACTCGTCAAGCCGAGCGCGATCAATCCCAGCAACATGATTTCGAGCGGCTGAAAATCCTGGAAATCCGGGCTGCGCCACTCGATGAACGAGGATTGCAGCGCCGGCATCGCCATCAGCCGGAACGGCTCGACGAGGCCGGCGACGCCGTTTGGCGTCGCAAGAGCGGCGGCCGAGCGCGAGGCCGGCGAACAAGCCCCAGCGACGCGCCTCGAGCCGGCGCGGCCCGGCCAGCACCGCCTCCGCCCGCAAGGTAGAAGGCGAGCAGAAGCCCGAACAAATAGCTGTCGTGCAGATTGGCCCAAAGCACCATCAGCGGCAGCAGGCGAAAAGGTGGCGCCGAGCCGGTGTCTCGCGCCGCGAAGAGCGCGCCCGACCACAGTACCAACAATGGCAATGCCAACAAATGCGGCCGGGCCAACAGATGGCTTTCGACCAAGGTCGCGGCGAGCGCCACCGCGATCAATGCCGAGAAGGGCTCGGCCCAGCGCAGCAAGAACCGGGTCAGCAACGCCAGGCCGATGGCAAAGCAGGCGATGGTCAGCAGCACCAGCCCACTCCAACCGGCAGCGCGATAGACCGCCGCCAGCACGATCTCGGCCAGCCATTCATGCGGGACCCACCGCGCGCCGGCGAAGGTGTAAGAGAACGGGTCGTGTAGCGGCAGCGCGCCGTGCGCCAGCATCCAGCGGCCGGCGGCGATGTGAAGATAGGTATCGGGGTCGTTCAGCAGCGCCCGCGGTTGGGCCAATGCCCGGCCGATGGCGAGGAGTGCCACGATCAGCGGCCACGACGGAAGCAGCCGCCCGGGCCACGACCGCGCCGCTGTCGGCCCTATACCCGGTCCCGATAGATGATCAACCGCCGCGATGTCCGCCATCCTCCACGCGTGCGGGCACGGCACTTGCCAGCACCGTTACGCGTGGGGACCCTCGCAGTTTAAAGTAAGCGAGGGCTTAAGCTGCCGCCGCTATTTCGCCGCGACCGGGAGCTCTTCGGCGTACATCTCGGGCAACACGGTCTCGCGCCAGGTTTCCTGCCGCGGGAAAGATCTTTTCGATCGCCCGCGCCGAATAATAGCTGGTGTCGACCCCCGGCGGGTTGCCGCCCGCCTGCACCGTCTTGACCGCGTCGAGCAGCAATCGCCGGGTGGCGATGATCGCCCGGTCGGCCGGCCCCAGATGCTCCTTGGAGCGGTCGACGATCGGCCCCATGCCCTCCTGCACCGCGCGGTCCTGAGTGTTGATGCCGTCGATGCCGGTAAAAGTCTCGTGCTTTTGCACCTGGCGGTCGATCATCCAGTTGTTGCGCTTGTTGCGGAACGAGCGGAACTCGCCCGAGGTCTCGACATAGTCCGGGCCGTTGCCGTTGCCGCGCTCCATCCGGTCGTCGTCGCTCAGGCCCTCTTCGCCAAAGCTGTACATCCAGTTCCAGACCATGCAGTTCTCGTCGTCGATCGGGACCCAGATATGCCCGGCGATATTGGTGCGATCGCCGCCGCCCAGCGCGCGCCCGAGCTGCTGCGGCCGGATCTGGGTGAACGGCATGACGAAATGGTAGGAGCGGACATAGGTCTTGTCTTCGTCGAGCGGCCGGATCCCGACATAACGGTAGCCGTAATCGGTGACGTCGACTTCGAGCAATGGCGCCCGGCCGCGAACAAACGGTCCTTGAACGGGGATGCCGGGGCGGGTGGTGTTCGGGGTGATCGTGCGGTGCAGGATCGGTGCGTGCGAGGTGTCGATGCCGCCTTCGAGCGCCTGCAGCCAGTTGCACTCCTCCCACACCTTCGAGACGTGGCGGTGAGTTTCCGGCACCTGCGTCCATTCGAAGGCGGGTGGAGCGGGCATCTTGTCGCGCGGCCCCATATACGCCCAGATCACGCCGCCCATCTCGACCGTCGGGTAAGCGGTCAGCCGGACCTTGTTGCAGAATGGCTCGGGCTCGTTCATCTGCTCGACGCACTTGCCGTCGACGTCGAATTTCCAGCCGTGATAGATGCAGCGCAATCCGGATTCCTCGTTGCGCCCGAACCATAGCGAGGCGCGGCGATGCGGGCAGAACTCGTCGACGAGTCCGATCCGGCCCTCACTGTCGCGAAACCCGACGAGCTTTTCGCCGAGGAGCTGAACGCGGACCGGCGGGCAATCCGGCTCGGGCAATTCACGCGTCAGCAGCGCCGGGATCCAGTAGCGCCGCATCACCTCGCCCATCGGCGTCTCTGGCCCGATACGGGTTACCAGTTCGTTGTCTTCGGGTGACAGCATCGGGTGCGCTCCTCTACATCGAAATCAAACAACACTGCGCCGTGGCGGCAGCAAGCCGGATGCGATAATCCGCCGATGGCGCGCCGAGAGCAAGTGCGGACCAATCGCCAGGCTTGCCAAACTTGCAAGATTATTCACCGATTTGCGCTACAACGCCGCAAACCAGCGGGGAGGGGCAGCAATGGCGGTGATCCTGCGTCCGGGCACGCTCGCGGATGCCGAGTCCTGCGGCGTGGTCGCGTTCGAGGCTTTCAAGGCGATCTCGAGCCAGCATAATTTCCCGTGGGATTTCCCCTCGCCGGAAATTGCGGTCGGGCTGATGAAGACGTTGCTGTCGCATCGCGGCTTTTACTCGGTTGTCGCCGAGCAGGATGGCGCGATCGTCGGCAGCAACTTTGTCGACGAACGCGGCGTCATCGCCGGCATCGGTCCGATCAGCGTCGCACCAGCGGTCCAGGACCAGTCGATCGGCCGGCGGTTGATGCTCGCGATCCTGGAACGCGAGGCGGGGCGCCGCGCCGCAGGGGTCAGGCTGCTGCAATCGGCTTATCACAACCGATCGCTGTGTCTCTATACCAAGCTCGGCTTCGACAGCCGCGAGCCATGCTCGAAGATGGAAGGCCCCCGATTGGGCATCCGCTTGGCCGGCTATGATGTGCGCCCGGCGACCGCAGCGGATCTCGCGGCGTGCAATGCACTTTGCCGGCAGGTCCACGGCCACGACCGCGAGGACGAGCTGCGCGATGCAATCGGCCGGGGCACCGCGCGCATCGTCGAGCATCTCGGCAGGATCACCGCCTATGCCAGCGAGATCGCATTTTTCGGGCATGCCGTCGCCGAGACGAACCAAGGTTTGCAGGCACTGATCGGCGCCGCATCCAGCTTCGAGGGCGGCGGGTTCCTAGTGCCGACGCGCAATGGCGAGCTGTTTCGCTGGTGTCTGCAGCACGGGCCTGCGCCTCGTGCATCAGATGACCCTGATGACCGTCGGTCTCTATAACGAGCCGGCCGGCGCCTATCTGCCGTCGGTGCTCTATTGAGTAAAGACGCCATGTGAAGCGAGGAACCCGCGCCAGCCGGGGTAGCGTTCGTCATCGATTTTCGCGCCGTCGCGCAGCAGGCGCAGCAGGCCGCGGTCGGTTTCGAGGGCGGTGCCGCAGGGCAAGGCCAGCCAGCGGATCTCTTCGGGGCCGTCGAGCTGTCGCCAGATCGCGCGGTTGAGTTTTGCAACCGGCTCACGGGTGGGCTCGACCGGCATCGCGTCGCCAGCGGCGCACAAGGTCAAAATATTTTCGAGCAGCTCGGACGCGGGCGCGAGGCCGGCGAGTGAGCGTGGGCCGGACAGCAGCGCGGCGACGATCCTCCGCGCCGTCGGTGTGTCATAGGCGCGAGCGCCGGCCGGCGTCGTGGTCGCATAGCGGATTGCAGCGGCAGGGCGGGCCAGCGCAAAAGGGCTCGCCAGCAGCCGTTTGGCGCGTTCCTCCGGGTCCAGGCGCCGGTTTCCGCGGTCGAAAACATCGCAGCGCAGGCGCTGGTCGAGGAAGAAATCGCGGGCCAGTTCGCGGAGATCCGGGTCGGCGATGCACGCCAGCGTCTCACGCGCGCTGTCGCTGAGCGCCAGCCGATCGAAGTTCTCGATCAGGGTCGCGGAGCCTACCGGGGCGAGGCCGATCGTCGCCATCGCGGCGCGCACCTCGGTTACATAGAGCGGCTGCCAGGCAGCGTGCATGAATTCGTGGACAAGATAGGCCGGGGTGTAATCTTCCGGGCGCGCTTTCAGCTCGGCGAGGGTAACGCTCGCCGCCAGTGCCGGTACCCCGGCTGCGGCCATCGTGCGGACGATCTCGGCTGCGGCGGCAAAGCGCGCGGCGCTGTCGCCGGGGAAGCTCTGTCCGAGTTCGTGCACGAGGCGCTGAAACGGCAGGTCGCGTGTCCAGCCCGGCATCGCATTGTAGCTGACATAAACGAGCCCGCCGGGTTTGAGGTGGCGGTCGATAAACCGCCGCAGCGCGGCTTGGTTTTCGGCGTCGACCCAGCTGTAGACGCCGTGGGCGACGAGGTAATCGAAGGGCGGCAAGTCGAGACCGATCGCGGTGGCGAAATCGACGGGGTGAAAGCGCACATTCGCGATCGTCGCCTCGGCCGCGAGCCGCCGGGCATGCTCGATATGCGCCGGCATCATGTCGATGCCGTGAAATGTTCCGCGCGGATGGGTAGCGGCGAGGATCGCTGCGGTCACCCCCTGGCCGCAGCCGAGGTCGCACCAGGCGAAGCCGTTCGCGCGCGTGGGCGGATCGACCCCGCAAACGAGCGCCACATGGTCGAGCCAGGCGGGAGCCAGCATCGGCTTGAAGTCGCGCAGATAGGGAATGTCGGCAACGTAACCGTCGAAATCACGCGTCATCGCCTGTCTCCCGGAATGGGCGATCCCGGCGCGCGCCGAGTTCGAGTAGTCCGATAGCCAATAGAAATGCTATATTACCTGCGCTGAACCGATCGTTTCCTGGGGGAGCGCCCTTGAGGAGAGCCAAGTGGTAGAAGGCCAAGGGGTCGAGCGGAAGCTCGCGGCCATCTTTGCCGCCGACGTCGCCGAGTACAGCCGCCTGATGGGCGTCGACGAGGTTGGCACCTTGCGCCAGCTCCAAGCCTATCGGGCGATCCTCGACCATCTGGTTGAGGTTCATCACGGCCGTATTTTCAATACCGCCGGCGACAGCGTAATCGCGGATTTCGCCAGTGCCGTCGATGCCGTCGAATGCGCGGTCGCGGTGCAGCAGGCGATCGCCGAGGAAAATGCCAACCGCGCTCCGGAAGAACAGATGCGGTTCCGCATCGGCGTCCATGTCGGTGACGTGATCGTCGAAGGATCTAACCTCTACGGCGACAGCGTCAACATCGCCGCTCGGCTGGAGGCCCTGGCCGAGCCCGGCGGGGTTTGTCTGTCCGGCGCCGTGCGCGATCAGATCGGAACGCGATTGCCGGTCGGCTTCACCACGCTCGGGGAGCAGCGAGTAAAAAACATCGCCGAGCCGGTGCGCGCTTTCAAGGTCGACGAGAGCTTTGGTCAGTCGTCGGCTTTGGCGGTCGGCACTCGCGGATGGCGAGGGCGACGTTTCGTTATCGGTCTTGCGGCCGTCGCCGTCCTCGCGTTGATCGCGGCCGGCGCAGCGTGGTGGCTGCGGTCGGGGCCGCCAGCGGTAACGAATGTGTCGGCGCCTCGGCTGTCAATGGTGGTACTGCCCTTTACCAACCTCAGCAACGACCCGGATCAGGAATATTTTGCAGACGGCATCACCGACGATCTGACGACCGATTTGTCGCGGATCGAAGGCAGCGTGGTGATCGCCCGCAACACAGCCTTCTCCTACAAGGGCAAAGCGGTCGACGCCAAGAAGATCGGGCGCGAGCTCGACGTGCGCTACGTCCTTGAAGGCAGTGTTCAGCGCTCGGCCAAAGAGGTTCGAGTCAACGTGCAATTGGTCGATGCCGCAACCGACCGGCAGCTCTGGGCGGAACGGTTCGACCGCGACCTCGGCGATCTGTTCGCGCTGCAGAACGAGATCACCGAGCGGATCGCCCGCGCGCTCCAATCGCAGTTGGCAATCGCCGAAGCTGGCCGTCCGATCGCCCATCCCGACGCGCTCGACTATATTCTGCGCGGGCGCGCCCAGCTGACCAAGCCGATCTCGCGTGAAACCTATGACGAGGCCGTGCGCGACTTCGAGACAGCGCATGCGCTCGATCCGCACGCCGCCGACGCGCAGGCTTGGCTCGCGGTCGTGCTGGCGGTCAGGGTCCTCGACGAGCTTAGCGATTTTCCGAGCGTCGATCTGCGGCGCGCGCGACAGCTGGCGGACGAGGCGCTGGCAGCGGCGCCCAACAGCCCGATGGCGCATGCCGCCAAGGCCCAGGTGCTCCGTGCGGAAGGGCGCTGCGCGGAAGCCATTCCCGAATATGAAACCTCGATCGCCCTCGATCGCAGCCGCGCCCCGCTTTATGCCCATCTCGGCTGGTGTAAGTTTCTGACCGGATCGGTCGATGCGGTGGAACCCTATTTCGAGCAGGCCATCCGTCTCAGTCCGCACGAACCCGGCATTGCCGTATGGCATGGTCGGGTCGGTGTCGCGAAGCTGCTCCAGTCTCAGACCGACGAGGCGCTCGTCTGGCTGGAACAAGCGCGCAACGAGAATGCCCGCCTGCCGTTTGTCCATGCCTATCTCGCAGCCGCTTACGCACTCAAAGGCGATACCGAGCGCGCCCGCAAGGAGCTTGCCGAAGCGCAGCAGCTGAGCCCCGGTTATGCGACCCTGGCGCAAGTCGAAAAATCGAGCTTGTACGACAACCCTAAAATCCGGGCCTTTGCCGAGGCCACTTATTTTCCCGGACTGCGAAAAGCCGGCATGCCGGAAAAGTGACCCGCGCCAGGTTATTCCGGCGATCAGCGTCGCGGGTGAACCGATCGACGCCTGCGCGGCGTTAAGCCGAAAGGCGACCGAAAAGCAAAGCCAGCGAGATGCCGATGTCGAAGCTGAGCGTAGCGATAGGGGCTGCGGGGATTGCAGCATTGGCTGCTCTAGCCGGGTGCAACGGGCCGCCCTGGACGCTCAGCCGGTCGCCCGCGCAGATCTCTCTGCGCTGGTACCCGGACACGACACCCGCGGCCGCGGCCGACCAAGTCGCCCAACTGCACTGCGAGTCGTGGCAGAAATCCACCGAGCTGGTCTCCGAAGCTCGGGACGGCAGCGCCGAGATCGCGGAATACCGTTGCCGCTGAAACCGCTGCGGCTTTTGGCTATGATGCGCCGCGAGCGGCGGCGGAGACGGGACGATGAAGATCGAGCAACGGCTGAACGATTTGGGAATTGCGCTTCCCAAGGTCGGCGGGCCGATCGGGAACTACGTCCACGCCAAGCGCATCGGCAATCTGCTCTATCTCTCCGGCAAGGGTCCGCCCGAAATCGGCGGCAGGATGCCACGCGGCAAGCTTGGCGCCGACATGTCGGTCGCGGAGGGATATCAGCATGCCCGGCAGGTTGGGCTGGTGCTGATTGCGGCGATGCAGGATGCGCTCGGCGGCGATCTCGACCGTGTCGAGGACATCGTCAAGGTGTTGGGAATGGTCAACGCCGCCCCGGATTTTGAGGACCACCCCAAAGTCGTCAATGGCTGCTCCGATCTGTTTGTCGAGGTCTTTGGCGAACACGGCCGGCACGCGCGCTCCGCGGTCGGGATGAGCTCCCTGCCCGGCGGCATCCCGGTCGAGATCGAAGTTATCGTCGCGATCAGATAGGCCGCGCCCTTCAGGGATCGAGAGTCGGACAGCCACGTCCGAAGGATCAGTTTGTCGCTTCCCGCCGATCCGCCGTGAGGGCGCGCCAGCGCTAACCGCCGAGCCCTCGTCGGAGCGCCGGCAAATCAGCCGGCTCATGGTGTTTTTCGCCTTGGTCTACATCGTCGAAGGGCTGGGCCAGACCGGAGGCCTCGACCCGCTGATCCTGGTTTCCGCGGGATCGACCGCGCTGATCCTCGTTCTGGTTCCGCTGTTGCGGCTGGGCGACAAGGAACCCGGCACGCCCGCCCGCTGAACACCCTATCGCAAAAATGTCAAAGGCGTCTCCATACTGTGGGCTCTTTACTGTGGGCTTTTTGTGTGAAATGTCATAAAAGTGTAAGGTTAACGGGCGCGGTCTGGATTTTGCCGGGCTGTCGAGCGCACACGGCGGAGGAACAGATGGCTCGTGGGATGACGCGGCGCGAATTTGCCGCGGGCGCGGGAGGGGCGATCGTGATTTCCGGGATCCGGCGGCGGGCGCGGGCTGCGACGGCCGATGACAAGACGTTGCGCTTTATCCCGCAGACCGACGTGCAGGTGCTCGACCCGATCTGGACGACCGCCTACGTCACGCGCAACCACGGCTATATGATCTTCGACACGCTTTTCGCGATCGACTCGAAGTTCAAGCCGCACCCGCAGATGGTCGACGGGTATGAAGTCTCGCCGGACAAGCTGAATTACAGCTTCGTGCTGCGCGACGGGCTCAAATTCCATGACGGGCAGCCAGTGCGCGGCGCCGATTGCGTCGCTTCCATCAAGCGCTGGATGGCGCGCGACGCGCTCGGCCAGACCCTCGCCACCACGATCGACGAGATGAAAGGCGGCGACGACAAGAACTTCTCGATCCATCTGAAGGAACCGTTTCCGCTGCTGATCGACGGGCTCGCCAAGGTGTCGAGCCTGGCGCCGTTCATCATGCCGGAGCGGCTGGCCAAGACCGACCCCTACCAGCAGGTCACCGAGATGATCGGGTCGGGGCCATTCAAATTCGTCAAGGAGGAGCACCAGCCGGGCAACCTCGTCGTCTACGTGAAAAACACCGACTATGTGCCGCGGAGCGAGCCGCCGGACTGGGCCTCGGGCGGCAAAGTCGTCAAGGTCGACCGTGTCGAATGGCATGTCGTGCCCGACGTCGCGACCAAGACCGCGGCGATCCAGCAAGGCGAAGACGACTGGTACGAGAACCCGCCGGCCGATCTTTGGCCGGTCCTGGCCGGCAACTCGGAAGTCGTTCTCGCGCCGTTGGACCCGCTCGGTGGCACCGGGCTGTCTGTCGCTTCAATTTCCTCTTTCCGCCGTTCGACAACGTCAAGATGCGTCAGGCGGTGCTGATGGTGACCAGTCAGGCCGACAATCATGACCGCATTCGTCGGTGATCCGAAGAACTGGAAAATCTGCCCGTCGTTCTTCACCTGCGGCACGCCGATGGCGAGCAACGCCGGCGTCGGCGGCGCTCACCAGCAAGCGCGATTACGATGCAGCCAAGAAGCTGATCGCCGAGGCCGGGTACAAGGGCGAGAAGATCATCCTGCTCGATGCGGTCGACCAACCGCTGATCCATGCCGAGGCGCTGGTCACGACCGATGCGCTCAAAAAGCTCGGGCTCAATGTCGAATACGTGGCCAGCGACTGGGGTACGGTGGTGACGCGCCGCGCCTCGAAAAAGCCGCTCGCCGAGGGCGGCTGGAACATGTTCTGAGACCGGCTGGGTCGGTTCCGACACCCTGGACCCGTCGACAAACGTCATGCTGCGCGCCAACGGCGAGAAGGCCTGGTTCGGCTGGCCGACCGACGACAAACTCGAAGAATTGCGAACCCAATGGCTCAAGGCGAGCGACATCGAGGCCCGCCAGGATATCGCCGCCAAGATTCAACAGCGCGCCTTCGAGGTGGTGCCCTATGTTCCGACCGGGCAATTCTTCACCAAGACCGCCTACCGGAAGAACATCAAGGGCGTACGTCAGCGCCCCGGCGATCTTTATGTGGAACGTCGAGAAGACCTGAGACCAGCCGGCTAAATATCGGCGTAGGTGTGGGTTTCGGCGCGCGCGCCGGGATGGGTGACCGCCCCCTTCTCGGCATCGCCGACGGTCTGCGCATAGCGCCATAGGCAGCCCGCCTGGTAGTTGTTGCGGCGCGGCGTCCAGGCCTGTCGCCGGGCGGCGAGTTCGGCGTCGCTCAACGCCACTCGCAGCGTTTCGGCAGCGGCGTCGATCGTGATCATGTCGCCGTCGCGCAGCAGCGCAATCGGCCCGCCGACCGCCGCTTCCGGCCCGACATGGCCGACGCAAAAGCCGTGCGTCGCCCCCGAAAAGCGCCCGTCGGTGATCAGCCCGACCTTCTCGCCCATCCCCTGGCCGTAGATCGCCGCCGTCGTCGACAGCATCTCGCGCATCCCCGGCCCGCCGCGCGGTCCCTCGTAGCGGATGACGATCACGTCGCCTTCCCTGTAGCGGCGCGCATCGACCGCGGCAAAGGCATCCTCCTCGCAATCAAAGCACCGCGCCGGCCCGGTAAAGCGAAGCTCGGTCTTCATGCCGGCGACCTTTACGAGGGCGCCCTGCGGCGCGAGATTGCCTTTGAGGACGACATGGCCGCCGGTCGGCGCCAATGGCGCGCGAGGTCGGCAGCACGACATCCTGCCCGGTCGGAAACACCACGTCGCGCAAATTTTCGGCGACCGTCTTGCCGGTCACGGTCATGCAGTCGCCGTGCAGGTAGCCGCCGTCGAGCAACGCCTTCATCAGCACCGGCACGCCGCCGACGTCGTGCAAATCCTTCATCACATAGCGGCCGCCAGGCTTCAGATCGCCGATATAGGGGGTCCGCTTCGAGATCTCGCCGAAATCGTGCAAGGTCGAACTCGATGCCGGCCTCGTGGGCGATCGCCGGGATGTGCAAGCCGGCATTGGTCGATCCGCCGGCGGCGGTCGCCACCATCGCGGCGTTCTCGACCGCCTTCGCGGGTGACGATGTCGCGCGGGCGAATGTTGCGGCGCAGCAATTCCATGACCGCCTGGCCCGATGCCTCGGCATAGGCGTCGCGCGAATCGTACGGCGCCGGCGCGCCGGCCGAGCCCGGCAAGGCGAGCCCGATCGCCTCGGAGACGCAGGCCATCGTGTTGGCGGTGAAGAGCCCGCCGCAAGATCCGGCCGAGGGACAGGCGACGCATTCGAGTTCGTGCAGTTCTGCGTCGCTCAGCGAGCCGATATTGTGCGAGCCGACCGCCTCGAACACGTCGCCGATCGTCACGTCATGGCCCTTGAAAGCGGCCGGGAAGGATCGAGCCGCCGTACATGAAGACCGACGGCACGTTGAGGCGCAGCATCGCCATCATCAGCCCGGGCAAGGACTTGTCGCAGCCGGCCAGGCCGACGAGCGCGTCGTAGCAATGCCCGCGCATCGACAGCTCGACCGAGTTCGGCAATGACCTCGCGGCTGACCAGCGACGATTTCATTCCCTCGTGACCCATCGCGATGCCGTCGGTGACGGTGATCGTGGTGAACTCGCGCGGGGTGCCGCCGCTGGCCGCGACCCCTTTTTTCGCCGCCTGTGCCTGGCGCGACAGCGAGATGTTGCACGGCGCCGACTCGTTCCAGGTCGTGGCGACGCCGACCAGCGGCTGGGCGATCTGCTCGTCGGTCAAACCCATCGAATAGAGAAAGGCGCGGTGCGGCGCCCGCTCGGGTCCGATCGTCACGTGCCGGCTCGGCATGCGCGACTTGTCGATCACGGGTCGGCGGGCGTCGTCGGGCATTTCAACATCTCCCCGGGCGATGGTCTTGGACGGTCGGCCACCGTAGCGATCAGGCCTGGGTTGATCAATGCCGCGGGCGCGACCCCGCTGTCGGGGCTCGCCGCGGCCAGTAAGCTGAAACACCCGAGCCGCGATTGCCAGGCACATGAGCCAGGCGCCGATCGCGTCGCGCTTGCCGAGCCCGGCATTAGTCGGATGCTCCCACATAACCCGCCTCCCGCTTCGCCCTTAGGACGCAGGACGGGCAGGTTTGACGACGATCTTGCCCACCATGTACGGGTGAATCGAGCAGAAATAATGGTAGACCCCGGGGGTCGCGAAGGTATGGGAGAAGCTGTCGTCGGTGTCGAGCGCCGCCGAGGAGAACCTTTTGTGGTCATCCTGCACCTTGTGCACTTCGCCATCGTCGTTCTTCCAGGTCACCGTCGTACCGGCAGCGATGGTGAGATCCGGCGGGGCGAAGGCGAAGTTGTCGATCTTGATCGTGACCGCTTTCGCCGCGGCATCGACCACCGCTCCGCTGGCGGCGCCGAGACCCGGCAGGCCGCCGGCGAGAAGCGCCGTCGTACCGATCGCGGCCAGGATCAGACCGAACCGGGCGTGGCGCGGCATCGGATTTGTGATCGTTGACATAGCACTCTTCCTCACGCGACGAGCGTGCTGTCGATCAGCGCCGGCGCGCCCTTGCTGGCGACGTAATCGACGGTCCTGACGCCGAGATATTTGCGCAGCTCGCCGGCCGGCACCTGCTTCATCGGGCCGGGAGCGGGGGCGGTCCCCGGCGCCGGCTGCGGGAAGGCGGTCGAGGCCGCGGTATGGAAGGTCACGTTGCCCTCGACCTTCTGGATGATCTGGTGGATGTGGCCGTTGAGCACAGTCACCGAGCCGAAGCGCTTCAGATAGCCGAGCGCGCGTCCGGCGTCGGCCGTGCCCCAGCCCCACTTCTCGTAGATCGTCCACATCGGCAGATGGGCGAGGACGACGATCGGCGTGCTGGCCGAACGGCCGGCAACGTCCTTTTCCAGCCATTCGAGCTGGTCGTCACCCAAGGTCGCGAGACCGGCGGATTTGAACCCGGGCTGAAAATCAAAGACGTTGATCAGCCCAATAAAATGGACGCCGGCCATGTCGAAGCTGTACCAGCCCTTGCCCTGCGTATTCTTGCCGTAGCGGGCGAGATAGGCCTTGCCGTTGTCGGCGTCGGCCACGTCGTGCTCGCCGGGAATAAAGAAAACCTGCTTGTTCGCTCCCTTGATTACCTGATCGGCAGTGTCCCACTGCTCTTCCTTCGACAGGTGGCTGATATCACCGGTGTGGACCAGAAAGGCCGGCTGGGTTGGCATCGCCTTGATCTTGGCGATCGCCTCGCCGAGCGTGGCGGTCGGGTCCGGGTTTGGCGGCAAGTGAAAGCCGATATGGCTGTCGCTGATCTGGACAAAGGTCAGATCGCCCTGCGCAGCCTCGGCGGCGGCTGCCGAGCCCACCAGTCCCGAGCGTGTGCGGCACCCCGCCGCTCAAGCTCCAGACGACGCCGGTGCCCGCCCAGGTCATGCATTTCAGGAGACCCCGGCGATTGATGTTCGTTTCGCCCAACAACCTGGTCCCGTCACGATCGGCCATCTCTCGTTCTCCTGAATGGCGTGGTGTGTCGCGCCAATCCAGACCAGTGGTTTGGACGATTTATTCCGTACGGCCGATGCGGTGGCCGTGGAGGCCGGCCGGGCGCTAGGAAACACCCCCGTCCCGAGCTTTTCGCCGGCGCTTCGCCACGGCGAACCGGCAATTCCCCTTGCGCGGCGGCGACCGGCGACCGTATCTGCTCCGGTGTCCAGCGGAGGGAGATCGGGAATGCGATACCTGGCCTTGATCGCGGCGCTGCTGACGGTTTTCGGCTGCTCCTCGGGGTCGAGCCACTCGGCCACCCTGACCCTCGACAACCCGACCTGGGATCGCGTCAATGTCCAGGCGGTGATAACCAGGAGCAGCGATTGCGATGACCGGCAGAACGGCTACGTCGCCACCGACAACTTCATCATGACCAAGGGGCATTCGCACGACGTCGTCGCGCCAAACGCCGAAACCATTTGCTGGCGCCATGATCGCGACCCGAACAATCCGGTCGCCGGCGACTGGTCGGGATGGAGCCGCGCCACTTTATTCCCCGGTCAGACGACCGAGACCGACCTCTAGCCGTCGCGCGATCGCCGCAGCTTCGCATCGAAACAGCCACGCAAAATCACGCGGCTTGCATCGCAGTGACAGGGGGTTGGCGAGCCGTTAAGTTTACTGGCCAGGCCCAATGATGGCCGATGATGACGTTCACCAGCCTCAAAGCGAAAGGACGCAATGATGCTCGATCTCCATTTTTGGCCGACGCCGAACGGCAAGAAAGTCACGATCCTGCTCGAGGAGTTGGGCCTCGATTACAACCTCGTGCCGTGCAACATCGGTCGTGGCGACCAGTTCAAACCCGAATTTCTGAAGATCAACCCCAACCACCGCATGCCGGTGCTGGTCGACCACAACCCGAAGGGCGGCGGCGCGCCGATCAGCATCTTCGAGTCCGGCGCCATCATGATGTATCTTGCGGAGAAAGAGGGCCGCTTCTTCCCGCAGGATTTGCGCGGTAAATACGAGGTCACCCAATGGGTGATCTGGCAGATGGCCAATCAGGGCCCGAAACTCGGCGAGTGCGGCCATTTCCGCCGCGCCGGCCCCGATGCGGGCGACCTGACCTATGCCATCCGCCGCTTCACCGACGAGGCCAACCGCCTCTACGGGGTCATGAACAACCGCCTCTATGACCGCAAGTATCTGGCCGGCGACGAATACACGATCGCCGATATGATCTCCTATCCGTGGACCGTCGGCTGGGAAGGCCAGGGCCAGGACATCAGCGAGTTCAAACACTTCAAGCGCTGGTTCGACGAGGTCGGCAACCGCCCGGCGGTCAAGCGCGGCATGGAGACCGGCAACAATCTGCGCGTCGACCCTGCCACCCTGACCGCCGCGGAGCGGGAGCAGATGCGCAAGATCATGTACAACCAACGCGCGATCCCGGCGCCGGCGTAGTCGCCCTCGCTCGTCCCCGCGCAGAGGCTCGTTAGGCCCGCGCCAGTTTCCGCTCGGCCAGTCTGGCAAACAGGCTGGCGCCGAGCGGCAACGCCGCATCGTTGAAATCGTAGCCGGGGTTGTGGACTTCGCAGCCGCCGATGCCATCGCCGTTGCCGATCGCGATGTAGGCCCCCGGCCGCTGTTCGAGCATGTAGGAGAAATCCTCCGACGCCATCACGAGATTGCCGTCGCGGTTGACGTTATCGGCCCCGACCAAATCGGCGGCGACATCGGCGATAAACCGCGCCTCCTCTTCATCGTTGACGAGCGGCGGAAAAATCACCCGGAAATCGAGCTCGGCCGTCGCCCCAAAGCCGCCGGCGACACCGGCTGCGATGCGGCGCATGTTGCGTTCGATCGTCGCCATCGTCTCGCGGCTGAAGCAGCGCGCGGTGCCGCCGATCCGGGCACTTTCCGGGATCACGTTGTAGGCCTCGCCGGCGTGGATCTGGGTCACGCTGACGACCGCGGTGTCGACCGGCCGGACGTTGCGCGACACGATCGTCTGCAGCGCGATCGCGATATGGCTCGCGGTGACAACCGGGTCGATGCCGGATTCGGGGCGGGCGCCGTGTGCCCCGCGACCGTTGACGGTAATGTCGAAATAGGCGCCGCCCGCCATCGCTGCGCCGGTGCGGATCTGGAATTTGCCGATCGCGAGCCCCGGCCGATTGTGCATGCCAAAGATCGCATCGCACGGGAAGCGGTCGAACAGCCCATCTTCGACCATCGCTTTGCCGCCGCCGAGCCCTTCCTCCGCGGGCTGGAAAATCAGGTGCACCGTGCCGTCGAAATTGCGCGTCTCTGCGAGGTAGCGGGCGGCGCCGAGCAACATCGTCGTGTGGCCGTCATGGCCGCACGCGTGCATGCGCCCGGCGTTCTGCGAGCGGTAGGGAAGGTTGGTCGCCTCCTCGATTGGCAGGCAATCCATATCGGCCCGCAGGCCGATCGAGCGCGACGAATCGCCTGCCCGCAACCGGCCGACGACACCGGTCTTGCCGATACAGCGGAACACCTCGCAGCCGAACTCGGCGAGCCTTTGCGCAACAAAATCGGAAGTCCGGTGCTCCTCGAAGCCGAGTTCGGGATGGGCATGGATGTCGTGCCGCCATTCCGTCAATTCGTCGTGGAATTCCGCGATGCGCCCGATGATCTCCATGTCCCGCCTCCGGTCCTGCAGTCGCGGCACTGTCGCTGAGCCGACGCGTTCTGGCAATCCGCCGCTCGCGGCGCCGAACCGGTTTCCGCGATCCGATCACGCGCGCTATAGTGACGGCAGGAGTCTTTCCGGGAGGAGTGGTGAGCGATGGCAGCAATAGACGGCGTGGAACTCGATTGTCTCGCAGGCGTGCGGGTCGTGGACTTCACCCAGTTCGAGGCGGGACCGTCCTGCACCGAGGCGCTGGCTTGGCTCGGCGCCGAGGTCGTCAAGATCGAGAACCCGAAGACCGGCGATCCCGGGCGCAGGCTGCGTCCCGGCCACCCCGATGACGATCCCTGGTATTTTCACCAGTTCAACGCCAACAAAAAATCGATCACCCTCAACCTCAAATCGCCGCGCGGGCTCGAAATCGTCAAGGATCTCTTGAAAAAGGCCGACATCACGGTCGAGAACATGGCCCCCGGCACGATCGAGCGACTGGGGCTTGGCTACGATGCCGTCAAACAACTCAACCCCGGCATCATCTATTGCCAGGTCAAGGGCTTCGGCAGCGGCAGCCCGTATGAGAAGAACCTCGCCTTCGACATGATCGCCCAGGCCGCGGGCGGCCCGATCAGCGTCACCGGAGATGCCGACCGTCCGCCGGTCAAACCCGGCCCCTCGTTCGGCGACACCGGCACCGGCATGCTGATGGCGATCAGCATCCTCGCGGCATTACGCCAGCGCGACCGCACTGGCAAAGGCCGGCGGCTGCAGGTGGCGATGCAGGACGCGATGGTCCACTACATGCGGGTGCCGTTTTCGCGCACTCAGGGAAGCGGCAAGGCCCAGATTCGCGGCGGCAGCAGCCGCTCGAGCACCGCGCTGGCGCCCTCGGCCCTGTACCCGTGCAAGCCCGGCGGACCCAATGATTACGTCTATGTCTTCACCAGCCGCGCCAATCCCGAGCACTGGACGCGGCTGTTAAAGGTGATCGGCCGTGAGGATTTGATCGGCGACCCGCGCTTCGACACCGGGCCGGCGCGCGGCGAGCGCGCGGCCGAGGTCGACGAAATCATCGCCGCCTGGACCCGCCAGCACACCAAGCAAGAGGCGATGAAGCTGATCGGCGAGGCCGGCGTGCCGGCCGGTGCGGTGTTCGACACGCTGGAACTGATGAACGATCCCTCGCTGGCCGAGCGCGGCATCATGCAGAATGTCGAGCATCCGACGACCGGTCGCTACAAGATGCCGGCTTGGCCGGTGCGCTTTGACGGCGCTCCGGCCAAGGTCAAACCGTCGCCGTTGTTGGGCCAGCACAATGCCGAAGTGCTCGGCGGGTGGCTCGGCATCGGCGCCGCCGAGGTAGAGGCATTGCGCAGCGAAGGCATCGTCTGAACGCTGCCTCCTTCACCCCACTACCAGGAGATCCGCGATGAAGCTTTATTACGCCCCCGGCGCCTGCTCGATCGGCATCCATGTCTTGCTCGAAGAAATCGGTAAGCCCTACCAGGCCGAAGCCGTCAATTTTCGCGAGGGCGCGCAATACAAGCCGCCCTTCACCGGCATCAACGCGAAATCGAAAGTCCCGACCCTCGAACGCGATGACGGTTCGATCCTGACCGAATTCCCGGTGATCGCCCGCTGGTTGGCCCGCCAGAACCCGCAGGCCAATCTGATTCCGAAAGATGAAGAAACCGACACCCGCGCGATGGAGGTCATGGAGTACGTCGTCGGCACGATCCACTCGCAGGGCTTTACCCGCCTGTTCCGCACCGAGCGCTTTGCGCCGTCGGCCTCGGACCATGACGCGGTCAAGGCTCAGGGTCGCGAGGCCATCGAAAAGGGCTTTGCCGTCGTCGACAAGGCGCTCGAAGGTAAAAGCTATCTGGGCGGCAATGATTTATCGATCGCGGACGCCGCGCTGTTCTACGTCGAGTTCTGGGGAGCAAAGCGAGTCGGCATGCAATTGCCGAAAAATTGCGCCGCCCATTTCGATCGCATGATGGCGCGCCCGGCGGTGCAGCGAGCCCTGCAACAGGAAGGCATGAACTGAGAGGTTCTGCGTCCACGAGAGAGGCGGATTGCGATCCGCCCTACAAGACGATTGGCCCTGCGCTCCGAGGAGAGTGGATATGGATGGAACGACCGTACCGCCGAATTGTCTCGCCGGCATTAAAGTACTGGACCTGACCCAGTTCGAGGCCGGAACCACCTGCACCGAGGCGCTCGCCTGGATGGGCGCCGATGTCGTCAAGGTGGAGAACCCCGACGGAGGGGAGGCCGGCCGCCGCGGCGTGGCCGACCCCTACTACTTCATGATCTACAACGCCAACAAGCGGTCGATTACTGTCAATCTAAAATCCGAGCGCGGATTGGCATTAGTCAAAGAGATGGCAAAGCATGCCGATGTCTTCACTGAGAACTTTGGCCCAGGCGTCATCGAGCGGCTAGGGCTCGGCTATGACGTGATCAGTGCGATCAACCCCCGGATCATCTACGCCCAGGTCAAGGGCTTTGGCGCCGGAAGCCCGTATGAGAACGGCCTGTGCTTCGATCCGATCGCCCAGGCCGTCGGCGGGGCGATGAGCATCACCGGCGAACGCGACGGCAGGCCTCTAAAGCCCGGGCCGACGATCGGCGACACCGGTACCGGCATGCTGCTGGCGTTCAGCATCCTCAGCGCGCTCTTTCAGCGCCAATCGACCGGCAAGGGACGTCATTTGCAAGCGGCGATGCAGGATTCCGTCATGCATTACAGCCGCGGCATGTTCATCAGGCAGGCCCAGACCGGCAAAGCGGCACAGCGGCAGCCAGCCGGCGGCAATGCCCCGTCGGGCATCTTTCCGTGTAAGCCGGGCGGCCCCAACGACTACGTCTATATGCTGACCAGCCGCGCCAACCCACAGCATTGGCCGCGTCTGCTAAAGCTGATCGGGCGCGAGGATCTGATCGGCGATCCGCGCTACGACAAGGCTTCCGCCCGGGTCGAGCGCGAGGCTGAGGTCAATGAGATCATCTCCGAATGGACCCGCCAGCACACCAAGGAAGAGGCAATGGCGCTGATATCGGGCGCCGGCGTGCCGGCCGGAGCGGTGTTCGAACTCGATGGAATTGACCAATGAGCCGAGCTTCTACGAGCGTGGCATATTGCAAACCATGCACCACGGCGACTGGAAGATGACGATGACGACCTGGCCGGTTCGCTTTGACGGTGCGCCGGCGCCGCTCAAACCGGCGCCGCTTCTCGGCGAGCACACCGCCGAGGCGCTCGGCGATTGGCTGGGGTTGAGCGCGGCAGAGGTCGAGGCGTTGCGCGGCGACGGCGTCGTCTAAGGGCGTCTCAGCCGACGAGTTCGGGCAGCGGCGGAGTCGGCGCGCGACACGCGACCGGGGAGGGCTTCCCCGACGACGACGGGCGAGGACGCATCGACGCTGCCGCCGAAATACCGGGCGAAAGCGTCGGCCTCCTCCGCCACCTTGAAGTCGATGCGGAGGAGCACGCCGGCTCCGCAGTCATGACAGGTGAAACTCGACGGTTCGAAACGTCGCTCGTCGAGCCACATCCGCATCGCTGCCATCTTCTCCGAAAGTTCCTGCGGCTGCAGCCGCATCTCCACGGTGCGCATTTCCCCTGCTCAGGCAGTTACTCCCGACGCCTAGGATAACAGCAGGCGGCGGCTCGAGCGCCCAACCGGACTGATGCTCACGTTTTTGCCACATCCGATCCACGACCCTGCGGTTGCGGCAATCGGTAAAGCAGGGGATCGGGTCAGGGCGCGCGGCGATAATGGTAGCGGTAGAGTTCCGCGAACCCGAGCCCCTCGTAGAGCGCGCGAGCCGGAGCGTTGGCCGCTTCGACCTCGAGGCAGGCGCCCCGGGCGCCTCGGTCCGCGGCCCAGGCTGCCAGACTGGTTATGACTCGGCGGGCATAGCCGCGACGCTGCCGGCTCGGATCCGTCACCACCGATTCGTAGCAGATCAGACCGTCCTGAATCGCGCCATAGGCGAGTGCGGCAATACCGTCTTCATCCGTGCGGATCGCGAAAGCGGCCGGGATAGCAAGGCGGCCGACGATCCGGCGATAAAGGCCGGCCTGCTTTTTTGTGTGGCGCTGCAACTGCGCCATTGCGGCGAACCATTGCGGCGTCGGCCGCGACAGCAGCTGCACGTCGGGGTCTCGTATCGCCAGAAAGGCGCCGATATCGGCATGAAGAACCAGCGACAAGCCCTCGCCGCTGTATCCTTGCGCCGCCAGCCGGGCGTCGATTCCGGGATCGATGATCGAGGGCAGACGGAAGATCGTCGGCAGATGGTGATACCGGTAGAGCGCCTCGCAGCTGGCGATCAACTCGTCGGCATCCAAGCCGCCGACCCCGAGCGGATTTGCCGAATTGGCGCGGCGCGTCAGCCCGCCGCTGAACCGCAGCACCCAACCGCCGAGCAGCGCCTGCCGCAACGCCGGCCAGGCATTGAGGCAGGTTAGCTCGACCCGCCAGGCCAGATCCGAAGCCATCACCTTTCAAGCCGCCTGCCGTTCTGCTGTTTCGCTGCGATCCAACTGATTGATCCAGGTCAAGGGGCTCGGCCACCTCACTGCATATCCTCCCCGGCTAGAGGCCCTACAATAGAACAATCTAGAAACCGCCCGGGGCTGATGGAGAACCAACCATGCGCAAGATGTCCGATCTGGTCCGCGACCAGCGACCTCTCGTACTCCCGGCCGGCGCAACCGTGATCGAGGCGGCTCGGCATATGAGCGAGCGCCGCGTCGGCGCCGTTCTGGTGACCGAGGAAGACGCCCGGCTCGTGGGCATCTTCACCGGGCGCGATGCTGTCAGTCGCGTGCTGGCCGAGGGAAGGGATGCGGCGACAACGACGCTGGCCGATGTCATGACCCTCGATCCGCGCACCTTGACGCCAAACCATACCGCGATCGAGGCGCTGCGTTTGATGCAAGATGCCCGGTGTCGCCACCTGCCGATCGTGCACGAAGGCAAAGTTGTCGGGATCGTCTCGCACGGTGATTTTACCGGCATGGAACGGGACCGGCTCGACGAAGAAACGGGCCTGTGGGAACGCATCGCCTAGCGCACCAGCGATGCGATGATGGCACGTTTCTCCCGGCTCAGGTAGGCGGACGCCAGTCGACCCGCACGAAATAACCCGCCTCGTCGAAGTGCATGGTGAGCTCGCCGTGGAGGGCGCGCTTCAAAGCCTCCCCGATGCGCCGGGGCAGGTGAATGTCGGTCGTTGAGATTACCAGGCCCTCTTTGGTCTCCCCGATATCGACAATGCGGTTGAGCGGGTGCTCGCCTTTCTCCGCTGCCTCCTCGTTTCGCGCCAAGCCGATGATCTCATCCTTGCGCTGCCGGGCGATGTCCCCGTGCAAGGTCACGGTGCCGGCGGGGAAGCGGTCATTGATGCGGCGGCACGCCGGGCAGAGATCCTCGTGCGCGCCGGAGGGCGGCGGCCCCCATTGCCACCGGCCTTGGTGGTAGATTGCGCCGCATTGCCGGCAGGCAGTCGGCTCCTCAAGCTTTTGCTGGGCCTGATAGGGATCGAGAATGTGATCGCGCTGGGCGCGGCCGGCGGTTCGGCGCCCGGCTCGGCGTGACTGGGGCGATTGCCTGCTCGACTTCATCTCACCTCCTGATCCCCTGCCCGCGGGCGCATGCATCAATCGCCCTCTGGCGCCAGCCGGAAAAATATCGGTGATTGGAGAGCAGCAATTTGATCTCGATCAAAAGGGCCGCATTCGATCTCGTCAGGCCCGATGAGATTCTTGATGTGGATCAAAGCACGACCCGGCGACGTTAAACACGATGAGGGCCTCTTCGTCCGGATGGAGGCTTTAGAATGATCAGCGAACATCAGCTGCGGCAGGATGTGCTCGACGAGCTCGATTTCGAGCCAAGCGTCAATGCCGCCCATATTGGCGTCGGCGTCAATGCCGGCGTCGTAACCTTGACCGGGTTTGTGTCGAGTTATCGCGAAAAACTGGCAGCCGAACGCGCCGCGCGGCGAGTTAAGGGGGTCAAGGCGATCGCCGAGGGGATCGAGGTGCGCCTCCCTTCCGACAAGAAAACCGCCGACGACGAGATCGCCGGACGGGCGGTCGACATCCTCAAATGGCGGGTCGGATTTCCTGCCGATCGGATTTCCATCAAGGTCGAGAAGGGTATCGTATCCTTGACCGGCGACGTCGACTGGCAGTTCCAGAAGACCGAAGCCGAAGCTGCCATCCACCACCTCTCGGGCGTCGTCGGCGTCGTCAATCTGGTTCGGGTCCGATCGACGGTTCATGACTCGGAGGTCAAGGAGAAGATTCAAAAGGCGCTACAGCGGAGCGCGGAACTGGACGCGTCGCGGATCACCGTTCAAGCCGAAGGCGGAGGAAAGGTGGTTCTCGGCGGCAAGGTCCATGCCTGGTACGAGCGCGATCTAGCCGAGCAAGCGGCTTGGGCGGCGCCCGGCGTCACCGCGGTTGTCGATCACATCCTGATCGAACCTTAATCCGACCGATAGGTTAATCCCGTCGCCTCCTCACAATTCCTGAAAGAAAGGAAATAGTGATGCCTCAGGTTCCAGTGGAAGTGAAGAAAACCACCGCGGTGCCGGCGCCGGATGTTTGGCAGTCGTTCCGCGGCGAGATGGACCGCTTGTTCGACCGGTTCGCCGGCGGGTTCGGTTTTGGGTTCCCGTCGTTCCGGCGCCTGTTCGACGTCGAACCAGCGTCGCGTGGCGAAAATTTCTTCAGCCTCTCCGCACCCGCGATCGATGTGACCGAGGACGAGAAAACTTACAAAATAACCGCGGAACTGCCGGGGCTGGACCAGAAGAATCTCGATGTTTCGGTCTCAGGCGACATGCTGACGCTCAAAGGCGAGAAGCACCACGAGAAGGAGGAAAAGGACAAGAACCACTACCTGTCGGAGCGCGCCTACGGATCGTTTCAACGCAGCTTCGCGCTGCCGGAAAGCGTCGATCGCGACAAGATCACCGCCGATCTTTCCAAAGGCGTTCTGACGATCATCCTCCCCAAGACGTCCGAAGCCCAGAAACCGGCAAAAGAAGATCGAGGTCAAAGCAGCAAGCTGAACCAATGTGTCCTGCTGGGCGTGGTGGCGGGCTCCAGCCCGCCACGGAGCGTCACAATCTCCATATCAGCGAGCACGAAGAGGACATGCCGGAGGTCCGCGACTGCCGCTGGACCTCGTGAGCGTGACGTTTGCGTCCGATTGGTTCGCGTTGCCGGATGCCCGCCCTCGTCGCGCAGGGGGACGAGCAGAACATTGACGGCAACGTCAGAAGGTTTGGGTCGGCAGGAGAGGGGTGCTGACGCCCTGGTTGCGGTTTTCGTGATTGAAGACGGCGAAGCGGATGCGGTCCATCGAAGTGCGGTCGGAGAAGACCCCCATCGGCCGGGTTCGGCGGCGGACTTCGCGGAAGCGTCGCTCGATGGCGTTGGTGGTCTTGACCCGTTTGCGCTGGGCGCGGGATTTGTAGCACCAGCAGCTCGTCGAGATCATTGCGCAGGCAGGCGACTGCCTTGGGATAGTCCGGTTCCCAGCGGTCGGCAAAGCGGCGCGCGGCCGAGCGTGGCTGGGGCAAGGTTTTGGCATTCATCACAGCCTGCAGATCGGCCTTGACGGTGGGCTGGTCGGCACGGCGCACCTTGCCCAGGACATTGCGCATCTTGTGCGCCCAGCAGCGTTGCACGGGGATCGCGGGAAAGGCGGTCGGCAGTGCTGCCAGCAGCCCGCTGCCGCCATCGACGCAGATCATCTCGAGAGCCTCGCCGGCCAGCCCGCGGCGGATCAGGTCACCGAGGAAGTGCTCCCATTCGGCGGCGCTCTCGCTCCGCGCCAGGCGGAAATCGATGATCTCCTTCTTGCCGTCCCGACGCAGGCCAAGAGCGACCAGGACGGGCCGTCGGATCGCGCCGTGGGCCTTCAGCCCACGGGCTTGACCCGTGGGGCCGGTTTTGCGCGCCAGGACGACGCCATCGAGCATTAGCACCCGGTAGCGCTCCTTGAGCGCGCGGGTATGGAAGGCGGCAACCACCGCGTCGAGCCGCTTGGCCACCGTGCTCACTGTTGCCGGGCTGATCGGCCGTCCCAAGATAGGCAGCAGCGCCTCGCCCACCTTGCGCACCGAGAGCCCAAAACGAAACAGGCCAGGATCATGCAGTCGGGTTGCTCGGCACGCCGGGCATAGGCGCGCACCACCCCAATTGGCGCAAAACGCCGGGTGCGCGGCACCGCCAACTCGATCTCGCCCAACTCGGTCAGCAGATGCCGTCGGTAGGAACCATTGCGCCGGTCGGCTTGGTCAAACGCGGCCATCCGATCGAGGTGCTCGTCGATTGCATGGCCCATCTGACCGGCAAGGATCGCGGCGATCGCCGCGCGTTCCAGACCGCGATAGCCCTCGCCCCACTCCAGCCCTTGCGCTCGCATGCCCTTCACCAGCTCGAAGGCCCTCGTAAGCTGCGGATCGTCACAGCCTGTGGCATTGGGGGTGCTCCTTTAGCGGATCTCAGCAACCCGCCGAGTACCCCCTCTCACCGCCCTGACACAAATCTCCGTACATCACCCGGCTCAGCCAGGTGGTTGACGCGGCGCCCCTCGGTGCGCTACAAACCGCCAATGGTCAGCGCATCCCCACGACTGATGAAGACCGCCGTGTCGCGCGGCTTTGCCGTGGGGCCTGAGGGTATGCGCGTGCGCTGAACACGACCAACACGCGACGATACGGGGCCCCGCCGGTACCGGTCGGGGCCTTTGCTTTTTGGGGGTCTCTCTCGGACATCGGTGGTGGCGCCGCGACGGAGAACAGAGAGAACCAGATGGAACCGTTCGATCCAGCCGATCGGCGCAGCCGCGGGACCGCAGATTCCGGCATCCGCGCGGAGGTTCGTGCGACCCTGGCGCTGGCGGCGCCGCTCGCCGCGGCTAATCTGGCGCAGATGGCGATGGGCGTCACCAACACGGTGATGGTCGGCCGGCTTGGGGTCATGTCGCTCGCCGCTGTGGGGCTAGGCGGGATGTTTTATTTCACCGTCGGCGTCATGCTCCAGGGCATCCTCTTCGCGGTGGCGCCGCTTGCCGCGCATGCACTCGGCGCCCGCGATCGCCGCGCGGCCGGGCGGATTGCCGGCGCTGGGCTGGTGCTCGCAGCGCTGTTCGCGTTGCCCTTCATCGCTGGGTTGACGAGTTTGGACCGCCTGCTTCAGGCGCTGGGCTACGACGCCGCGCTGGCCGCCGAAATCGGCCGCTATTTGCGGGCGCTTGCCTGGGGTGCGCCCGCCTTTCTTGGCTTCGGCGTGTTGCAAAGCCTCATTGCCGCTACATCGCGTTCCCGCCCGGTTATGGCGGTAGTGCTGATTTGCGTTGCCGGCAACGCGGTCCTGAACTGGATCTTGATCTTCGGCCGTCTCGGGGCGCCTGCCCTCGGCGTCACCGGTTCGGGCTATGCGAGCTCTGTCAATCAGTGGCTGATGCTGGCTGGTCTGGCGCTGTGCATTCGCATCATGCCGGGCTTGGGCGGCCTGCACATGCTGCGCGGCGCTTTTGGCGCCGGCCGAATCGAGATCGGAAACATCCTCCGTCTCGGCCTGCCGATCGGCGGGATCAGAGGGTTGGAAGCCGGTGTTTTCCTTGCCGCCAGCATCTTGATTGGCCTTTTGGGAGCGGCGGCGCTGGGGGCCCACCAGCTCGTCATCAACTGCGCCAGCATCAGTTTTATGGTGCCGTTGGGTCTCAGCCAGGCCGCCACCATCCGGGTCGCCTACGAACTCGGCGCGGGCCGCGCCTTGGCGGCCCGCCGTGCCGGCTTTGTGGCGCTCACCCTCGGGATCGCGTTCATGGGCGCCGCGGCGGTCGTGCTGTGGACCTTTCCGCAGGCCATCATCGCGGCCTACATTGACATTGCCAACCCGGCCAATCGCACGCTGGTCGAGATCGCGCGGCGCCTCATTGTGATTGCTGCGCTATTCCAAGTGTTCGACGGGATGCAAGTGATCGCCGTTGGCGCATTGCGCGGTTACCGGGACACCGTGGTCCCGATGCTTCTCGCCGCCTTCGGCTACTGGGGCGCCGGTTTCGCCGGAGGCTGGCTGCTCGCCTTTCCGCTCGGATACGGCGCCGTCGGCCTGTGGTGGGGCCTCGCCCTGGGACTTGCGGTCGTCGCCGTTCTCTTGACCCTGCGGCTTCATTTGATCGCAGGCCCGATCAGCCGGCGGGCCGAGGCGGTCGCCGTGCCCTAATGGGATCCAGGTCAGCAGGTATGCTGCTGGCATCCGGATCTCGCCGATGCCGACCCGTGCTCTCGACGATCTGTCAGCGGATTTCTGCCGTTTCCGCCTGGCGAGAAGAACAACACCGGAAGTGCCGGTCCCGGTCCGGCAAGCGACAGATAGTTCTTAGCGTTTTGTTCACCACTGGAATGGACTAAAAGGACGGCAACGAATTACCGGGAGGAGATCGAAATGATACCCGCGCCGTTCGCGTACCATCGGCCTCGCTCTCTTGACGAGACCCTCGGCCTTTTGGCGCAGCTCGGCGAGGACGCGCGGGTCGTTGCCGGCGGACACAGCCTAATTCCGATGATGAAGCTGCGATTGGCCCGGCCCGAGCACTTGGTCGACCTGCAGGATTTGAATGAGCTGCGCGGGATTCGAAGCGAGCCCGATGCCGTGATCATCGGCGCGATGACCACCCAGCATGAGCTGATCGATTCGGAGATTCTTGCTGCGAGTTGCCCGATTATTCGCGAGACTTCGCTACAGATTGCCGACCCGCAGGTCCGATATTGTGGAACACTGGGCGGCAATGTCGCCAACGGCGATCCCGGCAACGATATGCCGGCGGTCATGATGGCGCTCGACGCGACCTACCGGATCAAGGGCCAGCGCGAAGAGCGCGATGTTGCGGCGCGCGGTTTTTACCAGGGAGCCTATTCGACCGCGCTGCGCGAAGGCGAGGTTTTGGTCTGGGTACACATTCCGATGCCGGCCGCCGGTCACGGTTACTCCTACGAAAAGCAAAAGCGAAAAGTCGGCGACTACGCGACGGCCGCGGCGGCAGTGGTTTTGACGATGTCGGGCGGAGTGTGCACCTCGGCCGCAATCGCGCTCACCAATGTTGCGGACACGCCGCTCTTTGCCAAGGACGCGGGCGAGGCCGTAATCGGAACCGCCGTCGACGAAGCAACAATTTCGGAAGCTGTGCGGCGGGCTCAGGTCATCGCAAACCCGTCGCCCGATGGGCGCGGTCCGATCGAGTTTCGCACTCATATCGCCGGCATGATGGTACGTCGTGCCTTAACCCGCGCCAAAGAGCGCGCGAGCTGAGCGCGGGAGGCGACAATGGCCAAAATGCAAATCGCTCTGCGGGTCAACGGCCGAGAGATCGAAGTTCCCGCCGAGCCGCGCATGCTGCTGATCCACCTGCTGCGTGAACAGCTTGGAATCACCGGTCCGCACATCGGCTGCGACACCAGTCATTGTGGCGCCTGCACTGTGGACATGAACGGGAAGTCGGTAAAATCGTGCACTGTGTTCGCGGCACAGGCGCATGGGGCCGACGTTGTCACGATCGAAGGGCTGGCCGGCGCCGACGGCAGCCTGCACCCGCTGCAGGAGGCATTCCGTGAACATCACGGCTTGCAATGCGGCTTCTGCACACCGGGCATGATTACCCGCGCCTTTCGGCTGCTGCAGGAGAATCCGAACCCGAGCGAGGCCGAAATCCGCCATGGCATCGCCGGCAACCTCTGCCGATGCACCGGCTATCAGACCATCGTTAGGGCGATCCGCGCCGCCGCGGAACGCATGAACAGCGCCAAGGAGGCCGCGGAATGACCACCGAGATCGAAACGGCCCAGGCGCGCACGCAGAAGCTCGAGGGCCTCGGGACCAGGCGCAAGCGGGTCGAAGACGTTCGCTTCACCCAGGGCAAAGGCAACTATATCGATGATTTTAAATTGCCGGGCATGCTGTTCGGCGATTTCGTCCGCTCGCCCTATGGCCACGCCCGGGTCAAATCGATCAATAAAGAGGCGGCGCTAAAGCTAACGGGTGTCAAAGCGGTGCTCACCGCCGACGACTTGAAGCCCCTCAAGCTGCATTGGATGCCGACCCTCGCCGGCGATGTCCAAGCCGTATTGGCCGACGAGAAAGTGCTGTTTCAGGGCCAGGAGGTCGCGTTCGTCGTCGCTGAGGATCGCTACGTCGCAGCCGATGCCGTCGACCTGGTCGAAGTCGAATACGAGGAGCTACCGGCGCTTGTTGATCCGAACCGGTCCATGGCCGCGGATGCGCCCGTCCTGCGCGACGACCTCAAAGACAAAACAAATGGCGCCCATGGGCCGCGCAAACACCACAACCACGTCTTCACCTGGGAGGTCGGCGACGCCGAGGGGACGGCGCGGGCTTTGGAGGAGGCCGCTGTCGTAGCCAAAGAACGCATCGTCTACCAGCGCGTCCACCCTTGCCCGCTCGAAACCTGCGGCTGCGTCGCCTCGATGGATAAGGTCAACGGGCATCTGACGGTGTGGGGCACGTTTCAGGCGCCGCATGCCGTGCGTACCGTCGCCTCGCTGATCTCCGGCATCCCCGAGCACAAGATCCGCATCGTCTCGCCGGATATCGGCGGCGGCTTTGGCAACAAAGTTGGCGTTTATCCGGGCTATATCTGCTCGATCGTCGCCTCGATCGTGCTGGGCGTACCGGTCAAGTGGATCGAGGACCGGATGGAGAACTTGCAGGCGACCGCTTTCGCCCGCGACTACCATATGACCGGCGAGATCGCGGCGACCCAGGACGGGCGCATCACCGCATTGCGCTGCCATGTGTTAGCCGATCACGGGGCCTTCGACGCCTGCGCCGACCCGACCAAGTATCCGGCTGGATTCTTCAGCATCTGCACCGGCTCGTACGACATCCCGGTCGCCCATGTGACGGTCGACGGCGTCTATACCAACAAGGCGCCGGGAGGCGTCGCCTATCGCTGCTCGTTCCGGGTGACCGAGGCATCATATTTTATCGAGCGAATGATCGATGTGCTGGCGCGCAAGCTCGCTATCGACCCGGCCGAAATCCGGCGCCGCAATCTGATCCGCAAGGACCAATTCCCCTACCAGTCGGCGCTGGGCTGGGAATACGACAGCGGCGATTACCTGACGGCGCTCGACAAGGCCCTGAACGCAGTCGGCTACGCCGCGCTTCGCGACGAGCAACGCCGCAATCGCGAGGCCTTCGGCCGCGGCGAGACGCGCAAGCTGATGGGTATCGGCGTCAGCTTCTTCACCGAGATCGTCGGCGCCGGCCCGATCAAGAACTGCGACATCCTGGGTCTCGGCATGTTCGATTCATGCGAGATCCGGGTGCATCCGACCGGCAGCGCGATCGCGCGGCTCGGCACGATCAGCCAGGGCCAGGGGCACGCCACGACCTTTGCCCAGATCCTGGCCAGCGAGCTCGGCATTCCGGCCGAGAAGATTACGATCGAAGAGGGCGACACCGACACCGCACCCTACGGGCTCGGTACCTACGGCTCCCGCTCGACCCCGGTCGCCGGTGCGGCCACGGCGATGGCCGGCCGCAAGATCCGCGCTAAGGCGCAGATGATCGCGGCCCACCTGCTCGAAGTGCACGACGACGACCTCGAATGGGATGTCGACCGCTTCCGCGTCAAAGGCGTGCCGGAAATGTCGAAGACCATGACCGAGCTCGCCTTCGCCGCCTACAACAATGTGCCGCCGGGGATGGAGCCCGGGCTGGAGGCGGTCAGCTATTATGATCCGCCGAACATGACTTACCCGTTCGGCGCCTATGTCTGCGTCCTCGACATCGACGTCGACACCGGTGTTACCGAAATCCGCAGATTTTATGCGCTCGACGATTGCGGCACCCGGATCAACCCGATGATCATTGAGGGACAGGTCCATGGCGGGTTGACCGAGGCGCTGGCCATCGCCATGGCCCAGGAAATGGACTACGACGAGTACGGCAACCTGAAGAATGCAAGCCTGCTCGACTTCTTCCTGCCTACCGCCGTCGAGACGCCGGGCTGGGAGACCGACTACACCACCACGCCCTCGCCTCATCATCCGATCGGCGCCAAGGGGGTCGGCGAATCGCCCAATGTGGGGGGCGTCTCCGCCTTCTCCAATGCGGTGAACGATGCCTTCGCTCATCTTGGCCTAACGCACACCCAGATGCCGCACGATCATTGGCGGGTATGGAAAACCGCGCAGCAACTCGGGCTGACCGTCGCTTGAAGCGCGGCAATGACGCACGAGCTTGGAGCGGGGCTTCAGGGCGGCACCTGCTGTGACGAAGGCCCGGCCCTCCCCTTTCGCCGGGCTAGCGGTACTCGTGGGCAGCTTGTGACATTCGATTTCGCGGCGCGGCAACGAGACCTCGCCGAAATCGGCTAGAACGCTTTGGTATCCGCGTGGTCGACGATCGGTTCGCTGTCGAGCAGCACGCTGTCGTATCGAAGAATAAAACCGACGCTTATGCCGGAGGGGGTTTCTCCGGCCTTTTGCGCCGAGCCGTGACCTTGCGGGGTCCGGCCGCGCGCGTCGACGCATCCGCCTGCTCGGCGGGCGGTGGCACCCCGGCCTTTTCCAGGGCGGCGCGCTGGCGGGCAGTGAGGGCAGTCTCGTCGAAATCCTCGATCAGCTCGTGGAACAAGCGATGCCAGTTGATCTCGGCTTTTAGGTGCATGAACACCGAACCGAGCCCGACCGCGGCCCGGTCCATGAACACGAATTCGCGCGGCGGCCGGACCCCGCCCAGGCGGCGGATGTCGCGGTGCACGCTCTCGAGCACGTCGGCGCCGTCGGCCCCATTGGCCTTTTCCTGGATCAGCCTTGCGCGATCGTCGAGCAGCGGGCCGTAGACGAATCGCGCCCAGCGGTTCAGCACCTCGATCATCTCGGACGACAGATCGCCAAATCCCCAGCTTCGATAGGCATAAACGGCGAGATCGCGATCGCCGCGCTCCAGTGCGTGGTAAAGATCGATGACCCCGCGCACGAATGAGGCGCGAAAGACCCGCACACAGCCGAAATCGAGCAGGTTCACGGTGGCATCCGGCGCCACGGTATAGTTGCCCAGATGCGGGTCGCCGTGGATGACGCCGTAATGGTAGAACGGCACGTACCACACCCGAAACATACGCAGCGCCACCTCGTTGCGCCGTGCGATCAGCGCTTTCGCGGTCTCGAGGATTGGCGCACCGTCGAGCCAGGTCATCGTCAACAGACGCCGGGTCGAGAGTTCGGGTAGAGGCCGCGGCACGGCAATCCCGGGTTCGTCGCGCAGGATCTCGCCGTATAGGCGCATATGCGCGGCCTCGCGCTCGTAATCCAGCTCCTCACGCAGCCGGTCGGCGATTTCGGCATGGATTTCGGCGGTCGTGACGGCGCGGTCATAGCGCTCGTAGAGGCCCATTGCGAGCTTCAGCTGGCGCAGATCGGCTTCGACCGCGGAAGCCATGTCGGGATATTGCAATTTGCACGCGAGTGCGGCGCCGTCGAGTGCGGTCGCCCGATGCACCTGCCCAAGCGAGGCGGCGCGCGCCGCGGTTCTCTCGAAATCGCGAAACCGCCGCTGCCAGCCGGGCCCGAGTTCCCCCTCCATTCGCCGGCGGACAAATGGCCACCCCATCGCCGGCGCATTGGCCTGCAATTGGATCAGCTCGCCGACATATTCTTTTGGCAACGCGTCGGGGATCGTGGCGAGCAACTGCGCCACTTTCATCAGCGGGCCTTTGATCCCGCCGAGTGCGGCCTTCAGATCGGCGGCATGGCGGCCTCGGTCGACCGAGATGCCGAGATAGCGCTCGCCGGCCAGCCGCGCCGCCAGCCCGCCCATCGCGGTCGACACCTGCGCATAACGCCGCACTCGCCCGGTAAAGGTGTCGTCGTCACTCACGATCAGACTGTAAATCGCCGCAAGTCAGCCTAGCTGTTCCAGTTCGTCGATAAAGCCGGACACCACCGACAACCCTTTCGACCAGAAGGACGGGTCGGCGGCGTCGAGCCCGAACGGCGCCAGCAATTCGCGATGACGCAAGGTGCCGCCGGCGCGCAGCATATCGAGATAGCGCTCGGCAAACCCCTGATGCGCATCCTGATAGACCGCGTAAAGCGAGTTCACCAGACAGTCCCCGAACGCATAGGCGTAGACATAGAACGGGGTATGGATGAAATGCGGGATGTACGACCAGTAATGGCGATAGACGCCGTCGAGGCGGATCGCCGGCCCGAGGCTCTCGCGCTGCACCGCCAGCCAGATTTCTGCGAGCCGGTCGGGCGTCAGCTCGGCCTCGCGGCGTTCGTCGTGCACCCGGATCTCGAACGTGGCAAAGGCGATCTGGCGGACGACCGTGTTCAGCATGTCCTCGACCTTGCCGGCGAGCATGATCTTGCGCCGGCGCGGATCGGTCTCGCCCGTCAGCAAGGCGCGGAAGGTCAGCATCTCGCCAAAGACCGAGGCCGTTTCGGCCAAGGTCAACGGCGTGTCGGCCATCAAATAACCCTGCCGCCCTGCCAAGACCTGATGGACGCCATGACCCAGTTCGTGTGCCAGGGTCATCACGTCGCGCACCCGGCCCTGGTAGTTCAACAATAGATAGGGGTGGACGCCAGGCACCGTCGGATGGGCGAAGGCCCCCGAGGCTTTGCCCGGCCGCACCGGCGCGTCGATCCAGGGCGCGGCGAAAAACCGCCGGCCGACTGCGGCCATTTCCGGCGAAAAGGCGCCATAGGCCGACAACACGGTCTCCTCGGCCTCATGCCACGGGATCAGCCGGTCGTCGTCCTCGGGTAAGGGTGCGTTGCGGTCCCAGAAAGGCAGCGCCTCGACACCGAACCAGCGCGCCTTCAGCCGGTAGTATCGATGCGATAGACGCGGATAGCTGTCGCGCACTGCCGCGATCAGCGCGTCGACGACTTCGTCCTCGACGAAATTGGATAGATTCCGCGACGAAATCGGCCGCGCAAACCCGCGCCAACGGTCCTCGATCTCCTTGTCCTTGGCGAGCGTATTGGTGATCAGGGCAAAGGTGCGGGCATTTTTTCCCAACACCTCACCGACACTGGCGGCGGCCTCGCGGCGCACCTCCGGATCGCGGTCCGACAGCAGGTCGAGCGCCTCGGCCTCGGTCAGTTCTTGGCCGCCGATCGGGAACCTCAGATCGGCGATCGTCTCGTCGAACAGCCGGGTCCAGGCGGCGGGGCCGGCGACGTATTTCTCATGCAGCAGCTTTTCGACCTCGTCAGACAGCTGGTGCTGACGAAAGGCGCGGATGTCGCGCAGCCAGGGGCAATAACGAGAGAGCGCCGGGTCGGCTTCCTTCGCTTCGAGTACTGCGTCGTCGAGACGGTTCAATTCGAGCGTAAAGAACAGCAAACTCGTCGAGATGGTGTTGGTCCGCTCTTGGATCGTTTGATAGAAGCGGCCGATATCCGGGTCGGCAAGATTGCCGGCATGGACAAGCGAGGCATAGCTGAGGATCCGGCCACTCAGCTCCTGCATATCTTCATAAGCTTCGACCGCCGCCCCCAGTGCCGCACCCGAGAGATCTGCGAGCTTCCCCTCGTAACGCTGGTGAAATGCTGCGGCATCATCGGCCAGCCGCGCCAGATCCCCGGTCAGTGCCGGGCTGTCAGGACCGGGGTATAAATCAGAAAAATTCCACTCCGGCAGCGTACCGAGCGCCGCCTTCTTCTGCCCTGCCGCCGTCTCTGCAACTGCCTGCAAACGCATTACTCAATCCCCGATCCGAACCTATGCGAGATATGGGGTTTAGGCAGGAAGCACCAAGCGGCATCCCGGACGCCGCCGCTGCGATCATGGCGATCTGCTCGAGCCGAGCTCAGGTCGGGATCACCACCAGCCGGCGCCAGGCGGTATTCCACGATCGGCGCGAAACCCGTAAAAGGGCGGTAGGGAGGTCGCGGAAGGATGGATTACGACAATTGGGCCAGCCTTCCGGCGATGTTCTTCGAGCAAGCCGACCGGCACGGCGACAAGCCTTTTCTGTGGATGAAACGGGACCGGGGCTATCAGCCGGTGACATGGGCCACGGCTGCGCGCGACGTCCGCCGGCTGGCGCAAGGTCTGAGAGCGCTTGGCATCGGCCTGGGGGAGCGGGTCGCCCTGGTGGCGGAAAACCGGCCGGAATGGGTCATTGCCGATCTCGCGGTGATGAGCGCTGGGGCGATCACGGTCCCGGCCTATGTGACGAACACGGTCGAGGACCATCGCCATGTCTTTGCGACCAGCGGCGCCCGCGCGGTGATCGTCTCCAAGTCCTCCTTGTCCGGACGAGTGCTGGCGGCGGCCAACCAGGTCGACGCCGTGCACACGGTGATCGCGATCGAGCCCGCCGCCGGCCAGGCGAGCACGGTCGACGTCCTGTCGTGGGACGAGGTTCTGAGGCGCGGGGGTGACCAGCCGGACAACATTACCGGGCAAATCGCCGAATTGGCGCCGGACGACGTCGCTTGCCTGATTTTCACCTCGGGCACAGGCGGCGTCCCCAAGGGGGTGATGACCACCCACCGCAACATTCTCGTTAATTGCCATGGCGCCTATCGTTTGCTCGAATTAATCGGTCTCGGCGACGAGGTGTTTTTGAGCTTCCTGCCGCTGTCGCATGCCTACGAGCACACGGCGGGGATGATGTTCCCGATCTCGATCGGGGCGCAGATCTACTTCGCCGAAGGTGCGGAGACCTTGGCCGCCAATCTCCTCGAAGCGCGGCCCACGATCATGACCGCAGTACCCCGGCTCTATGAGACGTTGCACCGCCGCATCCTGCTCGGCGTTGAGCGCAAAGGGCGCGTGGCCCGAAAAATGTTCGACAAAACGATCACAATCGGGCGCAAGCGCGCTTCATTTGCAACTCCGAGCCTCGGCGAGCGCTTGATCGACCCGGCGCTCGACCTTCTCGTGCGCGCGGGGGTACGCCGACGGTTTGGCGGGCGACTCAAGGCAATGGTATCGGGCGGCGCGCCGTTGAACCCCGAAATCGGCAGCTTCTTCCTGGCGCTCGGGGTCACTCTGTTGCAGGGCTACGGCCAGACCGAGGCCGGGCCGGTGATCAGCTGCAATTCGCCGGCACGGATCAAGATCGACACGGTGGGGCCGCCGCTCGACGGGGTGCGGGTCCGGGTCGCCGATGACGGCGAGATCCTGGTCGCCGGTGACAATGTCATGAAGGGTTACTGGAACGATCCGCAAGCCACCGCACACACCCTGGTCGATGGCTGGCTGCACACCGGCGATGTCGGCCAAGTCGACGAGGACGGCTATATCCGCATCACCGACCGCAAGCGCGACTTCATCAAGAATTCTGGCGGCGAGATGGTTTCGCCGGCCCGCGTCGAAGGCTATCTGACCTTGGAACCTGAAATCGCTCAAGCGATGGTGTTTGGCGATCGCCAGCCTTATCTCGTCGCAATCGTCGTGCCCGATCACGAATTCGCCACTGGGTTCGCCGGCAAGGACGGGGGCCCGCCGGATATCGCGGCGCTCGCCGCCGACCTCTCATTCATCAAGACGATCGGCGCCGCGGTGGCGCGGGTCAATCGTGGGCTGACGCCGGTCGAGCGGGTGCGGCGCTTCGTGATAGCCGCGGAGCCATTTACGATCGCCAACGGCCAGATGACGCCGACGTTGAAGGTCAAGCGTCACGCGGTCCGCGAGGTTTATGGCGAGGCGCTCGGCGCGCTCTACGACGGCAAAGGCATCGCTGCGTGAGACCGGCTGACGACGCGGCTAGAGTGGAGGGAGGATAACCATGCGGCTCGAAGGCAAGATCGGCATCGTCACCGCGGCGGCTTCAGGGATGGGACGAGCCGGTGCAGTACGCTTTGCCCGCGAAGGGGCGGCGGTCGGCGTCGTTGACATCGATCAGGCCGGGGTCGATGCCGTCGTCGGCGAAATCACCACCGCCGGCGGTCGCGCGCAGGGCCTGGTCGGGGATCTCCGCCAGGACGATTTCGCCCGCGCGATCGTGCGCCGCACCGCCAGCAGTTTCGGCGGGCTCGATTTCGTGTGGAACCATGTCGGCCATCCCGGTCCGGCCTCGATCGAAGCATCGACATGGCCGATTTCGACACCGCGATCGGGCTCAACCTGCGCACCGTGCTGCTGACGACCGAGGCGGCAATCCCCGAACTGCGCGCCCGCGGCGGCGGCGCGCTGCTCTACACCGCCTCGACCTCGGGGCTGGTCGGCTCGGCCTTCAGCCCGGTCTATTCGATGGCCAAGTTCGGCGTCGTCGGCTTTGTCCGCTCGCTGGCCAAGCGCCTCGCAGCCGACAAGATCCGGGTCAACGCGATCTGCCCCGGCCCGATCGACACGCCGATGCTGCGGGTCTTTGTCGCCCGGCCCGACCAGCAGCGCCCCTCTGGCCAAGCGGGCGGCCAGGACAAGGAGGCGTTGGTTCAGGCGCGCGCCCGCCAGATCCCGATGGGCCGCACCGGCAAGCCCGAGGAGATCGCCAACGCCGCCCTGTTCCTGATTTCGGACGAGGCATCCTTCGTCTCCGGCGCAGCGCTCCCGGTGGACGGCGCCGCGACGGCGTGAGAAGCGGGCGGGTAGTTGCGGGGGCGGCCGAAGGGAACAACCGGAAAGGTGGTTCGGCCTCGAAGAGAAGCCGGATTTCACACCATCACCGCCGCTACCCTAAAGCCCGCGGGTGGCTTCGCCCTTAAGTTCGACGGTGTTGCCGTCGGGGTCGGAAATGTAGAGCGACGGGCCGTAGCCCTCGGCGCCATAACGCTCGCGGACCTCGCCGGGATCGACGCCGTGCCGCTGTAGATGCGCCTTGAGCGCCGTCGCGTCGAAGCCGACGACCCGCATCGCGAAGTGATCCATATTGCGCCCGGCTTTGTCGGGCGCCGCCTGCGGCGAGACCGCCGCCGGGACCAGATCCATTAGCGAAGCGCCGGCGCGTAGCTGGGCCAGCTTCGGCTGTTTGAGCCGGCGCTCAATGTGCATGCCCAACACATTCTCGTAGAAAGCGATTGCGCGATCGAGGTCGCCCACTCTAAGCACCACGTGGTCTAGCCCGCCGATGCGAATCGCGTCCCGGCTCGCCGACGCTTCTGCGTTTTCGACTGCGACTAAATCAGGCATTGCCGCCTCCCTTCCTGCCCCATGCTGTTAGGGGGAGCATGCCGCATTTCTGCGACATCGAGGCAAGCGGACCGCTCGTGGCTGTAGCTGACTCGTGATCTGTCCGGTTTTTGCATCGCGTGGTCTGTCCGGTTTTAGAACCGCTCGAAACGGGGGCGGCGGATGGTCCGGGCGGAGGTGTTGCAAGGGGTACGGCAGATGCGGTTTGAGGGGTTGCTGGAGCGGCATGAGCGAGGTGATTTGAGCCAGGAGGAGGCGGCCGAGATGCTGGGGATCTCGGAGCGGACCTTTCGCCGCT